>CANMGU010000002.1:12500-1772047 GCA_947497455.1 uncultured Sphingomonadaceae bacterium | reverse complement strand
TAGCCAGCTAGTGTCCGCTTTCGGGCTAATTGCAGTCGCGACGTTAGTGTCCGCTAAGGGCGCAAAAGCGGACACTATGCCGATGTCCCGAATTGGGGCGCTGAAGGATTGGCCGTAATCTCGGTTGCTCAATATCATTCAGAATGTTAACTATTTTTTAGGGTTCGTAAAAATTTAATAGGCTCATTGAGCCTTAGGCTGTCTAAACCAGCCTAGATAAGGGGTTACATATGAAAAAGTATCTTTTGGGTACAGCGGCCATCGCTACAGCATTCACTTCGGTTCCAGCGCATGCCGCCACTGCTATACTCGAAGACAATCGCGTCATTATCGATAATGCACCTTTTTTTAGTGTTGGTGCTGAAGACGGCCTGGGCTCCGGAAATTTCGCTCTAAACAGAGCTGGCTTCATTGATATCCCCTATGCGATTTTCAGTTTCGGCGGGGCAACATCGGTTTCTAACGCTACGTTGAATTGGGATTTTGATTCACTATTTGGCGACTCACCCCCATCATCAATCGGTCTTTATGTGGGAAGCGATGCCGATGGTGTCGTCACTACGTCGGATCGGTTCATGGGTACGTTGATCGATACATCCATATATTCTGGAGGCGAAGTTGGCAGTTTTGACGTAACTTCATTTGTCAACGATGCCCTTGGAGCCGGGCAATTTTTTGCAGCTCGATTTGAAGTCACAACAGCACCTGCCGATGTTTCTGGAGTGAATAACGGAGGCAATTTTTTCACACCCTCGTTAGACTTTGATCAAGTTGCGGCTGTCCCTGAATCAGCCACATGGGCATTTATGATCTTTGGTTTTGGTGCCATCGGTGGTGCGATGCGTCGTCAGCGTAAAGCTAATGTGAAAGTTAGCTACGCTTAAGCAATATAACAAGTTTACCCCAAAGCCCTGTCAGAGCAATCTGGCGGGGCTTTTTGATTGTGCGCTAGCGTCCGCTTTCGGGATAAAGCAGACATTCTCAAATAATGGAAAGTTCAAAGGACAACCCGAACACGCTCACTAGCCGAATCCCCAAAGCTCCGCTAACGAGCGGCCATGCTGAATTTTAGCAACATTACAGTGCGCCTTGGCGGCACAGTCATTCTGGACGGAGCAACTGCCGCCCTGCCCCCCGGTGCGCGTGTGGGTATGATAGGCCGCAATGGGGCTGGCAAATCGACCTTAATGAAAGCCATTGCCGGACTACTCGAGCCGGATGATGGTAGCGTGGACATGCCGAGAGGCGCGCGTTTGGGTTATATCGCCCAGGAAGCCCCTGCTGGATCAGAAACACCGCTCGACACGGTGCTTGCAGCGGACACGGAACGCGCGGCCTTATTGGCAGAAGCCGAAACGGCAGATGAGCCCGACAGGATTGGTGAAATCCACGAGCGCCTGAATATGATCGAAGCGCACAGCGCGCCTGCTCGCGCAGCGAAAATCCTGATCGGCCTGGGTTTTGACGAAGAAGCGCAGCAACAACCGATGGACAGCTTTTCCGGCGGTTGGCGCATGCGCGTGGCGCTCGCCGCGCTGTTATTTTCGCAGCCCGAACTGCTGTTGCTCGACGAGCCATCAAACCATCTCGATCTCGAAGCGACCCTGTGGCTCGAAAATTTCCTGACCAGCTATCAGGCGACGATTTTGGTCATCAGCCATGAACGGGATTTGCTCAATAACGTGGTCGATCATATCCTGCATCTGCAAGGTGGAAAGACCACGCTCTATCCCGGTGGCTATGACGCGTTCGAGAAACAGCGCGCTGAACGCCAGGCGCAAATGGCGGCCTCCCGTGAAAAGCAGCTCGCCCAGCGTGAAAAGCTGCAAGCCTTTGTCGACCGTTGGGGTGCCAAGGCGCATAGCGCCAAGCAGGCGCAGAGCCGGGTGAAGGCGCTGTCCCGCATGGAACCGATTGCAGCGGCAATTGAAGATCCCTCGCTCAGCTTTCATTTTCCCAGTCCCGCCGAACTCAAGCCGCCGCTGATCACGCTCGATGATGCGGCCGTCGGCTATGGTGATAATATCATATTGTCCGGTCTGAACCTGCGTCTTGACCCCGATGATCGTACGGCCCTGCTTGGACGCAACGGCAATGGCAAGACCACGCTTGCGCGATTGCTTGCCAGCCAGTTGGATCCCAAGGCCGGCGCCATGAACAAGTCCGGCAAATTGACCGTTGGCTATTTCACCCAATATCAGGTGGAAGAGCTGGACCCAACCGATACGCCGCTCGAACATATGACGCGTCTGATGAAAGATGCAAAGCCGGGTGCGGTCCGTGCGCAATTGGGTCGCTTCGGGTTTTCCGGTGACAAGGCAACCATGAAGGTCGGTAAATTATCGGGCGGCGAACGGGCGCGGCTCGCGCTGGCCTTGATCACCCGCGATGCGCCGCATTTGTTGATCCTTGATGAGCCGACAAACCATCTCGACGTCGATGCTCGCGAAGCGCTGGTTCATGCGCTGAATGAATATAGCGGTGCGGTGATCATGGTCAGCCATGATCGCCATATGCTGGAACTGACCGCTGACCGTCTGGTCATGGTCGATAGTGGCAAGGCAAATGAATTTTCCGGGTCGCTCAACGACTATACCGACTTTGTGTTGGGGCGGAATCAAGAGGTCAAATCGGCCACAGGCGGGGGCGGCGGCAACCGCAAGGAAGAACGCCGACTGGCCGCTGAGCGGCGCAAGCAACAATCGGAGCTGCGCAAAACCGCCAGTAGCGCCGAGAAGAAGATCGAAATGCTCGGAAAAAAACTGTCCGCCCTTGATCGCGCGATGTTTGATCCTGCCAGTGCGGAACAAGAACATGCCGACCTGACAATGACCGAGTTGATGAAATTGCGCGCGTCGGTTCAGGAAGAGCTGGAACAGAATGAAGCGGTCTGGCTGGAGGCGAATGAAGCGCTGGAGATGGCCAATGCATAGCAATGGTTCTGGCCGGGATCTGGCCTTTTGACCGACACCTGGAAGGTCACCCTGCCCTGCACGCGCGAAGAGGCGGATCGATTATCCGAGGACAATCTCTTTATTAGCTCGACCGACAGCGTGCCGACGATTGTTACCCGCGAAGCAGATCCCGAAACTCCCGATGACTGGGTCATCGAGATTTATTGCGACTTCAATCCCGATGCAGCGTTTCTGAAGGACATTGCCGAACTGTCGCCATCCGCCAAACTGTCCCAGTTCGATCCGGCAGTTGAAAAGCTTGAGGATGAAGACTGGGTCACGCTCAGCCAGCAAGGACTGGAGCCGCTGCGCGCGGGCCGTTTTTATGTGCATACGTCAAACAGCGCACCGCTGGAGGACAACAAGGTCACCAACATCTGTATCGATGCCGGCCAGGCCTTTGGCACGGGTCATCATGAAACCACCAAGGGCTGTCTGGAAAGTCTCGACCGGCTGAAACGACTGGGCCAAAATTATCACAATATCATCGATGTCGGAACAGGCACCGGCCTGCTTGCCTTTGCGGCACGTCACCTTTGGCCAACCGCGCAGATTATCGCCAGTGATATTGACCCCGTCGCCGTCGAAGTCAGCACTCAAAATGCTGCGGTCAACATGATCAGGACTGGCAATGCTCCCAATGTGGTCAGGTTGGAGACCAGCAACGGACTGGACCATCCGGCGATCGGCAGGCGCGCGCCATATGACCTGATCATCGCCAATATATTGGCAGGACCGCTTGTCGCCTTAGCGCCGCAAATTGCAGCCGCAGCGGCGCCGAACACGGTTTTGATCCTGGCCGGTTTGCTGCAGACCCAACGCCCAGATGTCTTGCATAGCTATATCCGAGCCGGATTTCGGCTACGCCATAGCCTTCTGGAAAATCAGTGGCCGTGCCTGACGCTGGTCAAGGCACGTCAATATGGCGCCAGAAAGCCGCAACATATGATCCGGTCGCCGCTGGCGTCGGATTATTTCGGAGAATGCTGATCGGCTAGACGATGACGGCTTGGTCCGATTGTGCGCTAGGATGATCCTGCGTGCCGCGGGTCAGCGCCTCGTCTCCCTCGACAATATCGGCAATTGCAATGTCCGGTAGATCAGCAATTTTCTCATAAACCGGCTTGAAGTCGGTTTCGACAGTCACGCGCAAGAGCTCGTCCAGACTGGGAATAACAAAGTAATTTTGCTGAAAATCATCAATTCGATATTCAGTGCGCAAGACCCGTTCCAGATCGAACATGATGCGGTTGGGGCTTTTGCTATCAAGCGCGAAGACACTCTCGCCATAGCTCGATACTATTCCAGCCCCATATATCCGCAGACCGTCGGCTTCCTGAATCAGACCGAACTCCACGGTATACCAATATAGCCGGGCCAACTGTTTGAGCGTCCCAAATTTCAGCGCGCGAAGGCCGCCGCGACCATAAGCTTCCATATAGTCCGCAAAGCGTTGATCCGCGAGCATCGGCACATGACCAAAAACGTCATGAAAAATATCGGGTTCCTGCAGATAGTCGAGTTGATCAGGCCGTCTGATGAAATTGCCTGAAACAAAGCGGCGATTGGCGAGATGGTCAAAAAACACATCATCCGGCACCAGCCCGGGCACGGCCACCACCTGCCAGCCGGTTGCATCCATCAGGATGTGGTTCAATTCTTCAAAATCCGGAATGCCGGGCTTCGACAGTTTTAAGATGTCAATGCCATCCAGAAAGGCCTGCGCCGCACGCCCAGGCAACATTTCCTTCTGGCGCGCAAAAAGCGTGTCCCAGGTCGCGTGCTCTTCTGCACTATAAGCGGACCAGTTCTGGTCTATCGTCCAGTCTGCATTTGCGTGCGCCGGCGGCTTGTCATAGACATGGGATTCTGGGTCGGGGGCTGTCAACATATGGACATCCTACAGCAGAAAAGGTTTCAATGGCAACTTCTCGAATGAAATGGCCCAAACGCATCGCCAAAGCTATATCGGCGGTAGTCATGCTATATCTCACTGCCGCCCTGTTCGGCAGCATATTTCCCGCCAATCAACTTTGGCAAAGCCCCGATGATGGCATAGAATTATTCATCGAAACCAATGGCCTCCATACCGGCATCATCATGCCCATTCAGAGTGAGGTGTATGACTGGAGCGAACTGGTACGGCCTGAGCATCTTAGTCAGCCGTCTGATTATGGCAGCCACATCCTTGTCGGCTGGGGTCATGAAGGCGTTTATCGGAACACAGAGCATTGGCAGGATTTACGGTTTCAGGATGCAGCTAGCGCCATTTTTGGCAGCAGTGATGTGTTGCTGCATGTTTATCACCTGAATTATCCACAGGCTTATCCCCATTATCGCCGCAGTTTCAAAGTCACCGAAGCAGAATATCGTTCGATTATTGAGACGATCAAGCTACGCTTCGTGCGCGATGAGACTGGCCATTCCATTCCCTCGCCAGGCTATGGGAAATATGACTTATTCTATAAATCCCGCGGTCACTATAATGCATTCTATACATGCAATAGCTGGACCAGCGATGTCTTGCGACAAGCTGGCATCAGAACCGGAATTTGGACCCCTTTTCAAGGCGGTGCCATGCGCTGGTTCTTGGAATCAGGAACAGAGAACTAGCCTCCAAGCAAGCGGGACAGTTTGTCCCGATCCCTCACAATGATCCGGCCATATCGACGAGAAATCAGGCCCGACTGCTCAATTTTGTCGAGGGCTTTCCCCAGCGACACTCGTGAAACGCCGACAAGATCAGCAAGGCTTTGTTGAGTTACGGTTATCGTGACATTGCGATCCCCTTCATTACATTGTCGCAACAAGGTCTGCGCAACCCGGTCGACGGTCGACAGATTTCGTCCCGCTTCGACCAAATCAAAGCCGCGTTGCACCATATGCGCCATTGCTTTGAGCAATATTCTCGCGACGCTTGGATCCGACGCAATAGCGGCCTCCAATTCTTTCTCGCCAACTTGAATCAGCTTTGTTTCGGTACCGGCAATGGCATCTACCAAACGCGGAAATTCACCCAAAAAAGCCTGTTCTCCAAAGCTCTCTCCTGGGCCGAGAAGTGCAAAGAGCGTTAACTCGCCGTCTACGGAGAAACGGCCAATCTGTACGGAGCCGCTGAGGATATACCAAAATTCCCGGCCCGGATCGCCGCGTTGCTGAATCAACTCTCCTTTAGCAAAACAACGGGAACGGCCATGTGCCAGTAAACGCTCGCGAATATTCTCCGGTAGCGCGGTTACAAAACCAGCGGCGCTGAAAACGGATCCAGAAAGATGGCGTGAATCGACCAATTGCAAACCTCTTAGCATTTCCAAATTCAGCTATCTGATAACAGGCTACCGAATTCAAGCCCAGTGTCACCAGGGGAATTAATCAGTGCGACCAGAAATCTATGCGATTCTTGGAACATTCCTGTTCTTTGGGCTGCTGGAATTATTTCGCACAAATTTGTTCAAAAAACCTGATCAAACCCGCAAAGACGCAATAGTCGAGATTGTCGGATCACTGGTTCTGACGCTGCTTACCCAGCCATTCATTATAGTTTCAGCGCAATTTTTAATGGGCGCGGCTGCTCCGCAATGGGCAGGTGCGCTTGCGAGCATCCCGCTGGTCGCGGCGATCGCACTGTTCCTCATTTTCGATGATATGACTCAATATTGGATGCACCGGCTCTCGCACCGCATCCCGTTTCTATACAATCTGCATCGCGCGCATCATGATGCGAAATATATGAGCATCCGTTTGGTCTACCGGAACAATATTTTCTACTATTTTCTGATGCCCAGCATCTGGTTCTCAGGCATACTCATCTACCTTGGTCTCGGCTGGGTCTATGTCGGATTCATCTCCGTAAAAATGACCGTGATTATAGCAGCGCATAGTGACGTTGCATGGGATGAACCGCTCTACAAAATCAAATGGCTATCTCCGGTAATGTGGCTGGTGGAGAGAACAATCTCGACACCCGCAACCCACCACGCCCACCACGGACGTCATATGGAAGATGGGGCGACAAACTATAAGGGCAATTATGGTAACCTTTTATTCTTTTGGGATATTCTGTTTGGAACGGCAAAAATAACACGCCGTTATCCCGAGAGCTATGGCGTTGAAAATCTTGCGCCTGCAACTGTTGGACAACAACTCGCCTGGCCGCTTTTTCCCGAGAATAAGGAAGGCGGCTTCGGGGTGAAAGAATTGGCGGTGAAAGAAGCCGCAGCGAGGACGTGATTTAGAGTTGGGGTGGGGACCAGGGCGGCTGACGGTCGGGGGAAATTCCGTCAGCCGCCTTGGTTATTACTCAGCTGGACACAAATTTTTTAGAGTTCGGGTGGGGACCCTGGGCGACTGATGGATTGGGGGCAAAACATCAGTCGCCCTATTTACTTAACCAACGCTTTGGCGGCTTCCAAAGCCGGATCCGATCCGGCGCGAAAAGCATCTACAGATAACGGAATGACCTTATCAGGCATGATACCCTGTCCAGATTCAAAGCCTTTCAGATCATTGAAGTAGCGGATCATCGGGATCCGCATTCGCACGCGGCTTTCGGGAACCGTCAACGTAAACTGCAATCCACCGGTGTTGCCATCGGGGCTGCCGCCGGTTTTTTCCCCGACCAATATCGCCCGTTCGCTGCCTTTCAACAATGCGACCAAAGTCGCGCTTGCCGAGCTATTACTATCGCTGGTCAGCACAATTAGCTTGCCTCTGAATCCGTTTTTCGCAGGCTTAACTGGCTTTATCAGATCCTCCACAAAAGACCGCAGCGAGTAGGTTCCATCGTCATTTTTCCTGAATCCCAAGGCACTGGGATTGATCGCGCGTTTGTCCCATGTCCACAAATGCTCTTCTAGTCCTTTGTGGTTCAGAGTTTTCACTCTGGCGTCGGTCGCCAGTTTTACGGGCTTGTCAAAAAGATAAGATGTCAGTGCCCGTTGCGCATCCGTTGATCCGCCTCCATTTTCTCGCAGATCCAGTATCAGGTTTTCACGTCCTTCTTCTTTGAGAGCATCGAAAATCGGATCGAACAGGGCCTTCGGTTTCACCGGGTCACGATAGTTTACGAAAGTATCTACTTTGAGATATGCGCTTTGGTTTCCCAGTCGTTCAAACCCTATCGCGTCCTTGAAATTGGCAGCAGGAGCGTCATCGGCCAGTTTGCCCAATGCCGTCCATTTCTTGTGGATGATCCTATCAACAACGACATCTCGTTTTGTGCCATCTGCAGTGGCTATCGAAACGGTTGCCGATGGTTTGATGTCCCAGAGCAAAGCACCGAAATGGTCAATCGCCCCGCCCCGAAACTCGAGAGATTCCGAGACACCTGAGCGTCTTGACCACTCCGTATAGCCATCCACCGGGATCAACGGGGCGACTTCTGCGATCATCTCTGCAATCGGACGACCATCAATGGCGAGTATTTCGTCGCCCCGGTTGAGTCCTGTTTCGGCTGGTATGGTAACAATTGCCCTATCCTCTATCAGCGTCCAGCGCAGAGGCAGATAGACCGGCGTGACATTACGCTCTTTCGCGAGCTGGCTTGGCAGCTCGGCTTTGGTATGATCACAGCGGATTAGCGTCAGGACGTTTTGAATTTCTAAATAGAAATCACCAATGGTCATACCCTTTTGGGTCGCAGCCTTTGTTGTAATCGCGGCCCACGCCGCTTTCAGCGTTTCGGGATCGGTGTAACGGATATAGCCGGGATGGATGCGTTCATAAGCTTCTTCGGCCAATGCGACATCACTGGCGACTTGTGTCGGTGTGAGCATTGTGGTTGCATCATATTCTGGTTCGGGTGCTTGGCTTTTGCTTTGAGCACAACTTGCACTAGGCAAGGCCAGAGCGGTTACGAAAGCGGTCGTCGCAATCATTTTTGAGTTGAACATTCTAATCTCCATCTATCATCAGTTTCTGAGCACCGGACATCGGGCCGGGGCATGAGAAACAGATGATGGAAGATCGTGGGGCCTGCGCCTCAATCGCTGTATTGAGACCCTAAATACGGATTTTGAGACGTTTCAACCAGTCATGTTCCTGCGATAATCGGTCGGAGTCATCCCCGCTATTTCCTTGAAAACTCTATTGAAACTGGCTTTGCTGTTAAAGCCCGAAGCAAAGGCGACTTGAATCAGATTCTCATCACTTTTGCCGAGCAAATCCTTGGCATGATCGACGCGCAGGCCGTTGATAAACGCATTGAAGGTCAAACCAAGGCCTTGATTCAGGGAACGCGAGATATAGCTTTCATTGCTCGCCTGGCGCGATGCGACATCGCGGATATTCAGTCGTGGCTCGAGATACCACTGGTTCTGGCGAACTTTTTGTTCCAGCGTCCGTCCTTCGGTTGCCCAGTCACGCTGCTCCGCTTCTGTAGACGGTTCAGCAGGCCTGTTGCTCATCTTCGGATAGGGTTCACGGATAGAAGACAGCGCATCCAGCCCAGCGACCGCCACGATCACCATGATCGCCAGCTGAAAGGGATATTCCTGATTATAGCTGAGCGGGATAATCGCCACGTCGACAATCTCGATCAAAAGCCACAGGAAAATAGCGATCGCTGCAACGACGAATAGTCTTGTAATCCAGCGTGGATCAAAATCGGAGGCGGCCGACTGGGTGGTTTGCAAATAGAGGCGATAGCGCGTCATTAACCGGAAAACGGCAATGGTTGTGATGATTGTGAACATGATCACCAACAGGGTTTCAAACCGCACCACATAAGGCACGTGAAACGCATCATTATAGGCCCATTTGGCTTTGTAATCGCCGAGAGCGGTAAACGCCCAGACATAATAGGCCGTTTGGATCAGTCCCGGCAGCAGCAAATATTTGCGCCAGCCCAGCGGTCCGCCATGCATGAGGCAATAAGCATGGAGATAGAAAAGCGGTGCGATCCATAATTTGGCATTGAACGGAAAGAAAGTCAGCCCCGGCCAGACATCATAAAAGCCGGCATAGCCAACGATCTGCGGTGTCAGCGTAAAGGCAATGGCAAACAGGGTGGCAGCAAGAAACAGGCTGGCACGCCGCTCGATATTGCGGATCAACAGGAATATCGTGCTGGCATAAACCGGCAGGGCAGCGGCCAGCATGAGGGCGCTGCGCCACCCGATATCAATATTTGCCGGATCCCCCATTTGCCCCGTCTAGTCCTGATAATCGGGTTTCTTGCGGGTTAAGGGATAGGCGAACTGCTTCAAATAACCCGTCGGCACATCTTCCGGTATCCCATAACCTTCCGGCCATTTGGATGGCGGCAGATAGAAAGTCCCGAACAGCTTGTCGATCCAAGGAAAATGGATCGCAAAGTTCACATCAAAGGCCTCGCGTTCCAGTCCATGATGCCAGTGATGAAAGCGCGGCGTCGCAATCCAGTGCCCGAGCCAGTTAAAGTCACCTTTGATATTCGCGTGCAGCAGAGACGAATAGATATAGACGAACGCGATATAGGCCTGAAGCACCGACGGGCTGAAACCTAATGTCATCATCGGCAGGGATGTGATGCCGCGCAGCAATATGATCTCGATAAAATGCATCCGCGCGCCGGCTAGCCAGTCCATCGATTTGGCGGAATGATGGACGGCGTGAAAACCCCAAAGGAACGGCCAGCGATGGAACGTCCGGTGAAAGAAATACTGCACCAGATCGGTCAGCACCAAGACGATCAGGAACTGCAAGATCCACGGGATAGAGGCAACCATCGCCCGGAAAGCATCCCAGCTATTGGTATTGGCAACCACCACGTTGGAAGGGGCGAGCGCCAAAAAGGTCAAGGCCTGCACCATCATCGAACTGATCAGATAGTAAAACAGATCCTCTCGCCATTCGATACGAAACAGACGCTGCGATCGCTTGTGCGGCAATATCCGTTCCAGCGGTGCGAACATCAGGCCAGTGGCGACCATATTGACGATGAAGAAATCAAGCCCGAAGAAAATACCCCAGCTCCTGGTATCTTCCGGCTGCACATTGGCACCGCCCAGAAACGCGGCGGTTATGCCAATGGCAAGCGCAAAAAATCCGAGTGACTTGCGCGGGCGCAGCAGCAGGCTTAGCAAAGCCAGCGCATAGGATCCCAGCAGCAACAGATGAACCGCACCTCGAAAACCGGTCCAGTCCTTCACCGCCTGCAATTCCGGCGTGGCGAACCATTCTGGAAAACGCAACGCTAGCACCATGCCCAGCCCCGCAATGGCCATCACGACAGCGAAGAAACCTGCGAGCCAGCCGCTACCGAAACGGCGCACTTCCGGCGGCGCTTCCAGGTCCTTGGCCAACTGCTTCAATATTCCCTGTTTCTTGGCCATAAATGGTCCCCGTAATTTCGGCTTATCCGGCCGCCTTCACAATATCCGCCCATGCCGCCTCATCAATCACTTCAATACCGAGTTCGGCGGCCTTCTTCATTTTTGATCCTGCACCCGGTCCGGCGACAAGCAAGTCGGTCTTTGCACTGACCGAACCCGAAGCCTTAGCCCCTAAAGCCTCGGCCTGCGCTTTGGCTTCATCCCGGCTCATGGTTTCAAGTTTACCGGTGAAGACCACGGTTTTCCCGGCCACAGCGCTGTCCCTGGTCTCGACGATATAATCCGGAGGCGTGACTTCTCCGAGCAAGTCTTCCCAGACGGCGCGATTATGCGGCTCATGGAAAAAATCCGCCAATGCCTGCGCGACCGTCGGCCCAACACCATCGATGGCGGTTATCTCTTCACGAACCGCCTCATCCTCGCGGGCGGCCATCCCGATTTCGGCCAATCTGGGAAGCGTCGTGAAATTTTTCATCAGATCACGCGCTGTCACCGCGCCGATATGCCGGATACCCAGGCCAAATAGCAGGCGAGCGGCGTCAGCGGACCGTTTCTTTTCCACAGCGGCCAACAGATTATCCACAGACTTTTCCTGCCAGCCGTCGCGCGCCAATATGGCGCCGCGATGCTGATGCAGCCGGAAAATATCAGCAGGGCTCTCAATGAAGCCGGCATCGATAAATTCCGCGATGCTTTTTTCGCCCAGACCATCAATGTCGAGCGCGGCGCGGGATACGAAATGGACCAGCCGCTGGAACCGCTGTGCCGGACAGATCAGACCGCCCGTACAGCGGACATCAACTTCACCCTCTTCCGCAACCGCCTCGCTATTACATTCCGGGCAATGGTCGGGGAAAACATAAGGCTCTCGCTGCTCATCGCGAGTAAGGTTTTCAACCACTTGCGGAATAACGTCCCCAGCACGCTGAACCACCACCCGGTCGCCGGGACGTACACCCAACCGTTCAATCTCATCCCGATTGTGCAGCGTTACGTTAGACACGACCACGCCGCCCACCGTCACCGGCTTCAACCGACCAACCGGGGTCAGCTTGCCGGTCCGCCCCACCTGGATATCAATGCTCTCTAGCGTTGTCTGCGCCCGCTCCGCCGGAAATTTATGCGCCAAGGCCCAGCGTGGCGCCTTGGCCACAAAGCCCAGACGCTGCTGCCAATCGAGCCGGTCAACCTTGTAGACCACTCCGTCAATATCATAAGGCAAGTCTGCGCGTTCCGCCTCAATATGACGGTAATGAGTCAGCATGTCACCCAGCGTCTCAAATCGTTTGACCAGCGGTGACAATGGGAGCCCCCAGCTTTCGATTGCCGTCATGACGTCAAAGGCCGTTTCCCCAGGCAAGGCGCTTGCCACGCCCCAACCATGGGCCCAGAATTTCAACGGACGCTTGGCGGTGATATTGGCATCTTTCTGCCGCAGTGAACCTGCTGCTGCATTGCGCGGATTGGCAAATTGACGGATTTTTTCGGGATCAAAGGCGACATTCTTCGTCGCTGCATCCGCCTTGCCTTCGTCCATCAGGCGCGTGTTAAGGCCATCAAAATCGGCTTTTGCCATATAGACTTCACCGCGAATTTCGAAGACGTCTGGTGCATTGCCCGACAAAGTCTGTGGGATGTCAGATATCATCCGTACATTGGCGGTGACATCCTCGCCAATCTGGCCATCCCCGCGGGTCGCGGCCAGAACCAGTTCGCCTTTCTCGTAACGTAGCGAGCAGGACAGACCATCAATCTTGTCCTCCGCCGTCACGGCGACAGGCTCGCCCTCCGGCAGGTTCAAAAACCGCCGCACCCGCGCGAGCCATTCGGCGATATCCTCATCTGAAAAACCATTGTCGAGGCTCATCATGCGCTGCTCATGCGCCACTTTAGAAAGCGGCGATGCCGCCACGGCCGCACCGACCAGTTTGTTGGGGCTATCATCGCGCACCAGATGCGGAAAAGCCTCTTCCAGCTCATTATTCCGCCGCACCAGCGCATCATAGTCCGCATCGGAAATTTCCGGTGTATCCTCTGCGTGATAGAGCTTGTTATGCTTGGCGATAGTCTTCGCCAGACGCATCAGTTCATTGGCTGCTTCGGCTTCGGATAATCTCACTTGAGCCCCTCCTCTTTAGAGGAGGGGTTTGGGGTGGAGGATACCGACCATCGATCAGGCATATCGTTCAAAACTTTCAATATTGCCATTAACACGCCATCCATATTTTCCATCACTTCTTGATTAGAAAAACGGATAGTGCGAAAACCCTTCTGGCTCAATCGAAGATCACGTTTTGCATCCTGAAGTTGATCATGAGTATCACCATCAATTTCAACAACAAGCGCTTTTTTGGGGCAGAGGAAATCAGCGATAAATTGCTCAATGACTGCCTGTCGGCGGAATTTATATCCGCCCAACTGTGAAGCTGATAGATGACGCCACAAGCGTTTTTCGGCTTCCGTTGGATTACACCGCATTTTCCTTGCGCGTTCCAGCAAGATCAATCGGTCAGTCAATAAAAATCCCTCGCCTTCGCAGGAGGAAATAGGTTGATATCATGCCTTCATCACAGGATGATATTGGCTGCGCCAAATCCCACCCCAACCCCTCCCTTGAAAGGGAGGGGCTTGAGACAGAACCGCATCAAACCCCCTCCAGCAAACGATCCGCCTGCGCCCTCGCCTCATCGGTCACATCCGCGCCCGACAACATCCGCGCAATTTCCTGCCGCCGGCCGTCATCATCTAGCGCGTTGACATCCGTCCGCGATACCGTGCCGTTGGAGCTTTTGTTGATCAGCATATGGGCATTGCCCTTGGATGCCACTTGCGGGCTGTGGGTGACGACCAGCAATTGCGCGCTGCCTGACAGGCGGGAAAGCCGGTCGCCAATGGCGGAGGCGACAGCACCGCCTACGCCGCGATCAACTTCATCAAAGATGATCGTCTTGGCGCCACCTTCTTCCGCCAAGGCAACTTTTAGCGCCAAGATAAAACGCGACAATTCCCCGCCAGACGCAATTTTGCCCAGCGGGGCCAAGGGTGCGCCGGGATTTGTGGAAATCAGAAACTCGATCCGGTCCATGCCGTTCGCACCCCAGCGGTCTTCCTCTAAAGGCTCCAGCAGGGTTTCAAACCGCGCCGCGTCCAGTTTCAAAGGCACCAGTTCTCCGGCAACGGCTTTATCCAAAGCCTTTGCTGCCTTGGTCCGTTTCACCCGCAACGCTTCCGCAGCATCAACATAGGCCTGCTTGGCGGCTTTCACATTTGCCTCCAGAACCCCTAATGATTTGCCGCCGTCGCTAATCGCCAATAGCCGTGCTTCGAGATCGATCAGCAATTGCGGCAAAGCATCACCCTCAACCCGATGTTTGCGGGCCAAAGCGCGCAAATCAAAGAGCCGCGTTTCCATATCGTCGAGCCGCTGCGGATCAAAGGTCAGCGCATGGGCGGCGTCATTGAGTTTTTCCTCCGCCTCGCTGGCCTCGATCACCGCGCGATCAATGGCCTGCAAAGCTTCTGCCAATAACGGATGATCTTCCGAAATCCGGTCCAGACGCCGCGCCGCTGCCCTGAGAGACGCCAGCCCCCCATTTGATCCGTCAAAAGCTGCTCGGATCGCCTCAAGGTCACCGGTCAGCTTCTCGCCCTTCATCATCGTTGCGCGTTCGAGAGCCAGTTCCTGCTCTTCTCCCGGTTGCGGTGCGAACTTGGAAAGTTCAGCCACGCTATGTTCGAGATATTCGCGATCCTGCTCCGCCGCTTCCTGATCATCCAACGCTTTTTCCAAAGCCGCTTTTGCAGACTGCCAGCCTTCAAAAGCCTGTCTGACGTTTGCGCCATCGGCACCGGCATAAGTGTCGAGCAATGTCCGATGCCCCTTGGGATTGATCAAACCGCGATCATCATGCTGGCCATGTATCTCAATCAGCTTGCTACCCAATTCGCGCAGCAACGTCGCTGAACAAGGTTGATCATTGACGAATGCACGGCTTCCGCCATCGGCCTTGACCGAACGCTTGATGATCAATGGTTCGCCCGGCTCCACATCGATATCGTTGTCTTGGAGATAGTCAGCCAGTTTGCTGCCGTTAGCCGGCGTATCAAAGCTCGCCGTTACTTGGGCTTTTTGAGTGCCTTGTCGGACCAATCCGCTATCCGCGCGATTGCCGAGAGCAAGGCCGAGAGAGTCCAGTAATATGGATTTGCCCGCGCCGGTTTCGCCTGTCAGCACCGACAGGCCGGACCCGAATTCCAGGTCCAGCGCCTCGATTAGAACAATGTCACGAATGGAAAGAGACTGCAGCACAGCTCTCTCTTAAATCACGTTTATCTTAGCTGCAACGCTCCATGAGCATGGATCGCGGCAATTTACACAAAATCAGGTTGCGCCGTGCTTGTTGACCAGATCATAAGCGCGCTCATACCATTTTGAACCGGGATAGTTGGCGCCCAATACTGCCGCGCTTTTCTTGGCTTCCGAAGGAATACCTAATGCAAGATAGGATTCCGTAAGCCGCATCAAGGCTTCCGGCGAGTGGGTAGTTGTTTCATATTTCTCAATGACCGTGCGGAACCGAATGGTTGCGGCCAGCCATTTGCCGCGCCGTTGATAGAAACGGCCAATTTCCATTTCCTTACCGGCGAGATGATCGTTGACCAGATCCATCTTTAACAGGGCGTCTGCAGCATATCGGCTATTGGGATAGCGGCGGGCCACTTCTCCAAGGGTTGCCAGAGCCTGCTCGGTAATTTTCTGGTCACGGGTCACATCGCTGATCTGTTCATAATAGCTGAGCGCGATCAGATAATAAGCATAAGGTGCGTCTTTGTTACCCGGATGGATTGACAGGAAACGCCGTGATGATTCGATCGCCTTGTTATAGTCACCAGCGACATAATAGCTGAAGGCACTCATCTGCTGTGCACGGCGGGCCCATGGCGAATAGGGATGCTGCCGCTCAACCTCGTCAAACAGGGCAGCTGCGAGCTTATATTGACCGCGGTCGAGCCGGTCTTTCGCCGCGTTATAGAGCGTATTTACGTCGCGTGCGACATAGCGCGTATCTGCACCGCTATTCCCGCCACCGCCAAGTGCTGCACAGGCCGAAAGAGTGGTAACGGACAGGCCCAAAAGAGCCGCTTTGATGATCATGTTTTTCATAACACTTCCCTTAACCACTAATATCCTGCCCGCCAATAGCCTAATTATCGGCGCGGCCTATCTGTTAGCGCCATAACCGCCCCTTGATATCTGCAGGATGAACAGTCAGAATGATATTATGATGCAGCGCCCGCATAGCCAGTCCGCCCCGCTTTCTCAGAATAACAGCCAAGTGCCCACCATCACGACAGACATGCAATGCTGTTCGAACCCGCGCGCAGAAAAAGAGCAAACCAAAACCCAGACTGAAAGGGCGTGACAACCGCCTTTCCCGCCCCCTGCGATGAAAGCATAGGCTTTTCGCCGGCGGAGAAGGATTGCACACATAAGACCGGTGTTCTTGTCGCCACCATTGCGGGATCCAGCCTGGCGTTCGTCATGGGCGCGATTGTCAATGTCGCTCTGCCCTCCATGCAAGCAGAGTTCAACACCGGGGCGCAAGGGGCGCAGTGGATTATAAACAGCTACCTCTTGCCAGTTGGTGCGCTGGTTCTGCTGGGCGGCGCGCTAGGTGACAAATATGGCCGCAAGTTGATGTTTCAAGCCGGCCTTATCCTGTTCACGCTGGCCACTCTGGCTTGTGCCTTTGCACCCAGTTTGAACCTCTTGCTGGCCATGCGTGCCGTTCAGGGCCTTGGTGCCGCGCTGCTCGCTCCCAATAGTCTGGCCATTATCTCGACCAGCTTCAGCGAGAGCGAGCGTGGGAAGGCCATTGGCACGTGGGCTGGCATGGGCGCTTTCGCCGGAGCCCTTGCGCCCGTTATCGGCGGCTGGGCGATTGACCTGGCCAATTGGCGCTGGGCTTTCGCGATCTCCGTTCCGCTGGCGATTATCGCGCTGATTATCGGTCAGCGAGCGATCACGGAAAACCGCGAGCAGCCATCAAGAGCTCATCCCCTCGATTGGAGCGGGGCCAGTTTGATCACCATCGGACTGGGAGCGTTGGTCTGGACATTGACAGTGCTGCCCGACGACAGTGTCGCGCGCTGGATCAAATGGCTCGCAGCCAGCGTTGCAGTCTTGGCTATCATCCTGTTTCTGCGCGTCGAAAAACGCAAAAAAGACCAAGCGATGGTGCCGCTCCATCTGTTCAATACCGCCAGTTTTGCAGGGATCTCGATGCTGACACTGTTTCTATATGCTGCGCTTGGCGGTTTACTGGTGCTTTTGCCGTTCACACTGATCAACGCCGGGAGCTATTCGGCGACAGAGACCGGCTTTGCGCTCCTTCCCTTCCCGCTTACCATGGCGATATTGTCGCGTTATGCTGGCGGGCTCAGTGACCGCTTTGGTGTCCGGATGATATTGACCGTCGGCCCAGCGATAGTGGCGGCTGGATTTTTCTATTTCAGCCTGTTGAGCGGTACCGAGATCCACTATTGGCGCGATATATTTCCCGCGCTGATGATCATTGCGCTTGGCATGACTGCTAGCGTCGCGCCGCTGACCACAGCGGTGATGGCAAGCGTTGATGACCAGCATGGCGGAACCGCTTCGGGCATCAACAACGCGATATCCCGGTCAGCGGGACTCATCGCTACCGCCCTGCTCGGGTTTGTCCTGGTTAGCAGCGATGGCGGCAATGGCGCGTTGGTTGCCGGCTTTGCCCGTGCCGCATGGGTCGGCGCATTATTGGCTTTGGTCAGCGCCATTGCAGCCTGGTTCCTGATCAGACTGCAGCCTACTCCATAAAAAAGGGCCCCGCTTTCACGGAGCCCTTTTCATGCAATCTTTCAGAAGGCCTAGTCTTCAGTGATCGAGCTTGGCAATGGAATATCGCCGCCCTCATCCTTAGGACCATCGTTGTTCCGGCCACGGCCACGGCCGCCGCCGCCGTCACGTCCGCGACCACGACCACCGCCGCCATCCCGGCGCGGACCGCGTGGTTTGCTTTCGCGTGGAGGACGCGTGTCTTCCAGCTCTTCACCGGTTTCCTGATCAACGACCCGCATCGACAGGCGAACCTTGCCGCGCTGATCGATTTCGAGAACCTTGACCTTAACTTCCTGACCTTCGGACAGTTCGTCAGCAACCTTCTCGACACGCTCATTCTTGATTTCAGAGACATGGACGAGACCGTCTTTGCCACCCATGAAGTTCACGAATGCGCCAAAGTCGACGAGGTTCACAACCTTACCATCATAGATTTTGCCAACTTCGGCCTCTTCCACAATGCCTTCGATCCATTTCAGAGCCGCGTCAATCTGCGACTTGTCGGAGGAAGAAACCTTGATCAGGCCTTCATCGTCAATGTCGACCTTCGCGCCGGTTTCAGCAACGATTTCGCGGATCACTTTACCGCCGGTACCGATAACGTCGCGGATCTTCTCTTTGTTGATCTGCAGCGTTTCGATACGCGGAGCATGCTCAGACATTTCCGTACGCGTGCTGCTAAGCGCCTTGGACATTTCACCCAGGATATGCGCACGGCCGCCGCTGGCTTGTTCCAGAGCAGACTTCATGATTTCCTGCGTAATGCCGGCTACCTTGATGTCCATCTGCAAAGAGGTGATGCCTTTTTCGGAACCAGCAACCTTGAAGTCCATATCGCCGAGATGATCCTCGTCACCGAGAATGTCGGAGAGAACAGCGAAGTCTTCGCCTTCAAGGATCAAGCCCATCGCAATACCGGAAACCGGGCTTGCCAAAGGCACGCCAGCGTCCATCATCGCCAGCGAGCCGCCACAGACGGTTGCCATCGAAGAAGAGCCGTTAGACTCGGTAATGTCGGACAGAACACGAATGGTGTAAGGGAAATCATCAACCGTCGGCAATACCGGGCGAAGCGCGCGGAATGCGAGCTTACCGTGACCGGTTTCGCGGCGGCTGGTAAATCCGAAACGACCAACTTCACCAACTGAATAAGGCGGGAAGTTATAGTGCAGCATAAAATTGCTGTAGCTCAAACCGTCAAGACCATCGATCATTTGCTCGGCGTCTTTGGTGCCCAGTGTCGTGGTCACAATTGCTTGCGTTTCACCACGGGTGAACAAGGACGAACCGTGGGTCCGTGGCAACAAGCCAACCATGGCTTCAATCGGGCGAACCTGATCAAGCTTACGGCCATCAATACGGGTGCCGTCTTTGATGATCGCGCCGCGAACGATTTCAGCTTCCAGTTTCTTGACCATCTTACCGGCAGTCATCTGGGTCTGGCCGTCTTCTTCGGCATATTTCTCTTTGGCTTTGTCACGCATGACATTCAACGCATCTGAACGCGCTGATTTATCGGTCAGCTTGTAAGCAGCAGCAATATCATCACCTACCAACTTGCGCAGGTCTTCTTTCATCGCGCTATTGTCTTCGGTTGGAGCAAGCTCCCAAGGCTCTTTCGCAGCCTGTTCCGCCAGATCAATGATCAAGCCAGCAACGTCTTTACAAGCGTTATGAGCAAAATCTACAGCACCGAGCATGACTTCTTCGGAAAGCTCTTTCGCTTCCGATTCCACCATCATTACTGCGCCCTGTGTACCGGCAACAACCAGATCGAGATCACCTTCGGCGACTTCGTCCATGCTTGGGTTCAGCTGATATTCGCCTTCTTTGTAACCCACACGAGCCGCACCAATTGGGCCCATGAAGGGAACGCCAGAGATGGTCAGCGCAGCGGACGCTGCAACCATGGCGAGAATGTCAGGTTCGTTGACGCCATCATAGCTCATCACCTGACAAATCACGTTGATTTCGTTGTAGAAACCTTCGGGGAACAGCGGACGGCAAGGACGGTCAATCAAACGACATGTCAGCGTTTCTTTTTCCGTCGCGCGGCCTTCGCGCTTGAAGAAACCGCCTGGAATACGACCAGCGGC
This sequence comes from uncultured Sphingomonadaceae bacterium, assembly GCA_947497455.1. Taxonomy (GTDB): domain Bacteria; phylum Pseudomonadota; class Alphaproteobacteria; order Sphingomonadales; family Sphingomonadaceae; genus Parasphingorhabdus. The sequence continues at coordinate 1,751,808 of CANMGU010000002.1, read as the reverse complement.
TGAGAATTTTTCCTGATAGTGAACGGTAAGCGGGAAGAAATCCTGTCCTTCGCGTACCGATTTAGCGGCGGTAACTGCACAGAGTACAACCGTTTCGCCGAGAGTCGCGAGTACCGCGCCATCAGCCTGACGGGCAATACGGCCCGTTTCCAAAGTGAGGGTCTGTCCGCCCCACTCCATTTCAACTTTCTTTACATCAAACATTCTTGTTTTCCTTTGTCCCGCCTGCCCTATGCAGTGCGGGGGCTTTCATGTGTCCAGCAATCCGGCTGAACAACGGTTCGGGGTCATTTGTGCCCCTGGTGTGAAGCATTGCCGCCTTATTGCTGCAACGCCCAATAAGAAAACGGCCCCGCATGGAGGCCGTCTTCGAAACTCTTATTTCCGGAGACCAAGGTCTTTAATCAACTTGGAATAGCGGGCCGCGTCTTTCTTGCGGAGATAGTCCAGCAAGCTGCGACGCTTGTTGACCATCATCAGCAAACCACGACGGGAGTGGTTATCTTTGTGGTGGCCTTTGAAATGCTCGGTCAGGTTCACAATACGCTCGGTAAGGACTGCAACCTGTACTTCCGGGGAACCGGTATCGCCTTTTGTCTGGGCGAATTTTTCAATCAGTTCCTGCTTTTTTTCTGCTGTAATCGTCATATTCTTATTTTTCCTTCGAACATCTTTACAAATTAAACCCGCGAACGACCTTTACGATCCCATCAACAAGCTCTGCCAGCGCAACCGGACTTCCGTCTTCGGTCGCTAAGAAAAGCCCGTTTATGGCGGGGTTCCCGATCAAATCCTGTTCGTCCAGCACTTGGCCTTGCCGAAGCAGTCTCGCCTGATCAGGAGTGAGGTCGAAAGCCGGGATGTCGTCCAGCCCCGCCTCAAGCGGCAAGAGATAATCTTTAATGTCCGCGCCCTTACCAATTTCATTGAGTTTGTCCAGTGAAATCGCATGTTTGAGCGTAAACGGCCCGGCCTTGGTCCGGCGCAACATCGCAACATGGCCGACGGTGCCCAGTGCACGGGCAATATCGCGCGCGAGAGAACGGATATAAGTACCTTTCGAAACATTGGCGGTGAGGGTCACTTCTTGCACAACGTCATTCCGGACTTGATCCGGAATCCAGGGCGAGTTTTCGCTAACGCTTGCGCTTGATGCTCTGGATCCTGAATCAAGTTCAGGATGACGAATTTCCAGGGAATATATCGTCACACTCCGCATCTTCATCTCAACCGCCTCGCCAGCCCGCGCCAGATCATAGGCCCGCTTGCCATCAATTTTCAGAGCGGAATATTTCGGCGGTATCTGATCAATGACCCCGGTAAATTCCGGCAATATCGCTTCTACCTCCGCTAATGTGGGAAGATGATCGGAAGTTTCGGAAATCTCTCCCTCCGCATCCAGCGTCTCGGTCTCGCTACCGAAGGCAATCGTGAATTCGTAGATTTTCGAAGCATCCAGCATCCGCCCGCAAAGCTTCGTCGCTTCGCCTATGGCAATCGGCAAGACCCCGGTCGCCAGCGGATCCAGCGTCCCGCCATGACCAACCTTGGTCTTGTCCTTGCCCTTCCCGAGCAGCCCCGCTTCGCGCAGGTTACGCTTCACCGCACCAACGGCCTGAGTTGAACCCAGCTCCAGCGGTTTGTCGAGAATGATCCAGCCATGGTGTTTCAAGAATAATTCCTGGAAAAAAGCATCAGGGATTCGGCCATGCCAGACCGATAGCGTGATCGCGGACCGAAGCCGACCATTGCTTGGAAAGCAATTCAAAACGTTCCCGATCACCGGCGTAAAGCGCCCGTATCACTTCCTCAAATTGCGGCCAATCTCCTGCAATCACCGTCAGGAAATGATAAGCGGCATCTTGTCCTTTTCGTTTGTCCACACCAGTTTTTCGCGCCTGATCAACCAATCGGCGCAATGTCGCCGATGCCCCGCCGGATTGCTTTCCCAGCCAATCCCAATGCCGCGGAAGCAACGTGATCTCCTTTGAAATCACGCCAAGTTTTGGCCGCCCCCGTTTGGTCGGCGCTTCTGTTTCATTGTTAGCCCGCAAATCAAAGTCTATCTGATTACCGGTCTCGTCATCGAAAACCAAAATGTCCGAACTCCGCTTAACCGCAGGCAAAGCGCGCAAGGTGTCAATAATCTCAGAGCGAGATCCGGTCGCCAACCAGTTTGCTTCCGAAAATGCTGTATAGGTGGTCATGGTCAATCCTTTCGGACGTGCATTTATACCCCGATAATAATCGAGTCAATATACCCGGGTAAATTAAATCTACCTTCCCTGAGTCGACTTCTTCCACTCCATAACCAGAAACCCGGGCACACGGGTATAGCGGTCATGCTTCGCATCATCGACTGGCGGCGGCGTTGGCTCTGAAAAATGCGTCAGCTGCAGGTCGTTGCCGAGGAAAGCTTCGAAATAGGCACTGAGCGGGCGATGCCAGTTTAGGATGTCGATGCCTGCCCATTTTTCGCGGGTAGCGCGCTCCTTGGAATAATCATCCATCTGAAAGCTTTTTGCGGCGCCTGTCAGGCTACGACTCCATTTACCTGCGGTAAAAAAGCTGGTCAGATTCGCGATAAGCAAGGAACCACCAGGCTTAGTCACGCGCGCCATTTCTGCAATCGCCGTGCGATAATCTTCAATATCGATCAGCGACAAATAAGCGATAGTCAGGTCGAAACTGGCTTCATCAAAGGCCAGTTTTTCACCAAAGCCAATCGCATAATCGCCCTCTGGATCGCGTTTCTGGGCCGTTTCAATCAGGCTCGGCACCGGATCGATGCCCGATCCGGACATGCCGCGATCTTGCAACATACGGACAAAGCGTCCTTCCCCACACCCCACATCGAGAAACCGCCCGCCAATAGCAACCCCACGGTCAAGCATAACGGCGTCCAGAAATGTACGCCGGGTCCAGTCGCCTTGCTCGCCGACGGAAGCAATCCACGCGTCGGCTGACTGCACCCAGCCGTTCACATCATCTGTCATTACCGGTTTGCCCACTCCTCTTGGAGCAAGCCAAATACAGCCGTATCGCGAATAAAGCCAGTCCAGGTAATCCGGTTTTTGCGCAGCGTCCCTTCGTGCTTGGCGCCCAGCTTCAGCACCGCCGCCATGGAGCGTTTGTTGCGGGTATCGACGCGAAATTCGATGCGGGAAAAGCCGCAAGAAAAAGCATGATCGATCATCAGCTTCTTCATGACATCGTTAAATCCGCTGCCGCGTACCGAAGGCGCAATATAGGTTCCGCCAATTTCGGTGACTTTGGTGTTGGGATCAGGATTGATATAATTGCTCATACCCACCAGCTTGCCGGATTCTGTATCGATCACCGCCAACTGTACCCAATTGTCTGTATTGTGAAAGGCTTTCATAGCCTCGTCGAAATGTTCATCCAGCATCGAAACCGGGTAGATATCCCAGATTTCTTGATCCTCCGCACAGGCGGCACGCAGCGGTTCGATATGATGTTCCGCCAGGGGTTCCAGACGTACCGGAAATTCCTCCAGTACCGCCGACAGGTCAGCCATTGAGTTTTTCCATGAAATGCTTGCGGCACAGCGCGACATATAGCTCGTTGCCACCAATGGCCGTTTGTTGGCCAGCCAGCACAGGATTGCCCTCTTCATCGACACGCATGTTCATCGTCGATTTACTGCCGCATTCACAGACCGCTTTGATTTCGACCAGCTCATCCGCAATGGCTAGCAATTGCGCACTGCCGGGAAATAGAGCCGCCTGGAAATCGGTACGCAGGCCGTAGGCAAGAACGGGAATGCGCAATTGATCCGCGACCAACGCCACCTGGAAGACCTGGTCCTTGGTCATGAACTGGGCTTCATCGATCAGCACGCAATCCAGGGTATTCTCTTCATGTTGCGTGCTGATATCTGCCAGCATATCTGTTTCATTTTCAAACAGATGGGCTTTTTTCTTCAGACCGATACGCGAGTTGATCCAACCGGCATCCTCGCGGTCATCCAGCGCCGCCGTCCACAGCATCGTGCGCATGCCGCGTTCGCGATAGTTGAAATCCGCCTGCAGCAATGTGGTTGATTTGCCCGCGTTCATCGAGCTGTAGTAGAAATAGAGTTTGGCCATAATCAGTCTCTAAACCCATGATTCTGAAATCGTTCCAGAATCTCTGTTAACCATATGACCCGCAATGATATCCTGAATCAAGTTCAGGATTGCGAAAATGTGCTTTTACTATTCTTCGCTCTGGTCGTCACCCAAATCCTGGGCAACTTTCGGATTGTTCAGCAAATTTTCGATGTGCGCCGCTTCGTCAAAGCTCTCGTCGGCGAGAAATTTAAGCCGAGCGGCATATTTCATCTTTACCCGGCTGGCGACCTGCTTCTGAAAATAGGCGGTGTTGGTTTTCAGCGCCTTGAGCACATCCGCCTCATTCGCGCCCAGCAAGGGTTTCACAAATACCGTGGCATGGCGCAAATCCGGAGACATGCGCACCTCGGTGACGCTGACCGAGTGAGATGTCAGCACATCATCATGCACTTCCCCGCGCATCAGCAGCTCCGACAAGATATGCCGAACCTGCTCACCCACGCGCAAGAGCCGCACTGAGCGGCCTTCAGGAGATGTGTCGTTATATTTTGCCATTACTTTATCGTCGGTCCAACCTTAGCCGTAGATGTGGCCTTCACCAATAGCGCGCCCGCCTCATCATAGAGTTGCGCTTCGAGAAAAGCGATTGATCGTCCCACGCGGACAATCTGCCCTTCTCCGTAAACACGCCCCGGCAGAACCGGTTTGATGTAGGTCACGCTCAAATCCAGTGTAAGCGGTGCATTCTCACCACCGGATTTTACCAGCACCGGAATGCCGATCACTTCATCAACCATCGCCGCGACAAAGCCGCCCTGAATGGTGCCTCGTGGGCTCGTAAAAGCCTGCGGTGCATCAAACTGCATCCGGACAGCGCCGGTTTCCGTGTCCGCCGCCAGTATCACGGCGTTTACCGCTTCGGAACAGGGTGGGCGCTTAAAACCCAGCACGTCTTCTTGCTTCAGCGCCTCAACCATTTCTGTCCCCCAGAAGGATTGATCCGCCGTCAAAGAACGCGTTCTTTCTCTTCAACCTCAAAGACTTCCAGCATATCGCCCGGTTTGATGTCGTTGGTGTCCTCGAGCACCGCACCACATTCCATACCGGCGCGGACTTCCTCAACATCGTCCTTGAAGCGACGGAGCGAGGCGATGGTCGTCTTGCTGACGATAACATCCTCGCGGGTAAGCCGTGCGAACAGACCTTTGCGCAGCGTGCCTTCGGTGACCAACAGACCAGCGGCCTTGTCGCGCTTGCCCGATTTGAACACCTCTTTGACCTCGGCGCGGCCCATGACATTCTCGATCTTCTCTGGACCAAGCTCACCGGCCATTTCGGCGCGGATTTCATCGGTCAGATCATAGATGATATCGAAATATTTCAGACGCACTCCATCGCGTTTGGCAATTTCACGGGCTTTCGCATTAGGCCGCACGTTAAAGCCGATAATCGGCGCCTTGCTGGCACTCGCCAGAGTCACATCAGACTCAGTAATCGCGCCTACGCCGCTGTGCAGGATACGGACCTTGATATCGTCATTGGATATCTTGTTCAGCGCCTGCACAATAGCTTCGGTACTGCCCTGCACATCGGCTTTCACCAGCAGCGGGAATTCAACCGCGCTGTCCGCCGCCGCAGAGAACATGTTCTCCAGACTCGTCGGCGCCTGTGTTGTGCGTTGCAGTTTCTCCTGCTCGGCCCGATAGGTTGCGACTTCGCGCGCGCGTGATTCATTCTCGACCACGGTGAGCTTGTCACCGGCAGACGGAACGCCGGACAGACCCAGCACTTCGACCGGAACCGACGGACCGGCTTCCTTGGGCTGTGCGCCCTTGTCGTCGATCATCGCCCGAACCTTACCGGTTTGCGAGCCGACAACGAAGATATCGCCGCGTTTCAGCGTCCCGCGCTGGACCAGAACCGTGGCCACTGGCCCACGTCCCTTGTCGAGCTTCGCCTCGATCACAATGCCCTCGGCCGGACGATCCGGGCGGGCTTTGAGTTCAAGCAGCTCGGCCTGCAAGTGGATCTTCTCAATCAGTTCCTCGAGATTAGTCTTCTTCAGTGCAGAAACCTCAACATCCTGCACGTCACCAGACATTTCCTCGACGATCACCTCATGTTCCAGCAGACGCGTGCGCACCTGCATGGGATCCGCGCCTTCCTTGTCGATCTTGTTGATCGCCACAATCATCGGCACATCGGCCGCCTTGGTGTGGTTGATCGCCTCGATCGTCTGCGGCATCAGGCCGTCATCAGCCGCCACCACCAAAATCACGATATCGGTCGCATTCGCACCGCGCAGCCGCATACTGGTAAAGGCTTCGTGGCCCGGCGTATCAAGGAATGTAACCTTGTCGCCCGATTTCATCTTGACCTGATAAGCGCCAATATGCTGCGTAATCCCGCCTGCTTCGCCAGCAACGACATCGGTTCCGCGCAGGGCGTCGAGCAGCGATGTTTTACCATGATCAACATGGCCCATAATCGTTACCACGGGAGGACGCGGCTTCAGCGTTTCTTCCGGATCAACATCTTTTTCGGTATCGATTTCGACATCGGCCTCGGACACACGCTCGATATTATGGCCGAATTCTTCAACCAGCAGTTCCGCTGTATCCTGATCAATCGTCTGGTTGACGGTAACCATCGAGCCCATATTGAACAGGGATTTGACAAGGTCAGCACCCTTTTCGCCCATACGCTTGGACAGTTCCTGTACGGTAATCGCTTCCGGCACGACGACATCACGGATCTGCTTCTCACGCGGTTCGCGCGGTTGACCCGACATTTGTGCGCGCTTTTCTTTCTCGCGCGCCCGTTTAAGCGCCGCAAGCGAGCGTGCACGTGCTGCGCCGTCCTCACCGCGTAGAGCGCGATTAACCGTCAGCTTGCCGGATTGCCGGCGATCGCCACGATCACTGCGTCCGGTTTTCGGTTTCTGTTTCGGTTCAGGCCGTTTCGGAGCCTCAACCGGCGTAAACTTCCGTGCAGGCGGATGTGCCGCGCCGCTGGTCGCAGGCTTGGCTTCTTCGGTGGTCTCAGGGGCCTCTGCCGCTTCGGCAGCTGCAGCAGCTGCCGCTTCTTCCGCTGCCTTAATTTCTTCCTGCGCCTTTTTGGCGGCTTCTTCTTCCGCCTTACGCTTATCTTCCGCACGTTTTTTCTCTTCGGCGGTCTGGTCTTTCTTGGCCTTGGTATCGCGTTTACGCGCTTCCTCCATGGCGGCCAGACGGGCTTCTTCAGCCTCGCGCAGCAATTTCGCCTGCTTTTCCTGACGGGTCAGCACATCTTCCTGCTTCGGCTTGGGCGCTGGAGCGGGTTTCTTTGCTTCTACAGGTGCAGGCGCAGGGGCAGGTGCCGGGGTTTCCTTGACCACTTCCTTGGCGGCTTCCTGTGCTCCAGGCTTGCCCACCAGCTTACGGCGCTTGACCTCGACGACAACCTTGTTGGTGCGTCCATGGCTAAACGTCTGTTTGACTTCACCAGGCTCAACCGAACGCTTCAGTCCCAAAGGCTTGCGTGCAGGTTTTGCGGTATCTTTATTTTCTTCACTCATCGAACAGACTTAATCCTTAAAAAAATTCATTACTTCAATATTTTAACTGATCAACTTCAAACCAGTTCACGCAACTTTCTTCTCCGCCTCGCCGCCTTCATCGCTGCCATCATCACTGGTGCCATCGACCTTATCAGACCCGATAAAGCGGCACCATCTATCCAGCATGTGCGATATTCGCCCCGCCGCCCTGTGGTCGGTTATGCCTATATGCACGACATTTTGACGGCCCAATGCCACAGAAAGGGCCTGTCGGTCCACTGGCAATATCTGACCGCGGACATCCTGTCCTTCCCGATCACTGCCAACCCGCCATGCCTGATCCAGTTTAGAGGACCCGTCACGACCAGCATCGGCGGCGTGAAGGAGCATCTGAAGATCACCCTGCCGCGCAGCCGTTTCAATCTTTTCTGAACCGGTCAGAAGCATACCGCCACGCGCTTCCAGTCCCAGCCTGTCTAATGTGGCGCGTTCCAGCGCATTTTCAACCTGTGCGGCCAGATCATCGGGAATAGTGAGCTTCCCGGTTTTGAAGGCGCGCGACAATGCACCTTTCAGTGCCCCTTTGGCTTGCGCTTCTGCCAGTGCGTCGCGATCAACACTGATCCAAGCGCCCCGTCCCGGCGCCTTGGCACGGACATCCGGCGCGATGGCATCATCGGGACTGAGTGCGAGACGCACCAATGCATCCTGGAGAAGGCTTTCCCCAGTCAATATGCATTTTCGATGTGCTGCGCGATCTAAAGGTTTAGAAGGCGTCTCATTGGGGAGCTTCCGCATTCGCGTCCTCCCCTGTTTTTGCCTCGGCGTCAGCAGCCGGAGCAGCTTCTTCCTCGTCGTCAAACCAGTGCGCACGGGCGGCCATGATAATCTCATTGCCCTGCTCTTCGGTCAGACCATATTGCGCCAGCACACCATCGGGCTCTGGCTTGCGATTGTCATTGCGGCGGCGTGGCTCGGCTTTGCGTTTCAAAACCAGCTCGTCGGTTGCCAGATCAGCAACATCGTCGAGAGTCTTGAGGCCCGCCTTACCCAATGTCACCAACATGGCTTCCGTCATGTATGGCAGTTCGGCAATGGCATCTTCCACGCCCAGCTCGGTGCGCTCGGCCTTGGCAGCTGCTTCGCGGCGTTCCAAGGCTTCCAGCGCACGACTTTGCAGTTCAGCCGCCAGTTCGTCGTCAAAACCTTCAATGTTCGAAAGCTCTTCCGGAGCGACATAAGCGACTTCTTCCATCTCGCTAAAGCCTTCGGCAACCAGAAGCTGCGACAAGGTCTCATCCACATCCAGATCTTCCTGGAACATCGCGGTGCGGACGGCAAATTCGGCCTGACGCTTCTCGCTGCTATCAGCTTCGGTCATGATGTCGATGGCCAAACCGGTCAATTGAGACGCCAGACGGACATTCTGTCCGCGGCGACCAATGGCGAGGCTGAGCTGATCATCAGGAACAACCACTTCGATACGGCCTTCTTCTTCATCGATCAGCACGCGGCTCACCGTCGCAGGCTGCAATGCGTTCACCACAAAGGTCGCGATATCGTCGGACCATGGAATGATGTCGATTTTCTCGCCCTGCATTTCCTGCACGACGGCCTGAACGCGGCTACCCTTCATACCCACGCAGGCGCCAACCGGATCGATTGAACTATCCTGGCTGATCACGCCGATTTTGGCGCGACTGCCGGGGTCACGGGCGGCGGCTTTGATTTCGATAATGCCGTCATAAATTTCAGGTACTTCCTGGGCAAACAGGAGCTTCATGAAATCAGGATGTGCGCGGGACAGGAAAATCTGCGGCCCACGGTTTTCGCGGCGCACATTCATGATCAACGAACGGACGCGGTCACCAACACGAGCGGCTTCGCGCGGAATTTGCTGGTCGCGGCGGATAACGCCTTCAGCGCGACCCAGATCAACAACGACATGGCCGAATTCCACTGACTTCACGACACCGGTGATGATTTCGCCAGCGCGATCCTTGAATTCTTCAAACTGCCGCTCACGCTCAGCATCACGGACTTTCTGGAAGATAACCTGTTTTGCGGACTGCGCATCGATACGGCCGAGATCAACAGCGGGTAGCGGATCAACAATGAAGTCGCCCACTTTCGAGCCCTTTTCCAGCTTTTCAGCTTGTTTCAGGTCAACCTGCTTGAAATAGTCTTCAACTTCCTCAACCACTTCAACCACACGCCACAAGCGCAGGTCGCCAGTTTGCAGGTCGAGCTTGGCGCGGATATCATTTTCGGCACCGTAACGGGCACGGGCTGCTTTCTGAATGGCCTCTTCCATCGCTTCGACCACAATGGTCTTGTCGATCATCTTTTCCGATGCAACCGCATTGGCAATTGCTAGCAATTCAGCCTTATTCGCAGAAATGGCACTGGCCATGATTAGTCTTCCTGTTCTTCGTTTAGAGTATCTTCTTCAATTTCATCCGCGCCATCGGCAGAAACCGGAATGGTCGCAGCAATCAGGGCGTCGGTCAGAATCAGCTTCGCGCTATGCACGTTGTCGAGGGTTGTCGTTTGACGCCCCGCCTTGCGATCGTCAATCGCTATTATCTCACCTTCGATCCCGTCAAGCAAGCCGCGCAACTGTTTCTTACCCGAAACGGCATCAATCAGATTGATCCGCGCTTCATGCCCTGCCCAATTCGCATAATCTTTTGCGCGGGTTAGCGGACGATCAATGCCTGGCGAGCTGACTTCCAGCCGGTACGCGTCTTCAATCGGATCGCGGCCTTCTTCTTCCAATACATCAAATTTTTCCGAAATGCGCCGCGACAAGGCTGCGCAATCATCTATGCCGAGCTGGCCCGTCTCGGGCCGCTCGGCCATGATTTGTAAGGTCGGCTCATCCGCGCCGGACACAAACTGCACGCGCACCAGTTCAAAACCCAAAGCTTCCGCTTCCGGTTCGATCAGGTTCATAATGGCAGTCATATCCGTCAAATCTTGCTCCAGTCAAAATGCAAAACTCTTTCGCGCCGGCCCCGTTTGGCGCCAGCCCCTTCAAAATCTCACAATGTTGGGATGACTGCTATTTAGGGACTGATTCCCAACAATGCAATGGAAGAATTGCCGATAGGCTAGTTTGCTTCTAGTGCGTCCAAATGAGGCCCTCTATTTACAAGATCAACAGTCCTACCGTCGGCTCGCTATTTCAAATGCCAAAACCGTCGGGTGAATGGTTGCAGGATGATCTGAAATTTTATCAGACGTCCGGGATGGATCATATTATCTCGTTGTTGGAAACCGAAGAGGAAATCGAGCTAGGCCTTTTAAGCGAACGAGAAACTTGCAATCAGATTGGCCTGCAATTTACGTCGTTCCCAATACCGGATCGCCAAATTCCGGGTCTGGAAAGCTTCAAACCAGTGGTAACAAGACTGGCAGCAGAATTGTCCGAAGGTCAATCACTAGGTATTCATTGTCGGGCAGGAATTGGGCGGTCAGGGCTGCTGATTTGTTGCATCCTGAAATCTGTTGGATTGAAAACACAAGATGCAATTGAATTGGTCTCCCAAGCTCGAGGATTGAAAATTCCGGACACACAGGTTCAGATAGACTTCATTGAATCCTATTAAGCAGGACAATCTGACTGCTGAAACAACCAGCGCGCAACCATCCATGCCAAGGCCGCACCGGCAAATTGAGCGGCGACAAATCCGGCAACATCCGCGGGTGCAATTCCGGCAAAGCTATTGGAAAAGGCCCGGCCCACGGTGATTGCCGGATTGGCAAAGCTGGTCGAGCTGGTGAACCAATATCCCGCAGAGATATAGAGCCCTACCGCTGGTGCCACCCATTCGGGGCGGAAGCGCACGGTGCCCAATATCGTAAATAATAGGCCGAAGGTGGCGATCAGTTCTCCGAGCCATTGGCCACCGCCGGTGCGTACCTTTTCGCTCAGCTGGAATACCGGCAGCTCAAACATGATATGGGCCGCCCAGACACCAATCAGACCCCCGATCAGTTGCGCAATGACAAACAAAACGCCAACTTTCGGTGTCAGTTCTTTGCGCAAGATCATGACAAAAGTCACGGCGGGATTGAAATGGGCACCGGATATCGGCGCCAATATAGCGATCAGCACGAATAATATCGCACCGGTTGCCAACGTATTGCCGAGCAACGCGACGGCGACATTCCCGCTGGCCAGATTTTCCGCCATGATCCCGGAGCCGACCACGGTGACAAACAGGAAAAACGATCCCAGCGCTTCGGCACCGAGCTTTTGCGCCCTTGAAAAATCCCCCATTTTCGGCGCCTTAGCTCAAACAGCACGCAGCGTCGGATTGACCGCCGCCTAGGTCAGGCAATTTCCCATAATGGGTGACCTGACCGTCGGTGTAAAAGGCTTCCCAGATCAGGCCGTCGGGGTCTTGCGTCCAGTTTTTCTCTGATGAGGCATAGCAGCAGGTGGTCGCGCCTTCCTCGAACCGCGGACCGGCGGCATCCTGCACGCGCTCGTAGACGGCTTGCAGTTCTTCAGGACTTTCTGCTTGCAGGCCGACATGGGCGATGCCGGTTTCGCCGCCAGTAGCGTCGCTGGTGGGTTCAATCGAGAAATTGATATAGGGATCATCCAGCATCCATTTGATATAGTCCGGCTTCACGACGGCAGGTTGCTCACCGAATAGCTTCGCATAATAGGCGCGGGACTTTTCGAGATCCGAGACTTTCAGGTTGAGGTGAAATCTTTTCATGCGTCTTGTCCTTCCATACATGTTTCGGCCGCATCTGCGGGCAGGCAGTCATCGCCCGCGCAGCAATTTTCCAGAAGAAACGCCATCAGCCGGTTCATCGCCTGAAAATCGGCGCGATAGATGATCGATCGCCCATCCCTTTCGTCACTCACAACGCCGCCATTTTTCAGGTGCGACAGGTGAAAGGATAGCGAACTCGCCGGCATATCAAGCTGTTTGGCGATTTGACCCGCAGGCAGTCCGCTGCGCCCCGCCTGGACCAGTAGCCGAAATATCGCCAGACGATGCTCCTGCGCGAGTGCTGAGAGGACATTTACGGCGGTGTGATTGCGAATCGTTTCCATATTTCCAGTATTATCGAATTATAAACGCAAAGTCAATCTCCGCGGCCCTTTCGCAAACTTCAGCAACACTGGAAGAGCTTAGACAGCCACCACATTGTAAACGAGTTGAGCGATGTAAATGATCAAGAGGATCGCCCCCTCCCATCGCGTTATCCTGCGCCCAGTCGCCGCGAAGATCATCAGCAGAACCGACGTCGCGATCAGCAATGGCAGGCCATAGTTGGTGATCTCTCCTGGAATCGTCCCTGGCGCAATGACTGCGGTAACCCCGCCAATCAGCAGCAGATTGAAGATGTTCGAACCCAGCACATTGCCCAGCGCAACGGCACTTGCCCCTTTGTAAGCTGCAATGACCGAAGTCACCAGTTCTGGCAGCGAGGTTCCGATTGCAATGACTGTCAAACCAATGACCGCTTCACTCAACCCCACCAGCCGCGCCAGATCTACGGCTCCTTCAACGAGCCAGCGTCCTCCAGCCACAATCAGTACAATCCCGCCGATCAACGTCAGGACCGAACGCCAGAGCGGTTGCTCGTCATGCAAATGGGTATCGGTGACTTCGAGCGACTCTGCCTTTTCGTGCAAAGCGCTAGCCCCGACAGGCTGAGTCCTTTCGGCCCAGTAGGCATAGCCGAGATACAAGCAGAGGAGGAGTAGAAATCCGGAACCAATGGCAACGGTTATGCCACTGGTACTGGCCACAAACCAAAGGGTGATCGTCGCGAGCATGGCCAGACCACCATCACGCCACAACGGTCCGCGCGGTACCACCATTGGCAAAATCAGGGACGCTGTTCCCAGGATCAACAGACTATTGGCGAGGTTTGATCCCACAACATTGCCCCAGGCAATACCTGGTGAACCGGCCCGCGCCGCTTCCACACTCGCGACCAGTTCAGGCGCAGACGTCCCGAAACCGACAATGGTCAGGCCGATCAGCAATTCCGACATCCCGGCACGCTCGGCAACCCGAACCGCGCCGCGTACCAAGAGTTCTCCCCCGCCGATCAAGACGACAAAGCCAGCCAACAGGGTGAAAATCGCGATCAGCATATCAGATCAGATTACCTGTCACGCTTACCAAGCAACCGAAGCCGTAAGGCATTGAGCTTGATAAAGCCTTCTGCATCCTTCTGGTCATAAGCGCCTGCGTCATCCTCAAACGTCACAACATCTTCGCTATATAGGTTGAAGTTAACATCTGCCTTACGACCAACGACATTAACCGATCCCTTGTAGAGTTTCAGTCTTACTGTACCGGTCACTCGCTCCTGGCTTTTGTCGATTGCGGCCTGCAACATCTCACGCTCTGGCGCGAACCAGAAGCCATTATACACGAGTTCCGCATAGCGCGGCGCCAGCTCGTCTTTCATATGGGCAGCGCCGCTATCGAGGGTAAGCTGCTCGATCCCGCGATGCGCTGCGTGATAGATGGTACCACCCGGCGTCTCGTACATGCCGCGCGATTTCATGCCGACAAAGCGATTCTCGACCAGATCAAGTCGACCGATGCCATGCTCTCGACCGTATTCGTTGAGCCTTTCGAGCAAGGTCGCGGGGCTCATGCCTTCGCCATTAATCGCTACGCCATCGCCATGTTCAAAGTCGATGGTGATATATTCCGGTTTATCGGGTGCATCTTCCGGATTGTTCGTCCGCGAATAGACATAGTCAGGCACTTCTTCCCATGGATCCTCAAGTACCTTGCCTTCGGACGAGGTGTGCAACATGTTTGCGTCGGTTGAAAACGGCGCTTCTCCGCGCTTGTCCTTGGGAACAGGAATCTGGTGCTTTTCGGCAAACTCAATCAGTCGGGTACGGCTGGTCAAATCCCACTCCCGCCATGGAGCGATGACTTTCACATCGGGATTCAGGCCGTAATAGCCCAGTTCGAAACGAATCTGGTCATTGCCCTTTCCTGTTGCTCCATGGGCCACAGCATCCGCGCCTGTGGCCTTTGCAATCTCGATCTGACGCTTTGAGATCAATGGTCGAGCAATGGAAGTACCGAGCAGATAGAGCCCCTCATAAAGCGCATTCGCGCGCATCATCGGGAACACATAGTCTTTTACAAATTCTTCGCGCAAGTCATCGATAAAGATGTGCTCCGGCTTAACGCCAAGCATTTCTGCGGTCTTGCGTGCCGGCCCCAGTTCTTCACCCTGCCCCAGATCAGCCGTAAAGGTCACAACCTCGCAACCATATTCCTGCTGCAGCCATTTCAGGATAACACTGGTATCAAGCCCCCCGGAAAAGGCCAGAACCACACGCTTTACGGAATCGCTCATGATGATACTTTCGAAAATGGAATGTGCGGCGCGCCTAACAGGCTCCAAATTTGTAAGCAATATGCTATAGAGAGTATAAGGGAGGAAAACATGGCTACAGCGGAAAACAAGACGAAAGAGAATGACGGAGATGTGACTGCATTCATTGACGCGGTAGAGCATGAGGGTCGGCGGCAGGATGCCGTGGAACTACTGGAGATGTTCAAGGAAATAACTGGCGAAGAACCCAAAATGTGGGGAGAAAGCATCATCGGCTTTGGCAGCTATCACTACAAATATGATTCCGGTCGCGAAGGCGATATGTGCCGCTCAGGCTTTTCTCCGAGAAAACAGAATCTCAGCCTTTACGTGCTAAGCTGCACCAGCGAACAAGAGAATAAAGCGAAACAGACGGAGTTGCTTGAGAGGCTTGGGCCGCACAAACGGGGATCCGCATGTCTCTATGTTACCCGACTTGATCGGATAGATCGAAACGTGCTGGCGGAACTCATTGCATTTGACAAAGAGGCAATGGATAAAAAATATCCATGACAGGGGATACCAATATTAATCAGCCACGCAAATTCTGCTCGACTTCCCCTATATAGTCCCGCGTTATTGGCAGTGAATGCCGACTGCGGCTGAACTGAATTTGATAGTTACACATGCTTCCGCTTTCAAACGCCGCTGTCGCGCCGGCCAGATAGAAAGTCCATAACCGAAAAAAACGCTCATCATATAGTGCTACGATCTTCTCCTTGTTCGCCACGGTCCGCTTGTACCATTCACGCAGGGTCAGGGCGTAATGTAGCCGCAGCGTTTCAATATCCGTGGCCATTAGACGGAAGTGCTCACTGGCCTCCACGGTCTCGCTTAGCGCGGGGATATAACCTCCAGGAAAAATATATTTACGCGTGAACGCATCGGTCGTTCCAGGTTTTCCCATCCGACCAATTGTATGGAGCAGCATAACCCCATCGTCAGTCATCAGATTGGCAGCACAGCGAAAAAAGGTTTTGAAGTTCGGCGTCCCGACATGTTCGAACATGCCAACCGACACTATCCTGTCAAACTGCCCCGCCTCACGCTCTGCGAGGTCGCGATAGTCGATAAGCTCAAATTTCACCTTGTCGGCAACGCCTTCTTTCTTTGCCCGCTCTTGGGCGACTTTCAGTTGTTCTTCGCTGAGCGTAATGCCCAACACTTCAACCCCAAATTTTTGGTGCAAGTAAAGCGCCATGCCACCCCAACCACAACCGATATCGAGTACGCGCTGGCCAGCTTTCAAATCCAGCTTGGCGGCAATATGGGCTTTCTTGTCGAGCTGAGCCTGTTCGAGCGTATTCGCTGGATCGGTCCAATAGGCACAGCTATATTGCATATCCTTGTCGAGAAACAGCTCATAGAGGTCACGACTAAGATCATAGTGATGGGCAACATTGGCCTTAGAACGGCGTTGTCCGTTGATACTGTCCAAACGCGCAGCGATGAAACCTTTTGCTTTCATGAACGCGCTCGGATCATTCAGACGGCCACCTCGCTCCCAGCGCCGGTTGGCCCGTAGTAGCTGCACGAGCTCCATAATATCGCCCTGCTCAACAATCAGGCGTCCATCCATGAAGGTCTCGGCTGCGCCAAGACGGGGATCAAGCAATATTTGACGCATAACGCCTTTGTCAGCCAAGCGCACGGCAACATCCGGATAGCCCTCTTCAGGCTTTCCGAATTTTTCCGTTGAGCCATCCGGATGAATGACGGCAATGGATCCTTTTTTTACAACGCTTCCTAAAAAACTACCCAAAATGGACATTCATGCGCTCCTTCAGCATTTAATATCCCCCTATCAAATGATGGCTAGATGCCAGCATACCACTCATAATTAGCGACATCTTCCCAATAGCCACCCTTGCCAGAACCGATATTGTCCAACGTTGCAACTGCTTCAATCCCGGTCACATATTTTGCATGCTTATAGCCAAGTTGCCGCTCCACCCGCAGGCGCAGCGGTGCTCCGTTTTCAATCGGCACAGCCTCTCCATTCAATCGGTGAGCCATGATCGTCTGCGGATGGAATGCATCGAGCAAGTCAATGCTCTCATAATAAGGACGGCCGCCTAGCCGGTCAGCACAATGGAAAACCAGAAATTTCGCTTTGTCTTGTAATTGCGCGAGATCCAGTAGCAATTTCAGAGGAACGCCAGTCCACTGGCCAATCGCGCTCCAGCCTTCAACACAATCATGCCGGGTGATCTGGGTGCGCTGCGGCATGGACAGCAAGGCCGCCAGAGAGAAATTCTGAGGCTTCCCAAAGAGACCTGTCAGGCGCAATTGCCAATCCGCAAAACCTTGCGCGGCACTGGCTGTATAATCGGCCGTTCCGGGATCACGTGTACCATTGGCTCGAAACTTCGGCGACAGATCTTTGATACTATATTCGCTGGCCAGTTCCAACCGATCACCCAAGGCGCGCTGGACCAGGAAGTTCGCGTTTTCGGCACTGCCCAATATATTTTGAAAGGCAGGACTGCGGCTCAGTGAATCGCAGCCGCTCAACAAGCTGCCAGCGCCGATAGCGCTTGCGGTGATAAGTTTTCGTCGGGTCAGCAGATTATTCATGGCCACTTTCTTTCCGCTCTCCGCCAGTAATCATGGCCCAGGTTTGCTTGAATGGCCCCGCAAGCAACAGCGTGATCATATGAACGATAAAGAACAGTACCAGCAAGAACATTCCGATAAAGTGAACGGATCGCGCAGACTGACGACCGCCAAAAATGTCAGTGAGCCACGGCCAGTTCGCATCCATCGCCGGTGACATAGCCAATCCTGTGAATATCATCAGAGGCAACAGAATGAAGATCACTCCAATATAGCTAAGCTTTTGCAGAATATTATAGATGTTAACGCCGCCATCATCGTGAAACCGCAGCCGCAAATGGTTTTTTATATCGCGCAAGATGTGGGACGGCCGCCACTCAGAGCGGTTAATATGCAAATCATTTTGCACATGGCGGTTGAACAACGAACGGATCATGAAAAAGGCCAAACCAATGCTGAATATCCAAGCGAAGAAGAAATGCCACCGCCGTCCGTCAGCGAGGCTGTAATAGGATGGTATCGTTGCCCAGCCAGGAAAAGCCCAGGTCTGTATCTCGCCCTCGCTATCGCGCCAATTTCCGATGAAGCCGGTTGTCTCAACCTTGGTTTCGCCGAGCCTGACATAGCCTAACGTTTGTGAAGATCCCACCGCTGCCCACGCATAGTCACCATTGGCACCATATTCGCCCCAATAAAGCCGCGGATGCGCATTAAAAATGGTCAGACCGCTCATTAGCAGCACAAGAAGGCACAGCGCATTGATCCAATGCCAAAGCCGGGTGGTCAGCCGGTGGCGTAAAGCTTTTCGTTCTGGCGTATCCGTCATTTCACTTTTCATCCTAGCCAGTTGTTCGACAAAAGAAAGTTAGTCGTTACAGTGCAACGAAAGAAACTTGCGGAGGAGCGAAAAATCGATGGCCGACAATCACAGAGTGATCAATATCGATCCAGACCCCCTCGCCCCTTATGCCATCGCACCAGGCTGGCGGGTTGGCGATATGCTTTTTCTATCGGGTCAAGCGGCTATTGACGAAGCGGGCAATATTGTTGGCGCAGGAGACTTTGATCAACAGGTAGCGCAGGTCTTCATCAATATCGACCGCGTGTTAGCGGCTGGCGGCAGCAGCCGAGAAAAGATCGTCAAGGTCACCATCTATCTTACTGATATGGCCTATTTTCCGCAAATCGTAGAAGCGCGAAAACACTATTTTTCAGAGCCTTATCCAGCGGATACAATTGTCGAAGTCAAAGCTTTGGCCATCCCCGGCCTGATGGTAGAGATTGACGTAATAGCAACCGTTTAGATCTGGCACATCAGCCCAATGCGGCTTGTTTTTCTTCCGCCAGACGGTCGAGTTCGGCTCTGCTTTTCTTTTCACTCGCTGATTTCAATTGACCGCAGGCAGCCATTATATCCCGTCCGCGCGGCGTTCGCACAGGCGCACTGATACCGGCATCAAAGACAATCTTGGAAAATGCTTTGATCCGCTCAGGCGTGGAACATTCATAGGCAGAACCCGGCCAAGGATTGAACGGGATCAAGTTCACCTTGGCTGGCAAGTCATATTGCCGCAGCAGATTGACCAATTCGCGTGCATCTTCGTCGCTGTCATTCTTGTCTTTCAGCATCACATATTCAAAGGTGATCCGCCGCGAGTTGCTGGAACCCGGGTAATCCGCGCAAGCCTGGAGCAACTCTTCAATGGAGTATTTGCGGTTGAGCGGCACGATCTCATCCCGCGTTTCCTTGTTTACCGCATGCAGTGAGATTGCCAGGTTGACGCTTATCTCTTCGCCTGCTCTCGCGATCATCGGCACGACACCGCTGGTCGACAAGGTAATCCGGCGGCGCGACAGTGCCAAACCGGCGCCATCCATCACCACCTTCATCGCATCGCGGACATTATCGAAATTATAAAGCGGCTCGCCCATGCCCATTAGCACGATATTCGTCAGCAAGCGACCATCGGACTTGTAAGCCTGATTATATTCCTTGGTACTTTCCGCCTCTTCATCGTCGGCGAAATCCATAACGCCCTTGGGCCATTCTCCCAGCGCATCGCGCGCCAGCATGACCTGCCCGACAATTTCCCCGGGGGTCAGATTACGAACTAACCGCATCGTTCCCGTATGGCAGAAGCGGCAGTTAAGCGTGCAACCCACTTGCGAGGAAATGCATAATGTGCCGCGATCTTCATCAGGAATGAAGACCATTTCATAATCTTGCTTGTCCGCAGACCGCAGCAGCCATTTGCGTGTACCGTCTTCCGATAAATGGGCTTCGACAATTTCCGGACGTCCGATCACAAAACGCTCTGCCAACCATGGCCGCAGCGTCTTGCTCATATCTGTCATTACCGCAAAATCATTAACTCCGCGATGGTACATCCAGTGAAACAACTGCTTTGAGCGCAGCTTTCCCTGTTTCTCATCCAATCCCGCTTCGATCAGCACGTCCCGAATTTCAGCGACACTCAAACCAATCAAGTCAACGCGCCCGTCTTCACGGGGCGTCACTTTGGCGGGTAACGGGACAGGATCTATATGGCCGGGAATCTGCATGAGGGCGCATATAGGGCTGGATCACCGGAAATACCAGCCATGAGGGCGATCAACCAATCATCAGGCCCACATAAGTTATTTTCAGTCTTCCCGTTTCAGACGCGAACAGCCCAATGAAGCCGCATCAATTGCGGTTGCCGCACCGCGCAACAGATAAGCATCAACAATCGGTTTGCCATCGCGTCCCGTGCTCTCAATGGTCATGCTGTTGGCAGAGCGTAAAGCCGCAATTATTGCGGCGTCCATGCGTCTATCCTGCGACCACCCGTCCGATCGATTGGCCGTCAGTTGGAACCGACGGCCTCCAATACCGACCATGACACGGCTGTTGGTTGAGCGATCGCGGCTGAGACGAACATGAAATTGGGCGCGAATATTCCGCTTGGGCCAGAAACCGACGGAAGCGTAAGATTTTCGCTCAGCCTTGCCTCTTATGTCCTCTGATTCAGCAATTGCATAGCAACGTGGAACAGCCAGATCGCGAAATGCGCCCCAGCTGTTAAAAATGCCGAGCGAATCTTTGGCTGCAATCGGCGCTGACATTAGTGTCAGACAGATCACGGCCAGAGCTCCAGCAGCAATCCTCATGCCTTTTCACTCTCTCCGGCACCCAAGTGGACAATTTTCTCAGCACCATCCACAATTTGAACCATCGAACCTTGTGGTAGGCTTTCAGCCATAGGCGCATCGATGAGTTCCAGCGACGGTTGTCCGGTCAATAAACCCCGCAATACCCGGCTGGTCATCCCGTGGCTAATTATAAGCATGTCGCGGTCAAATACTTGATCGGCAAGCCAAGTTTTCAACCGGTTCACAATGTCACGATATGTTTCTCCGCCCGGTGCTTGGGTAAGAAATAATCCCTGATCGTAATCAACTTTCAGTTGACCGTTGAGCTTGCCGTAATAAATGCCTTCCCATTCTCCCATATTAATCTCCCGAAGACGGGCATCAGGAATGGTGTTGTGCCAATCCAACTCAATATGCTCACAAACGATCGACAAGGTTTGCAGTGCTCGACCCGTGTCTGAAGCAACGAGATCAAGGTCGCAGAAACCACCCAGATAGAGCGCCAGCGCACGACCCATTTCATCAGCCTGGGCGAAACCGCGTTGTGTCAAAGGGGTATGTGCATCATTCCCCTGAATACGGCCAGCCAGATTGAAAATCGTCTCGCCATGACGGGCAATGAACAGGCGCTTTCCGTTTGTGCTAAAACTGCCACTTAAATTGCTCATAACTATAGCCTAATTCGCTTTTGCATAATGTCGCTGGTCATTATCTTTAGTCGGTTTAGCCGCATTGTGTGTTTTTTCCACAGATTTTCACCGCAATATCTTTGTCACCCCCTGTATCAGGCTTGCCCTATTGGTTGATATTGTTAATGAAGCGATGACTATCTGTGAACTGGACGGAGTCTTTTGCTGTGTCCGGGAGCAGCCATTGGGGCGAAATATACTGCCCAGGGACAGGAAATGAAGGACGGTTTATGAAAGCGACAATTGAACGCGCAGCACTGCTGAAAAGTCTGGGCCATGTCCAGTCGGTGGTTGAGCGGCGCAATACGATCCCGATTCTGTCCAATGTATTGATCGAAGCCAGCGACGGTGGCGGCATTAAGCTAATGGCCACTGACCTAGATCTGCAGGTTGTTGAGACGGTAGAGGCGCAGGTGGAAACGGCTGGCTCAATAACCGTTTCTGCCCACACGCTGTTCGATATTGCCCGCAAATTGCCAGATGGGTCGCAGGTACAACTGGACGCTGCTGATGGCAAAATGAAGGTCAATGCAGGCCGGGCACGATTCAATCTGCAAACCTTGCCTCGTGATGATTTCCCAATCATCGCCGAGGGCGACCTGCCCACAAGTTTCGAGCTGCCGGCGGCATCCTTGGTACAGATTATCGATAAAACCAAATTTGCGATCTCCACAGAAGAAACACGCTATTATCTGAACGGCATTTTTCTGCACGTTCAGGATGAAGAGACACCGGTTCTGAAAGCCGCTGCCACGGACGGCCATCGTCTAGCCCGTGTCACTCTGCCCCGCCCTGCTGGAGCAGAAGGCATGCCGGACGTTATCGTTCCCCGCAAATGCGTCAATGAACTGCGCAAGCTGCTTGACGAAAATGGCGAAGCATCCGTTCAGATTGATCTGTCTGCGAGCAAAATTCGTTTCACTCTCGGCACTGCAATCCTGACAAGCAAGCTGATTGACGGTACCTTCCCGGATTACACACGCGTCATTCCGACCGGAAATGACAAGATTCTGAAAATTGATCCCAAGAGCTTTGCGCAAGGCGTCGACCGTGTCTCAACCATTGCCACCGAAAAGACCCGCGCTGTAAAAATGGCCTTGGGCGATGATAAGATCACGCTCTCCGTCACTTCACCAGAAAACGGCACTGCGGCCGAAGAGGTACCGGGAGCTTATAAGGAAGACAGCTTTGAAATCGGCTTTAACTCGCGGTACCTCTTGGACATTCTGAGTGAGATTGAAGGCGACAATGTCGAGCTTCATCTCGCCGATGCTAGCGCACCAACATTGATCCGTGAGGACGACAAGTCACCGGCGCTTTATGTGCTGATGCCGATGCGGGTGTAACGCGGTCGATTTGTCCGACACCGAACCCTTCGTTCTGATGGGTTTTCCGATAGACGAGACCATGATTTTGGCTCTATTCCCGGTCATGTTTCTGGGCATGTGGTTGCTTATCGTAACCTTGCTCGGACGCATGTCCGGATGGAATAAGTTGCAAAACCGATTTTCAGACAGACCTGACGAAAACCTGATGGTCATGCGCGCCCAATCGGGGGCCATGGGCAGACTATCGTCAGCAAAAGTCAATTTCTCCGGCTGTTTACGCTTCGACGTTTGTCGGACGGGCTTGCGGGTATCAATGTGGAAAATCTTCGGTCCATTCCAGCACCCCTTTTTTGTGCCCTGGGGCCAAATCCATGTTTCCGATGCTTCGCTCTTCAAATTCAAACGCCAGCGCCTTGGTTTTGGAACACCGGAAAGCGGTTTCCTGATCATTGCTGATAAAACCGCTAAGATAATCGCAACACAGAGCCCAATAAAACTGCTTTGATCGGCATTCCATACTGGTCAATGCCGGTTAGCATTACTATAGATCCGCCAAAGCGATGAATATAGCCGTACCCCCACACAAGCCGTTGCGAGGCAAACTGCTGTCCATCACATTGGCTGCGTTTGCTTTGTTGCTTTCCGCTCTTGCTCCGCAGGGCTTTATGCCAAGTCAAACCACCGCTGGTTTTTCCATCGAACTGTGCTCTGGTCATGGTACCAGCAAGCTTGCCATTACGCCGGACCATCCTGATTATGCGATGCTAGCTATGGTTTATGGCGGTCCAGAAAAACCGGACTCACCAAATTCCGAAACTGGCAGCTCCGTCTGTAGTTATGCGGCATCTTCCGGGGCCAGTCTGATTTCAACATCGCCCACGATCGCGATCAATGATCAGATCGTGGCCGCGCATGTACCAGAGGTTCAGCGCCATTTTGCTGTCCGTAACCGGATAAACATTCCGCCCGCAACTGGCCCGCCTGTCACCGCCTGATCTCAGTTACCGGCCTATTCTGAACCAATTCAGCGGCTAAAAATCAGACAATTACAGGAAAATACCATGAAATACTTGCTTTGCGCAGGGGTGCTTGTTACCGCCTGCCTTTCCACGCCCACGCTTGCCCATGATGTCAGGGCCGATGATCACGCCCCGATAGGTGTGATGGCCGACCATGCTCATAAGAAGGGCGAGGTCATGTTCTCGGTCCGCCATATGCATATGGAGATGAGCGGCAATCAGATCGGGACCGACAGCGTCTCTCCTGAAGACATTGTAACCACCATCCCAAATCGTTTTTTCGGTGCCCCGGGCCAACCGCCCACATTGCGTATTGTGCCAACCGCCATGCGCACTGACATGACGATGGTCGGTGCAATGTATGCGCCAACCGATTGGGTCACATTGATTGCCATGGGCAGCTATGTCGAAAAGGAGATGGAGCATATAACTTTTGTCGGCGGCGCTGCTACCAACGTGCAGGGTAACTTCACAACCAATCCGAAGGGCTTTGGCGATATCACCCTTGGCGGCGTATTTCCGATATTGGGTGTTTCGGATCGCAAAGGCGATACGCAGCGGGAGCTTACTGTTCGAGCTGCTGTTTCCATTCCGACCGGATCGACAACAAAGACCGCCCAAATCCTCACCCCGATGGGTGGCGAACCAACCATCCGCGTGCCTTATATGATGCAAATCGGTTCAGGCACCTGGGATCTCAAACCGTCCATTACCTACAAAAGCTGGCACGGATCGATTGGTCTTGGTTCGCAATATGCCGGGACAATCCGCACGGGCACGAACGATCAAGGTTACCGCTTTGGCGATGTGCACGAGCTGACCACCTGGATCAGCTATCGCCCGGCGCAATGGATTAGCTTGTCGGGCCGGATCAAAGGCCGAACCACCAGTCGGGTGCAAGGAATTGATCCGATGATCATGGGACCTGTCCAAACCGCGAATCCCGATTTTCAGGGCGGCGAACGGGTCGATCTGATCGGCGGCATCAATCTCGTCGGCACGCACGGGCCCTTAGCGGGTCATCGTCTGGGTATCGAGGTTGGAGCTCCGGTCTATCAGGATCTCAATGGCCCTCAAATGACAGGCGACTGGATGTTTACCATCGGCTGGCAAAAGTCTTTTTAGGCAACTGAGCGGGGTGCTCCGCAGTTTATGCGGAGCACCATCCGTCAATGGCTTCGCCAAACCCCTGAAAACCAAAACAGGAATGGATAGCAGAATATGATGGCAATGAAGGTTGCTGAAATCCCCCATGGAACCTGATCGGAGTTACCGGCGACGATCAATGGTAGGATAAAGGCTAGCAGCCAGAGGCTTTTGTAGAAGATCTGGATCAATATGATCGGCGCGAAGAAACGTGGCGCAAGCAAGCCTATCGCGGATCCAACCAATATTGCCAGCCACAGACTCCCGGCCAATATTCGAAGACCAGCGGACTCTTCGACCTTGCCTTCAAATACATTGGCCACACCGCTGCCGAAAAACATATTCCAGCAGATCGGCACTAATATCAGGATATTGGCAATGTAAGCGAGCCTGAGCAGACCGGCATCGGCAAACACTGTTTACTCTGCCGCCTCCAGCATCTCGGCATTTTGCGGACCACGGATCAGGCCGCCAGGACGTTTATCCGTGACAATGCCGCCTTTGAAGGTCACTTGCCCTGACTTGATCGTATAATCATAGCCATCGGCCTTTTGCAGCAAACGCTTGCCGCCCGCGGGCAGATCAAAGGCGAGCCATGGCTTGCCCAGCTTGATCCTGTCCATATCGATCACATTGACGTCGGCAAGATAGCCAGGCTTCAACACGCCACGGTCATGCAGACCATAGAGGCGAGCCGTATCCAAACACTGCCGCTTAATCGCATTTTCAATCGTAATGGTACCACGCTCGCGGTTTTTAACCCAATGCTCCAACATGAAAGTCGGGCTTGCAGCGTCACAGATGGTGCCGCAGTGCGCTCCACCATCGGACAGACTGTTCACCGTGTCATCGGCATGTTGCAGCGCGTGGAGAAAATCCAGATTGCCATCAATATAGTTTAGAATAGGCAGATAGATCAGTCCTTTGCCGTCATCAGACATTAGCAGATCATAGGCATATTCTGCTGGCGTTACGCCTGCGGCATTGGCGCGTGCATTGATGCTTTCCTCGGCGGTTGGCTCGTAGTTGAAACCATCATCCATTTGATAGTGCATCGCCCAACCATCGGTAACGATAAACTGCACGGGAGCCATATCGACATTCTCCGCCGGCAGACTCGCTTCAGAGATCAGTTTCGCCTTGAACTCGGGATCATTGAGCCGAGCATATTTTTCTTCCCACGGCAGGTCTGCAATCGCTTCCCAACTTGGCTTGCGGACAAACGGATGAACCGTACCCTGCCAAGCCATGATGATACCATTTCCGCGCAAGGCGATCTGTGCCACAATATTTGCGCCGTTGTCGTTTTCAGCGCGCATGTTGGCGATTTGCTCTTCAAGGGGTTGGTCTTTGGCGATCGATTGCAGTGCCGCGAATGTTACAGGTAGACCGGTCTCGCGACTTAAATCACCCATCCAACCAAATTCATCCCACTCCCGATTGAGGTCAGAAGCCATCTCGAACACACCATAGCCAACGCGGCCCATGGCGCGGCCAATTCCGATCAGCTCTTCTTTGGTTGCGGTAGTTCCAGGAACCAGCTCCCCGTCAACCGAGCGATGCAGCACGGTGCGCGAGGTTGAAAAGCCCAAAGCACCAGCTCGCAGACCGTCTTCCACGATTTTCGACATCTGCTCCACGTCATCGTCGGTGGGAACCGCACCTGGTTTTTCACGGTCGCCCAGAACATAGGCCCGAATGGCTCCATGTGGAACGTGGGTTGCAACATCAATGGTGCGTGGCAGTTCTTCCAGCGCATCCATATATTCGGGAAAAGTCTCCCAGTTCCAGGTCATGCCTTCCGCAAGGGCCGTACCGGGAATATCCTCTACGCCTTCCATCAGGCCGATGAGCCAATCATGCTTGTCTGGTTTGGCCGGAGCAAAACCGACGCCGCAATTACCCATGACGACGGTTGTCACCCCATGCCAGCTTGAGGGTGCCATTTCGTCGTCCCAAGTTGCCTGTCCGTCATAATGGGTGTGCACATCCACAAAGCCCGGGGAAACAATCTTGCCGGTCGCATCAAGTTCCTCGCGCCCTTCGGCAGTCACAGTTCCGACCTGGGAAACCCGATCCCCATCAATAGCGATATCCGCTGTAAACGGCGCACAGCCGGTCCCATCAACCACCGTGCCACCGCGAATTACAAGATCATGCATCGAGTCTCTCCTGAATAATTTCTACACGAATAGCAGATTTAACTGGATGGTTAAACCCATCTGCTGTTAGACTTTTCCGATGTCCAACATGCCATCATGGAATCCTCATCCCGATAGTGGAATCACCGTCCAATGGATTGAAGCCAACGGTCAGACCTTTGAAGTTGCCCAGGCGGGTGAAGGCAATAAACTTGCACTCTGCCTGCACGGCTTTCCAGAACTGCACTATAGCTGGCGTTTTCAAATTCCGCTGCTGGTTGAGCAAGGCTATCAGGTGTGGGCACCAAATATGCGTGGCTATGGCGGATCGAGCAAACCGCCAACGGTGCGTGACTATGCGCTGGATCATCTTTGCGCTGACGTCGCCGCGCTGATCGATGCAAGCGGTGCGGATGAGGTCACACTGATTGCGCATGACTGGGGCGCAATTGTTGCGTGGGCCTTCGCGATTCAGAAAATCCGGCCTTTGAAACGCTTAGTGATCATGAATGTTCCGCATCCCATGGTCGGGCGGCGCGAGATCCGCCATTGGCGGCAGTTGCGCCGCAGCTGGTACATATTCTTTTTCCAGATACCCTGGCTACCCGAATTCCTGATGTCTCGTGGCCAGGGCGAACCGATAAAACGGGCTTTCAGTAACATGGCTTGCGATCAGAGCAATTTTTCAGACGACGAACTTGAACACTACGCTAAAGCGGCAACGCGGCCAGGATCAATGAGGGCGATGGTCAACTATTACCGAGCCCTGCTCCGACACCGTAATGTCATCGATATCGAGAACAAACCCATCACCATTCCCACTTTGATGATCTGGGGAGAGGAAGACAGTGCGCTCAATATAAAATGCACCGAAGGCACCGAGCAATGGGTCGAAAATTTCACTCTTCATCGCCTTCCGGGAGTGTCACATTGGGTACAACAGGAAGCGCCGGAAAAAGTGAATGCAATTTTGCAAGACTGGTTGGACTAGCCTTCCCGCGCAGCAATCATATCGGCAATATCCGTAAATTTTTCTCGCGGTGCACCATCGCGAGCGTTCGCGATTTCAGCTTCTTCGATCTTCTTCCAGTCCCGAAAGGTCACCGCTTCCACTCCGCGGCGTTCGAACAGGCGATCAAGACCTTTGCGTCCCTCTTTGTTATCCCCTGACCCGATATCTTCCGCAACCGCTTCAATGATTGCAAAGCCGTCCGGCTTGTTGGTACCAATCGTGCCTGTAGGTCCACGTCTAGCCCAGCCCACACAATAGAGCCCCGGTAATATTCGACCATCTACGTTCGCAAATCGACCCCGGCCATGTTCATAGGGAACTCCTTCTATCGGCGGCGTCCGATACCCGATGCAGCTGATCACCATTGAGCAGTCCAACTCATAGCGCTCGCCGGTTCCTTGCGAGCGCAAGTCCGCATCCAGTTCGGTTTTTTCGATGATCAGTTTTTCAACTTTACCATCTCCTTCAATGGCAACCGGCATGGCGAAAAAATCGAAATCAATCGTGACGGGTTTGTCGCGCAATTCCCCTGCACGGGTAAAAAAGCTTCGCAAATGGGTGACCGATTTGCGCATTCCGGGCTCCAGCATCGCATCTGCACCCTCATCGGGAAAATCCAATGTGTCGATGACCGGACGCGCCCGTTCAAGATGACCAAGCTCACCCAACTCTTTCGGTGTCATGGCAATTTGATGGGGACCGCGGCGGCCAAGTAACGTGATTTTCTCAACATTGCTGTTGGTAAGCTGGTTCAATGCATGACCCACAATATCGCTGCCAGCAAATTCCGCTTCCGTCTTCGCTAAAATACGAGCGACATCCAGCGCAACATTGCCATTGCCAATGACCGCCACTGATTTGCCATCCAACGGTGGATCAAGATCCTTGTAGTCAGGATGACCGTTATACCATCCGACAAAGGCCGCACTGCCAACCACGCCTGATAAATCGCTACCTTCAATCTCCAGTGGCCGGTCATTTGGCGCGCCTGTCGCCAATATCACTGCATCATAAAAATCTTGCAATTCCTCAATGCTGACATCGTCACCAACACTGACATTACCAATGAAATGGACGTTATCGCCCAGAGCGGTTTTCTCGTAACGCCGTGAGACAGCTTTGATAGACTGATGATCGGGAGCAACACCGGTACGGATCAAGCCAAATGGAACAGGCAGCCGATCAATGATATCGACGGTAACCTCATCGCCATATCTTTTCTGCGCCGCCTCAGCCGAATAATAGCCCGCAGGCCCCGACCCGATGATCGCGATATGCCGCATGCATTTTCCTCCCAGACTCAAGGTCCATTATCTTTCCGTGCATGCTAACGGCATAATTATAAAAGGAAAGAGTTACGACTTATTCCTAACTTATTTGTTGGCAGACAGGTCAAAAATGGTCATGTCTAAAACGTGCTATAGATCACAACAACAGGAGCGTAATACGGTTAGTATGTCTTCCAGAGCTCAGAAACGTGCGATGAGAATTAGATCATCTTGCACATACTGAGGTCCGCAATGTTTCGCCGTGCTGCATCAAACTCAACGATTCAGTTTCACAGCACCGGCAGGGTATCTTCAATCGGAGGGAATAAAATGTTGAAAAAAATAGTCACCGCAATAGCTGTTTCATCGATCGCTCTTTCAGGAGGCGCAGCGCATGCCGCTGGCAAGTCCAAAGGCCAAAAAGCGCAAGAACGTGGGGTCGCAGAGATCCCGGTCTGCTATAAAAAACTGGGTACCATTGCCATTGTCGAGCCAGAAGACCGCTGGTGGATAAATTACAAGCTGGGTTCACCGGAAGCATTGATCAAGACTTTCGTCGCTCGCTCCGGCTGTTTTGGTTTGGTTGATCGTGGTCGGGGCCTTGCCAGCAGAGCCGTTGAACGCGCACTCGCTGATTCCGGAGAGCTGCAGCGTGGTTCGAACATTGGCAAACGCCAGGTTAAGGCCGCCGACTATGTGATCGTACCCGATATTATCTCTGCCAATGCCAGGTCCGGTGGCGGTGGTGTTGGCGGTGCTGTTCTAGGCGGACTGGGGCGACGAGCCTTCGGTGGCCTGTTCGGCGGGGTCAAGATTAACAAGAAAGAAGCGAACGTGACGCTCTCGCTGGTCAACGTGCGTACAACCGAAATGGAACGCATTACCGAAGGCTATTCTCGCAAATCTGATCTCAAATTTGGCGGCGGAGGTGGCGGCTTCTTTGGCGGCGCTCTCGCTGGAGCAGCTGGTGGCGGCTATACCGATACACAGATTGGCCGCGTGATGGCACTCGCTTATCTTGATGCATACACGAAAATGGTGTCGCAACTTGGTGGTCTTCCAGAAGATCCCAGCGCGGCTGCGCCAGAAGCTGAATAGGTTCCCTGTAGCGAACAGAGTATATCATCCCCGGTTCGGCACAAAGCCTTGCCGGGGATTTTTTTAGGAGAGGTTTCAAATGAATAGATTGGCAATTGCCCTGGCAGCGGCAACGCTGTTCACCGCCTGCTCCGTTTCTGCAGAAGACCAGCCTGTTGATCGTTCGGCAACGGCCGGCATATTGCTGGTGGGAAACAAGGGAGAGGACACGTTAAGCTTCATTGACCTCGCCACTGGCCGTGAAATTGCTCGCCGCAATACCGGTAAAAATCCACATGAAGTCGCAATATCACCGGATGGCAGGTTGGCCGCGATTGTTTCCTATGGCGCCGAGCATATCGATATTTTTGACATCGCAGCGCACGATCTGATCGAAACAATTGCGCTGACCCCCGGAAAAAGCCCCCACGGTATTGTCTGGCTGGACGACGGCCGCATCATCGCCTCTACAGAAGGCAGCGACAGTATAACAATTGTGTCTCCTCCATCCGGCGCAGAACAAAAACGCGAAATCAATCAAATTCCAACCGGTCAAAAAGGCAGCCATATGGTTGTGGTGACGCCGAATAAAAGTCGGGCTTTTGTAAGCAACATGCAGTCCGGAACAATCACTGTGATTGATCTTGCGGAGAACACCAAAATCAAAGACCTGCCCGCAGGCACGGAACCGGAAGGCCTTGCGATCACACCGGATGGAAAAACAGTCTGGGTTGCCGATCGTCGCGGCGATCTTTTGCGGATATTCGATGCTGTCAGTCTTGAAGAACTGACCACGATCAAGACCGGTAAATTCCCGATCCGTGTTGCCATTAGTCCGGATGGCAAAACCGCCGTAACCTCCAATCTGGGAGACGGCGCGCTTGGTTTATATGATGTGGAAACACGGCAACCCAAAGGCACAATAAAAGTCAGCGGCACGCAACAGGCGGCGCAAGTCACGATCCTTTATTCATCCGACGGTACGCGGCTTTATGCCGCTGAGACGGGCCTGAATCGGATCGCTGAAATTGACATGATCAAGGGTGAATTGATCGGCCGGTTGGCCGGTGGAACCAATGGCGACGGATTGGGTATCGCCAACGCTTTGAAAGCAAACAAAACCGATTAGGGCAATAGCCCGTTGATATATTGATGGAATTATTTTTCTAGGGTCGCGCTTTAGGAAGATAAAAATGCAGAAACCGTTTAATCCCCTGCAAGCGCGCATGCTTAAAGCGCTTACGCAAACGTTATTTCACGATACGCCAATGGCAATTTCACCGTCCCAGGTGGTTGAGAATCTACAAGAGCATT
This sequence comes from uncultured Sphingomonadaceae bacterium, assembly GCA_947497455.1. Taxonomy (GTDB): domain Bacteria; phylum Pseudomonadota; class Alphaproteobacteria; order Sphingomonadales; family Sphingomonadaceae; genus Parasphingorhabdus. The sequence goes on along the minus strand of CANMGU010000002.1, from coordinate 1,720,132 downwards.
TCTCTAACATCGATGGTGACAAACCAAAGGAAATCGGGCTGGCGCTCTATGGATTGTTCCTCATCCTTGGAGGCCCTTTCTTCCTTCTAGCACCCCCAAAAATGCGTCAATCGTTGATCCGCCGTCGTCTGCAGAACAGCCGGGTGGACCTGTTTCAGGATATCGCCCGCACCAGGGGTGTGATCCTCGCTGGATACTACGGCCACTGGGAACGCGGCGATGAAGAATTGAATTTTGACAATCCGATTTACCAGCGGCTCAAATATGAGTTGCCCGGTCAGCGGGACCGTTCCGCCCCTGGTGAGCTGCCGGTCAGGCGTGAGCCCAGACGCGACCTAAAAGCCGAAGTGTTTGTCGGACATGATGCCGTTCCTGAAGAAGTGGATGTCCTCGTCATAGGATCTGGCGCAGGCGGCGCCGTAGCTGCCGCTTCAGTGACTGATGAAGGGCACGAAGTGCTCATCGTCGAAGCGGGCCATAACTACCCCTCTTCCCGCATCACGCATGAAGAAGCCCGAATGACGGCGCGCCTGTTCAAGGACGGTGCGTTGCAAACGACCAAAGATCGCGATGTAATCGTCTTTCAGGGACGCGTGGTTGGAGGTTCGACCGTTATCAACAACGGCATTTGTTTGCGCATGAAACATGCTGGCCTCGTCCATCCCCAGGCTGAGGATGTATACCAGACCTGGGATGCTCTGGGCGCGCCAGTAAGCGAAGCGGAACTCACAATAAGCTATGAGGCGGTTGAGAACGCATTAGAGGTTTCCGAAATATCAGCAATATCAGGACGAAATAACGGCCCCCACCTGCTCGACGGCTGGAACAAATATGCAGCGCAATCCAACGACCCGATGGACAAGCAGGCCATTGCAGCATGGTTTCAGAAAAATTATGGTCCCAAAACACCGGATAGCGAATGTGTCTATTGCGGCTATTGCAACACCGGTTGTCCCTATGGCCGCAAGAAAGCAATGCCGGAGAGTTTCCTTACCCATGCCACCAGTACAGATCGTCCTAAGCCCGCGCGGATATTGGACGGCGCTGAAGCAAACGAAATTGTTTGGAAGGATGGCGCGCAGAATACGCGCGTCGCCGAAGCGGTCAAGGTCACGCTCCGCGATGGCCGCAAACGCACTATAAGGGCGCGCAAAGGTGTAGTTGTGGCGGCCGGAGCATTGGCGTCCAGCAATTTGCTGATCAACAGCGGGATCGAAAAATCCGGCGATGAAATATCTCTCAACATTGCCTGCCCAGTCGTCGCTTTGATGCCTGAAGGGCAAGAGATGAATGTCTGGAACGAGGACCAGATGGCAACCTATGTTGACCGCGGAGACTATCTGATCGAAAGCCATTTTCAGCCCCCGATGAGTATGGCAACCCTCGTTCCCGGATGGTTCGATGAACATTTCCGACGCATGCTCAATTACAACCGACTGGTTTCTGCCGGCGTATTATTTCCGGCCGACCGTCTCGGAAAGATGGAGGATGGTAAGCTCAAATTGAAAGTAGGTGAACCGGAGCTCGCGCTGCTTCGCCGTGCATTGGCGACAATGACCAAGGTTCATTTTCTCAATGGTGCCATCGAAGTTTACCCCGCCCTTCTGAAAGGACAAACCTTGCGCAGGGGCATGAGCGATAGCGAAATTGACAATTTCTATCGGGACGCCATCATCGAACCGGACGATGTGGTGTTGTCCAGTTCCCATCCCCATGGCGGCAATGCGATCAATGTCGATCCGGCCAAGGGCGTGGTTGACCTTGACCAGCGCGTTCACGGTACGAGCAATGTCTATGTCACCGACGCCAGCGTGATGCCCAGTTGCATTCGCGTCAATGCACAGCTCACGACGATGGCAATGGCCCACCGGGCTATGGCCGGAAAAAACCGCTTTGGATAAGCAGACGCAAAGATAATCCGGGCAAAACTATGATTGTCTTGCCATGATAACCATCGTGCGGCAAACCAAAGCTGATGGGCATATCTTGGAAATATTTGTTACTGATAATTGGTGTATCAACACTGACGATCCGCACCCTGCTGGATAGTGATTTCGGCAAGGGGACATTGCTCTACATTGCTATTCCATTTGTCATTTCGCTTGCTTTGGCCTTTTTCACGAAAGTCAGTGATGGGACGACTGTCTGGAAACAGTATCTCAATCATATGCGCCTTGTCACAATCATATTTCTCGCGACATCGGTGATATTGTTTGAAGGCTTTATTTGCATGTTGATGTTCATGCCGATCTATTATCTCATCGTGTCTCTAACTTTTCTGTTCCGCTGGCTGTCGCGGGATAAATCGGATGACTCGCTGGACAATATCTTCAAAGTTTCAGCCTTTCCTGTGCTGATTCTTCTCCTCGTGAGCGAGGGTATGATCCCCGCAACCACGGTGGAACGCACCAGCACAGCAACCTTTGTAGCGGATAGCCCCCTCAGCATTGCGGAGCTCCAGACCAATATGGCGGCCCCGATCAGTTTCTCCAGCGACCGGCACTGGTTCTTGCGGCTCTTCCCCCTGCCCGACAGCGTGGAGGCGGGCAGTCTGGGAGAAGGCGACGTCCATCACATGAACTTCACCTATAAGCGTTGGGTATGGACCAACACGCATAAGGGGCAGATGGACGTGACCATAACCAAGGTTACTCCCCAGCATATCCAGACCAAAATCACACGCAACGACAGTTATCTCAACAATTATATGGAAATTGACGGCACCGACGTACGTTTCACACCGCTGGCAGGTGGCGGCACCCGGGTCGCGCTCACGGTTCGCTATGAACGCCTGCTCGACCCTGCATGGTATTTCGGGCCGATGCAAAATCTTGCTGCAAAGCAGAGCGCAAAGCAATTTCTGCGCGACATAATTTTCCGGCACCCGGTTCAGGAGGTAGAGCATGGGGCGTGATCTACAGAGCGGCAGCGCCGCCTTCAAAGTTAACAGTCTGACCAATCTGGATCAAGCAAGCCCTGATGAAGGCGAAGTTTTGTGGGATCCCGGTCGCTCCATCTGGAATACGGGATTCCTCTTGGGTGCCTTGATCCTGGCCCCCCTCTATTTCACCTGGGGCGCTTTAGCTGTTTTTCTCGGGCTATCAGCCGTTACTTTATGTGCCGGTCATTCAGTCGGCTTTCATCGCCGCCTTATTCATCGCAGCTTTGAATGTCCCAAGTGGCTGGAACGCACTTTGGTCTATTTCGGCACGTTGGTTGGCATGGGTGGTCCGATTTGGACCATTGGCCTGCATGACAGCCGGGACTGGGCCCAGCGAGAGGAAAAATGCCACTGGTTCCTCCGCCATGGCAAGCCGCTATGGACGGAAGGCTTCTATTATCTCAACTTCAAGTTGAAGCTGAAAAATCCACCCGGCTTTGATCCGGGATCGGAAATCGCCAATGACCCTTTCTACCGGTTCTTACAAAAAAGCTGGATGCTGCATCAAATTCCGGTCGCCCTGATCCTCTTTGCCATTGGCGGGCTGCCTTGGGTTGTCTGGGGTGTTGTTGTGCGGGTTGCAGCCTGCACCACCATGCACTGGTTCATTTCCTATTTTGCTCATAGCCGCGGACCACAAGACTGGCATCTGGATGACGCGGCCTTGCAGGCGCATAATGTCCCCGCCCTCGCCATTCCAACAATGGGTGAAAGCTGGCACTGCAATCACCATGCTTTTCCCAGCTCTGCTTGCCACGGACTTTATCCCGGGCAGATTGATTTGGGTTACCAATTTATATTGTTGCTGGAGAAAATGGGCCTGGCCTGGGATATCAAACTACCGTCAAACCTGCCGCCACGCCCCGGTATCTCGCCAGTCAGCGAACGCGCCCTCTCAATAGCAGCGAAGGGCCAAGACAAATTGTCGAAGCCCTTCGTTTCTAAAGACAATTGTTAGACAATATTCGCCGTCTAACAGGGTTATTCTGGTGCAACAACCAAGCGATTGTTCAGCGCCCTTACTGGACGGGCACTGTCCCCCATCAGATTTTCAAATGCGGCGATCTGTTCCTTGCTCGCTGTTACTGTGTCACGCAGAACATGCCAATTTACGCCCTCGCTACATGGCGGCGTGGTGAGTGAGCCCATGTACCGATAGACGGCCAAATCATCAGGCAACATATCATTGGGATCAAAAACTTCAGCAGTTTGCATGGGTTGATCTGATTTTGCGGTAGGCGCTATCGAAAGTATTTGACCCAGTGATTTATTGGCTGCTCCCTCCTCAAACATGACGCCCAATACGCCCAATTTGCCATCTTCTGTCGCATGGACAAAATGCCCGACAAGGGGAAAACGCTTACCAGACATAGCGTGCTCTGATGGCGTATGGAAATGGATCTGGATGAGGTTGAAGGTCATGCCACCGCTCATCATTTTTGATCCATTTGGAAAATTGGTCTGGATGGTCAGGCCTTTGTTGAGCACCTCCATGCCGCCGGATTGATAATCTACGGCAATCTCGACATTTCCAGTAGCATTAGCGCCCGCAAGGTCGATCGGTGATTGCATATTGCCGCTCTCGCAAATGGCATAATCACTGTGAAGTTGGCCCCATTTTTCGGCACCCTTTTCGGCACCGTAATCATAAGCAGGTTTATCGGCAGCCTGTGCTGGAACCGTCATAAGTGCGGCAACCGCTACACAAGCAAAAGAATCCCGTAATTTCATTCTCAAATTCCCTATCGGTTTGATTGATGCAAAAACATGTGCATCTTTATGTAGTTGAGACGCAATAGCCGATTTCTAAAAATTGAATATTTTAAACCAAACCAAGATTTCAATAGATGTTATCTATTTGTTGATCGGTTCGCACCCGCCTTCCAACCCTTGCATCATCATATCCTGTTTACATCACCGCCATATCGTCTAATCCCAGCGCCAAGAGATAATTGGAGACTTTGTAATGCGTGCGGAAGCTCAGGCGCATGTTGATCGGATTAGCGCAGCGCTCGACCTGCTGAAGACCTCGCTCAACTGGGATGTAGCCTTGCGCCGGCTGGACGAGCTTAATGCGCGTGTCGAAGACCCAACGCTATGGGACGATCAAAGTGCGGCACAAGCGGTAATGACCGAGCGGCGACGGCTGGATGAATCGATTACCGCCGCGCGCGAGATCCAGCAGGAAATGGATGACGCGCTTGAATTTATCGAAATGGCCGACGAAGAAAGTGATGATGCGCTGGTCGAAGAGGGTGTGCAGACGTTGAGCCAGCTCGCCGATCGTGCAGACCGCGACAAGGTCCAGGCTCTGCTTTCCGGTGAAGCCGATAATTTCGACACCTATCTGGAAATCCACGCCGGTGCCGGAGGCACGGAAAGCCAAGACTGGGCCGAGATGCTACTTCGTATGTATCAGCGGTGGGCAGAAGCGCGCGGTTACAAAGTATCGATGGTCGATTATCAGGCCGGAGATCAGGCGGGTATAAAATCCGCGACTCTCGAAATTAAGGGCGAGAATGCATATGGCTTTTCAAAGACTGAAAGCGGCGTTCACCGTCTGGTGCGCATCTCTCCCTTTGACAGTGCCGCAAAACGCCACACCAGCTTTTCCAGCGTCTGGGTCTATCCGGTAATAGATGACAGTTTTGAGGTCGAAATCAATGAGGGCGACCTGAAAATCGATACTTATCGCGCCTCCGGCTCCGGCGGACAGCACGTGAACACCACAGATAGCGCCGTACGCATTACCCACCAGCCCACCGGTATTGTCGTTGCCTCGCAAAATGATCGCAGCCAGCACAAGAACCGCGCTACCGCGATGGGTATGCTCAAGGCACGTTTGTACGAGGCAGAATTGCAACGCCGTGAAACCGAAGCCAGCGGGGAATATGAGGCCAAGACAGAGATCGGCTGGGGCCATCAGATCCGCTCTTATGTCCTGCAACCCTATCAGATGGTCAAGGACCTACGCACCGGCGTCACTTCGAGTGCGCCCTCCGATGTTCTTGATGGTGCGCTCGATCCCTTCATCGCCGCCGCATTGTCGCAGCGGGTAACCGGCGAGAAGGTCGATGTTGAGGATGTCGACTAGAACAATACCGCCAATATTACAGAATGGTTCGAGGCCATTTCTGTGACCTAAAATGTGTATCCAACCCCAACTGCGCCGAAAAACTGGTCGGCATCACCGCGGATTGCAGTGACCGGAGACCGTTTTGCATCCTCCAGCAATCGCGAATATCCACCCAGTAATATTACTGAAAAGCCGCCATTGGTGGCATCGCCATCAAGATCGATGGCATTGAACAGCGATATCCCGACATTTTTCCAGCCGCCAGTTGCGTTGAAAGTCGGCAGCCCGCTGGCCGCGGTTCCGGCGGGTGAAATGCTGAAATAGTAATTGGCATAGTCATCATCAACATGGTCCGCGCTGATTGTCAGACTGGCAGCTGTACCGCGATTAATCGGCATGAAATAGGTCAGGCTGGGTGAAATCACCCGTCCTTCATGCGCTCCGGCAACATCCCAGCGCAGATCAACTTTCGCGGTCAGTGAGTCAAATCGGCGAAACAGACGGTTCACCTTAACCCCCGCCACTGCCCCCAGTTCGACGGCTACATCCAACTCGCCAAGGCTGCGGACCACGTCATCCCCGATCCTGCTGTTGCGGTCGAAACGCGCCCGGCCGACGGGCCCAAAGATGAAATCCACCTTTGCACCCTCTTTGTCAGGTATCACATCCAGAGCAAGGCCAGGACCACGAGGTTCAAAATCGATACCTGCAACGCTGCCCAGAATGACCGGAAGCGGCGATACATTATAGTCGTCCGAACCGTCATAACTTGGCCCGGCAGCAACACCGGCGCCAATCGTTACATAGTCGCCGTCAAAAACATTTTTCCCCGTCGGAGGACGTTGCCCCTCGGCTTGCGCCAAAAGCGGTGATGAAACCAGGAAAAGGCAGCTGGCAGCCAAGGCATATTTGTACATTTGAATTCCTGAATCTTTGGGGGAAAGGATCGGGCTTACATCATAAAATATACTTCATTTTTACGGCATAGTTCACGTTTTCTGCACCGACCGTGAACTGGGCAGACTTAAACTTGGGAGGTCCCATGCCGATTTTGGGATTTCGCGAAAAACCAAAACCCTCGCGCGGCAGAAACAGCGCCATATCCATTTTACCGTTGGTATTTTCGTCATGAATAAGCGCCACAGCATAAGTACCCGGCTTCACATCAGTGATTTGCACGCTGCCGGCATCGGACGCGGCAACCTTGATTTTGCGTGCTTCCTTATCCTTGCGGCAATCGGGGAAATATTTGGGATTGGTGCTCAAACAGACCAACACATCGCCCTTTTGAGATCGCAGTCCTGAAACGGAGATATCAAGCGTCGCTGCCACCACGGGCGCAACGGCTGCCTGGTTAGCTACTGCTGCGCTGTTTGGCAGCGCCATCAAAAGACCCAAGCCCGAGATCTGTGCCACAGACTTTGTCCCAAAACCGAAAGTATAATCCATAATTGCCCCTGTACGCACTGTGATGTTTTTCATGATGGGTTGCAGTTATCAGCCCCTTCCCTAACGGGCCGTTAACCAACCATCGCGGAAACATCTCCCATCCCATATGGTTCGTCACTCCCATAATCGTCATGATCAGCAGGACAAGTCCCAAAATGCCGACATGGATCGGAACCGCGATGATCAGAGCGGGAATTACAATAGCTCCGCTAATCGCTTCAATCGGGTGAAAACTCATTGCCGCCCAGGCGGTTGGCGGTCGACTTTCATGATGCACCGCATGAGCTATTTCAAACCATCCGCGCCGATGAAACAATCGGTGGGTCCAGTAAAACCAGGTGTCATGCAAAAACAGATAGACGAATAATGACAGCGGCAGATACCAAAGCGGATATAGGCTGATATCCGTGTAAATTCTTGTCCAACCCGCATTTTGCCAACCCCAGGCCAAGATACCAGTGGGAATGCCGTATATTGCGGCCGAATAGAGCGACCAGCGGATCTCACGGGATATCTGCGGCTTCAGGCGATCATACTGACCAGGTCTGATCCGCTGCGTCAGCCAAGCGAAAAAGCCGCTGGTGAGCAAGTAGCGCACACCGACTATGATCGTCATGGCAACCGCTGAAAGCAGGATAGGGAGCAGCAAGTTCATTCTCGCAGGCTATGCCGCAAAGCCACCGCAGGCAAGGTGAAACCAGTTTATTTTGCTACATGCTTTGGGACAGGCTTCCCCCCGCCTTCACCATAGGCTACGGCGGCCATATGGCGAAAAGGCAGTTTGATTTGGCGATAGCGGGTGGCGGGCTGGCCGGAGGGCTGATCGCGCTGGCGTTGCACAAATTGCGGCCGGAACTGTCGATTGCGCTGATCGAGGCCGAAGATCATTTTGGTGGCAATCATATCTGGTCCTTTTTTGAGAGTGACATAGCGCCGGAGCATCTGTGGCTGGTCGAGCCGCTGATATCCCATCAATGGGACAGTTATGACGTACGCTTTCCCAAATATAGTCGTACGTTGAATACCGGCTATCGGTCGATATTGTCGGAGAATTTTAATCGCATTGTTCGCAAGGAACTTTTGCAGAAGAGCCTTATAACCAGCTCAAAAATAAGCGAGATTACGGCTAACGTCATTACGATGGTCAATGGCGATATACTCACCGCCAATATGATATTGGACGCCCGGGGCGGCGGCAATTTTTCCGCGCTTGAATATGGCTGGCAGAAGTTTGCTGGCCAGGTTCTGCGTCTTTCCAAACCACATGGACTGAGCCGTCCAATTATCAAGGACGCCACGGTCGAACAGATAGACGGCTACCGCTTCGTCTATTCCCTGCCCTTCAGCGCGACCGAGATATTTGTTGAAGATACTTATTATTCCAACGGCGATGAACTGGATGTCGAAACCAGCCATCAACGCATTGCCGATTACGCCCGGACGCAAGGCTGGGATGTTGCTGAAATCAAGCGTAGTGAAGCCGGCCGTCTGCCTGTGCTCTATGGCGGAGATTTTGACGCATTCTGGGCCACCCATGACGGGGTTGAAGCCCGTGCCGGAGCCAGAGCCGCGCTAATCCATCCGGTGACCAGCTACTCCCTGCCGATGGCTGTACGAACTGCAATGAAGGTTGCGACATTACCCGATTTAACCCAGGATGACCTTGATAAGATGCTTCGGGAATATGCAGCAAAGCATTGGCAGCATTGCAAATTCTATCATATGCTCTGTGCAATGATGTTCAAGGCTGGTAAGCCCGAGCAACGCTATAAAACGCTTGAACATACCTATAGCAAGGATGAGAATTTGATTGCGCGCTTCTATGCTGGCACCACAACCAGATGGGATCAGGCCGCACTCCTCTTTGGCCGTCCACCGGTTCCGATTACCAAAGCCCTCCCTATCATGATAAAATATAGATGAGCCCCAATCACCATGAATGAAGTGACCAAAAGCCAGCCCGAACTGTTCCGAAAAGCCGCCGTAATCGGTTCCGGCTTTGGTGGACTTGCGCTTGCCATACGTTTGCAGTCCGCCGGCATCCAGACCACGATCCTAGAAAGCCGCGATAAGCCAGGCGGGCGGGCCTATTATTGGGACAAGGAAGGGTTTATCTTTGATGGCGGACCTACCGTGATCACCGATCCCGATTGCCTTAGCCAGCTGTGGGACTTAACCGGTCATGACATGGCAAAGGATATCGAGCTGATGCCGGTATCACCTTTTTACCGGCTGAACTGGCCAGACGGCACGAATTTCGATTACGTCAATGACCCTGACGAGCTTTACGCCAATATTGCCGCGATAGAACCGGATGATGTCGAAGGCTATAAACGCTTCCTTGAATATAGCGGCGGACTTTACGAAGAAGGCTATGTCAAACTCGGAACCAAGGCTTTTCTCGATTTCAAATCGATGATCAAGGCGGCACCGGCGCTGATGAAGTTTGAAGCTTACCGCTCGGTTTATGCCAAAGTTTCAAGCTTTGTGAAAAACGAAAAACTGCGGGAGTTTCTTTCCTTTCAGTCGCTATTGGTTGGCGGCAATCCGATGGCAACCAGCGCAATATATGGTCTGATCCACAAGCTTGAACGGCTAGGCGGTGTCTGGTTCGCCAAGGGTGGAACGAACATGCTGATCGCCGCGATGGTGAAGCATTTTGAGCGGATTGGTGGCACAATCCGACTGTCCGATCCGGTGACGAGCATCGATATGATAGGTGATCGCGCATCGGGTGTGACTTGCAAGTCGGGCTGGAGCGAGACATTTGATGCCGTCGCATCCAATGCCGATGTAATGCATAGCTATCGCGACCTGCTGAGCCACAAACATCGCAGTGACAAGGTTACCGCTTCACTCAACAAGAAGAAATACTCACCGTCGCTTTTTGTCGTGCATTTCGGGCTCAAAGGGACCTGGCCAGGCATTCCCCATCACATGATTCTGTTTGGTCCGCGCTACAAAGGATTGCTGGAGGATATTTACGATAACGGCGTGCTGCCGAGTGATTTCTCGCTCTATCTCCATCATCCAACGGTAACCGACCCAGAGATGGCACCAGAAGGTCACAGCACTTTTTATGTGTTGGCGCCTGTTCCGCACCAGGGCAAGCTGCCGATTGACTGGGAAGAGATGGGGCCAATATATGAGAAGCGTATTCTCGACGAGATCGGCCACCGTCTGATCCCTGATATTCATGACCGGATTGTGACCAGCTTTCACTATACACCTCAGGACTTTGGCACCGACCTCAATGCGCATCTCGGAAGCGCATTCAGTCTGGAGCCACTCCTGACCCAAAGCGCCTGGTTCCGGGTGCATAATCGGGATGATGTGATCAACAACCTGTATTTTGTTGGTGCGGGAACCCATCCGGGTGCCGGTATTCCAGGAGTAGTCGGCAGTGCCAAGGCAACGGCGGAGCTGATGCTCGAGGATATTTTGCAAGACACCTGATGAATCGCGCCAACCTCGTCCTTCACGCCAAAGCCAGTATCGATCGCGGGTCCAAATCCTTTGCGCTCGCCTCCAAGCTGTTTGCCACACAAACCCGTGAACGGGTGTGGATGCTCTATGCCTGGTGCCGCGAGTGCGATGATCTGGCCGATGGTCAGGACCATGGTCATGGCATGTCGGCGACCCCGGCATCGGAAAAAACCATCGCAGTGATGCGGATGCTGACACGCCGCGCGATGGGTGGTGAGCAAACCGGCAAACCCGCCTTTGATGCGGTAGGCATTGTCGCTCAGGAGTGCCGCCTGCCCCTTGAACTGGCCAATGATGTAATTGACGGCTTTGCACTGGATGCCAAACAATGGCGGCCGCAGAGCGAGGATGATCTCTATCAATATTGCTATCACGTCGCCGGCGCGGTCGGCTGTATGATGGCGATTGTTATGGGTATCTCACCACGGGACGATGAAACGCTCGACCGTGCCAGTGATCTGGGACTGGCTTTCCAGCTATCCAACATCGCCCGCGACATTGCCGAGGATGCCGCAGCCGGGCGCTGCTATTTGCCCAAAGACTGGCTTGCCGAGATGCGGATTAATCCTGATGACTTGATGAATCCCTCACGGCAGGATGCATTGGTTCAGTTGATCGAACGGCTATGCGATCTGTCGGAACGCTATGAAGCCTCCGCTCGGGTCGGTGCGGCACGGTTGCCTTTTCGTTCGCGTTGGGCCGTGTTAGCGGCAGCAGGCATATATGGCGATATCGCACGCGCGGTGAGACGGAGCGATGGCGGCTCGCTCAACAAGCGGATCGTGACCAGCAAGGCAGCAAAGGTCGCATGGGTTGCCAAAGCTCTCGGTCAAGCGGTGTTCAGATCCAAAGGGGCAACTCGCGAACAGCTCTGGACGCGTCCGCGAAAGCCAGTTTAGCTCTGCCCTTCATTTTCCGAAAGAAATTTGGCGACACGAGCGACGGCAGCATCGTGAATACCCTCTGACGTGCATAGGACACCAAAAGCCTGCCCATGCGTGCCATTATAGCGCAGGTCTTTGCCATGCGCATCGGTGACAATTGCACCTGCTTCTTGAGCAATTACATGGGCTGCGGCAATATCCCATTCACTACCCCAGCGGGTCGAGACAACCAGATCCGCCCGATCATCCGCCACCATTGCCAGACGCAGTGCGATGCTGTTGGGTTTTGTCACAGGAGCCAGTTTGATCTCTTTCGGTAGATCAACATCGCCAAGCGGTATGCGCGATCCATCATAATGCTCGCGGGTACTCGCTTTAAGCGCTCGACCATTCACTTCTGTATGACTGCCGGCTTTGGCGATCCAGGTTTCTTCCATCGCTGGCGCTTCCAAAATACCAAAAATCGGGGCGCCATTTTGGACCAGCGCGATGGAGATCGCCCACCCCGTTTCGCCCTTCACAAAATCTTTGGTTCCATCAATCGGATCGACAACCCATGCCATATCACGGCCAGATAACGACTGCTCCTCCGCGGTTTCCTCTGACAGCCATCCGGCTTCAGGCAATTGTGCCGCCAAGCGCTCGCGGAGGAATCGATCCACCGCAATATCAGCTTCGCTAACAATCTGTCCGGGCGATTTTTCCCATGTCTTTTCGGCGCTTTTGCCGGCCTGCCATTGCCGCATGGCGAGATCGCCAGCCTCTCTGGCTATCGCAACAATCTTATCGAAATCAACCAACCGAAAATAACTCCATTAACCCTCAGCCTTCTCCAACGGGTTTGGAAAGACGGCTTTTCTGTCTAATAGGCGCGGTTCGGCACGCGCGCCACTAACGATTTAGATTTGAAAGGCCTTCCTAACCACCGGCCACCGTCATACTGTCGGTGCGCAAGGTCGGCGCGTTTATGGCATAGCGATATTCCAGATCGTCCGCCGGGATCAGGCTCGCAAACATATCTTTGAGATTGCCCGCAATAGTGATTTCCGAAACCGGTGCTCCGATTTCACCATCCGTGATCAGGAAACCGCCTGCACCGCGGCTATAGTCGCCTGTAACTGGGTTCACGCCTTGGCCAATCAACTCTGTAATATAAACGCCATGTTTGATGTCCCTGATCAGCTCTGCCTTGCTCACCGTTCCAGCATTCATGTGGAGGTTGGTCACGCTGACACCTGGCGCACCCCCAACCCCGCGAGAGGCATGGCCAGTAGGCTGCAATCCCAATTGCCGTGCCGATGCGCTTTCCATAATCCATTGGGTCAGGCGACCATTGTCGATCAATTTTGTTTTGGCTGTTGGCAACCCTTCGCCATCAAAGGCTTTCGACCGCAAGCCTCGTTTGCGGTGGGGGCAATCGATTAGATTGATCGCACTATCGAATACCTGCGTATCCAGTGCTTCCAGAAGAAAACTGGTCTTGCGGGCTATGCTGCTCCCTGCAATGGCACCAACAAAATGACCGAGCAATGAGTTGCTGATCCGCGGATCAAACACAACCGGCATTGCCCCCGATTTAAAGTCTACAGGGTTCAATCGCGATACCGCGCGTTCGCCGGCTTCTTTGCCGATAGCCTCCGCGGTGTCGAGATCTTCAAAGTGACGGGTACTGTCATAGGCATAGTCGCGTTCCATACCATCACCTTCGCCGGCGATGACACTGGCGTGGCAGCTATAGCCGCTGGTCGAATACGCGCCGGAGAAGCCATGACTGGTTGCCAACGCGACAATCGACCGGCCAGCGCTGGCACCGCCACCTTCGCTGTTGGTAACCCCCTCAACTGCCCGCGCAGCCTGCTCCGCTTGCAAGGCCATTTCTCGCAGCGCAGCAGGATCAGGATCAATCCCGTCATCGCCATCTATCGGGTGAGGATCGGATTTCAGGATGAGTTCTTCCGGCGCGAGCCCCGCATATTGATCTTCAGGTGCCTCGCGCGCCATATCCATCGCACGGCCAACAAGAGCGGATAGTATTTCAGGGTCCATATCGGACGATGATACGGTTGCTGAGCGCTTGCCTGCAAAAACACGCAAGCCGATTTCTTCGCCTTCTGATCGCTCGACATCTTCGAGATTGCCGAGACGCATCGACACCTGCGTCGAAGCATCACAGACATAGATCGCGTCTGCGGCATCAGCACCGGCCTTTTTGGCTTGGGAGATAAGGGCGTCGGCGCGATCCTGCGCTTCTTGTGGTTTTAGCATGGGTTGGACATAGGTATCAGCAACGGCGAGGTCAACGCCACTGTCAGTCTTTGCCAGACATTCCGATATTTTTAGAAAATGGCGCCGATGGCCTTGATGATGGCGATGAACACAAAGGGAAGTCCCAGAGCCAAAATCCAGAGTGTGATCTGGTCTTTGCGGAAGCGGGCTGCCAGGCTTTGCGAGGTAAGGCCATTACCAGCAAAATTTTCCCAGCGTTTTTCATATTTGCGGCAAAATGGGATGATGATCGCGACAAGCAATACCAGACCGAAATAGGGAGCGATTGACATGCCTTTGGTTTCAATAAAACTAAGGACGAAGAATATCTGCATCATCGTATAAACAAGCAAAGCCGACGCACAGTTGTTGCTCATTTTCTTGTCCCACCGCACAGATTGCGTGGACATTAAATCGCGATTATCGCGATGTTTTGTAACCGATTTACGAGATGCTGTCGCAACCATATCTTTTCCCCTTCAACGCACTCTCCATAGACGTTGCCGGATGTTAGTCCCCGATCTAACGCCTATAGCACTATAACCGCTTTTTTTCAAAAGCCAAATCGGCGGATTTCAGCCTTAAAATGTCGTTAACATGACATAGGACTTGCTAAAAATTGCGCCATCCGACAGAATCAGTTTCCAATCGCAATGGAAATTTCGGGGCAAATTAATGACCAAAACACTCGCCGATCCACTCACCCTGCCCTGTGGCGCTATATTACCCAACCGCATAGGCAAAGGGGCCATGACCGAAGGAATGGCGACGCCCGATGGTGTGCCCACTCCGGAACTCGAACGGCTCTACGGTATATGGTCAGATGGTGGTGCCGGCATGTTGCTGAGCGGGAATATCCAGATTGATCGTGACCATCTGGAACGCCCCGGCAATGTCGTAATCGATAAGCCAGCAGATGAAGCGATGATGGCGGCACTCAAAAGCTGGACCGCTATCGCTACGCGCGGCGGCAATCATTTCTGGGCACAGATTAGCCATGCTGGTCGGCAGACACAAAGCAATGTTAACAAGCATCCGAAGGCTCCGTCGGCGGTGAAGCTTGGCTTGCCTGGTGGCCAGTTTGGCGAGCCTGTGGCATTGACGATCCTCGAGATTGAGGATCTCGTCGATCGTTTTGCGCTGGCTGCTAAGACCTGCAAGGAAGCAGGTTTTACCGGCGCGCAAATCCACAGCGCCCATGGCTATTTGCTGAGCAGCTTCCTCAGCCCGCGCGCCAATCAGCGCACGGACGAATATGGCGGCAGCTTGGAAAACCGGGCACGCTTTCTTCTGTCGGCAGTAGCCAAGGTTCGTGCCGCGGTTGGCCCCGATTTCCCGATCTCGGTTAAACTCAACAGCGCCGATTTTCAGAAGGGCGGATTTGCGTTTGAGGATAGCCTGCAAGTCGTACAATGGCTGGAAGCTGCCAGCGTTGATCTCATCGAAATATCCGGTGGCACCTACGAACAGCCCGCGCTGATGGGAGCGCAGGGACTAGAAGAGAAAGAGGAGCAGAATGTTGCACCCTCAACCCAGGCGCGCGAAGCTTATTTTGTCGATTTTGCCAAAGCTATGCAGGCATCGGTCAAGGTTCCATTGATGGTCACTGGCGGCTTTCGTACGCGCGCCGCAATGGAACAGGCCTTGTCCGACGGAGCCGCAGATCTGATCGGCCTGGGACGTCCGATGTGCGTTATGACCGATGCACCAAAACAATTGCTCGCCGGGCTCGACGAACTGCCCCGCTTCGAAAATACACTGCAACTCATCCCCGACTGGCTCGGCTTTCTGAAGCGCTTCCAGATGGTCAAGGCGGTAGATGGTTTTGCCACGATCTACTGGTTTTATGAGCAGCTGTTCAATATCGGCAAGAGCGGAAAGACCGATCCAAAGCTCAGCGTCTTCAAAGGGTTTCGTGCGGTCGAGGCGCGCAACAAGCAAATCCTGGCAGCGCGCAGCTAATAATGCCGCCGACATGCTGTTTGAATAGGCAATAAAATCAGTCAATGATCACTTCCCTCTGATGAAACCAATGGTTAAAATCATGGCCGCCCTGACATTGCTGTTTGTGGTTATATTTCTGGTCGGACGTGGCCTAGACCTGCTGACCATCGAAAAGGTCCGATTGTGGTTCGACGCCGCGCAGCAGGTCGATCCGATCTATATTTTTGCTCTGATTGTCCTCCTGCTACTGCTCGACATCATCCTGTCCGTTCCGACCCTTGCCACTATCCTGCTGGCGGGCTTTTTTCTGGGCTTTCCGATGGGGGCAGCGGCGGCTTTTACCGGACTGACGCTGGCGATGCTTGCCGGATATGGGATGAGCTGGAAATACGGCACTGGCGCTATCGGCCTGATCGTTAAAAGCGACACCGAGCGCGCGGAAATGGCTGCTGCCTTCATCCGCAGCGGTCCGGCAATGATCATGCTTGCCCGCGCCGTTCCGATGGCTCCAGAGGTCACCGCCTGCATGGCGGGCATGACCCGCATGCCGCTATTCCGCTATTTGGCTTTTTATACACTGGGGACAATCCCCTATATCGCTATCGCCGCCTATGCCGGCTCGATCAGCACGATCAGCGATCCCAAACCCGCAATATTCGCTAGCCTAGCGCTCTATGCCGCATTATGGACAGGCTGGTTCGTCTATCAACGGTTTCACAATGCATCGCGGGTCCATGGGGAGTAGCGGCCTGGCAATCCGGTAAGTTCCACCCTCCCTTGCATCGTTCCAGAGCACAGCTTTGCTTCGCTCATCTCCTTGGGGAAAATCTGATTTACAGTTTTGTCCGAGATTGTTAGGCCGATTGATAAAGCGGCAGTATGGACGCCGTCATAGTCAACAATCTTGCGAACCCAATCCAGTACAAACAAAATTTGAACGGTGTAATTTATGGGCCTGAATCTCAGAGCTGTTCGCGAATCCCTACCAAAACCGGTTTTGCCGATCGCGTTGTCACTGTACAAAGTGGCAAATGTGGTGCTGGCCAAGAAACCAGAATTTGCAATCATCGGAACCGGGCGTTCAGGAAGCACCTACGTGGCCGATCTTTTCAAAGCTTCCGGCTATGAATGTTCCCATGAAGCCTACTTCACTCCTGATGGTCCGAAGCTGAGAAATCCGGATCGCGGTATTCATTGCAAAGGTGATGCGTCTTGGCTCGCAATACCCTATCTTCCCGACCCCGAAATCATAGCCATTCATCAGATAAGGCACCCTCATAAAGTTATACTCTCTACCTATAATCTCGGATGGTTTGACGACAAAATTAAAGACCAACGCATGCCATTTTATACGTTTGCCAAAAAACATTTTGAGTTTAGCGACGACCCTCTTCGAAGCAGTTTACGCTGGTATATCGAATGGAACCGAAGATGCGAGGCCATTACAGACAAACGCTTTCAGATTGAAAAGCTGTCAGAGAATATCGAGAATATTTCGAGTTGGCTTGGTCGAGACCTCACCTATATCCAGAAAAGCCGTTCCGAGAATTCGAATTCTCGACGTGCTGTTGTTGAACAGCCGCTTGAAGACGTTAGCGAAGCAATCAAGGCCTATCCAGAATATCCCCAGCTCGTAGAGATGGCGGATCGCTATGGATACAAGCTCTAAGTCATAGGAAACACCCTCCACCCAATCCGTCATCCCAGCGAAAGCTGGGATCTCCTCAAAAAAGGGTGCCGGTCTGTTGGAGATTCCAGCTTCCGCTGGAATGACGACAGAGATTGCCGTTCAAAGTTCACACAATTCTCATAGCCTCTTCCCCGACGGAGTGGATTGGAATTCCTTAAGACGCTCTTAATCATATTAGCCTAACCAACGGAGTCAGGAGCGCTGGGGATAGATGCAAACACAAATTCTGGGACTGGTGACACCGCTCATGGCGCTGTTTTTTGCGGCGACATTCGTGGTGCTTTGGCGGGTGGGGCGCATGAAGCGTCATGTGCTCGGCTTTGGCATTGCCTATGCCCTGTCCGCAGTGGGCTTTCTTATCACCCACTTCCTGCCGGCCGATGCGTTCTACCTTTTTCATGTGACGCAGGTTTTCTACGCTCTTGGCTCTACCTTGCTGGTGGCATCGGTCTGTGAGCGCGCTGGGCAACGGCTTCATCTGGGAAGCTTCGCGGCCGTTTACCTGATCAGCGCATTGGCACTGGGACTGACAGTTAGCTTTTCCAATGATGTCGGCCCGCGACTGGTCGTCGTCAATATGGGCTATGGGGTCATGTTTGCCATGGGAGTGACTACGCTCCTCACGGCACGGCGGCGCTCCGTAATCGATGTCGCGATTATCGCGATCATCGCATTTCAGGCCGCCGATTTCCTCGTCAGGCCAACATTAACCCTGCTATTCGAAAAGTCGATCCCGGCGCAGGTTTATCGGGAGTCGATTTACTATTCACTGATCGGGCTCGTGCTCGGGGTAAAAGGTGTGACAACAGCGATAGTTCTGATCGGCGCGACGATCGCCGAATGGACCAATGCCCTGCGCGAAAGCAGTGAGCGTGATGCTTTGACCGGGCTGCTCAACCGGGGTGCGTTTGAGCAGTCGATGCGAAATCTTCTTCCCCGTGCGCAAACCGAGGGTCGACCCCTGAGCCTGGTGGTCGCCGATATCGACCACTTCAAACAGGTAAATGATATTTGGGGACACCAGGCGGGCGACCAAGCAATCTCGAGCTTCGGCGGACTTATCGATCAGATGGTCCGCGGATCCGACGCAGCGGGCCGGATCGGCGGAGAGGAATTCTGTATCGCGGTCTGGAATTGCCCGAATGACCCGGCTGAACGGTTAGCCGAACGGATCAGGCAAGGCTTCGCGCGTCTCGAACATGCCAGTCTCAACGATGATATCCGCCTGACTGCGAGTTTTGGCGTGGCCACAGCGCGCGACGGGGAGACCTATGAGCAATTGTTTGCACGGGCTGATTCCGCGCTTTACCGAGCCAAGTCAAGCGGCCGAGATCGTGTCGAAAACGCCGAGGAACGGCGTCTGGAGGAGGCAGCGCCCAAACCAAATCCAAAGCTGGTGGAACTGAAGCGCGCCTCTGCTGGCTGATAGTCCGCAGATCGGTCGGAAGCAGACAAGAAGCCTGTCTCTGCGATCTCCGCTTTTGCGCCCTAAGCAGCCGCTTGCTCTCCTGCAAGTTTGCAGTGCGGTTGACCGGATGCTAGGCTAGACGTTCCAATGAGAATTCCCAACCTGACAGAACGCCTAAAAGTCATAGCGATCCTATGCGGAATATTTGTCGCAGTCCATATCGCCAATCTGTTATCCGGCGGCTATCTGAACAGTTACGGCATCGAACCGCGCGAGATTGACAGCATTTACACGATCTTCACAGCGCCGTGGTTGCATGGTGATTTCACGCATTTGGGAAACAACATGTTTGCGATCGTGGTGTTCAGTTTCCTCTGCTTGCTCAATGGCAGGCGCTATTTTCTAGTCGCCAGCTTCCTGATCATCGCCATCACCGGCAGCCTCGTTTGGCTGTTTGCCCGCGATGCCCTGCATATTGGCGCAAGCGGCTGGATATTCGGGCTATGGAGTCTGATCATCGCCCTCGGATGGATAGAGCGCAGTTTCCGCAGCATTGTTATCGCGCTTGGCGTTGCCTTTTTCTACGGCGGTATGGTGTTTGGTATATTGCCCACCGCCGGCTTCGTTTCCTTTGAATCACATCTGTTTGGCGCAATCGCAGGAATCATCACTGCAATTTTCCTTGAACGAAACCGCAAGCTCTTAACCGAAACCGCTACCACGCGATCTTCGCTGGAATTTGGTAGATCTCGCCGTCCTCGGAGATTTTCACTTCGCGGCCGTAAGGAGCGCTAGGCCTGGTGATATAATTGGCGTCACGACAGCTTCTGCCCAACAGCAGACCTGTCTGATTGTTGCTTATCTCGCGGTTTGGTTCAGACTAGCGTTCAAGAACCGGACCCAGTCGTTGAAGGGTTTTTCTGAAGAATTGCATTCGATCTGCCTTGGAAATATCCGACTCCAAAGATCCATCGATGCTTAGACAAGCCAATCCATGTACTGTGCTCCAAGCAAGCAAGGCCGCCTCGGAGATTGGCTCAGGCTGTGATCGCTGTTCTCGACCATCCCCCAGCTGAGCCGCCAATCTCGCAGTTGCTAAGCGATAGCTTCCGTCATCGGCATCAATCAATTCTTCCCGAAAAACCGAACGAAACTGCTGCGGATTTTGAATTGCAAAATCAATGTAAGAAAGTCCAGTTTCCAGGAAACCCTTATTTTGCGCTGTCTTCTCAGCAGACAATTGGATGGCATCAGCCATCCTATGTGCGGAGCGGGTTGCCAAAGCCGTCAGCAAATGACGCTTATTCTTATAATGTCTGAATGCGGCACTGTGAGTGACGCCAATTGCTTTTGCGCAGGCTCTAATCGAGAGCGCTTCAAGTCCGACAGCTTCGATCTGAACCTCTGCTGCATCGAGAAGTGCTTCCGAGAGATTTCCATGATGATAAGATGCCATAGCTGCCCCAATGTTTCCGGTGGAAACTTTTTACTTTACATTCAAGCAAATTGCAATGTAACCAGTGGTTACTTATAAAATCTCGAAGGTCTTTAGAATGTTGATTGCTGAAACCTTAGGCTTGCAGCTGATGTTCGGTGCCGCAATTTTCGGCGCGGGACTGGTAGGTGCTGTAGCATTGTTCTTACCACGCTTAGCCGGGAAATATGTCTTTGCCGGCGAAACAACCGTTGATCGCAATACTAAAATACTCGGTGCCTTGTGGTTGGCGCTCGGTTTGGTTGCGATTCTTGGTATAACAAGTCCATCAGACTATTGGCCTATCCTGCTGTTACAGCTCATCTACAAAACAATCTGGTTGATGTGCGTTGCAGTTCCGGCGATCGCACGAGGAAATAGAGAAACCGGTCTGATCTTCTTTGCGGCGTTGTTCAGTATCTGGGTAGTAGCCCTGATCCTGTTTGTGCCTTTCCCCGACTTAATCCTTTCGCACGGCTTATGACAAAGCAGAATCATCTGGACCCTATTCGCAGAAAACCAATGTTACAGCGGGCAGGACAGGTCTTGTTTGCCATGGGTATTGGTCACGGGATAATGTCCTTTGTCTTGTTCGGTGATTTGCTTCGGGAAATTTGGATTGCGGGGCCGGGAGCGGGAAGTTCCTGGACGCTCGATATGATGGCGGCATTCTGGTTCATTGTGTTTACATGGCTAATGGTGATCCTTGGACTAATCATAACCGAAGCTGGCAGACTTGGTCATTTGCCCTTTCAACGTATCACAGGGTGGTCGTTCCTTATCGTACCCACTATATGCGGCGTGTTTTTGCCAATATCTGGTTTGTGGGCACTGATGATACCTGGTGCGATGATGTTGTGGGATAGAGATAGCGCGAAAAAATCTGTTTCGTCTCAAATTATGTGACGATCTCTCAAAAGTGATTCAGCGATCCTCACGACCGCGATAGCACTCAAGGCAATTGCAGGCGAACTAACAAAAAACCCCGCCAGATCGCTCTGGCAGGGCTTTGGGATAACCTGGTTATCTCTGTTTAAGCGTAGCTGACTTTCACATTGGCTCTGCGCTGACGCCGGACCGCGCCACCAACGGCACCAAAGCCAAAGATCATGAACGCCCATGTGGCTGGTTCGGGCACAGCGGAGATGTTGATCGAGTTTGCTGTCCAAAATCCGCCGCTTGCTGTCGATTGCTGCACAAAGGTCGTGCTGGGCGCCGTTGAAAAATTATTGATGAAAATACAGAAGGATTCCGAAGGATTTCCACAGCTGTTAGGATTAGCGTTGGTGGCCAGCGTCAGTGTATCGCTACCGCTACTATATGCGAATTCAGCCGCATAAGGCAGGGTGGCTGAAATTATGTTCAAACCCGTCGTTGTTCCTGCAACATTTGCGCTATTGTCGAACGTAACCGAAAATATGATTGATGTTGGATCAGCCGGGGCAGCCGACGGATCTCCAAAGAGCAGTTGATAATCACTGCCCGTGATTCCAAGCGTTTCCGTAATGATTGCAGCGCTCGCTGTGCTTGGAACTGTCAGACAAGCAGCTCCAGCCGCAGCCAAAAGATGTTTTTTCATAATTTCCCCCACTTTTCCTGGCAACTTTCTGCCACCGGAAGACCAATTAGCCTAAAAAAAATTCCGCTTCCAGGTGATTTTCTAACATGGATACTGGAAGATGCATAAGGGTTTCTGGAACAGGCGCGATCGGCTGTCCCGATCTGGTACATTGCTCAAAAGCTATAGGTCGGCTCAGTCGCGGATCGGCCTTTGACTTGAATATCCGCCACTTTCCTAAAGGAAAAAGATGGCGCCGCGCTGACTGTGGTTTGTCCGATCAATATGTCGACGCCCTGCTCTTCGCATTGTCCCTCGAGACGCGAAGCGAGGTTTACGGCATCGCCGAGCACCGAATAGTCGAACCGACGGTCCGACCCCATATTGCCAACCACGCAGGTTCCCGTGTTGATGCCAATGCCCATGCGGATCACCGGCACATTGGCTCCGGCCGGTAACATCGTCTGAATGGCTTGATTGATATTGTCCATCTCCGCGAGCATCTCGCGCGCCGCTTCCAGCGCGTGCAACGCATGATCGGGATCGTCCAGCGGTGCATTCCAGAAGGCCATGACGCAATCGCCCATATATTTGTCAATCGTGCCACCATGGCTGAGAATGATGTTCGACAGCGGCGTAAGGATCGTATTGATCATCCGCGTCAGTCCTTGCGGATCATCCTTCATCGCTTCCGCAATGGAGGTGAAGCCGCGAATGTCAGAAAATAATATGGTCAACTCGCGATTGACCCCACCGAGATTGAGCAATTCAGGATCATCGGCGATCTTCTGCACCAATTCGGGTGCGAGATATTGACCAAAGGCATTCTGAACTTCGCGTCCCCGTCGTTGTTCGCCCGCAAAGTCGCGCGTCGCAATGGCAATCACGCTGAGCACCAATGCAGCGGACGGAGCCACCGGTCCAATCCAGAAGCGCCCGAATTGCAGCGCCAACCATGACCCGCCAATGATCGCCAATAAGGCCAGGGCTAGCAACAATGCCTTTCGACCCGGTTCCTTGGGACGGGACACCAGCAACGCCAGCGCGCTAGCAAGAGCGATAATGACAAGCGATAGCCAGAGTGGCGATATGCTGATCGACAGCCCAGTGCGGAGATTGTCAAAAATCGTTGCCTGCACTTCTATGCCCGGGGTAAGCTGACGCGACCGCAATGTATAGGCGGTTTCGAAAGCATCTATCCCGCCGGTCGCAACATCCGCGTTGGTCTGCAAGGCAAAGCCGATCACCACAACCTGATCCTTGAGATAGTCCGGCGGCAGATAGGCTTCGGGGTCCAACGCCTGATAATAGGAAATCGTGGGATAGCTGCCCGCGGCACCAAAATGCTGGATCCGCCGGACCGTTTCGCTCTGTGGTGCCGGTGCGCCATCAGCCATTTCCAGCAGCGTCGTCATGAAGCCATCCTGGTAAACCGGCATGTTGCGCAGAACGCCGTCACCATCCATGGACAGGCTTGCAATACCGGAGCGGGCGCCGCCTGCGATCAGCTCTGCCATCGGCTCGGTGCGCACCAGCGTGCTGCCATAAGGACGCTCGATCAGGCTTTCATCAGCGGCGAGAACAATATCCGGTCCCATCGCATCGACCAGCGCCTGGTCCTCCGCATCGTCCGATGGTTCGGCAAAAAGCACATCGAATGCGATGGCTTTGGTCCCGGCTTTACGGAGCTGACCGATCAGTTCGGCATGTTGCGAGCGCCGCCATGGCCATTGCTGCCCGATCGCGTCCATGCTCGGCTCGTCAATCGCGATCAGCGTGATGCCCGGCTGCTCGGGCAGTGCCGGCGCCACCGTTGACAGATAATCGAAGCTGCGCCCGTCAAGATCGCGCATGAAAGTAGTCAGGCTCAGCAAGGCCATCAGCAGCGCAACCACAGCAACCAGCAGCACGCCGGAAAACCTGAAGCGCGGTGATAGCATGGCGGTGATCCGGGGCTCGGCCATATCAGAACCGAACCTCTGCGCCTGCAACCACGGTGAATCGCGGTGCAGCAACTCCGGTGGCCGATTCATAGCGCTTGTCGAGGAGGTTGAGCAGCGAAAGATTGAGCGCAAAACGCTGGTCTAGCGGCTCCCATTCCAGCCGGGCATCAACCAGCGCCACATCCTCGACCGGCAAACCCAGATCATCGTCCTGTCCGCCAATATAACTGCCGGAGACGGTTGTCTTCAGACGTGTGGGCGCTGGTAGGCTCCAGACCAGCGAGGCCCTCGCAAAATGGCCAGGAACGAATGGTAGCTGGTCCCCCAATTCATAGGTGCAACCAAAAGTGAAGTTCAGGTCTGCCGTGGCACAACCGAAAGTCGGTCCAATCGCCTGATTGACATTGTCACCCGAAACGAAGCTGCCCTCAATCGCGCTGTCAGTATAGGCATAGGACGCCCGCAGGCCGATATTGCCGCCCAACCACAGATTGGCTTCCGCGCTGATCCGTTTCACCGAAACCGGAAAGCCGGTAATGTCCACAGGCAGATCGGGAACAGCATATTGGACTGCCTCCAGTTGCTGATCCTGATATTCGATGGTCGTGAACAGGTTGTCAGACCATTCTGCATCCCAGCGCACAATCACGCTGTCATTGCGGCTTTGGCGAAAGCTGGGGACGGAATTGGCCTGCAAACCGACCACAGCGGCGGGCCGGAAGCTGAAATCAAACAGTCCGCGGCTCTGACGCAGGAAGGCGGCGCGCAGCCAGTGGCCCTCGACGGGCTCATAGGAGGCCCCAAAACGAAAGTTAAACGGATAGCGCGTGTCCCCAGCGGTGGTGCGGGCAGTTGCTTCAATCTGTCCCTGCAGAACCAGTGGCTCGATGGGATGGTAGCGCAGGTCGACATAGGCCCGCGCTTCGGTAGTGCGCAAATCAAAGCGGGTTGGCGCGACACCCGGCGCAAAACTATCTTGTGCGAAGTCAAAGGCTGACCGCACATCACGAGTGCGCACATCGCTCCACTCCCCGCCGATCCGTAGGTCCACAGGACCAAGGCCTTTGGCATAGTTTGCACTGAAATAGGTAAATGTCCCGCGGCTTTGCGCCAGTTCGTCCGCAAACGGCAATGTGCTGGTCGTATTGATCGAGACACGGTCCAACTGCGTCCGGCCAAAACCGGCCCCGATGGTGAGTTGATCGCGATAACCAAATTCGTGACTATAGAGGCCGAACAGAAAGTTTCTCTCCGCTTCACGATCTTCTTCCAGCGCGAAGCTATTGTCCAAAAGTCCCAGCACATTGGTTTCGGACAGATCGGTATTGCGCTGCAACTCGCCATTTAAAACCAGGCTGTCTGACGGTGACAATTCCAGTCCGACATAACCGCCAAAAAACCAGTTATCCCCACCGCGCCGCCGCGAGAAAGGGCTGATATCGGGACGTCGGCGATTATCGGAAATGTCGGTATAGTTGCCGCGCAGCCAGATAGCCGTGGGCAGCGGCGCATCAAAAATGCTGTCCAGTCCACCAATCAACGTCTTTTCATTGCGCAGATTTTCATCAAGTATCGACACACCAACAAACGGTTCAAAAAAATTGCCATTATCGAACCGCAAGCGCCGCTGCGAGCTCGCGACGCTCAAGGGGTCCAGCGCAACCCCTTGCAGGAAGCTCGACAGAGCCTCAAAGCTCTCGCCTTCTCCACTATTCTCCGCCTGTTGGGCGTTATAGCTGCCGTCGGCATTGCGGATCAGGAAAGGGCCCGGCGTCTGGTTGATCGCCTGATCGAAATAGCTCGATGGCGTGAAGCTATCGAATACACGGTCAGCATAATAGCGGCCCCATCCCTCCAGATCGAGAAAGCGAAAGGCCTGCGAAACAAGACTCCCGGTTTCGCGGTTTTCTGAGAGATTGACATATTCCCCGCCGCGCGCGCGATATCGGGTCAGCGCTTCTCTGGCATTCCGGATCGCATCATCGGCTGCAAAGTCTTGCAGGGCGACACCGGTACGCGCCAAGGGGATGGCCGGATTAAACGGATCCAGCCGGTCGGCAGCATCAAATTGCTGCGCGGCCAAATCTGTTTCACCCATTTCATAATGCACTTGTGCGAGACCCAGAAAACCCTTGCCATAGTCCGGATTATGCGCAGAGGCGGCCAGCGATGCCGCCAACGCCTCATCCAGTCGATCCTTGCGCCGCCAATATTGCGCGAGCGCGTTGCCCGCCAGCGCATTGCCCTGATCCATTTCCAGAGCCTTGTCGATTGCAGTCTTGGCGGCAGATAATTTATTCTGCTCCAGCAATATCTCTGCCCGCATGCTCACCAGTTCGGCATCATAGGGCCGGGCTGCCAATGCCTGTTCGACAAGCTGACTGGCTTCCTTCATTGCACCGATGGCGATCCAATTCTTCGCCTGCGATTTCTGGGCGATGATATTTTCCGGATCAATGTCAAGGATCGGCTGAAGAATGTCTCTCGCTGCCTTCGGGCTGCCACGATAATCGCGCATCAGATCAGCTGCACTGATCTTGAGGGCCACGTCATCCGGATAGACAGTTCGGGCCGCCGTGATGGTTGCGATGGCGGCATCAGCGTCACCGAGCATGGCCTCTACATCTGCCTTTGCCTTAAGGAGCAGCGCATTGTCCGGAAACGCCTCTAGGCCTTGCTTCGCGATCTTCTGGGATGCGCGCAAGTCGCCATCATAGGCGGCAATCAAGCTGAGCGTCAGATAGCTCTCGGCCGTGCTTTCCAGTAGAGGCGGTGGTCGCTCTTCACCGAGCTGCACTGCCGCAACATAGCCACCATAAATTCCTGCGGCCTGATCCGAACGATCATCCGATCGGGCAAGCGCATCAAACAAGCGAGAAGCTGTTTCCCAGTCCCCTTCATCCACTGCTCGGCGGGCGGTGACAAAGGTTTCGCTGCTATTGCCAAGCATATCCAGGCCTTCGGCCAGATTGACGAAATAGAGCATTTGCTCGCGCCCCGTCGGATTGGCCAGAACCGTGCGCGTTGGTGCTTGACCAAGCCGGACGCTTGCCGCCTGCCCCGCCTCTATGGTCAGCGATCCTGCCTCGTTCGACAGTTCAACCGTGCCTGAAAAGACCTGCAACTGGCTGGAATCTGCATCTGCGCTAATTGCCCATTCTGTGCCCCTGATCGCCGCCGTTGCAGACGGGGTTTCAATCGAAAGATTGGATCGCTTGCGCGGGCTTCGTCCCCAGGCCCGCCCGCGCTGGAGCGACAAGGTGGATGGCCCGCTCTTGTTCACCCGCCGCACGACCATGACCGAGTTTCTTCCCAGGCGCACCTGCGTGCCATCGGCAAAAACGATAGCCAATGTGCCCGCCGCTTTGGTGCGCAGGACATCTCCTGCCTTAAGATCCTGGCGTACCACTGCCCGCTGCCAATTATCGCGCGGACGTAAGGTTGCTTGCTCACCGCCCTTGGTCGCCGTTATCTGCCCGGAAAGCGGAGCCGTGCGCTTCAATTTCTGTGCGATGGCACCATCCGGAAAGACTATTGGTGATAGTAATGCGATCGGAGAAAACAGAAAAATGGCCTTGAGATTCACTGTCTTTTGTTACCCCCAGATCCGACGAACGCCGTCAGTGATTGGCGTCATTACAGGCAATTTGCAATAATTGATGTGCGCCTGAGCACAGCAGTGCTCGGTTAAAACAATATTATGTTGAAAAACCGTATCTTTTTCTTGGCAAGCTTGCGCACCTGGCCCTTGAAGAACCGGGTTCCACAGACATCCAGGGCCAGTTGAAATCTGCGTGAGATTGCCGAACCGATCAGATCACTTGCTTTACAGTGGGTCGATACTGTGCAAGCTTCAGTATAAATAAGGAGCATGTAATGGATATAAAGCAGAAAATTCTGGTTGCCTTCGGCCTGACAATTTCAGGATTGGCCCTCTTTCCATCTCCTTCAAGTGCGACATTCACTGAACCCCGATCATCAGATCAGGACATTGTCGTAACCGGAAAAGTAACAACCAAAGATGCCATTGCGAAATTTGTCCGGGCGACAATTGCTACTCCAAAGGGTGGCAGACATGAAGGTCAATATGCTCGCTTCTCCAGTGCGATCTGCCCAAAGGTCGTTGGCTTGTCGGACAACAACAAGAAACAGGTCGAGAAACGCATGCGCGGTGTCGCATTGGCAGCTGACATGAGGGTTGCTGGAGAAGGCTGCAACCCGAATATATTCGTGATGATTGTAGCCGACGGCAATGAGGCGATGAAAGTGCTGCGCAAGAAAAAATCCCGTCTATTTGGCGGCCTGTCGCCTCATGAGCGAGACCGGATCGCCAGGAACGGCGGCCCTGCCTATGCATGGAAACGGATTCAGACAGGCTCTGCCGAATCCGGAGCTCTGCAATATTCCGATGAAACCGACATTCTGCCGGTGGATGTACCCGCGAAGACCGAAGTGGCTACGATGCGATCCAACGTCAAATCAAAGATCAAACGGACAACCGAACAAACAATGACCCATTCCTTCTTGTTGCTCGAAAAGGATGCGCTGGTTGACCTGACCACTGTTCAGATCGCGGATTATGCCGCAATGCGATCCTATATCGATACCAGAAACAGTCAAACCCAACAGGCCCCCCAATATTCCATCCTATCTCTATTTGATTCCCCCGAACCGGATGGCACTACGCCCGCTTCGGCTAGCGAAATGGATCTGGTATTGCTCAGTTCCCTTTATAATTCTCCAGCGGACGTTTCTGCATCCATGCAAAGCGCCGCCATGTTGCATCGTATTGAGAAAGAGCTGACCGCCGGCGCGGACGATTGATCCCCTAACCGGCAGCCTGCAAAGGCGCGTGACTATTTCCAGGCAGTTGAAAACGATGCGGTAAAACTGACCTTAACGTCACAACAGGCCAGATAAGCACTCATCCTCTGAGGTTTATCTGGCAGCAGAGGAGGAACTCGAACCCCCGACACATGGGTTATGATTCATGCAGGTATGGCTGTTTTCGGTTTTTTTTAAACCACTCCTCCGGCACTCACTTTAATATCAATGGGTCATATTAATGGTGTAAACCGATTTATGGGGCATCAGCATCAACCTTTCAAAACAACATACTCGTTGAATGAATTGAGCAATGCGCTTGTTTATCTGCAATATCCCGAAAGCGGACACCTGCGCATGAATTCGCCCTATCGCGGCTTGCCCGACTTTCAACAAAGTAGTTTAGTCTGACAGCGACGTTTCCGCAGACACCTTATATTGAAGTGTCTTATCTACATTGCCGCGCGTATAGGCGTGATAGCTGCTCCGCGTTTCGGCATAGATGCGCCGAGCGATCGGCTTGCCCCAATCCGTTTCGTTGAGTGCTGTGAACAAGGGGCTGACAAACTTATTGCGTCCCACTGTCGCCATAAAGCGTTCGGCTTGCGGAACGGCCGGACCGTATTCATTGCTTAGCGCCGCCTCCAGCCACAGAAACAACACTTCATTGTTGCCAGTTTGCGAAAGCCCCAAGGTCGTGTCTAATGCTGCCAGTTGCTCGTCAGACAAATCCTGAGGGAGTTCCTCGAGAAAGCGTCGCTGCTCTGCCGCCGTCCAGTCACGCCAGGCATCGACATTGGGCAGCGTTCCCTCGTTCGCATAAGCTGCAACCGCGCCATCCACATCGGCAAAGGCCTCCGGATCGGGTTTCCAGGCGTTTTCCGGCAGGCCGGTGCCATAAACCCATTCGTCCAACATCAATCGTTTTTTCAGTTCAGCATCGTCGCCGATCAGCTTCGTACGCAGATCAGCTAGGAACATTTCGGATGTCACCGGCTCGAATGCGTAACTGTCAAACCACTGAGTCAGCCAGGCATCAAACTTTTCACGGCCGATGATATTCTCCACCGTGCGCAGGAACACTGTCCCCTTGTCGTAAATCGCGAAACCCTTCGTATCGAACGGGCTTATTGCATCGGGTGAGCGCATGGCTGTGTTGGGATTGTCTGCGCCGACATCATTGATGCCGTCGACCAAACCGGCATAGCTGAGAGCATATTCTTGCTCGGCGCGCTCTTTGCCATAGACTGCCTCAACGATACGGTTCTCGAAATAGGAGGTGACCCCCTCGTTCAACCATCCATCGCGCCAGCTCGAATAAGTGGTCAAATTTCCTGACCAGCTGTGTGCCAATTCATGTGCAACCAAACCATTGTTAGAGCGATCACCCGCAATGAACGTCGGTGTGAGAAAGGTCATCACCGGGTTTTCCATGCCGCCATAGGGGAAGGCTGGTGGCAGGATGATCATGTCATAGCGGCCCCAGCGATAGCCACCGAACAATGCAATCCCGGCGTCGATCATCTCTTCTGTATCGCCGACTTCTTGCGCGGCAGCTTCGATGACTTCGGGTTCTGCCCATACACCTGAACGCGGGCCAAGCTCGCGAAATTCGATATTACCCGCCGCGATGGCAATCAAATAAGGAGGGACCGGGTTGTTCATCACGAAGCGAAAATCACGGCGGTTCCCGTCCTCTGGTTCGGGATCGCCCTGAATCACACCGCTCATGACGACATTCAAAGGTTCGGGTGCCGAGATGGTCGCTTGCCATGTCTGACGGATTCCGGGGCTGTCCTGGGTGGGAATCCACGTACGGTTATTGATGGCCTGTCCTTGACTGAAGATGAAGGGATGCTTGCCACCAGCAGTCTGCTCAGGGCTTAACCACTGCAAGGCCTCGGCCCCAGGAGCAGATACATACTCGACCACGATCCGGTGTGTTGCAGCAAGTTCACCCTCTGCCAGTTCGGCGCCTCGCTCCAGCTTCTGAGCCGGAAGCTGGATGGTCAAGGGTTCGCCCTTGCCTTCGACCACCTCGCCAAGGTCAAATTTCAGAGCATTGCCAGCCTCATCGGCGACCGCAGAAACGCGAAGGCCATTGGAGTCGAGTATAATCTCGCTTGCCTCATCCGCCGCTAGCACATCTAGAGTGGCCGTCCCTCCGATAGTTTTCGCATCGAAGTCCATCGCCAGATCCAAGTCGATATGCGTCACACGCGCCTCTTGAGGCTTCGCAAAAGTCTGATCATCAAACGCTTCTTCACTTGTCAGAATTGGCGCGATTTCGCCCCGTTGATCCGTGTCCTGCGGGACGAGGCCACCGCAGCCGGCAAGGAGGAGCAGAAACGGTAACATTAGAAATGAGATGTGAATGCGCATAGGGAAATCCTGATCAGAGAGAATTTTCGGGTGATTTACATCATACGCAGCTGCTTGCCAGCCCCTGGTACAATAAAATATCCCCCGCCCGCATTCGATAAACGGACCATTCCGGCTTTTCCAAAATTTGTGTCCGCTTTTGCACCCATAGCGGACATTAGCTCAACACACCTCGATCTGCCGTATAAAAGCCGAACGATCTTTTCGGGGCGCTTCACAAGCATTTGCATGTTGAGGCGGGATTATGGATAGAGGCGATAGTAGCTTGGGCGAAATGAGAACAGGAAACGAACATATTTTTCATTCGCCTATATCCAACGGAGTTTTCAAAATCGCTACTCTTTTGAAAGCCATACTACATGTCCGTTACAGCCACTCTTTTTGCTGCAATTTTGTTGCATGAATAAAATTGAATTGAATAGAATTGTCGGAAATCTGGGGTATTCGTCAGCAACCAAATCAAATGCTAAAATCGACTACTTCACTCCCTAGAATGGCAATATTCCTAAGTTTTCTGCTGGTTTTTAATGGTAGCGGAGGAGGGACTCGAACCCCCGACACATGGATTATGATTCCACTGCTCTAACCACCTGAGCTACTCCGCCAACAGGTTTTGATCGCGACCAGGGGTCGCTTCAAAAATCCTTGGACCGCGGCGCTATAGTCACCGCATCCTTATCGGTCAACAAGTTGCCGATCATTTTCTTGTGCTTGCAAGGACGCGGCCATCCGCGCTAACAGTGGTCCCCTTGCCGCTGGGCGGCGCAAAGGGGCCGGAAATGAACAAATCCTACGACATCTTGATCGTTGGCGCGGGCCATGCGGGCGCGCAGGCCGCCATAGCGCTGCGGCAGCAGAAATTTGAAGGCTCAATCGGACTGATGGGCAATGAGAAATATCCGCCCTATGAGCGCCCTCCACTATCCAAGGAATATCTGGCAGGCGACAAGGCGTTTGAACGAATCATGCTGCGCCCCGAGAGCTTCTGGGGCGAGCGTAATATCGATCTGCTTACCGGGTGCCGGGTCTCAAAAGTGGACCCGATGGACAAGACGGTTACGCTGAGCACGGATGACGAAATTGGCTATCGCAAGTTGATCTGGGCAACCGGAGGCACACCGCGGATGCTGGATTGTCCCGGCAGCCAGGCGCGTAATATTCATGGCGTGCGCTCGCGCGCGGATGTTGACAAAATCATGGCCGCCCTGCCCACGACCGAAACCGTTGTCGTAGTCGGCGGCGGTTATATCGGCCTAGAGGCAGCAGCCGTCCTCAACAAGCTCGGCAAGAAAGTGACGGTGCTGGAATCGCTCGACCGGGTGTTGTCGCGAGTTGCCGGAGAAACATTGTCGCGCTTCTATGAAGCAGAGCATCGCGCGCACGGCGTAACTGTCGAACTGGGTGCGACGGTCGAGGGATTCGAGACCAATGACGAAGGCATGGCCACCGGCGTAAAGCTGTCCGACGGGCGCGTGCTGCCAACCGATATGATCATCGTCGGTATCGGCATCATTCCGGAAACCGGCCCTCTAGTCGCCGCTGGCGCGGCAGCGGGCAACGGTGTGGATGTTGATCAACATTGCCGTACCAGCCTGAATGGAGTCTATGCCATTGGCGATTGCGCAGCACATGCCAACCGTTTTGCCGCTGGCGCGCATATCCGCCTCGAATCCGTTCAAAATGCCAATGATCAGGCCAAGGTAGCGGCGCTCGATATTATTGGCGAGGACTGCGAATATGATGCCGTACCGTGGTTCTGGTCCAATCAATATGATCTGAAGCTTCAGACCGTTGGACTATCGACCGGTCATGACGAATATATCGTGCGCGGCGATCCTGCGAACCGGTCTTTCTCGGTCATCTATCTGAAAGATGGCAAGGTTATCGCGCTCGACTGCGTCAACGCCACCAAAGATTATGTCCAGGGCCGCAAGGTTGTCGAAAGCGGCCTCAGCCTGGACCCAGCGCAACTGGCTGACACCGATATCCCGATCAAGGAAGTCGAGCAGATCTAACCGCGAAACGGCCAGGCACCGATATCCTGCCAAGGCCCATCCATGTAATGATGCAGCGCCAGTCCCTTGATGACAAATGGTCGGGGTTCGAAATCCAGCGAAAGGGCCATCTGCAGCGCTTTGGCATCTTTTGCTGATACTTTATTCTGAACAGTGATATGCAGCCGCGGTACCTGTTGGTCCTGCGCTACCAAAAGCCCGTGGAACCGGTCGGCCATTTCCATACGCATGGCAAGCAAGTCCGGGGAATGAAGCTGATAAGCGACCCCGCTACCGAGATGAATCACCCGTTGCAGGGAGGTTCCCGGCGCGGGATTATGTTGTGTCATGTCTTTCACGGCCTGCTTGATTTCGCTCAGTGCTTGCGGCGGCAAATGATGAAACAGGGTGATATGCGCGGGCAGCACATTGCGCTCGGGCGGATAATATTGCCGGCGCAAGGCATCCGCCCAGGCAAGATCCTGTTTGCCCATCATGGCAGTCATGATGATCGGTTTATTATGCTCGGTCATACACCCAGCCTATCGCCAAAACAAAAAGACCGCGAACGAATAATCGCGGGACCAGATTGACGCAGCAGTCGACAAAAAGTCAGTTACTTTTTTACGGTTTTTGCTATGGTGGCTCCGGCTCTTTGGGAGGAGTGAAGCCTATGATAGAAAATGATAAATTACCGGTCTGGTTCTGGGCCATCGGGATATTCGCACTGCTATGGAATGGACTGGGTGTCGCCGCCTATGCCGCAGAAGTTTTGATGAGCGCTGAGGATTTTGCGGAACTCAGCGAGGCAGAGCAGCAATTATATGCAAACCGCCCCTATTGGGCCAGTGCCGCTTTCGCGGTTGCTGTCATCGGCGGCTTCATGGGATCCGTCGTGTTGTTGCTACGCAGAGCAATTGCCGTCCGGCTGTTCCTGCTGTCGTTTATCGCCGTGCTGGTCCAGTTTAGCAGCTATTTTATTCTTGATGGTTATTTGGAGTATATCAGCAAGGCGGGCTGGTTCATGCCGATATCCATTCCCGTTCTCGCTGTCGCTTTTCTATTATTTGCGCGCTGGGCCGGCAAGAAAAGCCTGCTGCAATAACAACCATAGTGGTTAGGTCTTGGTGCTGAACGGTGTGAAGTTAGTCGCCTCGTCATAGATATCGACGCCTTCGCGCCGTTTCAGCCAGCCGACAACCGCATAGGTTACCGGTGTTAAAACCGCTTCCCACAGGACTTTCAGCAACCAGTTGGTGACCATCACGGTCAACACGGCAGATGTTTCCCAAATACCCCAGAAGGCCAGTGGATAGAAAATCAGGCTATCGACCCCCTGCCCCACCACGGTGGAGCCAATTGTCCGTGACCACAGCATTTTCCCCTGCGTCCAGACTTTCATCCGTGCCATCACATAGCTGTTCACAAATTCTCCGGCCCAGAATGCGATAATCGAGGCCGCAACAATCCTCGGCACCTGACCAAAAACGCTTTCATAGGCCGCCTGCCCTTCCCAGCCGTCAGCTGGTGGAAGAGAAACGACAACCCAGCTCATAAACGCCATGAACAGCATTGCGGTGAAACCGGCCCAGATCACCCGCCGCGCCCGGGCGTAGCCGTAAACCTCGGTAAGAATATCGCCAATTACATAGCCGAGAGGAAAGAACAAAATACCAGCCCCATAAACCCATTGCTCGCCGCTGATGGTTACAAATGTCGGCTTGGCTGCCCCGATAACGTTAGACAGCAGCAGGATGGTGACAAAGGCCGCCATCACGAAGTCAAAATAGCGGAATTGATGGCTGGCCTGACTGGCGGCACTGCTGCGCTTGATGGGATTGCTGCTCATCGCCGGATGATTAGCGGATTGTCATGAAGTTTCAATATTATAACTGTTAACTGGTAACGATATCCGGAACAGAGCCCCGGCACCAACGACCCCATTCTCAGGCCAGAACCCGTACAGGCTCTCCCCCGCGCTGCCGGGTTTGCCAGTTTTCGTCAATCCAGCTGGGAGCCAGCGATCCGGGCAGTAACGGCTGGCCCAATATGATATCCGACGCGCGTTCCGCCACCATGATGGTCGGGGCGTTGATATTTCCGTTGGTCACGGTCGGAAAGACGGAGGCATCAACGACGCGCAGGCCGTCCAGCCCGATCACCCGGCATTCTGGATCGACCACCGCCATGGCATCGCTTTGTGTTCCCATCTTGCAGGTACCACAAGGATGATAGGCGCTTTCCACATTGTCCTTGACCCACTCATCAATCTGCGCGTCCGTCGCGATATCTATACCCGGTTGCAGTTCTTTGCCGCGATATGCATCCATCGCCGGCTGCGCGATAATCTCGCGGGTCAATCTGATGCATTGCCGCCATTTCGCCACATCATCGGGATGCTGCATATAGTTGAATTTTATACTTGGCGGCGCGGCGGGATCGGTAGACTGGATATGCACATGTCCCCGGCTTTTCGGTTTATTGGGACCTACATGCACCTGAAAACCATGACCTTTGACGGATGGCGTACCGTCGTAGCGCATTGCTGCGGGGAGAAAATGATATTGGATATCGGGTGACTGAATGCCCGCACCTGACCGGATGAATGCGCAGGATTCAAAATGATTGGTCACCCCAAGACCGGATTTGAAGAAAAACCAGCGCATGCCGATCAGCAGTTTGCTGAACAACCCCAATTTGCTGTTCAAACTGACTGGTTTTTTGCTGCGGAACTGAAAGTAAATCTCCAGATGGTCTTGCAAATTCTCTCCGACACCCGGCAATTCGTGCAAGGTTTCAACACCCGCATCGGCCAGAGTTGATGGGGCTCCGATACCGGATCGTTGTAATATGGCCGGCGAAGCGATGGAGCCTGCCGACAGTATGATTTCCCTTTTCGCCGATATTGTTTTTCTGATGCCAGTATGGGTTAGAACGACACCAACCGCTTGCTTGCCGTCCAACAAGACCCGGTCGACAAGGGCGTCTTTCCAAACAGTCAGGTTCGCGCGCGATTTTACCGGATCAAGATAGGCCCGCCCGGTGGATTCCCTGATACCGCCGCGCACGGTCATGTGCATCGGACCAAAGCCTTCCTGCCGAAAGCCGTTATAGTCTTCGGTCGATGGATATCCCGCCTCGACACCGGCATCGATAAACGCCTTGTAAAGGGGATTGCCAGTCATGTTGTTGCCGCCTCCGACACCCAACGGACCGTCACCGCCACGATATTCATCTGCACCAAATTGCCAGCTTTCTGATCGTTTGAAATAAGGCAAGCAATTGGCGTAGTTCCACCCTTGTGCTCCGGCTGCTTCCCACTCCTCGAAATCACAGCTGTGGCCGCGCACATAGACCATGCCATTGATCGACGACGTGCCGCCCAGTGCCTTGCCGCGCGGGCAGGTGATCTTGCGGCCATCCAGAGCCGGTTCCGCATCGGACAGATAGCCCCAATTATAGGTTTCTGAGGCCATGGGATAAGACAAGGCAGTCGGCATCTGGATCAGGATATTCTTGTCGCTGCCGCCCGCCTCGAGCAGCAACACGCGGTTTGATCCGTCTGCCGTCAACCGGTTAGCAAGTACGCATCCGGCAGATCCCGCCCCGATAATGATATAGTCCCAGTCGGCTTCGGAAACGATTGGCATGGTTTTCAAACTCTCTAAAACTGTGTCGCGGCGAGCTGGCGGCGGCGCTGAAAAATCAGCGCGTATATACAGGCGTAGAGCAGAATGACCACCATACCAATCCATTCGATTTTCAGTGGTGTGAACTGGTATAGCAGGATCAATCCGAAGAGCAGACCCCAGTGCATCGCGACATAAGTCCAGCGCCCAAGCCGCTCGACCGTCAGATTGAGGTTTTCGGAATAAAGGCGGGTCAGAGAGTCCAGGGAATTGATCACAAAGACAATCCCAACCACAACCATTGCGGATCGCAAGAGACCAGACAACAGGATCTGCTCGCTATGTATGTAGAACAGGATTGAGAACCACAGAGCGATCGGAATGGATGGAAGGACAAGCAAAGCCGTTAACAACTGCCAGGGCCGCAAGCCGCCAACAAATCGTGCAACAAACTGGCCAATCATGATGCTCCACGCAAACCACCAGAAAAGATAGAAGGCATGATAGTCAGTCAGCGGACTGACAAATCTATGCAAATGGCGGAAATAGCCGCCAAGATACTGACCGCTTAGTGCAAATTCGGCAATGCCCATATCGCTATGCAGCAACATCACCGCAATCAGGACGAGGAACAGCATGAATGACCCCAGACTCAGCCAGACAACCCAGCGGATATCGGTGCTGGACAGAACCGCGGCAAGCACGACAACAGCCACCAGAGCATAGCGCGCAACCGCTGGGATATCGGGGATATAGTCAGGAAGGTAGCTGAAAAACAGGAAGCCGGTAAAGGCGCAGGTCGCGATGATCACCAGGTTATTGATGAACTTGACCCAGCCGATTTCGAACAATTTTAGCCGGGGCTCCACGACGCAAAAATAGAATGTCGTAAGAAAATAAAATCCCCAGACCAGAAAGCCCCAAAATCCAAATTCAATCGCAAGAGGATTGGTAAATCCGTAAACCGCCTCCGCTTCATAAACCGGAAATTCAGTCAACGGAAACAGGATCAGCCCCACATCCAGACCGGAAGTGAACAAAATCGCGATAAAAGCCATCAAGCTCGTCGGCTGCTCCCCGGTCAACACTGTCTTGCGAAACCAGAAGATCAGGACGACCGAAGTCAGCAGTGTAAACACTATAGCGATTGACAATATGATATGCGCGCTGGGCATGGATGAGCAATTTTCCAAGGGAAGATGTTGCAATATCTAGACAAAAACCCGATGGATACGCAATGGAATTTGATTTTAACACCGCTTTGCTGATCCATGTCGGCGCTCTGTTCTACATTGTCGCTTTTCTCATTCGCGATGAATTGAAGCTGAGGCTGTTGGTGCTCGCAGGCTCAGCTTTCTATCTGCTCTATTATTACGTATTTCCGGAATCACCGCTCTGGGACGCAATCCTGACCACTATCGTCCTGGCCCTGGCCAATCTTACAATCCTGTTTCGCATTGTCATGGAACGCTCGATGCTGGCTTTGAGTGATGAAGAAAAACAGCTATTTGCAGCCTTTGAAGGCTTCACGCCCGGACAATTCCGTCAGCTGCTCAAGATCGCACGGTGGCGCACAGTAGAATCTGCGACTGAATTGACGACAGAAAATCAGCCTTTGTCCAATCTATATTATATCTTTGAGGGCCCAGTTCATGCAAAAAAAGGAAAACATGCGTTTACATTGGGCCCTGGCAACTTTGTCGGAGAGATTGCCTTTGTTCTGACCGGACCACCAACGGCAGACGTCACCGCGCCGCCAAAAACCCGATATGTCGAATGGGATAGTGCAGCCATACGGCAGCTGATGGAGAAATCAGCTACATTTGAAAATGCAATGATGGCGCTACTCAGTCGTGATCTTGCCGACAAGCTTGCGACCAGCGTTCAACCCGATTCAGTCATTGCCTAACAATCTGGTAAAAATTTCCAATTAATCATCTCATTTCGCTGCCATTTGATGGTATTGACATATCTCTTGGATAGTCTCGATATATTTATTGTGACCATCTGCGGAAAAACAAACGACCCAAATGCAGCCTAGAACAGGCCACCATTCGGAGATTAAAAAAAAGCTATAGGACGAACAAAACCATCTACTCGTAATTGTATATGACCTATTGATAGTATATCCATCATTTCTCAGGCCTGTTACTTTTGGAAAAAATAATAACTTTGGTATCAAAAAATGGATGAGGTCAGCGCTGAAATTGCAGCAGTCAAGTCAGCATTGGAAAAGGCCACCGAAAAGCTGACTGTCTTGCAAGACGGCCTAGTTGCTGCAACGAACGACACGCAAACCTCTGAAACACGATCAAATTCCATTGGACTGACCAATGCTGAGCTAATCAAGCGCGCAGAAGAGCTGTTGCGATGGAGCCGCTTCAAAGCGAATACATTAGGCCTCAATTCCGGTCTGTTTGCTGATTCATGCTGGAATATGTGCCTCGACGTTTATATTTGCGATCTCAAGGAAGAAAAGATCACCGTCTCATCCATTGCCCATAGTTCCGGCATCCCGATGACAACTGCGATGCGTTATATTAACGTGATGGCCGAAGATGGCCTGTTGGAAAAGTCTCCCAACCCTATGGATAATCGTATGGTCTTCATTGCCACCACGGTCTCGGGCAAAGATAAAATCTCAGCGATACTGAGTGAACTGGACTAACAGGACCTACGTTCTACCGCCAAAACCCTTCTTTTTGAAAATCGTTTGAATCCAATCAGATGCTGTTAACCCGACTTTAACCATCTTTGTTCATTTCTGTTTTTACCAGGTGACGGTTGGGAGATTGCGGGATCTTCCAACCATCCATCTCCGGCGGTGCCGGAAACTTGCGGTTTGTTATCTGGGTAGTTTAATGATTGACGCAAATTTAGACACGCTTCTCGCTTCGAAGCTGATCGGCAACAGTCCCAAAATGCAGCAGTTGCGTATGCTGGTGAAATTCGCCGGACGCTGCAACAGCTCGATCATGATTACGGGCCCTTCCGGTAGCGGTAAGGAAGTTGTCGCGGATGCCATCCACCAAATCTCAGAACGTGCTGCAGCCCCCAATATTACCGTAAATTGCGGTGCCCTGCCTGAACAACTGATCGAGTCAGAGCTTTTCGGGCACGAAAAGGGCAGCTTTACGGGAGCTGTAAACAAGCATGTCGGATTGTTCGAACAATCCAATGGGGGCACCATATTCCTCGACGAGATTGGTGACATGCCGCTCAACATGCAGGTTAAGCTGCTGCGAGTCTTGGAAACTCGCATCGTCAATCGCGTCGGTGGCAATCAAAATATCCCGATCGATGTACGCGTGATCGCGGCGACCCACAAGAACCTGGGGACAGGTATCCGCGGCGGTTCTTTCCGTGAAGATCTGTTTTACCGGCTATGCGTGGTGCCGATTGAAGTCCCTGCTCTGAACGAGCGCAGCGAAGATATACCGGCGCTGGTTGAGCATTTCTTGAACAATCTGTCTGCCTCAGACGAGCGCCCGATTTTCACTGCAGAGGCTTATACCGCGTTGCAAAACTATAACTGGCCAGGCAATGTCCGCGAACTGCGCAATGTCGTGGAGCGTGCAACGGTATTCTTTGCCGGTGCGCCTGTTCATGCACAGGATGTCGCAACCCTCGTTCAATCCGATCTGGTTCCTGCCGCCCCCGTGGATGAGTTTGTGCAGCCGCTGGCCTTCCAGGTACCGCCATTGGAGCAGCAACGTCATTTCTCATCAGACGTTACCCTTGCCGATGGCCCTTCCTCTTTTGCCGCAGCGCTAGAGACTGCAAAACGAGAACAGCGACCTGGCGGCATCAACGACCTGAACGCCCATCTTCAAAACGAAGAACGGCGGATCATCGCGCAGGCGCTTGAAGCTTCTCATGGGGTAGTGTCAAAGGCAGCTCGCTCGATCAACATCAAGCGGACTACTTTTATCGACAAGATGCGCAAATATAATATCGAAAAATCAACGAACGATAATGCCATGCTGACGCCCGCTTTTGGGCTCGCCTGATCTCCAGTTTCGGTTCGCTGGCCGGTATCAGAATGACTGCTGACCCGGCGCGATCGCCATCCATGCTTTCTCGATCTCATGCAGCATTTCCCGAGCAGACTCGGCACGCTCAATGAAAGAGGTATCGATCTCGGCCTGAATGCGGCGACCGGCTTCGGCATAAATAGTATGCAATGTCAGTGCGAGATCGCCCGCTGATTCAAAATCCAGCGACTCATCCAGTCCATTGAGGATACCCAGTGCTTTTGCGCGATACTCGAACATCTTGCCATGCTCGTTACGGCGCGCGCTTTCAATCATCAGATCCAGATTGTCCCGAAGCTCAGCAAACAGCACAGCAACCAGATCATAGGGATTAGCGGATAAGACCCGACTGTTCTTATCAATCGATTTGTAACTTGATGTCCGCCGATTGTTCACCGGGCGACCCAAGGGTGGACCGGATTGCGAGGGGGCAAGATGCGATTGGCCGATTTGGGATTGATATGTCATTCTTTATTGCTTTCTAAAGTCAGTTGTCATCAAAAGAGGCGAATTGTTGTTCTACGTAGGATTGGGTTGCGCGCAGAACCGAGAGCTGCCGTTCCAGCCCCGCGAACGTACCCTGAAGCTGTTCGCGCAAGCGATCACCTTCATCATTAATTTTCTCACGCCGCTCTTCGATCGATTCCCGGATCGTGTCGAGCCGCTCTTGCGCCTGTGCCAAAGCCCCATTTTCATCCTGCAAAGTGGCTGAAATATTGTCGAGAGCGCCAGCAAGGCCGATATTGGTATCGGTTAAGATGGCCGGCTCCAGCATCAGTTTAATCGCTCCGGTATCGAGCTCCAGCGCGGCATCCAGACGGACATCATCAACCGTCAGCGTGCCATCGCTTTCGGTTCGCACGCCAATATCAGCAAGCGTTCTGAAATCCCCGC
The DNA here is from genome assembly GCA_947497455.1 of uncultured Sphingomonadaceae bacterium. Classification (GTDB taxonomy): domain Bacteria; phylum Pseudomonadota; class Alphaproteobacteria; order Sphingomonadales; family Sphingomonadaceae; genus Parasphingorhabdus. The sequence goes on along the minus strand of CANMGU010000002.1, from coordinate 1,678,257 downwards.
TATCGACCAATTGCGTCGCGGTCAGCTGGCTAAGCTGTCGGATCACTTCACGCGCGCCGCGGTCCCCGGCAAGCGGTCCACCGCTGGCACCAGCAAGGCCCGGAGCCGTTGCCGCGTTCAGCGACTGACGCAGTTCATTGTAGGCCGTGACAAATTCCGTCACCAGACTGCGCACATCGAGCGGCTCGGAATCTCCGCTAATGGTGAGGCTACTGCCTGGCTCTGCGGCGAGTAAGGACAGTTGCACGCCAGGAATGGCGCCGGTTACCGTGTTGCTGCTGTTGGTCAACTCGATCCCATCCACGCGGATAACGCTGTCGGCTGCTACAGCGATGTTGGACAGGTTCATCGCTGGCGACGCACCACTTTGTGCGATCGTAAAGGCGTTCTCAACACCTTCCTGTGCTTCAAAGACCAGTCGGGAACCGGCATTGTCGGTCAATATTGATGCGGTCACGCCGCTGTTACTGGCGTTAATTGCATCCTTCATGCCGGTCAGGCTATTATTGGTATCATCAATGATGATATCAAAACTACCATCACCATTGGTGATCGTCAGCGTTCTCTCTCCAATCGGATCGGAGGCGCTGGCAAAAACATCTGTCATCTCCCGCTGGGCGACGGCAATTTGAACAATCTCGACGGACGCCGGCAAGCCTTCCGGCCGGGCCTCTTCCAATACGGTGGCATTGGCCAGATCGGTGCGCGTCGATACCAGTTCGCCAACAAAACCCTGACCGTTCAGGGTTTCCTTGACGGCATCGGAAAAGGTGCTGAGCGCCGATGCGGTCGCTGCCATGGCCGAAATTCGCGAGCTGTTAAGCTGCGCCCTTTCGTTAAGCTGACCGAGCTTAGCCCCGGTTGAGGCTGCAACAAGGTCAGCCACCAACTGTGCAGAGTTGAGGCCGGAACCGGCACCGATGCTGTTTATGACGTTACTGAACATTCTTTTCTCACCTTTCGGGTGATTTACGGCATGAACGGGGTTGAATTAAGCGACGGGAGCCCATTGCAGGTCATGCGAGCCGGCTCCCATCTGCGCCATATTGCATGTCTTCCGGCACATTGATTTTGGGTTGATGAAGCGGACTAACCAGTTTTTCATCCAGCTGAATGAGGAAACTGAGAATGGCAGCAACCACAGCATAGAGACGATCATCGATGGTTTCGCCAACATCGGAAGTATAGTAGATCGAACGTGTCAGATCAGGATATTCCATCACCGGAGTTCCGACTTCGGCCGCCATTTCACGCATCGCCAGCGCTATCGCGTCACAGCCCTTGCCGAGCAGCACCGGTGCATAATCTTGTTCGCGATCATAACGCAGCGCCACTGCAAAGTGGGTTGGGTTGACCAGTATAACAGTGGCATCCGCAACGGCCTTGCGTGTCGAGTCAGACAACATTTCGCTGCGCCGTTGGCGCTGGATGGCGCGGGTATCGGGTGACCCTTCTGTCTGTTTATATTCGTCCTTGACCTCTTGCTTGGTCATTTTAAGCCGCTTGCCACGCTGGAATATCTGGATCGGGACATCGATCATTGCGATCAGCATCAGGCTGATCGTTATCCCGACCAGCAATTTCAGGAATAATGATGTGTAGCTGGTAACCGCCATATTGAGATCCTGCGCGCCGGTTTGCGCAAGATTATCGAGATGAAGGAACAGGATCGTCCCACCGACCACTCCGATCAGCAGAACCTTCATTATCGACTTGCCAAGTTCCATCAGTCCGTTGGTGCCAAATATCTTGCCGAGGCCCTTGATCGGGTCCAGTTTTGATGGTTTCGGCTTCATCGCCGACCAGCGAAATCCGAATGAACCAAGCAATGCGGGCGTCGCAATCGCAGCCACCAGGAGCACCGCGAAAAGGCTCATAAACTCAGGTATCAAACCGCCGACCAGCATGAAGCTTCGGTCTTCAATATTAAAAATTTCGACATCACGATGATCGAAAATCAAGGCACTGGCCAACATGTCGGCCAGTGCCTGGTATAAAGCACCGCCAAAGGTCACCATCGCGACAGTGCCGACAAATATGACCAATGCCCCGCCAAGATCGCGGGATTGCAGCACATCACCTTTTTGTGCGCTGTCTTTCAGTTTCTTTGGGGTTGGTGCTTCGGTCTTTTCGCCGCCACCTGGTGATTCCTGCGCCACTAGTTACCCCCTGCAATGATTGCGGCCTGTCCCAGACCCATGCCGAGCGACCGGATTATCGTATCCGCCATGATCGGGGCAGTAATCGCCAGCGCGACCAGACCGGCAGTGATGGTGACCGGAATACCCACGGCAAACAGGTTCAACGCAGGCGCTGTGCGGGCGAGGAAGCCCATCACCAACTGGATGAGGATAAGCGCACCGCCCACTGGCAAAGCGATCAGCAAGCCCATGGAAAAAAGCGTACCGCCAAACTGGACAAGCCCCATTAACAGCTCGGGGCCCAGAAATGCATAGCCCGGCGGCAAAGCCGTATAGCTGTGGACAATAGTTGCCAGCAGCATCAAATGCCCGTCAATTGCGAGCAGGAGCAAGGTCGCTACAATAGTCAGAAACTGACCAATCACGGGAGTGGATTGACCAGTTTGCGGATCAGCCATGCTGGCGAAACCCAGACCCATCGCATTACTAATTGCCTCACCCGCGATCAGGGCGCTGGCAAAGCCAATCTGCAAGGCAAAACCAATGGCAAGACCAACCAACACTTCTCCCATCACAAACATGGTATTGGCCAGACTGATCGCGCTGTCAGCAGGCAGGTCGAAGGACGCACTGTTGGTGGCAACCAGCCCGATCATGAAGGCCAGAATGATGCGGACCTGAATGGGCACATTAGCGGCACCGAAAACCGGCGTAACAACCATCGCGGCACCGGGACGTATCATGGCCATTAGCCAGAGCCATATCTGGCTTTCGACATCGGCAAAGCCGGGCGCAATCATAGCAGAAGATCCGGAATGCGAGCGAAAATCTCTCTGGTAAAGTCAACGATCAGCACGATTATCGATCCCCCGAACAAGGCTGCGACCACCGCCACGATGACGAGCTTTGGAACAAAGGTAAGTGTTTGCTCGTTGATTGACGTCGCCGCCTGCACCATGCCGAGCAAGAGCCCGACCATTAGTGCGGGGATCAGAAACGGAGCTGCGGCGAGGGCGGTAACCCATAAGGCTTGCTGCGCAATCCCGACAAAGAAATCTGCATTATCCGTCATTATCTAACTCGCAAAGGATGCTGCAAGGGAGCCCATGGTGAGCGCCCAACCGTCAACCAGGACGAAGAGCAGAAGTTTGAAAGGCATCGAAATAATCACCGGTGACAGCATCATCATACCCAGCGCCATCAACACGGCTGCAACCACGAGATCGATGATCAGGAAAGGCAGAAATATCATGAAGCCAATCTGAAAAGCCGTCTTCAGTTCGCTGGTGACAAAGGCGGGCAGCATGATCGAAAACGGAATCTCTTCCATCGTTTCAAATCCGTCTTCATCGGCGAGATCCATGAACAGCCGAAGATCCGACTGGCGTGTTTGTTTAGCCATGAAGCTGTGCATGACAGTACCTGATCGCTCAATTGCTTCGGTCAGCGTAATCTCGTCTGCGGAATAAGGCGTGATTGCCTGCTCGTTGATCTTCTCGATACTCGGCGCCATGACGAAAAGGGACAGGAACAGGGACAGGCCAATCAAGACTTGATTAGGCGGAGTTTGCTGCAAACCCAGTGCGTGGCGCAATATCGATAAAACAATGATGATCCGGGTGAAGCTGGTCATCATTAGAACAATCGACGGCAATATCGTCAGCAGCCCCATGACGATGAGGATTTGCAGCGTCGTGCTCAACGGCTGCCCGTCTCCTGAAACGTCGTCTAGCGCGCGTTCCAACGCCTCGGACGCGCCCGGTGCTTCCGCCTGTGCGAAGGCCGGGTCGGCAACAAAGGCCGAGACTAAAAAGGCTAGAACAGGCCAGAAATATTTTAAACTAATCCGCATTTTTCACATCAACTTTTGTAACGCCGCTGCGTGTCACAGAGAGCAGAATCTTGCGCCCTTCAAAGTCGACAACGGCAAGTTTGTTATTCATGCCCACTGGCAGGACTTCGACAATATTGAGGCTATTCGTATTCTGCCGCATCATCGTCTGTGGTTGGTATTTGCGGTAAAGCCAGAGCGAACCGTAGATCATCAGGCCGATGAGCGGCAGCATGATCAGAAGTTTGAGAATATAGTAAGTCATCAGTTGCGCCTTTCGACCCGCGCCCGTGCCATGCCGTTCGACACGATCTCCGCGATCCGCACACCGAATTTATTCTTGACGGGAACAACCTCGCCACGCGCCACAAGAGTACCATTGACGTTTATGTCGATGAGTTGATCAACTTGGCGATCCAGCTCGACCACTGAGCCTTCCTGCAGATCCATTATATCGGAAACGGTCATCGACACGCTGCCGACCTCAACGGACAGGCGTACCTTGATATCCGCCAGAAAAGCGTAATGGTCCTGGGGCTGACTGACATTTACAGTGGCCGGTTCTGCGGCTTCTAGAGCTTCGCTATCATGGGTCATATCATTCATGTTCTGGTCCTATAGAAACTGTTTGATTTGGAAGGCGACACCGCCATTTTGTTCGCCAATACTGCCGTGAGCAAAGACGCGATCACCAACGATCAGCGGGACATTGTCGGTCGGAGAAACAGGTAGAATATCGCCAACCGACAATCGCGACAGTTGTGACAAATCCATTGTCGGACGAGCCAGTACCGATCGGACTGGCATGTAGACCTGATCAAAAGACTCTTTCATCGACCGTTGCCAAACCGGATCGATGGTATTGGTTTCACGGGCAGCGGGCCGATGCAACTGCGGCTCAATCGCAGCCAGACCATCAATGGACTGGACAAAATCAATCGCCTCAACAGCATGTCCGCACAATGCAATACGCGCGACGCTGACAAGACTGTTGGGATCGTCAAGGTCGATTTCGAGATCAATCTTATCGTGGATATAGCCGCCGTACCGCACCGTTGTTTCGTAAACGGCAGACCAACCATCGCTCAGGCTTTCGCCGACGGCAGCTGCAAGGCGCTCGATCATCCCGATTTCGGAACGGGTTAATTTGCCTGTAGCACATGTTTCTCCATCAAACTGGCCACCAAAAAAGCAATCAACACAACCGGTTAAAAACAGACGGGAAATGCGAACCCATATCGCTGGACCGGTCACACCGGAGTGGAACTGGAGATAGATGGAATCAGTTTCCTGACCGGCAAGCCAATCGGCAAATGGAGCGGTTTCGCCAGCGGCCAGTTCAATCGACAACTCGCTGCCGACAATGTTTGTCAGATGACGTTTCAATTGACTTGCGAGCTTTCTCTCTACCTTGCGGTAGACGGTCAGAAGCATATCATCGGGTCCGCCCTTTTTTAGCAGACTATGCTCTACCGGAGCGCCTCCACTGGACGGTGATTCTGAGGAAGGATTGGACATGAACTTGATGCTTTCCCTGATCTTTATTGGACAACGATGCTGGTAAAATAAACGTCTTCAATGCCACCAAATCCTGACTTCTCTTTCAGGGTTACATTGATGACATCTCGCAATTTTTTCTTGAGTTTCAGTTTTCCTGCGGACGTATCCAGCTCAAATGGATCCTGCTGCCCTAACTCCATCAATACGGCAGAGCGGATCGCAATCTCATGCTCGGTAACATTCTCGAAAACGCGCTCGTCATAGTAGGTCGAGATCGCCAGCGACAATTGGGCAAAGCTCTCCGAATTGGACAGGTTCGAGGTGAACGGTTGCTCAATCTGGTGATAGGAAATCTTGAATTTGCTGTCCGTCTCTTCGGGAACAGCTGTCTTCGCTTCGGTTTCGCTAACGGCCGTGCCGTCTTTCAAAATGATCTTGGGCTTGTTCGGGTCTTCTGGTTCTTGACCTTCGCCGCCCATCGTACCAGCGACATAAAAGCCTCCGGCTGCACCGCCACCACCAACAACGGCAATCGCAACAACGCCAATGATAAGGCCCTTCATCTTGCCCTTTTTCTTCTTGGGTTTTTCTTCTTCTGGATTGCTATCTGACATTTTCACCTCTGATGTCTCTTATGGTTCTCGGTGTTGCGCTACGCTCAGGCGTAGCGGCTGTTATCGCTTGGTTCTTGGGGATCCGATGGCCTTTCGGTGGTCATCATATGCTCGCGATCTGGGGACGGGTTCGAGCGCTCCTGATGCGTGCTTTCATTCTCTTGCTGCGTAAAATCCATCATGTCTGATTGCGATGAACCAAGGGTATCTTCCTTGATATCAACGCGCAGGGTGAGGTCGGATCGTCCTTGCGCTTTCAACATGTCCTGAATGGCTTGGCTGTGCTGGACTATCATCTCGCGCACCGCATCATTTTCGGTTTCGATCCGGATGATCTCCTGCGTGCCTCTGGCCACAAAGGAAATCTCCAGGCGCCCCATATTGCGGGGATTGATTTCAAACCGCTTCAGATCGCCACTGACTGTCATATCACTCAGTTCAGTTGCAAAACGCTCTGCAAATTGTGGAGCAGTCCAGTCAAAGCTGATGGTTTTTCCTGCCAGGTTTTGCGTGGCAGTGACCGGCGTTGCAGCAACTGGCGTCAGCGCTTCTGAATGTCTTTCCAACGAGACCATGGCGGGGGCATTGTCCATGTCTACGAGCGGTCTTTTTGTTTCGATGCTAACAGGCTTTTCTATTTTGCCAGTCACTTCACGTGCAGCAATGTCCGCAGGCATTTCTGCTACCTTACTGTCCCTCTTACCTGTGTTGGCCAGCCGAAGGTCAAGCGGAGCCACGATCTTGCGTTCACTGCTGTCCACTTGCGGAATTGATTGAGCTAGTCCGGTTTTGACGGTGCTCTCATGAGTTTTTATCGGCGCACTACGATTTACATCAGAATAGGGCTTTGCCATCAGCGGCGGAACAGTTGGTGCGGCCTTCTGAGCGTTTTCAGTCGGCGTGATGTCGATCACCTTTGAACTCGCAGCCATTGGCTTCGGTAAGTCCAGGGCAATTGTTGATTTCACCTCTGCGCGATGAGTTGTTGATGTGATTTCCGGCTTGATACTGTCTTGAACCACAGGTTCATCGCTAATTGCTGGCGCAGGTTGCAGGCCCGCTTTGATGCCAGCAGCCTTCTTATCTGACAGCTGCATCCGCGGCATTTCCGTCGCTATTTGAGCTTTTGGCTCGCTACCGACGGTCGTGATTTTCTCGCTTGAAGGGACCGGTTGGTCGACCAGGATGATTGGCATGGTCGCAATTTTCCCGACATCGCTCAGTGGATGATTGATTGTGACGGTCTCACTACCTGAAACAGGCATGTCCGCTGGCAACGGATCGCGACCGCGGGGTGCAGGATTAGCTTTCAGATCGGACTGATCAACGCTGATACTCGACTGATTTAGCCTGTCGGACGTCATTGCGGAAATGATTGGATCACGATTATCTGTTTCAGATTCATAAGAACCTTTGGGAGCAGCTTTCTCTATAGGATCCTGCGGCTGCGGTTGAACCGCAATGAAGCGTCCTATCTGTGAAGCCGGAGCTGGTGACGGACTTGTTTCGAGAGACAAGTCAGACTTGTCGGCCTCGGCATCCTGTACAATCTGGGTTGAAACAGTCCCGGTAATATCCCGCGCATTTGATTGTGAACGCGGTTGATTGTCAAAGCCAAGCAGCTGGCTTACAAATTGTTCAATCCCGGTTTCTTCTACTACGTCTGTGCCGCCATTTTGCATGACTGGAGCCGGCCGGTCCTCACCGGGCATCAGAAGGGCGCTAAACGCATCAGAGGCAGTTCTTGTTTCCATGTCCGAAGGCTTTGCAGAAAGCATGCCAATTATCGAATGAGAGGCCTCTGCCATAATTTTGCTAATCATCGTCCTGACCCCTTTTTCCTATTTTTAGCTATATTATACAGTATGTTATGCCGAACATCGCTTTTGAAAACTTCTGCTTTTCGGGCTTTTTTCATGTTGGTTTGGAGCAGTTTTTCGGTGCCCTCATAGGTGGACTGGGCGGCAATATTTTGCCGCTCCGCATGGGCAAAATCTTGCCTTGCCGTCACCATTGACCTTTCGATTGATCGCTCTGCATCGAGCAGCCGTCCCGACAGTTCCATCCTGGCCGCAAGCATATCGGCGGCTTCTGCTTTGACATCCGATTGCGTCTCGCTGTGCAAATTTTTGATCCGCTGCGCATTATGCTCCAGCGTGGCGCAATGGCTCCCGGCCTTCGCCAGCGCGCTTTCCTTCAGCTTTTTCTGTGTCTCCCGCACCTTCAAGATGCGTTGCAGCCCTTTGACCTTGCGCTTCATGGCTGAAACAGACCGGCAAGATCGTTAATGCTCTGTTGAAAACTGACCAGTTCGCGTGGCTTTTGTTTGATATACTCGACCATCACCGGCCAATAGGCCAACGCTTCATCAATATTCGGATCACTCCCCGCCTGATAAGCGCCCATAAGTACGAGATCGCGGTTTTCTTCATATATCGACCAGAGCCGCCTGAAATGTGTTTGAACGGCATGATGATTGTCATCAATGATATCGACCGCAACACGGCTAATCGATTTCCCGACATCGATGGCGGGAAATATACCCTGCTCGGCAAGTGATCTTGACAGGATGATATGCCCGTCGGCAATGGCGCGCGCGCTGTCGACGACCGGATCATCAAGATCATCACCATCGGCCAGAACTGTATAGATCGCTGTGATCGAGCCCCCGGTCTGGCTGTCATTGCCCGCCCGTTCGATCAATCGTGGGATCATCGAGAGCGCAGACGGCGGATAGCCCTTCATGGTTGGCGGTTCACCAGCCGCGAGCCCGATTTCACGTTGGGCATGGGCCACTCGGGTCAGGCTGTCGAGGACAAGCACGACGGATTTGCCCTGAGAACGAAAATGCTCTGCAATGGCGGTTGCACGATGGGCTGCCTTCAGACGTGATGCAGGGGAATGATCTGCAGGAACAGCCACCGTTATTGTCGGTACGGCATCTTTTTGATCATTGCGGCGATTGACGAAGTCATTCACCTCGCGGCCGCGTTCACCAATCAGACCGACAACCACGACATCGGCAACAACGCCATCCAATATCTGGTTGATCAGCATCGATTTGCCGACACCGGATCCGGCAATAACGGCAACCCGCTGCCCCCGACCAAAGGTCAAAAGGCCGTTGAGCGCCCGGATCCCCATGTCAATTGGCTTGGTAACACTGGCACGGCGCATGACATCGCCTTCCTGCCCCGACAACGGTACGCTTTCAGTTGCCAATATCGGCCCTTTGCCATCAATCGGTTCGCCCATTGGGCCAATAATCCGGCCAAATAGCGCGTCACCAACGGCTGCTTCATTGGATTTCACATACGGCAGTACGCGGCTGCCGCTACGCAGGGGCGCGTCCTGTACCATCGGGATCATCAGCGCCCGTGACCCTTTGAAACCAACCACCTCGGCGCAGATTTCCCGACCGTCAGTTGCTATCACCCGACCGGAATAACCGAGTGGATAAGCAAATCCGGTTACTTCCAACATGCCGTTATCATGTGCCGACAGCTTGCCGACATAACGTGGCGCGTTGCTGATATGGTCGATCCGCGCCAGAAGACCCTGTATACCTTTTCCACTATTCGGATCGCTGACAAATTCGCTCTGCCCATCATTCATGATCGGCATCCCGTTGCGGACCGTTAAACTCGTCAATCAGAGCCCGCAGCTCGTCCAATACGACTGCAGATCCTTTCTCAATCCAGCCGCCGGCGTGACTGAGTTTCAAATTGCCGCGCAAAAGCGAAGGGTCTGCACGCAAAGGCAATTTACAGGCTTCCTGATCAATCAGCGCCATGTCATCGGGATGCAGCACCAGGCTCGCGCCTTTCTGATCCTGGTCAATCTTGTCGGCCAGTTGCGTAGCCCATGCTTGCAGCAATATCGGATCCGGCACCGCCAGTTCCGAACAACGGTGAAAAAGCGATTCAATCGCGGTCAGGATCAACGCAAAGCTGCCGGTTGAATGAAGATCGTTCAAATGACCAATAGCGTCCGCAATAGCGGCAGCAGCTTCATCGTTTATTGCCTGCTCGGCGGAAAGCGCTGCCTGTCCGTCTTCCCATCCCTTGCGATAGGCGGCTTCAAAAATATCCTCTTCTCCGCCGGGAGACGCGGTCCCCCCTGCCCTGTCCGTTTTTCCAAAATCATGAAAATGGCTTCCAGCGCCGGCAGTTGCATCAGGAGGCAAACGTCCCGACCAAGCGGAAAACTGCTTTTGTTCGAGTGGCATTCTCCAGAGCGGAGCGACATCATCCTTTTGCATCGCGTCATGCAGGTTTCTCTCGGAACGCAGATCAGACATAGTCGGCACCGCCGCCGGACATGTTAATCTCTCCATTGTCGAGCATGACCTTGGCTATGGCGATAACACCCTTCTGTGCATCCCGCACAGCTTCCATCGGCTGTGGCGGTGCTTCATCAATTTCATCCTGGATTGTCTCTGCGGCCCGTTTGGACATTGCAGCGAAGATTTTCGCTTTCAATTCACTCGATGCACCACGCAGAGCGGGGACCAATATTGCCGTATCCACTTTGCGTACGACTGTGCCCAGATCCTTGCTCGAAAGATTGATCAGATCGGCAAAGATGAACATCTCATCCTCAATCTCTTTCGCAATTTTTCGGTCACGACGGGTCACACCTTTCAAAACAGCGCGTCCAAGTTGCTTCGGAAAATTGTTGACGATCGACGCGCTGTCCATCACGCCGCCAATTTCCATCGGTGGTGCGATTTCTTCTGCCGATGGTGCATTGCTTTCCAGCAGCCCATGTATCTGTGCCAAGGCGTGGGCGCTAACCGGACCCAAAGTAGCAACCCGATAGACGAGTTCTTCCTGCAGGTCCGACGGAACAAGCTGCAACATTTCCGCAGCTGCTTCCGGCGTCATGAAAGAGATCAACACAGCTGAGATTTGCGGCGGCTCATTCGCGACAAGCTCTGCAAGATCCTTGTGGGGAACCCACTTCAAAAGTTCCGCGATGTTGCTGGGTCGTTTCGGCGCAAAGCGGTTCATCATGGTTTCGGCGCGGGAAGTGCCCAGCGCTTGCCGGAATACCCGACCCACTTTTTCGTCGGACTTATAAGCCAGCATCGATTGGTTTCGGGTCAACTGCAGGAACCGTTCAAGCGACCCATCAATCTGCATCGCATCGACATCGGCAACGCTGAACATTGCCTCGCCGAGTCGTTCCACTTCTTGTGGTTCGAGCCGTTCCAATATTCTCGCGGCCTCGTCGTCTTCAAATAGCAGCATGAGGATCGCTGCGGTCTGACGACCCGTAATCAGTTCCAGCTGTGCGCCGTCTTCGTCTGACACTTCAGTGTTCTTGGTTTCTGCCTCAGCCATCAACTTCCTCCGCCTCGCCTGTTTCTTTGAGCAGCTCTTTCACCACCAGCGCGGCATGATCGGGATTTTGTTTGACAAAATTCTGCGTCAGAAGCGCTCGCTCCTGGTAACTGGGTGCAGCCTGGATCATGTCGATCGTAACGGGAGAACCACTCGGCAGTGCTGCCATCTCTGATCCGCTTTGAGCGTTACCGCCGGCCGGTGCAGCGCCTATCAGGCTACCATTTTGAGGGCCGAGATTTGCGGGAATATTTGCAATCGGCGCAACGTTTTCCTTCAAATTCTTCTCCGAATTCAACCACCTCTTCAATATCGGCCGGCCGATGCCAAAGATGATCAACAGAGCGACAATGAGCGCCGTGACATTGCGGCTGACGACCCCGAACCATGGGGATTCATACCATGGCTCCTCGGCCTCTTTCTCGGTTACAGGACGGAACTGACGCGCGGAAACTGCGACCTGATCACCACGCTCAGCATTAAAGCCCATGGCGCCCTTCACCAGTTTTTCAATTTCCTGAATCTCTTTCGGTGACTTGGTGTCTTTGAGCGCCTTGTCATCAATTGCCACGGCAACCGATAACCGCGAAACTTGTCCGGTGGCTTGATTGGTCACGGCAATTTCACGGGCGAGTTCAAAATTGCGTTGATATTCCTCGCTGGTTTTCTGTGGAGCGGTTTGCTGCGCAACCTGCTCTTCTTCACCGTCGGGCTGCTCCTCAAACTCGGCAGCTGCGGGAGGACGATTGGCCAGAGCGCCAGGTATACCGCCAACTTGCGGGGCGCCGATCGGTTCTTCCGACCGCATGCCTTGCTCCGAACGAAGGACGGAACCATCGGCCGGATAGATTTCACTGGTCGCCTGTTTCTCATCAAAGTTCACGTCTGCCGTCACTTCGGCGACAAAATTTCCAGGTCCAACTATCGGCGTCAACAGGCTTGCCAGAGACTGCCGATAACGATCTTCTATGGCCGCTTTTATCTTCAGTTGTGCATCGTTACCGCGGGAATCGTCCTCCTCGTTTCGGGACAGCAGGCGCCCATTCTGATCGATAACCGACACGTTACCGGCCGCCAAACCGGGGACCGAACTGGCCACCAGATTGAGGATGGCCTGCGTTTGTCGCTCATCCAATTTGGTCGCACCGGTTAGTTGCAAAATGACCGACGCTGCTGGCTCGTTTCTATCCCGCAAAAAAATGCTTGGCTGTTCCACAGCCAGGTGCACCCGGGCAGACAATACGTTGTCGAGAGCCTCAATGGACCGTGCAAGATCCATTTCCCTAGCGGTCCGCAGTTTTTCGGACTCTACTGCGCGACTTGCTCCCATCGGCATGCTCGACATAATGGTATCGCCGCTGGGCGCCGAGCGCGGCAGGCCTTGGCCCGCAAGTTCGATTTTTGCGGTATGATAATCTTCATTGCTAACCGTCAGCGTCCCGGTCGTATCATCAACCTGATAGGCGATATTTGCACTTTGCAGAGCCTGCATCACTGCGGCTTTGTCATTGTCTGGCAATCCGCGAAACAGGTCACGCTGGGCAGGCTCACGTACCAGCAGCCAAGCCGATAATGCAGCAAGAAGTACAGCGGACAATATGATCAGCGGCATTGCCCGCGCAATTGCCGGTTGCCGGGCAAAGGTCTGGATGGAGCCAAGGGCGCCGCCCGGACCGGAACCGCCAACACCGGTCGGAGCGACCGGTGTCAGGTTCTGATTGAGGGATGTTTCTTCAGCCATCTATCATACCGACATGTTCATGATGTCTTTGTAGGCAGACAGCAGTTTGTTGCGCACTTGCAACGTGGATTCAAAACCCAGCGACGCCTTGTGCTTGGAGAGCATCACCGCAGCCACATCGTTGGTCTCGCCCATCTGATAGGCAGCCGTGTTGGCTTTCGCGGTTGCTTGCAAATTGTTCACTTCCTGAATGGCATTGGTCAGTTGGTCGGCAAAACCGTTCGGTCCAGTTGGTTTCTCGGTTTGCGGCGCCTGACCGGGACCAGCCAGATTGGATGTTTTACTGGCAATGTCCTGCAGCGCGTTATTGCGGTTAAGGATCGCGTTGCGCGCTGCCATTAGACTGTTCATATTGACGGAAGACATATTCTATCCCCTGCTCAGGCCGCCAACGCGCGCATATCGGCCATCCGATAACGCAGCGTCCGTTCTGAAATACCAAGCTCCTTGGCAGCTTCACGGCGGTTGCCATTGGTTTGTTCTAGCGTCTTGTTGATCGCGTCATATTCAACGCTCTTGGAAATGGAGTGCAGATCACGGCCGCGAACGAAGCGGGCTGAACTGCCAGGCTGCACCGCATCCTGTTTGGGTTGAGCAGAGAGGCTTTCGCCTGAAAACATCAGGTCGCCAGCTTCGATCCGATCGCCATCACACATAACCAGGGCGCGTTGAAGAACATTGGCTAGCTCGCGAACGTTACCAGGCCAATGGTGGGCCTTCAGACGTTCGACACAGCTTTGCGAAAGCGAGATAAATTTATCATGACCTTTCTGGAAATCCATCATCATGAAGGCCGAGATCGCCGCAATATCGGCAGGACGCGCAGCCAGTGGTTCCAACTCAACCGGCATAACATTCAGACGCCAGTAAAGGTCTTCGCGGAATTTTCCGGCTTTGACCTCTTCGGCAAAATTACGGTTCGCGGCACAGATGATGCGTACGTCGATCTTTTCGTGACGGGTCGAACCAACCGGCAAGATTTCGCCTTCCTGCAGCACGCGAAGAAGTTTGGACTGGCTCTCCAGCGGCATCTCGGTAATCTCGTCGAGAAAAATCGTTCCACCGTCGGCTTCTTTGAACAGGCCAACAGCGCTGGCATAGGCTCCCGTAAAGGCGCCTTTCTTATGTCCGAACAAAATGGATTCGATCATCGTTTCGGTAATCGCAGCACAGTTGACGGTGACGAGTTGTTTATCAGCACGGGTACTGTGCTCGTGAATATAGCGAGCGACGCCTTCTTTGCCGGTACCGGTTTCGCCGGTGATCATGACATTGGCATCGCTACGCGCTACGCGGGCGGCATATTTATATAAGGCGATAGATTTTGGATCAGCGAAGGCAGGCCCTTTGCCCCCACGCATAGATTCAATGATGCATGATAGACCAAATTCTCTATCTGCTTCACCAAATTCAATGCGGGGGGGCTGGCTGAGGGTAGCCGGAACGAAACGGAATGGGCCATCGCGAAAAATTACGACGGGATCTTTTGCACCACCATTAGCACCTGTTTTTGCCGCGCCATCAATGTGGGGTAGTTGCGTAGCAGCAGGTGACAATGTGTGGTCGGAGTGGAAAGATTCAACACTCCCGAGCATATCAACAAGTTCTGGAAACCTAGAGACCAGGCTAGATTTAATGGTGTTGTTGATCATCTCATTCCCTCACGTTTTACTCTGAGCACGGGATCCTTGTTGTGCTCATCCGATACTTCGCAATCCGCGTGCCAGTTTTAGGGAATGGCTGAAAACTAACGTTTTCCTGATCTAACCCTGTCGGTTTTCCGACATTTCCGTCGGAATGCAGACATTTAAATCCGGCAGGTGTCGGAGAACCGACAAAGTTTTTTATTAATTTATTCCGGGTCCACCGTTAACTCCTCTGAGGCCGCTTCAGGAGACGAGGTGACCCACAGTATCAATCGACTAAGTAAATTGTGAAAAGGAAGTCACCATGACTGTAATAGGAACCAACGTAACGGCCCTGCGTACCAGCTATGCTTCAAACCAAGCTGAAATGGGTCTCGCTAAATCAATCGAACGCCTGTCAACCGGTCGCCGTATCAACTCTGCATCGGATGACGCAGCCGGCAACGCCATCGCAACCCGGATGACCTCTGAAGTTCGCGGCCTGAACATGGCAATCCGTAACGCCAATGACGGCATTTCGCTCGCCCAGACCGCAGAAGGCGGCATGAACGAAATTACGAGCATGTTGCAACGTATGCGTGAACTGTCCGTTCAATCTGCTAACGGCACGCTTTCTGGCGGGGATCGCACCAACCTTCAAACTGAGGTTACCGCTTTGATCTCGCAGATTGGCGATGTTGCATCACGTACCACGTTTAACGACGTTGCCCTGCTTGATGGTACAAACGCATCCATCAGCATTCAGACCGGTAGTGACGCCAGTCAGACAGTCTCTGTCGCCTTGACCGACGTTGACGCTGCTGCTCTTGCCGTGAACGCACTGGACATCAGCACCGAAGCCGGCGCGACCGCTGCGTTGACCGCTCTGGACACTGCTTTGGACACGATTACAACGGCTCAGGCCTCTTTGGGTGCCTCGCAGAACCGTCTGCAGACCACCGTATCCAACCTTTCTGACCGGGTAGCTAACATCACGGAATCACGTTCGCGTATTCAAGATGTGGACTTCTCTGCAGAAACCACCGAACTGGCCAAGAACCAGATCCTGAGCCAGGCTTCGTCCGCGATGCTTGCACAGGCTAACCAGTCTCAGCAGTCAGTATTGAGCCTGATCCGGTAATTAACCGGTTCAGTGGAACGGAAAAGCCTCTTCCCCAATCGGGAAGGGGCTTTTTCCTTTTCTGAAACAGACAAAAAATTTGGTAGCAGATTGCACTCTAGTCAGCCGTCATCGCAGCTTGCAGCTTTTCCAAAGCGCGTTTTTTGATCTGACAGACACGAACCGAAGACACATCCAGAACAGCACCAATTTCATCAAGCTGCATTTCCTCGATAAAATAGCAATTGAGAACCATCTGTTCGCGTTCATTCAGCTTCTTCAGATTAGCCGACAAGAGGTCAACCATCTGGCTTTTCTCTAACGCTTCATGCTGATCGTCATCATCGTCGGTGAACCAGCTACTGGAATCGCTGTAAACCTCATCGAGAGAGTCGACATGGATATCCATTGCCCGATCCATATTCTTGCGAAACTCGGTTTGATCCATTCCCATGGCTTCGGCCAGTTCGACCTCATTCGGTTCGCGGCCATTTTCTTGAGCAAGCTGCGCGCTGATGGCACGCAGTTTCTTGTTCCATTCGACAGAGCTTCTTCGCAGACTGCATGTTGCACGAAGATAGTCGATCATAGCGCCGCGAACCCGTACATAGAGATAAGTGCTGAAATTATGTCCCTGATCAACATATTTGCCCGCGGCCTCCACCATGGCGACAAGGCCAACCTGGATCAGATCCTCCAGTTCGACCTGATCGGGAGAGAATGACTTTATCTGCCATGCAATTTTGGTAACCAGTCCTTGATGCTCGCTGACGAGTTTGTTCTCGTCAATCTGCATGGCGCCGTAAGCTTGAGATGCTTTGATTTTTGTTTGAAACATAAATTCATTCCACTCGATTAAGATATCTGGTTTGCTTCAACCCGAGGCGGTTCGGGACGAGGTTGGGGAACGCCGATCTTCGCAAGCACTTCGATGGGCTTGTCTTCGGGCAATTCCTGGTAGGAAAGCACGGTCAAGTCAGGGAACCGGTTCTTCAGCAGTCCGCCCAAAGGACGCCGGACGATCGGCGAGGTGATCAGCGCGATATTGCGTGCTTCCATCGGCAAGGTCCGGGCGGTTTCGTCCACTGCCTCAACCAATTGTTGCGCCAGTTGCGGCTCGATCGGATAGCTTGCGTCCTCCCCGACCTTGAGCGCCTTGACGAGCAGGCCTTCCAGCTCGGCATCCAATGTCACCACCGGCAAAGGAAGATTGATTGGCACCATCGTCTGAACAATCAAGCTGCCAATTCTCTGCCGTATGGCATCCACGATTTCATCAGTTTCGCTATGCTGGTTTGACGCTTCCAGCATCGCCAGACAGATTTTCTGGAAATCCTTGACCGGTACCTTTTCAGCCAGCAACTCGCGGCAAATAGCAGTGATGGAAAATAGCGAAAGCGGCTGGGGTGTGAGGCTGTCGACAAGTTGCGGCGATGTTTCTTTCAACAAGTCGAGCAGCTTCTGTGCTTCATCCATGCTGAACAATTGCGTTGCATTGCGGCGGACGACATCGTTGAGATGCGTCGCTACTACAGTCGGCGCATCAACAACCGTATAGCCCTCGGCAACCGCGTGTGATTTTTTGTCGCCTCCGATCCAGATAGCATCCATGCCAAAGGTCGGATCTTTACAGGGGCGCCCTTCAATGACGGCATCGACATGACCGTCATCAAGCGCAAGAAAGTCATTGGGCCAAACCGTACCTTCACCCAGAACCATCCCACCCATCATGATGCGATAGCTATTTGGCTCCAGCTCAAGATCATCCTTGATCCGAACCAGCGGCACAACAAAACCCAGTTCTTTGGAAATTTGCCGGCGGATACCAGTGATCCGTTTCATCAACGGCGCACCTTTGCGATCCTCAACCATGGCAACGAGACCATAGCCAATTTCAATGCCCAGTCGGGCTTTTTCCGAGACATCCTCCCAGTCAATCTGTTCGGGCTGCTTTTCCTGAACGGGTTCAGGCGGTGCTTCGACTGACTTCGGCTTGCGGATGAGATAGAATGCAAAACCCCCAGCCACCGCTGCTGCGGGAAGAACCACCATATGCGGCATACCCGGCAACACACCCAATATCGTCAGAATGATAGCGACCGGAACCCAAGCAGCACCGGATCCGAATTGCGAAGTTATCTGGTCGGGTAGATTTTTGCTGGATGAAACCCGGGTCACAATGGCAGCTGCCGCAATGGACAGGATTAGCGCGGGGACCTGAGCCACCAGCGCATCACCGATTGCAAGCATTGAATAAGTGCTTGCGGCCTCGGCAAAGGGCAAGTCATGCATCGTGGTACCCAGAACAATGCCGCCGATAATGTTTACCGCCAGGATCAATATTCCGGCAACGGCATCGCCTTTGACAAATTTCGATGCGCCATCCATCGATCCGTAGAAGTCGGCTTCTGTCGCCACTTCGGACCGCCGATCCTTGGCTTCTTCCGGTGCGATCAACCCGGCGTTCAGATCGGCATCAATTGCCATCTGTTTGCCCGGCAATGCGTCCAGGGTAAATCTGGCCGAAACCTCTGAAACACGTCCCGCACCCTTGGTGATAACGATCAGGTTGATAATCATCAGGATCGAGAAAACGAATATACCGACAACATAATTGCCGCCGAGCAAAAGGCTGCCAAAGGCTTCGATAATCTGGCCTGCGGAATCACCACCTTCATGACCTTGCACCAACACCACCCTTGTTGATGCCACATTCAGCCCCAATCGCATCAACGTCGCAAACAGCAAAACGGTCGGAAAACTGGAAAAATCGAGCGGTTTATTTGCATTCAGGGCGACCATCAGGATCGCAAGCGAGATCATGATATTGGTGATGAAGCCGATATCCAGCAGGATCGTGGGCAGCGGCAGAACCATGAAAATGACCAGCAGCAACGTGGCAAGTGGCAATAAGCCCGATCTCAAGCGATCAGCCACTTGGTCCATGGAAAAAATTTGTCGGTTCATTATATCTTACATCCCCAGAGTGGCGAGCATCAAATAGGCAGCACGTGCCGGCTCGCTAAATGGCTTCGGTGCGTTCAAATTATTTTGATCAGCGGCATGCGCTTGGGCGATCCGGAGATAGTCCTCCGGCTGCACGGTTCGCGATGCATCTGCCGATGCCGGCAAACTCTTTCCGCTCATTGGCAAATCTTTGCCGCTGCCGACCAGATCGATGGCATCTGACAGTTTGCGCTGGAAGCGGTCTCGAATGGCTTCAAAGCTCCGCGCATTGCCTGAACGGTCAAAGAATATATTGGGATTGGCGCGGGCTGGCTGGGGAAAGGCTGACGCAGCCGAACCATCGGGATCACGATCCATTCTGGTGAGAAATTTTGCAGCCCCCGCGGGTCCCAGAAAATGGGCCAAATATAGATCCACAGACTCCGGTCTGCGCCCAATTCGCTGTTCCAGATAGGCACTGTTATCGCGGGCGAATTCACCCGCCAGATTAGCCGCCAATTCAGGATTGGTTCTTAGCGAAAGTATCCTAGTTTTCTGGGCTTGATCGCCGACAGACAAGTGACCGTTGCTATTGCGCGATATGGCATTTTGCGCCCAACCGAGGCCATATTGATCACCCTTATCCTTTACCAGCCCCAGCCAGGTCTGATCGATAAACTGATAAAGCCCCGTCGCAGAGGAAGTTTGCGCCTTGGCATCTGCGCGCATTCCGCTTTCAAGCTGAGCCTGAGCGACAAGATACTGGAAATCGACACCCGTCCGCTGCGCACTTTGCGCAATAACGCCGGTCAGATCATGACGCGCTGCTTGAGGGGTGATCGAAAGATTGGACATGGTTTAATCAAAGTCTCCTGCAAAGGAGAGAAGCAATGATCATGCCAAGAAAGGGATTGTGCGGAAGTTTTGCGTCTCTGACTACACAATAAAACGCGCCTTTTACCCGCGCGTTTTTGCGGGCGCTGAAGCACCGCTATTTGGTCCAAACAGAAATGGTTTAGGCTGTTTTACAAAGCCTCAATAGCTGCGCGCTGCGCTGGAATATGTATCCGCTTGATTGCCGCGAAATCCAGCCAAGAGCTGCAATCGGGTCGCGCTATGGTCGCGCAAGAACCGAAGCCGGTAGATCGAAGCCTGCATCAATTGATCAGCCTCGGAAATGAGTGGCCGCAGTCCGGGGTCTAGCTCACGAGCATTGATTGCGCCCAGTTGCGCGGCGGCTTGGCCAAGTTGCTCACTGGCCCGAAAAATCGCATCGCTGTCATGCCCTTCCAACGCGGAATAAAGCTTGTCTTGTGAACTGCGAAAAGACTCAACTATGTGTTTCATTCCGCCGATCCTACACCAAAGACGCCTGTGTCGAGCATCTTCTGAGCCAGCGCGGCGATATCCACGCTATACACTCCGGATGCAATTTTTTGCCGTATCTCGGCAATTTTTTGCTCATCAAATGGCGGTTGCTGTGCCGCCAAGATCGAAGCCGTTGTTGTGATCGTCGGTTTGCTCCCCGAACCTCCGGCATCAACGCCGCCTTCGAGTTTTCTTGGTGCACCCTCCGCCACTGTTGGACGATCGAGCCGCGTATTTATAGCAGAGTAGCTTTCTACGGGTTTCATTTTACTTCATCCTTAATGCGTTCAGATAATTGATGATTTTCAATATCTCTGAAACGCTTACGACATCTTTCAAAACAATTTACGGTATGTTGTGAAAAAATTAATATCTTCTTCGAAAATTTTTATTGTACCAGCTCAACTTCACCAGTCTCTGATACACGCGCCATGAGTACCTTTGATTTACGGCTGGATCGTACCGGGATAAAATCTCCAACCTTTCCATTTTTCTGCGCAACCACGCCATAGCTGATGCTGAAGCTGGGACGCCGTACGACAAGCGTCAGAGGTTGGTTCCGAAAAACGATATATTCCTGTGCACTGGCTTTTTGATTGGATAGACGCGCCTGCCCACGCCGTACCGGCACAAAGATACGCCAACCCTGCTCAGGACAACTCACCAGAACCGCACCATTATTGGTATCGGAGAATTGAACCGGGTTCGGACAACGCTTCAATCGCAGTTTTGTATCTATAGGCGCACGCGCTCCGCCGGCGTCACCGATCCTTGCATTAAGATGCATGGCGACCTGGCTGTCGAGGCGCACCGTATTCTCAAAAGGAGAAGCGGCACCCATAATCAGGAGGGAGACCAGCGGAAGGGCAGCGCGATAGTGAAGCATGTTCGGTTCCTAAGTGCATTTTGACTACAAAAGCCAAAGCAGGTTTCATGCCAATTTTCCGACAGCGCTATCTTTTATCTGCCTGACCTTTTTCCATCGACCGAAAGGTAAGCGAGATCTGCTTCTTCCTGTCTGCCTGAGAGATCAACTTGTCTGGCATATTCAATATGATCATTTCACCATCCTGACCGGCGTTTTCAAAGGCGTCCGCAATCGCCGCAGACCGTGCAGCAACTTTTTCCCATTGCCTCAGTCGCAGATCATCGCGGCTCTCAAGCGCCACAGGAACGGATATGGTGAGCAACTGGCTTTCATGTGCCAGTACTATTTCCGCAATTTCCTGCCGTGCAAATCGGGTTAGAACGGCGCTACTGTCACTGAAGAACGCGTCGGTGTCATAATCATAATTACCCTGAATATCAGGTGCTTGCGCGGACTGCTCAGACAATTTCTGTCTTGTTTCCGGATCAGCAAGATTGACGAAATGGGCGTAGGCGAAGGCGCTCAACAGCATCAAGGCCAGGTCGAGAAACGACAAGGTGGTCCGGCTGGCATGCATCATCTAGCCTGCTGCCCGCAGCGGTTTTGCAGGTGAGAAATGCACCGGGCCGAGCACCAGCAATTCGCGCTTTGCAATTGCTATCGCATGCTGAACCACCTCTTCACGATAGGCGTTCAATATCGCAGCCCGGGCGTGTAGCCGTGCCGAGATCGGAAAAGCGATGATGTGCGAAACGAAAAGTCCATAGAGACTGGTCAGCAAGGTAAAACTCATGGCAGGCCCCATTTTCAAGGGATCGATACCGGTCGCAAAAAGCTGAATCAGGCCGATAATGGTACCGATCAAGCCTATTGCCGGCGCGATCTCTGACGCAGAAGACCAATACGTCGCCCGCATATCCTGTTCTTTTCGCGCAACATTTTCGGACAAACGAGCCCATTCCTCAAAGCTTTTCGCATCCTTGGAATTGACCAGCTCGGCCAGCAATTTGGTCACAAATGCATCCTGACTGCGTACGCGCTCGAGTCCGTTAAACCCCTGCTCTCTCATCACAAAATCGATCCGGCGACAGGTGAATGTTGCGTTTTCACCGCTCTCGGCAAGCGGATCCCGACTGCAATTGAGCAGCGCCGTGAAAGCCAGTCCAAAAGAGGCTCGGCCATTTTGAAGCCAGGCCATCAGCAGGACGCCGCCTAGCACTAGAGCGAATAATAATGGGTCAAAGAACCGGCCCATATTGGAAAGCAAAATATCCATCAGTTCATACTTTGATCACAAGCGGCAAAAATTTTCCGGCAACCGGCAAAAATTTGCCGGTCCGGTCGGTCCGTCGAAAATAAGGCTGCTCTTAATGACACAAATCCCCCAAAAACCGAGACTTCTTGCTGAGGATGCGAAAACTGGCACGCCCTTTGCGAAGTACTGTTCGAGATTACCAAGCCCGGTATTTCTCATGCCAAAGGTACGGTTATCAAACCGGACAATTAAGACAGGACGTAATTTCGATGCCCAGTTTGGATCAGATATTTGCATTAAACGGTGGAGCGCTGCAGTTGCGTTCACAGCGTCTGAACATGCTTGCATCCAATATCGCAAATGCATCCACGCCTGGTTACAAGGCAAAGGATCTCGATTTCGATCGTGCGATGCAGCAAGCACAAAATGGCAGCTCCATCGACAAGGCGATGACCGATCACACCGGTTTTCGTGTGCCTCTGCAACCCTCGCTTGATGGCAACACCGTCGAATTGTCGGTCGAGCAAACACTGTTTGCCGAAAATGCCATTCAATATCGCGCCACCCTGTCCTTTCTGAACGGACAGGTCGCGTCGATGAAACGCGCCCTAAAAGGAGAATAGAGATGAGCGGTTCCATGAACGTCTTTGACGTCGCCAGCCGGGCCATGTCTGCCCAGATGGTGCGTCTCAACACAACCGCATCCAATCTTGCCAATGCACGTACGGACTATGCCAGCAAGGACGAAGCTTATCGTGCCATGCGGCCCGTTTTCCGTTCCGTCATGGAAGAAAATATGGCGACCATCGATGTCGAGCGCGTGGTTCAAACCGATGCGGAACCGCAAAAGCGCTATGACCCGTCCAACCCCATTGCCGACAAGGAAGGCTTTGTCTGGGAGGCTGCTGTCGATGAGACGGCGGAGATGATCGACATGCTCGAGACCGCTCGGAACTACAAGAATAACGTACAAGTTTTACAGACCGCAAAATCACTCATTCTAGAAACGGTAAGGAACCAATAATGGAAATTGCACCACAAGTTTTTGAAAATTCAACGCCGAATATTGCCGGCCTTGCTGCCGCGCAGCCGGCCAATGCAAAGGGTGATAGCACTCTGGATCAGGATTCATTCCTGCGATTGATGACGACCCAGTTAAAATTTCAAGACCCGTTCGATCCTCTCGACAATCAGGCAATGGTTGCACAGCTTGCACAGTTTTCCAGTGTTGCCGGTATTTCCGAGATGAACCAGTCCCTTACCGATATCGCTGCGATGCTGGGCGATAATCGCCTGTCCGATGCAAAAGAATGGATCGGCCACTCGATTTTGGTTCCCGGCAACTTTGCTGTCTCAAGCAAGGATGGCGAATATACGGGTGAATTTACACTCAATCAGCCAACTGAAAATCTCTCCATCGACTTGCTCAATGACGCTGGTGAAATTGTGATGTTTGCCGAACTTGGTGCACAGGAAGCAGGTCCAATCCAGTTCAACTTCGACAGCAAAAATGCTGCCGGCGAAGCGCAGGACCTCGGAAGATTGCGGGTTCGCGTAAACGGCGGTTCCGTTTCTGACTTGGCAACCTGGGTTCCCGTGGCTTCGGTCAAGGCCTCAGGCACCAGCAGCTCGCCCATACTTGTAACACCTATCGGAAATGTCCTGCCATCAGAAGCGATGCGCATCGGATAGGGGCACCCTAATTTACAACAGGAGAAGAAATAATGTCTTTCTTTACATCCCTCAGCGGTTTGAAAGCCGCGCAGACTGACTTGAACGTGATTTCAAACAATGTCGCCAACACCAACTCAACCGGCTTCAAGAAAAGCCGGGCACAATTTGGCGATCTGTTTGCCGCCGCGCCAACCCAGACCACAAAGACTGTGGCTGGTCAGGGCGTTCGTTTGAGCGGCATCACCCAGCAATTCACCCAAGGCACATTGCAGGCGACCGACAAAACACTGGACCTGGCAATCGCGGGTGACGGCTTTTTCTCTGTTCGCGGCCAGCCTCCGCGACAGGATCTGACATTTACCCGCAACGGATCCTTCTCCGTTAATGTGGATCGTGAAGTCGTCGACACCACCGGCGCGAAAGCACAGCTTTTGCCCGTTGATGCTAATGGTGTCGCAACTTCGACCAATGTCGCTGATATGTTTGATTTCATATTGCCCGATGTCGATCCCAGTGATCCCGCCGCCTTGCTAACCAACATTGCGATCAATGGTGAAGGCGTGGTCAGCGCGACATTCTCCAACGGCAATCAGATCAATATCGGTGCGATGGCGATGGCCAGCTTCACTGCCATTGAAGGGTTGCGTCCTGTTGGCGATGCCCACTGGCAAGCCACCGGTGATTCCGGTCCGGCGCAGGTCAATCAGGCCGCCAACGGTCCGCTTGGCCAGGTGCGCTCAGGTTCTCTCGAGCTAGCCAATGTCGACATTACCGAAGAGCTGGTGTCGCTTATCGCTGCTCAGCGTAATTTCCAGGCCAATGCCCAGGCAATTGAGACCGCCAATACCCTTAGCCAGACCGTGATTAACCTTCAGGTCTAGGATCTGACGGTCATTTCATTCCAGGAATAGTCTATGGATAAGCTTGCATATACCAGCATCAACGCAATGAAATCGTTGATGAACCGACAGACGGCAATCGCCAATAACATGGCGAACTCCAATACTATCGGTTTCAAAGCCGACATGGTTTCAGCCAAGGCCCAATATTTGAACGGCCCCGGTCATGACAGCCGTGCAATGGCAGTTGAACGGGATATGCAGGCCGATATGAACGCAGGATCGGTAACACAAACCGGTCGTTCCCTGGACATTGCCCTGGAAGGCGATGCGATGATCGCGGTACAAGCCGCAGATGGCAAAGAAGCTTATTCGAGGCGCGGCGATTTTCGGATCGCCGCGTCGGGAGCCATGGTCACCGGCGATGGCTTTCCGGTTATGGGCGAAGGCGGTCCGATCACGATGCCACCAGCGGAGCGCGTGGACATTGGTGCAGATGGCACAGTTTTCATTGTTCCGCAGGGCGGTGACCCAACGCAGCCGCAAGAACTCGACCGGATCAAACTGGTCAGCATGACCGGCAGCGCTATTTCAAAGGGACCCGACGCATTGTTCCGTGCGGCCAATGACGGCGTCCTGCCGGTTGATGACAATGCCCGGGTCATTTCTGGAGCGCTGGAGGAATCCAATGTCAACATGACAGCGGCCCTGGTCGACATGATCGAAACCAGCCGCGCCTGGGAGACTCAAGCCAAATTGCTGCGAACCGCGGATGAACTGGATGAAAGCAGCGCCAGTGTCATGAACATGCCGCAAGGCTAATCGGTGCGATAGTCGCACGAAGGAGATTTTCAAATGAGCAATGCAGCCCTACAAGTCGCGCGCACCGGTCTGGATGCGCAAAATACCAAGATGCGCGTAATTGCAAATAATCTGGCCAATGTGAATACCACCGGGTTTAAGCGAGACCGCGCAGATTTTGAGACGCTTGCCTACCAGAATGTTGTCACTCCGGGCGCACCGTCTGACGCCCAGAACCGCTTTGCCAGTGGCCTGCAACTGGGAACCGGCGTCAAGCTATCCGGCATTGGTAAAATCAGTACCCAGGGCACATTGCAGAATAGCGAAAATGCTCTTGATATGGCGATTGAAGGCTCTGGATTCTTCCAGGTTGAGATGCCTGATGGCACGACGGGTTACACGCGTGCCGGCAATTTCAATCTCACCGCAGAAGGCAATCTGGTCACCAGCGATGGCCTGCCCCTGACACCCGCGATTCAGGTGCCGCAAGGCGCCACCTCCCTGACCATTGGCAATAATGGGACCGTTACTGCAAATCTTGCCGGCCAAACCGATGTGAGTGAGCTTGGCCAAATCGAGTTAGCCAATTTCACCAATCCGGCTGGCTTGCTGTCCGCTGGCAATAACATACTCACCGAGACACCGGCCAGCGGGCCGCCTCAGGTAGGTGAAGCAGGCACAGAGGGGATTGGCAGTATCCGGCAAGGCGCATTGGAACAGTCCAACGTCAATATTGTCGAAGAGCTGGTCAACATGATCGAGACGCAGCGCGCTTATGAGGTCAATTCCAAAATGATCTCGGCAACTGACGAAATGCTGCAATTCGTCAACCAGCAAATCTAATCCCCATTAAAACGAGAGGCACTAGCATCATGCGCATATCCCATTTTTCAAAGACAGCCGTTCCTGCGATGGTGGCCCCGTTTTTCCTGATAGGCTGCCTCGGTTCTGGCGGCACCCATGCTCAGCAAGGCTTTGCAGCGACTGTTGCGCAGCCCATAGCAGCCCCTGCTCCCGCCGTTGCCAATGGTGCAATATTCCAGCAAGCTTCTGGCTATGCTGCATTGACCAGCGGCATGCGGGCCAGCCGGAAAGGCGATATCATCACGATATTACTCGTCGAGGATACCCGGGCAACCAAAGCAAACAGTGCATCCAAGGACCGCAATGGCGGGATTTCGCTGACACCGCCTACCACAGGTCTATTTTCGTTATTCTCCCCCAGCGATGTCGCGTCCAGCGGATCACAGAATTTCAACGGCAGCGGCAATGCCGCCCAGTCCAATTCGCTGCAGGGACAAGTTAGCGTGACGGTTGTTGAAAGCTACGCCAACGGAACCATGCTGGTGCGTGGCCAGAAATTGACATCGCTGAATCGCGGCGACGAACATACGCAGTTCAGCGGGCTGGTCCGCGCGATAGATATTTCCTCCGACAACACGATCCCTTCCACCAAAGTCGCCAATGCCCGCATCATCTATGGTGGCACCGGAGAAATTGCATCCGCAAGCAAGCAAGGCTGGCTGCAAAAATTCTTCTCTTTCGTTTCCCCCTTTTAGTTCCCGATCAGGCAAGACAATATGACCCTATCTCCTAAAATAGCCCGCTTCATCCATGCGTTTGCTGCAGTGGTGATCACATTACTGATTGCGATGCAGCCGGCGCAGGCCGAACGTATAAAAGATCTCGGTCATTTTGCTGGCCTGCGGACCAACCAACTGGTTGGCTACGGGGTGGTCGTCGGACTTGCCGGTACCGGCGATGACGGTCTGGAATATGCCACATTGGGCGTGAAAGGCATAACCAGTCGTTTTGGCCTCGCCCTGCCCCCAGGCGTCAATCCCGCCACCAAAAATGCGGCAGCGGTCATGGTCACAGCCGAGATGCCTGCCTTTGCAAAACCTGGTCAGCGGATGGACGTCACCGTTTCGGCCCTTGGAAAAGCCAAATCGCTGCGTGGCGGTACATTGATTTTAATGCCACTTTATGGCGCCGATCAACAAATCTATGCGATGGCTCAGGGCAACCTGGCTGTCGGCGGCTTGGGTATTTCTGCGACTGATGGATCCAGACTCACCGTCAACATCCCCTCGGTTGGGCGCATCTCTGGCGGCGCAACAATCGAAAGAACGGTCGCAACAGGTTTCGAAAGCGAACCATTTCTCAGCTTCAATCTGTCAGATGCCGATCTCACGACGTCGTTGCGTGTAGCCGATGCGATTAATGTAGCGCTTGGAACAGATAAGGCGATTGCAGCAGATGCAGTCACCGTGCGCATTGCTGCACCCATTGGCGCGCAGGAACGCGTTATGCTGATGGGCAAGATCGAGAATTTGATGGTAAAACCAGCGGAAGCGCGTGCGCGCATCATTGTGAACGCAAGAACCGGAACCGTCGTGATAAATGGCGCGGTCCGCCTCGGCCCAGCGGCCGTTACACACGGAAAACTTACGGTTCGTGTCGAGGAAAATCCGACAGTTGTCCAACCTGCTCCGTTTAGCCGTGGACGGACCACAACTGAGCCCAATAGTGACATAGCTCTTGAAGATGACGGCGCCCCCGCCTTTGAAATTGGTCGCCGGGCTTCTTTGTCAGAAATTGTCGAAACTATTAATTCCATCGGCGTTTCACCGTCTGATCTAACAGCAATCCTCGAAGGATTGAAGCAGGCGGGAGCCCTGAAAGCGGAGTTGATCATTATATGAGCACCATTAATTCTACAGGGAATCTTCTGGCCGCCTCGGCCGCAAATACGGCGAAATCCGCGACGAATGCCGCGAAAACCGAAGCGGAGGCGATGGCAGCTGACTTCGAAGCTATATTTGTGCGGCAGATGCTTTCGACAATGCGCACCGCCTCTTTGGGCGACGGATTGTTTGATGGTCAGGGCACAGAGCAATTTCGAGACATGCAGGATTCCATGTTGGCGAAGAACATGGCCGACAAGGGTGTTTTCGGTATTGCCGAATTGCTTACACGTCATGTGAACAACAATGAAACGGAGAAGAATAATGTCTGATCTGTTGTCAATTGGCCGTTCCGCACTGCAGGTAAACTCCCGCGCACTCGAAGTTGTCGGTTCTAACATCGCCAATGCGGAAAATCCGGACTATGTGCGCCGGTCACTAAATGTCGGTGACACCACCATCTACGGCAGCACCAATCCGATCTACGGAAATTATACCGGCGTCGGCGGTGTGGCGATAAATGGTCTCGTCCGAGCCAGCGACCAGTTTATTGAATCCGCCACGCGGCAAACCGGCGCCGACCGTGTCCGGACCGAAATCATGGTGCAATGGCTCGATCAGGGTGAAATTGCGCTGGCCAATAACCAATCGGATATCGGCAGCCAACTTACACAGCTTTTTGGCAGCGCTGAGGAGCTGTCCGCTGTCCCTTTCGAACCCGCATTGCGCGGTCAGTTTCTCGGTGACATCGAAGATACGGTTGCCCGGTTCAACCAGACCGCATCGAACCTCTCCGCCACCACGACCTTAATGAATGGTGCCGCGGCACAAGAAGTGTCTGAACTGAACTCAGCATTGGCCGAACTCGCCGAGGTCAACGAGAAATTACGCCCCACACAGCCTGGGACATCCCAGCAGGTCGCACTTCTGGATCAGCGCGATGCTGCGCTGACTGTCATCACCGAAAAACTCGATGTCGAGATCAGCTTCGGCGATAATGGGCTGGTTGATATTATACGCAGCGGTACAAGCCTGGTCGACTTCGACAATGTCAGTCCGGTAGCGTTCGTCGAAAATGCAGGCGGTGCGTTTGATATAGAGGTTGGCGGAACAATACAGCCGCCACCAACCAACGGAACGCTAGGCGGCCTTCAACGTGCACAGTCTGACATTTCCGCAGTATCAGCCAATCTCGATGGCTTGGCGGTCCAGTTTGCCACCGAACTCAACGGATGGCAGGCCAATGGCAGAACCGATGCTGGAACTGCTGGAGCCGCAGTAGTTTCTCACGCTGGAACGGCCGCCAGTCTGTCGACAACCGGGCTCACCGCCGATGATTTGGCGCTGGCGTCGCCAGCCGGTGTTGCCAATGGCAATATTCTGGCCTTTGTGGATCTGCGTACACCCAGTGGAACCGAGCAGCAATATGAAGGCCTTGTCCTTGGACAAGCCCAAAACCTGTTGTCTGCGCGCAGTGAAAGCGATGCTGCGGCGGCTTTTGACATTGCAACACGAGAAGCGCGGGACCGGGTTTCGGTTGTCGATCTGGATCGGGAAGCCGCTGACCTCATTCGACTGCAACAATCATATGAAGCATCAGCGCGGATCGTTCAGGTTGCACGCGAAACCATCCAATCCGTTCTGGCTATCTTCTGATCGGCGTACCTGAAGGAACATATGATGGAATCAATCAATCGTACCAGGCCTGCAGATGCCATTCAGAGACAAAACCAACTGTCGGAACTCATCGCTCGAAAGCAGGAGTCTATTGCAACCGGCATCAGTTTCAACCGGCCGTCCGAAGCACCATCCAGCTGGTTGGAAATATCAAGCATAAGCCGGCAATCCACAATTGAAGACAGTTGGTCGAATAATATCGGCCGCGCCCGGATTTTAGCGCAACAAGCAGAATCAACGATTGATACCATGTCAAATGGTTCCACCCGCATCAGGGAGTTGATGGTACTCGCCAACAATGAAACACTCGCGCCGCAAGACCGTGAAGTCATTGCTCTGGAATTGGCAAGCTTTCAGGAGCAATTCAACCAGCTGACACAGGTTAAAGACAATTATGGTGGTCAGCTATTCCATTCTGGCGATCCGATACAGATGCGCATTGATACCGATGTTCTGGTTACACCGACGCCAACAGCACAGGCTGTTGCCCAAGATATAGATATTGGCGGTGGGGCGACTGAAGATCTGGACCAGATACTCACTGATATGATCGCAGCCGTGCGCACCGGGACGCAAGCAGAACGTGCGGAACAGCTGGACCGTGCAAAGTCGCTGACGGACCATTTTTCATCGCTGCTCGGAATCCAGGGCGTGCTCGTCAATCGTCTTGATGAGCAGGACCTGAGATTGCAGGAATCAAAGCTCAACACAACCGAGCGCCGCTCGGCCCTGGAAAATACCGATATCGGCCAGGCTATATCCCAATTTCAGTCGCTGCTTGTCAATTTAGAGGCCGCACAACGGCTTTACGCGCAGACCGCCAACACCTCACTCATTCAGTTAATCGGCTAAACGCCTGAAAATCACCTTTATCAACCCCTTAACCATGATGTCATTTGTCCGTTCATCAATATGAGATTGTTTGCGCGCCCTTCGGCGAACGAACGAAATTTAAACGGACCTGTGGATTGGAACCAAACTTATGTTCGCTGGAATTGGTATTGTTGTATTGCTGATCATGGTGTTCGGCGTCTTCATGGTTTCCGGCGGAGATCTTGGCGTGGTTCTGGCTGCGCTGCCAGTTGAAATGGGCATTATCGGCGGAGCTGCTGTTGGTTCACTCATCATTGGGAACAACGGAGCACAACTGAAAGCGTTGATGGGCGGATTTGGGAAAGTCTTCAAAGGCCCTACATACGCCAAACAGGACTTCATGGACTGCATATTGCTGGTTTCGAAATTGACAAAGATCCTCAAAAGCGACGGCCCGGTTGCCCTGGAACCCCATATTGAAGATCCAAAAGCGTCACCAATATTCAGCGAATATCCCAAGCTTTTGAAAGATGATACGCTTGTCCATCTCATTGCCGACAGCCTTAGACTTGTCGTTGTCTCCTCCGGTACTCTTGATCCGCATGCGGTCGAGGATGTCATGGACCAATCGATCAAGACGCATCATCATGAAGCCGTAGCACCAGCCGATAACCTTCAAGGGCTGGCTGATGCTCTGCCCGCATTGGGCATTGTTGCTGCTGTTCTGGGCATCATCAAAGTGATGGGATCAATCGATCAACCACCTACAGTTTTGGGTGGTATGATTGGTTCCGCGCTTGTTGGAACCTTTTTGGGTGTTTTGCTGGCTTATGGTCTGGTCGGTCCAATGGCCGGTCGGGCACGCTCGGTTATCGATAGCGATGCCAGTATTTACCACGTCGCCAAACAGATGATCATCGCCAGCCTCCACGGCCATCCACAACCGCTCGTCATTGAAGCAGCACGGACCAGCCTGCAGCATGCAAACCAGCCAAGTTTTGCTGATGTGTTTGATGCTGTGAGGGCGAAATAACCGATGGCAAAAAAAGCAGCTCCTGAACCAGTTCAGCCGATAATTGTCAAAAAGGTCATTGTCGAAGGCCATGGGGGGCATCATGGCGGCGCGTGGAAAGTTGCTTATGCTGACTTTGTCACGGCGATGATGGCGTTTTTCCTGCTCATGTGGCTGCTTGGTGCGACGGACGAGAAAAAACGCAAGGGTATTGCAGACTATTTTGCACCTACCCTGACGCAAATGAAGCGTGATAGCGCTGGCGGCAAGGGGATGTTCGGAGGCTCCTCCGTGACAGATCCCGACAAATATCCTCACAAAGCCAAAAATCTCGGCAACACCGCGATGTCGATACCGCGTGAAGCCCCTACCGATCCCTCAGATCAGAAGAAACAGGAGCGGGGAAAAAAGACAGTCCCCAAATCCATGACCGCCAAGGAATTTGAAAAGCGGGTCCGTGAGCAGCTCCGCAAAAACCCTGAAACCGCCAAGTTGCTATCAAATGTCCGGTTTACAGATACCGCAGAGGGCCTGCGGATCGATA
This sequence comes from uncultured Sphingomonadaceae bacterium, assembly GCA_947497455.1. Taxonomy (GTDB): domain Bacteria; phylum Pseudomonadota; class Alphaproteobacteria; order Sphingomonadales; family Sphingomonadaceae; genus Parasphingorhabdus. Next base: position 1,645,856 of record CANMGU010000002.1, on the reverse strand, counting down.
TTGTTGATGAAGCAGATTTCAGTATGTTTGCACTGGCCACAGATGATTTGAAATCACGCGCTGCAGAGCTAATCGGCCAAGTTGCCAAGATCATCGATACTGTGGACAATGAACTTATCATCAGAGGCCATACAGACAGCCTTCCCTATGCCAGCGGGCAAAACATGAACAACTGGCTGCTCTCTTCCGCTCGAGCGGAAGCAACGAGACAAGAACTGGTCAGTAGAGGTGTTTCCATCGATCGCATGGCGCGAATAGAGGGTGTCGCAGATACCGAGCCTTATAATCCAGCTGAGCCAATGGATGATAAGAACAGGCGAATATCGATAACGCTGAAAAAGTCCTAAACTGCTCCTTTTCGAAATACTCGCAACGCTTTAAACCCAATTTGGTAGTAAAATTACGAACTACTATCATATTGGATTGAAAACGCGTTGATCTCATCCGCTCTTGTTTGGATATACGAATTGGAAAGTGTAAAACTTTCTATCAGGATCGTTCTAGCCCCCGCAGGCTTGATCTTGATGAACGTAGCGCACCTGGTCTGCGTTATTACTGATTGGGTAGAGTGACTTGTCACTCTACCCAATTGTAATTGAGGCCGGTCAAACTAGCTCACTTTTGCTGTGCGTTTCCAATTTCTCCGACATCGTATCGCTCCAAGTATAGTCTAAGAAGTGGTTTTCAACGCTTTGAACCCGTCACTTGGTTTTTCACCAGATTCTCGTCCGTTCAATTTCGCGAAATGGCTATAGCCGCACCACGGCTATGGAGGAACAAGTCTTGCTGGTGGACCGCCACGCCAATGCTGGGATTGCTGCGACAATGCTAATGTCAGGAAAATGATGGTACTGGATCGCGCCATGTCGTAATTTTCAACCCGTCCACTTATGGCGGCAAACGCAGATTCTCGACAGCGATCGTCAGACGGCCGGCAGATAGAAGCTATTCTCAGGAGCCATTGCAGGGTCTTCAGTCAAAGGTGCAAATAGCGGCCGCGTTGGCTTTGCAATCGGGTTTTGATCAGTGATGGATGATCCGATTGGCAATGAAAACAAATATGATCGTGATACCAAAACCAACGACATAGACTTTTTGGCGAGAGCAGATGTGCTGCTTGCAGTTCTGTTCGCGCTCTAATCTATCCTGCCCGCCATGATGATATCTCATGGATCCTATTGCTAGTTGGAAAGCGGAAGATGATTTCTAACCATCCACACCAGTTCCAGGGCGCAAGATACTCACGCTTCTACTACACCCTGAACAACCTGGATCAGCGTCCTATCATCTTTGCTGCATCCACCCGAACAACTATAAGTCGTTCGAATAGGTGAGCACGTTGTTGCGACCCTGCGATTTGGCTTCATAAAGTGCCAAATCGGCTTTTCGGAGGATCGAGCGCTTATTGTCCGATTTAAGACATTCGGCTACTCCGGCGGAAAAGGAAACCTTACCGATTGCCTGACCCGATTCCAGATCAACAAGCTCACGACTAGCTAAAGCTTCGCGGCAATTATCGACTTTCTTCCAGACGTCCTTGATATTGGCTGCCTCGAATATGACTGCAAATTCTTCACCACCGTAGCGAGACGTATGGCATTTGCTATTGGCAAGTGATGACAGCTCATCTGCAACCAGACGCAAAACGCGATCACCACACTCATGGCCAAATGTGTCATTGATCTTCTTGAAATGATCAATATCGATGAAAGCCAGAACCAATGATTGGTCTTTAGCAAGAAGTTTTTCGAGAACCTCATCAAGTGTTCTCTCAAACTTGCGCCTGTTCGCGAGCTTGGTCAATTGATCATAATCAGCTTCATTTCTCGCGAGTTCCAGTTCATTCTGCAATCGCGCCAATTTCTTATTCGTATCGTGAATCTGCTCGCGATTTTCGCGGGTCGATTCAACCATCAACTGCGAAAGGTCGAGAAGCTTTTTGATAGCAATATCGATATCACCAGATCGTGAACGGATATTGTCAGCTTGAGCGATCAGGTTGGTTTCGCATTCTATCGTGTTTTTGTTGCCATCTTCGATAATGGTCGTGGTCTCACGAATATGCGCGATCGCCTCCATGAGGATCTTGTCGATCTGAACACCAATATCGGACCGCAAATATTTTTCATGCAATTCGACCGCCGAACCGTTGTCAAGCCGACCCGCAGAAGACAGCCCAACGATCTCGTTTTTTAGACCGACTTTGCCACCACAAATATATTCCCATGCCAGCTCCAAATTGGTCGACGACAGGTTCAGATTATGTTGGCGAATAAAGCTTGCAATCGCAAATAGCGGCGAACGCGCTCCATCATCTTCTATACAAACTGGGCAAGCATCGTCACCTTCATTGTCTTTGAAGTAGCTCTCTAATATGTTCTTAATATCTAGTTTCACTTTATGCTCTCAATCTAGGTCGTGGCATCCGGTTGTACGCATCCAATGCGGCAACCTTGTAAGCTTCTGCCAATGTGGGAAAATTAAATACGGTGTCGGATAAATAGTCGATACCGCCATCGAGATTGAGAACGGCCTGTCCGATATGGATCAGCTCGGTCGCACCTTCACCGACGATATGCACGCCCAATAATTTTCTATTATTGAGATCAAAAATGCATTTTAGCATGCCTTTGCAACTGCCTAGGATATGGCCTCGTGACGTTTCTTGAAAACGGGCAATGCCGATTTCTACCTGCAGGCCCTTAGCCCTGGCATCCTCTTCTGAAAGGCCAATGCTGGCAATTTCCGGGATCGAGTAGATACCAAGCGGAAAATTATGCTCTGAACTCTGAATGGGATGATCAAATGCATGGCAGGCAGCCAACCGCCCCTGTTCCATTGAAGTCGACGCAAGTGCTGGAAAACCAATAATGTCACCCGCAGCATAAATATGCGGCTGTGCTGTTTGCAGCGTCTTGGGATCAACCGTCAAACGTCCCCTGTTATCAGGCTCAACACCAATCTTGTCGAGGCCAAGTTTGTCGACGGCTCCGACACGACCGGCTGTAAACAACAGCATTTCGCTTCGCAATTGCCGACCATCGTCGAGTTCGACATGTGGATTTTCATTCTCATCAAGTGCGATGTTTTTGATTGCTCGACCAAGTCGCAGATTGATTCCGCGCTCAGACAATTGATGCATGAAATTCGAAACAATATCACGGTCAATAAACTCGAGAATATTTTCGCGCGCTTCAACGACAGTCACTGGTATCTCAAGGGTCGAAAATATCGTCGCATATTCGAGGCCAATCACCCCTCCTCCAACGACAACAATTGATTTCGGCATTGGCATATTCGCTGCAACACAGTCGCTGTCGACCACAGTGGTTCCATTAAATGGTATGTGCTTGGGTCGATAGGGCGTCGTACCCACGGCAATCAGGAACTTTTCTGCGGTAACAGTATAGCTGGTTTTTTTACCCTGAACTGACTGCGAAACAGCCAGCTTATGAGGGCCAGAAAACCGGGCCCGACCTTTTAAAGTAGCGATATTGTTTCGGCACAGCTGATTATCTATCACTTCAACCTCGTCGCCCAGAGTTCTGGACAACCGAGAGGTTATTGATCGTTGAGTAGCATCGGCACCATCGCGCTTACGCCCGGATTTAAAGTATTGATCACGCCATCCGGTCACCGACAACACAGACTCGCGGATCGTTTTTGAAGGCAATGTTCCTGTGTGAACCGATACGCCCCCAATTTTCTTTTGATCATCGATAATCGCAACTGACTTACCGAGCTTTGATGCTTGAATGGCCGCTCTGCGTCCAGCAGGGCCACCTCCGATTATTACGAAGTCATAGTCAAAATCAGTCATGTTCCTGCCTTTCATCTTTTGGTTAACGGCGAAGGAACAAATCATTAAGTGAGGCAAAACAGTTTCCATAAATTCGGCAGAAAATATGCACCATCGGGAGCAGCGTTTAATGAATCGATTAAAAAGGCAAATGGATCAAATTGGGACAACGAGTAATAACTTGTCAATTTCTGTCATCGCTCAGTAATTTTTGTTGAAAATGCAACTAGTTGGAACTATGCCATGCGACGTTCGAAACCGAGCAGACCAGGTCATTCGCCTGGATTGCAAAGTGGGAACAATATCAAAACCAATCAAATTTGGTCATGAAAGGGTCTGTCGATAAAAATGAGCAACAGTGAAATCGACATGCCTAGCCTTTTGGAAAAGCTCGAGACCATTCTGGACCTGTTGGACAATAGTGGTCATTCGGTAGCTGCGATAAAGGTGGAAGAAGCCATAAATGCTCTAAAACTCTCCGAGCAAAACGAGAACAAGAACAACGAAAATTCGTAAGTCCTATATCTCCGAAATTGGACTTTCATATTTGCACAGGTGATAACAGAATATTGTCCCTTGTCAGTGCATTTCCAAAATTATCAGGGCGCAGTGTTCGATCATTTTTTTTGCTTCGGAATGACACTCGTCAAAACTAATGTCGGGAAGTTGCTGCTCAGCCTGATTGTGAGTCCGTGCACTTTGCGTCGAGCCTATTTCTATCCGATTGTAGATTTTGGCGCGTGCATCTGCCGTTGCGGAAGCTTTTCCGCCAGAATACTGGCGATCTTCTGCTTTGGCAGGCGCAGAGCCGATGGCGAGCAATATCGCCACAAGCCATGTTCCTTGCCTGATCTTGTCAAAAGAAATTTCAGACTGGCATATTGCGATCGTACTGCACCTCTCTGACACCTATGGGTTCAGAGACAGTAACGGCAGCAATGAGGAAATCTTAAGCCTCGGTCCTCACAATTTTTATTCGGGCTTTCTCAGTAGCCCTCGCATTGGAAGCACTGGATCGCAGCGATCCGCGCATTGTGGACTATAATTCGGTGACAGCATCCAGATAGGCGATACAATCAGCACGTGCCTCTTGTGTCATACAAATCCTGTCATCGCCGTGGTCCTCGCAGCGCGTCACATAACCATGATCGATAAACACACCTATCCAGCGGGATGCAATTGTAGGTGTGGTTGATATAGCACCAAAAAGATCAGGTTTTGAGATGCAGTCCTGCGTCTCTGTTGCAATGTAAATTTCGAGCAACAGCTCCCAAGCCGGATTTCCAAATAAGCCGTCATTGGCAAAGAACAGAGACCGCTTTCGCTGCATCGCCAAGAAGCGCTGCGCTCGCCGCACATGACTATTCAAGTCTTGATCTGTCATAACAGTCTCAATTTTCGAAAACTTGACCAGTTATTACCGGCGATAATGATGTGATCATGCAATTTAATTTCCAGTTCACGGCACAGGTTTTTTATGAGCATCGTGAATTTCACGTCTGATTGGCTTGGATGCATATCACCCCCTGGATGATTGTGGACCAATATGATCGCACTGCTGTTCAGTTCCAAAGCGCGTTTCAGTATACATCGAGGTTGCACAATAATTTTGCGCGGCGATCCATTTCCAAACTCCTGATCGTTCAACAGCCGATTGGCATTATCCAGAAACAATACACGCATCGTCTCGGTAGCCAGCGATCCCATGCTGCCTTGCAAATATCTGATCAGCTTTTCGTCCGTTGCCGAAACAAGCTTCTTGGGCAGTTCATTTTGCAATTGCGCCATGAACAGCTTCTCGGTTGCCACAAGCAGGTTAATCACCGCATCTTGCGCGCCAAGAATGCGACGCAGCGCCTCTTCCGATTCAGACATTATGCGGCCAATCGAACCAAATTCATCCAACAAGGCGTTTGCCAATGCGACAGCTTGTCGCGGAGCAACCGAAGCAATTAGTTGCGCCAGGACGGATCGGTCCCGTTGGCTTTCAACCTCTGCTGGTGACAATAAGTTCCGATCGCTAGGGTTACCAGCAATGGATAGGAAGAAGCGACTTGCATGATCATATAGGCTAGCGGGTGTATCGACACGTCCATCAGCTTCGCCAAATGACCTACCAATGCTATTGTTTGTAGCGAGACTACGCATAGTGGCCAGAACCTTCTTGCACGCAGAGAAATCGCGAGGAACACCGTCCAAGCGAAAAAATCGATAATGAAATGACCCGGGTCCATTGTTGCATATTCAGCAGGCGTGAATGTGTGCACAAATGGATCAAGCACAACCATTGTGATGAGTATGCCGGAAATCCATCGTTCCGGCCCTCCCCCTCGAAGAAGCGCATATAGTGCACAGGCGCAAAAGAGGGAGAGGTAGATCGCAACTCGCATTGTTGATTGGGAACACGCCGGATCACTTTAGTCAACCATTCGATCACTTACGCGACAATCGATAGCTTGGTATCTTCTTTTCCGGACGCCTGCGCTGGCGGACATTCATGAAGATCGGGCATTGCATATTCTTTGCCGATCTTCTTCAGCTCACCGTGTACACGCAAGACGTCGCTGCTGGCGTCGACAAGAGCCATTTGTGCTTTGGCAAGGCGAAGGATGGCCGCCTGACCGGTTGATGCCGGCACGCCGGTACTCAATCGGGCATTCACTAGCGTTGACATCAAATTGGAAACAGAAACGAGTGCCTGATCAATGGTATACTCGGTATGCGGCATATCTTCGCCGATCTGGTCTGTGGCTTTCTTGATTTCGTAAGACATAAAACTCCCTTTCCGCGAAACGCGAATTCTAAAAATTAAATTTTCAGGTAGGCTCGGAGTCTGCCTAAGCAGCCATCAAGCCTGAAAGAGACTGAGAAACGGCAAGACCGATCAAAACTATTGCCAATATGCCGATCGTCATTCCGACAATAATGGCCAACCTTTGAACGGTACCCAAGTCGCCACTCGGTTCCTTCAGGGATCTCATCCACTGTGTCGTTTCATGGGTGGAATGGAAGTCGTATGGTACGGCTGCTTCTTCCAACATGAACGACTGTGGTTGATCGCCCTGATTCGCTTTTGCCGTCAAATCGGGTTCAGATGGAAGATAGGCTGGATCATATATGATCCGATCATAGTCCCCGGCAGCCCTGGCATAGACGATGGCTGCCTCGTCTCGCGTCGCCACATTGAGCGTCCGGCGCGCACTATCCAATCGTTGATCAACGGCGGGTTTTGATATGTCCAAAATCCGGGCGATTTCTTTGGATGATTTTCTCAACACAACGAGATGCAGACACTCCCGCTGTTTGGCAGTCAGTTTTGCAACGCGTGCAGCTTCAATTTCGAACTGGCCCACTGGTATCCCCAAAAATACATGGCGATCATAGATTCACAAAGCCTTATAGGCAACTAGCCAAACAACTAAAAATATTTTCGACGAAATACCAATGATCATCAACCAAAAGTCATCCATTATATATCAATCAGCCAATGATCAATAATGCCATTCTATTGCTAACAATACTGTAAATAAAAGTCGCTGGTTACACGTCAAAAACATTAAGAAACATCATTTTACTAGTTAATTGATTCTGACAGTCTAGGTTAATCTCGGACACGTTATGCGGCATAAACGCGCAACGGCAGAGTTTGATTGAAGCGCTTCGAAAATATCTCTGCAGAATAGTATATCGCGTGTTGTCGAAGGAGTGAGGGAATTGTCTTGAACGATAATACACCACAGACAAGCGAGATGATCGCTTTGTTACAACAGCTATTGGCCGAATTTGATGCCTTGCAACTCGCAATGCCCGCGATCAAGATCGCCGAAGCTATTGACTGTTTAGAGCAATCCCAAGACGCGACCGACTAACCGGTATTCAAACGAAAAAAGACGCACTGGCTGACGACAGAAATTAAAATCCGGCAAGGGTGTTAATTCAGAACGGCAAGCTCCGTATATCAATTCAGGCACTTTTAGCTGCCTGAGCTTGCAAAGCGCCGCGTTAATCATCCCCACAATGAGCGGTAAGCTTGGCACGAATTGGAAAAGGGGCGATCCTGTCTGCTGGTCCTTACAGGAACGCCCCTTTTTTCATTTCAGTCAATCCCATGAAAATCAAAGAATATTCGTTTCCGGATGCGTTGTCTCTTTCAGCGTTAGGCTATGTTTTGATAACTGCTGCATCAAAAGCGATTGCCAGTCGCTGGCCCTCGTGAATTGCCCGTGTACCGTGATAGAGAAAACTGGGAAACAGAACCAGATGCCCCACTTTTGGAGAAAATTGGGCGACAGGCTTCAAATCCAGAGCCAAATCCTCCGGCGGACGGCCGAGTTCGAGATCACCCTGATGCGGATACTCAGGATCAGGCGCTGGAGCGGCGACGTGAAATGCCGAACTTATCAATCCTTCATCATGCACATGGCTGACGTGGCGGCCAGATGACCGGATCAGAACTGACCAACCCGCGGTTAGACCCATTGGAAAACGTCGGTACCGCAAAATCGGATGCTCCGGATCCAATTCCGACCATTCCGATTGATAGCTTTCAACGGCAGACATAAAATATTCCGTCAACTGCCTTACTTCTGCATTGTCGCGCAGGAACAGATTGCCACGGGTCTGGGTACCCTCTCGAACGCTTTGGCCTAGAGGACGCGATTGGTTACCATGCCAATCATACAAAGCCACTCTTAGGTTATCCAGCATGGTGCAATCGAGTTTCAAATCGATTTGGACCGGTAGCAATGAGTCGGGAAGCAACCATGCGTGACGCGGGTCATCGGTTAGCCGCCAGCAAATCTCGGTCAATGCCCAAGCAACGATCGCATCTGGTCGTGCGTTGCGAACAGCAGCCAATTGTATTTCCGCGCGCTCACCGTCGCCCTGCCGCAAGCGGTGGCGTGCTTCATCCAGGGCTTTTCCGGTCCAGTGCGCAGGCAGTTGGGAGAATAAGTCCTCTGCCAGATCATGGAGGCCAGCCATTCCAGCATAGCGGGCTTCAAGCAAAATGAAGTCGTTTACCGGAGCCCCTCGTTTGCGGAGCATGCGTGCGGTTGTTGCCGCCTTTTCCGAGTAGCCACCGTCAGCCAGCAATTGCATATACAGGCGCCATAGCGGGCCTTTGTTTGGCAGGACTTTCAACGCCTTTTCAAGTTGCGCGAGATAATCAGGGTTACCATTCTCAAATCGATACCGCGCCAGAGCGCGATGTCCATCGATCCAATCCGGTGCTTGATCTAGGACAGAAACAAGCTGCTCCAACGCCGCTGGATCATTGACAGATTGCAAGGCACCAGCCTCGCAAATCAGCAAACCGCCATCCAGGGGCAAGCGTTCTCGTGCTTGCTGCAAACGTTGCAGTGCATCTTCCGTGACCGCCTGATAAGCGGCGATCGCTTCATCTCGCAAAGCTTGATCCGTATCGCTATAGGCCACGGATCACCTTGCCCTAGTCGGCCAAGCCGTCCCAGGCTTCTTTGATCTTCGAGAAAAATCCGCTGCTGTTCGGGCTTTCGTCACCAGTCTCGGTTTCCTGGAACTCTCGTAGCAGTTCCTTTTGTCGTGCCGACAATTTGGTTGGAGTTTCAACCTCTATCTGAACGACCATATCGCCATGCCCGCGACCACGCAGAACCGGCATTCCGGCACCGCGCTGACGAATCTGCTTGCCGGACTGAATTCCAGGCGGAATCCGAATTTCATGCTTCGCACCATCGAGACCAGGAATGACAATCTCACCGCCCAGTGCCGCAACCGAGAAACTGATCGGAGCACGAGTGAACAGGGTTGTGCCCTCACGCTCGAAAATATCATGTCGGGCGAGATGGATGAAAATATACAGGTCACCGGGAGGTGCGCCGCGCGCGCCTGCTTCGCCTTTACCGGTCAACCGAATTCGGGTGCCGCTATCAACGCCAGCGGGAATTTCAACTTCCAAGGCCTGCGGCTTGTCGACCCGGCCTTCGCCGTAGCAGACATGGCAGGGACTCTCGATCACTTCGCCGCGTCCCTGACAGCTTGTGCAGGTGCGCTCAACCACAAAAAAGCCCTGCTGCGCACGGACCTTGCCATGACCATGGCAAGTGGTGCAGGTTTTTACGCCCGTTCCCGGTTCCGCGCCGGATCCGTCGCATTCATCGCAACCGACGGAAACATCAATTTCGATTTCAGTCTGCTTGCCATGAAACGCATCTTCCAAAGAGATTTCCATGTCATAACGCAAATCTGCGCCACGCGCTGGACCACGCTGTTGTTGCTGACCACCAAAGCCACCGCCAGCACCGCCGCCGAAAATTGTTTCGAATATATCTCCAATATCGTTGAACGCCGCGCCGCCGAAGCCGCCGCCTCCACCAGCATTATTGCCGCCGCCATTGGTAAAAGCCGCATGACCATATTGGTCATAAGCCGCACGTTTCTGGGGATCTTTAAGAACATCATAGGCTTCGCTAATCGACTTGAATTTTGCCTCAGCGTCAGCATTACCGGGGTTTTTGTCCGGATGATATTTCATCGCCAGCTTGCGATAAGATGATTTCAGCGTTGCGCCGTCGCAACTGCGATCAACTTCAAGCTGCTGATAATAGTCCATTTCGGTCGCCATTACTTTGCTTCCCCCGAAGCCATACACATACTTCGCCCAGACCTTGCCAGCCGAAGCCACTGGCACTCACCCTGCAATTGTTTCAGGGAGAGTGCCAGTAAGTGGATTTTACTTACTCAGCGGCTTTTGTGTCTTCATCAGATTTGGCATCGTCAGAATCATCCACTTCGGAAAACTCGGCATCGACGACGTCATCATCGGCCTTGGCCGCCGCGTCAGCAGCTGCTGCATCCGCAGCATCGCCGCCCGCAGCTTGCTCGGCTTCGTAGATTTTCTGACCCATTTGCATGGAGACTTGTGCCAGTGCTTCCGACTTGGTCTTCATTGCTTCCGGATCGCCACCTTCAATAGCTTCCTTGGTTTCCTTGACCGCTTCCTCAATTTGCCCTTTCAAATCGGCATCGATCTTGTCGCCATGTTCGGACAATTGCTTTTCGGTCGTGTGGACCAGACTTTCAGCATTGTTTTTGGCTTCCGCCTCTTCGCGCCGCTTCTTATCTTCTTCGGCAAATTTTTCAGCATCTTCAACCATCTGATCGATATCATTATCGGTTAGACCACCAGAAGCCTGAATCTTGATCTGCTGTTCTTTGCCGGTGCCTTTATCTTTCGCCGACACATTCACGATGCCATTTGCGTCAATATCGAAGGTCACGTCGATCTGCGGCACACCGCGCGGTGCCGGCGGGATGCCGACAAGGTCAAACTGACCAAGCATCTTGTTATCAGCCGCCATTTCACGCTCGCCCTGGAATACGCGGATGGTCACAGCGCCCTGATTGTCATCAGCGGTTGAGTAAACCTGCGATTTCTTTGTCGGGATGGTCGTATTGCGGTCAATCATGCGGGTAAAGACACCGCCAAGAGTTTCGATACCCAGCGACAATGGTGTCACGTCGAGCAGAAGAACGTCTTTGACATCGCCCTGCAAAACACCGGCTTGAATGGCGGCACCCATGGCAACAACTTCATCGGGATTCACACCGGTATGCGGCTCTTTACCGAAAAATTCCTGCACGGTTTCGCGCACCTTAGGCATACGGGTCATACCGCCGACCATAACAACATCGTCAATTTCAGATGCGTTGATGCCAGCGTCTTTCAATGCCTTCTTACAAGGATCGAGCGTGCGCTTGATCAGGTCGCCGACAAGCTTTTCAAGATCGGAACGACTGATACTTTTCACCAGATGCTTGGGTCCGTTCTGGTCTGCGGTAATGAACGGCAGATTGACCTCAGTCGTCTGCGCCGAAGACAATTCGATCTTCGCTTTTTCAGCCGCTTCTTTCAAACGTTGTAGCGCCAGCTTGTCCTTGGTCAGGTCGATGCTTTCGGCTTTTTTGAAATCATCAGCAAGAAATTCAACCAGTTTCGCGTCAAAATCTTCACCGCCAAGGAACGTATCGCCATTGGTTGATTTCACTTCGAAAACGCCATCACCAATTTCGAGGATCGAGATATCGAATGTACCACCACCGAGGTCATAAACCGCGATTGTTTTACCGTCATTCTTCTCAAGGCCATAGGCCAGAGCGGCGGCAGTCGGCTCGTTGATGATGCGGAGGACTTCCAGGCCAGCAATTTTACCAGCATCTTTCGTGGCCTGACGCTGTGCGTCGTTAAAATAGGCAGGAACCGTGATAACAGCCTGTGTTACGGTCTCACCAAGATAGCTCTCGGCAGTTTCCTTCATCTTCTGCAATGTGAAAGCTGAAATCTGAGCAGGAGAGTAATCTTCCCCGCCGGCTTTCACCCAGGCATCACCGTTGGATCCTTTGACAATCTCATAGGGAACCAATTCCATGTCTTTTTTGGTCATCGGATCGTCGAACCGGCGACCGATCAGACGCTTTACCGCGAAAATAGTGCTTTCCGGGTTGGTGACGGCCTGGCGCTTAGCCGGCTGTCCGATCAGGCGTTCGCCGTCTTTTGCAAAAGCCACGACAGACGGTGTTGTCCGTGCACCTTCCGCATTCTCAATAACTTTCGGCTTACCGCCGTCCATAACGGCAACACAGCTGTTGGTGGTGCCCAAATCAATACCGATAACTTTAGCCATTTTTCCCTCAATTCAATTTCAAATATTTTCTATAATTAGCAAAATAACCGCCCGGCCCTGTTCAGTTGGCACCGCTACGGCTTCGAATTGGGATATAGGAGGCATTTTCTTTGGCACAAGCCTTGGCACGAGGATGCGGAAGCTATACATTATAAGAAACCACTCACAGGCCCCCAAATTTAGGAGTTTTCAGCCAGTCATGACGAAACAGCTTTCGATTTTTTTTGCAAGCCTCGCTGCAGTTTTTTTAAGCAGCTGCGGTCAGGGCGATGTGCTGCGTGTTGACGACGTTGTTGTCAATCTGTCCCCCGTGGATGGCAACCCCGCTTCAGGCTATGCCACAATCTATGGTGGACCAGAGGATGTTACCTTGGTCAGTGTTACCTCCGATGATGTGATGCGCATGGAAATGCATGAAACATTAGACCAAGACGGCATGGCGAGCATGCAATCGATCAAATCCGTTCCTATTCCGGCAGGTGAAAAGGTGAAATTTGAACCCGGTGGCAAACATCTCATGATCTGGGGCGTAGGCGGCGGCTCTGTCGCGCAAGGAAGTTTGAAGATGCTCTTCATATTTTCCAATGATGATCGGATCGAGGTGCAGGGCATTGTCAAGAAAATCGGAGCAGCCGACAGTTCTGATAAAGATGCAGAAAATACCGACAGCGCGGAATAGGTGCCAGAAAGCTTAGAAATCAGCCGCCCGCTAAGCGAGGCAGAAGTAACTTTATGCCGTTCGGTATTTGGCAGTGCGATCGATTATCGCCCAATAAAGATCTTCAACCGCAAATGGTGGCCGTTTCATCCCCGGCGTGTGACGATGGCGCCAGACGGCAATATATGGTTCCATCCGGCCGGCGGACTATATTACGACGACTATGGCGAGAAAGGCCTCAATCTTCAGGGATTATTGATCCACGAAATGGTTCATGTGTGGCAGCATCAACAGGGTGTCTTCCTGCCCCTCGCCCGCCATCCGTTTTGCCGATATGACTACGAGTTAATTCCCGGAAAGCCTTTTCATGCTTATGGTATTGAACAACAGGCGGAGATCGTACGCCATGACTTTCTGCTTAAACAGGGCGCTAAGCTCAAAAATGGTTTTCAGCCCAAGCAATTTGCCGGATTACTGCCTTTCAATCCCTAGTTTCAATTTCTATTCGAACAGATCCTCCAAGAAGGATTTTCGACGTTTTCTCTTATAGTTTCGGTTGTTGTAAGTATCGCTGTAGATGGTGCGATCAGGGCGATAGGTCTGTTCGTGTCGGGGTATTGTGTCTGGCCGTGCCCTTTCAACAATTTTATCAATTTCACCACGGTCAAGCCAAACGCCGCGACACTGCGGGCAAAAATCAATTTCAACGCCCTTTCGTTCACTGATTGTGAGACTGACATTACAAACCGGACAAGGCATGGATGGCGACGCCTGGTGTCTGGGAGAGTCCTTCGGGGAATCAGAGTTCATGGCATATCCTGATTTAAGGCTGGAAACTGGGACCCGTCGATCGGAGTTGATGGTGCTAAATATCGGGCGACATATTTTGGTTTCCGGCGGGGACCGGGGAGTGAAACACGTTATATGCCGCCCAACATTATCTGGCCTGTTAGGTCGTAACAGGAACCAGCTCGCGCTTTACAGCGGCGATCTTGTCTTTGATCCTGAGGCGAATGCGCTTCAATTGTTGCATTTCCTGTTGCCGACCTGCGGCCTTGCAATTGTCAATCAGACGATTGAGCCGACGGTGGCGTTTGATGAGTTCGTCTAAATAGCTTCTCATAACGGCCTCCTTTTGATTTCGTGAAGGCTGGTGCCTTTACTGACAAAAGATTTGCCAAAGATTCGCTGATTGATCCAATCGAAACGACTGCGCTTCCTTGATAGTTTTTGGCTATTGATGACTTTCGTAAGCGCTTGGTGAAGCGGAACAGATCACAGGGGCTAAGGCAGCAATCCGATCCGTTCCCGCATCATCCATCGCGCCAGCATTAGCACGGCGACAATGCCCAATCCGCTGGCCAGACCTGTCCAAACTCCAATGCCCTCCCAGCCTTGCCAAAAAGCCAGGCCGGCGCCAACACCAATGCCGATGAACCAGTAACCCATCAGAGCAAAGACCATGGGCACAGTGGTATCATGCAGTCCGCGCAGCATACCAGCGCCGACCACCTGCGCTCCATCGACAATCTGAAAGATCGCGGCAATTGCCAGAAAGCTGACCGCCAGCGAAGCGACTTTCTCGTTGCCGGGGGCGTTGGCATCGATGAAAATCGCGATCAGGAAGTCGGGAGCCAGCACAAAGACCATCGCCATCGCCGCCATGAATGACGTACCGAGAGCGAAACTCACCCATCCCGCCCGGGTAATTCCGGCATGGTCCCGTCGACCATATTGGATACCCACTCGAACGGTAGCCGCTTGCCCCAGTCCCATCGGAACCATGAAAGTCAGTGACGCAAGTTGCAACGCTATCGCATGCGCCGCGACGGATTCGGCATTGATCAAACCCATCAGCAAAGCGGCAATACCAAAGACGGAACCTTCCAGTCCCATGGTAACAGCGATTGGTAAACCCAGTTTCCATAGAGCGCGATACCGTTGCCAGTCGGCACGCCAGAAGCGCCCGAACAAACGATAGCGGCGGAAGCGCTTATGGAGGATAACGACCAAGGCCATACCGCCAAACATCAGCATATTAGTCATCACACTGCCAATTCCTGCGCCAATCACGCCAAATGCTGGCACACCGAATTTCCCGAAAATCAGAGCATAGTTGAACAGCGCATTGGCTAGCACCGCGATCACGCTAATGATCAACGCCCATACCGGTTGCTCCAGTGCGGAGACAAAATTGCGCAATATGATGAAACATAAAAACGGCAATATCGACCACATATAGGCCGAGATATAAAGCCCTGCATTGCGCGCCAGATCAGGCTGTTGGCCAAAGAAAACCAGAATGCTCTCGGTGTTCCAGAGCAACAGCCAAAACGGAATGATAACCGTGACAGCTGCCCAGATGGCCTGTCGGAAGGTCCGGCGGACATCACGGACACTATGTCCCATACGACCAATTTCACTGGCCATCATGGGCGCAGACGCCGTCACCAGACCCATGCAAAAAATCGCGCAGCTCATTGCCAGATTGAAGCCGAGTGTCGCGGCAGCCAGCTCGCGTGCGCCCAGCCAGCCGATCATCAACACATCGGTTGCACCGATCATCGCCATAGTCAGATTGGACAGGATAAGTGGCCAGGCGAGTTTCAGCGTCGTGCTCGCTTCATGGCGCCACGGATTGGGTGCTGGAAAAGATTGCGCTGCACTAACCATAAAAGCCCGTTAGCCGAGGCAGGCGAAGGGCGCTAGCGAAACTCGCACGAAAACGGGCTGGAAAATTACCCAGCCGATTATCGAGATTTTGATTGCAGCCTATCTACCGACTGCTGACAGCGAAGACTGAATCTAACCGCGCCGCTGCAGCACAATATTCTCGACGCCGATGCGGTGCCGCAACAGGATCGCGTTCAATATTGAAAATAGCAAAGCCACCCATGGCAAGCCGATCAACAAGGGTACAATCGCGATCTCCAGCACAACCACCAGATAATTGGGGTGACTGACGAATTTATAGGGACCCCGCTTAACCCGATCAAAATGAGGTGCCGAGATGATCCTGGTGGTCCACCAGCGGCCTATCGAGGCCAATGTCCAGGCCCGCAAGACCTGTGTTCCGACAAACAGCGCCAACAAAATGGGGTTCAGCTCCCGTAGCGGATCGACTAGCAGAAAGATGATGGCCAACCATGCGCTGTGCAGGAAGATGAACCAGTGATAATGGTCAGCCCCAAATTCCTCACCACCCTCGGACAGCAAACGGCTAGTATTGCGGTTCGCGTAAACGAGTTCACCAAGCCGCTGTGCGACAATATAAATTAACACCCAAGTTACGAGGGTCGGGGATGTCGAAAAAATTGCGCCCAGATTTTCCATCAATCTGCTCCTGCCGGATCGAGTATTCCGAGCACGGATGTAAAGCCCGGGCCGAGCGCTGTCATCAGGACAGGTTTCTGAGGTTTATCTCTCAGTAAATTTTCCAGGACAAACAACACCGTCGGTGATGACATATTCCCATGATCGCGCAGAATTTCGCGAGTGGCAGGAATACCGGACAGTTCCGGCGCAAAATAATCTTCTAGCGCTTCCACCACGCGACCGCCGCCGGGATGGCAGGCCGGTTCGCTCATTTGCGATTTTTCTAGACCCTGTTCGTCCAGGAACCCGTCGCAAAAGGGCGTAAAGTCCTTCGCCACAAAGGTTGGAATATCCCGCGCAAGCACAAGATCAAAGCCGGTGTCACCAATGTCCCAGCCCATCATGTCGCGGGTATCCGGCCAGGTTTTCTGATCGAACGCCCGAAAACAGGGACCTTCGCTCTGACCTGTCTTACCAGTCAACACCGCCGCGGCACAGCCATCGGCAAACAAAGCGGTGGCAATCATATTCTTCTTGTCAAACTGGCTATAGTCGTAGGAAAGGCTGCATAGCTCCAATGAAATCAGCAGGACATTCTGTCCGTCATTGGCATCCGCCAGATCATTGGCCAGCCTTATACCCAATATCCCGCCCGCGCAGCCATAGCCGAAAACCGGGATGGTTTGCACCGACTGGCGAAAGCCCATCGTCTCTATCAGTCGGCTGGGGATCGAGGGTGTCATTGTGCCGGTGGTGGAAATCATGACTATGGAATCAATGTCCGCCGGTTTCAGAGCCGCTTTTTCCAAAGCCGCCGATGCCGACCGCTCAGCCAGTGCCCGACCCACTTCATCATAAATTCGCGCGCGCTCGGGCCAACTGCGCTGTTCCAGATAATAATCCGGATCCCGTGCGATATAACGATGATCAATCCCGCTATTGCCCAGTATCTGCTTCAATCGCGCCGGCAAGGCTGACCCGCGCGCCTTTGCCAGCACGGCTAGAACATCCTCTTGGCTGATCTTGTGGTCAGGAAGAGCGGTCGCGATGGATTTCAGTTTAGACATGGGACATATTCGCGCTGCATGGCTAAGCTGTTACACATAGCCGTTTCAGAAACCAAAGAATAATCTGCACAGTGCCCGAACGGACGTATCGCTGATATTCCCGTTGCGAACTGGAAAAGATGAGCTAGCATAGATAAGTAACAGGGAAGGTTACAGCCATCGGCGGAATAGATCTGGCACTGATCGATACGACATTACGACTGCTCGCCATCGGTGGGCAGATCATGATCATTGCCGTGTTGCTGGTCAGCCGGACGCGACGAGATCTGAAAATATCGCTGTTAGGGGTGTTGATCAGCTCAATGGCCTATCTGATCAATTCATCTGTTATGATGGCACCGCCCCTTCCCTGGCGCATACCAATTGACTTCCTCTCGATATCAACAACCGTATGGGCGTGGATATTCGCGCATCAGCTTTTTGAGCGGCGTATTGCCAATCCCTTGCTCATCACAGTGTCCATATTGCTTGCTGTGCTTTGGTTCATCGCTTTCACATTACCGGAATGGCGGTGGTTCACCTTTTATGCGATCCGTTTCCTCTCCCTCGCGCTGGTCATTCACCTTATCATTATCGCCTTAACGGGCCGCGTTGATGACTTGATTGAAAAACGCCGCCGGATCAGGATGTATCTTCCAATATTTGTCGGGCTGCAGGTCGGCGGCGTTTTGACCTACGAGCTTCTCTTTGATGCTACCGACAATGTCCCAATTGTATCAGCAATCAATGCCATGCTGATCCTCATACTGATTCTTGGCGCGGGCATGGCCGTGCTGACCGCAGATGGGGATTTGTTTGCAAAACTTGCCACGGATAAGCGACCGGTCCGTCCAGTTCTAAATCTCTCTCCATCGGAAACCGTGTTACATGACAAGCTAATCACCGCGATGAATGAAGGCCAATATCGCGCGCCGTCGCTAACTATAGCAATATTAGCGTCTCAATTGGATACACAGGAACATCGGTTGCGCGCCTTGATCAACAAACAGCTTGGCCATCGCAATTTTTCATCCTTCCTCAACGGTTATCGAATCACCGAAGCCAAGGAAAAATTGTCAGATCGCAGCATGGTAGACCTGCCGATTCTGACAATCGCGATGGATTTGGGCTACGGATCACTCGCTCCGTTCAATCGTGCCTTTCGCTCTGAAACCGGTAAAACACCTAGTGATTTCCGCAAAGCAGCGATTGATCAAAACTGAAATAGTCTGATCATTTTCAAAATCGCACAGCATTTTTCAGCATTGCAGAGAGGCAGAGCAGGCTTTCTGTCACTTTACCTTCATCAAACCAACACTGCCTTTGATGGAGAATGTTATGCCTGAACTTTTTGATGCCATAGTGGACCATATGATTGGTGCTTTCACCTTTGATCTGGGGCGCTATCTGATTGCGGCGGGCACATTGTCTCTTGCTCTATGGCTATTCGGCAAATGGAGTGCAGTCCGGCGTATCCAATCCCGCAAAGCCGGTTTCGCCGACTATAAACGCGAGTTTCTGTCATCCATGCGAACGGTGGTGGTATTCGGTTTGACCACGATCAGTACGGTTTTGCTAGAAGCATCTGGCTGGATCACGGTCATGACCGGCGAGATATTATGGCCGCTATTTATCATCCAGCTGTTGGCGATGATTGTTGCTCATGATGCCTATTTCTATTGGATGCATCGTTGGCTGCACACGAAGACCATGTTCCGCTTTTCACACCTGCATCATCACAAGTCGCGTACGCCTACACCTTGGGCTGCTTATAGCTTCTCTTCCTTCGAGGCGATGGCAGAAGCTGCGTTCGTGCCGATCTATCTTTTCATCATCTCAGTTCTGTTCGGCGGCATGTATCCTTTTGCGATCTTCCTGTTCCTCGCCCATATGATTGTCCGCAACGTCATGGGGCATGCCGGAGTGGAGCTGTTCCCCGCTGGCTGGACGCGCAACAAATTTGTCGGCTGGATCACCACCACGACCCATCATGACCTGCACCATAGTCAGGGCAACAGCAATTTCGGCCTCTACTTTACCTGGTGGGATCGGATGATGGGAACCGAGCATCCTGACTATGAAGCACGTTTTGATGCAGTCGCGAAACCGATCCTCCTCTCGGTCGGAGCTACCGCCAATATCTGTATCGCTGCCTTCTCGCTGCTTGCAGTGGCAACCACAGTCAATCTGATCTAATGTTGCAGGACAGCAAAGCCTGTAGTTTCCATGAAAATTTATAGGCTTTGCTGGTAGTCGGTCGCTGAGAAATCCTGTTATGTATTTGATATTAATTCGTTTTCTCTAACATCCTATAGTTTTTGTGCACTGCAACATTTTTTCTTGACTTTAACGTAAGCCTTCCCTATTTGTGCACTGCAACAAAGAAATGGAAGCAAAGATGGCTGATACGAAAACGACTGATACAAAGGCTGTTCCGGCTGCTAACAAACCCGCCAGCCTCTCTGCTGAAGCGGCTTACGCTGCCGCTGCATCCGCAGAACCTGTAACCGCTGAAACGGCACCTGCTCCAGAAGCAGCCGCCAAACCAGCACCAAAGACTGCAACAACAACCGCTCCGGCTCCTGCCGCGAAAAAGCCGGTTGCTGCTGCAACAAAGACAACGGCTTCAAAACCCGCTGCAAAGAAGCCTGCAGCAACCAAAGCGGCTCCTAAAAAGACTGTTGCGAAGCGCAAAGCCGCTCCGAAACGCGCCGCTGTAACCGCGAAAAAGACTGTTAAAAAAGGAACGACCAAGATGACAACCGCAAAGAAAACCACCGCAAAGAAAACACCTGCGAAGAAAACCGTGAAAAAAGCGGCTCCAAAAGCAGCTGCAACCAACAAAAAAGCTCTTCAAGACATGGCTGCTAAAATGCAGGCGCAGCTTGAAAAGCTGACCGCAACCGCTCAGGAACGCGCTAAAGAAGTTGCTGACCGCGCTGTTGAAGTTTCTAAAGACGCTGTTGAATTCAACCGTCTGAACGTTGAAACCCTCGTCGAAAGCGGAAAAATCACCGCTAAAGGCGCTCAGGAAATCGGCAAAACCAACGTTAAATATACCCGCGAAAACTTCGCGGAAGCCAGCAATGTTCTGAAAAACTCTTTCAATGTTGCTACGCCAAAGGATTTCGTTGAAATGCAAGCTGACTTCATGCGCAGCAGCCTGGACCGCGTTATGGACCAGACTTCAAACAACATGGATGCTGTGACCACATTGGCTGGCAAAGCCTATCAGCCAATCGCTGATCGCGTCAGCACCATCCGCAAAGAGATCAAAAAAGCCGCTTAAGTCGCTTTTTATCGTCACGCAAAAGGCCGTTCCTTCGGGAGCGGCCTTTTTCATATGTGTGATATCAGGACGTTTTATCGCAAAATCATTCCCGATTGATCAAACCGCCACTTGCCCTCAGGGCCTAAAATACCATATCCTAGGAAATATGAGTACAGTAGAGATTCTTTCCCCGGCATTGCCCGACGTCGACCCGCTTTTTGTGCAGGTTGGCCACGCCATTCATATGCCTGCACATATGGCCGGTGATGATGATGATAATGGCGCAGATGATAGCGGCACTGGCGACAGTGATGACACTGATCTGGGCATTGCGACGAAAACCCGGACAAAGACCAAGAAGCCCAATCCTTACAAGGTTCTGTTGCTCAACGACGACTATACACCGATGGAATTTGTCGTGCTGGTACTCAAACGGTTTTTCCAGATGGATATTGATGAAGCGACCCGGGTGATGCTGCATGTTCACCAGAAAGGTGTCGGGATTTGCGGCACTTTCAGCTACGAAGTCGCTGAAACAAAAGTCACACAGGTGATGGACTTTGCCCGCAAGAACCAGCATCCCTTGCAGTGCACCTTAGAAAAAGCCTGACCAGACACCCAATAAAAGGAAATAAGCTATGTCAGAGACCCCGGTGATTACCGTAGATATTGTCTCTGACGTCGTCTGTCCTTGGTGTATAATCGGATATAAAAAGCTCGAACAGGCAATGCAGCGGTTTGAAGGCAAGGCGGAATTTGCTCTTGCCTGGCATGCGTTCGAGTTGAACCCAAACATGCCGCCAGAAGGTCAAGATATTAATGAGCATATGGCGCAGAAATATGGTGCCACGCCCGAACAGAGCAAAGCCAATCGCGAACGGCTGCGCAATGCTGGCAGCGATCTAGATTTCGAGTTTAGCTATCATGAGAATATGCGGATGGTGAACACGTTTGACGCCCACCGCCTGCTTCATTGGGCGGGTGAAACCGGAAAGCAGACTGCACTTAAATTGGCTTTGTTCAAGGCCCATTTCACCGATGGAAAAGATGTCAGCGATCATGAAATATTAACCACCGTAGCTGTCTCCGTTGGCCTTGATGAAAAACCTGTTCGCGATCTGTTGGGCAGCGATATGTTTGCTGCCGATGTGCGCGCGGTTGAAGCGGAATGGCAGGATCGCTTTATCTCAGGTGTTCCTGCGTTTATCTTCAACAAGAAATTCATGGTTCCCGGTGCGCAGGACAGCGATGTCTTTGCTCAGATTATCGAGAATAAAGTGCTGGCAGCTGCGGCTTGAACGTCTGACGGTCGGCGCTATTTGTCCTGCCCGCCATCCACCGGAATAATCGCACCGGTGATGAAACTGGCACGCGGACTAAGCACATAAGTAGCCGCTGATCCGATTTCTTCTGGCTTCCCGAAACGCTGGAGAGGCACTTCACGATTGATCCATCGCATCACGGAAGCCCCTTTTTCTCCATTGACCCGCTTCTCCCAGTCTCCGTCTGGAAAAATGATATTGCCTGGCGCGATTACATTGACTCGAACTCCTGACGGGCCTGCAATCACCGCGAGTTCTTTGGCAAGATGGTTCATGCCTGCCTTGGCCGTGCCATAGGTCAGAGGTGTTCCCAGACCCGAAAGTCCGGCGATAGAACTGATGAAAAGAACCGATCCTTCGCCCCTCGGCTCCATGAACCGCAAAGCTGATCGAGACAGAATGAAGGCCGAGTCAAGATTTTGGCTCATCCCGCTGCGCCAACTGTCATCATCCACTTCAAAGCCCGGAGGACAAGGATGCAAACCAACATTGGCTACGACACCCCAGAGCGATCCGAAATTCTTCTCGATATCGGCGATCATGGCATCAACTGTCGCGCTGTCGCGCAAATCACCCGCTTGCGACCAAAGGCGGTCGGCACCGTAAATTTCCGCCAGTCGCGATTTTTCAGTTTCCAGTGCAGCCTCGCCGCGAGCTGCCATGGCTACTTTTGCCCCTTCAGCCAGACAGGCTTCAACAATTCCCAGACCGATACCCCGGCTTGCACCAGCCACAAAAATGACCTTATCCTGTAGCCCTAAATCCATCTTTATTTCCTTTTCTAAAGGCGCGCGAATTGCCAACTGAACCCGTATTTATCTCTTTGGCGGCATCGGGAAGAAACCGGATGTTCGTTCAATATAATCGACATAGTCCGGCCTGTTCTTCCGCAGCGCATATTCGAGCATGGGTGCACCGCTCCATTTGGTCAGCGTGAAGCTGAGGAATAGCGGCCCGACAATTGCCACCCAAACGGGCCAACCGACTTGGGCCGCGACCAGCCAGATGCCCCACCACGCACAAAAGTCACCGAAATAATTCGGGTGGCGCGTATAGCGCCAAAGGCCGGTATCGAGCACCTTGCCTTCATTGGTTGGATCCGCTTTGAAAGCCTTTAGCTGGGCATCTCCGATCGTCTCGAAAGCTATGCCGATAACGGCAAGCAACAACCCGACAATCGCAATCGGTCCAAGGCCCTGATCGCCGGCCAGTAATATCCCAATTTGTGCGGGCAAACAGACCATGAACAGCAGCGGAATTTGCAGTATCCACGCCTTGATCAAAGCGGTTTTGGCAAAACTCCAGCCTTTTTTCTTCATCGCCGTACCGATGATTTTCGTATAGCGCGGGTCCTCACCTTCCTTGCTCCACCGCAAGTAAAGATGCGTGCCCAGCCGCACGCCCCAGGTGAAGGTTAATCCGAAGATCGTCCAACCCAGCCACCCGGCATCGCTCACTTGCCAAATCGACGCTCCTGCCATGATAGCCATACCATAGGCCCAGAATGCATCGATGAAGGACACATCGCGGATCTTCACAGACACCAGCCACAGAATGACCATGACCACGACCAGAAGGATGAAATTTTGACCTAAAGCTGCCAGTAGAGTCATCTTGTTTCGCCCGACTGCCCTTCACTCGGGCTCGAATCGGGATTGGTGTGGACAATATCGTCCATGGCCTTTTCCGGGAATTTCGGAGTGACGCTGTGATAATAGCTGCTGACCTTTGCCATATCGGCTTCATAGTCGCCGGTTACTTCGATCTCCGGTCCCAGCCCGCCGGTTTTCTTGGCATAGTCCATCATCCCGATGATCAACGGTACCTTGGCCTTCAATGCAATATAATAGAAACCGGTCCGCCATTGCCGTACACTGCCTCGCGTCCCCTCTGGCGGAATCGTTAGAATGAAATCGTCCCGCTTTTCAAATTCCGCAACCATCGCATCGACCATGTTCTGCGATTTCGACCGGTCCACCGGAATACCGCCCATCCGCCGCATCATGTCACCAAAAGGCCATTTGAACAGCGTATCCTTGCCAATCCAGTAGGATTTGATTTTCAGGCTGTTGGTCAGGCCAAAAAAATATATGAAATCCCAGTTGCTGGTGTGCGGTGCCGCGATAATCACACATTTGCGCGGCGCAGGGTTTTCCTGAATGGCCTTCCAGCCTGTGATCGTATAGACAAATACCGAAAAGCGCCGGACAATTTCCGACAGCCAATTAGGTTTGATATTATTGTGCACGCTTCCCCCGTTTGCGATCCTGCTCGCATTTGTGAAACAACAATAGGTCCATTTCACCCAAGCGCAACGCCAGATATGCCTTACAGACTAGTGTCGGTTCAGCTTTTGGCAATCCGAAAAGTCTAGTTTCAGTCCAAGTCTTGGGAACGGGAACAAAGATCATGAAAACATTACCGCTGGTGACATTCGCCACCATCCTTTCAGCCCTCTCCTTGCAACCCGCTATAGCACAAAAACAGCCTTCTTCAGAAACAACCGTAAACCCGCAAGTGGATTATGTCGGTTTTCTCCAACTGACTGAGCAACTCTCGGATTATCGGCAGAAGCGGCTCGTCGATTTGAAACGATTCAAGACGATCGCAAAGCAGAAGGACGCCATAATATTGGACAGCCGATCTGCAGCTGCTTTTGCGCAGGGCCATATTGACGGTGCCGTCAACATACCTTTTTCGGATTTTACCGAAGAGAAACTGGCCAAAATATTGGGCAACAAATCACGACCAATCCTGATCTACTGCAATAATAATTTTCGCGACGATATCCCGCCAATTCGGCTGAAAAGGGCTCCGCTGGCGCTGAATATCCCGACTTTCATTAATCTTTACGGCTATGGATATGAAAACATCTACGAATTAAATGGTGTGACGCATATGGCTGACCCGCTCGTTCAATGGACAGGCGCATCAAGACGTTTCGTCGTGAAACCATTGCCGGTTTCGCAAAAGCCTATCGTGGATGCGACGCACGCCAATTAGAAGGTTTTTCAAAAGCTCCCTGCCAGATGCCGCGCTTTGCCTTTTCGGCGCTTGCCTCTTCCCGACCATAGATCACTTGATCAAAATTTTCGGAAGACATCGCGTGACCTTGCTCGACCATAGAAGCACCAAGATCCTTGTCAGCGTTTGTACAGGTCACAATCATACGACCATATCGGTCGCGGGCACGAACATCACAGCTATGCTCGCCTTCCCCTAACGCCTTGGCCAGGGCCGTGCGCGATGACTTTCCACATGGCCAATCGCGATTTTCGGAATCTTTGCATATCTGCCGATATTCGGGAGCATCAATGCCATAGATACGATATTCGTCCTCTGCATCCTTAAAACTGTCGCCATCAATAACAGTAACTTTTTTGCCATTGATAATGATCGTCTCTTCATCGCCGACCCATTTTGTCAAAGCCCATGAACCGCCGACGACCAAAATGACCATCAGCAACAGTTTGATTTTTCTGAGAAACCCTCTCGTCATATCGCGGCCAACCTAGCCGATAATCGCCATCATACAATGGCAGTTTTCAGCTAAGCCTCTGCGACTTTTAGGGTCGGATATCGTGATACGATATGATCAAACACAGCCGGATGCAGAGGTTGAACAAACTCGCAACCAAAAAAATCACCCTCAATCCAGCAAATCTTGCTTTCTATCGCAGCGAATGACGGCAGGGTCATGAAGATATTTTTTTCCCCGGTCAGCCTCGTCATGCAGCGCATTCGAAAGCCAGAGAGCGAAAGATCGATAACCATGGCTTCAATACGGCCGAGTCCTGGCTCCCGAACCTCTGCCGATATCTCAACACCGGCGCGTGTCGATATCCGATGATCGCCGCGTTTAAACTTTTTGTCTAACGCGCGCTGGTTGGACTTGCCGCTCATTGCCAATTAATTCCCGTTTTGCGCCACAGAAAATGTCATCCATTGGCGGTTTCGTCGGCCGTTAAGACCCTTTGTCAGCTTATCGCTTTTTATAGCACTCGATGTTTATGCAAAAGTTAACGTCGTGGCCATTTTATATGGTTAACATGACAAGCATGTCATTATCATAAATCGTTATTTTTCAGAATTTTAAGCGTTAAGTTTCGTCAATATTGTCTATCAGGCCAAAAGAATTTTTGGACCAGTAGACAGCCTAGGAACCACAGTCGGTCTGGCAAAATCCGGCCTCTTCATCTTCAAGCTCAATCTGGATCGTCATGTGGTGGATCGCAAAACGGTCTTTCATCGATTTTTGTACGTTGGCGAGAAAGTCTTTCCCGGGATGTCCGCTGGGAATGACCAGATGTGCGGTCATGGCCGTCTCACTTGTGCTCATCGGCCAGATATGAAGATCGTGAACCGTTTCCACGCCCGGGAATTCCGAGAGCGCTTCCAAAACCTCCTCCACATCAATATCTCTGGGTACACCAGCGAGGGACATCCGCACCGCCTCTGACAACAGGCCCCAGGTGCTCCAAAAGATGAGCGCCACAATGAATAGACTAATGAGCGGGTCGACCCAGTTTTTACCAGTAAGGAAAATCACAATCCCGCCAATGACAACACCTGCCGAAACGGCAGCGTCGGCCATCATGTGCAGAAATGCACCGCGGATATTTATATCCTCTTTCTGCCCACGCATGAACAACATGGCAGTGCCGAAATTAATCACGATACCGATGGATGCCACAATGATGACGGTCTGCGAGGCGACTTCACTAGGAGCGCTAAACCGTTCTATGGCTTCCCAGGCAA
Organism: uncultured Sphingomonadaceae bacterium; assembly: GCA_947497455.1. GTDB lineage: Bacteria > Pseudomonadota > Alphaproteobacteria > Sphingomonadales > Sphingomonadaceae > Parasphingorhabdus. The sequence goes on along the minus strand of CANMGU010000002.1, from coordinate 1,619,024 downwards.
TGGCTCCACACGCAAGCAGCAAGAACAGGCCGTTTAGCAAGGCTGCCAGTATCGAGGATCCCCCTAGGCCGTAGGTAAATTGCTTGCTTGGCGGCTTCTTGGAGAGCTCCGCCCCTGCCCATGCAACAGCCAACCCTAGGACATCGGAAAGATTGTGCCCGGCATCGGCGAGCAACGCCATGGAGCCTGACAGCAATCCGTAAACCACTTCGACAATGATATAGATGACGTTGAGCGTAATGCCCAATGCGAAAGCACGGCTGAAATTGGTTGGCATGTGGCCGTGAGGGCCATGGCGGTCATGATGGCTGTGGTGGATATGTCCGTGATGATGGTGATGGCCGGACATCCGCGCTCCGATAAATTACTCAATGACTTTAAGTCACTAAATACACGGATTTATCAGAGCGGTCTATGATTATTCTTTAATGTTTTCTGTATGTTATATCATTCATACAGGAGGTTATCTGTAATCAGTCGACGATCAAGCCAATAGCCAGATAGATGATGATCGCAGAGCCGAAGCCGAAAATTGTTGCGAGCACGAAGATGATACGCAGAATATTGGCATCCATACCGCTCCAATTTGCAAGGCCAGAGCAAACGCCCATCAACTTGCCATTGGTTTTATCGAGTTTGAGTTTGTTCTTCACTGGGTTATTCTTCCGTTTATTTGATGAAATGGGTTCTGGCCAACTGGTTGGCGTGGAACTGGCGGGCTTGTTCTTATCTGCCATCAGATCACCATTGAAGCTGCGTTATTCATCGCTGGAGCGATGCTGGCGCTTACGAAAACAACCGCTGAGAAGAGGGCTGCAAAAGAAGCAAGAAATTTGTTTTTAAGATCGTAGGTCATGTTGTTTCCTTTCAAGGGATGGGAGTAGATTTAGATTACCAGAGAGCCGGCATTGTTGATTGCGGGTCCTACGCTTGCACTGATCAAAACAGAGGCAGAAACGATAGCGGCAAAAGCAGCGGCGATATTATTTGATACATTCGAGAACATTTTTGATTTCCTTCTAATTTAAAAACTGGGCTTCGCGGTTGTGTTAGCGAAGATGTCTCATACATTGCACATGCCGTGCCAGTTTTTACTATTTGTTATATATCAATAACTTAGCTATTTACTGATCCGAGTGTCAAATTCTGTAAAACCATTTATTGGTCTATTACACCATTTTTTAGTATTAGATGAACACTCTATGAATGATCTGATCACAAATCGCGATTTTCCTTCTCATCATATGCCAGCAGAGCTAGAGATGACGGCCTGTCATGACGATCTCCCGGCTCACTCTTCAAAACTTCAGAAACTATCCTCAACTGCGATTGGATGTTGTGTCCGGCTTTGTTGTGTTGAGCGGAGAAAACGGGGCCGGCAAAACCAATATATTGGAAGCCGTTTCGCTTTTGTCTCCTGGACGAGGGCTACGGCGGGCCGCAATGAAAGACATGGCCTTTGAGGGCGGCGCTGGAGATTTTGCTGTGGCCGCACAGCTGGGTGATGTTCAACTAGGCACCGGCACGAGTGCGGAACATCCCGAACGCCGAAAAACCCGCATCAATGGTGCAGCGGTCCCCACCAATGATCTGGCGCAATGGCTATCGATATTATGGCTGACGCCAGCAATGGACCGTCTGTTTATGGAAGGTGCATCAGGAAGAAGGAATTTTCTGGATCGCCTGGTTACTGCGCTTGAGCCCGACCATGCCCGCAATTGCGCCCGCTATGATGCCGCACGTCGCGAGCGCAATCGACTGTTAGCCGATGAATATATGCCGGATAGTGAATGGCTTGATGCTCTGGATGGACAGCTCGCGCGATTTGGAAGCGCTGTGGCAGAGGCTCGCTTTCGGATATCAGAAGCGCTCAACAATGCGCTGGCTATGACCGATGATGGCCTGTTTGCCTCGGCCAAGCTCATCTTGAACGATGATGCGCTCCGAAATGAGCATATGTTGCAAGAGGCATTAAAGGCCAGCCGTCAGGCCGATCGCGCTGCAGGACGGACGCTGAAGGGCCCTCATCGTGCAGACTTGACCGTCTTTCACGGTACCAAGGATCAGGCGGCGGAAAAATGCTCCACCGGAGAGCAGAAGGCCCTGCTCTTCTCAATCATTCTTGCCCATGCCGACCTTATTGCAGAGCAAAGGGGCAATCGTCCAATCTTGTTGCTTGACGAAGTGGCAGCCCATCTGGATCCTAAACGTCGTGCCGCATTGTTTGGGAAGCTTTCTGAAAAGGGTGGTCAAGTCTGGCTCACTGGCACCGAACCGGGTCTGTTCGCGGACGTTCCCAAAGACGCACTTCATCTCAGGGTTGCCGAGGCTAGCGTTACGAAGCGTTAACCAAGTATTTTAGCGGTCAATTTGCGCCTGTTGGCTAATTGGGTGCCATGCTCATAGTCGCCCAAAATGAACCGATGAAAATATTGAGGAAGCTGGGTAGCTCCATCATTCCCATTCTTCTGGTCTTGCAGGCAATATTCTTCCCGACCATGGCGCGCGCGGAGGAAAGCTCGTCCTCCCAATATCTGCCGTCCTCCCAATATCTGCAATGTGTTCCCTATGCCCGCCGGCTCAGTGGCATCCAGATCTATGGCGATGCGCACACCTGGTGGCGACAGGCACGATTTGCTTATGAGCGCGGCAATGTTCCGCAAGTGGGAGCAGTCCTCTCGCTCAAGAGCCACGGCAAGATGAAACTCGGCCATGTTGCTGTTGTCAGCCGGATATTGGATGATCGCCATATATTGTTGAACCACGCCAACTGGTCACCGATAAACGGGCGTCGCGGACAGATAGAGAGCAATGTTGCTGCGATGGATGTATCGGAAAAAGGCGACTGGAGCCGCGTGAAAATCTGGTATGCTCCGATTGCTGGCCTTGGCGAGACGGCCTATCCGGTCAATGGATTTATCTACCCGAATGAGAAGCCAAGCGACTTCAGGAACAATGCGGGCAAGCACTGGACCGCCGCCAAGGCTGTTCAACGGGCAAGAACCCCCAATCGTAATCTCTTCGCCCGGCAGATGAAGTCCGAATTGGACAAGGCCGCACGGCGGGAACAGCTGGCCGGCGTCGGACATTCTAATGCTCAACCAACAGATTTAATTGGTGAACTGCTGGACAGAGTGGGCAGCTAAAGTCACAACAGCGCAAGGCACTAATTGCGCTGGAGCGACAAGCGATGAACGACAACCCTCCAACCTGCCTGATCATTTTGGCTGGCGGTCAGTCGCGCCGAATGGGACAGGAAAAGGCCACTATCAGGCTCGATGGAGAGCGCCTGGTCGACAGGGCGGTGGCACGATATCGCCCCTCGGTTGATCGCATCTGGCTGTCGGCACCAAGCGATTTTGAAACCGGCCTTGATATCATCAGCGATAATCCTGATGCGCCGGGAGGTCCTATTGGCGCCATTTTCACTATAGCCGCAAATTTGCCGATACTCTGTCCCGAAGCGACAGGATTTCTCACCATCCCCGTTGATGCGCCTTTTGCGCCAGATGACTTGGTTTCGAGACTGAGCGCGGTTCCTGGTTGTTCGGTGGCACAAGGCCCTAAACGATTACACCCGGTTTTTGGCTATTGGCGCTGCGATATCGTCAACAGCGTCCGCGGGACGCATGAAATTGGTGATCAATCCCCATCGCTGCATTGGTTAGTGCGGCAATGCGATGCCCAACTGATAACCTGGCACGATGAACAAGCCTTTATGAACATCAACACGCCGGATGATCTCGCCGCTGCGGAAGCTCATATATAAAAGCCGGCGCATGAGGGGGTGCGCCGGCTTTCAAAGTCGCCGTTGGTGCAAGGAGCAAATCGCTTTTCAGCGACCCTTTACTTCAGACGACGAAGTTCTTTTTTCGTCAGCGTTGTAATCAATTTGCCATCTGTTTTGGACAGTGTTTCCGCTTGAATACGGCGCACTTTGCCCTTGTAGATGACCAATATGTCGCCATCGTCAGCGACGCGGTTTACCTTGGCAACGCTGGAGCCGGTTGCGTCATAGAGACGGTCGTTGCGTTTAGCATCGGCAGCAAAAGCCGCAGGTGCAGTCAACGAAAGAGCCGCAGCAGTCAGGACGATAGAAGCAAATTTATTCATGGTAGATCTCCATTAATCTCCAGGGAGGAAGTTCGACCACTATGCTGACATAAAAGTAAGTTGCAATGTGAAATGTTGCACCTGCGAGTTGCATTTTTGCAATTGACTTACGTTCGCTGCGAAAAATGACTGTCGTAATAATGTTGCGCGCAGAGCATTGATTATGCAATCGTCCGGCTAACAATATTTGCCACAGGAAATCCTATGAAACGTTTCGGTATCTTTCTCGCACTTGCCACTCTTCCTTCTATAGCACTGGCCGAAGAGCCGCAGGAGGCCGAGATACTGGCCGCAATTGATGCGCGCTATGACGAAACCGCCAGCGTTGCCCGGCAGATCTGGGAATGGGCAGAGGTCGGTTATCAGGAAGAAAAGGCCAGCGGCCTGCTGCAGCAAAGTCTGCGCGCCCAAGGCTTCACAATTGAGGCAGGCGTTGCAGAAATACCGACGGCCTTCGTGGCAGAATATGGCAAAGACGGACCTGTGATCGCGATCCTGGCTGAATTTGATGCCCTGCCCGGCATCAACCAGGATGCCGTTGCCACCCGTTCGCCCATTGCCGGTAAAACAGCCGCCCATGCCTGCGGCCATAATTTGTTCGGCGCTGGCTCCATCGAGGCGGCGATTGCCGTCAAGAAATGGCTCGATCAAACCGGCACACCTGGTCGGGTCCGACTCTATGGTACCCCGGCCGAAGAAGGTGGTAGCGGCAAAGTCTACATGGTTCGCGCGGGGCTGTTTGATGATGTTGATTTCGCTCTGCATTGGCATGCCGGTGATGAGAACTCAGCGGCAGCCCGTACAACATTGGCCAACCGTTCGGCCAAATTCCGGTTTCGCGGCGTCTCCGCCCATGCTGCGGGTGCGCCCGAGAAAGCGCGTTCCGCACTGGATGGTGTAGAGGCGTTCAACCTCATGATAAATATGATGCGCGAACATGTACCTCAGGATTCACGTATACATTATGTCATTACCGAGGGAGGCACGGCGCCCAATGTCGTGCCCGATTTTGCCGAAGTGTTTTACTATGTCCGTCATCCTGACCCCGACGGCGTCGATGCCATCTGGAAGCGACTGGAAGATGCCGCCCGTGGCGCCGCCCTTGGCACTGGCACCAAGGTCGACTGGGAAGTTATTCACGGGAACAATCCCTTGCTGGTCAACGAACCGCTAGCCAAGATGATGGACTCCAAACTCCGTCAGGTTGGCGGCATTACGTATACCGCCAAGGAACAGGAATTTGCCGAGAAAATCTATGCCAGCTTTGATAGCCCCAAGCTCGAACTTGGCAGCCAGTCAGAGATACAGCCCTATGACGTAACGCTCGGCTATGGCTCGACCGATGTCGGAGATGTCTCCTATGCGACACCGACGGTGGGGCTGCGTACCGCCGCATGGGTACCGGGTACATCGGCCCACAGCTGGCAATCCTCAGCTGCCAGCGGCATGTCGATCGGATTCAAGGGCACTCAAGTCGCCGCCAAAACACTGACGCTCGCAGCGATTGAGATTTATACTAATCCTGAATTGCGCCGTGAAGCCAAAGCCGAATTCGACAAGGCGCGCGGTCCGGATTATGTTTATAAATCCTTGCTCGGCGACCGCGATCCACCATTAGATTATCGGAAATAGGCGCGGAAATTTGTTCGACCGTCCAGATTGGTTGGACATCGGCTTCTGCAACACGGCAGAAGATAGGCTAAAAACCAGACCAAACTGCGCACTTAAAATGGCAATTTTTGGCAATTTCCCAGCAATTTCTCTTCCGAAAACAATGACCGCACAAATGGCAATGTATCGGCAGTTGAACCCGGCACAACGCCGCGATGATCAAGGTCTGGATAAAGCACTGACTGGATAGTGGAACCAGCCTCACAGGCTCTTTTAACGAAGGCCGCTTGCATGCGGAGCGGCGTGTCCTTGTCCTTGCCACCGGTACCTACGAAAGTTGGTACAGGAAGGTTCAGAGTCGGATAACCCATTCTGGCAAAGGCCGTGACCAGCTGATCAGACGGCGACTTTTTGAAAGTGCGATTGTAAGTCAGTGCCTGAGCACCGACTTTTGCCCTGACTTCTTTGTGACAAGTATTTTCTACCGATTTCGCAATCGGAAGGGCCTCTTCCGAAACATAATCAGACAGGGCGAAACTGGAATCTGTCCGCTGTACCAGCGACAGAGCCAGCATATTATAGGCAAGCATGGGATCAACCCGATCTGGCGGTCTCGATTCCTGCAGCGCAATCAGTGCTTTGGGAGAGAAAAACGGAACGCCTGTAGCAACCGCCCCGATGATATCGACATCCGGTGCATATTGGGTTGCAAAGGCTGCCGTCGCGATGGCCGCGCCAGCGCCTTGAGACTGCCCGAACAAAACCACTTCGTCAGAAACCGGAAAATCGGAATTCTGCACCGCACGTATGATATCAAGATTGCTATAGGCTTCTGGACGTGTCGCCAGATAGGGATGTGTACCGGGAGTGCCCAAACCTTGATAGTCGGATGCAACCACTGCAAATCCATTTTTCAACCAGAATTGAAGATGATCCCTGTCTTGTTGTTGCCGGCCATTCCAGGAAGGCGCACAAATATCGGCAATACCCACCGTACCGTGCGTCCATGCCATAAGGGGCCAGCCGCCGGTTGGCGCGTTGCCTTCAGGTAAAAACAACACACCCGAAACATGCAGCAGATCTTCGCCATCCAGACCGTCAGTTGAAGAATAAAGCAGGCGGAAATTTTGTCCTGCTCCTGGATTGGCCTGCGTGACACCAAGCGGTTCCTTTTTCAGAAGCAAGCCGGGAGCTGTTAGCGGGCCGTCATACTGATAGAATTCAGAGAGAAAGCTGTCGCCCAAAGTCATATGCGATAATTCTGGCTTGGCCAAAATTTCAGACGGATCCGAAAGAGGTGCACAAGCGTTGATCAAAAGAGAACCGGCTATGACATAGATTTTTGACTGAATGCTCAATTGAGGTGCCCCCTGCTTCAAAATAGCGATGCTAATCACCTTCACTGATACGAGCAAGCCAAAGCCAGCTCTCAGAACAAAACTGTTACAATGCCAATGCTCACTTAAGATGCGAAGACATACGCGCCATAGATTTGACGAAACGTGCGCTTAAACTCAATGAAAGGAATCAGATCACTGCAAAAAGGATCGTTGTCCGTAGCGAACGTTCGGAATTACCAGCTGCAGATTTCTTCGCATTGTTCGCGCTTTTTTCTCAAAGTTGTGCATCTTATGTTGCAAAAAAATGACCGGGCCGAGCAGTTACGTGATGTAACCCAAGGCCTGATGAAGCGATCAAAACTCGATTGAAATGAGGGCGAGTCCGATAAACTCGATCGACTGCCAATTCTGGTTGAAGAAGCCAAGGCACGCCAGGCAGTAATCGACGAAGATACTTCAGAAAACTGATATGCGAACGCCTGCTTGCCGCGCTTTGCAGATAAAAAAAGGCCCCGCTTTTCAGCGAGGCCCAAATTCATACCAAAGCAGTTGCAATTATTTCGGCATCAACACGCCATCGATAATATGGATCGTGCCATTGCTTGATTCGACATCAGCTTCGATCACGTTGACCTTATTACCGGCACCGTCCTCAAGCACGACTTTCTCGCCTTCCAGTGTCGCCTTAATCGCGCCGCCTTGCAAAGTGGTGAGACTAGCTGTGCCATCACCATCGGCAATCGCTTTTGCAATATCGGCCGCGTTCATATCGCCTTCGACCAGACCAAATCTGGCGATGCTGGCCAGTTCAGTCTTGTCTTCATTCGACATAAGATCGGAAAGTCTTTCCTGATCCATTTTGTTGAAAGCATCATTTGTCGCAACGAATACGGTGAATGGACCGTCATCTTTGAGCTCCGCGCCAATGCCGGATATGCCAACCATGGTGCTGGCCGTGGATAGATCCGGATTGGCCTGCACAACGGCGGTCAGATTTGTTGGTTTTTTCGCTTCTTCCGCAAGACGAGCGTCATAAATGGCTTGTTCTTCTTCGCTCATTTCAGAAGAACAAGCAGTGACGGCCACCAATGCGGCGGAAGCAATAAGTAGTTTAATGGGGGTGTTCATGGGTTACCTTTCGTTTGAATTCTCTCCTTATATCACCAACCGAGGGATGACAGCAAAAAATTCGCAAATTTTGAGTTGTTGTAGTTTTCTTTTCTGACGGGGTTCTTGCTGATCCGTTGGCAAGTTCGAGCCCGTGTTAAAGGTCGAAAAACAAATTTTCGATTATCCCTTTTGCTAAACACCGGCGCAAACGTCTTTGCTCATTCCCACCAGTAAACCGACCGATTTCTAGCACCCGTGACAACCTCATTCATCGTCACCGGATCATATAGTCGGCCATTGACCATTACCCGGTGAACCTTGTCGCTGTTGCGGATGTCAGCAAGAGGATCAGCATCAAGCACAACCAGATCAGCAAGCTTGCCCGCCTCCAGTGATCCGATCTCATCTGCCATTCCCAGTGACTTGGCAGAATCGATGGTACCGGTCCTTAATGCTTGCAAGGGTGACATGCCGCCGCGAACGAACGACCAAAGTTCCCAGTGGGTCGCAATTCCGGGCTGCTGGCCATGGGCACCAATTGAAACCAGCACGCCCTGCTCCATCAGCTTCTTGGCCTCGCGCGCATTATTGTCATCCACAAAATCCTCTTCAGGAGCCTTGGTTCTGCGCACATTCGCCGCGGCCAGTTGCTTGGGCGGAGTATGGATCAGAAGCGGATGCTTGAACACGTCGGTCGCTTGCCGCCAATAAGGATCACCAGCCAAGCCACCATAGCTCACGACCAAAGTTGGCGTATAATTGGTCTGTGACTGGGAGAACATCTGCACGACATCATCATAGAATATATCAAGCGGGATATTATGCTCCAGCGTACTGTTGCCGTCAGCAACCAGCGCCATGTCCATGCCGAAGAGCGAGCCCCCTTCAGCAACGACCAGCATATTTTCCAGACGTGCCGCTTCGACAACTTGCTGCCGCTGTTCTCGACGCGGTTGATTATAGTTTTTGACGCTGCTGCCACCCTGCGCCTTCAACCGTCGGACATGGTCAAGCGCGTCATCAAGACTATTGATTTCCGCGTAAACGCGTGGGGATTTGGCACCGTAGACAATCTCTCCAGTAGAGAAAATACGCGGTCCAACCAGCATTCCGGCGCGCTGCATTTCTGCTGCAACAAATATTTCGCTTGCTCGGCTGGACGGATCGTGGATGGTCGTTGTGCCGAGCGCTAGATTCTGGATCAGTGACCAATTTTGCTGCGGCACAAGTTCATCTGTGCCCTGTGCGCCATGAGCATGGGCATCGATATAACCGGGAACGATAGTTTTACCGGTTACATCAACCACTGCCGCGCCTGCGGGAATTGCGATATTCCCGCGCGCGCCGATCGAGATGATCTTGTTATCCCTGACGACAATCGTTCCATCATCAATGATTCCGCCATCTTCGCTCGCCATTGTGACCAACCGCGCACCCACAAGGGCTACTGAACCATTGGGCTTGGCTGCGGTAATCGTGCGTTCCAGCGAAACCCCGCTAGCTGGCGGAACGAATTTCGGTGCATCCTTTTCAGCCGGAGCAGCCGGAAACAACGCGCTGGTCTTCGCGGTGTAGACTGTCGGGCCAAGGCTCCAATGAAGCTGCTCACCATTTTGTGACCAGTGGATATAGTCTGCTCCGCCCTTGCTGACCCGAGTAACCGGCAGCGATTTGCTGTCCGGTGTCACCGCCACAGCCTGGGTACCGGGCATCAGAGGCATGACAAACGCTTCGTAATTCTGACGAAAAGCAACATATTGCCCGTCTGGCGAGACGATGTAGTTGTTCGCCAACTCACCCGTTGCATGGGTGCGCTTTGCCTCGCCATTGAGGTCGCTACTCATCAGAACGCGCTTATTGTCTTTCTGCGCCATCATGAACAGACGATCACTGCTTGCTCCAAATTGCGGACCAGCGGCGCCTTTGGCGACCCGCTCCGGCATGCCACCGGCAGCAGCGACACGATAGACTCCGTCTTCCACTGAATAGTCCGGCGAGGTCAGATAACCGCCGCCCTGCATTTCGAATATTATGGTCCGGCCGTCAGGCGAATAGTGCGGACGGGCATAATGACCGGGCCGGTTGGTTATAACGCGCGGCGATCCGCCAGAAGCATTGACGGATTTGATGCGGCCCAATCCTTCGTCGGTCCAACCGACAAACACGATAGACCGGCCATCGCGCGACCAAGATGGAAACAGCTCACGCTCGTTGCGGCTGTTCGTCAGCCGTTTCGGGGATCCGCCGTTCATCGATTTCACATATAATTGTCCCAGGCTTTCGAAAACGACCTGACGACCATTGGGTGAAACCTCTGCGAAGCGTGACATTTTAGTGGTAAAGCTGTCGGGTGCCACCGCAATTTTGGGATGCGGAGCGTCGACGACGCCGCGGGTGTCATTGATCGCAAAGGGGATAACAGCCGCGCCCGAACCATCAGCCGAAATCTTGCGGATCTTGCCGCCGGCCCAAAAGACAATGCTTTTGCTGTCAGGCGTCCAGTCCATATTGGGATAGACGCCTGTGACGGCCCAGGTTTCCTGAACATCCTGATCGAGATCATCGTAGATCTTGCGCTCTATTCCGGTGGCCAAATCTTTGACATAAAGCTTAGACTTGGCGCGTTCACGACGGACAAAGGCCATATTCTTGCCATCCGGTGAGGGAGTTGGCCGCACCGATCCACCAAGACCGGAAACAGCGGTCGTGACCTCACCAGTCTCCAGATCATATTCCTCAATATTGAACAGATCCGTATTGGAATCCTGCGCATAGATAAACGTACTGCCGGGGGTAATATTGCGCGTATAATAGAGCGATTTGCCATCGGGTGCGTAGATCGGTTCGCCTAGCTCTTTTTGATGTTTTTCATTGGGTTTCTTGACCAGCACAACCCCTGCCCCGCCAGAGACATGATAGACCCATACTTCTCCCGTGCCGAGCGAACGACCGGTGGTGAAATGCTTCTTTGCGATGATATAGCGACCGTCAGGGCTCCAGCTAGGCTGGTTAAGCAGGCGGAATTTTTCCTTGGTAACTTGCCGTTTGTCGCTGCCATCACGATTCATGATCCAGATATTATCGCCGCCTCCCCGATCAGAGGTAAAGGCGATGCGCTTCCCATCAGGAGAGAAACGCGGCTGTACTTCCCACGCTAGCCCTTCGGCAATGCGCGTTGGCGCCCCCCCCGCCATGGGCATTGTGTAGATGTCTCCAAGCAGTGCAAATGTGATACTCTGACTATCAGGGCTTACATCGACGTCAATCCAGCTGCCTTCATCCGTGTTGATCGGGACCTGCTTTATGGTCGCGCCTTTGGGAGCATTCACGTCCCATTTTTCCTCTTTCGCTTTGTCATCCGCAGCTTGGGCAAAGGCCTGCCCAGCAAAGGAGATGGCCGCAAGTGCGGTGATCAGGCGATATTTCATGAGGACTCCCAGAAGCTTTATTTTGTTTCAAACTTAAACAACAAAAGAAGTCCGATGAACAGAAAATATTGAGCGTCCCTGAAAAATGCGATATTTTTTCGATGATGGACCTGCGGTCTTTATTGGATTACAAGGCTTTACATCGGGATATTAAGGTGGGGAATATGAAGGGGGTCAGCCGAAACTGTCGAAATATTGCCCTTTTTGCTGCAGCAACTGCGCTGCTTATGTCCAGTTGTACGACACGGGAACAAATGGCCGCCGCATCAGAAGAACCGGCATATGACATCCCGCCACCGATGGCCGAGGCTGCTGCGGTTTCATCGCCGCCGCCGCCTCCCCCTGCCCCCAAATCAAAAGCGACGGGCATCACCAAAAATCTGAACGCAGCTCGCAAATCATCCAGCGGTGCAAGGATCGGGGCCGTCCGCGGTAGTTCCAAGTCAAACGCCAATTTGGGAGCGGTCAGCAACAGATTTAACGCCGCTATAGGAAAAACTCGCGGTCTAGCAATTGCTAGTAAACCCGGCATCCCATCCTATCCGGTCTGGCCGCCGGAGGCACCTTCCTCGCGCGTCAGCCTTGACCGGTTTATCAAGGCACGATCGAATCTCACCCTCTACGATGCCGGGCAAAAACTGAAACGTTCGTTTGAGGATGCAGGCTATCTTGAATATAGCTATTATGCGGCACCCGGCGGCTTTGTGCTGGTCACGCGCATTGAGAAAATCAGCGCCAAAGGCGATCCCTTACCCGGCACAGAACGCTACAAATTACCCAATCAGCGCAGCTCTGGATCATTGACCAGTTTTGTGCGCGGTCTTTTCCTCGATGCACCACCAGGCTTCTATCGCTACATTGCCGTGGTGGTCAGCGATCAACCGTATCGGACAAGTCGCAGAAAGCTCTCCAGCACCGAGGCCGGAAGACGGCTGACAAGGGGCAGTAACAATCTTTCCGCCGCCTACAAGAAAGTGGCATTCACGCGTGATCACAATGTCGAGGCGCTCATCTACGAGTTCACCAAGAACACCCGCACCGGCAAAGTCCGGATGATTGCGCCCGGCCGTCTGACCCCGAAAATTCATTTGGCCAAGACAAAGCTCAACAAGACCATCCTTTCCAATTTCAGGCGCTGAGCAACTATGCGGATATTCCTAAGTTACCGGCGCAGCGACAGTCAGGATGCAACAGCGCGGCTGGCTGACCGATTGAACGACCTGCCGCGGATCAAGTCTGTTTTCCTTGACGTCGAATCCATTGCCGCAGGCGAAGCCTTTCCGGAACGGTTACGGAGCGCAATGGCCGAAGCGAATGTCTGCCTCGTGTTGATCGGTGGCGAATGGACTGGCCAGTCCAAAGCGGGACAAACTTCGCGCATAAAGGCCGATGACGATTTCGTGCGCATGGAAGTTGCCGAAGCGCTTCGCTTAGGCAAGCGGGTAATACCAGTTCTGTTAAATGAGGCGCCGATGCCCAGCCGGGATCAACTTCCCGAGGATCTCCATCCACTGCTTGAGCGCAACGCACTTTTCCTTCGGCACATGTCCTTCAACCAGGATGTCGAGATATTAAGCGACGCAATATTGCATAGCGAAGCAGGTGGACGGCTCGGCAAACGACGAAGGCTGACACCAATAGGCATTGCTGCGCGCGTATGTGGCGGATTGGTATTGGCAATTCTGGTTCTGCTTGTCATTGGTCTGATCAGTTTCTGGAGTAGCGGAGGTCTGTCTCTGGAAACCCTACTCGGCGGACGAGCGGGACTTGGGCTGTTGGTACTTGCAGTACTTGGTCTTTGCCAGACTCTGACATTCGGAATGATCCGTCTTCCCTTTAACCGGTCGTAAGATGTGCCGGCAAAGCCCTCATCAAAAGCGGTTATTTTCCTCCGCCATCACCAGCATTGAAACCGCATGGCGCCGGGCTACAGCCATATGATCTTGTCCGTAGCCACCACCCAAGGCACTGGCGACTGGAATGTTTCGGCGGCGCGCTTGGCGGACGACATAGCGGTCACGTTCGGCGAGCCCCTCATCCGTCACCGCCAATCGCCCCAGACGATCATCAACATGCGGATCAACGCCTGCTTGATAATATAACAAGTCTGGTTCAAACTCATCCAGCATGGCCGGCAAATGACCAGACAGGATCTTCAGATATTCGACATCATCGGTGCCATCTTTCAGCCCGATATCGATTGTTGATCGCGCCTTGCGCACCGGGAAATTCTTCTCGGCATGAATGGAGGCGGTCATAATATCGCTCCGTCCGGCAAGCAATGACGCCGTTCCGTCTCCTTGGTGAACATCGAGGTCTAAGATCAGAATACGTTGTACGTCACCCTCTGCAATAAGACGGTTGGCGCTCACTGCCAGATCGTTGAAGACACAATAGCCTGCGCCAGTATCGGCCAGGGCGTGATGACTGCCCCCAGCGCTATTGGCAGCATAGCCATGTTTGAGAGCAAGTTGCGCCGCGAGCCATGTCCCACCCGATGTGAATCGGACCCGTCGTGCAATTTCCGTTGAGACGGGAAAGCCTATCCGCCGTTCTTTTTCACGAGGCACGCTGGAAGACAAGACCTGATCGACATAGTCAGGATCATGAACCGCTTCGAGCCAATGGCGTTCCATTGCATGCGGGGCATATGCGGTATGCTGTTCGGACAGCTCCTTCACGGCCTCGATCACCAGCCTGTATTTGTCAAAGGCAAAGCTTCCCCGCTTTGGAGGCGGGGCGACATAGTCGTTATGATGGACGATATGCAACATGCGATGATGGTAGAACAGACGAAGGAAAAATGACACTGTCCCAAACGCCGTATGGGGTCTATGGGCCATGCAGCGTACAACAGGACGCAACAGCGGACAAAGAGATACAAGCATCGCAAAACGAGAAAAAACTGGCAACAAAGGTCTTGCTGTTCCCAGCGGACGATTAGCCCGCTTTGCCCGTTTTGGAACGATGGCAACGGCTATAGGCGGTGGCATGCTTCTGGAAGGCGCAAAGCGTCTGGCTGATGGTGAGCGGCCCAAAATGAGCGACATGCTGCTAACCCCGAACAATGCAATAAAGCTGACCAATCAATTGGCAAATCTGCGCGGCGCAGCCATGAAACTCGGACAGATGCTGTCGATGGATGCAAGCGACTTTCTACCACAGGAATTGTCTGAAATTCTCGCACGTTTACGGGCAGATGCGCAATATATGCCTCAAAAACAATTGCTTAAAGTCATGTCCTTACAATATGGAGCAGATTGGCAAGAGCGTTTTGCTGCTTTCGAGCTAAAACCCATTGCTGCAGCGTCCATCGGACAGGTCCATCGTGCCACGACGCACGAAGGGCACGACCTGGCCATTAAGGTGCAGTATCCCGGAGTGAGGGAGAGCATTGATAGTGATGTCGACAACGTCGCATCGCTGATCAATCTATCAGGTCTGGTTCCGAAGTCTCTGGACATCGCCCCGATGCTGGCAGAAGCGAAATTGCAACTGCATCAGGAGGCAGATTACGAGCAAGAGGCTGCCTATCTCAAGCGCTTCGGAAAACTGCTGAAAGGCGCGCCGGATTATCAAGTGCCTAGTTTGCACAAGGATCTGACCACTGGTCACGTCCTCGCCATGGATTTTGTCGACAGCGTGCCGATTGAATCTCTAGAGACCGCTTCCCAGAGAGACCGCAATCGGATCATCAAACTGCTATTTGGTTTGCTGTTACGCGAACTGTTTGAATTCCGATTGATGCAAACCGATCCCAATTTCGCCAACTATCGATATAATGTCGAAACCAGACAGCTGGTGCTGCTCGACTTTGGTGCGACCAGGGCCATTCCTAAGCGTGTTGCCAATCAATATCGCAAGCTGGCGGCCGCCGGAATGACGGGAGATCGCAAGGCAGCACAAAAAGCGGCCATAAAAATCGGGCTATTTGACGATGATGCGGCCGATCATCATCAGGAAGCGATCATGGACATGTTCGAAATGTCGATGGCACCGTTACGGAAGAAAGGACCAATAGATTTCGCCGACAACGCGATTGCACAGGAATTGCGCGACGAAGGGATGCGCTTCGCGGCCGCGCGAGATTTCTGGCATGTCCCGCCAGTGGATACGGTATTCATTCATCGCAAATTTGGCGGCGTCTACATGCTGGCAAACAGATTGAAAGCCAAAGTCGATATTCGGACGATGCTGGAAGCTTATCTCTAGATAATGGCCGCTAAACTGCCATCAGACGATAGATCGGATATGTCCCGTAACCTTTGGCAAATTCGACATTACCGACATAGCGGCATTTAAATCGATCAGATGCCTCGAGCACAAGGATTGCAGCAAAAGGCTCCGTAACAAAGACCGCTCCCGGCGGAGTGACCGGCTCAATTCGTGCGGCCCGTGATACTTCCGTCCCATAAAAAGTGGTGTTACCGGTAATCAGATCCTTGGTTTGATAGGCCGGGCCATAATGCACACCGATCCGCATTCCGCTGCTCTCTGACAAACCAAGCAGGCCATAATCAAAATCCTGCAACGTTTCTTGCAGCGCCAGGGCAATCTCGGCTGCAACTGGAGCATCCAGACTGATCGCCAACACCGCATCGCCCCAGCTATTTTTTGCCAAGACTTTGTCAGGATAATTGTCCAGCACGGTCGCCATCCTACCCATCACCCCTTGCCAAAATGCCGGGAGCGCCGCTTCAGCCAATTTCGAAAAACCGGGAAAATCAGTAAATAGAAAGGCTGCCAAACCGCGCGTCAGATCATCGGTTCCTGGTTGTGCTGGCCAGCTCAGACTGCGATCAACATCATCCGGAGCGATGATTGTGGTCTCGCCCCCATAGTCTTTCCATGCCTGTACATCTGCGCCGGTGCCTGCGGGACCGGTAGCCGCAATCTCATCCCATATTGCCAGCTGCCGGGGAGAGCTGCGGAGATATTGTGCTCGTAAAGTCGCCATGCCCATAGCCACCTTGCTCGCGTAACCAAACTGCGCCGGATCACCGACATAATTCATCTCAGTTGCAAAATGCACGCTAGTGGCCTCTTTCAGGCATCGCTCAAACCGATAAAGCCATCCTTCCCCGGCAGGCTTTACCGACTGCGCGATAAAATCATCTTTCACAAAAGGAAGAGTGACATGCAGCTCCCCTCCCCGCGCAATTATTGCTTCCGCTACCAATATATCAGCCCCTGCGGCCAACGAACCATAGACGAAATCAACATTTTGATTCTCCAGAAAATCGTCGATCCGCTGCCGCAAGGATGCCTCAACCGCCGCGTCTTCAAGAAACATGTGACCGCAATAATGGATCACGGTTGGGGGTGATATTGGGGCTAGCAATGCATTTTGCTTGTCGGCATCCAGTTTCAATGTCCTGGCAAGCAGCAATAGTTGCCGGCTGGTGCTGGACTTGGCACCGCTATTCGCATCAGGCAACTGACCTGCCATGTAAAGTGCCGCGGCGGCTTCATCCGCTCGGCCATTGATCAACAGGGCTTCAGCCAGTGTTGCTGCATCATAATAGTCTTTGGGGTTCGAAATTGCGTTCAGAGCAATGATCGAAGACGCCAGCTCCTCAGCCTTCTTCTTATCACCACTTAACAGCGCCAGACTGGCTGCATTTATGCCGGGATAAGCGTCCCCGCTATCTTCATAAATATCTGCGTAAGCCCGATAAGCAGCCGCTAGCGCTTCGTCACGTTCTTTTCCGTCCGGCAGCGCCAGCGCGGCATCCTTCAATATACGTGCTGCCAGCGAGCGATGATGGGCATTGGCGGAGCTGTGCAATCCATAAAGCTCATAAAGCTCCATCGCCTGCTGACCGTCGCCCATCCGGGCCAGAGTTAAAACCAACAGATGGCGCAACTCCGCAGACTCATCACCAGCCTCAATCGCAACACGTGCAAGATCGTAAGCCAATAGCAGATTGCCCTGATCAATCGCTTTTTTGGTATGATCTACGCTAAGCCCCATCCCACTTCCCTAGATAAGTTTTACATTTGCCGCAAATTATGGATTTAGTCACTAACTTGGCTATAGTGAGTAAGTTGTGACTGGGATCGCATCGCAGGGAAACGGGGCAAGATATGGGGCAAGAACCAGCGACACAGCTGTTTATCAGCCATCATTCCAGCAAATTGCCGATTGCGCTGGAACTCGAAAAATCGCTCGCCAAATATGGCGTTACCTGCTGGCTGGCTCCGCGTGATGTAGAGCCCAGCGAAGCATTTGACATGGCAATTAAGCGCGCGATTGACGAAAGCTGCGCGACATTGCTGCTATTTTGCAGCAAATCCGACAAAAGCCCACATGTAAAGCGCGAGCTGATCCTTGCGGACTCGTCCCGAAAGGCGATTATTCCTGTCCGATTGGAGGAACTTGCACCCGATGAGCTGGCCTATCACCTTGCCAGCTCTCAGTGGATTGACTGGCTGGAACAACGCGAAAGCACCATTGAACGGGTCGCAGCCAAAGCCCATCAACTGGCTGGCACCGTCCAGAAAACCATGACGGTCGATGACCTGATTGAGCATAGCGGCAAAGATGAGGCAGATGCGCCTCCTGAACCACCCGTGTCCGAACAACCGGCCGAGCCAGAGGCGCCGGAACCCGAACCAGAACCGGAACCCGAACAAGACTACGAAGAATATGATGATTGGGAGCCTGAGAAAGCAAAGACCAATTGGGCACTAATCGTGGGTCTTGCCGGGCTTTTTGTTGCAGCCATAGCCGGCGTTTTGATTTGGAGTATGATGGGGACAGAAGAACCCGCTCCGCCGGTCACTCCCATTGAGCTTCCCCAAGAACCGGTGGACGAAGAGACGCCTGTTGAACCTGACCCTGAACCAGTGACCAAACCGGTTGTGCCGAAACCCCTACCTCCGGACGGACCCAGCTTTGACTGTTCCAAAGCCTCGCAAAGGGTCGAGTTTCTGATCTGCGACACGCCGGAACTGGCTAAACTCGATCGAACATTGTCGGCCGTCTATAAACGCGCGATGACAGCAGCAGGTCCGAATGCGCCTAGACTGCAAAGACAGCAGCGTGCTTGGCGAACGGAAACCCGCGATAGGTGTCCCAGCACCGCCTGTGTGGCCACTTCTGTGCGCGAACGGCTTGCGATCTTGCGGGCGATTGCTGCAGGCAATCTCGACGTGCCGAGGGATCGTCCAAAACCCGAGTTTAGAAGCGATTTTAGCGATGCTTTCAATAGTGATGGTGAGCGGTCAGCTGAAGAAAGCCGAATAGAAAGCTTCGACCAAAGCCCTAATTAAACAAAGGGTGTCTCCCAGTCCCTTTGCATGTCAAACAGAAACGCAATGGCAGGACTTGAAACCACCGCAGGAACCAGCACGGCGACGTCTAGTCGCTATCCTAACTATGTGCTGGGCGTTTTGTTCATTGTCACGATGCTCAACTTTCTTGATCGGCAGATTATTTCGATATTAGCGGAACCGGTAAAGCGCGATCTGGGACTTAGCGACACGCAAATCGGGTTGATGACCGGGCTCTCCTTTGCAATTTTCTATACGACATTGGCCATTCCAGTGGCTGCTCTGGCCGACAAGTGGAACCGCAGCCGGATCATAGCCATTGCCATTGCTATCTGGTCTGCCATGACTGTGGCCTGCGGTCTCTCAACCAATTTCATCCAACTTTTCCTCGCCCGTGTCGGGGTCGGTATCGGTGAAGCAGGCTCTGCGCCAGCTTCTCATTCGCTGATCGCCGACCTGTTTCCACCGGAACGACGAGCGGGTGCGCTGGGGATATTGGGTATGTCGGTGCCGATCGGCGCGTTTATCGCATATGCAGGTGGTGGATGGATTGCCGAAAACTTCAGCTGGCGTGTGGCATTTTTTATGGCTGGATTGCCGGGAGTCATCATTGCCGTGGTAATCTGGTTCACGGTTCCTGATCCGCGCGGCAACGTGTCTTTGGCAGCGGCTTTCAAGCCTGATCCAAGCAAAACCAGATTAAGCGAAGCGCTGAAAGAATTGTCTTCCAAACCCGCTTATTGGCATCTCGTCGCAGCCGGTGCTTTGGTCCAGTTTGTGTCTTACGGCTTGGCGAGTTTCTATGGCGGCCTGTTCGTTCGAGTGCATGAAATTGGTTATGGAGAATTGGGTTGGAAACTCGGCGTCATGGTCGGTTTGTCGGGCGGGTTCGGCGCGTGGCTGGGCGGCCGGGCCGGCGACTATTTCGGCAAGCTGCGACCGGCATTACCGCTTCTTGTCGCCGCCTTGGTCATGGTGGTTTCTGCTCCGGGGATGATCTGGGCAATCTATGGGCCAAGCGCCAATATCGCGGTAACATTACTGGCCATCCCCACCTTTGCGGCAACCTTTTATTATGGCCCCAATTTCGCCGCGTTACAGAAACTTGCGAGCGACCAAACCCGCGCCATGGCCGTGGCTATCTATCTGCTCGTCGCTGGCATTATCGGACTAGGCGTCGGCCCGGTATTTGTCGGCATACTCTCAGACATGTTTGCCAGTGACCTGGGCGAGGCTTCGGCTTTGCAGCGTGCCCTCGCCATATTGGCACTTTTCAACATCTGGGCCGGCTTCCATTTCTGGCGCGCCACACGCTCAATGCCCGACTGATCCTCGCAGCAGCTGCAACCGCGCAAACAAAATCGGTCAAATCCACTTTAACGGTTTCGCTTCACCAATCCGCTGGGTAGGAAAGCCCGATGATCGAGAATCTGCTTCCACTCCTGAAATCGACCTTTGGATTCACCGCGTTTCGCGGGGTACAGGATCAGGTTCTAGCGCGGGTCATGGAGCGACAGAACACGCTCGCTGTCATGCCAACGGGTGCCGGCAAATCACTATGCTATCAGCTGCCCGCCATTGCCAATGAGGGTACGGTCGTCGTCATCTCGCCGCTCATCGCTTTGATGCATGATCAATTGCGCAGCGCCGAAGCGGTTGGCATCCGCGCTGCGACGCTCACCTCTGCTGATGATAATCGCGCGGAGACCATATTGCGGCTGAAGGCGGGCGAACTAGACTTGCTCTATGCTGCGCCGGAACGGGCATCGGGCGAGCATTTCCGAAATCTGCTCGAACAGACCAAAATCTCTCTCTTCGCGATTGATGAAGCGCATTGCGTGTCAGAATGGGGACATGATTTCCGGCCTGATTACCGTTTGCTGCGGCCGCTGCTGGATCATTTCGCCGATGTGCCGCGCCTCGCGCTGACCGCCACTGCCGACAAGCATACCCGCGATGACATATTGGTCCAGCTGGGGATTGAGCAGGATGGCTTAATCATCGCAGGCTTTGACCGGCCCAATATCCGCTACAGCATTTCACCGCGCAAGGGCCTGACCCGGCAGGTTGCTGATCTGGTTGAACGGGTAGCTGGCCCTGGCATCATCTATGCCCAGACCCGCAATGCCACCGAGAAAATGGCCGACCAGATCGCAAGAACCGGTCGCAGCGCCCGTGCTTATCACGCGGGGTTGCCGCCCGAAGTCCGCCAGCGCAATCAGGCCGATTTCGTCGCTTCCGAAGATATGGTGATGGTTGCGACCATTGCCTTTGGCATGGGTATCGACAAGCCGGATGTCCGCTTTGTTGCCCATGCGGGACTGCCCAAATCGATCGAGGCCTATTATCAGGAAACCGGGCGTGCTGGCCGTGACGGCGATCCCGCCGAAGCCCATATGTTCTGGGGTGCCGAAGATTTCGCGCGCGCGCGCCAGAGACTGGCCGAAGTTGACGAGGCCCGGTTGAACAGCGAACGCACTCGGCTAGCGGCGCTCGGCGGACTGGTTGAAGCAGCGGGATGTCGCCGCGCCATATTGCTCAAGCATTTTGGTGAAGAACCTCCGCAAAGTTGCGGCAATTGCGACAATTGCCTGAACGTTCCGATCACCCGCAATGTCACCGAACTGGCCCGCAAATTTCTCTCCGCCGTCTATCGCACCGGCCAGAGTTTCGGCGTCGGCCATCTGGAAGCCGTGCTGACCGGCAAACAGGAAGACAAGGTTCTGTCGCGTGGCCATGATCAACTCTCGGTTTTTGACATTGTCGATACAGAAGAAGCGCCGCTCATCAAACCAGTCTCGAGGTCGCTGCTGCTGCGCGACGCATTACGCAACACCGAGCATGGCGGCTTGATGTTCGGACCGGAGGCTCGAGCAATATTGAAAGGCGAAACCGAGGTTGCCATTGTCGAGCCGCCCAAGCGCGAACGCAAGAAACGGCGCGGCGGTTCTTCGCCCAACCCCGTCGGTGATCCGTTGTTCGATGCCCTCCGGTCCAAGCGGATGGAATTGGCCAAGGATCAAGGCGTCCCCCCCTATGTGATTTTTCATGACAGTGTGCTGCGCGATATGACCGGCTTCAAACCGCTCAGCTTATCGGCGCTGGGCGAACTGCCTGGCATCGGCGCGGCGAAGCTGGAAAAATATGGGGAAGACTTTCTGAATGTGATAAGAGAAGTATCTGAAGCGCAGGAGGAAAGCGTATGAGAATGGTCGTCGCATCATTGGCAGCCTGCGGTCTGCTACTCGGTGGCGCGCTGCTGGTAATTTCGACCAGCTCCGCAGAAGAAAAATCCTCTGTTCCAGTAGAAAAGGTTGAAAGCATGTTTCGGAAAATAAACGATAAAGTCAGTGTCTCTCCGCAAATCAGCCTGGATGATATAGCTGCTGCAAAGGCCGAAGGCGTAAGTCTGATCGTCAACAACCGCCCTGATGGCGAAGAACCCACTGCACCCCAGAGCGCAGAAATTGAAGCCGCGGCGAAGGCTGCTGGAATCGCCTATATCGCAATCCCGATCACCCATAGCGGCTTTTCCGCGCCGCAAGTCGATGCGATGATCGCAGCTCTTGATGGAGCCGAAGGCAAGACACTCGCCTATTGCCGATCCGGTACACGTTCGACATTGTTGTGGTCCCTGGCCCAAGCCAAACAGGGAGTCTCGCCGGACGAGATTGCGCGACTAGCTGGCAATGCTGGCTATGATATTACCCCGGTCCGCGCGATGGTTGATGCTTTGGCGGGTGGGACAGACTAATCCCGCTGGACAGTTGCTGACAGCACTGTAAATAGGAAGCCATGGAAAGTCTTCCCGATCCAACCCTGTATGCGATTCCGTTTTTTGTCGTAACGGTGGCGATCGAGTTTTTCATGAGCCGCTATCGCGATGACATCAGATATGATGTTAAAGATATGGCGACGTCACTGACATTGGGAACAGGCAGTGTGGTCGCTGGCCTATTGACTGGCGGGCTGGCCGTGGCGGCAATATATTGGGTTTATCAATTTCGGTTGTTCGACGTTCCGTTCGCCTGGTGGGCCTGGATCCTCGCCATATTTGTCGATGATTTTTTCTATTATGTCTTCCACCGCGGCGCGCATCGCATCCGCTGGGTCTGGGCAGCGCATGTCAATCATCACAGCAGCGAGCATTATAATCTCTCGACCGCATTGCGTCAGCCATGGACCAGCACCTTTGCGCTCACCTGGATATTTTCACTGCCGATGTTCCTGATCGGCTTTCACCCGGCGATGATCGCCTTTGTGGGCGGAGTTAATCTGCTCTATCAATATTGGATCCATACCGAAGCGATTGACCGGATGCCACGCTGGTTTGAGGCTGTGATGAATACCCCATCGCATCACCGGGTCCATCATGCGACCAATCCGCGCTATCTCGACAAGAATTATGCCGGGATTTTCATCATCTGGGACAAGATGTTCGGTACGTTTGAGGAAGAGCGCAACGATGAGAAAATCCAATATGGCATCATCAAAAACCTCAAAAGTTATAATGTCATATGGGCCGTATTTCATGAATGGGTCGGCATGGCTAAGGATCTGTGGTCGGCACCGTGGCGCTATAAACTATTCTATCTGATCAAGCCGCCAGGCTGGAGCCATGATGGCAGTCGCGACAGTAGCGAAACGATCAGAGCACGGTGGTTGGCCGCGCAAAACGAACAACGAACAAGTCACCCTGCAACAGAACAGGGAGATGCTGAAACAAGTTCAGCGTGACAGTTAAATTGGAGAGAACAACATGGCAGAATATGAGATCATCGTCATCGGCGGGGGATCAGCGGGCAGCGCAGCTGCGGGACGGCTGAGCGAAGATGGTAAGCGGTCAGTCTGCTTGATCGAAGCCGGTGGCAATAATAACAATTTCCTCGTCAAGACGCCGGGAATGATGCCCTTCCTGCTCAAAAACGCGAACTGGCAATTTGATACCGTGCCGCAAAAGGGATTGAATGGCCGTATTGGCTATCAACCACGCGGACGCGGTCTCGGCGGCTCGAGTGCGATAAACGCGATGGTCTATATTCGCGGCAATAAATGGGATTATGACAATTGGGCCGCTCTCGGCTGTGATGGCTGGAGCTATGACGATGTCCTGCCTTACTTCAAGAGGTCCGAGAGCAATGAGCGCGGTGGCGATGACTATCATGGCGGCGAGGGCCCGCTCTCAGTTTCAGACCAGAAATGGCTGAACCCTGGTAGCGTCGCCTTTGTCGAAGCTGCACGCAATCTGCAGATTCCGGTACTGGACGATTTTAACGGTGCCGAGCAAGAAGGCATGGGCATCTATCAGGTGACTCAAAAAGGCGGCGAGCGCTGGACGGCCGCACGCGCCTATGTCGAACCCGTTCGTCAGCAACAAAATCTCGATATCAAGACCAAATCGCTGGTTGAAAAGCTGATCGTCGAAAATGGCCGCGTAACCGGCGTGCAGATCAAACGGGGCCGCAAGCAGGAGGTCCTGATGGCCAAAGGAGCCGTAGTGCTGTCCGCAGGCGCATTCGGATCGCCGCATATCTTGCAGCTGTCTGGCATCGGTCCTGCCGCCCATCTCAAAGAAAAAGGCATAGAGGTTGCCGCTGACAAAGCGGACGTTGGCGCAAACCTGAAAGATCATATTGACTTTGTCTCCGGCTATAAGACCGAGTCCAAGGAATTGATCGGTGACTCCCTGCACGGCACGGTGCGCATGGGCAAGGCGATCATCGAGCACAGGATGAAACGGACCGGCATCATGACCACCCCCTATGCCGAAGCAGGCGGTTTCTGGCGCTCGAGCCCTGACCTTCCGGCTCCCGATATTCAGTATCATTTCGTGCCCGCTATGCTCGAGGATCACGGCCGCGAGAAAGTCAAAGGCCATGGGTTTAGTTGCCACGCCTGCGTCCTACGTCCGCACAGCAAGGGTACAGTGCGTCTCAACAATTCCGATCCAACCGCACCACCAGCCATCGATCCCAATTTCCTTGATGACGATCGCGATATTGCGACCTTGCGGACTGGCGTCAGGCATATGCAGCGGATAATGGAAGCGCCGCCGCTGACCGACTTCAAACCAACCAATCGTCACCCCATCGATATGAGTAATGACGATGCGCTGGACGCGCTGATCCGGGAGCGTGCGGATACCGTTTATCATCCGGTTGGCACGTGCCGCATGGGCAATGATGATGATGCCGTGGTCGACAGCCGTTTGAAGTTCAAAGGCTTGGATGGGCTTTACATTGCTGACGCATCTATCATGCCCGAGATCATAAGCGGCAATACCAATGCACCCAGTATCATGATTGGTGAGCGCGCGGCCGATTTCATCAAAGCCGATCTGGCCTGACCGTCAGGGGGTAAGCAGATATTTCTAGGCGAGGATCGTATAGCCTTCTTCGCCCTGCCCGCGGCACATTTGCTTCGATACGCGGGTTTCCTGGCCGTCGATAATCGCAACATCGGTTATGCTCAGACACTTACGGCCATTGGGCTGCGTGTTGAGCGCTGTGACCGTTGACGATCCTGAAACACCGGCCCGTGTGGGGCTTTTCCAGGTAGCGGTAGCGCCCACTTCTTCCTCTTTGGTCACCGCGACTGTCGCTTCGGCGGCTTCTTTCTGTTCCTCTTCAGTCAGTTGACAGGCAATTTCACCAACCAGAACAGCGCCAACTCCGCTCGAGATAAGCGTTCCGACTTTACCTAGACCTGCCGCATTTCCAGCTACGCCACCGAGGATTCCACCCAGCAAGCCGCCACGCTTTCGCGACTTCTTACATTTTTGGGCACCTTTGGACTTTTTGGCTGTTTTGACCTTATCGCCTTTTTCGGGTTTTTCTTCGATAACAGCATATTCCGGTACCGGATAACCGCCGCAACCCGTGTTGAAGCAGAAGCGGTCCTGCAAATAGGCACGGTCTTCCTGATATCGTGTTTCCAAGGTGCGATAGGTTTCCAAATGCGCACCATCGGGATCGGATGAGGCGTGCTCCGCCATCATGGCCGTATAAAAGTCGTCGCGACTCTTTGCCGAATAATCCATTTTCCCGGCAACTTTAGACGTATAAATTGCTGAAATCTCATTCTGATGGTCGATCATTCGTTGCCGGAACGGGGTCAGCACTTCGGCATAATATTGATCAAGCAACACTGTGCAACGATTGGTATCTTCCGCCTTGTCAAAGGGAGCTGCAATTTTCTGAAAATCCTCGCGGCAATCGGGATAGCCATCCTGGCTGAGAACGGGTGTTGCCGGTAAGGCAGGCAGATCAGGTTCCGTCATCACCGGCGCGACATAGGCGCGATCCGCTTCTGCCACCTCTTGATCTTGCGCATGCGCCGGAGAGCCAGCGCTGGCCAACAGGGATGCCGCGACGAGCACATGAACCCTATTATACACGTGTCTTGTCATCTGATTGCCTCCCTTCAAAATTGCTAGCTCCAATCCGACAATATCGCAAGCTGCACTTGGCAACTCATGGACATACGGCGTCTCTTAAGATGCTATTTACGCTGCCTTTTTTCTACTGTCTGTGAAATATCGCACTTCTTGTGACAAAACCTATCTTAGACTATGCTATGTTGCTGTCGGGGCAGGAAAAATAGTCATGAAGAGATATGTGAAGTTAGCAGCAGGATTAACGGCAATGTTGGCCGTTCAAGGAAATACGCCTGCCGCTCAACCTGCCATGGATCCAGAAAACCCCACTTGCCCGGCGGAACCCAACTGGACCAGCAACAAAAAGATGATTCTTAAGCCGGTGGAAAAGAACGGCACCAAAGTTCTGCTCGCTGAAGGCGTCGTGGATATGGAATTGCCGGCGCGACTAAAAAAGGCGCTATCCGACAATCCGGACATCACCGAAATCTGGCTGCGTTCTCCAGGTGGGCATGCCCGGGCGGGCAATGAGGCGGGCCGGATCATCCGCGAAGTCGGGGGCGCAATGATAACGCGGATCCCCGCTGGCTGGACCTGTTTCAGCGCCTGCAATTTCGTCTTCATGGGCGGACGAGCAAGAATTATCGAAGCGGATGGGGATTTCATGGTCCACATGTTCACCATGACCGGTGATCGCAATGCGATTAATTACAGCATTGAGATGGGTACGGATTCCACCGTTGAACTGATAGGGGAAGTCGAACAGGAAAGCGCTTTGTTGGCGACCGAAGATAATGATTTCCTGATCCGTATGGGCGTATCCCGAAAATTACTGACCGACATCATGTACAAACAGAAGGCCGTGAAAACAGAAGGCGGCGATCAATCCACCCGTCGTTGCCTAACCAAGGAAGAGGCGCTGAAATATAATGTCGCCAATGTCGGCGAATAATCTTCCATCACAGACTCCCGTCCCCCTTCAATACACAATATTGTAATTGAAATAGCGCACAGGACATTCATGCTGAAAAAAATACTGATCGTCGCCTTGCTCCTTGCACCTACCCCCGCTTTAGCGTGGGGCAGTTACGCCCATCGCACGATTGCGGGGATTGCAGAAACGAATATGGATCCGGCCAGCAAGGCGCGGATGAACAAGCTGTTTGGCTCTGCCGCTCTGCTCGGTACACCAAAATGTAACCTTAAAAATATTGGTGATGCCAGTGTCTGGCCCGACTGTGTCCGCCGTGACCGGCTGCGTTGGGGTTATACGAGCCCGTGGCACTATCAAAATGTTGATATCTGCAAACCGTTTGATTTGAAAAGCGCTTGTCGCAATGGCAATTGCGTGTCGGCACAGATAGATCGCAATGCGGCCCTGCTGAAGGACAAGTCACTCCCGGCCCATATCCGGCTAGAAGCGTTAACATTTCTGGTCCATTTCGTCGGAGACATGCACATGCCTCTGCACAGCGGTGATCGTAGTGATCGTGGCGGAAACGACGTCAGTGCCGCCTATGGCCTGATCGAAGGTCGGATGAACCTCCATTGGCTGTGGGATGGCCCGCTGGCGGAACGTGCCATTACCGACGGACCGGAAATGATACGCCAATACAGCGAAGAGGAAAAATCCAACAAAGCCTTCGGGACGACCGATTTCTGGGCAATGCAGGCCTGGCAAATAGCGCGCGACTACAGCTATCCGACGGCTGAGGATCAACCGGCATGTGGTCCCAAGCTGACAAAACGCGGCAAGGTGGACAATGACGAAATCCGGATGCTCATCCCGACCGCACGACTCCAGATTGAACGGGCCGGACTGCGACTCGCGCGATTGCTCGAAGAGTCGCTCGACTGACCGATTTTAACGGTTTTTTAAGGATGTTTGTCAATATTTGGCAGTTTTCCGTAACTTTTTTTTAACATTTTTTATCGCAGCGATTCAATGGCTTGGACATTGCTGTGCGAAATGTCACCGCGAGATGTCGGAAAAATCCTATCTACATTCCTGTGAACCTTTATCTCTTCGTCGACGGAAAAAAACGGTTCACCGTCAATTCAGTAACGAATCTTAGTCTCGTGCGTATTAATTTTGGCAACCAAGAGAAGGAAGAACGATGTATTTGTCCCCAAGATCATTCGTCAACCGTCCTCAAGACGTATTGGCCGAAACGAACAGTCCGCAGGAAGCGGCCGTGCTGCAGCGCGGATATCAGCCGATGTACCATCTCGATATCGTCAACCGCTGCCCCGGCTGCGGTAAATCGCACTGGCATGTCGGCCGGTTCAGCGCAGAATGTGCGCATTGCGAAACGGCTTTGCCTCTCGCGATCGTATCAAGCCAACCTATGGAACCTCGCTTTACCGAGAGCTTCAGCAAGACCGCAATGGCCGCTTGAACCGATTGCGCATTTACTTTCGCAGTCCTGCAACGTGCCGCAGCCATCTGCTGACTGGGGTGACATACAGCTGATGAGCTGTGGCAGCGTTGTCGTAGGCGTAAGCAGAAACGGCGTCCGGATATAATTGCAGGCCGTGATCCGCCTGTTTGATTTCCAGCCATTGTGCAGCGCCGGGTGATTTTCGGTTGATCATGTCGACAATCATTCGGTGGCCGTGACGGCTTTCAAACTGTTCATATTCGCCAAACACCACCATCACTGGAACATTGAGCGACAACCAAGCCGCCAGAAAATTCTGTTCCGCTGCCTGCCAATGCCATGCAAATGGACGGCCATAATGGTTTTCGGGATTGGTTCCGCGGATTTTTTCCCAGACGCCCGCCAGCTCGGGATGATCTGATGCCACTTCACCCGGAGTTTTCCGGTCGACCAGATAATGCTGAAGAAACGCTATCCTCTGAACCATTTCAGGATGAATATCCTCAGGATTAACAGTAGCAGACCGTTCGACATATAGCCGTTCAAAATGGATCATCCGTTCCAGATAGGTGACCGCCCCGCCACCTTGTACGATTACACCAGCGACATCGTTATCCTGAGCAACCAAGGGTGCTGTGGTAGAACCCAAACTGCTGCCCAGAACAATCACACGCTGTGGATCAACCCACGGATGCTGTTTGGCTTGAGCCAGCGCCTCGCGATAGTGGCGCACTTCTGTATTATAGTCGAGCTTGTCGCATCCCGGGCCTTCACTATCGCCGGTTCCTGCACGCTCAACACGGATCATGACCATCCCAGACTGCTGCGCAAGCAACCGCAACTGCGTATCGCGTCCTTCGGGAAAGACAATGCTGTCGCAAGACACCCACTGCGTCACAAAAATTGCGGGCAGGCGCCCACTGGTCCCTTCTGGCCGCGTGAGAATGCTGCGCAGACGAAACCCTTCGCTTGTTGTGATCACACCATATTCGGTTTCCAACCCTTCCGTTTGTTCCAGCGGCACATCTGATGCCACCGGCAGGTCAGCGGTGTCGCGCGTCTGGGCTTTCAGAATATCTGCATTGGCCCCGGCCATAGCCACCGCGAGAATCAACCCTGTCAACATTTGCCGCATCATCATC
Organism: uncultured Sphingomonadaceae bacterium; assembly: GCA_947497455.1. Classification (GTDB taxonomy): domain Bacteria; phylum Pseudomonadota; class Alphaproteobacteria; order Sphingomonadales; family Sphingomonadaceae; genus Parasphingorhabdus. Next base: position 1,589,249 of record CANMGU010000002.1, on the reverse strand, counting down.
CCTTTCATGCTCTTTCGTGAGGAGAGCGGATAATAGAAGCGCCTAAAGCGGCCCAGAAAGGGCGATGTGACGAAGGGACGAAATTTCTGCGCGCAAACGCTCTTATTGCAACGCCCAACGGTAACGGTTGCCAATTTTGAACGTTTGGCCGTTGTCCAAGGTGAGGATATTGCCCGCTAATCCCTTAATGCTCTGACGCCGGACGAGAACCGATCGATGGATTCGAACGAAATCATGCGCAGACAAAAGCTTTTCCATCGCCGATATGGACATCCGGTGCAATATCGGTGCGCCCGCCCCATGCAATTCAACATAATTGCCCGCCGCCACAACCCATCCGATCTGATCGACAAGCAGAGGAAGTTCGTGAGCGGAGACAAGTTTCTTGGTAGCCACGCGATCAGAGGCGATGCCCTTCATTATCGAAGAAAGCGTCAACATTCCTGCGATAATTGCCGCACCAGGCAAACGTCTGGTCAGCTCGAACATGATGGTGCTATTATATATCAGCGTGTCCAGGAGCGACATGCCGACGGCAAAAACCACAATAATACCCAATTGCGCGAACCAAAACCCCAATCGCTTTGCCAGTTCAAAACAGACCAGCCACGGGACGATATTGAGCCCAGCCCAGATAATCCCCTCAATCAAGGGCTCGCCCCTGCCGGCCAGCGTCGTGTAAATCACGCAATATAGTGACGAAGCAAGGGTGAGAGCGATCGCTACCAGCAACACCTGCGAGGCCGTTAAGGGGCGAATGAATATCCTGTCCAAACTATCGCTCAACAAAGCTTGGTTCCTTGTTTGTTACCGCGCTATTTGTATCAGAATTGCGAGTAATTGGCTAGATATCGCCAAAAGCCTCCAGGGCCGCGCGAGCAATGGGTTCTCCCCATTCCTGCACAAAATGACCGCCCCCTTCGATCATCATGGGATCAGGACAGCCGTTGATCAGCTTTTGCAATTTGAGCATAGCTGGCGGACCAAGGACCGGGTCGGCATCGCCTATGGCCATGAAGCTTTCGCCTTGCCACTCATCTTTCCAGAATACCGCAGCCTGCGTGCTCACTTCCACACCGTCCATCTCTGGTGATACGGGCACGAGCGCAGGGAATTTGCGCGCGCCTGCTTGATAGCTTGGGTCCGGAAATGGTGCATCATAAGCGGCGATTTCCTGCTCTGTCAGATGTGGCGTACCACTGGCGATAATCTGCCCAGTCTTAAATTCCGGCGTGTTGAGTGCAAATTCCTTCCACGCATTGAAACCATCTCCCGGGGTCCGGCCAAGCCCCAGACCAGTGTTCATAATGATAAGGCGGGACAGCCGCGCTTTGAACGCATCGTCAACTGGCAGGGTCAGTCCGATCAAGCCGCCCCAATCCTGCACCACCAGGGTGATGTTCTTGAGGTTTAACCGCTCCACCAATGCGAGAATGTAGTTGCGGTGAAAATCGAACGTGTAGTCGTCGAGCTCCGTCGGCTTGTCGGAACGACCAAAACCGAAAAAATCAGGTGCGACGACCCTCGCCCCACTTTCCCGAAAAATCGGGATCATCCGGCGATAGAGGAAAGACCAGCTCGGCTCACCATGAAGGCACAGAAAAGTCCGATCAGCATCTTCTGCCCCTTCATCGATCCAGGCTGCCCGCAAGCCCTCATAACCCGGCAAATCATCCGCATAGTGAACTGGATAGTCAAAATCGGGAATATCGGCAAAGCGTTCATCGGGCGTGCGAATGGCATTGATGGTCATGATGGGATTTCCTCTCAAGGGTTTCGATTCGAAACCTGTCATTGGCACAGGAGCGGGTCAAGAGTGCATATATGCAAATGGCCGCCATATTTTTGCATATTTCGCGAAGGGTTTGGTGCCGTCCAACGTTATCACAATGTCCGCCCCATAGGCGGTCCAGTTGTGGAGTATCATGTGCGCGACAAAAATCGACGGGGTGGAATCTGGAGAAAAAGCGTTCGAACCGTGACGCTAGGCCTGTGCCTGTTCACGCTCGGCTGCGGCGGCGGCGATGCGGCTCCCTCCGCGAGTCAGCCAGTCACCTTACCACCTTCTGCACCTAGCCCGACACCAGTGCCGACTCCGACGCCGGTACCAACACCCACACCAATGCCCGCCGATTTCGAAGCGATTATCGAAGCGGCGGAAAATTTCGATGATCCCGAATTTGCGATCATTATCGGCAACAGCAGCGGCATAATATTCGAATATGAAAAAGGCGGGTTTTCGGTTTCAGAACAGCGACTGATCGCATCGGCAACAAAATGGTACACCGCCGCGACGATCATGCGGCTGGTGGATGCCGGCATAATGGATCTGTCCGATAATCCTCAGCAATATCTATCCTATTGGACCAATAATCCCGGCGATCCAAGATCCCGGATTACCCTTGCCCAACTTTTATCTTTCACCTCCGGCTTTAATGCTACGCCCGGGGTGGATAGCTGTGTGAACGAGGCGGCAACGACACTTCAGGCATGCGCGGAAGAAATTTATGGGTTTGATATTGCGACTGTGCCTGGCACCGCTTTTGTTTATGGGCCGCATCATATGCATATTGCTGCGGCCATGGCTGAGCAGGCGACGGGTCTCGATTTTGAAGTGATTTTCCGGAATAATGTCGCCGGACCCGCAGGCATGTCAGAAGAATCGAGCTACTTGACCCCAAGCCTCACCAACCCGCGTGTCAGCGGCGGGGCCGTATCTACAGGCCGCGACTATGCGCTTTTTCTGCAAGGCATATTGGACGGTTCTTTGATCACTGATCGCGATAATTTCCTCGCTGACCGGACCAGCAATGTGACGTTCGGGTTTCGTCCCGATGGCGCAGTTGAAAATGGTGATTGGCACTATGCATTGGGCGCTTGGCTGGAATGTGACGTAGAGCCGTTTGAGCAATCCTGCGCCGAAGCGCAGATTTACTCCAGCCCGGGTTCTTTTGGCTGGACACCCTGGATCGATTTTCAGAACGGCTATTTCGCGATCATTGCACGGCGCGGTGAGCGGGGAAGCGCCGATGTCGGCGTTGCACTCGAACAGATATTGCAACCGCTTATCGTGGAGGCCTTGGCCAACTGATCGCTTGCAAAAAAAGGCGGCCACAAGGACCGCCTTTTCATATATCAATTCGGGGCGCTTAGTCGTTGCCGACTGTCTCTCCTCCGTTCGTGCTTGCCGTTTCACCTGGAACCGGGAAGCCGCGTTTCTTGAGGATATATTTGACCTCAGGATCACGCCCGCGGAATTTCCGATAAGCGTCCTTGCGGTCGGTTTCATTACCTGTCGCCAAAATGATCGAACGATAACGCTCGGCCACTTCCGGATCCCAGACATCGCCCGCTTCTTCAAACGCTGCCCAAGTATCTGCATCCATCGTTTCTGACCAGAGATAGCTGTAGTAGCCGGCCGAATAGGCGTCGGACGAGAACAGGTGGTTAAACTGCGGCAAGCGGTGACGCATGACGATCTCGCGCGGCATGCCGATCTCGGTCAGGGTCTCCCGTTCGAACGCATCCGGATCGGTAATGGGTTCGGCGCGGTTGTGCAATTTCATGTCGACAATTGCGCTGGAGAGATATTCCACCGTCGAAAAGCCTTCATTAAAGGTTTTCGACTTCTCGATCTTGTCGACCAGCTCCTGCGGCATCGGCTCGCCGGTTTCGACATGCTTGGCATAATTGTCGAGAATATGGCGCGTCAGCAACCAGTTCTCATGCACTTGGCTTGGATATTCAACGAAATCGCGGGGTGTTCCGCCGAAGCCAGGATAAGTGATATCATAGTTGAAATAGTGCAGCGCATGACCGAATTCATGGAACAGCGTGGTCGCGTCATCAAGACTGATCAGCGTCGGCTTGCCGTCGCCGCCCGGTACGAAATTATTGTTGTTCGAGGCGAAGATATAGCGGTTTTTACCACCGAGATTATATTGGCTTCGATAGGTTGTCATCCATGCGCCGGACCGCTTGCCCTCCCGCGCAAAATTGTCGAGATAGAACACCCCGATCAGCTTATCGCCGCGCTTGACCTCGAATGTTCTGACCTGCGGTTCAAACACCGGAACACTGCCGGTATTCTCGGTAAAGGTCATGCCATAGAGCTTGTTTGCCATGTCGAACATGGCATCGACCATATTGTCGAGCTTGAAATAAGGTTTGATCTCAGCCTCATCGAGATCATATTTCGCCTTGCGAACCTTTTCCGCGTAAAAGCGATAGTCCCACGGCTCAATGGTAATGCTTGCGCCCTCCGCATCAGCAACTTCCTGCATATCGGCGACTTCTTCCTTCACCCGACCAACTGCTGCCGGCCACACTTTCATCATCAACTCCATGGCCGTATCGGGGGTCTGTGCCATGGTGTCCGCCATGCGATAATGCGCATGGCTGTCAAATCCGAGCAGCTTGGCGCGATCAGCGCGCAGCTTCAGGATCTTGGCGATCGTCATGTTGGTATCGTTCGCATCGCCATTATCGCCGCGATTGATATAGGCCATATAGACCTTCTCGCGGAGATCGCGGCGGGTCGAGTTCTGCAGGAACGGCTGCATCACCGAACGGGTGTTTTTCAGCGCCCAGCCTTCCTTTTTCTGGGCTTGAGCAGCAGCCCGGATCGAAGCGACGAAGCTATCGGGCAGTCCGGCCAGCTCCGCTTCATCCGTCAGGTAAATATAGGTTTCCTCATCCGCGAGTACCTTATTCGAAAACTCGTTAAATGCCTTGGACAATTCGGTGTTGAGGCGGATCAGCTCCTGCTTGGCTTCACCTTCCAGCTCTGCGCCGTTGCGGACGAGAGACTCATATTGCCGCGTCACCAGCCGTTTCTGCTGCGCGTCGAGACTCGAACTCGCAAGGCCTTCGTAAACTTGCTTGGTCTTCTGAAAAAGGCGAGGGTCGAGCTGGATCTCGTTGTAGAAGGCCGATATTTTCGGTAGCCATTCCCCTTGTACCTTGCGGACTTCTTCATTGGAGAGATTGCTTGAATGCACCCCCCAAAGCGCGAATACTTCATTGGCCTTGGAACCAGCTAGTTCCCAAGGCACCATGAAATTGTCGAAAGTCGCAGGTTCCGAGCTGGACAGGATTGCATCGGCTTCCTTCTTACCCTCATCCATCAGCGACTGGAAAGCATTGGGAAAATCAGCAACCTTCACTTCATCCCATGGCGGTACGCCATCATAGGGGCCCGTCCATTCTTGCAATATTGAGTTTTCAGCAGCATCATCGGACGTCTTTTTCATCCCGCTATTTCCATTTGCACTCATTCTGTTGAGCTCCGCTGTAGTCATCTTCTTGCCGTGATTATCGGCAAGGGCGGGACTACCGCTGAAACCGAGCAAGGCGGCGGTCGATACGCCAAGGAAAAATTTACGGCTGGAAACTGAAAATCGCATTTATGTCTCTCCAATAAATAGGATATGTCGCCCCTGTTAAGGACACAAAACTCTACGCTTTCTGGCGCTTGATACCCCGATACAATAACCGCGTACCAAAGGCAAAAAGGTTGCGTATGAAATCATGTTTTAGACAAACGGCACTTAGCCGTCGATGAACGACAGCCGAGATTGCTCTGACGGGAATCAGGCAACCCTGCCCGAGAAGAGAACCGGATTTAAAGTCTGTCAGCGATACCGAGACAGATGCATCAGGTCTCGGGAAACGCGGATCAGATCGCGACTTGCATGAATTGCGGTTTACTGGCGTCGTTGGACGAATTTTGCGCAAGCGGATAGTTTCCAGGAGGCAAGGCCGCCAATGGCATACCCGCAGAGGCGAGATCATAAGGGGAAACCCGGTGGCGCGTACAAAGCCCGCCTGCACCATCGCTAATCAATGGTGTTTCAAACTCTGCTGCCAGCATTGATTCCTGCGATCGCGTAACGCTGCAGATCACCAGTTGGCCACCACCAAGATCGAGCACCAGCTTGGTTCCGATAGGAACGCCAAGCATGCCTTCAAACCGCGCGCCCGTCTTCGAAAGATCGCGCATAACCACGTCATATCGGTGATCTTCATGAATTGCACCAATGCGCCGGAAAACCGTACGCCGATCCTGTCGGTAGAGATCTGGTCCGTCGGGTTCGATGCGAAACTCCCCGCTTCCCAGCTTTTCTCCAATTTCCTCGAGCTTGAGCGCCTTTGAGTAAATCCACCCTTGAATGTACCGAGCGCCTTTTTCACACACCAGATCGAATTGGTCGAACGCTTCGACACCCTCGACGGTTGTCTCCATACCCAGCGCTTCCGACAGACTGACGATAGCCGCGATAATCTTGGCACTGTTCTTGTCTTTTTGGGTACAGGAATCGACAAAACTCTTGTCGACCTTGATCTTGTCGAACGGCGCTGAACGCAAATAGCTCAGCGAGGAATAGCCGGTACCAAAATCGTCCAGTGCCAGCCGTACGCCCAGTTCCTTGAGGATTTGGAACGTATTGTCGATGGTTTCGCTGTCGCCCATGAAAACGCTCTCAGTCAATTCGAGCTCCAGCCTTTCCGGCTCCAGACCACTTGCTGCCAGCGCATTCATGACAATTTCAGGAAATCCGCTATTGGCAAATTGCACTGCAGAAACGTTCACCGCGATCCGGACCGATTTCGGCCATTGTAAGGCATCCTCACATGCGCGGCGCAGCGCCCACTCGCCCAGTTGGTTGATAAGGTTCAATTCCTCCGCAATCGGAATGAATACACCGGGACTGACTGATCCGCGCTCGGGATGGACCCAGCGCATCAATCCTTCAAAGCCGACCACCATATGGTCATCTGTCCGCACAACCGGTTGATAGTGCATCTCGAGCTGACCGTTGTCGAGCGCCTCGCGCAGATCCTCGACCAGCATCCGCCGTTCCTGTTCTTCATCCTTCAAGTCGGCAGAATAGAAACGATACTGGCCGCGTCCAGAATTCTTTGCAGCATAAAGCGCAAGGTCCGAACTGCGAATGAGCTCTTCCTTTTCGATACCGTCATAAGGTGCGACGGCAATACCGATGGACGTTCCGATAATCGCACTTTTGTCGTCGATCGGATAAGGTTGCGAAACAATTTTGACGATCTTTTCAGCGATTTCGCCTAGCTTTCCGCGATCATCAAGATCAGGCAAGATCACCTGAAACTCATCGCCACCCAACCGGCCGATTTCGCCGCGATCACCAATAATCGTGCGCATGCGTTTGGCGACCTGCTTGAGCAGTTCGTCACCAGCAGGGTGCCCCATGGTGTCATTCACTTGTTTGAACCGGTCGAGATCGAGCATCATAATCGCACAGCTGCGATTAGCCGCCTTGAATGACCCCAATAATCCAGTGAGCCGGTTATCCATACGGTGACGGTTAGCCAGACCTGTCAGTGAATCAAATTCGGCCAGCCGCGAATCTTCCAGCTTGCGCTGATACTCAACTGTCACATCCTTGGCATTCCCGCGATAGCCCTGAAATTCTCCGCTATCGTCAAATTTCGGATGAGCGGTGATCATCCACCAGGTTTGCTTGTCCCCCGGCCTGAGTGTCAGAGGAACGCGCCGGACCACCAGATCGTTGATCTTGCTGCGTTTGCTGAACTGATATTTTAACGGACGGTCAGATTTTTCATCCGGATTGTCAGGATCATTCTCGAAAAGGGCCGTCATCGGTTCGGCCAGCAATTCATCAACCGGTCTGTCGAGATTTTTTGCTGCTTTTTCAGATAGGTAAACAAGTCTGCCGTCGGCGTCAGTGGCCCACAGCCAGTTTATGCCCGCTTGTTCAAAATCTTCGAGTACTTCAATACGGCGCGCGTGGTTATCAGAAGTGATCACCGATATGGAATCGCCGTCTGCACTGTTGGAGAATGCCCGTAATATACCTTTAACCGCCATAGATATTGTGTCTCAGCCCCACGTGAAGAGTTAATTTTGGTCCGTTATGATCGGACCTAACAACACATGGTTTACATAGCGCTAACAATTGGCAAACTGTCGCAAAACGGGCAATAAAAAGCCCCGCCAGATTGCTCTAACGGGGCTTTTTGCAATTTTTTAAGATATGTTTAGGCGTAGCTCACTTTAACATTCGCCTTGCGCTGGCGACGCATTGCACCGCCAATGGCACCAAAGCCAAAGATCATGAAGGCCCATGTTGCCGGTTCGGGCACAGCTGCCACCGCATTCGTTCTGAACTGCAACGTATAATTGTCATCAGCGGTTGAAAAACCGCCCACCGTCTGGATTGTCCCATCCGCAATAAAGTCGATTCCACCGGCCAGTGGTTGCAATGGACCTAGCTCTCCGTTGAGAAATGGCGTATCGAAGCGGACATCGCCGGCTGTGCCGGTTATGGCCCAAGTATGCAGTACATTTCCTGCACCATCAAATATGTTGAAGGCCAAATCCAGATCAGCAAGCAGCGTTTGACTGTTGAACAAGCCGTAGTCGCCTAGATATTCAGGACTCACATCAACGTTTTGAATTTCAGTGCCATCTTGAAATGTAATACCACTCAATGTGGGAGATTGATAATCCCAAAGGAATACCAATTCGGCTGCACTCGCATTGCTTGATATAGCAAGAAGAGACGCTCCTGTTAAAGCAAAAATAGATTTCTTCATCAAAACTTCCCGTTAAAATTGTAGCGGGACTTCAGTCCCTCGGTAGTGCGAACCCTAAGAAATCGTTAACAGAATTTACATAATAGAGCAATTTGCTTTGTTTGCCGACTATCCTTGTACCAGTTTGGGACAATTTCCGCCCAAAGTTTGACTATTCCGGCCGTTCCGCCAGCAACGCCCGCACTAGAGGCTGCAAATTCTCGTCATAGCGTGCGAGCATCACATGCTCTTCCGCCGTCTCGAAATGGCTTACCAGCTGTTTTCCATTCCACCAATGCAGTGCGATCGCCGGCGGATCAGCGACAATCATGTTGCGGCCATCAGGATTGTCAGGGTCAATCGGTTCCAGATCAAACGCGACCTGTGGCGCGGTGGAGGCACAAATCGACAGACTGGTACCTTCAAAAGACGTGGAAATGTTCCGATGTAAATGACCGGTTATCATACCCTTGACCTGATCATGTCCAGCAATTGTATCCGCCAAGGTTGAAACCCAGGGCTCGCGAGGATCGGTGTTCATCCAGGCGATACCGGATTCGACAGGCGGATGATGCAATATCAGCAGTGTCGGTTTGTCCTGTTTCTCCGAAAGCCGGTCGGCCAGCCAATTTGCACGAACATCACAAAACGCACCGCCATGCCGTCCCTCTTCCAGGGTATCGAGAATCAGCAAGCGCAGAGGGCCCTCATCAATCTCATATTGGACAAAGCCATCGGCCATAGGAACATCTGGGAATTGCTTGTGAAACGGTGCTCTCAGATCGTGATTGCCCAGGCACATATGGACCGGAAAGGGTAAGTCAGCAAATGCCTCTTCGAGCCGCTGATAACTATCCTGGTCACCGCGATCGACCAGATCACCAGTGGCTAGCAATGCATCGGGCTGCGGCGTCATTTCGCACAGGACTTTCAGCGCCTGATCGAGCCGCTTGCGATTAAATTCGGACGGATTGTCCGGATCAAAGCCCAGATGAATATCCGTTACCTGCGCCAAAAGCATGGGCGCTTCCCCTCTCTTACGTCACTTCTAGCGACTGGCAATTTTCTGCTTTCTTATTTTTACTTTCAGCTTGTCCGATGGCTTCAACGCCTCATTGTCATTCACCGCTGTATCGGGCTTTTTACGCTTGTCCTTCTGTTGCTCCTTGATCAACCAGGGCGCACCGTCATCGGCATGATAATCATGACACATGGCGCACGTCGATGGCACATCCGATGTTTTCTCGAATTCACCGCCATGACATTCACGGCAAGTCTTGATGCCGGGCAACAACAGGTCGCGCGCATTGTCAGAGGTCGTTGCGGCGTGGCAGGACGTGCAATCCTCTTGCGTGTGCGCTTCATGGCTGAACCAGCCTTTGTGCATATAACGGTCGGTCTGGGTTACCGGCTTGATGCCATAATCGACACGCCCGCGAGCTGTCGGCGGCGTTACACCATGGCAGTCAAAACAAGCGCCGCCACGGGAAAAGACCTGCTGGATAGCAAGATTTGCCCGGCTTGGCCGGAACTGCACCGCGCGGGCATAGTCGCTCGCCACCCGGTTATCATTTTCAGCGCCAGGACGCCGCCGTTTCATACCGCCCAGATTGATCGGCCGGGAAGGACCAGTCGAACGATAATAAGCACGCAGGTCAGCGCGCACCATATCAGGCTCACCATGGCGCAATGTCCGAACCGTGTTGCCTATCTCTTCGAAAGCGAGGCTGTGGCACATCGCACAATCCTCTTTCATGTCGACCGGTTCGAAGCGTACACCATTGGCATCGGGTGTATGGCAGTCGGCACAGGCCAGCGAATCGCCAAATCCAAATTTCGCCGACAGCCGTCGCCCCATTTGTGCAACTCCGCCGGTTTTCGACATATGCACATCATGTGGGAATTTCAGACCATTATATTCGGTCGGCTTCTCATCTAGCGAAACCCGCTTGCGGGGCGGGTTTTTGCCGCCTGGTTCAACCAGTAACGCAGGGCGAAACTGCGGATGCGAAATCCCGAAATCTGACGCATTTTCAAGCTTCGTATCGGTCAACCGCCCGTCCATTCCTTCATGACAATCCGCGCAGAATTTTTGCGCAGTAGGTTGCATAGCACCTGCGCCTTCATGCTCGGTGTGACATTCGACACACCGGCCTGGAGGTTTGTTAAATGCAGAGGCAAAGGCCGCGCCAACTTTTTCAAATCCCTCTGGTTCGCCCATGGCTGTAAGCAGGCGATCCTTCTTGGCATGATCATGCGCGTCATCTTCGTGGCAATTCAAGCAAGTCTTGTCTGTAACCGTGACAAATGCATCGACATGACAAGCCTGACAATCGCCTTCGAGGCTGTGATGCGCTTCGCTGAGCGCACCCGATGTCCACATCGTGTCCGCGTGAAAACCGTCGGGCCGTTCCTCAACCCCGCGATAGGTTGCCCAAGTGTAAATCGGCCAAACCAGAAATGCCGCCAGCACCAGCGCGATAAAGCCCCACGCGCTGATCCTTTTTCCAGGCAGAAGGCCTTTTAATGTATAGAGCGCGCCTTCTTCCCGGTCTTCAGCGGAATCGGACAAAGCCTCAACCCGCTTGACGGTCAGAGTAACGCCTCCCTCCTCCTCGCTGACGACAATCACATGGCCGCCGAAACCCAACTCCGCGCCTTTGGCGGGTTCAATAGTCGCCGCCATGTTCTGACGACCGTCGACGGAGAATTTCTGGCCAGAAATACTCTCAATCTCTATCCGGCCATCGTCCAGCTGACGAATGACGGCATGATCCGGATTGACAGCAAGATCCGGCAGATGGATCGCATTTTCTGTGTTCCGGCCGATCCCGATCTGCGGCTCTTCAAACGGATTGGCGCGGATAATCTCGCGGCCATCGGCAGTGACGGCAATTTGGCGAACGATAAAGGTCATCAGTCTATCTCCCGCCTACCAGTAAAAGAAAACGCTAATGATATGCGCCGACAGCGACGCAATCAGGGCAAAAGTCATGGGCACATGAATGAATAGCCAGACCTGCAGTAGCGCTTTCAGCCTGAGATGGCGACGGACGCGGGCGAGCGTTGCCTCCTTCTTCTCCAGCAACGCATCAACCTTGTCGAGCGGGTCATCCCCACCCATGCGAGGCTGATAGGCGCGTTCTCGCCGCAAATCAGCCTGCGCAGCGCGGGTAGCGCAATTGGGATATTTTCCGGACACCCGCTTGAGGAAACCACCACCAAAGGGGTCTTGTTCCAGAGATTGCAGCACCAAAGCAGCATGTTCTGCCGACAATGGCTGGGCTGCTTCATGCAATTGCCTATCTAGTGATCGCAGGCTTTCCAGCATCTGCGTCTCGGTCATCTCGTCGCGATTATTAGACAGGGATTGCGGGATGGTCGCGTAGAAATAGATGCCAACGATGCCGGAGATGATAACAATCATCATGAAGGCGTAGGCCGCAGTATGGATATTCCAACCAAATTGAAATCCGGTATGCAATGTGCCGATGACAATCAGGCTGAGACCCAGATAAATATGAGCAGAAGTCCAGGCTTTGAGCGACCATTTGCCTGCCGTCATGGCGCGTTTGCGAACTCCGAGCATCGTCAGCCACAAGATCAGCCCCGCACCGATGGTGCCAAGCGTATAGCCATACCAGCTGCCGCCATTGTGGCGCGGGGAAATGTCGATGAAGAGGTAACTGACAATCGAAACCAGCATGATGAAAGAAGCAATTTTCAGCCACTTATAGCCAGCATGTTTGAGAAAGCCGTCATGCATGGCGACTTTCTTTTTTGTGACGCCACCGGGAACAGGAACAGATGCCATTATGCGTCCTCCTGCTCAAGCTTGGCGACGGTAAGGAATTCCTCGGGTGCTACGCGGATAGCGGCACCGGTGGGACAGGCCCGGACACAAGCTGGGCCGCCCTTGATCCCCGCGCACATGTCGCATTTAATCGCCTTTTTCGGCTTCTCGACATCGGGATCGCTGTTCTCGGCTGTCCACTGCTTGTCGGGCTCGCCGGGTCCCGGGCCCTTGCCAAAGAACAGCCAGCTGAGCAGGCCCGGTTTCTTCGGGGGAACCTTATCCATGCGGATCACGCCATAGGGGCAGTATCGCTGGCAATTGCCGCAACCGATACAGGTGTCATCAATAAACACTTCGCCGTCAGGCCCGCGATGGATCGCGTCAGGTGGGCAATCCGACATGCAGTGCGGATGCTCGCAATGGCGACAACTGGTCGGGACATGCAGATGCGCATAGGTCCGGCCGGCTTCGCGATCGAGACGGGAGAGGCCTTCATGGCTATCGGCACAGGCCTTCTCGCAATTGTCACAGCCGACACACAGATTCTCGTCGATCAGCAACACGTCTGTTGCTTCACCGATGCCATTATCGACAAGAAAATTTGCGACTCCCGAATACATGTCGACAACACCAGAAAAGCTGTCTTTCTTGGCCTCGACAAAGGCGTTGATATCCTGCCGCGCGGCCATGTCTTTCTTGGCGCGACGGAGAAGATCGGGATGGGCATCGAGCACCTTCTTAAACGCATCGCCCTGTATCTTGATCACTTCGGACTTGATCGCGGCCTTCACCGTTGCGGTGCGCATACCGCCAGCAATCAGAGTCATCTCCCCGACATAGGAACCTGCCGGCAGATAGGAGAGAAATACCGGCTTGCCGCCAATTTCCTTCTCGACCACCATTGATCCAACGCGGATCACATAAATATCGTTGCCATCATCGCCTTCGCTGATAATCGCTTCACCAGCGCGAACATTCATAATCTCGCTAGTCTCAACTGCCTCGGCAATATCTTCTTTTGTCAGGCCAGAGCCGAACATTTGCAGCAATTGCCGTTCCGTCGATATCCGCGTGATCGCACGTTTCGCTGCCGGTACAGACGCTTGCAGCTTCAACGCTGCCGTGCGCGATACTTCAATCGCTATCATATCTTCAGCAGCGTTAATTGTTGCGCCGCGGCGTCGACCTGAAATCAGGCCGACCTCGCCAAAGATTGAACCTTCCTCAATCGGGATGACTTTCGAACTGTCATTGGGGTCAATCTCGACCAGCACCGAACCCTTGGCGATAGTGAACAGCGAGGAACCCGGATCATTGCGTTCAAAAATCGTCTCGCCCTTGCGATAGGCAATCGGTTCACTGTCGAGCATGAATTCGCGCATCTGCAAAGGCGAAAGGTCGTTAAGGATCGTCACCTTCTCACGGAAAAATTCAAGCCATTCGTCCACTGATTTACCGCCGGGCAGGCTCGCAAATTTCTTCTCAAGAATGGGCTCGTCCGCTGGCTTCAATTCGTCATTGCCGTTGATAAATTCAATGACATCATAGCCCTGATTCATGCAGTGTTTGATCAGCGGATAGCCAGCGAGCGCGCCGATAACATAGATGCCTTTTTTGGTGCTTTCAAAAGCGGGCGTCAGCTTGGGATAAGCCTCTCGGTCCTCGCTGGTGAACTCGATGCCGCATTCCTCGACAAATTTGCGCGGTGGCGCGGAACCCATGCGCGCAATGATGCGGTTGCACGGAATTGTTTCCTGCCCGTCGCGCGTTTCAAGAACCAGCTCACCATCTTTGACTTCAGCCGGTGTTGTCTCGTTGCGGACCATCACCTTGCCTTGCTCACCCGCTTCCATCAGCAGCTTCACATTGGCCTTTTTCGCGCGAGCAAATTCTGCCGAGCGATTGAGAATGGTAACGATATTATTCTGCGCTGCATCCGCCGCCAGACCGAGTGCATTCTCGATCCCTGCATCACCCGAACCGATCACGGTGATATGCTCGTCATAATATTCGCCGGGATCATCCAGCTGATATTGCACCAGCTTGTTATCGCCCCCCGGACAGCGCATCAAATTGGGATTTCCCTGCGTCCCGATCGCCATGACTATTGTTTCAGCCATCACTTTATCGCCGTTTTTCAAGGTGATGGTGAAGTTGCCTTCGTCACCTTCAATCTTTACCGGTTCGGCATTAAACTGGACATTGACCTCACAAGCCTCGGTCTGCTTGTCCCAAATCTCCAGAATGGCTTCACGCTTGCCCGCGTCAAAATCCATGTCCGAACGCAGCACCAGCTGGCTCGGCGTAGCCATGACATGCTTGCCTTTTTGATATTTGTAGATGGTATCGGAAAGATGGTCGGTCTTTTCCAGCAGCACATGTTTCAGTTTTAACTGTGCAGCACGGCCAGCGGCGCTCATGCCCGCTGGGCCAGACCCCACGATCACAACTCGATACTTGTCTGTCACGCGCTATCTTCCCCCTTTTGCCTTATCGGACCAACGCTCCCTCATGCGTTTTTCACAGACCGATGCAGCAATATTTTTGGTTTCAGCGCGACCCCAAAAGACTTAACTAATCCGTATCTTATCAAAAAGCTTTTGATATACCAGTGGAAAATATCACAGTTTATTCCGCTTTGGTCTCTAAATAATTTGTGCAACAAAATACTTGTCAAACCATTGCGGTTGACGACAAACTAGTGAATCAACCGGGTCGCACCAGTTGGGGAATTTTTAAACGATGAGCGAGCCAGTCAAAACCGTTGAACCTGCCAAGAAGACAGGTGGCACCATGAGCCGTATCGCGCTGATATCTGCGGCTGTTCTGGCCATTGGTGCCGTTGGCGTTCAGGTGTACCGCACCATGGAAAACGACCCTGCGGTCAGCAGCGCTGGTCCAGAAACCACCGCTGGAGCGACAGAACAGGCCCCCAGTGTCGATGAAGTGATCGCAGGTCTTGAGAAAAAACTGCAGGATGATCCCGAGGATGCCGAAAGCTGGCGCATGCTGGGCTGGAGCTATTTTGAGACCCAGAAATTTGCCGAATCCGCCACTGCGATGAAACGCGCGACAACGCTCGATCCCAAAAATCCTGAATATTGGTCTATGCTCGGTGAGGCCCTGGTGATGTCGAGCAATGGCCAGCAAGTGCCACCCGATGCAGCAGATGCTTTCAGAAAGGCGCTGGCTCTCGACAGAACTGATCCACGTGCGCGTTATTTCCTCGCGGTGCAAAAGGATATTGCAGGTGATCATCAGGGCGCGATTAATGACTGGTTTGCGTTGCTCGAAGACACGCCCGCAGACGCGCCCTATGCCGAAGATATTCGCCGCGTGATCGGACAAGTGGCTGAGAACGAAAATATCGATGTCGCCGCACGTCTCGCCAAGGTAGCACCGGCAGCTCCGACAGGCGGCATATCCACCGACGGCCCCCAGGTAGCGACCGCTGCCATTCCCGGGCCCAGTCGCCAACAAATGCAGGAAGCAGCCGCCCTGCCCGCTGGCCAGCAGGAAGCCATGATCGCCAATATGGTCGATGGCCTCGACAAGCGGCTGCAATCCAACCCCAATGATGCCAATGGCTGGATCATGCTGATGCGCAGCCGGGTGCAGCTCGGTCAAACGGCCAAGGCAAAAAAGGCGCTGACCGATGGGCTGGCAGCGTTCAAGAATGATGGCGCTGAGGCAAAGCGGATCAGGGAAGCGGGAATGGCCTTGGGTGTTGAAGGGTAGTGGTTAGGCTTTCATCGCCGTTGGCAACCTACTGGAGATTCCAGCTTTCGCTGGAATGACGGCCGTATTTGACAAACAGTACCGCCCACCACACACCAGAAAAATCACGCAAAGACACCAACGGCCAAGTTGTCCCTCCTCAGCGGTTTTGTGTCTTCGCGTGACTCCTCCCCCAAAGCTATAAGTTCTAGTCCATTCCTATAGCTTAATGCCCAGCCCGACGCCGACCACGATCGGGTCGAGGTTAATCTTCACCCGCTGCGTTCCTGCAGCGGTCGTGCGCAATGTGGCGGTAGTGTCGACATCAAGATATTTGATATCGAAGTTCAGGAACATTCGGTCATTGATCGGAATATCCACACCCGCTTGTAGCGCATAGCCAAAGCTGTCCTTCAGATTGACGCTGGTGTCACCGACCGCCGCTTCCAGATCATCTGTTGCATTCTCATTGTAGAAAATCGTGTAGTTGATGCCGGCACCGATATAGGGACGGATCGCCGCATCGGGAGCAAAGTGATATTGCGCCGTCAGGGTGGGTGGAAGCACCCAGGTAGATGCCAGACGCCCGATGCTGCCC
Source organism: uncultured Sphingomonadaceae bacterium (assembly GCA_947497455.1). GTDB lineage: Bacteria > Pseudomonadota > Alphaproteobacteria > Sphingomonadales > Sphingomonadaceae > Parasphingorhabdus. The sequence goes on along the minus strand of CANMGU010000002.1, from coordinate 1,572,564 downwards.
GTGGTTCCGTTTACACCGCTGGCGCTGTGCTTGGTCGTCGCAGCGATCAGCTCGAAACCGATATTGTCGGTCGCCATATAGGTGATATCCACTTCCGGTGCAGGGCTGTTATCCACACTGACCTGTTCGCCGGGAAAGGCGGGCAGAATTGAACCACTTTCTTCACTGGGCATCACGTTTATCGCCCGTACACGCACCAATATGTCACCCTGTTCGGCAAAGGCCGGCACGGCATGCATTGCCGAACCGGATACCGCCGCAAGGGCGAGAAACTTTATCATTTTACGCATTGGAAAAATCCTTCTCACTTAGTCCCCATTGGTGGTTAGGGAGAGCAAGAAATGGCCGCATTGATCCAGCGCAACATTCGGGTTGATCTGGGTCAATATAATCGATTTATCGCTATTTTTCCTGTCCTACAGGCCAGCGGCTGTTGCATGAACGAGCTTGGCTCTTTGACAATTGAATAGATGCTCGCACACCATGGCGCAGAGGGTGAGAATTGTGTGAACTTTGGAATTTTGTAGCGCGACTAGACAGGCCAAAAGGGTCTGTGAAATGTGTGACCTTCGTGAGAATTTGGATGACTTCAGACAAAACACATCGTCATCCTGAACTCGATTCAGGATCCCGTTTGCAGGTCACTTCAAGATGCTCTCGATGCTGAATCAAGTTCAGCATGACGACCAGATTTCTAAAGCCTTCTGCCTATCGAAACAAAGGTTCGCCAAAGCTACGCAATTTCCGCGAGTGCAATGTCCCCGCATCGGCTTCTTTTGCCAGCAAATCAATCGTCCGCAAACCAATGGCCAAATGCTGACCAACGCGCTCCTGATAAAAGGCATCGGCCATGCCGGGCAGCTTGATCTCGCCATGTAGCGGCTTGTCGGAGGCACAAAGCAAAGTCCCGTAAGGCACCCGATAGCGATACCCATTGGCCGCAACCGTCGCGGATTCCATATCGATTGCAATGGCGCGGGACTGGTTCAGACGTTTGGCGATTTGCTCAAAACGCAACTCCCAGTTGCGGTCGCCGGTCGTAACCACGGTACCGGTGCGCAAATGCTGCTTAAGCTGTGACTGGTCAATGCCGGTTTCTTCCTGCACCGCCTTGGTCAATGCCAATTGCACCTCCGCAATGGTCGGCAGCGGAATGCTCGGCGGAAGAACGTCATCAAGAACATTGTCATCGCGCAGATACGCATGGGCGAGAACATAATCACCCAGCCGCTGCGTACGACGCAAGGCTCCGCAGTGGCCGATCATCAGCCAGACATGTGGGCGCAACACGGCCAAGTGATCAGTGATCGTTTTGGCATTGGATGGACCAACACCCATGTTGACCAGCGTGACGCCCGGACTGCCATCTTTGCGAACGAGATGATAGGCGGGCATTTGCGGCGGCTTGGCAATCGGCGGGCAAGATGGCTTGCCATCCGCCCCGGTAATCCGGTTGCCCGGTTCGACCAGAATCTCGGCCTTGCCGGATTTGACTTCTTCCAGACCAAACTCAATAAATTCATCAACATATCTCTGATAGTTGGTGAACAATATAAATGGCTGAAAATATTCCGGATCGGTGGCGCAATAGTGGCGGATACGGTGCAGCGAATAGTCCACACGTTCGGCAGTGAAGAGAGACAAGGCACTGTCCACATCATCCTGAAAAATCTGTCCGCCATCAACAATTTCGTCATTGGTCTTGACCAGATTGGGCGTATGGAAATGGTTGGGGAGCGCATCCTTGCGATCACGGTCCAGTCCGCCAGCGGCATTTTCGATTGCAAAGGCTAGCGGGATCGGTGTGTCGGACAAGCCAACATGGATTTTCGCGGTGAAGACGCGGTTGATCCGCTCTAGCTGATCAAGCAGATAACGGCGATAAAGCTTCGGCTGGCTGATCGTTGTGCTGTAGCAGTTAATGTCGGAAATCCGGCCTGAGGCAAGATTGCTCGTTTCGGTAGCCTGATCGGCGGGGATCTCGACCGAAATCATCGGATAGACTCCTTGCTCGCGATCACCTTCGGACAAATCGCCTTTGGCATAACGGGCAAAACGTGCGGTGATCAGATCAATTTGTTCTTGGTAGAGTTTTTCGAGAAGAGCGACGGCCGCTGCCGGGCTGTCGCATAGCGCCAGGGATTGGCGTGGGGTAGAAGTTGTCATGTAGTCTCCGTTTACAGTTACAGGCCTGTAACGGAAAATGTGCCAAAAGGGAAAAACTAAGTGCGAGAAAGGCGTAAAAATTCCACAGCAGCGAGAAATTCGGCCTGTTTGATCGCCCGGGTCTGAGCCGCGAGATCATCGCTTCCCCATTGCTGTTCCTGCCAAAGCTCTTCGAGGTTCATCAAAGGCCACAGCGTATCGGCATCATAAGCACCTTCAACCAGCGCCAAAACCGCGACCAACGAGCCCGCTAGCCCAACAAGAGACAGCATAGCAGCAAGCGTAAAATCATCATACGCTTCAACAGCTTCTGAAAGCCGGGATATGGTTTGCTCTGACTGCGACTGATGCATGATACCTCGGGTCAGGATGAAGCTGACATCATAGCGTGCTCGAGCCCAGTTGAGCAGAGGATCCCACTTTTCCGCCTGATGATCGCACAAGGCCTGCTGACTGTCATCGCCACGATAGTAAAGCATGTCGCTATCCGAAAATCCGGCGATACGTCCGGCAATCCGTTCCCGCTCGCGGGCAACCTGATCCAGTGCTCCCTGCGCTAGGGCAGTTAGCGGCATGGTTTCAGGATCAATTTCCTCGTCTTGCGCGGCCCATTCCGATGCTATGGCTTCGGCTAGCGCCGCCGTCGGTAGCTGAAGAGGGTGACGCGCCGGCGTCTTAACGGGGCGGCCATCGAGCTGGATTGCAAATCCATTATCGGCCGCGATGTAAGTGACCTGCTTATAGAATCTTTTCATCGGCCGCGTCTTTTTCCGCTTCCTCCGCCACTTGCTGTTTGACGAAAGTGCGTACCATTACAAACGGCATCACCCAGGTCTGAGCAAGGCCGAGGATGATCAAAACATAACCGACGGCAGCGGGAATATTGGTCAACCGTCCCAGTGCGATGGCAATGCCGAGCATCAATATCGCTATACCAAGCAAACGAATGATACTGACCATGAAATGTAGCCTCTTGGCCTGCTTTTCCTTTTCCGGGTCAGCGACATAAATCGGATCGTCATATTTTTCTGGTTGCTTGGTCATTGATTAAGAATCTCATATAATTCATCCATGGTGCCCGCCACGATATGGGCTCCAGCTGTGAGCAATTCATGGCTCTCATGATAGCCCCAGTCGACACCAATCGGGCGGACACTGGCATTAACGCCCATTTCCATGTCGAAGGTCGTGTCGCCAATCATGGCAGTGGTTTCAGCAGCGGCACCCGCTTCGGATATCGCCAGTTCAACCATCGCTGGATGTGGCTTGGACGGATGCCGATCAGCAGTTTGCAAGGTCACAAACCGCCCTTTCAGACCATGCGCGTCGAGAACATGATGAAGTCCACGATCAGACTTGCCAGTCGCAACGCCAAGCACCCAACCATCATGGTCCAGCCGGTCGATCAATTGCAGTAAGCCGTCATATAGCGGTTCCTGCACAGCGCCTTTCTCCCGCATTGCAAAAAAGGCGTCGCGATAAGACTGGGTCACGGCAGCAACCAATGCGTCTTCCTGATCAGGCAATAGCTGCCGAACGGCTTCCTGAAGGCTGAGCCCTACGATGCGCCGTGTCTTGTGATGATCGGGTGGAGTGAGGCCGTGTGCAACAAACGCCTGATCCATCGAGGCACAGATATTAGCTTGGCTGTCGACCATAGTACCATCGCAATCGAATAGGGCCAGCTTATTCATTTCGGACTGAACTCCCGCATCATATGGGCCATCGCCCGGCGACCGATGGCCTCTAACGCGTCAGCCGCATTGTCGCGCGCAACTGCGGGCTTGTTCTGACTAAACTTCGCGGTCGGGCGCCAAGCCTTGATTTCAAGTTCAAATCCGACAATCGCATCGACCATCTTGTCGAACTTGTCGCGATCCATCTTGTCACGGTGCCACGGTTTCTTCGGCGCAAGCTTGGCTTCATTCTGCTCGGCAAGATCGTCCAGCAAGGCCACAAGACCTTCTCGTTCCATTTCGCGGACCGGGCCTTCAAGCTCCAGCGTCAGATAGTTCCAGGTTGGAACCTGATCATCAATCCCATACCAATCGGGGCTTATATAGGCCTCTGGCCCGTTGATAACACAGAGCGCAGTCAGGCCGTTTAGATATTTGGTCAGCGCATTGCCGCGTGACAAATGGAATTGCAACGCTCCGTCACCGGTCGAAAAAACCGGCACATGGGCCACTCTTGGCCCATCCGGTGTCGTCGCGAAAATCATACCAAAGCCAATTTGGGCAATCAGTGCCTCGAGCGCGGTTCGCTCATCAGCGTCATTGTGGTCGTTGCCCGACTTGGGCCATCGAAATGCGGGATCAGGATGCATTAACGGCCCTTTTGCTTGACTTTGGCCTTGTGTGGCATGTTTTTCTTATGGGTGGCTTTCCCGGCATTGGGCCGATCGCGTTTGGTGGGTTTACCCGCTTTGGCTGGTTTACCATCCGTCTCGCCGCGCCCGCGTCGTTCGCCGCGTTTATCTTTACGGATCTGTTTCGCATGAGCGCGGCCCTGTTTTTTGCGCACCGCCTTACCGCCCGGTTTTTTCTCTTCCAGCGGAAGATCACCGATACTGAGATCCAGACCCAGCCCTTCAATCGTCTCGGCAAAATGGGGCGGCAGGTCGGCCTTCACATCCAGCTTGTGCCCATCGGGATGCTCAATGCGCAACCGCCTTGCGTGCAGGTGCATTTTTCGGCTGATCGAGCCGGTTAGGAAGGCATCTTTCCCGCCATATTTTCCGTCGCCCAAAATCGGGTGACCAATGGCCGCCATATGGACACGCAGCTGATGGGTACGACCGGTAAAGGGCTGCAACTCAACCCAGCAAGCGCGGTTGCCAGCCCGTTCAATTATCCGGTAGCGCGATTTTGCGGCCTGCCCGTTTTCCTCGTCGACATGCATTTTTTCCCCGCCGGAGCCTGGTTGCTTGGACAGCGGCAAGTCGATCATGCCATCGGCAATCTCTGGCACGCCCATGACCAGTGCCCAATAGACCTTGCGCGCCGTACGACCGGAAAAGCGTTTGGAGAAAAAGGAAGCCGCACCGGGCGAGCGCGCCAGCAGGATCGCGCCGCTCGTGTCCTTATCGAGCCGGTGAACCAGCTTGGGTCGGCTTTTTGCATCATAGGTCAACGCGTCGAGCAGCCCGTCGAGATGGGTCGTTGTCTTGCTACCGCCCTGTGTTGCCAAACCGGGTGGCTTGTTGACCACAATCGCGGCCTTGTCCTTATGAATAACCAGCTCTTGTGCAAAATCTATCTGGTCTGGCGACAGTTCGGTGCGCTGCTTGGCCACCCTGCCAGGTCGTTCAATCTCGGCGGGCGGGACACGGATGACCTGTCCTTCATTGATCCGGTCACCGGGACTGACCCGTTTGCCGTCGAGCCGCAACTGACCTGTGCGCGACCAGCGCGACACGACGTTGAACGGCACATCTTCCATATGCCGTTTAAACCAGCGATCGAGCCGGATATCGTCATCGTCAGCGGACACCGTAAACTGCCGAACATCGAGAACCTTCAAGGCCTGCTTTTGCTCCTTGAGCTTGCCCTGCCCTTTCGGTTTCTCCTCTTCGGAGCCGCTGTCAGCCGTGGGATCAAAACCGCTCATGCCATTGCCCTTACCGCCATTAGCCCGGCAAATAGCGCGAGCACCGAACCGACCACTGATAGCAATGCATAGCCTAGTGCAATGCCCCAATTTCCGCGCTCAATCATATTCAAAACTTCCAGACTAAATGCCGAGAAGGTTGTAAACCCACCCAGCAAACCGACACCGAGTAGCAACCGCCACGGCTCATCGACAAAATCACTGCGTGCCAGCACACCGGCCAGCACACCCATTAACAACCCGCCCAGCAAATTGGCGATCAAAGTGCCAAAGGGCAGACCCGTTCCGCCCCAGTGAAAAACCAGCCGCCCCAGATTATAGCGTGCGGCTGCGCCCAACGCGCCGCCAGCCATGACAAGAAGGGTTGCATTCATGGCTGATGCCTTAGTCGGCTTGGACGGAATTTCCAAGCAGATCATGCGTCACCCACAAACGAATGGCTGTGGCAAGCCCGGGCGGTTCATCGGCATCCAGTCGCTGCACATCAATCTGCGCGACCAAAGCATTGATTGGCAGCTCCCGTTTGTCCGACGCCAAGCGGAGCAGCTCCCAGAACAGAGGTTCCAGTGTGATTGACGTTTGGTGTCCCGCAATTGTGATGCTGCGCTTCACCGGCGGATGAAAAATATCATCCCGTTCTAAATCCATCCGGCCAATTCCCGGCGCATTAGCGTATCCAGCAGATCGATACCCATATCGCTGTCATTGAGACAAGGGATATAGGCAAAGCGCTCCCCACCAGCTTCCTCAAAGTCTTCCTTGCCGCGGATTGCCAGTTCTTCACAGGTTTCAAGACAGTCGCTGGAGAAACCGGGCGCAAAAATCGCGACCTTTTTCTTGCCGGCTTTTGCAAGTTCCTCGAGCGTCAGATCCGTGGCGGGCTCCAGCCATTTTGCCGGACCAAAGCGCGACTGGAACGCGATCGTCAGATCCCGCCCCATCGCTTCGGAAAGCAAGCGCGCGGTTTTCTGACAGTGGCAATGATAGGGATCGCCCAATTCCAATGTCCGCTTTGGCATTCCATGGAAACTGGCAATCACTGCATCCGGTTCGAAATCGAGCGCCGCTAAGCCAGTTTCAACACTGGATTTCAATGCAGCAATATAAGCGGGATCATCATGATAAGGCGGCAATGTGCGGATCGCCGGATGCCAGCGCATCGCCTTGACCGCATCGAAAACCGCGTCATGCACACTGGCCGTGGTCGCCCCACTATATTGCGGGTAAAGCGGGGCCACTAGAATCCGCTCGCATCCCGCCTCCTTCATGGCCTGCATCCGACTGAGAATGCTGGGATTACCGTAGCGCATGGCCCAATCAACATGCACGTTATCGCCATATTTACCTGCCAAGGCCTCTGCCTGACGCCGCGTATAGACAGCAAGTGGCGATCCTTCATCGGTCCACACCAGACCATAAGCATGCGCAGACTTTTTGGGTCGTGTGTTCAATATGATACCGCGCAAGATCGGCTGCCATAGGATATCGGGGATTTCGACTACGCGCTTGTCTGACAGAAATTCTTTCAGATAGCGTTTAACCGCTTTTTTATCGGGTGCGTCGGGTGTGCCCAGATTGACCAGCAACAAGCCGACCTTCCCGGCGGCAACCGGTGGATGCCCCTCTGGCAAATGATCAAGAGTTTGCATGTTAAGACGCCTCTGCGAAAAGCGGCAACTGACGAAAACGAGTGCCGGTGGCCGAAAAAAGAGCATTAGCAATGGCGGGGGCCACGGCTGGAACGCCAATTTCCTCGACGCCTACCGGGTCCTCTTCACTGCGAATAAATTCTACCTGTATAACTGGAGTTTCTGCCAGCCTTGGAAGAGCTAAATCGCTCAACCGTCTTGCGTCCGCTATACCGCCGTTAAACCGTGTTGACGATCCTAACGCCATAGCGAGACCATATATAATGCCGCCCTCAATCTGTTGCCGCGCGATATCAGGATGGATAATTCGTCCGACGTCAACAGTCGCAGAAATGCGCCTTACTCTCAATCCGCTCTCGCCGCGATTGGCACTCACGATGACGGCAATATGACCACCGCGCATGGAATGACAGGCGAGGCCTTGCCCGCTACCATCAAGCCCCCCGTCCCATCCCGCCATCGCAGCCACGCCGGTCAAGCAACGAGCCAGACGCGGGCGGCCGGACATCATTTGCATCCGGTAAGATAAAGGTTCAATTTTGGCTCTGGCCGCCAATTCATCAATAAAGGATTCAACAAAAAAGGCATTGTAGCTATGCGCGTTGCTGCGCCAGTTGCCAGTTGGCGCACCGATATAGGCAGGATGATGATCCAGCGAGAAATTGGAGATGTTATACTGCACATCTGCACCCTCAACCGCTTTGACATCCGCCTCATCAATCGACGCGCGCATAGCAGCAATTTCGTCCATTCCTCGAACGACGCGTTTGCTTTGTTCTCGCCCCGAGGCCGGCGCAGCAATCTTGATTTGAAGCGCTTGGATCCGGCCCGCTTTGTCGGTTGCCGCGTCAAGTCGGGCATAGGCTGGCGGCCGGTAGTGATCATGCATCATTTCTTCTGTACGTGACCACATTAACTGCACTGGACGACCAATTTTTTCAGCGATTATAGAAACTTGTGCCGCAATCTTACTATCGAGATTGCGGCCGAATGATCCTCCGGCGAGCATGGGATAAAGGGTTACATTGTCGGTGCTGATGCCAATCGCTTTAGCCGCCGCCTGTACGGCAGCAGCAGGGGCTTGTGTCGCCAACCAGAGTTCGAGACGACCGTTTTTATAGTCAGCAGTCGCCGTGCGGGTTTCAATGGGCGCATGCACTGCCGCATCTGCCTGATAGCGCGCCCGAACATTTTGAAATTCTTCAAAGGCGGGATTGGTTTCTCCGCGGCTCGCAAATCTAACACCCTCCCCCTCCTCCAGGGCAGTATCGAGCGCTGCATCCATCTTGTCACTATCCGGCAGCAAGCCAGTTGTTTCAAACATCGGACTCATTTTATCGAGCGCATCATTGGCCGCCCACCAATTGGTGGCCACTGCCGCGATCCACTGATCATGTTCCACCACATCAACCAGCCCTACAATCTTGTTTGCCCCTTCCCGGTTGAAGGACTTTAATCGCGTTGCGCCAATAGGCCCTTGCCGGATTGACGCATAGACCATGTCTGGCAAGCGGATATCGCCGGCGAAATTTGCCGAACCGTCAAGTTTCGATGGCATATCCAGCCGCGGTAGATCCTGACCGACCAGATTATCTGCGGGGCTGGAAAGGAGCGGCACCGGGTCTGGTAACTCCTGCTGAAGCGCATCTGCGACCAGTTCGCCAAACCGGAGTTTGTTCTCCCCGTTTTGTATAAAACCGTTCTCCGATGTGCAGGCTTCCCACTCGACCTCCCATCTTTTGGCAGCAGCCTTACTGAGCAAGACCCGCGCGGCGGCGCCAGCTTCCCGGAAGCTGCTTGCATAAGCGGGAATAGATGCGGAATCTGCAGTAACGATAAAGTCATTGCGGGTGGCAATGTTTTTCGCAACCCAACGCGCGGCTTCTTCCTTGGTCAAAGTCCCGGCACCCGCCGGAAGTAACGTTTCTGCCCATTGTTGTGCCAACAGATCATTGGCGTAGAGCGGGTTAATCGGCGCTGGCTCCACCGCAATCGTCCGCCAGTCCGCGCCCAGTTCATCGGCCAAAATCTGCGGCAACATCGTGTAGACGCCCTGGCCCATTTCACTCTGGGGCACCACAACCGTGACCTGGCCTTCTTTCGAAATTTTCAGATAGGCGCCGAATATCACTTCATTCTCTGCAGCGCTGATGTTCGGCTCATAAGCGCGCGGCCAAATGGCCCAGGCCAGCGTTAGTCCAGCTGCCGCACTGCCTCCGATGAGGAAGTTTCGACGGGTGAAGAATTTGGCGCTGTTCTGCCCCTCTTCCGGTCCCGCCTCTGTTTTGGTCTCAGTTGGCATTATCGCCTTTCATCAAACCAAGTCGAGGAATTTCAATCTTCGGGCAGCGATCCATCACCACATCCAGACCAGCCTCTTCAGCCCGTTCTACGGCAGGACGATTGATCACGCCAAGCTGCATCCAGATGGATTTTGCGCCAATGGCTATGGCTTCATCTGCGACACCACCTGCCGCCGCCGAATTGCGAAAAATGTCAACCATGTCAATCGGACCTGTAATTGCATCCAAAGACGCCGCAACCATCGTGCCATGCAATTCCTGCCCTGCAATTCCGGGATTCACAGGCACAACATCATAGCCTTGATCCAACAGAAATTTTAGTATGCGGTTGCTGGCGCGCTCCGGTTTGGCGGACGCTCCTACAAGGGCAATGCGTTTTGTTTCAGTCAGCAGACGGGCGATTTCCTGATCTGTTTCCAAAGGCATGACAGGTATTTCCCCTCCCCGTGATTGGCTTATTGGTCATCCAACCACGTCGCGAGCCGTTTGGCAATATCATGAAAAGCCTTTCCCTGCAGGCTATCCGAAAAGGCCGGCGGTGTGCCGCCGTCGCTGGACTTGCGAATTTCGATATCCAGAGGAACCCGGCCCATGAAAGCCATGCCCATAGTCTTGGCCGCAGCTTCTGCGCCACCAGCGCCAAAAGGATCACTGACTTCGCCGCAATGGGGGCAGATATAACCGGCCATATTCTCGACCATGCCGATGATTGGAATTTTCGCCTGTTCAAACAAATCCACCGCCCTGACGGCATCCATCAATGCCAGATCCTGTGGTGTCGACACAATCAACGCGCCAACAGGCTTATGATTCTGCATCATAGACAGTTGCACATCGCCAGTGCCCGGCGGCATATCGACAATCAGATATTCGGTGTCGCCCCAATGGGCATTGATCAGTTGCTCCAGCGCCTTACCCGCCATAGGGCCTCGCCAGGCGATCGCTTGACCAGGCTTCGCCAGATGACCCATCGACAGCACCGGAATATCATATTCATTCGCGACAGGGATCAACTGTTTGCCCTCCGCCTCTGGCCGACGGCCCTCGCAATTTAACAGACGGGGCTGCGACGGCCCATATATATCGGCGTCGACCATGCCGACTTTGCGGCCTAGCGCCTTTAGTGCAATCGCGAGATTCGTCGACAAGGTAGATTTTCCAACCCCACCTTTTCCGCTGCCTATGGCGATAAGACGGCGTTCTACTTTTTCTGCAGTCATCACCACATCAACTTTTTCGACGCTATCCAGCTCCAGCAGCTTGCCCTTCACGGCAATTTCGATCTGTCCGCGATCTCGAACATCCAATCCGCTGACATTTAGCACTAAGGAAACACGGCCATCATCAAAACGAACAGCGCTAAATCTTCCGCTCGCGACTTCTTCAAGAGCCGCCTCAATCATAGAAATATCGGTCATTTGTTTCGCATAGTTGCACTTTTATCCGATTGACACTGTTTTTCTGAGACCGCGCTACCTATAATGAAATCATGGATAAAAAAATTAACGGGCAAGCGGCCCAAAAATCGTTCTTGGGTTCTATATTGAACATGGCTAGCCCCTGGGGCAATGGCGGCGGAGATGATGGCAAAGGTGGCGGTCCCCGCAATCCTTGGGGCAATCCCTCCGGCGGCTCTTCGGGCGGCGGCGGCAAGGGCGGCGCTGCTTCACTGGAAGAGCTTTTCAAAAAAGGAACCGGCGGCGGATTTAAAGGCGGCATCCCGAAACGTCCCGGCGGGCGTTCATGGTGGCCAATAATATTAATAGCCTTCATCATCTTGTGGGCGCTGTTGACATCAATCCATCGGGTGAGCCCGCAGGAACGCGGCGTGGTGACATTTTTTGGATCCTATTCCAGAACCATGCAGCCGGGCCTGCACTTCTCGCTCCCGGCACCGCTTGAACAAGTCATGAAGCTCGACGTGGAAGAAATCAGGACGATCGATATTCCCACCGGTGAATCGGAAAAGTTAATTCTGACCGGTGACCAGAATATTGTTGATCTCGCCTATTCGGTACGTTGGAATATCAAGTCACCCGAATTGTTCCTGTTCCAGATTGCCGAGCAGGAAGAGACCATCAAGGAAGTTGCCGAATCCGCAATGCGGGCAGCGGTGGCCAATTTCACGCTCGACGATACAATTGGTTCGGAGCGGACTGAGATTGAACAGCAAGTTGAACAGAATATGCAAGCCCTGCTTGACGGCTACGGCGCTGGCGTTGTGATCCGCGGTATCGCGATCAAAAAAGCCGATCCACCGGCCGCTGTGAATGATGCGTTTAAAGAAGTGTCTGCAGCGCAGCAGACAGCGCAGACCTATCTTAACGAAGCGCGTGCCTATGCACAGCAGTTGACAGCGCAAGCACAGGGTGAATCTGCAGCCTTCGATAAGGTCTATGAAGAATATCGTCTGGCACCACGCGTGACCCGCCAGCGTATGTATTATGAAACGATGGAGCGTGTATTGTCGCAAGTGGATAAAACCATTGTAGAGGCGGATGGCGTAACGCCTTATTTGCCACTGCCGGAAATCAGGAAAAGAGCTCAGGCAGCCGCGCCGCAAGCAGTGGAGGCGAAATAATGGGTAACATTATGAAAAATCCCGTCGCTTTGAGCATTATCGTGTTCGGCTTGATCTTGGTGTTGATCAATACATTGATCATTGTACCGGAAACCCGTCAGGGAGTCGTGGTGCGCTTTGGTGAGCCGGTACGCATCATCAATCGCTATCAGGACAATACTCCATTCGGCCAGACCGGAGCCGGACTGCTTCCCAAATTCCCTTTCATCGAACAGGTGGAATGGATCGACAAACGTATTCTTGACGTGGAGATGGAGCAGCAACAGGTACTCTCGACCGACCAATTGCGCTTGCAGGTTGATGCGTTTGCACGCTTCCGGATAACCGATCCATTGCGGATGTTCATAGCAGCTGGCAACGAAGCCCGTGTAGCGGATGAACTCCGCCCGATACTCGGTTCTGCATTGCGGAACGAGCTCGGCAAGCGACCTTTCGCAGCTTTGCTCAGTCCCGAACGTGGTCAAGTGATGGATAATATCCGAACCGGCCTGAACCGGGTCGCTCGCCAATATGGCGCAGAGATTGTGGATGTGCGGATCAAGCGTGCCGATTTACCGGATGGGACACCGCTCGAAAGCGCCTACCAGCGAATGCGCACGGCGCGTGAGCAGGAAGCCCGCACGATCAAGGCACAAGGTGCAAAGCAGGCGCAGATCATTCGTGCAGAAGCAGATGCGAGCGCTGCCCGGACTTATGCAGAAAGCTTCGGCAAAGACGCAGATTTCTATGATTTCTATCGCGCGATGAAAAGCTATGAAACAACCTTCCGCAAAGGACAGGATGGCGACCCAAGCTCTTCCTTCGTATTGTCACCGGACAACGAGTATCTGCGCCAATTCCGCGGACGTTAAGCGGCTTTGACGTCCAATCGGGTCATCGTAAACGCCTATTATGAGGCGCTGTCCCGGTTGGATGTCGACGCTTTTGAAGCGCTGCATCATAGCGATGTCGTGTACAACGTCTCTGGCAACACGATTATATCCGGCCGATATGACAGCTTTGCCGCACTCAAAACTGTTCTGCCGTTGATCTTCGATGCGCTCGACTTTGGCCAATTCCAATTCGCCAGCGATTGGAAGATCATGAACGAAGGCCCTGAGGGCGTTACCGCGATAATGGAAGCCAGCGGCATAGCCAAAAATGGCAAACGCTATGATCAACGCTACGCCCACATCTTCACGTTTCGCGATGGCAAGATCGCTACTGTCCACGAATTTTTTGACACTCAACTGGCCAATGAATCGCTCGGGTTCATCGGCAAACCGGCCTGCGAAACCGATGGTGATTTCACATATTGAGCCAGAATATGGCCTGCAATCGTGATTGTTTTGTCGTTGCGACTACAATTGTCGTTTTTTCTACAGAAATGTGATTTTTTTCGACAAATTGGCTAATCTTGGCTTGCGAAAGCCATTTGCCACTCCCAAATATTGATGGAACGGATCAAAAACGTTTATCTTATAGCTGATGTTAAGGAATGACTGTGCTAGTGTTCAAATTCGGTTCATAAATTCTGCGGCAGATGTTTGCGCAAATGTGAACGAATTTGATGTCGAACGTTTATGATCGATGTCTACTAATTGAGAGGAATATATAGTGCGTTACGCTTACGGGATTTCAGCAGCTTTGCTTTTGGCTGGAGGTGCCGCGACGCTTTCCGGAGCAGGCTCCGCTGGAGCACAGGTAGCTGCAAATGACAGCGAGATCATGAGGGCAGCTGCACCGCGGGCAGGCGCCCCGATGAGTTTTGCAGATTTGACTGAACAGCTGCAACCTGCGGTTGTCAATATCTCCACCACACAGCGCGTGCGTGTAAGGAATAATCCCTTTGCCGGTACACCGTTTGACGGCCTGTTCGGTAACCGTCGTGGAGGCGGGAATGGCAATCAGACTCGTCAAGCCCAATCCTTGGGTTCCGGCTTCATCATTTCTGCCGATGGTTATGTCGTGACTAACAATCATGTGGTTGCTCCTGGCAACCGCAACGCCACAATCGAAACAATTACGGTCATCATGCCTGATCGTACCGAATATGAAGCGACTTTGGTCGGCCGCGATCCTGCTTCAGACATTGCGGTTCTGAAGATCAATGCGGACAGAGATCTGCCTTTCGTCAAATTTGGTGACAGTGAAAGCGCCCGTGTCGGCGACTGGGTCATTGCCATTGGCAATCCCTTTGGCCTGGGCGGAACAGTCACCACCGGCATCGTCTCAGCAATCCATCGCAATACCGGTCAAGGCGGTGCCTATGATCGGTTCCTGCAGACGGATGCTTCGATTAACCGCGGCAATAGTGGCGGCCCGATGTTTGATCTGAACGGTAACGTGATTGGTATTAATAACGCGATCATTTCCCCCACAGGTGGCAATGTCGGCATCGGCTTTGCTATACCGGCGGAAGTTGCGGTACCCATCGTCAATACATTGCGTAAAGGCGAAAAAGTGGAGCGCGGTTATCTCGGTGTGCAGATCAGCCCATTGACCGAAGATCTGGCTGACTCGCTGGGTGTACAGAAGAATCGCGGAGAGTTTATCCAAAGCGTTGTTCCTGGTGAAGGCGCATCCAAAGCCGGCATTCAGGCTGGCGATGTGATCGTGAAAGTAAACGGACGCGATGTTACGCCAGACCAAACTCTTTCATTCCTGGTTGCAAATCTGCCTGTTGGCACCAAGGTTCCGATCGAATTGCTCCGTGATGGAAAGACTGTAAAAGTGAATGCTACGCTGGGCGAACGTCCATCAGAAGAAGAATTGGCAACCAACTTTGATCCCGATGCGGAAGATCCGATGGGCACAGATGAAGATGGCGCAAGTGCAGAAGCAACTGCCGAAGCGCTCGGATTGTCTGTTGTTGACCTGACCCCTGCCATTGCCCGTCAAATTCGCGTTCCTGCGGCTCAAAAGGGTGTTGTCGTTTCGACTGTCGATCCAAATAGTGACGCTGCACGAAAAGGTATTAGACGGACGACCGTGATCATAAGCGTCAATCGCCGTCCGGTGAATACATCAGCCGATCTGGACAAAGCTATCAGCGCTGCCAAGCGATCAAATCGCGAAGCTGTTTTGTTGCAAGTTAAGCAAGGTGCTCGAGAGCCAAGATTTATTCCGGTGCGCCTCAACGACGACTGAGTGAGTTTCGATCGTTGCAGGTTGTAAACCTGTATAACATTTACCCAAAGGCCAGCGCATCGCGCTGGCCTTTTTGCATGGTCACAGATAGTCTTCCCATTCAACTGATTGAGGGGATTCGGCGATGAGCAACGCAACAGAGATATTTTTGGGATTGGGCGGCGACGAACGCCAGAGCCTGAACCTCAAACGCGCCAATCGCCATGGCTTGATCGCAGGCGCGACCGGTACGGGTAAAACCGTAACCCTGCAGGGGTTGGCAGAGAGCTTTTCTGCTAATGGCGTCCCGGTCTTTGTCGCGGATGTCAAAGGCGATCTCGCCGGTATCTCCATGGCTGGCTCCTCGACCTTCAAACATGCCGACAAACTGGAAGGGCGGGCCAAGGAATTGGGCATGGATGATTATGCTTATTCCGATAATCCCGCAATTTTCTGGGATCTTTATGGCAAGCAGGGGCATCCGATCCGCACTACGATCACCGAAATGGGACCATTGCTGCTGGCTCGGTTGATGGATCTGAATGATACGCAGGAGGGAGTTCTCAATATTGTTTTCCGTTTTGCGGATGAAGAAGGCCTTTTGCTGCTCAATCTCGACGATCTCCAATCCATGCTCGCCTATACCGCAGAAAATGCAAAAGAGCTCTCGGCCAAATATGGTAATGTTAGCAAGGCCAGTGTCGGTGCAATCCAACGGCAGTTGCTGCAACTCGACAGCCAGGGCGCGGGTCAGTTTTTTGGTGAACCTGCGTTGGAAATAGATGATTTCATCAAGTGTGATGACCAGGGACGGGGCTATATCAACGTACTCGCTGCCGACCAGCTAATGCGCAGTCCCAAGCTCTACGCGACTTTCCTGCTGTGGCTGCTAGCAGAACTGTTTGAGACGCTACCAGAGGTTGGTGACCCGGATAAACCCAAGCTGGTTTTCTTCTTTGACGAGGCACATCTGTTGTTTGAAGACGCGCCCAAGGCCCTCGAAGACAAGATTGAACAGGTTGTGCGCCTAATCCGCTCCAAAGGGGTTGGTGTCTATTTTGTCACCCAAAACCCTGTCGATATTCCCGAGGATGTTGCCGGACAGCTGGGTAACCGGGTGCAGCATGCCTTGCGCGCCTTCACCCCGCGCGACAAGAAAGCGATTAAAGCCGCCGCCGACACCTTCCGGATCAATCCCGATCTCGATGTCGAGGAAGCTATCACCGAACTCCGTGTCGGCGAAGCCTTGGTATCTACGCTGATGGAAGATGGCGCACCGTCCATTGTCCAGCGCACATTGATCAAACCGCCACGCTCTCGCCTTGGCCCGGTGACAGCCAAGGAACGAGCGATCATGCAATCCATTTCGCCCTATGACGGCAAATATGACGAAGAGATTGATCGGAACAGCGCCGAGGAAATATTGGCGCAGAAGGTTATCGACGCTACCGAAACCGCGAAAGAAGTGGAACAAAAGGGCGAAGAGGAAGTCCGCAAGCAGCCGCGTAAAAGCAAGAGCATGTGGGAAAAGGCCTTTAGCCGCGGCGCAAAGGTCGCCATGGGTTCTGCAGCAGGTATCGCCGCCTCGACTATGCTCGGCAAGAAATCACGAGCCAATCCTATGCGATCCGGTGTGACTTCGGCAGTAGGGTCAATTGCAACCGATCTGGCCGGGCCCGTTGCCGGAAGATTTGTCCGCAACCTGATTGGCGGGTTGATGCGCTAAGCGCGCAACTCAGTCTTTGCTACCAAAGAAATTGGCGGCGATATCTTTCGCGATTCGCATTGGACGTAACGTATCAGCGTCAATACAGCACCAGCTCGATTGCACCTCGGCCAGCACATCTTCTCCGCGGCGGATGACGGTACTGTAGAAGGCTCGCGCGCCGTGAACTTTTTCCAACAGCACTTCGGCAATGACATCATCCTCCAAAAAGGCCGGCTTCCGGTACGTTATCTCGTGTTTCAGAGCGACCCAGAGATGAGTAGCGACGGCCTCTGAAGGCGCAATCTTCTCCCAATGAGCGACGACAGCATCCTGCACCCATTTCAAATAATTGGCATTGTTCACATGGCCCATGAAATCGATATCATCGGGCTCTATGGCAATAACGTGGTGATGGGGGATGCTACTCATATAGCTAACAATAATGTTAGCGGCGGACGATTGATAGAGTAAAAACAAAAAAGCGACATGTTGGTGTATTTTGACGCCAGATACCCCAAATTATTCATGCTATATGACGGTTTACTAACAACCGGGGATGAGAAAAAATGACCTTAATCTACAAGCAGTTCCAGTCCGGCTTTGGCGTGCCAAGCCCTAGTCCGTTCTGCATGAAGGGGGAAATATATCTGAAAATGGCTGGTGCTGACTATGTATCAGAAATAGTCGATGATCCACGCAAAGCGCCAAAAGGCAAACTCCCCTATCTGGTCGACAATCACGCGGAAATTGCAGATACAGCGCTTATAAAACGGCATCTGGAAAACACATATGGTGTCGATTTTGATGCAGGCCTAACTATGGAAGAACGTGCGGTTGCGCATGCCATGGCCCGGATGACCGAAGAGCGCCTCTATTGGGTAACGCTTTATAGTCGTTGGATCGACGACCATAATTGGCCGATAATCAAAGACTTCTGGTTTGGAGATATGCCACCGGTTCTTCGCAACATAGTGCCGATAATTGCCCGCAAGCAGGTTCAAAAAGGCCTGCAAGCGCAGGGTCTTGGTCGTCACTCGACGCCTGATATCTATGCCTTCGGTGCGGCTGATCTAGAAGCACTATCCGTACAATTGGGGCAAAAGGCTTTCATGTTCGGTGATCAGCCCAGCAGCCTTGACGCCACGGCTTATCCCGCGATCACAAATAGCCTTATCGAAGCACTGCCTGGACCGTTGCTGGATACAGCCAAGTCTCATTCCAACTTCGCACCTTATGTAGCGCGATGCCAAGCGCTCTGGTTTCCCGATTTAGACGGTTGAGTTCGCAATTGAGCCCTAAGATATAGATAGTTTGAAATTCTCGAAAACGAGGGACGGACCTTCTGCAAAATCCTGAAAACCTTTTGCATCCTTGATCGATGACAGAAATCCATCGACCCCTGCTTTGTTCGTATCATCCAACCCTTGGTAATGATCGCGGGCACGCTGCAACATCCATAGACTGAAAGGTGGCGCAATCCTCTGCCCCTTCACACCTTCGATGGTAAATTCAGCCATTCCCAGGACACGAGGCAATTCAGCATCTTGATTGGTGGCTGACCAGGTTTTTAGCAAATCCGCAGTCTTCTGAAGAAACGGCACTTGTTCGGCCATCATTCTCTCAAGAACCGGCACGAGCGTTTCTGGAATCTGATCATCGGCAAGAAACTCGCCGGTCAATGGCTCTTTGACATCGACCATCCGTTCAACCCATGCCGCCACGCGTGGCGCCAGTCGCTTCATAATTTCACCAGAGGCTGGATCACGATAGAGATGGGCGTAAAGTGGTCCGATCAGGCCATAGTCGCCAATCGAAGGCCGTGATCCGAGCAGATAATCGTGAACCGCAAAATGCGCATCCAAGTCAGCTAACAGCGCCTCATAGCTTGCCTCGATCGCAGGTATCGTTTCGGGATTAATGCCCAGGATCGGGCAAAAGCCTTTGAAATTGGCACCAACCCCACGTCCAATCACGAGCTGTTCTTCTCTGCTCGCATCAGGGGCAGCGGTGGCTCCAAATTCGCCATAAACCCACTCTTCGTTATAGTTCCAACGGTAATGCATCGCCGGAATAACCAGCCACTCGTCGCCAAATGATTCCAATAATAACGCAACCAATTTTTGTTTGGCTGTGTCTGGATACACTGAAAGACCGCCATTGGACTGTTCAAAATAATCTATGATGCAGGTCGTGTCCTGAACAATCTGGCCATCGTCCGTTTCCAGCACTGGAATGACCGGACGACCAACCGCTGGCACGATTATCTCTTTATAAACATCTCCAGATGCTAAGACCTCGTCATAGTCGATGCCCTTCCAGTCCAGATAAGCTCGAGCCTTACCCGAATAGAGGGAAAGCGGCGCTGCATATAGTTTATGACTCATATCAACCTCTTCCTCTGTAAGAGGCGACACCCTGATCCGGGATCCAAAGCCCCTTAGGTGGTTCGCTCGACTGCCAGAACACATCAATCGGAATGCCACCCCGAGGGTACCAATAGCCACCAATGCGTAGCCATTTGGGCTTCATCTCGTCAAATAGCCTCTGTCCGATACCAACGGTGCAATCTTCATGAAAGGCCGCATGATTCCGAAAAGACCCCAGGAAAAGCTTCAACGATTTCGATTCCACAATGGTTTTGTGCGGCGCATAATCAATGACCAGATGTGCAAAATCCGGCTGGGCCGTTACAGGGCAAAGCGATGTAAATTCCGGCGCCGCAAAGCGCGTCAAGTACAGCTCGCCTTCCCTCGGATTGGGAACATAATCCAGTATCGCTTCTTCTGGAGAAGCTGGCAAAGCGCTATCCTTGCCAAGAAATCGAGGTGCGGGTTTTGAGGGTTCATTATCTGTCATGCAGGTCATCTAATGCACAGGGCAGCTCATGTCATCCCTATCGCTATATTCATTGGTTGTTCAGCGAATGGAGCCCCAAATCGTCGCACAGGGTTAAAAAGGGCGATGGCGATAAATTAATGGGACTAATGATGCGCGCTTTGTTGCTGGCAATCATGGCGGTTGGTGCGTTTGGCATATCGACTGTTACGACGGCCGTGCGAGCACAGGCTGTGCCAAGGCAATTGCCACCTGAGCCGCCACCAGAATTACCTTCGGTAAGCGACTATTCCCTGCCTCCGGGAGAGAACCAGACGACACCGGACAGTGCCGCTGAAGGCCCCGTCGAGGAGAATGCGCTTCCACCAGAAGCCGCGCCTGCGCCAATAGATGACGGGCCAGTCACACCATCCCGTACTCAACCAGTTCCTGTTGGATCATTGCCACAATCCAGCGTTCCGTCATCCACGCGCCCTCAAGACAGATCGCTGCCGGCCAACGGCGCACAACCAGCCCCTTCATCGACTGTAGCAGCGCCCACACCGACAGCCAGGCAGACCACCGCTTCATCAACGCCGGACAACCAAGCTGTCGATAGCAATCAGCCAACGCCCGGTTTTACCACCGATTTACCCAATCAGGCTGCACCTGCTCAACCAGCTGCGGCGGATCCGGTAACGCAAAATCCGAGATCTTCTGCCCCATCAGCGACCAGTGTGACTGACACTATCTTCTATTATGTCAGTGGAGCATTGGCATTGTTGCTGCTCTTTGGTGCTGGGACATATTTTTGGCGGCGCAAAAACGCTCCGCCGTTGCATGATCGAGAAGCGCTAGAAGATTCCGAGATCTTAACAGACGTGGATCCTGAACCTGTCTCCCGTAAGCCCACCCCCAAAATCTATTCTCCGCCGAATCCGGCAGGACAGGAAAAGCAACCAGCCCTCAATTCCGGTGGCTTCGTGACATCCAAAATCGGCATGACAGTGAAACCTTCGCCAGCAGCGCACACGACTCCTGTGGATGCACCAAGCCACAAGGCGCCGCTCAAAACAGAACAATCCGATCACCTGCAGATCAAGTTTACTGCAAGCGGCGCATCATCGACCCTGCTAAACGCTGTTTTGGATTATACTGTCACGCTAACCAACCAGTCAGATCAGAATCTCGAGAATATCGAGCTATACGGCGCAATGATGCAGGCTGATACCGAAACAGCCAAAGGTACAGACGTTCATGATGGCCATTTATTGCACAAGATCGAATCTCTTGCCTCCGGGGAGAGTCTGGAACTTACCGGCAATATCCGCCTGCCGCTCAATGCTATCCGTCCGATCACCTTCAAGTCTCAAGCACTGTTCATTCCCCTTGCCCGCTTTATTGCCGAATATCGGAATCAAGATGGTTCTGGACAACAACAGACGGCCTCATTCATTGTTGGCCGCGAATATGATCCACCGCGGCCAAAAATGGCTCCATTTCGACTTGATCTTGGCCCGGGTAGTTTCGGTCCAGTCGGACAGCGCCCCTTAAACGCCTGACAAATGTACCAAAGCACAGAGTGCTTTGGGAGTGTCTTTATGGCATGTCCGGCTGATGTCCAAAAAGACCCTTATTCCCATTCTGGGTGACCAGCTGTCACACAACATATCATCCCTCTCTGATCAAGATCCCGATGACTGCATTTTGTTGATGATGGAGGTGGATTCCGAGGCCACATATGTGAAGCATCACAAGGCCAAGATCGCCTATATATTGTCCGCCATGCGCCATCATGCCCAGGCCTTGCGGGAGCGCGGCTGGACGGTCGATTATGTGAAACTTGATGCGCCCGATAATAGCGGCAGTTTTTCCGGCGAGGTAGCAAGGGCGACAAAGCGCTATGACATCGATGCAATCCGGATCACGGAGGCGGGGGAATGGCGAGTCATGGCTATGATCGAAAACTGGCAAGGTCAGTTTGATATACCCGTTACCGTCTGCGCTGATAATAGGTTCATAGCCACGCATCAGGAATTCAACGACTGGGCCGAGGGCAAGAAACAGTTACGAATGGAGTTTTTCTACCGCGAGATGCGCCGAAAAACAGGACTGTTGGTAGACGAACATGGCAAACCTGAAGGCGGAAAATGGAACTACGACGCTGAGAATCGCAAGCCGGCACAAGCTGATCTGATGATGCCCAGGCCCATCCATTTTCGCCCCAACCCCATCACACGGGAGGTTTTGGATCTGGTTGCAAAGCTATTTTCCGACCACCCAGGTTCTCTCGATCAATTCCATTTTGCGGTTACCCATGAAGAAGCGTTACGCCAACGGAGACAGTTTCTCGACCATGCTTTGGCGCAATTTGGTGATTACCAAGATGCCATGCTGACCGGCGAGCCCTTTCTTTGGCATTCAATTCTATCGCCCTATCTCAATAGCGGCCTGCTCGATCCACTGGACCTCTGCCAAGACGTTGCTGATCTATACGCGGCGGATAAAATCCCCCTGAACGCTGCAGAGGGATTTATACGTCAGATTATCGGTTGGCGCGAATATGTCCGCGGCATTTATTGGCGCGAAGGCCCAGACTATGTGCATCGCAATTTCCTGGAGGCCAAACGGCCTCTGCCGGATTTCTACTATACCGGCGATACAGATATGCTGTGCTTGTCAGAAGCAATTGGGCAAACGCTCGATCTTGCTTACGCCCACCATATACAGCGACTGATGATCACCGGAAATTTCGCACTGATTGCAGGCGTTGATCCCCACGCCGTGCATGAATGGTACCTAGAGGTTTATGCAGATGCCTACGAATGGGTAGAATTGCCCAACACACTCGGGATGAGTCAATATGGCGACGGCGGGATCATCGCCTCCAAGCCTTACGCATCTTCGGGTAACTATATCAACAAGATGTCCGATCACTGCGGGACTTGCCGTTACGATGTCAAAAAACGCACAGGCGAAGATGCTTGCCCGTTCAATGCTCTATATTGGGATTTCCTGGCTCGCAATGAAGACGTACTTAAAGATAATAACCGCCTTGCAATGCCTTATCGCACTTGGAACAGAATGGAACCAGACGTGCGGAGGGACCTGAGAGACAGCGCCATGACATTTTTGGAACGCTTATAATTCAATCATTTGCTTAAAAACCACATAAGCGGTGGATTCCTTGTGCAATGCGTTATAGCCTCGACGGCTGATAATCGAATCGCTACATATTGAGGAATTAGGCCGTGTCAAAACGGCGGTGCACAAGGAGCATAAAATGGAACTGCTGGTAACCACCGACTGGCTTGCAAACGAACTGGGTGCATCAGATTTGCGTATCGTTGATGCGACCAAATTCATGCCCGACGCCGGGCGTGATCCTGCAGCAGAATATGAAGCAGGCCATATTCCCGGAGCGGTCTTCATGGATTTGGGTGAGCTGACAGATACCGGCAATCCGGTAGAAAATATGCTGCCACCGCCGGAGAAATTTGCTAGCCGCATGCAGTCCCTCGGACTTGGTGACGGCAGCCGTATTGTTCTTTATGACGATAGTCCCCTTAAAAGTGCCGCCCGAGCATGGTGGATGCTGACCATTTTTGGCGCGCACGAAGTCGCGATATTGGATGGCGGTATCGCAAAGTGGAAAGCCGAAGGCCGTTCGCTTGAAACCGGTAAGGAAGCGCTTCGCCATCGCCATTTCACGGTTTGGAAAGATGACAAAGACGTACGCACAAAAGCGGACTTGCTCGCCAATCTGCATAGTAAAGAAGAACAAGTTGTCGATGCGCGGCCAGCCGGACGCTTCTCCGGTGCTGAAGAAGATCCTCGTCCCGGTATTGTTTCAGGTAGCATTCCAGGTTCTGTCAACATTCCACATAGTGAGTTTTTCAATGCCGATGGTACCTGGAAAAGCGCTGATGAAATGAAAGCTTTATTTGATAGTGCCGGTGTCGATCTTGGCAAACCCATTGTAACAACTTGCGGGTCCGGCATGACGGCTGCGGTGGTTTCATTTGCAGCGGCTGTAGCAGGCGGCGAGAAGGTCGCGCTTTATGATGGCAGTTGGTCCGAATGGGGTGCAGACGCGGATACGCCCAAAGCAACCGCCTGATCCTCGCAAGCTATTGGAACAATGAGTGACCGATAGCCCGCAAAAACCAGACAAACCAGCAACGAAGGCGGTTACTAGCGGTCGGCGTAGCGAATGGACAGGTTCGGTTGTCAACCCGCCGGTCTGGCGTGCCAGTACACATCTCTATAAAAGTGTTGCGGACTTAAGATCAGGCTTGTCTACAAACCAAGACGGCCAATTCTTTTATGGCAGACGCGGATCGCCAACCCAATGGTCTTTGGCCGAAGCGCTGACAGAGATGGAACCGGGTGCAGCTGGCACGATGCTCTACCCTTCCGGCGTCGCCGCCATTGCCTGCTCTTTGCTGGCCGTGCTCAAACCCGGCGACGAAGTGCTGCTTACCGACAGCAGCTATGATCCAAGCCGTAGCTATGCAGACGCCTTTCTGAAGCGCATGGGCGTTGCCGCACGCTATTATGATCCTCAGATAGGTGCAGATGTCGCAACACTCTTCTCTGACAAGACAAAGGCAATATTACTTGAAAGTCCCGGCAGCCTGACGTTTGAAGTTCAAGACGTTCCAGCAATTTGTGAAGCAGCCAAACGCGCTGGAATTGTGTCATTGCTTGACAATACATGGGCGACGTCGCGATATTTTCCCGCAATCAAACATGGTGTCGACATTAACATTGTCGCCGCGACAAAATATATCGTCGGACATAGCGATGTGATGATGGGTGCAGCAACGACGCATGAGAAATATTGGACCCGACTTCGGCGAACCGCGCAGCAATTGGGTCAGGTTGTTTCGCCCGATGACGCATATCTAGCCGCGCGCGGGCTACGGACGCTGGAGGTCAGGTTAAAACAACACGAGCAATCGGCTCTTGCCATTGCGCATTGGCTAAAAGAGCGTCCGGAAGTTGGCAAAGTGCTGCATCCTGCCTTACCGGATTGTCCGGGCCATGAAATCTGGAAACGAGATTTCAACGGTTCATCCGGCCTGTTTTCATTTGTACTTCTAGAAGGCGACGAACAATCCCGCGCGGTGTTCATTGATGCGCTTACCCTCTTTGGGATCGGTTATAGCTGGGGCGGATTTGAAAGTCTGGCACTCCCGGTAGATCCGGAAAAATACCGCACCGCGACCGATTGGACTATGAAGGGGGCATTGGTGCGGTTGAATATTGGCCTCGAAGATCCGGATGACTTAGTCGCTGATCTTGCCAAAGCCTTTGAACACTATAACAATGCCCTGTTATGATGGAACAAATTTTCGGCTATCTTGAATCCCTGGCACCCGACACGCCGCGCAACTTGCAGTATATCGAAGGCGCAGTCGCTGCTGGCTTAGTTGCGATTGCGCTTTTTGCAGGCTGGTTGCTTAGCCGATATATTGGACCCAAATTACGGAACGTCTGGGAAACGCGGGCGGGTTATGAGAGTGAACTGGCCGGACGGCGCATTCGCGATATGACCCGGAGGGCTACAACCTTCATTCTTTGCGGTTTTTTCCTCGCGATATGGCAATGGCAGCTGATCCCGCAAGTTATCTTCGCATTGACCATTGCGATCACTATGGGGCTGTTCACCAATGATCTGATTCGCGGAGTTCGGATGCCGGACTGGCTCGGTACAACCATGGGGCTTACCGTATTCATATCGGCGGCGCTTGGCCTAGTCGGCAATATTGATCGTATCACCATAGCGCTGGAACGCGTCGGTATTGATGTCGGCACCAATAGGATTTCGCTTCTTGCGGTGGTCACGACCATCATGACAGCGGTCATTCTCCTTGCCGTTGCGCGGGTTTTGATGAAGCTCGTCACCCATGTCATCGGCAATAGCGATCTCGATGGCGCGCAAAAAGTCCTCGGACAAAAGCTGGCCACCGTCGCCATATTGGCTGCGGCGTTCATGCTCGGCCTTGATGTTCTGGGTATCGACCTGACAGCTCTAGCGGTCTTCTCCGGTGCATTTGGTCTCGCCATTGGTTTCGGGATGCAGAAGACGATCGGTAATCTGATCGCCGGTATCATCCTGCTGATGGACCGTTCGATCAAGCCCGGTGATGTCATCGCGGTTGGCGACAGTTTTGGCTGGGTCAACAAGATCGGTGTCCGAGCCGTTTCGGTTCTCACCCGTGAGGGCAAGGAGCACTTGATCCCGAACGAGAATCTGATGACACAAGAAGTGGAAAACTGGTCCTATTCCAACAAAAATGTGCGGATCAGTATTCCCGTTGGTGTTTCGTATAATAGCGATATGGATCAGGTTATTGAGTTGATGAAGCAGGCCTGCGTCGATGTTCCTAGAGTGCTCAATCATCCCAAGCCAGTGGTATGGATGCTGGAATTTGGCGACAATAGTGTGAATTTTGAAATCCGTTGCTGGATCAACGACCCGCAATCAGGTGTAGGCAATTTCAAGGCAGCGGTTCTAAAGCGCGTCTGGGATTTGTTCAAGGAACATGACGTCGAAATTCCGTTTCCGCAGCGCGATATCCATATCAAATCGCTACCAGAGAATGGAACGGTTGAACTGTCCAGCGAATAGCTGCTTTACTTCTGCAACAAATCCAAAGTCTGGCGACCGGACATTTGGATTTCGCGCATTAACCGTTGGGCCGCAATATCGACACGGCTTCTTCCGGCAGAATTGAGTTGCAGCAATGCCTTGGCGCCTGACTGTGCCATAATTGCCAAGTCATCACATCCCCGGTCAAAGCGCTTTCGAGTCATCGGAAGGCTGTTTCGATAGGCCGATTCCATGGATGTAGCTTCATTCAAAACAAAAGCGCCTGCCTCCGCCGATCCAGCCATATTGGCGACTAGCCCAGCGACCGATTCGACGGCTTTCAGGCGGGCAAAACTCTCAGCAAAGGGATTATCCCCACCATTTGCTTGTTCAATGGAATCCAAATCTGACATGTTGCCACCGATATATAGTCATAGTTAACAAGCCCTAAACACGCCTTGGTGCTGCAAGCGAAACACATGTGGCTAGATTGCCACACTATCAAAATATGTCATCCTTGCTGACATTTTTCTGTTGTGCAGCGCAGCAATATGTTGCAGTTTTTTCCTGCATGTTTTGAGATTGTCTGCCGTTGGCTTTGCTGGCGCAATAAAAAGACAACCGGGACAAATTCCAGGAGGGGCGATACGCATCAACCAGAAAGGGATTTTCATGCGCACGTCCACAAAAACTACTCTCGGCTATAAAGCCAAATCGGGAATTATCGGTCTTTCAGCTATTCTGCTGGCTACAACGGCAGCTCCCGCTCTCGCTCAAGAAGTAGAAGGCAGCGGAATTACAATTTCCGGCAATGCCGCTATCACATCAGATTATCGATTCCGCGGCCTGTCCTTCTCGGACGGCGATATCGCAGTTCAAGGGGGCATTGATGTCACCCATGAAAGCGGCTTCTATATCGGGACTTGGGCCTCTTCTATCGAAGACAGCCCGACATTCGGTCACACAGAGCTTGACCTCTATGGTGGTTGGTCCGGAGACGTCACCGATGGCCTTACTCTTGATGTTGGCCTACTCTATTATGTCTACCCCAATGGTGAAGGCGGAGCCGCAGGACCCAGCGACTATTTTGAACCCTATGCTTCGGTTTCAACAACACTAGGACCTGTAGAACTCACGACCGGAATCGCTTATGCATGGTCTCAGGCGAGCTTGGGCGATAGCGACAATGTCTATATCTATACTGGCCTTTCCGGCGGCATCCCGAATACGCCGATCTCGCTCAATGCGAATATTGGTATCAATGATGGTTCTCTGGGCAACCCGGTTGGTGTGTTTGGTGATGATAACTACATCGATTGGACCCTTGGAGCTGACTGGGCCATTACCGAAAATCTGACTGCGAGCGTTGCCTATACCGATACCGATGCGCCATCAGTCAATAATTTCACAGACAGTGCTGTTGTGTTCACCTTGGGCGTATCTTTCTAAACCCGATTGGGTTCGAATTCACAATTTAGGTTCGTCACATGGAAAAGGCCGTTCTGGGTGCAGAGCGGCCTTTTTTTGACTTAGCGTTTGCTTGCTTCAATTAGCAGCTTGGTGACACTGGCCTTCGGATTTTCAACGACTTCAGCCATAGCGCCCATTTCAACAACATGGCCTGCATCCAGAACAACAATCCTATGGCAAAGCCGGCGGGCCGATGCGATGTCATGCGTGATGAAAATAATGCTGAGCCGGTGCGCGCGTTGCAATTCTGCTAGTAGCTGCAGGATTGCACCTCCGACTAACGGATCCAAAGCTGAGGTTGCTTCGTCGAGTACCAACATTTTTGGACCTGCGATTATGGCCCGAGCGATAGCGACACGTTGTGCCTGACCGCCCGAGAGACTGGTCGAAACCCGATCTATATATTCTGGGCCAAGCCCCACATCGTCTAGTGCTTGTGCCAACTTGTTGTTCCGTTCTGGGCTGGATAATTCAGGGCTTAAGTTTCTCAGCGGTTCCAGAACAATATCCCCCACCTTCCACCGCGGATTGAGACTTGCCACTGGGTCTTGGAATACGGGCTGGATCAATTTTCGCATGGCAAGGCTGCGTTCGCGGCGTTCTGGCAATAGCTCTGCTTGCCATTTGATTGTACCGGAGGTCAGAGGGCCTATACCCGCAACCGCTCTCCCCAAGGTCGATTTACCTGAACCCGATCCACCAACAATCGCAACCGCCTCGCCTTCCCTTACGGATAGACTAGCATCTGCAACCGCCTCTATTTTCCCCTGCCGCCAGCCCGGGCGAGGAAACAGAACCGTTGTATCTTCAGCTTCCATCAAAATGTCGCCGACAACTGGCAGAACTGGTGCGGGTTCAGTGAGGCGCGGTGTGGCGGCAATAAGGCGCTTCGTATAGTCCCGCTGTGGGTTGGTGATAATGTCTACGGTCGGGCCACTCTCAATCACTCTGCCTTGATCCATTACAATCAGATCGTCTGAATGATTTTCGACGGAGGCGATATCATGACTAACCAACAGCGTCGCCAATCCGTGCTCAACGCGCAGTCCATCCAGCAGCGCCATTATTTCTCCGCGCAAACTAGCGTCTAGAGCACTTGTCGGTTCATCCGCGATGAGCAGTTTCGGCTGATGCGCAATAGCGGCGGCAATCATGACACGCTGACGCTCGCCACCCGACAGTCGATGGGGAAATTGGTCCAGCCTTTCATCAGCACGCGAAAGACCAACACGCTCTAACATCAGCGCCAATTCTTGTCGTGACAGTCGCTGCGGACCCGCTTGTGATGTGGCTTCCTGAAGCTGTTTCCCTATGGTCAAATGAGGTGTTAGTGCAGTCAATGGCTGCTGAAAGACAAAGCCCGTGTATCGACTGCGCGCCAGATGCATCTCGCGCGCGTTAGCAGAGGCCAACTCGATCCCATCAAGCTTGATCGATCCCGACGCAGTGCCTGGTGTCAGACCAAAAGGTGTTAGGCAAGTCAGGCTTTTTCCTGATCCGGATGCGCCGATTATCGCAGTACATTTGCCTGGCTCGACGGTGATGTTGACATCTTCGACCAGCCGTTTGCCATCAATTTGAATGGCCATATCGCGAATCTCATAAACGCTCATGAGTAGACATCTCGCAGGCGCTCGCCTTCTATTGTCAGACAAATCAGCAGCAACACCAGAAGACCGCCAGGCAGCAACAGCCCTAGCGGCGTCATATCCATATCGTCTGCGCCTTCCTTGACCAATATTCCAAGCGATGTCAGCGGTTCCTGAACACCGAGGCCGAGAAACGAAAGAAAACTCTCAATCATAACCACTTGCGGAACGGTCAGCATGAGATAGGCGAGCGCGACACCGGCAATATTGGGCAGAACGTGCTTCAGGACTATTTTGATCGACGGAGTGCCGGCAGCTTCAGCGGCCAATATAAAGGGCCTTTGTTTAAGCGCCATGACCTGTCCACGTACAACCCGCGCCATTGTAAGCCATTCAACCAATCCAATACCCACAAAAACCAGTAGTATCGAACGTCCGAATATCACCATCAGCAGAATTACAATGAACATGAAAGGCAGCGCATAGAGAGCATCGACAAACCGCATCATAGCTTCATCAACTTTGCCGCCCATCCAACCCGCAGTCGCGCCCCAGGCAATACCGACAACTAAGGAAACCATGGCCGCAGCGACAGCAACCATCAAAGTGACACGAGTTCCCGCGGCCAAACGCGCGAGACGATCGCGGCCAATTTCATCCGTTCCGAAAACATGCGATCCGCTGAAGGCTGGAGCGCGCACCGCATCCCAATCAATCTGATCATATGTCCAAGGCAGGATCGCTGGCAGGATCAACGCCAACGCCACGAGCGCCAGGACCACCCAAAGCGGCCAGTGATTGCGGTTAAACAGCGCCCTCATTCGTCACGCATCCGGGGGTCTAGCCAGCCGTAAATCAGATCGGCAAACAGGTTGAACAGAATGATCAGCGCTGCGTAGAGTGTAACTACCCCGAGCACCAATGGATAGTCGCGGTTCAACGCCCCTTGAACAAAATAGCGCCCGAGACCGGGCAATCCAAAGACGGTTTCTACAACTACTGCACCGGTGAGTAGTCCAGCTGCAGCGGGTCCCAAATAGCTAGCCACTGGAACGAGAGCAGGCCGCAAGCCGTGTTTGAACATGATAGTGGTTTCGGACAGACCGCGCGCCCGTGCTGTACGAATATGATCCTGCTTGAGCACGGTCGCTAGACCTGCACGGGTTAACTTGGCTACAGCTCCCGACACAGGTAATGCAAGCGCGACAACCGGCATGATCAACCATGACCAGCCCTCGCCAGTCCCAGACACCGGCAGCAGACCCCACCAAAGTCCAAAACACAGAGCAAGTGCAGGACCTGTAACGAATGTCGGCAACGCTGTGGCAATGGTAGCGAGCGTCATAATTGTCTTGTCTGCAGTCTTTCCGGCGCGCGCCGCCGCGTACAGTCCGCCAGAAATGCCCATCAGCAGGGCTAGTAATATAGCAAGTCCGCCCAGGGTTAATGATATCGGCAAACCCTGTGCCACGAGTTCTGAAACCGTAAAATCCCGATAGACTAACGACGGTCCGAAATCGCCCTGGACCAGCCGCGAAACATAGAGCCATGCTTGCTCCCAAAGCGGCTTGTCCAAGCCATAAGCGGCCTGTAACGCAGCCTGAGTCTCGGGGGGTAATGGACGCTCACCATCAAATGGCCCGCCTGGGGCCAATCGCATCAGAAAAAACGAAGCCAATATGATCACAAGCAGCGTGGGTATCGCCGTCATCAACCGCCTTGCGATCAACACTAACATCTAAGATTAGAGCTCCATCTGGCCAAAAGAGCTTCGTACCTCGCTGAGAAAAAGCTCAGGTACTTCCATCGCAGCGAAATGGCCGCCTTTTTCCGTTTCATTCCAATATTGCAGATTCTTGAACCGATGCTCAGCCCATCGACGAGACGGGGCCATGATTTCGTTGGGAAATATGCTGCATCCGGTTGGCATATGGACAGGCTCGACATTCGGACTTCCGAAGCTTTCCCGATAAAGCCGCGCCGACGAAGCGCCTGCATTGTTGAGCCAATAGAGCATTATATTATCGAGCAGACGATCACGATCAAAACTATCGTCGGGGGTCAAAGCACCATCTGACCAGCCCTGAAACTTTTCCAGCACCCAAGCCATCTGGCCAACCGGGGAATCGGCAAGGCCATATCCTAGCGTTTGCGGCTTGGTTCGCTGAATTTCGGCATAGCCGCCACCCTGCGTTTGATAATCTGCAAATCGCGCTAAGGAGGCTTGTTCTTCAGGGGTTGGGTTGGTCATTATCGCCTCCGGCGGAGACCCAACGACCACCAGATTAATATGGATCCCGGCACAAGATCCGCGATTCTGGACACCAATGGCTGATGTCACCAGCGCGCCCCAGTCTCCGCCCTGCGCAAAATAGCGATCATAGCCCAGCCGGTTCATCAATATGTCCCAGGCCTCACCGATCTTCTCCGCGCCCCATCCGGTTACCGTTGGTTTGCCTGAAAAACCATATCCAGGCAGCGAAGGAATGACGAGGTGAAAGGCATCCTTTGCCTCTCCACCATGAGCGGCAGGGTCCGTCAGCGGACCGATAACATCGAGAAACTCGATGATAGAGCCTGGCCAGCCATGAGTCATGATGAGGGGTCGCGCATCCGCCTCTGGAGAGCGGATGTGCATGAAATGAATATCAACCCCGTCAATTTCCGTTATATGATGCGAATATTGATTGAGCGCTGCCTCACAACGCCGCCAGTCATATGCCTCGCGCCAATGTTCAGCAACTTGCTGCACATAGGCCAGCGGAATCCCTTGGGACCAGTCATCCACCGGTTCAGGATCAGGCCAACGAGCCATCGCCAATCGGGTCTGCAAATCGTCCAATGCCGACTGCGGAATATCAATCTGAAAGTCTCTGATATCATCGCTCATCGCATCGTCTCCATTGAAGTTAGCCTACATCGTAGGGGTTGGGGCTTCACCCGAATAGTCATAAAATCCCTTACCGGTTTTGCGACCGAGCCAGCCGGCTTCGACATATTTCAGCAATAGCGGCGCCGGGCGATATTTGGGATCCCCAAAGTCATTTTGCAGTACACGAAGGATTTCAAGCAATGTGTCCAAACCAATCATATCCGCCAAGGTTATCGGGCCCATCGGATGACCGAGCCCAAGTTGCACGCCGCGGTCAATATCCTCCATTGAAGCCGTACCTTCTCCTAACGCAAAGAAGGCTTCGTTGAGCATGGGCAGCAAGATACGATTCACGACAAAGCAAGGTGAATCCTTCGCCAAGACGGCTTGCTTGCCTAGTGCTTTTACATAGTCACTCGCCATGGCGACACTCTGATCGCTGCTCGCTAAGCCACGGATTATTTCGACCAACCCCATCAGCGGGACAGGGTTAAAAAAATGGACTCCGATAAAGCGGGATGGATCTTTAACCGATTGCGCAAGCCGAGTGATCGAAATGGACGAGGTGTTCGATGCGAGCAACGACTGATGGCCTAAAATCTCTGATGCTGCGGCAAAGATCTGACGTTTGATATCCTCGCGTTCAGTTGCCGCTTCGA
Organism: uncultured Sphingomonadaceae bacterium; assembly: GCA_947497455.1. Lineage (GTDB taxonomy): Bacteria > Pseudomonadota > Alphaproteobacteria > Sphingomonadales > Sphingomonadaceae > Parasphingorhabdus. Next base: position 1,539,438 of record CANMGU010000002.1, on the reverse strand, counting down.
TGATGATATCCGAACCCGCCATCGGATCAAGAGAACCGACAGGTTCGATCCGGTCCAACGCCGTTTGTGCAGCCTGTTGTTCAATCTTTTCCTTCTCCACCAGCCGGGACAATTGTCTGGCGATTCCAGCCTTACCTTTTTCGGCTATTTCCTGGTTCATGTCCGACAAATAGACATGATAGCCAGCTTGTGCAGAAACCTGCGCAATACCGGCACCCATTTGTCCTGATCCAATAATACCGATTGATTTCATCTGCCGTCCCTTTTCTTTATCATGACCTGCCTGTTAATGCTGATGTAACAAGGCACTAGCGATTGTCGACCAAACTGGCTAGATTACAAATATGCCCCCTATTATTTCCACTATGGTCTTTATGGCAATGACAGCGGCGACAGACGCTGGCACCCCCTTACCGGTTCCCGTTCCAGGCGAAGTAAAGGTATTTAAAGACTGGTCTGTCGGTTGCGACAATGGTGGTAATTGCGAAGCCGTCTCGCTGGTAGATGATGCAAGTGGCGGTTTCAATGACTGGGGTGGCCCGATCTTCATCAGACGTACGGCTGGTCGAGATGACATCTTAAAAATACGTGTGCTGATACAAGATACCGGAGTTAGCGAGTATCGGATAGTTATTGACGGTAAAGTCGTCGAATCCGGCCCCATAAGTCAGGGCGACTATCCGATAGAAATTACCGGTGATAGCGCCAAGAAAGTAACAAGAGCCATTGCCCGCGGGAGAAAACTAAACGTCACTGGACCGGATGGGTCCAGCCTGACCAAAATTTCGCTCGCGGGATCGATGGCGGCACTGCGCTATATCGATAGACAGCAGAAAAGGGTGTATACCCGTACTGCTTTGATCGCCAAAGGCCGTCGTACCTATAGGCCTCAAAATACGGAAATTCCGCTAGTCGAAATCAATCAATGGACATCAGCAAAACGGATACCTGCGACCACCGAGATTGTGGATCTGGTCGAAAATTCGGTTTGCAAGGATAACCGCTTTGGCGTGGTTGAGGATCAGATATTTCCGCTTGGCCAGAAAGATGACCGTTATCGTGCACTTGTGCTGATGTCCTGTGGTTCCGGGGCCTATAATTTTTCCAGCGCCGCCTATATCGGTGAAATCAGGGGCGATGAGAAGGACGGAGCCAGCTGGGCCTTTCGTCCGGCCACCTATGATCTCCAGCCCAGTTGGGGTGGCGAGGGACGTCAACCCTTGCTCGTCAACGCCCATTGGGAAGAAAACCGTCAGATCCTGAGCAGTTTTGCTAAAGGCCGCGGCTTGGGCGACTGTGGCAGCGCTGAAAGCTTCATTTGGGACGGCGAACAGTTCCGACTGATCGAAGCCAGCAGTATGCAGGAATGCCGGGGGGCCTACGAATGGATTACAACTTGGCGGGCAACCTATAAAAAGGCCGAAACAATGGCCCAGCAGGCACCATCTTCTGAAGAAGCGATGGAATAAATTCTAAGGTGCGTATTTAAACGGGTGTGCTTCTGCCAAAATAAGTGAGAAATAGTCCCGCTCGTCGCTCCATTCCCGAACGGGCGACCAACCGCCAGCCCTCAGCATCAGACGGGCATCGCGGAGGCCGTATTTATGACTATTTTCAATGTGAATGCGCTGGCCTTTCACCATGCTAAAAACCGAACCATTAATTGAGAAATCAACATCTGCCTGCGCTTCGAGGAAAATCTCGATCCGGGCATAAAGGTCATTCCATTCAGCAATATGGCGGAATTTATCGACAGCAATCTCACCACCCAGCTCACGATTTATCCGATGTAGCAGGTTCAACGAAAATTCGGCAGTTACACCAGCGCTATCATCATAAGCGGCAATCAAAACATCAGGATCCTTGATCCGGTCAAAGCCGATCAGGAGCTGCGCCCCCTCGCCCAATGTTTCGCGCATGAACCGGAGCAAATCGACTGATGTACGCGCGATCATATTTCCTATTGTTGAGCCCGGGAAAAAGCCTAATTTGGGCATGTCCGAGACCTGATCAGGCAGATCTAATCGTCGCATGAAGTCGGCTTCCAGCGGATAAATCGGTAAATTGGGAAATTGTTCCTGCAATTGTGAGGCACTATCTGCCAAAAAATCGCCGGAAATATCAATCGGAACATAGGCCGATGCGTTGACCGCTTTCAGAAGATGCGGTGTTTTTGTTGAACTGCCGGAGCCGAATTCAATTACCGCACGGCCACTACCAGCCATCTCTGCAACTTCGCTACTGTAGCCTTCCAACAAACCGGTCTCTGTTCGGGTCGGATAATATTCCGGTAAATCCGTAATCTGTTCGAACAATTCCGATCCTGCGCGATCATAGAGCCAACGCGCTGGAATCGCATAAACATCCTGTTCAAAACAGCGCAGGACATCATTGCGAAACGCCGGATCAACCCGGCTCATTATCAAATCCATTCGAGGAAGCGTCCTTTTGCGCGATTACAAGTCTTTGGCGAGCCGCACACCGGCAAACTGCCAGCGCTGATGTGGGTAAAAGAAGTTACGATATGTGGTTCTCAGATGATCAGGCGGAGTCACCACGCTGCCGCCCCTTAGAACAAACTGACCTGACATGAACTTGCCGTTATACTCACCCACAGCACCTTCAGCCGCCTTGAAGCCGGGATAGGGGCGATAAGCGCTGCCTGTCCATTCCCACACCGAGCCTGTACCCGGTAGTCCGTTTTGGGCTGCAACTTCCCATTCAGCCTCGGTTGGCAAACGTGCGTTGGCCCAGCTTGCATAGGCATCTGCCTCGTAGAAGCTAATATGTCTTACGGGCGCGCATTGCACAATTTTGCGCCAACCTTGTAAGGTGAATTCTTCCATCTCTCCGTCACAGGTACGCCAATAAAGTGGTGCGGAAATATCCTCGCTCCGGACCCACGCCCATCCATCGGACAGCCAGTGATCAGGCTTCGCATAGCCTCCGTCGGCTATAAATTCCGCCCACTCACCATTGGTAATCGGACGATCTGCAATAGCGTGCGAATGCAATATCACATCATGGCGCGGCCCCTCGCAATCAAAAGCAAAACCGGTACCATCATGACCAATCGATTGGGTACCGTTCATACCGGTAATCCAGTTCATCGAACTTTCGATTATCGCCGGACGCGGCTTGGGTTCGTTGACAGCAGGTCCAAGCGGATTGCATGAAAACAGATGCAATATATCGGTCTGCAGCAATTCCTGATGCTGTTGTTCATGATGAAGACCCAATACAACCAGGTCCAGCAAGTCATCCGAAAAACTGCCCATGGCCTCTGTCATTGCCGTATCAACATGAGCACGATAACGGCCAATCTCCTCAAGCGAGGGCCGGGTTAGCAGGCCGCGATCGGGGCGCGCATGGCGCGCACCTTCTGCTTCATAATAGCTGTTGAACAGATAGGCATAGTCGTCGTCAAAAGCCTTGTAGCCAGATACATGGTCACGCAGCAGGAACGTTTCAAAAAACCAGCTCGTGTGGGCCAAGTGCCATTTCGCTGGAGAAGCGTCTTCCATTGACTGAACGGTGGCGTCGGCATCACTCAAGCTGGCAATAAGTGAGGTGCTATACGCACGGATTTCTAGAAATTTTCGTGCCAGATCCTTGTATCGGTCAGCTTCGCCGGCAATCGGGGGACGGGTACTGATATTTTTGGCGTGGCCAGCGATTATTCCTACTCCATCCGCTTAGTGCATGCCTTAGGAACATAGAGCGAACGAGATAAGGGTCAACCGCTTATATTTTCGCCAGCTGGTTGCGAATTTGCGTATCGGAGTGCGTTTCCGCACCGCCGGTACAAATCAGCGCGATGCGCCCGGCACCCACAATATGTCAGCTTTGCCGCCATTGTTGAGCATCCGCCCCAATACAAAAAGATAGTCTGACAATCGATTGATGTAAGCCAGGGCCTGCGGGTTGATGGCTATCACCTGTGCAGCGCCCACGGCGGTTCGTTCTGCTCGTCGAGCGATGGCACGGGCCAGATGGATGGCTGCGGCCGATTTTTCGCCACCCGGCAAGATGAAGCTTGTCAGGGGTTCAAGGTCGCTGTTGATTGCATCAATTTCGGATTCCAGACGCTCGACCTGCGATGGCGTTACTCGCAATATCATTTCCGATGGCGCAAAGTCATCATTCTCATCGGCAGGTGTTGCCAGATCAGCACCCAGATCGAATAGATCATTCTGAATCACACGCAGGGTCTTAACCAGAGCTTCATTTGGAAGCTCACAAATCGCAATGCCCAGCGCGCTGTTAAGCTCATCCACATCACCGATTGCCGCCATGCGAGAGTCATTTTTAGCAACACGCGAACCGTCTACCAGCCCTGTAGTTCCGTCATCGCCAGTTTTGGTGTAGATCTTGTTGAGCTTGACCATGATTAGCAGGCTTTAGCTCTGACCTCCGGCCAACAGCAATAGCAGCGCGACCAAAACAACCGCGATGGCCTGATATTTCACGCGCGCGAACATCATTTCATTCTGTTTCTTATGCGAAGCGGTCACGCCTTCGGCGTCGACATCCTCTGGCTCCATATTGGCAAAAGCAATAAGTCCGCGCACCAAAGCGTAAACAACGGCGCCAGCCGCCAACAGGATCAACAATATTAAGATATAGCTCATTTCTACTAACTAGTCCTTCGCCAGAGTAATTCCAACCGGGAATATATTTTTCCTCAACCTGTTGGCCAAGTCTTTGCCATCGAAGCCCTTTTTTCTCAATACGGCTAAAGATGCAGAATCCCGGCTTTTTGAGAGCTTATTCCCGGTTTCATCGAGCAGAACCGGGTGGTGGAAATACCGTGGCACGGGTAGGTCCAACAGTGCCTGCAATAAGCGGTGAATATGCGTTGAGGCGAAGAGATCAGCGCCGCGAACAATGTGCGTAATACCATCACGCGCATCGTCCAGCGTTACCGCAAGATGATAGCTGACCGGCATATCTTTGGGCACCAACACCACATCACCCAGTGCCGCAGGATCAGCTTGTTGATCGCCAAGCCGTTCGTCATGCCAAACCAGATTGTCGGCCAACTGCAATGCTTTTTCAACATCGAGGCGCCAGCTATGCGATTCGAGTCTCCTTCTTGCATCAGCCTGAACGGTATCAAGTCTCCTGCAAGTCCCAGGATATATTGGTCCATCCGGTCCTTCGTGGGGGCCCTCTTTTTTTTGTGCCGCCCGCATATTCGAGCGACTGCAAAAACAGGGATATAGCAAGCCCATCTCCCTCAGGCGTTTGGCAGCCTTGGTATAACTGTCCAGTCTCTCGGACTGAAAAATGACCGCGCCATCCCATTCAAGCCCCAGCCACTGCAAATCCGCCAAAATCGCTTCGACATATTCGGGCTTGCTGCGCACACGGTCTATATCCTCAATCCGTAGCAGCAGTTTTCCATCGCGTTCCCGCGTATAATCATAAGCGGCGCAAGCGGCATATGCATGTCCTAGATGCAACAATCCGTTGGGGCTAGGCGCAAAGCGGACCACAACATCTTGGCTGACATACCCTCTTGACGTCATAGCGTAGATAATGTTGTTTGCATGTCAGTTGTAATGACCATGTCATGTTCTTGCGGATAAAGAGCATGCAGTCAAAGACTAAGGGAGTAGTTTTACTATGTATCACCCTGACCTGTTGCGGCATCCCGAAAGTTGCCCGTCACTGGTGCTGAATGCTGACTATACACCACTGTCATACTATCCTCTAAGCTTGTGGCCGTGGCAGACCGCAATCAAGGCGGTATTTCTGGACCGAGTGAACATTGTCTCGAGCTATGAGCGCGAAGTGCATAGCCCTAGCCTCGACATGAAAATTCCATCGGTCATCGCTCTCAAAAACTATGTCAAACCATCTGAATATCCTGCCTTCACTCGATTCAATCTGTTCCTGCGTGACAAATTCATGTGCCAATATTGCGGCAGTCTCGACAATTTGACTTTCGATCACGTTATTCCGCGTCGGCAAAAGGGGCGAACGACCTGGGAAAATGTCGCAACGGCATGTCTGCCGTGCAACCTGAAAAAGGGTGGTCGAACACCGAAAGAAGCGCATATGCAGCTATCCAACAGGCCGATCAAACCGACCAACTGGCAACTTCAGGAACATGGCCGCGCGTTCCCGCCGAATTTCCTGCATGATACTTGGCATGACTGGCTCTACTGGGATATTGAACTGGAAGGGTAAAACCAGGGGCTGAAAAATCACCCATTTCTAGCGAACATATGCGATCATCGCGATCAAGCAAAAGAGGCCACATGCGGGCGCGAGCGAGGTTCCGACTTTTAGCGTCATAAGACCCTAAATAATCTCGACCAGAACATCTTTGAAACAGCCCAGATCGTTTCAATTTATACGATCATCAGGATTTTCTTGACCACGTTGTCACAGCCGTGCAGCAACGCGACATGACTGATATCCTCCCCAATGATTCATCGGCAACACCCTCGTTGGTTGTGCGCCAAAATCCAGACATTAAATATCTCGGCAGATTGCTAGGCGATGTGATCCGTTCTTATGGCGGTGAAGAACTCTATCGTCGTACCGAATATATCCGTTCCACCAGCGTTGATCGCCATCGCGGTGTTGCAGATGCAGATGCGATTGATCCAGGTCTGGATGCCCTTTCGCTCGACGAAACGACCGCCTTTGTCCGAGGCTTCATGCTCTTTTCGCTGCTCGCCAATCTAGCTGAAGATCGCCAAGGAGTAGCCGCAGAAGAAGGCGCCAGCGTTGCCGAGGCCATTACAAAACTGGCCAGCGAAGGGGTCAATGAAAAAGCCATATTGGCGTTGCTGGACGACGCTTTGATTGCCCCAGTGCTCACTGCTCATCCCACCGAAGTACGGCGCAAGAGCATGATCGATCACAAGGCGCGCATTGCTGAACTGCTGCTCATGAAAGACGCCGGAGCGGACAATACGCCCGAAGGCGACGTGCTCGATGAAGCGATCATGCGGCAAATTGCCTTGCTATGGCAGACTCGTCCGCTGCGCCGTGAGCGCTTGTTTGTAACGGACGAGGTACAGATCTCGCAAAGTTATATGCGTGATGTATTTCTGCCGGTCTTGCCAAAACTTTATGGCAAATGGGAAAAAGTACTGGGTGCCCGGCTGCCCAATTTTTTAAAGCTCGGTAGCTGGATTGGTGGTGATCGTGACGGTAATCCTTTTGTTGATGCCGATGCTATGCGCGAAGCTCTGTCGCGCGCAGCAGAGACGGTCATCGGCTACTATCTTGCACGGATCCATGCCATGGGCGCGGAACTTAGCATTTCAACCGAACTGGCAGAGGTGCCGGATGAAGTAATCACCCTCGCCAACGCTAGCGGCGATGATGCACCAAGCCGCAAAGATGAACCTTACCGGCGCGCACTTTCCGGAATCTATGCCCGTCTGTCGGCCACGCATTTGAAGTTATGCGGTCACGTCCCGGGACGGCCGTCACCGATCACGGCCGAACCCTATGACAATCCGCAGCAATTGCGGGAAGATCTTGTTACGCTCGCGCACGGGCTTCGTTCCGGCGGGAAAGGCGTATTTGCAACCTCTGGAGCCTTGGGACGGTTGATCCGCACCGTCGAACTATTCGGTTTTCACCTCGCAACGCTCGACATGCGCCAGAATAGCCGCATCCACGAGCGGGTGATTGCTGAGCTGCTTGCAGAAGCCGGTGTCGAGGCGGATTACCTGTCATTAGACGAAGAAACTCGCGTCAAAATTCTTCGGCAAGAACTGACAAATAATCGCCCGCTGGTCAGTCCGTGGATCAATTATAGTGAAGAAACCGCCAAAGAGCTCTCCATCTTGCGGGCAGCAACTGAGGCCCATGAACAATATGGACCAGAGGTTATCGTCAATTACAATATCAGCAATGGCGAAACCGTATCAGACATATTAGAAGTCTATGTCCTGCTTATGGAAGCGGGCCTGTACCGCGCTTCGGCCGACAACAAGGCGGCCCCGACCTGTCCGATCATGGCGGTGCCTCTGTTTGAAACCGTCGCTGATCTGGAAAACGCGCCGCAGGTCATGACGGACTTTTTCGCGCTCCCCGAAATGCATGCCCTTACCCGCGCACGCGGCGCGCAGGAAGTGATGATTGGCTATTCCGATAGCAACAAGGATGGCGGCTATCTGACGTCGACATGGAGCCTGTTTAAGGCAAGCGAGGCCCTGACACCGGTATTTAAAACGGCTGGTGTAAAAATGCAGCTCTTCCATGGTCGCGGCGGTGCTGTCGGCCGAGGCGGTGGATCAGCCTTTGGCGCAATCAAGGCCCAACCCAAGGGAACCGTCGACGGTCGCATCCGTATTACCGAGCAGGGCGAGGTTATCGCTGCCAAATATGGCACAATGGGTGTTGCAGAAGCCAATCTGGAAGCCATGACTTCGGCGGTGTTGCTGCGCTCGCTAGAGCCTGATCCATCTGATCAGAAGGTGCAGGCCGGCTTTGCCGAAGCGATGGACCAGATTTCTCAAACTGCCTTCACCGAATATCGAGATCTGGTTTATGGCGACGACAGCTTTCGGACCTTTTTTCGCCAGATGACGCCACTGACCGAAATCGCCAAATTGAAAATTGGTTCGCGACCTGCCAGCCGAACAAAGAGCGACAAGATCGAAGATCTGCGTGCCATTCCCTGGGTCTTTAGCTGGGCCCAAGCCCGGGTGATGTTGCCTGGTTGGTACGGCGTTGGAGAAGCGCTCAGTGCTTTTGACGATATCGAAAAACTCAAAGACATGGCACAAAGCTGGCCGTTTTTTAGAGCTAGCCTGTCTAACATGGAAATGGTGTTGGCCAAATCTGATATGGGTATTGCAGCGCGCTATGCAGATTTGGTTGAAGACCAGGCCATGCGAGAGGCCTTTTTCGAACGCATTAGGTCGGGATGGGAACAGACCCGTGACATTTTGCTAGAGATTACAGACCAACCGCATCTGCTCGCAAAAAACCCGTCGCTGTTCAACAGTATCGAATTGCGCCTGCCCTACATTGAGCCGCTCAACCACCTGCAGATCGAGCTAATGAAACGCCTGCGCGCTGGGGAAGACGATCCACGTATTGGTGAAGGGATACAACTCTCTCTCAATGCCATTGCAACGGCACTCAGGAATAGCGGGTAACTGAGCCCTCTGGAAAGTCAGCAGGTCAGAGTGCCTCGAGGCGCACTGGTAGACCGTCTCTCGGTTGCGGAATCGGGAAGACTTGCCAATTGGGTTCATAATCCTGTCCACCGCTGAGAACGATACGGTTTTGGGTCAGCATTGCGTGCATTAGAATCTTGATCTGCATATAGGCAAAGTGAAGGCCCAGACACATATGAGCGCCGCCGCCAAAGGGAACCCACGCATATTTGTGTCGACCGGCGCTGTTTTCTGGAGTGAAACGCAGCGGATCAAATTTCGTCGGATTCGGCCAGTGTTTCTCCATCTTGTGCACAAATTGCGGACTGATACCGATATTGGTGCCAGCAGGAATTGTGTAATTTCGAAAGGTAAATTCCTTGATCGCACGCCGCGGAATACTTGGTACGGGCGGGATCAAGCGCAGAGATTCCTTGAACGCCATCTCGGTCAGTTCCAGTTTGCCGAGATCTTCATAGGCCAGAGGCTGGCCTGCAGGTGCAACAGACAAGCATTCCTCACGCAGCTTGTCCTGCCATTCCGGATTTTTGGCGAGCAAGTAAGTCATACTGGTTGCCGATGAAGTAATCGTATCATGCGCAGCCATCATCAGAAAATTCATGTGATCGACAACTTCATCCTCGGTCAGCAACTCACCATTTTCATGCGTTGCCAGGCAAATTTGGGTAAAAATATCTTCGCCGCCTTTCGCGCGTCGTTCTTTCACTTGCGGTGTAAAATAGCTCAACAGATATTCACGCGCCTTCACTCCGCGCCACATTTTTGTGAATGGAATTGGTGAGCGGGCTACACCGACCGAAGCTTGCACTTCGTCAACAAATGCCTTGTTAATCTTGTCTGCTTCTGGTCCCCAGGGAATACCCAGAATGGCGCTAGCGGCAGTATCCAAGGAGAGCGACTTGATGGCGGGGTAGAATTTGAAATCCGTTCCGCTCCAATCGTTGACACGCTCCGCTATGCCTTCGTTCAAAACCTTACAATGATGTTTCATCGGCCCCGGCTTGAATGCAACTGAGAGCGCCTTGCGATCAGCACGGTGACGTTCAAAATCCATCAGCATCAAGCCGCGCGGGAAGAGATTGTTCAATACCGGTCCCCAACCCTGTTCGCTCGAAAATATCTTGTCCTTATTGAACATTACCAATTCGGTGGCATCGGCGCCAAGCAACGTCACATTCTGCTTGCCAAAATTGAATGTCCGATAGACAGAGCCGTATTTTTCAAACATTTGTCTGCCAAAGCCAATGGGGTCCTTGATGATTTTAAAGGTCGAGCCAACCACGGGCAGACCATCTTCGCCGGGAATGTGCGCCAAAGCCTCTTTGCTGGGCGGCTTGACCCAATGGGGGTTAGCAGTTTCTGTATAGGGATATCCGTGGACTTGTGCTGCGCTTGCCAATGTGAAAGCTCCTGAAATGCTCGGGTTACGGCTCTATAGTAACTACTTTCATTAATGTCAGCAAGCATCTGCGTTCATTTCCAATTCAATCCATCAATGTTACAAAATAGGGCAACAGGAAATCAAACCAGACTCGCGGGGCCAAGCCAGTCTAGAACAGAGAAATCCGGTCGGCGATGATAGAAGCTGCATGACCGGATGATGAGGGGAATGAACATGGCACAGTCTTGGATCCAGAAATTTGTAAAACCAGCACTGCTCAGTGGCGCGATGCTTGGTCTTAGCGCATGCGCTTATGGCGGGGGCGCTTATGGTGACGGCTATGTCAATGGTGCGGGCTATGCGTGCGATCCCTATGCACCCTTTGATGACTATTACGCCTGCGATAATGGTTATGGATACGCCAATATTGGATTTGGCGGTGGCTGGTATGACAATTTTTATTATCCCGGTTATGGTATCCATATTTTTGACCGGCGAGGTTCCCGCTATGCGATGAAGCGCCATCACCGCTACCATTGGGCGCGCCAGCGCGCAAAATTTGGTTCTCGCCATGCGCGACGGGGCGGGCATGACGGCATGCGTCGAGGCGGCCGCAACCTGACCCCTGAACAGCGCGCGGAAAGGCGTGAACGCTGGCGCAATCTGACTCCGGAACAAAGGGCCGAACGGCGCGAGCGAAGAGCAGAGAGACGCGCTGAAAGAAATGCAGACAATTCCACAAGTGGAAACCGTGGCAATCGTACAACTGCTGGGAGAGCAGCGTTGCGAGACGGTGCCATCCGTGGTCAACGCAGAGGAGAGAACAGACAAGCGCGCCGAGGCAATCGGCAAGGTAACAGCGTTCGCTCTGAGCGCCGCGGCCAACAGGCTCGCCCGGCAGCTCGCCAACGGTCAGCACCAACCGCTCGTTCCGCGCCACGCCCCGCACCGCGAGCACGGCCAACACGATCATCGCGCAGTGAAACCTCCCGGCGCAATGTCAATATTGACTAAGTTGACCTTTGGGCGTCCGCCTCGGACGGTCTAAGAAGACAGCGTCACCGCATCCAGAAACTTCTGGCGCAAATCCTCGCCCAGAAAGAACATTGCCGCAATATTTGGTAGGGTGATTGGAGACAGGGCGTTCATCTCGGATATCGCATCCTCGGCTGCCTGGCTTTCGCCCATGTTGTTCAAACATGCTGCCAGAAGAGCAACATTCATCGGGGATTTGTTGATCTGTGTCCATTCGCGTGTCAGCCGTGCCGCTTCAATATAGCGCTCTTGGACAAACCGCGTTTGCGCCAATGAACCCAGTTGCAAGGCGCGGTTCGGTGAAAATGGATCCAATTCCATCGAACGGATAATCGAATCCTCTGCGGCGGCGAGCCGGCCTGCATGGGCGCTTAACTGACCACGAGCAATATGTGCAAATGATGATCCCGGATTGAGCTCGACAGCGCGATCAGCATGGCGGCTGGCCTCCACATATCTGCCAACGGTCCAATAGCTCAAAGCTGCTGTTGCAACCACCTGCGCATCGTCAGAACCAAAATAAAGCGCCCGTTCGAAAAGATCTTTCATTTTGGCCAATTGAGATTCTGGATCATCGGTCCATCCGAATTGTGCAATAAGGCCATGACCGGTGCCGGCAAGGCTGAGGGCGAGTGCATGCTCTTCATCCCGCTCGATCGCCTCTCCGAGCAAGGCCATTGCTTTCTCGATATTCTGACGTGTGTAGGTGCGGAATGGAACCAGTGCGCGCAGATACAGATGATAGCTCTGCAAATCAGATGTAGGACGGTTGATGACACGCTGTGTCTCGCTCTTCTGGATCGAAAATTCGGTCACACCCGCAACACCGATGGCAACTTGCTCTTGCAAGGAAAACACATCTTCCATGGAACCGTTGAAGCTGTTCGCCCAGATTTGACCACCAGTATCGGTATCAATCAAGGTGACATTGATCCGTACATCGTTCGAAACTGCACGAACGCTTCCCTGTAAAATATAGCGAACGCCCAGCTTTTCTGCAGCTTCATTCGGCGAAAGTCCCTGGTCTCTTAGCGTCAAAGAGGAACCACTAGATATTACAAATAATGTTCGAATGCGGGTTAGTGCAGAAGTAAGCTCCTCCATCAATCCATCGACAAAATAGGATTGCTCGGGATCGCCGATCAGATCTGCAAATGGCATGACGGCAATAGTCGGGATAGGTGGTAAGCTGTTTTCATGCTCTCCGACGGTTGGGATCTTTAGAAGATAACCAAGGCCATGTATGGTCTTGATCAGTTTACTTTCGCCACCCATGGCCTTGCGCAGCGCCGTCATCTGAGCCTGCAACGCATTTTCCTCGATCACGGTCCCGGGCCAAACGGCATCCATCAATTCAGCTTTGGTCATGACCTTGCCATCCGCTTTCACAAGTGCGGATAGGATTTCGATGGCCTTGCGGCCTATGGTTATGGGCTGACCATCAGCCAATAGTTGTCGGTGCGGTATCAGTTCAAGCTTACCAAGCGCTATTCGGTCCGACATCAAACAACCCCCACATCTGACAAGGACATAGGATCGTTTTGCGCTTAGGTCGACCATGGTATTTCAGAAAAATTTCAGAAATGAGCCAAAGACCCAAACACTGTTTCTGCGTAGAGCCGCCTGACGGGATCGGTATTGCGACCCACCGATCCCGTGACCTGCTTATCTGCCTTTGACAGAAAAGCCTAGGAAGCCATTGATTTTACATCGGAATTTATGCTCAGAATATGCTTGTAGATATTTATCATGAAAACCAAGTAATTGGATATAGTGAGCTTCACAAACCCAATTCTGAAACACACATCGCTAACGGCACTTTTATTCCCAAAGCCTCTTATAATCCCGATCTTCACGCCGACATTATTGAAGGAGATTATATTGGTCTGCGCGGCCAATCGCTGAAAGTGCAGTCCGAATCTCTTGGCTGGCTTTTATGTACCTCTATTTCAATTCAGGATTATTCCAATTTATTGGGCGAAATTGAAATCAACCTTTGCGGGTTTTCAGAGACATCATATGACGTCCGCACTGATTGAAATCTTGGGCAGACATAAGACGTTCTTACGCATGCCATCATCTTCTCGGAAAGATTGAACTGGGGCCGCTCCAATCGTTTTGGAGCGGCCCCATCTTGCTCAATAGATCAATCAAAACCAGGCTTTATTGCCCAACGGTCACGCGACCTACGCGATAGCCCTTTTCTCGCATTTCCTTTCGATAGTCCTTGTTCGCATCCGCTATTTCATTGCGATATTCTTCCATCGCATCTCTGCGATCCTCTTCATCCGTTGCCCGGGCAAGGTCTTTCTTCAATTCATGCTCTGCCTCACGAATATCGCTGAGATAGTCAAACCAGTAGTTATTTTGAACGTCTGCGATCGGATGGGTCAGAATCTCTGGATGCGCACCGCTATTTGACGGGTGGGCCACGGCTGCAATAGCCGGTAAAATAATCATCGTCGCACCGGTGGCGGTTAATATCATTTTGCGAATCTTCATGGTCATTCTCCTTATCGATATTTCGACCCCACCAGAACGAACCAAAAGCGCTTTCGGCTTCATGAACACGGCAAATCCTCGGGCGAAACGTATTGTTGATGCGACAAAGTCACAGCTGCGACAGTGGTATTGACCTGATTTCAAACGAATCTTTGACCGCTTCGGTCAACTGGCACCAAATCGGATCGAATAATAGTTAAGAGAATTGTAATCTTTGCTCAAAACCGTTAATTTCATTGATGTAAATAGTAACAGGGGCAAGTCGATGGCAACGGCGTATAGCGATATTCAACCGGACAAGTTTGAACCTTCCGAAACCCATCCACAACATGGCGTGATCATCGGTGGGCCGGCAGCACGTGCCAAACGGATTGAATATGGAATCTTGCTTTCAACGATGGTTATCGGGTCACTCGGCGCACTTTATTGGACGCTAACCCACGCGACGGGCTGGGTGGAATGGTCGGCCTTCCTGTTTGGTTACGTCCTGATCAATATGGGCGTTGGAATCGGTTATCATCGCTATTTTACACACCGCTCATTTGAAGCAGGACCAAAAATGCGTCTGGCGATCGGTATCATGGCCCAGATGGCCTGTCAGGCTTCTGTACTAAAATGGGCCGCGGATCACCGTCGTCACCATGCTTTTTCCGACCGCGTTGGCGATCTACATAGCCCCTATATTGACGGGCATGGCAAGAAAATGTCGAAATGGAAAGGCCTTGGCATCGCCCATTTCGGTTGGCTCTTCGATAACACGACGTCCGATATGAAAGTCTATGGCAAAGGTTTGATTGACGACCCTCAAGTTCTCTGGTGCCACCGGCACCGTTGGGAGATTGCGATCTTCTCCAGCATCGTGCTCCCGGCGCTCTGGGCTCTTGCCTTTGGTGGGCCGGAACATATCATCGGTACTATTCTGATCGGTGGATTTTTTCGGAATTTCTTCTTCCTGAATTTCGTTATGGGCGTGAACAGTGTTGGCCATGTCTTTGGTTCGCAGCGGTTTAAGACCAAGGACGGTTCGCGCAACAACTGGTTCATGGCCTGGATGACCTTTGGCGATGGCTGGCACAATAATCACCACCAGCATCCGCGTTCTGCCTATGCAGGCCTGATGTGGTGGGAAGTCGATGTGAATGGCTATATCATCTCGTTATGGGAGAAAATTGGCTTGGTCTGGAATGTACAGCGTGCTCCGAAATATGTGCGCGATGCTGACGGCACCTGGGTGCAAGAGAAAAAGCCGGTTACCTCAGGCTTGGCAGAAAGCTTGGAAGTTGAGAGTCCCGAATCCATGTCTTTGGATGACGGCGGCATACTATTTGCGAAAGGCGCGAAAACAAAAGCCCCAAAAACCAATACGAAGGTGGCCTAGTCTCAATTCGGTTTAACGGATCGTAATGTCATAGTTGCGATAACGGTATCGTTATCGCCGGGATTAACTGCAAGCTCATCGACCGATATTGCTCGGTTTTCCAGCGAAGCTAGCCAGCCGAACAAAGCTGTAGGCTTGGCGGCATCAATGGACAGTTTGACCGAACCATCGGATTGCGGATCCAGGCGTCCAATCGCGAACCCTGCCTCTCCGGCATGTTGGCTGATGAAGACGTCTAGCGGACCGGATACCGGATTCGCGATCTGGTCTGCTGGCGCTGTCACAGCTGCTACTTTAGATTCAATCTGCGCCCGGCTTTCAACAGCTTCGTGATAGCGCTTTTCAGCGGCTTCAAAAGCTCCGATGAACGGAACCACAACCGCATAATAACTGACCACCAACGCAGTGAGAACGCCCATAATCGCGATAAGTATCTTCTCCCGCCGGCTTAGTGCGTGAAACCAGTCTTTGATCGATGATATCATGGTGCTCGCACCGTGATATCAGCCTTAGCTACACCTGTAGCATCTGTCCGCGGTGTCGCCGTAATCACGAATCCCGCATTTTGAATGGCGATCAACGCAGGATTGATATCTTCGTTGCGAACCGCCGACAGACCGGCAAAAACAGTTCCATCCTTGCGATAGCTTAGCCGCTCAATCGAAACCCCCTGAGTCTGTTGGACCGCAGAAAACAGGGCCGAAACGGGGACGGAGAACGCAATATTACCGCGATTTTCGTTGATTAGCCGTTCATTTAGCATCCGATCGGCTTCCTCCACACTATCGACCACACCAATGACCGGCTCTGCCGCTGCCAGAGCGGCTTCGTCCGCTTCATCTGCCGCCCAATGATATTTGACCAGTTGTACCACCGGGATCAGCAGAGAAATAACAAGCGCAGCGGCCGCCAAAATGCTTAATATCCTTCTCTGCGGGCTGGTCATATACCGCTCGATTTTCTTCGCAAACGGATCAACACGCAGATTCAGCAGACTGGCGTCAGCCGCATTCGCAAGGCCCTGATCCACTAACGCTTCCGGTAAAACGGTAACATTCCGGTCGCCGACAAGATGCGCCCGCAATGAAGACTCATTGGGAGCAATAAGTTGCTCACCCCGCAAGAGGATTTCAAAGCCAAGATCTGCCTCGAAAAATCCGTCTGATGCCGAACGTATTGGCCAGCCTGCAGGAATAATCGCGTCGGGATCAATTCCCATCGCCTTGAGCCGCAAGAGTCCGCTTGCCATGATTTCCTTACTAACCGACACCGTCACCGGCAGGCCATTGTCATCGACTATCGCGGCAACATGGAGATTTTCCACATCGAAACTATTATCCTGTGCTGCCAAGCGTGCCGCAGCCAGTATCTGCTGTTCCGTGAGGTCCTCAATCGGCTGATGCCAG
Organism: uncultured Sphingomonadaceae bacterium; assembly: GCA_947497455.1. Taxonomy (GTDB): domain Bacteria; phylum Pseudomonadota; class Alphaproteobacteria; order Sphingomonadales; family Sphingomonadaceae; genus Parasphingorhabdus. Next base: position 1,522,581 of record CANMGU010000002.1, on the reverse strand, counting down.
CGCACAACACCGAGTGCAGAAGGCAACAGCGCAATATGAAATATGGGCTCATCTTCCATGGATGGTAATTTGAGACCCGCGGCAAGCAATGGGTCGGCGTCATATCCTTTGGCTTCCAGAACACCATCTGCAAAGGACCACCAATGCAGGCCCTGCCCCTCTTCGATAGGGAAAACGGTTATGAAAAGCTGTGATGTCAGCATTAGCCCAGCAGGGCTCCATTTAATGGATGATTGAAAAGAGGCAGTAACAGACCTTGTTCCAACATGACCTCCCCGACTCGATAGAAATCTCTTTGCTATTACAACCTTTAGCTAGCCAATTTTGGTTGCGCTGTCACCTTTAGCCAAATGACTATTCTGCGTAGATATCAGCGTCTTCCTCTTCACCGCCCGGAGCGCCATCGGCGCCCAGTGAATAAAGATCAAAGCCCGGGCCGTTACGTCCAGGATTGTCATATTGATAGGGCCGCCCCCACGGATCCTCCGGAAGCTTCTTGATATAGCCGCCCTGTCGGTAACGCGCTGAACTTGGTAGCGATGCCGGCGGACTAGTGAGGGCTACCAAACCATCAGCCGTGGCCGGATAGGCAAGATTGTCGAGCCGGTACATTTCCAGCGCCTGCCCAAGAGTCGCAATGTCTGCACGTGCTTTTTCTACCATGGCCCGGTCCTGACTTGGCAAGACATTGATCACGACAACCGTGGTCAAGAGCCCCAGAATAAAGATGACGACCATCAACTCCACCAGCGTAAAGCCATTGGTATCCCGTTTTTCGCGGTCGTTACGTTCTGATCGCTCGGTGACAGCGGTTTTGAAGTTTGATGGAGTGGTAAACATAATGTTCCTATCAATCCTGGTCTATAACCCGGCAAGATTTTGAAGTTGCAATATCGGCAGCAATATAGCCAAAATCACCACAGCAACAACACCGCCGAGCAAAACGATGATGAGCGGCTCTAGCAATGATAAAGCTGTGGAACTGAAATTATCAAATTCGCGTTCCAGATAGTCCGCAGCCCGCGCCAGCATATCATCCAGCTGTCCAGATGCCTCACCGCTCGCCGTCAGATAGACCAGCATGGGTGGGAAAACTCCTGTATCCCTGAGCGCTTTTGACAGGCTACCACCGCCTCTAATGGCTTCAACCATATCTTCACAGGCTCTCCGAAGCACCGCATTGCCAATCGTGTTGGTGGTTAAGCGCAATCCTTCAAGTATCGGTAGTCGGCTGGCCACCATGGTCGATAATGTTCTTGCAAGTCGTGCGGCATTCAGATCGCGCAGCAAGCGACCGATAAATGGCAGCCGAAGTAGAAAGCTATCAACCCGATACTTCACCTGCGGTTCCTTCAGTGCCCGCCAGCCAACGATCGCGAAAACAAACAAAATCGCCAAGATGGCGCCCCACCAATTGGCCAAAAAATCGGAAATGCCAATCACAAGCCGCGTCACGAAGGGAAGCTGTTGATTCACATCATCAAATTGTTCAACGACTTTGGGAACTACCGCAATCATCAGCAAGGCGACAACCAATATCGCGACCAGTGCCAGAACGATCGGATAGGCAAGTGCGCTGATCAGTTTACCACGCATCTCGGCCTGCCGTTCCAACAGAGCCGCGAGACGCTCCGTGATATCGGGCAATGTGCCGGAGGTTTCGCCGGCTGAGATCATTGCGCGATAAAGTGGCGGGAAACTGGCCGGCTCACGGCGCATGGCTTCTGCCAGGCGTTGCCCTTCTATGACACCACCATGAACAGCTCCTATCCGATCCCGAACATGCGCCTTTTCATTCTGGTTTCCTATCGTCCGCAAAGCTTCTTCCAAGGGAGTGACCTGAACAAGCGACGAAAGCTGTCGAGTGAAAAGAGTCAGTTCTTTGGATCGCAGTTTCTTGGGGCCAAACGGCCCGCGTGTAGGCGTCGTCTTTGTGCTTTGTGCGGCTTCTACTTTAACAACATAAAGACTGCGTTCCGTCAGCTTGGTTCGCGCTGCATCATTGCTATCAGCGGCCAGATGCCCGGTTTTTTCTCGACCTTTAGGGTCAATTGCCGTGTAAGAAAAATTAGGCATCGACCTGTTCATCCAACATTTCGCGCCGCGAGATGCGGATACCTTCTTCGGCCGTCGTCAAGCCTTCGCGAACCAGCGTGCGTGCAGCTGAACCAAGATTGGGCTTCTTCAAGAAAACGTGCGCTGCGATGCGCGCTTCATCACCACCATCGTTGATTAATTTGCGCACCGTCTCATCGACCCGGATCGCCTCAAAGACACCAATTCGGCCTTGGAAACCCGTTTGATTGCATTCCTCACATCCCACTTCCCGATAAACGACCGTTCCGTTGTCAAATCCCAACAGAGAGGCGAGGCTCCCATCCGCCTGTATCGGAACGCGACAATGCGGGCACAGCTTTCGTACCAATCGTTGGGCAATAACAGCCCGCAGGGTCGATGCGAGCAGAAACGGTTCAACTTTCATATCGCGCATGCGCGTGATAGCCCCAACGGCATCGTTGGTGTGTACGGTCGACAGCACCAAATGCCCAGTGAGCGAGGCTTGCACGGCAATCTCCGCTGTCTCCCGGTCGCGGATCTCACCAACCATCACCACATCCGGATCCTGTCGCAAAATCGCACGCAAGCCAGCAGCAAACGTCAGACCGACTTTGGCATTGACCTGCGTCTGGCCAATGCCCTCAATTGCATATTCCACTGGATCTTCGACCGTAAGAATATTGCGGCTGCCATCGTTTAGCTGTTTCAGGCCCGCATATAAGGTGGTTGTCTTACCAGACCCAGTTGGACCGGTAACCAATATGATGCCATTGGGCTCCGCCAACGCCTCAGTGAGAATTTCATGGGTTGTTTCAGACATGCCGAGCAGATCCAGGGATATGACGGCGCTTTCCTTATCCAAAATGCGCATAACCACGCGTTCGTTAGCGCGATTAGGCAATGTGGAGACACGAACATCTAACAACTTCCCGCCAAGAGTGAGACTGATACGCCCATCTTGCGGAATGCGGCGCTCGGCAATATCCAGCCGCGCCATGACCTTGATGCGGTTGACGATAACCGAAGCAACATGTGGCGGCATGCGCAGTTTTTCCTGCAATACGCCATCAACGCGCATACGCACCACCAGACCGGTTTCATAGGGTTCGATATGGATATCGGAAGCACCTTGCCTCGCCGCCTCGGCAATAATCCCGTTGATTAACCGGATGGTCGGCGCATCATCAGCGCTGTCGAGCAGGTCCTCCGCACTGGGAATATCACCAGCAATATCATCCAGCGCATCATTGCTCAGGCTCATGTCATCGGCCATGGCGGCCGCGCTGCCATCCATTGCATAATGTTCAGACAGTATTTTTTCAAACGCCTCGGGTGATACCAGATCAACATCAAATGGCATCGCCAGATAACGGCGCAATTCGAGCAGCGCCTGAGGATCGGCGCCTTCCCGCATAGCAACGGACAGACGCTCACCGTCGGTGCGCATCAAGAGCACGCCATGATCACGCGCAAACGCATAAGGAATATCAACGAAAGGAGCAGAAACCGCGAGCTGTTCATCAACAGGCTTTTGATTATCGCCGGAACTATCGGTTTCTGTTCCCTTCGCGATTTTCATTAGTCCTCTCTCTCCGGAATCGGCTTACTGGGGGCAACGGGAACAGGCTGGACGGTTCCGCTGTTCTGAGATTCAGTAACTCGGCCGGGTGCATAGATAATCTGATCGCCGGGCCGTGTTGTAACCGCAGGAGGGACCGTTCCCATATAGTCGCGCACCAGAACATCAATGGATGGTTCAAGCTCTGGGTCGCGGCTTAACTGCCGATTTCGTATATAGCCGTATCGACGGGCAGAAAATGCACGGGCATCCTCACGATTCCGCAAGATCTTTGGTCGAATGAACACCATTAAATTGGTTTTGACCCGAGATTTTCCACGCGACTTGAACAGTTCGCCAATGAGCGGGATATCACCCAGAAATGGTATTTTCTCAATCGTGCGGCGCTCGTTGTCGTCGAGCAATCCGCCCAGCGCGATAATCTCTCCATCCCCCACAGTCACTGTGGTTTTGATTTCGCGCTTGTTGATGATCAGTTCGTTAAAATCATTCGAAACCGGCCCGGCTATCGAGCTGACTTCCTGGCGCAAATCCAGTCGTACTTCGTCTCCTGCGTTAATTTGCGGAGTAACTTCCAACTCGATACCAACATTTTGCCGTTGTATGGTCCGAAACGCATTGTCGAAATTATCAGACAAGGCTTCACCGGTCGAAACCGGTATCTCCTGGCCAAACAGAATGCTGCCTTTCAGATTATTATTCACAGTCAAAGAAGGCGTGGAAAGCAAGTTGGAGTCTGAGTCGCGTTGTACCGCGTTGATGATCGCCCCCAATATTGTGTCGCCACCGAGCGTTGTCGCAAAACCGGTAAAGGCGCCGCGCGAACCCAATATCGCATCCGCTGCATTTTCGAGCAGCTTGTCCCCGACCGCACTGTTTGTTGTTGTGGTCGTCGCGGTATCGGTCGTGGTAGTAGTAGTTGTATCAAATTCATCGGCCAACAAGCCGCCAGCAAGGTCGACAATATTAGGCGATGCATTGGAGAAATTTGTAACCGCAAATGGTGCGTCCTCACCGCCAATTAGAAACTGGACACCCAATTCACGAGCCAATGAGTCAGAGATTTCCACGATAATCGCTTCTACCGAGACCTGTTCCTGTCTTGTATCGAGCTGACGGATCAATTCACCGATCATCCGCTGGACATCAGGATTGGCCGCAACAATTATCGCATTTGTGCCTTCATAGCGCGTTACGACAGCGGGGCCATGACGAGCGATGCCGCTGCCAGAGCTGGAACCGGTTGAAATCGGCGTGGACGGAAGAGTCGTGCCATTAGTGCCCGACGGCGGAGCAACAGAAGTTGGTTTGGCACTCGAAACGCCCTGCCCCATTAGCTGCTCAATCACTGGCAGCAGTTGTTCGGCATTGGCATAGTCCAGTTGATGGACGCGGATTTCCGTGCCCAATTCAGCCCGTTGATCCAGCTCCCGCGCCATCTGAGCAAATTTTGCTGTGGCCCCCGGGTCCCCTCGCAGCGCAATACTGTTACTGCTGTCAATCGCGACAACCGTTACCGGAGCAATTTTGCCGTTCCCGCCTTGCTGCGCCAAAGACTGCAGCGATGACGCGATCTCTCTTGCACCTGCATTTTTGAGGTTCACGATAGTTGATGCCGCACTGTCCTTGTCAATCTGACGCACCAATTGTCGGACGCGCCGGATGTTATCGGCATAGTCGACAATTACCAGACTGTTGGCGTTGCGATTGGCGGTAATCGCGCCTTGCTTGCTGATCAGCGGGCGCAGTGTTTCCAACGCCGCTGTTGCTTCAATTGATTTCAGCCGAACGACCTCAGTGACGAATTGATTGGCCTCCGATTGGCGGGTGCCGATCCGGGTTGGCTGGGTTGCTGCGCCATCAGCGGGCTGAATACGATAAGCGCCGTTGGTCGTTGGAATTGCAACCAGATTATTGGCCCGCAAGGTGGATAGGAAAATCTCAAAATACTCGGAACGGGACAGCGGCCGGTCAGTCACAACCGATACTTTGCCTTGGACCCGGCTATCCACAATGAACGTGCGACCAGTTACACGCGCCGCATCTTGAACAAAGGCACGTATGTCAGCATCGCGTACGTTCAAACTATGCTGGGCAGATGCAGGGGCCACAACCATTGACCCTAATATCGCAAGAGATATCGTCCATCGCGCTACCATTTTCGTCAAAATACTACGCATCACTGTGCCCCCAAATTAATAGCTATGGGAACAGTATCCGCACCGCGCTCGACTTCAACTGACACCCGAGTCCCCGGTATAATTTGACTCTTTAATGCAGCAATATCGCGGGTTGAAGAGACTGGCTGTCCGTTAATCGAAACGATAATGTCTCCATCGGCAAAGCCTGCTGCGCGAAACATTGCGCCATCGCCGCGCGGCGACACCACGATACCGGTCACCTTTCCATCGGCGTTGCGCGGCGCCAGATCGACAGCATTCTGGATCGCTGCCGTGATCGGCGGGTCGCCAACAATACGCTCAGGCGTTGGTTTCACTTGGCTTGCGACATCGCCACCAACGGTTTTCGCTGGCACCGACTGGTCAAGATAAAGGCTTTCCTTCGTCCCGCCCCGGTCGATCACCACATGATCAAATTGCACCGCATCCAATTTAACACCTGACATTATTTCATCGCCAACAGCAAAGCTCTCCTGCACACCATCTGGCCCCGCCAATATTGCTGATCCCAAACCCGATCCTTCGTTCATACGAACACCAAATAAAGTGAGTTGCAGCGATGTAACCACGCCAGCCGTGGCTGTGGGTCCGGACCGATAGAATGGATCAAAACTGCTAAATAGCGACAAGCGCGATGATGATGAAAGGACCTGCACTTCGCGCGATTGCCAGTCGCCTACTGGCCCTAGCGGTGTTGCTACCAACCAGATCAATCTCACCGCCTGAATGAGCAGAATGATTGCTAAAAAACCGAACAAAAGAGGATAAAGGCCTGATCTGGATAACCACCGGCCTTTTCCCCAAAATTGGTTAGAAGATTGAATAACCACGAATCCCCGTACTCTGCTTCCCTAAAGGAGCTATAACGGTTTGGTGACCATCCTGCGACTCATAGATGACACAAAAGTTACAGAATCGAATTCACGCCCGCTACCATGTGCAGAGAGAGTCAAAAATTGATCCCGATACTCATCGAAAGCCGCGTTCCAACATCATAACCATTATTGATTATCCGGGTGTCGTTCAGTGTCTGTGCCTCGCGGTAGTCCGTGCCCAGCAAATTGCGGGCTTCAAATTTCAATTCAAATTCCTGACCTGCAATTTTCAGCTGCTCCCGCATCACAAAATCAATCTGCCAACCGGTCCGCTCGATGAGATCGGGTTGATCCTGTGGTCCACGAGCGGTGACACGGGGGCTGTTATAGGTCAGCAAAATCGTCTGCTGTGACAAGCCTTCTTCGGCTTCCATTCCAAATTGCAGGTTGGCGACATGAGTTGATTGACCCGTTAGGCGATCACCGTCTGCAAACAGGTTCAATGCAGAGGTAGGTTGCAGCGTTACTGGATTGATCGCAGTATCGTCGTCAGCAACTTTGATCTCCGATTTGGTATATGTGTAATTCGCCGCCAAGAGCAGGCGGCGGTTTTCGAAGAAATCACCGCCGAACAGGTCATATAGGGGGAGATACTTTACCAGCTCGACTTCCGCGCCGTACAACCGGGCCTTGGGCGCATTGGAGAAACCGGTAAACAGCGTTCCGCCGCCCTGAACAAAGGCGACATTCTCAATTGGATTATCGATATCTTTATAGAAACCAGCCACCGTGATCCGCTCGCCACGACCGACATAATATTCAAAGCGACCCTCGACATTTATCAACTCGCTATCTTCAAGCAGCGGGTTACCAATGAAGGTCCGGTCGGTATCAAGATCGAGAAACTGTTGCGGCGCCAGTTCGCGAAATTGCGGACGCGCAACGGTTTTCGATGCGGCGAACCGGAATTGCATGTCATCCGCAAAATTCCAGGTCAGTGTCCCGGCAGGCAACCAATAATCATTATTTAGGTTGGTTGCGACTGAAGCCTGGCCGCCGGTCAGCGTGATTGGCAATACTTCCTGCTTTGCATCTTCATAACGCACACCAAGGTTCAAACGCAGACCATCGGTCAGCTCGGCATCAAACTGACCGTAGCCGCCATGAATTTCCAAATCAGCTGTATAGGCAGGTACAGACGTCTGGGCCGCCACTTCGCGCAGTTCGATTTCCTGAGTGAAGACGTTAAAGTCAGAGAGCAGAAAATCTATCCGTTGCTGGTCGAACGAGCTTCCCAACCCATTGGCTGGAACGAAACGGAAGTCACGGCGCTGCGCGTCGCGGTCGTTGAGATAATAGCTGTAGCCAGCTGATACATTGATCGGGATACCGATATCGGTTTCGTAACCAAAATCAATTCCGGCACCATAAACATCATCATTCAAATCACTGAACCGGATACGCGCAGATTCGCCCGGCGAGGTCAGATCGTTGACAAAGTCGTTCGCAAATTGATCGTCAAATGCATAGCTCGCCGTTCGTTGATAAGGTGCATCTCGTTTGGAATTGGCATAGCTGCCGCGCAGATCAACCGACAGTTCGTCAAATTTCAGTTCGCCAACAAACTGGGTTGTAAACAGCTGCCGTTCAAACCAGCTGGTACGGCTTTGGTTAAGTAAGGTCTCTTCATCGACATTGATCGCATCAATACCCTGTTTGATCGATGCATCTTTGACCGTGTCGTGAATATAGAGGTTGGTGAACCGGAACTTATGTTCACCCACTTCCGCAGACAAGGCTAGTAAACCGTTAACAATGATACGATTTTCCGTAGTTAGAAAATTGAAATCCTGATCTGGCCGTAAACCTTCGGTGCCGTCAATATTGACGATACCCTGCGAAGTTTGCTGGATGCCACCACGCGTGCGCCAGCTATTCTCAAAGCCGGCTGTTGCGATAATACCAACGAAAGCATCGCCGACGTCAATGGTTGTACCACCAGTGACTTCTGCTGAGAAATTCGCCGGGATGTCATTGTTTCGCTGGATCAGTGCCGTTTCGGCATTGGTCAGGCTCGCGGCAAAATTTTGCAGATCAAGGCTGGTAAAATTATCACCAACCGAAATAGGTACGTTTTGCGCTATTGCTTGACCAAGGCCGTTCGGAATATCACGGGTCCCATCATCAAAGCCGATAATATCGGAGTCTGAGCCATCATAGGTATAGCCCAGTTCACCGGTTGTTTCGCTGTCACCGCTGACACCAAAGCTGAATTTCAGAAATGGCTCATCCGGGGTTGCCTTGGTTGTCAGGTTGATAACGCCGCCGCCAAATTCACCGGGATAATTTACCGAGTAGCTTTTCTGTACCACGGTCGAAGCGATGACACTTGTCGGGAATAGATCGAGTGGAACAACACGGCGCAGCGGTTCTGGCGACGGCAATGGCAAACCGTTGAGCAATGCCAGCGAATAGCGTTCGCCCAAGCCGCGGACGAAGACGAAGCGGCCACCGACAACGCTCAAACCAGTAACGCGCTGCAGCGAGCCAGCAATATCACCATCGGCTGCGCGAGCAATTTCTTCTTCACCCAAAACCGAGACGACTTCCGAAGTTGCCCGGATCGGGTTCGGTATAAACTTTCCGCGGACGATAATGTCGCCGCTAAAATCGCCGCCCGGGGCAGAGATATCAACATCTTCATCTGGCGCTTCGTCAGCTGAACCAGGCTGTGCAGCCGGATCTTCAGCGATGGTTTGCGCCAAAGCAGCAGGCCCAAATAGTGCCGTGCTCAAGAATAGACTTGTGACCAAAGATGCCCGCTTCGTCATCGGAATTTTTCCTTTTTCATTATACAAAAAAGGGATGGCGGCCCTGCATGGCCGCCATCCCGTTATCACCTATTTGCTTAGTCAATTGTTGGAGCAGTTCCGCAATCATCGGCGTAGAGGCCGCAGGTCCAGTCCTGGAAACGTGTATCATTCGCATCCTGAACCGCACCAATGTAGGATACATCCTCAAAGAAGCTGTCCACTGCACTCGGTGCAAATGGCGTTACTCCATTCTCGTTGGCACCGTTGATGAACGGGAAAGCTGCGGCACTATTCGCCAAGGTTGACGTACCAGCTTCGGTATTGTTCGCCCCTGCATTGAAGAGGGTTTGAATCTGTGCCGCCGTAATATTGCCATCATCCACAAATGCTGTGGCACAGCTCATGAACAAGGACTCAAACACAGGAGGGCCATTCTCGTCTGCAGCAGCACCTGCGGCCTGGATTGTAGTCACGCTGTCAATATCGATACAGGCTGCCGGGCTATTGAAGACACTATTGTAGAATTCATAGTCACCGCCACCGCGCAGCAAGATCACGTGATCTTGGCCGCTGGACACAAAGGTTACGTTGGCAAGTCTGTGACGTTGGCGTGGTTCAGCATCTTCATCACCGTTCGAGTCGGCTTCCATCACGTGGTCACCGCCACCTGCCCGCTGTACCACTAAAACAAACTGGTTGTTCCCCTGGAAACCGGAATCGGAGTCAACCGAGTCGTCATCGATGCCGGTCATGGCCAGGTTTTTGCCATTTACCCGACCACCAAACCATTCGACGCCATCGTCCGAGCTGTTATGTACCTGGATATTCTGAAAAAATGTTCCGCTGCCAACACCCGCTAGGGTAATGCCATTAAGCTCGTTGCCGGGCGAGACCTCAAATCCAGGATAGCGAACTTGCACATAAGACATGCGTCCACTGGAGTCGGCAGGTAATGTACCACCATAGACCGCGTTGGTTGGGCCTTCGACAATTGCTTCACAGTCTGTGCGCGAACCGCCAGGATTGGATGCTCCGCCGGTCGAACAATCAGAAATTGGCGCGCGACCGAGGATAACCACACCCCCCCACTGACCAATGCTGTTCACTGTGGTTGTACCCAATATGTTTTGACGCGAAGTCATAATGATCGGCTCGGAGGCGGTGCCCTCCGCAAATAGCTGCGAACCCCGATTGACCAGCAAGAAGTCGCCACCGGACGAACCAAAAATCACAACGCCAGGTTCAATCGTCATGATGCCAGTTGTACCACCATCAACACCAACTTCGACTGCACCGGAGAATGAATAAATCGTGCCGTCACGATTGGGTACGGTTAGGTTTCCGGTGATGACGCCGGATATCTGGCAGTTCCGCACTTCCTGGCTGTTGCCTGTTGTGATTGTTCCAACATTGGCTGTGCCCACCGGACAGTCAGCAGCTGGGCCACCGGGCGGGGTTGGTGTCGGCGTAGGTGTTGGAGTTGGCGTAGGTGTTGGCGTCGGCGCAGGCAAAACTATGGTGCCTTCACCCGGTGAGGCCACATCATCGGCACCACAAGCGGTCACCGCCACAGCCGCCGCACTAGCGAAAAGTACAGAACGAATTTGCTTATTCAACATGGATAAAGTCTCCGCAGATTACTGATTTTCAACACTTCAGATCAGATGATGTGGAAACGAATCAAAATGCCCCCATCGCCTTCGGACTCGGGCACTAGGCGCAGCAAATGACCCGCCGATGCCGTTTGCATGACGCTTTGGAGACAAAATTATTTCAGGATTGTTTCAGCTAAGCCAAGGCCCGCCGAACCAGTCAGTTTTTGATGCTGCGGTGCAGAAATATATCAGCGTAAAAATCGGCAAAACAAAAAAGGCGGCCGTGCGAACGACCGCCTGATCATAAAAATAACGCCAAAGGGTTTAGCGAGAAGCCAGTCGCCCATTTAGAGTATTCAGTGCGATTTCTGCAGCTTTCCGGGAATTGATCACCTGACCATCAGCAAGCACCAGGTCAAAATTCCGATTGCTGTTCATGGCGGCGGTGAACATTTTTGCTGCATCACCAGTGCGCCCAATTCGAGCATAGGCCTGACCCAAATTGATCATGACAGCCGGATCTTTCAGCTGTCCGCTTTCCAGTTTTTCAACGGCAGCCTGATTGTCACCGGCCATGAGTGCATCATAAGCCAAAGCTCCTTTAGCATAGCCAATTTCACCTTCTTGCGCCTGCGCCAGAACGGGCAATCCAAACACGGCTAGCCCCACAGCAATTGCGATATTTTGGACCGCTTTCATCTTCGCTCTCCTATTTCTTTAACACGAATATTACACTTTTATGACGATAACTGCAACATAACTGTAATATTCGTGTTATTTGAGAGTCGTTGAATGAGACCAATCCTTTTGGATTGGACCAAAAATCCCTTTCTTTCAGGATGTTAAATACAATAGAATATTTTGAAGTCTGCAATGGGAGCTGGGATTATGGGAAAGGCATATCCAGCAGCGCGTGCAAATCACTCAGCGCCTGCTGCTCGCCGGTCACTTTGATCGCCGCCATACCCAGTGCCGCAGCCGGCTTACAATTGATACCCAAATCATCAAGATAGATGCACTGTTTTGGATGCACGTCTAAAGCCTCACACATCATCTCGTAAATGCGTGGATCGGGCTTGCGGATACCCACCTTGCTGCTTTCAATGGTATGATCGAACCGCGCCATGATCGCTGCGATCGCGGCCGCCTTCTCATCATTCAACGCCATTCCGGAGCCTTTGCCGGATGGAACATTGTTGGTAATGCAGCCAATGGTAAAATCCTTGGCCTTGAGCGTATCAAGCATCGCCACCATCGCTGGCCTGATATCGCCAGCCAGACATGCCAGCACCTCGTTGCCTTTCAATTCAATACCTATAGTCCGCGCTTCCTCAGCAAATAGCTGGTCAAAACCTGCGGCATCGATTTCCGAGCGTTCGAATTTCGCCCAGGCGTTATCATGCGGATTGGTACTGTTGATCTGACGAACACTATGGATTGGCACGCCGCGCTCAGCCTCCAGCCGATTAAATGCATCAAATGGCGAACTCGTGATTACGCCGCCAAAGTCGAAAATTACGGTGTCATGGTTCATTTATTCAGATATTCCAATTTGAGGCCAGGGCGTTTCCATCGCATTTTTATCAGCTTTCCGGTTGCGGATAGGCAAATATAGGCATCCATCATATCGTCACCGCCGAAGCAGATATTGGTGGTGAATATATCCGGCGTCGCCACAAATTCGACCAACTCCCCATCCGGAGAAATCACGCTGATCCCGCATTCACCGATGGTAGCAACACAGATATTACCGCTCTCTTCCATCGCCAAACTGTCGAAAAACTTGTATCCAGCCGGTCGATAGACTGGGATACCGGGACCGCCTGGCCCAGCATCCGGAGAGACTTTACCCGGTTCGGTAATATTGAACTTCATCAAACGGCAAGTGAAGGTCTCCGCAGCGTAGAGAGTCTTACCGTCAGGTGACAATCCAACGCCATTGGGGTTTTGCGAAGGAAAGATGACTTCCTCTAAATGGCTGCCATCAGCCTTCGCATAGAATATCCCGACAATGTCATGACAACGCTTTTCATAATCCGTTTTACCATGATCGGTGAACCAGAATCCGCCATGTTCATCGAAGACAATGTCATTTGGCCCGCGAAGAATGCAGTCAAAATCACCACTCTTGTAAAGCACTTCCACCGAACCGGTTTGCGGATCAATCCGTTCGATCCGACCTCCAGAATAATCTTTTGCAATACCGGCCGGGGTCAAAAAACCGTTCGCTTCCTGATATTCAAAGCCGCCGTTATTGCAGATGTAGATTTTGCCATCGGGCCCCAGCGCCGCGCCGTTGGGGCCGCCGCCGGGATTCGCAATGACATCCTTGGAGCCATCCGGCCCGATACGGGTCAGCTGCCCGGCGGCAATTTCTACCAAAATTACGCTGCCATCAGGCATTGCGATCGGGCCTTCGGGGAAACGCAGTCCGTCGGTAACCAGTTCCATCTTTTTCCTCTCGAAAATTTGTCACAGTCATTGCGGGAAACAGACGACAAGTCTAGTGCTGTCTCAACCGGTTACAGGAGCAACTATGTCGAATACCTATCCCCCTACCCTGCAACTTCATATTGACGGCGAATGGATTGATCTGGCGGACCGCGATGTCCATCATGTTGTCAATCCAGCGACCGGAAAAACCATTTCCGATTTGCCCAAAGCGAACATCGCCGATCTTGATCGCGCACTCGATGCGGCAGATCGAGCCTTTCCGGTCTGGCGCGATACGCCTGTCAATGAACGCGCCGCGATCCTCCGCAAGGCTGCGGAGCTGATGCGTGAACGCGCTCCGGAAATCGGTCGACTAATGACTGCTGAGCAAGGCAAGCCGTTTGGACAGGCCGCTGGCGAGGTGACCGGCTCGGCCAATTTGTTCGATACAATGGCCGAAGAAGCCAAGCGCTGTTATGGTCGTGTACTGGTGCGCCCAACCGGCCAGCAGAGTTTCGTCAAATATCAACCTGTCGGCCCAGTCGCTGCATTCAGTCCTTGGAATTTTCCAGTTTTCACGCCTGCACGAAAACTAGCGGCCGCCCTCGCTGCCGGTTGCTCGATCATCTTGAAACCAGCGGAAGAGACCCCGGCAAGCGCAATAGAAATGATCCGCTGTCTGGTCGATGCCGGCCTGCCATCTGGTGTCGTACAGGTTGTCTTTGGTGATCCTGCAGAAGTATCTAGTCACCTGATCGCATCGAAAATCATCCGCAAGGTCAGTTTCACTGGTTCCGTTCCTGTCGGCAAGCATCTCATGAAACTGGCGACGGAGAATATGCAGCGCACGACTATGGAACTGGGCGGTCATGCGCCGGTCCTGGTCTTTGATGATTGCGACATGGGCAAGGCGCTTGATCTGTTGGCCATGCAAAAATACCGAAATGCGGGGCAAGTCTGCGTCTCCCCTACCCGCTTCTATGTTCAATCCGGTATCTACGAAAAATTCGCTGAGGAATTTACCAAGCGCGCGAAAAAGGTCCAGGTTGGTGAGGGCTTTGGCGATAATATCGATATGGGGCCGCTTGCCAATCCACGCCGCCCAGAAGCGATGGAACAGCTCATTGGTGATGCCAAAGCTAAAGGCGCCACCGTGCGCCTTGGTGGTGAGGCGATCGACGGTGACGGCTATTTTTATAGCCCCACTGTATTGACCGATGTCCCGCTCCAGGCGGATATCATGAGCAGTGAGCCTTTTGGTCCGGTGGCCGCCATGCGACCATTCGACACATTGGACGAAGCGATAGAGCAGGCCAATCGCCTGCCATTGGGCCTTGCGGCTTATGCCTTTACCGAAAGCCTGCGCACGGCCAATATTGTCGGAGACATGATTGAGGCCGGCATGGTTGCGATCAACAACATGACCATCAGCCCCGGTGACGCACCTTTTGGAGGCGTAAAAGAATCTGGTCATGGATCAGAAGATGGCCCCGACGGCTTGAAGGCCTATATGGTGACCAAAGCCATCCACCAGAGCTGAGGACTAGCAATATGACCAAACGTACCGGCGCACAAATCCTGGTCGATCAATTGATTATTCAGGGCTCCGACCGCATTTTCACTGTCCCTGGAGAGAGCTTTTTATCGGTTCTTGACGCGCTGCACGATTGCAATGAAATCGAGACTGTGTCTACTCGCCAGGACGGCAGTGCCGCATTCATGGCGGAGGCTGATGGAAAGCTAACCGGTCATCCCGGAATCGCCTTTGTTACACGTGGTCCGGGTGCCACCAATGCGAGCATCGGTGTCCACACCGCAATGCAGGACAGTACTCCAATGATCCTGTTTATCGGCGACGTTGCCCGCGATGATCGTGACCGCGAAGGCTTTCAGGAAGTCGACTTCACCGCGATGTTTACACCGCTCGCCAAATGGGCGGCGCGGATCGATAATGCTGCCCGCATCCCCGAATATATTGCTCGTGCCTTTGACACCGCCAGCTCCGGTCGACCCGGCCCGGTGGTCCTTAGCTTGCCTGAGGATATGTTACGCGACGAAGTAGAAACACTGGATCGTCCGAAAGTGGTTGCGCCAGTTCAACCCATGTGCGCCAATGCAATGACCACGCTGACCGATCTGCTTCGCGATGCCACGGATCCAATAGCAATTGTCGGAGGGGCTGGATGGTGTGCCAGTGCGAGAGAAAATTTCGCCACCTATGCCGAGCGTATTGGACTGCCTGTCGCTTGCGCTTTCCGCCGGCAGGATAATTTCCCCAACACCAGTTCGGTTTATGCTGGCAATCTCGGCTATGGCCCCAATCCCAAATTGGTCGAACGGGTGAAAGCGGCCGATCTGATCATCGCTGTCGGTGCCCGGCTTGGCGAGGCTACGACTGATGGCTATACACTGATCACGCCCGATCATCCCGATCAAACACTGGTCCACATCCACCCTGATCCCGATGAACTGAACCATGTCTATCGGATTGACCTGCCGATTTGCGCGGAGATGCATGAATTTGCTGAACAGGCTGCTTTTTGGGATGACGATTTGCTCAGCTTTGACTCGGGCAAAGCGGCCCATGCTGATTACAGGGAATGGACCACCGTCAAACCCAATGATGCCAAACTCGATCTCGGCCCCTGTGTCGCGGCGATGCAGGACATGTTGCCCCCCGATACCATTATCAGCAACGGGGCTGGTAATTTCTCCGGCTGGTGGCATCGTTATTGGACCTATGGAGATTTCCCGAGCCAGCTTGCTCCGACATCGGGCGCAATGGGCTATGGCGTCCCGGCATCCGTTGCTGCTGCCCTGCGTTTTCCTGAGCGCATCTCCGTGGTGATCGCGGGTGATGGCGACTTCATGATGAATGGACAGGAGCTTGCAACTGCTATGCAATATGATGCAAACCTGCTGGTGCTTGTCATCGACAATGGCAGCTTTGGCACCATTCGCCTCCATCAAGAACGTGAATATCCTGCACGCCTGTCGGCCACTTCGCTACAGAATCCGGACTTTGCGATGCTCGCGAAGGCCTATGGCGGATGGAGCGCAACGGTAGAAAGCACGGAGCAATTTGCGCCAGCGCTGACTGAAGCTATGAAGCACAAAGGCCTGCGCCTATTACACCTGAAAACCGATGTAGAATATCTCACCGCCGCAGGAGCTACTGTCAGCGGTTTCCGAAAATAGCTCGAAAAACGCTTGAGAGGAATTTATCATGAAAGCGCCCTATCTTCTGTTTGTTGCAGGATTAGCCGCCTGCTCCCCAGTGCAGGAAGAAACCGCTCCAACAGAAACTGAAACCCAAGAAGAAGCCGCTACGTTTGGCCTCAACCATATCGGCTTTGCGGTTACCAAGCTGGATGACAGTGTGGCTTTTTTTGTTGATACTCTGGGCTGGAAAACCGCTGGCGGCGAGCCGGGCTATCCTTCTGTATTTGTAACGAATGGCGATATGTTTGTGACACTATGGCAGGTGACTGACCCGACCAACGCCGTTGCTTTTGATCGGAAGAACAATGTTGGCCTTCACCATATGGCAATCACAGTCCGCGATCTTGCAGCGTTAGATGCACTTCACGAACAATTTCTCGCTAAGGACAATGTGGTTGTTGAATTTGCCCCAGAATTTATGGGGGATGGTCCAACCACTCACATGATGATCCGCGAGCCATCTGGATTGCGTTTGGAGTTCATTGTGCCTGCGGACCGGGTTGAATCGGGAAGCTAAAAACTGAGGCACCAGTGCCACAAATTTCTCAGGCCGCCATCGTCAGTATCGCTTCCCATTCGTCGCTGGTCACCGGAGCCACTGACAAACGGGTCTGGCGAATGATAGCCAAATTTTCGAGTTTCGGATTCTGCTTCATTTCTTTGAGCGGCACTGCTTTGTCCAATTTGCGTACCGGCTTCACCTTTACAGCAATCCAACGGCCGGTATCGTCGAACGGATCTGGAAACTTTTCTTCACTGACTTCCATGATTCCAACAATTTCCAGTCCCTGGCGGGAATGATAGAAGAAAACCTGATCCCCGACCTTCATCTTTTTCATATTATTGCTGGCCTGCGCATTTTTCACGCCGTCCCACGTGCCTTCCTTTTCCGCGACCAGATCATCCCAGCCATATTCGTCCGGTTCGGACTTCATCAACCAATATTGCGCCACTGGACTGCTCCTTATTCAATAACCACACCCCAATAGCGGCATGGCGGGCAATAAAAAAGGCCCCGCCGTTTAAGCGAGGCCTTTCGGAATTGTGAGGTTCAATCTTAGCCAGGCATAACCACTGTATCGACGGCGTGAATCACACCATTGGTCGCTTTGACATCGACGAGAGTTACTGTTGACTTCCCGCCAGCAGCATCTTCCAAGACGACTTTTTGACCTTCAAGCGAAGCCTTCAGCTTCGTGCCTTCAACCGTGGTCAAGGTTGCTGTGCCACCGCCATCGGCAATTGCCTGTGTGACATCTGCTGCGGTCATCTCTCCAAAAACAACATGATAGTTTAGCAGAGAGGTAAGATCTTCTTTCTTTTCTGGAGACAGCAAAGCACTGAGTTCTGCAGGATCGATTTTGTTAAACGCATCATTGGTCGGCGCGAAAACCGTAAAGGGGCCTTCTTCCGCGAGCGTTCCACCCAATTCCGCGACCGTCATCGCCATAACCAGTGTCGACAATTCTGCATTGTTTTCGGCAACGCCAACAATATTGGTGGGTTCTGCGGGTTCTTCGACCGCCGCACTTTCGGTATCACTTTTGCCATTCGCTGTGTTGGCAGCCTGCTCGCCACAGGCTGTTAAAGAGATTGTGGCTGCACAAGCCAGAAGGATTTTGGAAATGTTACGCACATTGGTCCTTTCACTAATTTGTCCCCCATTTTAGCTAAAGCCCACACAGCAGGGTGGGAGCTCTTCCCCGCCATGTAAGGTAATTATCGATGAACGGAATGGTAATTCGGGACCTAGCGACGCTCCATGAACATGAAGTCGCGATCATAACTTTTCATATGTGCACCGCCGTCTACAAACAAAGTCTGGCCAGTCACACTATCTGCCTCGGCGAGATAACGCACTGCCGCAGCAATATCATCAGGCGATGAGAGCCTGTTTAGAGGCATGACAGTCGCTAAGCGGGTCATCTGCTCGGCACTATAATCTTCGGTTGCCAAGGTAAGACCAGGCGCAATGCCGTTAATCCGCAGTTGGTCGGCACACGCGATAGCCAGGGTACGGATTGTTTCAGAAAGGGCCTGTTTGGACAATGTGTAGCTCAATTGATCGCCATTTGGGTTGCGAACCCGCTGGTCAACAATATTGACCACTGCGGCGCGCTCATTTTTTGGCACCCGTTTCGCTAGCAATGTTGTCAACAAGGTTGGCACCATCATATTGATTCTCAGATGCTGTTCTAGATTCCGGTCATCCAGACTTTGTGCATCATCATAGTCGAACAGCGAAGCGTTGTTGATCAACAGATCAGGAGGACGTCCAAAATGCTCGACTACCGATTCTAACAGTCTGGAAGCCGCACCCTCTTCGACAAAATCGGCAACGAAACCAGACCAATCGGTGTTGTGAACCTTCAGAGCTTCGGTCAGCATATCATCTGGCTGTGCATCACTATGGCCATGAAGCGCCAACGCGTAACCTGCCTCCGCCAAGCGAGTCGAGATATGCGCGCCAAGTCTCCTGACGCCGCCTGTGACCAAAGCCAGTTTCACCGGATTGCCATTCATTTGCGCGCCCGTGACAGCGTTATACCAATGGCTTCCCCTTTTTCGGATATGAGCAGCTTTACAATTTTTACCGTCACTCGCAGCACATTCTCATCCTGCAAGAACAATGTTTCCATAATATGGTCGGCCACGGCCTCGATCAGTTTGAAATGCACGCCCTCTGGTAGGGCTGTGGTCGCAGCATCTTTAAGGTCCATATAGTTTTTGGAGCTTTCCAGCGGCGTTTCCGCCTCATAGCGCTCCTGAACTTTCAGTTCCGCCATAATCGAGATGCGCAACGGCTGTGGTAGATGGGTTTCTTCGGAATAGATGCCGGTCAGGACATCGACCTCTAAATCATTGACCTCTAATGTAAGTGTATCTGTCATGAGATGTCTTCACCACTTTGCAGACGAAATGGCAAGCCATGCTGTCAGTTTGATGGCGACGAAAATCTATTTGGACCAGCGCGCGTAGATCGCCGTTGGTAATAACAACCCGCGTGATTCTTCTTTGACAGCCAGTTCCCCTACCTCAACAGTGCCCCCCAAATGGGCCAGTTTTTCTTTAAGCAGCGATCCCAAAGCAAGCGCAGACATCCGCACTGCATAGACGGTCAGAAAGAGGCAGCGACTTTCCTCGTCTAACAACTTTCCGCAACTTTCGATCAAAGGAGCCAGGTCCTCTTCCAGTCGCCAGATCTCCCCATCAGGGCCTCGGCCATATTTTGGTGGGTCGAGCAGAATCGCGTCATAGCGCCGCTCCCGCCGCACTTCACGCGCTGCGAATTTGGCAGCGTCATCGATGATCCAACGAACTGGACGCTCAGACATGTTGGATAGTGCCGCATTGTCTCTGGCTGCAGAAACAGATTTCTTAGACGCATCGACATGGACCAATTTGGCACCAGTAGCAGACAGCGCAAGTGTTCCCACTCCGGTATAACCAAACAGGTTGAGCGCTTGCGCTTCTTCCAAATCTTGTAAGTTTGACCGAAGCCAACGCCACACCGGATCCATATCGGGAAAATAAGCCAGATGCCGAAAGGGCGTGCATTGTGCGGTAAAGGTAACTTCTTCCCAACTCAGTGGCCACCCCTCTTGTGGAACGGGCCGGTTGAAATGCCAGCGCCCACCCCCATCGTCATCGGATGCGGGGATAAACTCGCCATCTGCTTGCCATTCCTCCCGCGCAGGCGACCACATCGCCTGGGGTTCGGGACGAATGAAATGATAATCGCCATAGCGTTCGAGCTTACGACCATTGCCGCTGTCAATCAGCGCATAGTCGCTACGCGGATTGCTGATCATTACCCCCGGCTTTGATGATGCCTCAACCATTTGCAGGAGTGGCTTTGGAGGTTACAAAAGCCTTCACCGAGTCATAATCACCCGGAAGTTTATCGCAGGCTTCTTCTCGATCAAAAAGGTCACCGATACGTCGCGGTAAGGCAGGCCGCATGCCGGTCGCTCGTTCGACAGCATCCCTGAACTTAGCGGGATGGGCTGTTGCCAAGGTCACAATCGGCACCGAGGGATCAATTTGGGCTGATCGCGCTGCGGATAGGCCAATGGCAGTATGCGGGTCAATCACCTGCCCGGCCTTCTCTTGCGCTTGACTCATCGCTAGCGTCATTCCGTCTGGATCAACTCTTTCACTGGCGAATATGCCAGCAGCTTTTGACAGCATATCCGGCGCTATCTGCATATCGCGGGTCGCTTCAAACGCTTTCATTCGCGCCGCTGTTTTTGCGCCATCACGACCTTCAAGATCGAAGAGCAGACGCTCAAAATTGCTGCTGATCTGGATATCCATTGATGGTGCCGCGGTTGGGGTTACGGTGCCCGCAGAATAATCGCCTTGGCTCAAGGCGCGATGAAGTATGTCATTTACGTTGGTCGCGACAATCAAACGTTCAATCGGTAGCCCCATTTGCGCTGCAACATAGCCGGCGAATACATCACCAAAATTGCCCGTAGGAACCGAAAATGCCACTTTGCGATATGGCGCACCCAATTGTGATGCCGCATAGAAATAGTAAACAATCTGAGCCATTAGCCGCGCCCAGTTGATTGAATTAACCGCAGAAATTGCAAACCTGTCGGTCACTTCTTTATCGGCAAACATGCGTTTGACCATAGCTTGTGCGTCATCAAAACTGCCATCTATCGCGACATTGTGAACATTCGGCGCCAAAACGGTGGTCATCTGCCGTCGCTGGACATCCGATATCCGTCCGTCAGGATGAAGCATGAATATATCGACCTTATCACGCCCCGCCAGTGCATCAATGGCGGCAGACCCGGTATCGCCCGAAGTTGCGCCCACGACGGTCAGATGCTTATCCTGCCTCGCCAGAAACGTTTCGAACAAGAGACCCAGCAGTTGCAGTGCGACATCCTTGAATGCCAGGGTTGGCCCATGAAACAGCTCAAGCAACCAATGTTGCCCGTCCAGTTGCACTAATGGGGTCACCGCTTCATGTGCAAATCGGCCATAGGCTTGCTGACACAGGTCTCGTAATTCTTCTTCTGACAGCGCATCACCGACAAAGGGCTGCATCACCCGAACCGCTAGTTCGGAATATGGAAGTCCGGCCATGCTGGAAATCTCAGCTTGCGTTAGCTTGGGCCACTGAGCTGGCACATAAAGCCCGCCATCGCCCGCTAACCCAGCCAATGTCACCTGTTCAAAATTTAGCGGTGCCGCGCCGCCCCGTGTTGAGATATATTCCATGATGGCCAGCGGGTTAGCGACCTGATTGGCCAAGAGCAAGTTTTAAGCTTTGGTCGCCCCACCAATACGCCCTCGCAACGCTAGAAAATAGATGATCAACGCGATACCGGCAAACAGAAACCATTGAATGGCATAGGCCATGTGATTGTTGGGGACGTCGTCCGTTGAGGGTTCCTGACTTTTTTGCAAGCCAGCAACCGGTTCTCTGGCAACCAGACGCACTACATTTTGACTATCAGGTGCAATGATACCGTTTACAAAACCGCCTTGCCAAACGGGATCATCAGATGATCTGGACCAACCTGCCACAATCTGAGCACCAGGCCCCTCGCCTCCGGATGTTTTGCAATGCGCAATATGAGCCCAACCTGATTGGCCATTTGCATTTCGCCCGCTTACAGCACGCCAACCCAATACCTCCAGGCAATTTACCGTTGATTTCCGGAAATAGGGCACGCCCTCACTGACGGGTACGGTTGGATAGCTGATAGCGGGTTGATCACTCGCAGCTTCATAAGTCGCCAGCAGATCATTCTTCCAATCAGCCCGTTGTAATTGCCAGATGCCTAACCCGATCATCGTCGCGACGGCTAACAAAACAACAGCGGTACCAAAGATCGGTAAGTTCTTCATTCTTCAGTACCATCATCGATGCTACCTTCACGGGCCTGGTTACGATGTTCCAAGATGAGCAGTATCGCTTTCGAAACGCGCAAGGCTCCAACAACCGTTGCAATTGTGAGAGGGAACCAAAGCATGGCGTGGACCCAGATTGGCGGGCGCCAGTTGAGCTCGACTATCAAGGCAAGCGCCAGCACCAGTCCGCCGACGATCAATGTTAAGAAAGCCGCAGGACCATCCCCGACATTGTACTTGTCATAGTCCAACCCACAAGCTCGGCACTTGTCAGAAAAAGCCGTCAGGCTGCGAAATAGGGTTTTCTGACCGCAATGGGGGCAGAGTCCAAAAAGGGCAGCAGGAAAAACGTCCGGCTGCCCTTTTGAATGTTCGCTATCAGTCAATAGACCGCCCTAGTGAACCGGTGCGCCCCAGCCGCCCCATACATAAACAGCGAGGAACAGGAACAACCAAACGACATCGACAAAATGCCAGTACCAGGCAGCTGCCTCAAAACCGAAATGCTGCTTTGGCGTGAAATGGCCTTTATAGGAACGCGCCAGACAAACGATCAGGAAGATCGTACCGACGAGCACGTGAAAACCGTGGAATCCGGTCGCCATATAGAATGCGCTGCTATAGTTTATGCCTGCAAACGGGAATGGTGCAATGCTATATTCGTAGGCCTGAATCGCGCTAAACACGGCACCAAGAATGATCGTCAACCAAAGTCCTGTGATCAAACCCTTGCGATTGCCGTGGATAAGCGAGTGATGCGCCCAAGTCACGGTTGTACCGGAACAAAGCAGAATCAGGGTATTCAATAGGGGCAGTTCGAAAGCGTTCAAAACCTCGATACCCTTTGGCGGCCACTGCACAAACGCTTCTGCACCTTCCTGACCAATCATGTTGGTTGTGAAGCCTTCGGCAAATTCCAAAGGCTGCGGGAACAAGGAATAGTCGAACCAAGCCCAGAACCAGCCGACGAAGAACATGACTTCCGAAGCGATAAACAGAATCATCCCATAGCGGAGGTGCAATTGCACAACCGGTGTGTGATCACCAGCATGCGCTTCTTTAACGACATTTGACCACCATGCATAAAACGTCAGTGCTACTGTCGCGACACCAATTGCAAATACCATTGGACCAAAGGATCCAAAGACATCGGGATGTAGCCACATCACACCACCGAACGCCATAGTCAGCGCAGCAAATGCGCCAAAAAACGGCCAGATGTCTGGCGGCAAAATATGATAGTCGTGATTTTTGGCTCCGGCCATGGTGTAATTCCCCAAACTTCTTTCGTTACTGTTCTTAGCTCTCGCTCTTTGCGGGGTCCACCGCAATGCCGTTTTTAGAGCGATAAAATGTGTAGCTCAACGTGATCTCTTCAATATCGCGCGTTTCCGGGTCTTCGAGAATCGCGGGATCAACATAATATAATACAGGCATCCGCATCGTTTGCCCTGGTTTCAAGAGCTGTTCGGTAAAACAAAAGCATTGTACTTTGTGAAAATATTTACCGGCTTGAACAGGCGTAACATTGAATGTTGCGGTGCCCACAACGGGTTGCTCAGATTTGTTTGTCGCAATATAAATTGCCATGTCGCGTGCGCCAACACTGACACGGTCAACGGCCTGTTCCGGCTTAAAGGCCCACGGCAAAGCCGAATTAACGTTGGAGTCAAATCGAACCGACATAACCCGTGCAGTGGTTTGTACTGTGGCCGCTTGCGCCGCATCAACCCGCTGCGTGGTTCCGCCATAGCCCGTCACTCTGCAAAATATCTCATAGAGAGGCACGGCGGCATAGCCCATGCCAAGCATAGCCAAACCCATCGCCCCGGCCATCACGGCACTGCGGAGATTTTTGCTTGATAAATCTCGGGTCTGTGCGTGGCTCATGATACCGAACTGTTTATCTTAACAAAGGTGATGAAGTAAAATAACACGACAAGGAAAAAGAGCAAGCCAGCCATGATCGCAGCGCGATGCTTTTGCTTGGCTTGATAGACCTTTTGTTCCTCAGGTGACATCGCCGCCTTGCTGCCGTCAGAATCGTTCATGCGAATACCATCCTGTCCGCTACCAGCGCACCAAACAACACGAACAGGTAAATGATCGAGAAGCTAAACAGATGTTTCTCAGCGGACATCGCGGCAGGATCTTCGGTTTTGCTTAGACCAACGCGTAGCGATAGAAGGACAAAAGCTATGCTCAACACTATGGCGACTATTCCATAGACGCTACCGGTCATGCCAAAGGTGAAGGGAGCAATCGCGCTTATCGCAAGTATCAAGCTGTAAGCGAAAGCCTGTCTGCGGGTCGATTGTCGGCCAGCGACGACCGGCATCATAGGGATCCCGGCTTTGGAATAATCGCTGTTCACAAACAGTGCGAGTGCCCAGAAATGAGGAGGTGTCCAGAAAAATATGATGGCGAAAAGCAAGACCGGCATGGCCGTCACATCACCGGTTACGGCAGCCCATCCGATTACTGGCGGAAATGCCCCAGCAGCACCACCAATTACAATATTCTGCGGCGTGCTGCGCTTCAGCCAGATGGTGTAGACCACGGCATAGAAAAAAATTGAAAAAGCCAAAATCGCGGCACTTAGCCAATTGACTGCAACGCCCATCAGCAGGACAGAAAAAACCGACAATCCAACCCCAAAATGCAAGGCCGTCTCACGTTCCATTCTACCCGCAGGCAGCGGACGACTGGCGGTGCGCTTCATGACTGCATCGATATCATGCTCATACCATTGATTCAGCGCCGCAGATGCCCCAGCGCCCAGGCTGATCGCCAAGATAGCGGTAAAGCCTATCACCGGATGAATTGTTCCCGGAGCCGCAAGCATGCCGCAGATCGCAGTAAAGATCACCAGCGTCATCACGCGCGGCTTGGTCAACGCAAACAGATCCTGTGCGCTGGCCAGCTTGTAAGATGATGTCGAAGCGGTTGTCATGTTTCTGTTTATATCTCTAGTCGCCAATATGGCAGTCTGTCCTGCAACCAATTGGTCACCGGACAGACTGTTAACGTTGCATTGCTCAGATTACTTGATCTGAGGAAGCGTTTCAAACTGGTGGAAAGGCGGCGGGCTGGACAATGTCCATTCCAGCGTCGTTGCACCTTCACCCCAGTAGTTATCTTCTGCTTTGCGACCAGCGATAAATGCCCAGGCGATGTTGACAAAGAAGATCAACACACCAACTGCCATGATCGCATAGCCGATGGATGCAATTTCATTCCAATAGGCGAATTGCTCCGGATAGTCAGGATAACGGCGTGGCATGCTCTGGTTGCCCAAGAAGTGCATTGGGAAGAACAAAACGTTCACACCGATGAAGAAAATCCAGAAGTGAAGCTGACCAAGCAACTCGCTATAATGGCGCCCGGACATTTTCGGGAACCAGTAATAGAAGCCAGCGAAGATCGAGAAGACCGCGCCCAGCGACAACACATAGTGGAAATGAGCCACCACATAATAGGTGTCATGCAGGTTGTCATCGATACCGCCGTTGGCCAGCACAACACCGGTCACACCACCTACCGTAAACATGAATATGAAGCCCAGCGCCCAAACCATCGGAGTTTTGAAAGTCATCGAACCGCCCCACATGGTCGCAATCCATGAGAAGATTTTGATGCCGGTCGGCACCGCAATGACCATGGTCGCCGCGGTAAAGTACATCTTCACATTTACCGACATTCCGGTCGTGAACATATGGTGCGCCCAGACAACAAAGCCCACCACTCCAATTGCCACCATGGCATAGGCCATGCCGAGGTAACCGAAGATAGGCTTGCGCGAGAAGGTTGAGATTATGTGGCTGACCATGCCGAAACCGGGCAGGATCATAATATACACTTCAGGGTGACCGAAAAACCAGAAGAGATGCTGATAAAGCACCGGATCACCACCACCGGCGGCGTCGAAGAATGTCGTCCCGAAATTACGATCCGTCAGAAGCATTGTAATGGCAGCAGCCAGCACTGGAAGAGCCAGAAGCAGCAAGAAAGCCGTTACCAAAACCGACCATACAAAAAGCGGCATTTTATGCAGCGTCATGCCTGGCGCACGCATGTTCAAGATGGTTGTAATGAAGTTCACCGCACCAAGAATGGAACTGGCGCCGGCAAGATGGAGCGAGAGAATGGCCATATCCACTGCAGGTCCAACGGAACCGCTGGTAGAAAGCGGAGCATAAACGGTCCACCCGGTACCGGCTCCGTCGCCAGTTCCTCCAGGGACGAATGCTGATCCCAACAGCAGCAGAAACGCAGGAATTAGAAGCCAGAAGCTAACATTGTTCATGCGCGGAAACGCCATATCTGGCGCACCAATCATCAAGGGCACGAACCAGTTACCAAAACCGCCGATCATCGCCGGCATGACCATGAAAAACACCATTATCAAGCCATGCGCAGTAATCAGCACATTCCAGAGGTGAAGCGCTTCGTCCATTGAAGCCCCTGCCCCTACCCAACCCGTGAGATACTGGATGCCAGGTTCAGCGAGCTCCATCCGCATCATGCCGGAGATAGCACCGCCGATAATACCGGCGATAATCGCAAAAATCAGATAAAGTGTACCAATATCTTTGTGATTGGTCGACATGAACCAGCGTTGAAAAAAGGCCGGCTTGTGATCTGCATCATGTGCGTGATCATCCACAATCTGACCGTCTGCTGCAATAGTTGTCATCGCTTGCGTATCCCTTAGTTTACAGCGGCGGCTGCTTCAGCAGGCGCGCCTTCTGTTGTCGTCTCGTCAGCTGCGGTTTCTGCGTCAGCATCTGCTTCCGCTTCGCCCTCTTCCACAGCCTCTTCACCCTTTACCGTTCCGCCATTAGCACGGACCCAGTCGTTAAACTTATCCTCCGGCAGAACTTCAACCGTGATGGGCATGAAACCATGCCGTGCGCCACAAAGCTCCGAACATTGGCCATAGTAGACGCCAACTTCATCAATCTGCAGCACTTTTTCATTGATCCGGCCCGGCACGGCATCAAGCTTGAACCATGCCGCCGGTATCGCGAAACTGTGAATAACATCCGCACCAGTGATCAGCATTTTTACCGGCTTACCAACCGGAATCACCATGCGGTTATCCACCGCCAACTGAAAAGGCTCTCCCCGTGCATTGGCCTCATCTTCGGGCAGCATGTTGGAGATAATTTCAAAATCGCCATTGTCCGGATAGCTATAACCCCAATACCACTGATAGCCGGTCACCTTCACCGTCAATGCATCCTCTGGGGCAGGTTCAAACTGCTTCGCCAGCAGGCTGATGGACGGAACGGCAATAACTAACAGGATCAGAACGGGAATCACTGTCCAGACAATTTCGATAAAAGTATTATGAGTCGTTTTGGAAGGCTCAGGATTGGCACCCCGGCGGAACCGGACTATCACAATGAGCAACAGTGCCAACACAAACAGGCAGATAACGGTCATGATCGGCAACAAAATGGCGTTGTTAATCCATTTTGCCTGCTTACCCGTTTCACTTACCTGCGGTTGAAAATCGAGACCGCCATCAACTGGCATTCCTACACCCTCGGTCGGTTTCATCGGTGTATAAAGTTCAGGATCAAGGCCAGACGCTGGAGCAGCTTCAGCAGCAGGTGCTTCTGCATCTGCAGTAGCTTCTGCCGGCGCAGCTTCTGCTCCCGGCGCTGCTGGCAACGCATCTTGCGCCATTGCTGTTGCCGGTGTGAGAATCAGGCCCAATGCCAGAATCCATGCTTTCACATAATGAGTCATTACTTGCTCAACCTTATCTAAGCCCTAATTTCCGGTCGTTTTCAGCCCATATACCGCCCAGATATTCTGGTAAATATGCCCATTTGGGCACTAACCCGATTAACCTGAAACATCCCGTTTGGAGCGGCTTATAAGCAGGGTTGTCGCAAGCCTCAAGCTACTCTACGCATATTTTTTAAGTTTTTGGGCTTTCATTAAAACCAAGATGAACCCATTTCGGATATAGAAAACAAAAAGGACGGAACAAAAACCTTGACCGAGAACGAAATATTGGACGAATTTCGCGCCAGTGATGCCCTTTTGGAGGGGCATTTCATATTGTCATCTGGCCGGCATAGCGCACAATATCTGCAATGTGCCCGGGTCCTTATGGATCCAGCACGTGGCGCAAGACTGGCCAATGCACTTGTGGCTAAGATGCCTGAAAATATTCGGAATGCCATCGAGATTGTTGTCTCACCGGCCATGGGGGGCGTCATCGTAGGTCATGAAATGGGTAGAGCCCTTGGCAAAGAGGCAATATTCCTCGAACGCCCGGAAGGCACGTTCGAACTGCGCCGCGGTTTCCGTCTGGAGCCTGGTCAAAAAGTGCTGATGATGGAAGATGTTGTCACCACGGGCCTATCGTCACGGGAAGCCATTAAGGCCATAAGTGAAGCAGGTGGCGACGTGATCGCAGCAGGCGCGTTGGTTGACCGCTCGAACGGAGCAGCAAGTTTTGATGTCCCCTTCTTTCCCTTAATCGCATTGGAAGTACCTTCCTATGCTGATGAGGATGTACCTGCCGAGTTGGCCGCAGTTCCGACGACAAAGCCGGGCAGCCGCCAATCATGAATCAAGGATCACATCTCAGACTGGGCGTAAATATTGATCATGTTGCTACCATTCGCAACGCCCGTGGAGGAGATCATCCGGAACCCGTTCGTGCAGCAACCATAGCCGCAGAGGCCGGGGCCGATGGCATCACCGCTCACTTGCGCGAAGATCGGCGGCATATTCGCGATGACGATCTGATCGAGTTGATGGACAAGCTTTCTATTCCGCTCAATCTTGAAATGGCGGCTACAGACGAAATGCTGGACATTGCACTACGTCATAAACCACATGCAGCCTGTATCGTTCCCGAAAATCGAGAAGAACGCACAACTGAGGGCGGCCTGGATGCTGCGGGTCAACATAATCGGTTGAAGGATTTTGTCGCGCAATTGCGCAACGCCAACATTCGCGTCAGTCTGTTCATCGAACCGGATCCACGCCAGATCGAAGCGGCGATCCATCTTGGCGCGCCGGTGGTGGAGTTTCACACCGGTCACTATGCACAGGTTAGCGGCGCCGAACGGGAAAAGGAACTGCGCCGGATCAGCGACGCGGCTGCACTCGCCGCTAAGAACGGCATCGAGCCCCATGCCGGCCATGGACTGACCTTTGAAAACGTTGTTCCCATTGCAGCCATCCCCCAATTGGTTGAGCTGAATATCGGTCATTTCCTGGTTGGCGAAGCGATTTTCGGCGGTCTGGCCGGAAGCATTAAACAGATGCGCACGTTAATGGACGATGCGCGGTGATGATCTGATCATGATTATTGGACTTGGCTCAGACCTCTGCAACATAGAACGCATCCAGAATTCCTTGGATCGCTTTGGCGAACGTTTTGAGAAGCGCGTTTTTACAGAGATCGAACGTGCAAAAGCTTCCCGCCGTCCCTACACGAAGGCTGGTACTTACGCGAAACGCTTCGCGGCCAAGGAAGCCTATTCCAAGGCAGTTGGCACAGGCTTCAAAGCGGGCGTGTTCATGAAAGATATCGGTGTCGTGAACGCCAAAAGCGGAGCTCCGACACTGGCGCTTTCCGGCGGAGCAAAAAAACGCCTCGACGCCCTTACACCCGAAGGATATGATGCCGTCGTTCATCTCACACTCACTGACGATCATCCATGGGCCCAGGCGTTCGTAATTATAGAAGCGATGCCCTCCCGCTGACAGATCAGGGTGAAGGCAACAGAAGAAGATAACAGAATATGGCGGTAGAAAAGGTGGACGAACAGGCAATTAAGTCTGGGGGATCCGAAAAAGAGAAAACCGATTGGGTCGGCGAGGCCAAAAGTATTGGCCTTTTACTGCTCGCCGTTTTGGCTTTCCATAGCCTCGTCGCCAAACCATTTTATATTCCGTCAGTGTCGATGATGCCGGGCCTTTTGGTCGGCGATCGTCTGATCGTAAGCAAATATGCCTATGGTTGGTCTTGGGTGTCGCCCACTTTTCACATATTGCCGCGGATGGAAGGGCGACTTTTCGGGTCTTTGCCCGAGCGGGGAGATATCGTAATTCTCACCCCAAAAGATCAAAGCAGCGATTATATCAAGCGCGTTATCGGCTTGCCTGGTGATACACTGGAGCTGCGCGGCGGTCAGGTTTTCCTCAATGGAACCCCGGTTAAGCAAGAAATTCAGCCGGACTTGCAGCTGCCAATAGATGCCAATGCCCCATGCGGTGGTCAGGAATTCCCCGGTTTGCGCGATACGGATGCAAATGGTGACGCCGTATGTATGCTTCCCATTGTTCGCGAAACGCTGCCCAATGGTGTGAGCTACGATATCATAGATTTGGGCCCTCAAATGACCGATGATGTTGATCCAATCATCATTCCGGAAAACCATGTCTACCTGCTTGGTGACAATCGCGACCTGTCTGCTGATAGCCGTGTCGCAAGTCCGCGCGGGCTGGACGGTGTCATTCCTGCAGAAAATATTGGAGGGCGGGCAGAGTTCATCACTTTCTCGCTTGACGGCACGACAAGTCTTAATCCAGTCACCTGGTTTACATCGTTCCGCAGCGGGCGGGCGGGAAGCAGCCTAAGACCTGAAAGAGATAGCGGCGGCTCCGAATAGGTCGGAATAGCTAAAGGCGTAAACCCAAGGTTTCATCGAGACCAGCCATGATGTTCAGATCCTGAACCGTACTTCCTGCTGCCCCTTTGCCAAGATTATCAAGCTTGGCGACCAGCCGCACATGATCGCCGCTTGCCTCTCCAAAAACATAGAGTTCAAGTCGATCGGTGGCCGGGTCATTCTCACTGAGCATCAATTCGTTGAGACCTACCCCATCATGTACACCGACAATCGGAGAATCTTCGTAATGCAATCTTAATGCATCCAGCAAGTCACCAGCTTTTGCAGCAGCATTCATTGCGGCCAGGTTTAGCGGGACTTCCACAATCATTCCGCGATAGGCACGCACCACCGATGGTGCAAAAACCACATCATGAGTCAGGCCAGCGTGGCGCTTCATTTCCGGCATATGTTTATGATCAAGAGCCAAACCGTAGCTTCGAAATCCGATATCCGGTTCCTGCTCAAAGCGTTCAATTAACGCTTTCCCACCGCCCGAGTAACCAGACACGGCATTGACGCTATACGGCCAGTCTGCCTGCAGAAGACCGCTAGCGATAAGGGGGTTAACCAGGCCCAGAAACCCCGTGGGGTAGCAACCTGGGTTGGACACGAATTTTGCTCCGGCGATCCGTTCCCGCTGGCCTTTTTTGAATTCTGCAAAACCAAAAACCCAATCAGGCGCTGTTCGATGCGCCGATGATGCATCGATGATACGCGTCCGATCATTTCCGACCAGCGATACTGCCTCCCTTGCTGCTTCATCAGGCAAACAAAGAATAACAAAGTCGCTGTCATTTATCGCTTCACGCCGAGCCGACGTTTCTTTGCGCTTGGCATCCGGCAACTGCGTAAGATTGAATTCCGAGCGATGGCTCAAGCGATCCGCAATCTCTAGGCCCGTCGTCCCAGCCGCTCCATCAATGAAGACACTATAGGTCATGATCCATCACCAACATGATCATCAACTGAGCCGCTTACGCGACGATATCGGTGCATCCACATCAAAACGTGCGACGACATCACCGAGCGGTTCTGCGCACACTTGCATCCAATGGATATTGGCGTGAATAATCTCGCTGTCATCGGCCATTATGCCGACATGGTCGGGGAAAAACACGAGATCACCGCGTTTTAAGTCGTCATCCTGGGAAAGTTCCGTACCGACAGCTTTCATCTGCTGATCGGCATCTCTCGGAGCAGACTGCCCGGTCAATCCGAGCACCATCTGAACAAGGCCGGAGCAATCTAGACCGTCACCGCTCCTGCCACCCCACAGATATGGCGCGCCAATAAGCTGTTCAGCGAACCCGACGGTATTATTTTTACCGTCAAAAACCGGCTTTGCGCCAATTTCCTGAACATGACGAACATGCACAAAGCCTTTGCCTGCCTGCAAAAAATTGCCGCAATCACTCAGAGGACCACATGCCAACTTCGCACCCATTGGCAGTCGCTTCATCACGCCTGCCTTGACGTCGGGTTCTATGAAAATCAGCGCTGCTCGCGCTGAAATCAGATGTGTAGGCTGCGCCGTCTTACGTTGATGCTGCAATGCATGCACAGGTACGTAACCAACATAATTATCATGATCGCAATAGCCCCAAGCCCAATCGCCTACGACATCCAGCATATGAAAATCTTCACCGTGCAGCAGTTCCGACACGGCAACGTGATTTTTACCGCCTTGCTTGCGGATCATCGCTTTCGGAGCAGCACAGCGCATCGGCATTGTTTCGGCATAATGCGGCGCAAACATTTTGCCCGCCAAGGCGATATCCGCCAAATCGCCGCGATGCGCAGTTGTCCTTGGATCAAAATCCTCTTCGGGACCGTGCAGCGAGAACTTCGCGCGTGCCGCCATGTCCCCGGTTTTCATATCCCCGACCATATTCATGTTTCTCATCTACCCCATTTGCGGCTTTACCGCCGCCGCGCGACTTGAGCGCTTTATGACAAAGCTGTTACAATATAGCCGCCCTTAAACGAGAAGCGGCCAGTTGATCAAGCTGCGACTGAATTCGGCTATTTGTCGTAACGGGCCTTCAGATATGTCCAGCTTGCGCGCAAACCCAGCGCTTCTCCACCTTTCGGTCGCCCTGCCTTGCTTGCAGGACGCCAAGCATAGGTGTCGAAATGGGCCCAGGGAGTGTTTTTTGGCACAAATTTCTTCAGAAACAGGGCGGCCGTTATACAGCCTGCAAAAGAGCCGGTAGCGACGTTATTTGTATCTGCAATCGGGCTGTTGAGACGATATTCATAGCGTGACCAGAGAGGCATTCGCCACAGCGGATCATCTTCCTCTTCCCCGCTTTCGATTAAACCAGCGGCCATATCATCGTTGTTGCAAAACAAGGCCGGTAAATCAGGTCCCAATGCGACACGCGCTGCGCCGGTCAGCGTCGCAAAATCGATGATAAGTTCGGGCTCTTCCTCACCGGCAAGCGTTAGTGCATCACCAAGCACCAAACGCCCCTCCGCATCCGTATTGCCAATTTCAACGGTCAAACCTTTGCGACTGTTCAGGATATCACCGGGGCGCAGCGCATGACCATCAACCGAATTTTCAACTGCTGGCACGAGCAGATGGAGCTGAACTGGCAGGTTTCCTTCCATGATCATCTTCGCCAACGCAATTGCATGCGCCGCTCCACCCATATCTTTCTTCATAAGCAGCATGCCTGCAGGTGATTTCATTGATAGCCCTCCGCTATCAAAGGTCACGCCCTTGCCGACAATCGCGATCTTGGGCGCATCAGCCTTGCCCCATTTGAGTTCGATCAAGCGAGGTGCATGTTCGCGCATGGCTGCCTTGCCGACACCGTGAATCATCGGAAAATGTTTTTCTAGCGTATCGCCGCGCGTAACATTTAGATCCGCATCATGCTTATCAGCCAGTTTTTCAACAATATCCTCAATCTTGTCTGGCCCCATATCAGCAGCGGGTGTGTTCACCATATCGCGAACCAGTGCGGTTGCTTCTGCCTGACGTACCGCTTCGTCAACTTGAGAAATCTCGTCTTTGACCAGCAGCATGCTAGGTCCCTGCTTACTTTCAACTTCCTTATACCGCTCAAAGCTATGCTGCGAGATCAGCCAGCTAAACAGGCCTCCTTTGGCACTAGCGCCTTTCAGGCGATATTTTCCTTCTGGCAGCTTTCCTCCTAATTTGGCCAACGCCCAGGGATCGAGTTTTTTGTGGTTCTTCACGCCGGCCACAACCGTGAAATCACCTTGCTCTGATTTCTCTTTTTGGCCTTTGCTTGAAGCAATAGGCAGAATCAGAAATGATTTTGGATTGGCAACAAACTTATAAGCCTTCACGATGCTGCGGACACTCTCGGACTGGTCTTTTAGCCAGTCCTCAAAATTCTTCACATCCAAAATCTGGATAGTACGTGCCGGCTGGCCCTTGTCGGCCTCTATCAATTTCGCAAAATCAGTCATGACGATGCTATAGCGACAGAATTGTCGTAGTGCGAGAACCTAATTATGCGGCAACCGCTTCCTTCTTTTGATTTTTTTGCTCCAGATCAACCGACTTGCTGCCGGCTTTGGCAAACACCATAACACCATCATCCACCGTCTTGTGACGCAAATTTATGATATCCTTCGCATAATTCTGGTTCAGTCGCCAAGGCTTCTTCTGGCCTTGCTTTGGCAGGTCGGCAGCGGCGCGTTCGATATAACCGGACGAGAAATCGACAATCGTTTCAGGGACCAGTTTTTCTCCATCCGCTGGATGGGGATAGGCTATCTGTGCACCCTTGCGGTCCATGGTGTTTATCAACCGGCAAATATACTCGCTGGTCAGATCTGCCTTCAATGTCCAGCTGGCATTGGTGTAACCAAAGGTCATCCCGAGATTTGGCACATCAGAAAACATCACGCCCTTATAGTTGAAACGTGATCCAAAATGGACCGGCTCGCCATCAATCTCAAACTGGGCATGGCCAGCAGAAACCAGCTTGAGACCAGTGGCTGTGACGATGATATCTGCCTCCAGCTTCTCCCCGGATTTCAGCAATATGCCATCTTCGACAAAACGCTCGATATGATCGGTGACGACAGATGCCCTGCCCGACTTGAGGGATTGAAAAAGGTCGCTATCCGGAACCAGGCAAAGCCGCTGATCCCACGGATTATAAGTTGGCGTAAAGTGCTTCATGTCCACACCCTGCCCCATTTCCTCGCGAACCATTTCAAGCAGTTTCTTTTTAAAGCCAGCTGGCTGACGGCGCGCCAGATTGAAGGTGAAGAGTTGATAGAGAACATTGCGCCAGCGGGTGATGCCATACGCCAGCTTATTCGGCAGGAATTTGCGCAGGGCCAGAGCAAACTTATCCTCGGCAGGGCGGGATACAATATAGGTTGGGGAACGCTGTAGCATCGTCACATGCCCGGCGGTTTCCGCCATCGATGGCACCAGGGTCACCGCTGTCGCACCGCTGCCGATCACAACGACTTTCTTGTCAGTGTAATCCAGATCCTCGGGCCATTCCTGAGGATGAACAATCGGTCCAGTAAAATCCTCTTGCCCCTTGAAATCAGGCTTATATCCACCTTCATAGCTGTAATAACCAGAGCACATGAAAAGGAAGTTGCATTCAATCTGGCTCACCGCGCCATCACCATGGGTCAGGCTGACCGTCCACCGGGCGGTTTCACTCGACCAACTCGCATCAGTAACTTTGCGCTCATAACGAATATGCTCTTCGAGACCGTTCTCTTCGACAGTTTCCCGCAAATAGCTAAGAATTGTTGGCGCGTCGGCAATTGCCTTGCGTGCTGTCCAGGGTTTGAAGTTATAGCCTAAGGTGTACATATCGCTGTCCGAACGAATGCCCGGATAGCGAAATAAATCCCAGGTTCCACCCAGTCTTTCACGCCCTTCGACAATTGCGAAGCTCTTTCCGGGACAACGTTTGGTCAGATGCACTGCCGCACCAATACCGGACAAGCCAGCGCCGACAATCAGGACGTCAAGAAATTCATTTTTCATGATACCACTTTACTGACATTAATGTTAATTACAAGACATTCATGTAGAAAGCAGAATTATTCCGCCGCTTCGAGCGCCGGTTCAGAATTTTCCGCCGATTGGCTATTTGGCCCGTAAAACTGCATTACGCCGTCATCAATTGTTTCATTCAGCAAGACCTTTTTATCGAACAGATAGTCCTGGTTCAATTTCCACGGCATTGCAGTGCTGTTGCGCGGCAGCTCATTGATGGCGCGTTTGATATAGCCGGAAGAAAAGTCAAATAGCTCTTCATCTTCCAGTTTTTCAGTTAACACCGGGTTGGCAATCAATGTGCTGGTGGCATCCATATGATTGAGCAAGCGGCAGACATATTCCGAGACAATATCGGCCTTGAGCGTCCAGGACGCGTTCAGATAGCCGAAGACAATTGCCATGTTCGGAATGTCGGAGAACATGCAGCCTTTATAATAATAATGATCCGGCCAGTTTACCGCCTTACCATCGACCTCAAAGGCAACCTTGCCGGCAACCGCCAGTTTCAGACCCGTGGCGGTAACAATCACATCCGCGTCCAGTTTTTCGCCCGATTTGAGCTCGATGCCATCGGCGGTCACGGTCTCGATATGACCGGTTTTGACATCCGCTGCCCCGGAGCTGATCGCCTTGAACATATCGCTATCAGGAACGAGACAGAGCCGTTGCTCCCATGGCCCATATGGCGGCGTATAGTCGTCCTTATTATACTTGGCGCCCAGCTCTTTCTTGAGCGGTTTTTCAAGCTTTTTGATGATTTTCTCAGGCTTATTGCGGGCCATATTGAACGTGATGTCCTGCATTTTCACGTTTTTCCAGCGGATGATATTATAGGCCCACTGATCGGGCATGATCTTGCGCAGGAAATTGGCGAGATGATCCTTCGCGTCGCGAGCGAAATACCACGTTGGGGTACGTTGCAACATAGTGACGTGCGACGCCTTCTCGGCCATCACTGGAACAATGGTCACCGCCGTCGCACCGCTGCCGATAATCACGACCTTCTTGTCACTATAGTCGAGATCCTTGGGCCAAAACTGAGGATGGACAACATCCCCCTTGAAATTCTCGATACCCGTTATCTTCGCGTCATAACCCTGATCATAATCGTAATAGCCAGACCCCATATAAAGGAAATTAGCATATATAACGGTCTGACTGCCGTCCGATTTTTCGGCGGTCACTGTCCAGCGGGCCTCTTCACTTGACCAACTCGCGCTCAGTACCTTGTGACCAAAACATATGTGTTTTTCCAGATCATGTTTCGCCTTGATCCGGTGGAGATAATTCATAATCGAAGGGCCATCAGCGATAGCCTTTTGCTCTGTCCACGGCTCGAATTTAAAGCCCAATGTATGCATATCGCTGTCAGAGCGTATTCCAGGATATTGGAAAAGGTTCCACGTTCCGCCAATTTCTTCGCGGCGCTCGACCAAGGCGAAACTCTTGCCGGGACATTTGTCGCGCAGATGCACCGCCATGCCGATACCGGAAATACCCGCTCCAACGATCAAAACATCGACCGACTCTATCGGTGCCTGTGCACCGGTGCTGCTTTTTTCTGCCATCTGCGTAGCCATTTGCCGTCTCTCCCAGCTTTAAGGTACTATGCCATTCTCGCGACAAGGTTGCAATTGACAATTTAATCGACCAATTAAGCCCCGAAGTTCACACAATTCTCACTTATCGAGTGACAGTTTCTAGCCAGTAACGTAAGTTATGGCCGAAATTATCAAATGCCAATTCGGGGGTTTTTCACTCCAGATTTTGTCCGAGTTTCTGCAATTGCAACCAGAATCATCCAAACAAATTTTCCGTTTCCGTGATCTGTTCAATTGGCCGCCGCATCCATCCAATTTAACCGACAATGTAGTGGATTGATGTTCTTGTAGGACAGGACTTTTGGAGCAAGTTTAATCAGCGGTCCGGATATTCTGTTCGTCGCGCGGAGGAATCCACGTAATGTTCGGCTCGCTATTTTCCGCAAGAACGAGTGGCGCACCGGGAGCATCAATATCCGCGTTGCGGACTTCGACGCTCGCCGGCGAATCATTATCAAACAGGAAAACCGGTGCATCATTATCCGGTGCAGCACGCACAACCGGGCGATCGATTACAAATTTGACAGTCCCGCCATGGAAAGAAAAATGGCTTGGCCTGCCGGATCCGCCATGTGACCGCGGATGTTCACTGCGGCAGTTTTCAGCTAGACCGCTGCCCCAGAGCCGAAAATTCCGTTTGTTATCCTTGGCCACACAGTCGGCCAGCCGGACATTGGTTGATTTCAGATCAAAGCCACCGTCGCTGCTGCCCGTGGCAATGCAAGCGAGATATTGGATCTCCTCATTACCTCGCTCGTCAGAAAAGCCATCGCCATTCCAATAATCATTGCTCGACCGGTTCCGTTCAACAAAGCCATGCGCCTCGCATCGGCGATAGATGATCTCACGTGCTTCATCATCAAGGACAAAACCAGCGCAATAACGTTCGGTGCTGCCACTTGCCCGGGCAATAACATCTTCGATCAGACCATCTCGCGACCCATAGCGAATGCGGGTCATGGCCCGTCTGATATCGGAACCCATGATCCGCCGAAGTGTGAAATTTGTAAGTGAGGCCGGTATGGAGCGATTGGATGCAGTGTTTTCGAGAAAACGATAAAGATTCCTGCCTTCCGTCTGCTCCACAACCAGCCCATCAGTTGCAACATTCACGCGTATCGCACCATTTCCAAGATTGAGAAATTTGGAGTTCCTGATTATCAGCCCCGATTGTGCTCTCAACCCCTCTCCAGAACCGTCGCCTTGAAACGTTCTGCCCTCGATTGTCGCCGCTTTCACAGCCCGAGAACATCCGGCGATAGACGCCAAAGCAACAACCGAAATGAAGGTTCGACGGTCCAGATAGGAGATCATATCACATTCCTGCAATCGTGATGCCGACCAGGAAACGGTGCCGTGAAAATGCACGCCCTGGGAATGTTCCAGAAGCATCCTGGTCGCGAAAATCATATCGTGCATGAAATGAATAGCGCGGTGCCAGGCGCCACTCAACGCCCATCGCTGCCCCTGCAATATCATAATCCCGGTCGATGTCTTGGAACCGGTCCTGTTCATAACTGGCACTGGCGGTAACGATCAGATTGCGCAGAAGCTCATAGTCTGCTGTCAGCGAAAAAGATGTCGCGACGAACGCGCCTGACCCCAAAGTTGATGATTCCTCTACGCCACGATTGGCGCGTGCTGTCAGTGTCACCAGAGGGGTGACAAAATATTCCAACTTCCCCTGAACTGCAAATCCGTCAACATCATCAAAACCCGTATCGTCGAAATTTTGTTGAAAATAGCCGATGCCGATTTCCGAGCGGACCAACTTGCTCAGTTGGAAACTTGTGCCGGCCGTGATTTCATATCCTTCTGAATCCCGGGAAGGTAATAATGGCGGCTGGCTTACATAATCGCGTCGATTGACGCTGCCGTTCACAAAAACCGATATATCTGGGTTGATCGCAAATTCCGCGCCGAGGTCGCCGGTCCACAATGTGCGGTTGCGAAAGTCCTGATCGACAAGAGCGTCGAGCCCATCACGTCCATCTTCATAGTTGCGCTTTTCAATCCCGGCACGCGCTGCAATCCGCAATCGGTTAAAATTCTGTGCGGCCCCAAAAAAAGCTGAAGCAAACCGGTATTGAACAGGCTGCTGAAGGTTCAGCGGAGATGCCGGATCGGTTCTGTCTTCGGTCTTTTGACCATTGCGGGTTCCGATATAGATCTGACTCTCGCGGCCGATATCGTAACGACCACGCAGCCCCAACGTGAAGTCGGTAGTGCTCTGGCTATCGGTGCTGAGATACTGCCGGTGATCAACTTCCGCGGCGGTGGTTATGTTAAAATTACCGAACTTCGTTGAAGCGGCAAGTTTCGGCCTGACCCGGATAATCAAGTCGTCGCTGGCATCCCGCACCGCAAAAATATTGCTGTCATAAAATGTGTCGATATTGATGCTGGGCATTATTTCCACTCCATCAATCCGGTAAGGGACAGGATCAAATTCTGGCTGCGAACGATCCCGGACGCCAAGCTGTTCACTGCGCTTGAATTGAAGGCTTTCATCACGAAAATCCTCCAATATGTCAGACTGCTGCGCCTGAGCGTTAGTTGGAAGCAAGGTGACCAAGATCAAGGGCAAAAAAAGCACCGTTGACGGCATGAAAACTCTATTGCTGACTGCCCATTTAGGAACAAATGTCACGAGGCCAGATTGATGCATATCCGCTTCAATTCCTTGCAAAGCCCCAAGGTTAAACAACTGCCTTAAACGATCAGCTACGCAGCAGCATGGGCACTGCCTATCACATGCCAGTAATGCTGTGCCGCCTTTTCCGGTGTATAGTCTTTGGTACGCGCCAAAGCGAGCCGAGCAAGCCGCTTGCGGATCACATCATCCTGTAAATAGTGCAAAGAATCGGCCATTGCATCTATCTGATCACAGGGAACCAGGACACCAAAATCCACCGGCGTCATGCGTTCGATGGTCATATTACTCTGTCGCGCCAGAATTTCGGATGGTCCGGATCTACAGTTCGTCGAAACTACCGCCGTACCGGTGCTCATTGCCTCGACTAAGCCATTGGGGAACCCCTCCGCATTGGATGGCAACACAAAAAACTGCGCCCCGGCCAGCAAGGGAAAAGGATTGGAAATGAATCCGGTCAGAATGATCCGGTCTTGTAAGCCATAATCGGCTATTTGCTTTTCCAGGACAGAGCGCAATGGGCCGTCACCGATGATGATTAGTTTCTCGGGCACCGACGCCGCTGAAAAGGCATCAATCAACAATCGAAAATTTTTATTTTCGACGAGGCGGCCAATCGCGACAATATACGGCTCTTGTGTGTGAACAGGATGCTTTTCGAGCGCCAGCCGGGATATCCGTGTAATGTCGACTGGATTCGCGATGACACTGATTTTATTCGTGGGCACTGCGAAATTATGCGATAAGTCATCAGCTACGCCCTGCGAGACAGCTATGACACGGGTTGCATGCCGATAGGATAAACTTACCAGACTGCGGCTCAGCCTGCCGGAGAATCCGTGACCCAGATGGGCGCTCGTATTCACCCGCTCGCTAATTATCCACGGCTTGCGCCTTGCTGCCCTGCTGGCCCAGTTGGCAACATTGGCACGGGTTAGAAAACTCAGGGTTACCGAAGGCTGGAGTGATTTTTCAAGCGCACGCACCTGTCGAACTGACTGCCATAGACTGCCGCCGCAATCCAGTTGGTGAACGGTGATCCAGTCGGGTATCTCATAAGCTTGCGGTTCGTTGTCGAGCAGGGCCAGCGCAATATCATATTGGTCACGATAGCCCGCCGAATGGCTGAGTAATGCGGCCATTACCCGCTCAGCGCCACCGCCGGTAAGAGAGTTGATGATAAAGAGAATCTTTGGCCGCAAAAAACCT
The DNA here is from genome assembly GCA_947497455.1 of uncultured Sphingomonadaceae bacterium. Lineage (GTDB taxonomy): Bacteria > Pseudomonadota > Alphaproteobacteria > Sphingomonadales > Sphingomonadaceae > Parasphingorhabdus. The sequence continues at coordinate 1,480,887 of CANMGU010000002.1, read as the reverse complement.
GCCTCGGATTGGGGGAACATCGATGATCTACTACCAAGTCCGGGCCATCCGCAAAACGCTTCGGCGATATAATGCACAGATTTCGGGGTGACGGGATGAGAATGCGATCAAGTAAAAAAGAGCAAGGCTCCGACTACAATAATGGCCCAAATAAACAGCCCCGCAAGGCCGATGATCCACATCTTATGGGGCAGCTGTTCCGCTCTCTTCGAAGCCGATGATTCGGCCCATGGCTCTACTGAATCCGAACTTTCCGCTTCGCGATTACCGCGCTCGCGCTCGCGATCAGTATAGACCCTGGAGCTAACCAGGTCGTTGGAAATAACCGAAGGATCGGGCCTGTGAGCATCGCCTGCCTTTTTGTCCACACATGCCTCCCTGATCCAATAACTCCGAATTATCGGAGTCACACAGGGTGCAAGCTCGCTTTCCAATGGCGTTTGACAGCCCCTGTTTCCACTTTCCTAAATAGCGAAAAACCACAAATAATGGCATAAAAAATTACACCTTCAATTTGCCACAGGGCCATGGTTGCCAAGTTCATGAAAAGGAATGACAAATGCGCAAACACCAGTGTTGCGCGATCTTCAACAGGCGCTTTGGTTGCCAGATTGAACATCATAATCCAGAACATCAATAATAGAAAAACGCCAGCCCAACCCAGTTCGTAGAGATAAGCGACAATGGTGTTATGGGGATAGACTTTGAATATCTCCTCCCAACTGTCCGGGCCGAAGCCAATCATGTGATTGAGTGTGGACCCTTCCATCCATGCGTAAATATAGCCCGACCAAATATAGAATCGGCCCGACAACAGGCGTCGCTCATCAAATGAAAACTCGGCCTGCGGTTTAATATACTGGCCGGGGTCGCCGAAGAAGATGACCAGATCATTGAATCGTTCTGCTGAAAAACCGGCTAATACAAACACACCTGCCAACATCAGTAATGATAGGATGATTGCCAGAATCACCCGCTGTTCACGCACAAAGGAGAACATGGCGCTACTGACCACCTGAATGGCGGCCAATGGCAACACAGCAAGCATCGTGGTACGATAATTGGCGAGAATGATACCAACCAGCAATCCGGCGGATAACAAAGTTTGAATGACACGTGGCAAAGTCGCAGCGAAACATGCGACTACAAAAAAGGTCGCCATCGCTATGGAGAAAGTTGCTTCGTGATTATAACCACCAATAAAGCTGCTCGAGCCATCAAATTCTGATGCTTTCACCGCGCCCAATCCAATGGATAGCAATTGAAAGACCACGAGAGGTGCAAAGGCCCAGAGCAGCGGCGAAAAAAATCGCGTACCGCCATTCTCCAGCAGGGCCCGGTAAACAGCGACCATCAACACCAGAAAATAGACATGTTTGACCGCCGCATTCAGTGCGGTGAACAACCCATCATTTGCCGCCGCACTTGTCAGAGAAAGCAAGATCAGCGCATAGACGGGCATTAGCGGCTTGAACAGCAAGTGCCGCGGATTGAGCAACAACAGCCCAATTCCGGCAACCGCCACCGAGCCCAGTGCATTAAGGCTCAGTCCAGCGATAACTGGTGAAAATGTAATCTCATGAAAAGCGCTCATGATATAGCGCAACCAAATGGCGAGAATAACAAATCGCGCCGGAGGGCCCTGCACTTTTTTAAGAGCGAGGACCATCGGCGCAGCCATCAAGACCGCAACCAGCAACAATAGCGGTAACGGCAGGGATGGTGCGCCGCCCAGATCGCTGCCGTCCATTAGAATGTGCCTTCAGTATGTAAGAGGATTTCTGCCAAAACGACCCGCCCTACGCGTAATATTCCTTGTAGCGTTTGAAGTAGAGCCCCGCATCACCAAAACCCGTGCGCGCCTGCTCAACGACATCGACCCGGCTCAGCACAACCCCAGCAACATTGGCGCCGACCGCATCCAGTTGATGCAGACCAATCTCGGCTGCCTTGGCCGGCGTTTCCTTCCACTGCACCAGAAAGACAACAATATCCGCAAGTGCTGCCAGCATCCTCGATTCCGCAACCGGCAGAACCGGAGCGGTATCAAGCACAACAAACTGGAACTGACCGCGTAGTTCGGCCAGCAAATCAGACATGGCCTGTGACCCCATCAGGTCAAACGGGGTTTCCTCATCGGGTCTTTGGCCGAGAAAATAGACGCCGCTGTCGGAATCATGGACGATCGCTTCGGTAAGCGATGCTTTGCCATTCAGAACGTCCGTCAAACCACGGCTTATCGCCTTGGCCAGAGATCGCGATGAGGCTTGGCGGCGGGAGTCGCAGTCGATCAGCAACGTACGGATTCCTGATCGCGCGGCTGCGCTGGCCAGGCATATGGCCGAACTGGTCTTGCCTTCGCCGGGCAGCGCCGATGTCAGTGAGATGATCTTTGTCTGATGCGCCCCGGGCGCCATAACCAACGTCGTCTTGAGCGCCCGAAAAGCCTCTGCAAAGGCAGACTTGGGATGATCATTAAGAAATTGCGGAGGCCATGGAACCGGCTCGCGAGACTTTCGGACCTCCGGCAGCGAACCAATCTCCGGAATGGAACCCAGGGCGCTGATCTTGAGCCGCTTCTCAACTGCTTCGGCGGTCCTTAATCCGCTTTCCAGAAACTCCCGTCCCGCAACAACAGCAGTCGATGATGCCGCAGCAGCAACCAGACCTAACGCCAAATATAATAACGGATTGGGCGATACCGGGAGCACAGGTATGGCAGCGCGAGAGACTTCTTTCGCACCGCTTGTCTCGGTCCCTTGCCGGGCTAGGGATTCCTTGTAGCGATCAAGAAACCCCTGATATAATTCGCGAGCCGAAGCCGCGTTCCGTTCCAGTTCGGACAACCTTACAGAGGCATCGCTATCTACTGCGAGCCGATTTTGCAGACCCGCAATGGAAGATGCGATGGAGGCCGTACGTCCCTGCGCTGCGCGCGCTTCGGTTTTCAGGCTGGCGACAATTCTTCCAACCTCAGCGCTAATCTGTACATCTATGTCACTGAGCTCGCTCTTCGCTTTGATCAGACTGGGATGCCGGGGTCCATAGCGGGTAATCAGGTTTGCAACTTCGGCGCTGAAGACGGCACGCTGAGCCCGCAACGCACCAACAACTTCTGATTCCAACGCAGCGCCGAGCGCCTCGCCAGAAAAACCCTGCGACATTTGAGATTGAGCCGTTGCCAGCCGAGATTGGGCGGCGGCTTCAGCGGCTCTCGCTTCAGCAAGCTGGGTGTTGAGGACGGACAATTCCTGCTGTGTGATGGAGCTTGCATCGGTTGCTGCAAAAAGGCCTTCATCCGAACGATAGCGCGCGACTTGCGCCTCGGCCGCCAACACCTCTCCTCGCAATTCCTCCAGTCTGGTCGCCAATAAGTCAGCGCTGCGCTGGGTCGACCCTTCCTCGCCTTCAACCTCGGTCAAAAGATATTCATCAACAGTGGCATTGGCGATGTTTGCCGCCATTTTGGGATTTTCCGATTCATATCTCACGGCAATGGCGTAAGACACACCCTCGCGCTGGACAGTTAGCGAGCCACCTAATATTCGGATTGCGCGGTCGCGGTCGGCCTGCTGCTGCACTGGTGATCTCACTGTCCTTTCCCCTGTCTTTATGAGACCAGGATTAAACTCAGGATTCTCCGTCAGCTTCAGGGCATCCACCACCCGTCCAGCGATGAACGGGGATTGCAACACTTCCACCGCGGTATCCACCGTTGGAGAATCCGTTGTCAGCGCAGGATTATCAGTCTCGACCGGAACGACCTCTTCAGCCTGGCGCTCAACCACCATGGTGGCGGTTGCCAGATAACTCGGTTTGGTCATGAAATAGGCCACGGCTACAGCGATGATCGCAAGCATGGAGACCAGAATGACTGGCACCAAATGTTTGCGAAACGCGCGGCCAATAGCGCGCAGATCAATCAGTTCATTGGTTTCTTCAGCGGTAAACCTGTCCAGCGGCAGGGGTGTTTCCGACATTTTGTTCATGGCACGCCAGTTCCTCGATAAACAGCCCCCTGCCTTTTGCCCTGATTTGTATCCCCTGCTTCAGACCATCATGTCCCCTTGACGGTCCGGTATATTCTATGCCGCAATGCTGACGGCATCAGTCGCGCAGCCTCGATCATCAAAAAAAGCCCTGCACCTTCGGGCATACATAGATTGCGCGCGAATTGACGCGATATCGAGCCGCTCTTAAAGGAAAAACGGGCATATAATCCGATCTGCTGATTGATAAGCTTGCGCAATAGCAACTTTTCTTCCGGGTTCGCCTGCGCCATCATCGCACGCGCTGTTTCCACCAACACCGGAATGCTGTCGGGCTGGGTTGTTTTGCTGACCTTATTATCGGTATCGCGATGAAATTCAGCGCTGATCCTCGGCACATAAGTGAATGGCGCATGGGCCAACGCTCTCAGCCACATATCCTTGTCACCACCGCGGACGGCCTTGCCGTCCGGAAAGGGACCTGCTTTTTCAAGAATATCCCGGCGAAAGGCCGCTGCACTGGTCCAGATCGGGCATTCGCCGCTATGCACCCAGATATCCAGAATCTGCTCCAAATCGATGGCATGACCATCAACCGCCGCTAGCGCATCGGTCATTTTCGCTGGTGCGCGGTGATCGGCAAAGACGTGCTCATAGCGTGTGGCCGCGCAGCCAACTTGCGGCACCTTTGCGATGGCGTCAGCGAGATCGGCCAGATGTGATGAATGCCAGATGTCATCTGCATCCAGAAACGCAATCCAGTTCCCATTAGCTTCTGATATTGCCAAGTTGCGCGCCGCATATCCGCCCGGTCCGGGGATATCCCGAAACAACATGCGAATGCGAGGGTCCGTCAGCCGGGAAACTTTGGCCGCACTCTCGTCTGTTGACGCGTCATCAATGATGATGATCTCTTCAGCCGGTCGAGTCTGTTGCAACGCACTCGCTACACTCGCAGCGACGTGACGGGCCTTGTTATGGACCGGAATTACAACAGAGAAGCTCAGATCAATCATTCTATCCCGTTTTTTGCAGTGCGGAAGATAATGTGTTGCGTGGCGTCGACGAATAGATTTTTAGCCTTGCCATCGGCGCAATACAGGCATTTATAGAACCTAGCTCCTTCGTTGTGCAATGCAGTAAAATTCAATCGGTCTGGGGATTTGAACGACCGAACCCGAACCACTTTCATATCCGGCATCGGCCGATGTGGATGAAGGAACTGTTATGGCGCGTGGCTCAGTAAGAACCAAAATATTCGTCGTCAGTATGCGTAATGCCGCAGAGCGAAGACGTATATTTATCGACAGCGCCATCCCCGATGCGACTTCATGGAAGTTCTTCGATGCGCATGAAATGTTGCATCCCGACCTTCACTATAACCAGGACCTTGCGATCGTCACCAAGGGGCGGCCACTGACCGACGGAGAGCTGGGTTGCTACTCCAGCCATTATGCGTTGTGGAAGCAGTTGATCGACGATGATGCCGACCAATATCTTATTCTGGAAGATGACATACTGGCTGACTGGAGCTTTATCCGACAGCTGATCGCAGAAGATCATGCAGAGGCCGGGCGGGACTATATCAGGCTTTATTATAAAAAGCCGGCACCTGCCCGCATATTGCAAAAGGACTTTATTTGCCGGGCCACGCGGTTGATCGAAATCTCCGGCTATTGCTTCGGAACACAGGCTTACTTGTTGACGAGAAATGGCGCGAAGCGCTTTCTGGCCCATGCTGGCGACGTAACACGACCGATTGACGACCAGATGGACAGGTCGTGGATTCATGGGATCCCCAATCTTGCGGTTTTCCCATTTCCGGTGCTGGAGCGCTCCGTTCCCAGTGCCATCGGAACCAGCCGTTTCAAATCCTATGAAGTTCCACAGAGATTGAAGCTCAAACGCTTCGTTTCCAGGAACCGTCAACGTGCCGGTTACCAGTTATTGGGCCGCCGCCGTTTCCGGTTTCAGCTTTAAAAGTGAGTAGATCTGCATGACGGAAAAGAGCACCGATTTTTCTAACAATGCCTCGGCACTGTTTGATGAATCATTGCGCAAAAAATCCAAGACATCACTGGGCTGGACAGTTGCCAGGGCGCTGAGCGACCAAGTCTTTTCACTGGTCATTTTCATCATGCTGGCGCGGTTATTGACCAAGGAAGAAATCGGCATATTTGCCATGGTTTATGTATTTTCTGAAGTCGGGCGCATCCTTGCAACCGGCGGTCTGGTGCAGCTGATTGCGCGATCCAAAAAGATAGACAACCTGCAGATCAACACAATCTTCTGGACGAATATGGCCATTGCCATTGCCTATGTCGCACTGATATGGATTTGCGCCCCATTACTCTCGGACTTACTCAACCAGCCGGGATTGACGCAGCCGCTTCAAATATTGTCACTTGCATTGCCGATTAATGCGCTGGGCGCATCCCATTTTGCACTGCGTCTTCGGGAATTTGGGCACAAGACAGTCGCGCTGCGGTCAATTCTCGCTGGTATCATTGGTGGCAGTGCGGCTGTGGCGGCGGCCATGTTGGGATGGGGCATCTGGTCGCTGGTTGTGCAACGATGCGTGGCAGAGACGGTCAGCACTATCCTTGCCTGGGCTTCTTATCGGTGGATCCCAGGGCTCCAGTTCAGCTGGCCGCAAGCCAAACGGAATTTCGCTTTTTCCAGCAACCTGACCGTTGCCCAGCTCATTTTTCTGATGCTGGTACGAATTCAGGACCTGCTGATCGGGGCCAGCCTAGGGGCGGCGGCGGTTGGTGTTTACAGGGTGGCATGGCGGTCCACGGAAATGTTTGCCAATGCAGCGATCCAGCCATTTTCAGCTGTGGGTCTGCAAATCTATTCCAGACTTCAGGACAATCCCGTCGCAATGAAGCAGGCTTATAAGGCCATGCTCGGTATCTGCGCGGCCTTGTCATTCCCAGCATTGGTCGGATTTGGAGTCATCGCGCCCGATCTCGTTCCGCTCATATTCGGCACGAAGTGGCAAGCAGCCGGTGATCTGGCACAAGTTTTCGCATTTATGGCGATCCCCTACACGCTGAATTTTTTTGCCTCGCCAGTGCTGTCAGCAGTCGGCAATACCCATCGGCAGCGAACACTCGCCATCACGCAATTGGTTTTAACCCTGATCCTAACGCTACTCGCCCTGCCCTATGGATTAACGGCAGTGGCCATCGCCTATGTAGTCCGTTCCTATCTGACGCTACCGCTGCAGATGTATTTCCTGAAAGAAGCATCCGGAATAGGTTCATTGACGACCTTTGATGCGATCAAGGCGCCATTTTTTGCTTCGACCGCCATGGGCCTGCTTCTCTGGGCTGCCTTGCAAATATTCGCTGGTGGAGAGCCGCTGCCTTGGCGCGCGCTGATCGCTGCCATGGCGGCTGCGGCACTCTTTTATGGTGCCGCACTGCTGGTCATTTCCGCCACCTATCGCCGTTTAGTCTCTGATTTCCTTCCCCTAAAGGAGCTTTCCCCCCATGCCTGAACAACTCACTCTTTCAAACAAGATGGAAACCAATACTCTCGGTCACTTGCGGCAGGAAATATTGAACCAGATCAAACCGCTGGTCGACGATCTGCCCTTCGCATTGCTCGATTTTCCGGATCATTCCAATGTTGGAGATTCCGCCATATGGCTTGGTGAGAAACAGTTTTTTAGCGATCTGGGCCGGTCACCGACTTATGTCAGCAATTTAAAATCGCATGTTTCCAATCAGATGGAACAGGCCATCGGCCAGGGTGCTATCTTTCTCCACGGCGGAGGAAATTTCGGCACGATCTGGAAATCCCATCAGGACTTTCGCGTTGAACTTATGTCCCGCTTTCCAAACCAGCGGATCATTCAGCTACCGCAATCGATTTATTTCGATAATTATGAAGCCGTTGATGAAACTGCCCAGGCCATTGAAAAACACGGCAAGTTCACACTGTTCGTCAGGGACCAAAGGTCACTCGAGTTTGCTCAATGTCATTTTCAGTGCGAGGTTTTCCTATGCCCTGACATGGCGTTCTACATCGAGCCGCTGAAACGACAGGCTCCGATTCAGGATTTCTACTATCTGATGCGTACCGATTTCGAACGATCGGTGATGGGCAAAGCCAGCCACCCAGGATACGCGGTCGAGATTGGCGATTGGCTGACCGAAGACAAGCTGCAAATACGGATCGCAGCAGCAACGTCCAAACTCATGGATTTTGGTCAAAGCCCGGAAATCGCCCGCGCGATGAAATATGATCGACTGGCCCAGATGCGAATGAAACGCGGCATTGGTCTTTTGTCCTCAGGCCGCGTGGTGGTTACTGACCGGCTTCACGGACACATCCTTTCAACACTGCTCGGCATCCCGCATGTCACACTCGATAACTCCTACGGCAAGCTGCAGAATTTCATCCAAGCCTGGACATCAGACCTCAGCTTCATGCGAACAGCTGAAACGCTCGAAGAGGCGCAACTGTTCGCAGAAGGGATGCTGTCATGAAAGTAGCAGTTACAGGCCTGCGCGGCATTCCGAACGTCATGGGCGGTGTCGAGACGCATTGCGAAGAAATGTTGCCCAGGGTCAAGGGCATTGATCCAAATCTCAAAATTACCGTGTTCGCTCGCGCGCCTTATGTCAAAAAATCGAATTACAAATTCCGCGGCGTGTCGGTGGTCAGTGTTTCATCGCCGGTCTCGGTCTGGCGGGAGGCAATAACATCTACCTTCAACGCGATCATGGCGGCTCGCCGCGACGGCATGGACGTCATCCACATTCATGCGATCGGTCCAGCTCTTCTAACACCCCTGGCCCGCATCATGGGTCTCAAGGTTGTGGTTACGCATCATGGCGAAGACTATAAGCGCGCAAAATGGGGACGTTTTCCTCGCTTTGTACTCAGAATGGGCGAACGGTTTGGCATGTGGTTCGCCAATCATGTCATCGCTGTATCGCCATCGCTCACAAAACGGCTGCAAGAATCCTTTCCGGGGGCAAGTCGGCGGATTTCCTATATTCCCAATGGCGCTCCCGATTTGCCCACTGCGCCAGGCGACGCCCTTGCCCGTTTCTCACTTAAACCTGGAAAATTCGTTCTGGCGGTTGCCCGGCTGGTTCCTGAAAAAGGGCTGCATGATCTCATCAAGGCACACGCGCAAATCAACGATGGCCGGAAACTGGTCATTGTCGGCGGTGCGGATCATGCCAGTGACTATTCAAAATCGCTGCTGAAACTGGCCGACGAAGATATTATTTTCACGGGGTTGCAAGATCGCGGCACTCTGCGCGAACTGTACGAAAATGCAGATCTGTTTGTGATGCCGTCATATCATGAGGGTTTGCCCATTGCTGCATTGGAGGCCGGCTCTTGTTCTACCCCGATGCTGTTGAGCGATATCCAGCCGAATCTCGATATCGGGCTACCAAAAAAGGACTATTTCCCAGTCGGCGATCCCGGTGCGCTAGCAGAGGCATTGAACCAGCCCACCTATCTATACCGGGTCGATGCCGCCGAATTTCGAAAGAAATTTGACTGGGATCAGATCGCGATGAAAACCTCGTCGGTCTATCACAAGATCATGGCAGAACAGGATGTTTCAAAACCCGTTGCGATGGATGATGACGCCAAAAGTTCTGGTCAGAATTAGCAGATCAAAACCTATCGACCAGCGCTGAATATATTCCAGATCAGACGCCAAACGATTTTCTAGATCGGCCTTGGTCATTGTTGCCCCTCGAAAGCCGCGCACCTGTGCTAATCCTGTAAGTCCTGGGACGGTTGCATGACGCAGCCAATAGTTACGATCAATCTCCCAGAATAACTTGCTGTCTGCTTTGGAACCCAGGGCATGCGGCCGCGGTCCAACCAGACTCATCGTCCCTGCAAAAACATTGAACAACTGGGGTAACTCATCAATGCTGGTGGCTCGAATGAAACGGCCAACGCGGGTGATACGATCATCATCACGATCCGTTGATCTGTCACCATTAAAGTCGCACAGATCATCGCGCATACTGCGAAACTTGTAGATATGGAAAAGCCGGTTGCCATGACCCAGTCTTTTTTGTTTGAACAGAACCGGGCCCGGGCTCTCGATCTTAATTGCTATGGCCGTCAGGATCATGAGTGGAGCGAGAAACAGGATCGCCAGAGACACCAAAATCAAATCCATCGCGCGCTTCAGCCACAACTGCGTGCGGGTCAGCGGTTTCACGCGCGACGCATGCATCTGCGTTTCAGAAGATTTGGCCACGGGTGCAGAGCGATAATGACGATGAACCTCTCCCGTTACACCGGTACTTCTAAGGACTAACGTCCAATCGAGGTGCCGGTCACTGGGGCAGGCAACAATCACCCGATCAATGGATCGAAACAAATTTCCCAGACGATCCAGCATGGCGGGATCAGACACGTCTGGACGAAGCCCGATTTCATTGGCGTATACGACGGCTTGATCCGCAATGGGGCCATGGGGAACATTGTCCACGATTACCAATTCACTCACAGGATTTTCGCCTAGCATTCGCTTGGCAAACATATGGCACGCATAGCGACCACCTGCGATCAGAGCCGACGAGATCAGAAATCCAAATGCGACGAATGACGGATGATGCTGTTTTAGAATCGACAAACCAAATAGTACGAACAGGATCAAAGCCAGTGTAGCAAAAAGCGATGTTATGCTTCGGACAGTGGCACGCGCGCTTCGGTAGAGAGCTCTCCTGCCATAGGCTTTATTGTTCAGAGCAATTGCCAGGAAAATCGGTATCGACAAAATTCCAAGCTTTAATCCCGGTGAAGCAAAAGGCTGATCGAGAAGCAGTAAGTTGCTGATCAGAAATCCAATAAAGACGGCCAGCGCATCGGTGAAAAGCATGACCGAGTATACCCCTATCCGCCGAGACTTTTTCGTCAGGCTATGGCTTTCGGGAGGTACGACATTTGTGGTTGTAAAGGATGCGTTTTGAAGAGCGCGTAGATTTGCAGTCATTCGAGAACCCTTTCACTATCATTTCAGCGATGCAGCGGAACCAGCTGGTAAATGTGAACCTATAAGGTTCAAAGCTATGTTGCGCCGCAATAATTAGATATCTCCATCACATCGCTCCTATATTCTATCGATAGAATCTGGTGATATCTGCCATGCTAAAACGGGTTGAAAATATTCCCCTGAGAATTTGTCCTGAGTAATATGTGCCACCCTCAAAACGCCTTGTCACGCTATGTTTGCGGACCAAGAGACGGGGTGTGTATTCAACACGATTAGATACCATATGGTCTAAAGTCGGTTGCTCCGACTCGCATTTCCGGCAACCTATATTCAATCATATTTGAATGCTGCAACGCAAAAAAAATGCATCGAAGGAGCACAATCTTTGAGTAACGTGCTGACCCAGAATATCGAGATTGAAAGCGGCCCGATATCCCGTGATCGAAGCCTTCGCTACACATGGGCGCTCATACTATCCGATCTTTATCGTTATGCTGGAAACCGCCGCAAGCGGTCCTTCTTGCGGCATTATTTTTTTACGCCTGGCTTCAAATATTCGGTAGTGATGCGGCTGTGCGGTTGCATGAAACGCCGACCGGTAATGCGCTATATGCTATATCCATTCTTCAAGCTGTTACTGCTGCGCTATCGATACAAATATGGGATTGCCATACCCGAGTATACTCGGATCGGTCCCGGTTTTTTCATCAACCGCTTTGGCAATATCATGGTCAATGGCAATGCGATTATCGGGGCTAATTGCAATATTACCCATGGCTCCATGCTTGGACAGATGAATCGCGGCCCATACCAAGGTTCGCCAATATTGGGGGATGGTGTGTTTCTGGCTGCCGGATGCAAAGTCATTGGCCGTGTCCAAATTGGTAATCGGGCAGCCGTTGGAGCCAATGCGGTCGTTACCAAAGATGTTCCCGAAGGCGCGGCGGTCGGCGGAATTCCTGCCCGGATTTTATCGATGAAGGGCTCGGAAGGCTATATAAATCGCCGCGTAGATAAAGATTATGCGACAGGATTCAGTCCGATCACCTCACCGGATAGCTAAAAAAAGCGCTCCGTAATGCGAATGGTATCACCTGGATAAATGCGGGTGTTACTGCCCAACCGGATTCTCACTTCCCGAGGCTGATCTGATCGCTTGAGGAATATGATCTTCTGCTGCGCACGGTAAGTGAAACCGTCTGCTTTTGCGATGACTGCCAGAACTGTCATATCGGGAATATAGGGATATTCGCCCGGCTTATTTACTTCACCCAATATGTAAACGGGTCGATAGTTTTTAACTTCCACATTGACCTGTGGGTTGAGCACATAACCGTCGGCCAGAGCCGCTGCGATGTTCACTCCAAGATCAGCCGGAGAAAGCCCTGCCGCTTGTATATTTCCCACTAATGGAAAAGACAAAATGCCATTGGCACCAATGTTAAACTCTCCGGTCAGAGTGTCCTCGCCAAAGGTGGAGACTTGAATCGTTTCCCCGGCTCGCAGTTGATAAGCTTGCTTGATATCGGGCTGCTCAGCCGTTTCCACCGGGAACGCACCGGAAGATGCGCAGGCCGTCAGCAACAGCGATATCAAAACCAGAAAAATACCATTCTTAGGTGCCAGCTTTTGCTGTCTTTTGTACATCTGAGCCATCCTAACCGGCTTCCGCCAATTGATCCTGCCCTTACCAAAAATCCTAGGTCGATTGCATTGCTTCTCAACCACTAAACGACAATCTGAACCACAATATCGATCAATTGAAACCACTAGCGTCAACATAATCCATCAGCAGATAATCAAATTGCTTGACTGAATGTGCCCGTGCTCGCTTTTCGAATCTCATCAAATGCTGCGGCAATAGTTCTCGCATAAGGTTTCGCCGATTCATGCAGGTGAACGCGCTGATCAACAATCTCAACCAATCCGCGATTAATATAGGGAGCCAAGCTCTCTGCCTGGCCTGATACGGGACCAAGCGGCGTCAAATCAGCCTCTCCATTTGCCAATATCTCTTCAATTATCGCGCCATGGACTTGATTGCTCATGCTGCGCTTAACACCGCTAACAGCAGCCAACTGGTTTTGGTCAATTAAAGCCCTATACCGACCGGAATTCTTCTCGTTCTGAATGATGTAACCAGGAAATTCACTGATCGCGGATGCTCCGAGACCAATCAGAATATCACTTTGATCATCCGTAAAACCCTGAAAATTCCGGCGAACCGCACGGTTCAGTCCTGCCCGGCCCAAAGGATCAGTTGGCAGTGCAAAATGATCAAAACCAATGGCTTGATAACCGGCATCAATCAAAAAATTATATCCGGTGGCTGCCATATCAAAACGCTGTTTGGCATCTGGCAAAATACTATCATCAATCCGTCGCTGACGCGGGATCAGCGTCGGGATATGGGCATATCCAAATAAGGCGATGCGATCAGGCTTCAGCGCCAAGCTTGCTTCCAGTGTTTCGATCAATGTCTCCACGGTTTGCCCGGGCAACCCATACATCAGGTCAAAATTCAGGGATGAGACCCCTGCACCACGCAGATCGTCAACCATATCGCTGACCATATCAAGCGGCTGCACCCGCCCAATAGCGGCCTGCACCGCGGGATCAAAGCTCTGCACACCCAGACTGACATTACCAATTTGTATCGCCGCAATGACATCGCGCCATTCAGGCGTGAAACTCCTTGGATCCAACTCAATAGACTGTACCGGATCAGCAAGATGGAACGCATCAGACAGATGGTCCACAAGCGCCGCAAAATCATGAGCACTAATCGCATTGGGACTGCCGCCGCCAAAGGCAATCCGCTTAACCCGGCCACATTGACCAAGATCGCGAGCCACCAGCTCAATTTCACCGAACAGCGCTGTCATGTAAGCGTTCAAACGTTGCGTACGATTTGCTCTTCCCGTGTTACAGCCGCAATACCAGCAGATCTGGTCGCAATAGGGAATATGGACATAGAGCGAGATGTCATCGCACAGCTTGACCTGCCCCAATGCCTCTTCCAGTTCAGCCGCGCCGACGTCATTGTCGAAGTCAGCGGCTGTTGGATAGCTGGTGTAGCGCGGCACCGGGCGTTCTAGCAATTCGGGATAATATTTCCACATAGCGAGAGACCTATGGGAAAAGAATCAGGTCGTCTTTGCGCTAGATCAAACCGCGCTATACCAAGCGGTTCCTTCTTTCATCTCGTGCACAGCCCGCCCAGTATACTCTAGGTGGCGAAGAGTCGCCATGGCCTCTCCGGTCGCCATGCCGATGACATCACTGCCAATTGGTCGAGAAAACAACAGCGGGAAGCTGTCCACCACCCGCATCGGTTTTTCAGTAAGCGCGCCTGCAAGGTCGTCCAGCGCCTCATTATGGCGTAGCGCAAGGGTATCCAATCTCTGATGCGCTCCCTTAAATGGGCGGCCATGTGCAGGAAGGACAAGCAAATCAGGATCAATCTCAGCCCGAAACCGGTCGATGCTGGCAAGCCACTCGCCCAGAGGATCAGCTGTCGGCTCGCTCAACATTACTGAAATATTCGATGTGATCCGCGGCAATATCTGGTCGCCGGAAATCATTACCTGGTTCTTATCATCAATCAGGCACGCATGCTCCGGTGTATGGCCGCGACCAATCATTACGCGCCAGTCATTGGCGCCAATCGCTAGGCTGTCGCCCTCATCCATCCGGATATGGCCGACTGGCAGGCTTGAAACAGCACGGGCGAAGCGGCCCCAACCGCCTTCACATTTTTCCTTGATCAGGTCTTCGTCCCAACCCGCAAAACGCCATTCGTCAATCGCTTCCTGCGGCACATCGGCGCTGACGTCTGCAGTCAGCATGCGCGCCAATAGCCATTCTGTGCGATTCATATGCACTGGCGCCTTGAAGCGGTTGGCGAGCCAACCGGCACAACCAACATGATCTGGGTGGAAATGCGTAACAACAATTTTTGTCGCGGTTTTGCCGTTAAGACCTGTCTCGAACAGGCTTTTCCAGGATTCTATAACCCCCGGAAGAAACAGGCCAGTATCGACAATTGCAAAACCCGCGCTGCCATCCGGATGCACATCATCCAATACCCAGTTATTGATATGGCCCAATGGTCCAGGTACCGGTGTCCGGGTCCAGCCGATACCGGGCATCAACTCAAAATATTCGCCATATTTGGGTTCATAGTCACCCAGCGGATAGGTAAGTCCTTCCGCTTCGATAGGATCAAAGCCGTGGTCGGCCAGCGTTACATCATAAGCCGGTGGTTTTGTTCTTGCATCCATAGTCTGACCATAGACACAGGCGGCAAACCGGTGCAACCAGATTTAATTGCTCGATTAAATTACAACGTTTGGGCGACACGACAAAAATCGTGTGACGAACCACTGATCAGCTGTCTTTGAACAACGTCTCTGCTGTAAGGTCCTCGGCTGCAATCTCTTCCTCGCCAGACTCAGCGGCAAGCGCCGCTTCTGCATCACGCTCGGCTTGCGCGCGTTCTTCATGCAGTTCGGCGATAAGAGCTTCCTTGTCTCCACCGAGTTTCTTGTCTTCGGGCACTTCCGGTTCGATACCAGCCTTCTTCGCGGCCTTAGCCACAACGGCATCCAGTTCTCGCTGTGAACAAAGACCAAGCGTCACAGGATCTTTCGGAACAATATTGGCAATGTTCCAATGTTCGCGGTCACGGATCGCATTGATCGTAGTACGGGTTGTACCGATCAGCTTGCTAACTTGTGCATCAGAAATCTCTGGATGGTTGCGCAGCAACCAGGCAATCCCGTCGGGCTTGTCCTGACGCTTGGAGACCGGCGTATAACGCGGACCTTTGGTCCGGCGCACTTGATCGGGGCCTTTTTGCAGCTTCATCCTATATTCTGGATCTGCTTCGGCCTTCGCGATTTCCTCATTGGTCAGCTCATGCGCTTGCACTGGGTCCCGTCCGGTATATTTTGCTCCGGCGAGATCATCAGCCATCGCATTTACCTCAAGAATGTGAATACCACAAAATTCAGCAATTTGCTCAAAACTCAATCCGGTATTATCAACCAGCCAGCTTGCGGTTGCATGAGGCATGAGCGGTGTAGGATTATCTTGGGCCACGTTGGCCTCCTCTTTCAAAAAATAAGGGCCGCCCCTTGCGGGAGCGGCCTGTTGTTAGGGTCCATGTAGGCGAAATCTGAAGAGTCGGCAAGATATTTGCTCGAGTGATGGTCCAATTATCCAGTTTTTCGAGTTTAGGTCCTTGCCATAATGGCCTTGGCAATGAAGCGGCGGGACAAATGAGCAGTCTGCTGACGCTTCATTGGTACCAAGCCGTCGACAAACTGACGGGCGCTTACTTGCCAGCTGAATTGGGAAGCGCGTCTCAAACAAGCTTCGGGGTGCAAACGCAGCGCTGCATCAATAGCAAGATTCAAGTCATCGCTCATCGCGCCACTTCTTTCGGTCAATATATCAATCGGTCCGGTCACCGGAAAAGCCGCGACCGGGGTCCCGCAGGCCATTGCTTCAATGAGCACCAATCCAAATGTATCGGTTTTGCTTGGGAAAACAAAAACATCGGCGCCGGCATAGCAACCAGCTAAGGCCCGCCCACTCTTGCGGCCCAAAAAACAAACCTCAGGATATTGAGTTTTCAGGGAATCAAGCGCTGGCCCGTCGCCGACCACGACTTTGCTGCCAGGTCGATCTGTGTCTAAAAACGCTTCGATATTTTTTTCCACTGCAACCCGGCCCACATATAGTTGGATAGGGCGCGTCAAACCGTCAAATAGCTCCGGAGCCGGTGTATCAGGAGAAAAATTATCAAGATCAACACCGCGGCTCCAATGATGGACTTGCGGCAGACGCTCTGTGATCAATTGCTGCCGAACACTGTCAGTTGACACCATGATCGCTTGCGATGCCCGATGAAACCAACGGATATAGTGCCAGAAAATCCGTGGTGACAAATGGGTTCTCTTTGCAAGATATTCTGGGAATTGCGTATGGTAAGCGGTTGTAAATGGGCGTTTATTGCGTCGGCACCATCGCCGGGCAGACAGGCATAGCGGTCCTTCGGTCGCCAAATGGATGGCATCAGGAGCAAAATCCGCAATGCGCCTGCCAACACTCCGGGCTCGTGTTAATGCGAGCCGAATTTCAGGGTAGCTGGGCGCCGCCAGGGAAGGATATTGGTCCGGTGAGATGATTAGCAACTCATGCCCCCAACCCCGCAATATGCTCGTAACCGTTTCCAGGGTTCGCACCACACCGTTGACCTGAGGATGCCAGGCATCTGTGACCAACGCGATTTTCATGCGACTTGCTCCAGATCACCCTTCACCGTCTCCAGCGCTACCGATTGATGGTTTCGCGCTTCTCGCGCTGCGATCTCGTCGGTCCAATGCAAAATCTCCATCGTCCCGTCATCGCATTCCACCAGCGCAGTACATCCTTCTACCCAATCGCCATCATTATAATATTCGATGCCGTTGATTTCGCGCATCTCGGCGGTGTGGATATGACCACAGACAACACCGTCAACGCCCCGATTGCCTGCGGCTTTTGCGACCAGCTCTTCAAATCGCCCGATAAATTCTACAGCATTTTTAACTTTGTGCTTGGCGACTTTGGACAGCGACCAATAAGGCAGTCCCATGCGGCCTCGCACCGTGTTTACCAACCAGTTGAGCCGCATCAGCAAGGTATAAGCCATGTCGCCGATGAAAGCGAGCCATCGATGGGCCAGCATCACTGCGTCAAACTCGTCTCCGTGCAACACCAATAGGCGCCGGCCATCCGCTGTTTCGTGGATCGCAGAGCGTCGGATCTCGACACCACCAAAGTTAAGACCGGTAAACTGCCGAAACATCTCGTCGTGATTGCCGGGAATATAGACGATTCTGGTATCCCGTTTGGCGCGTTTCAATATTCGCCAGATGATATCATTATGCCCGTCCGGCCAGTAAAATTTTCTTTTCAAGCGCCAGCCATCAATAATGTCCCCCACCAGATAGAGCGTATCGCTGTCCACGTGATCCAAAAAGTCGATCAGCATATCGGCATTGCAGCCACGTGTTCCAAGATGAATGTCGGATATCCAGATCGTTCGATAATGCGTCCGGTCCATCGGGTTGACACGCGGCTGTCGGGTTAGCCTCGCTTCATAACGGTCCACGTCGAGCAGCGGGATATCCGAACCCGTGATAGGTGGAAATTGTTTGGCCATCACTTCACTCCAAGGAAACCATCCATGGAAACGGCTTATAACCAGCCTTTGTGACAGGATGATTCCCGTTTTGTGACCTTTTATTTACAAGAAAGGGGAGAGTTTAGGCAGTCTGGCCTAGATAATCGCGCAGACGTTCTTGCAAATGTGGTACCGCCTGATTACTTGCCAAAAATTCGGAAGCCGCCATCATTTTCCAATGCTGCCCTTCCTCACCAAAGACTATGGCCGCCACCTGTTCTTGCGATAGTTGACCGACAAAAAACAGCGCACGCTTGCTGCTTGCGCCTCGCCAGTTTTCATAGTGCTGGACAAATTCAAGCGCCCCAGCATCGATGCTTATACCAAATTCTTCGTGTGTTTCCCTAGCGACACAAGCGGCACCACTTTCTTCGTTCTCCCGGCCACCTCCGGGTAAATCCCACATGTCTGGGAACGGAATATCAGGTTTGTTGTCCCGGCGATAAACAAGCAATTGATCGTCCGCAAACAGCGCGACCTTTGCGCCGTGAAAATCAATCGCATCTTCCACGCGCTAATCGACCGTCAGGATGATTTTTCCAATATGGTCACCTGCTTCCATATGTGCATGAGCCTTGGCCGCCTCAGCAAGTGGAAAACTTTCATCCATCACGGGTTTTAATTTGCCCGCTTCGACATCTGGCCAGATATAGCGATAGAGTTCATCAGCAAGCAACGCCTTGCGATCCGCAGATTGTGGGCGCAGAGTTGATCCGGTTAGAGTCAGCCGCTTCATCATGATTTGAGCCATATTGAGCGTCGCTTGCATTCCGCCCTGCACCGCGATTGTGACATGGCGACCGTCTTCCTTCAGGCAATTGAGGTTCCGTGGGACATAATCGCCGGCGACCATATCGAGAACGACCTCAACGCCTTGCCCGCCTGTAATCTTTCCTACTTCTTCAACAAAATCCTGTGTCTTGTAGTTGATCGCATGATCTGCGCCTATGCTTTTGGCAGCGGTACATTTCTGATCGGAGCCACAGGTCACGATTACCTTCAGACCAAATAGTTTGCCCAGCATGATCGCCATGGTGCCGATCCCGCTGGTTCCACCGTGTACCAGAACGGTTTCGTCTTCCCGGGCAAAGCCACGATTGAAAAGATTGCTCCAGACTGTGAACAATGTCTCGGGAAGTGCAGCGGCTTCTTCCATTGTCAAACTATCGGGCACGGGCAGACATTGACCGGCTGGAGCGACGCAATATTCCGCGTAGCCGCCGCCGTTGGTCAGCGCACATATTTTGCGGCCCATCCATTCGGATCCTACACCTTGGCCAAGCGCAACCACCGTTCCGGATACTTCCAACCCTGGCAGCGGAGATGCGCCTGGCGGCGCAGGATAGAGCCCTTTGCGTTGGACGACATCGGGACGGTTCACGCCGGCAGCGGCAACCTTGATCAAAACTTCACCCGCTACCGGTTGTGGCACCGCCACGGTTTCCGGCTTCAGAACATCTGGACCGCCCGGTTCGCTGATCGCGATGGCCGTCATTTCCGATTGCAATGTCTCTGATATTGTCATGGTTGCCCCAAGCCTCCCAAAAACGCGCATATAGCACAGGTTTTTCTATGTCGGTCTTATTGACAGCAAACCCGCGCCGGTCAACATTACGATAACGGATGGCTCAAAAAGATAGGATATTTTTACATGAACGATGACGACGATCTGCCGCGCAATCCCAATGATCCGCTCAATCTGCTGGTAAAACAGGATCTGGATCCCTTTTCTGTGGACGAACTGGAAAAACGAATCTCGACCCTGAAAAACGAAATAAGTCGCTGTGAAGCCAAGAAGAGCTTTGCGGTTTCACATCGTGCAAGCGCCGACAGCCTGTTTAAAAAGACGTAAATACTGGTGTTTGGTAAGGATTTGTTAACCCTATCTCTTAATATTCAGATTTAATTTGATCCGGCTTGAACCGTTTAGGAGAAGAGATCAGAAAACACGCTTAACCTCGGCCGCATGCTTGCCGTTCTTAGGATATGCCCTTGATGTTTTTTGGGTTGCGCATAGATTAAGAAAGAAGCCGAAAGGTTAAGGTCAGAGTAACACCGGACCTCACAGGCTTTCAGCTATCGGGACAATCCACTGTTCCATCAAGGAGTAAATACATGCCTTCATTTGCAGAATCGCTGGAAAAGACCCTTCATCAGGCTTTGAAAAATGCCGCAGATCGGTCTCATGAATATGCGACGCTGGAACATCTTTTGCTCGCTCTGATTGATGATGGCGATGCCTCACAGGTGATGAATGCCTGCGGAGTTGATCTTGGTGAACTTGAAGATGCAGTGGTCCTGTATCTCGACAGCGAACTGGACTCACTGAAGGTGGAAAAGTCTATTGATCCCTCCCCGACCTCGGGTTTCCAGCGGGTTGTCCAGCGTGCAATTTTACATGTCCAGTCGTCCGGCAAGGATGAAGTTACTGGTGCGAACGTGCTTGTAGCGCTGTTCTCCGAGCGCGAAAGCTATGCTGTTTATTTCCTTCAGCAACAGGATATGAGCCGATTGGATGCCGTCAGCTTTATCAGCCACGGCGTCGGAAAAGGCGGGCAATCCATTGACCCGGCCGAATTGTCCGGCGGTGAAGAAAGTGACGAGAAGAAAGAGGCGAAAAGCAAGAAAGAAACTGCGCTCGACCAGTTTACTGTCAATTTGAATCAGAAAGCCAAAGACGGAAGAATTGACCCCCTTATTGGTCGCCAGGCTGAAGTTGATCGCACCGTGCAAATTCTCTGCCGCCGGTCGAAAAATAATCCCCTTTATGTCGGTGAGCCCGGTGTGGGCAAAACCGCCATTGCTGAAGGACTGGCGCTTCGTATTATCGAAGAAACTGTGCCAGATGTCCTGAAACCTGCGATCATCTATTCGTTGGATATGGGCTCCTTGCTCGCTGGCACGCGCTATCGCGGTGATTTTGAAGAACGACTGAAGCAGGTGGTTTCCGAACTGGAAAAAATGCCGGATGCGATTTTGTTCATTGATGAGATTCATACGGTGATTGGCGCTGGCGCGACCAGCGGCGGCGCAATGGATGCATCAAATCTGCTAAAGCCAGCCCTTTCGGGCGGCATCATCCGTTGCATCGGATCGACCACTTATAAAGAGTTTCGCAATCATTTCGAAAAAGACCGTGCCTTGCTGCGACGGTTCCAGAAAATTGATGTCAACGAACCTAGTGTCGAAGATACGATCAAAATTCTCGCTGGTTTGCGCGGTGCATTTGAAGAACACCATAAGGTACGTTACGCGCCAGACGCACTGAAATCCGCAGTGGAACTTTCCACACGTTATATCAATGATCGCAAATTGCCGGACAAAGCGATCGACGTGATCGACGAGGTTGGCGCAATGCAAATGCTGTTGCCACCTTCCCGCCGCAAGAAAATGATCACAACCAAGGATATTGAAGCGGTTATCGCGACGATGGCGCGTATCCCGCCCAAATCGGTATCGAAAGATGATAAGAAAACGCTCGAAAATCTCGATAAGGATCTCAAGCGTGTTGTCTTCGGTCAAAATGCGGCGATTGAAAAGCTCTCGAGCGCAATCAAACTGTCCCGTGCAGGCCTTCGTGAACCGAACAAACCGATTGGCAACTATCTGTTCTCCGGTCCAACCGGCGTTGGTAAAACCGAAGTCGCGCGGCAATTGTCATCCATCATGGGCATACCGCTCAAGCGCTTTGACATGTCCGAATATATGGAACGCCACAGCGTGTCTCGCCTCATAGGTGCACCTCCCGGCTATGTCGGTTATGATCAGGGCGGTTTGCTGACCGATGCCGTTGATCAAAATCCGCATTGCGTGTTGTTGCTCGACGAGATTGAAAAAGCCCATCCGGATCTGTTTAACATCCTGCTTCAGGTCATGGACAACGGAAAGCTGACCGACCATCATGGCAAAACCGTCGATTTCCGGAATGTCATTCTGATTATGACGACCAATGCGGGTGCGTCTGACATGGCGAAAGAAGGGATTGGCTTTGGCAATGTGTCTAAGGAAGATGCCGGCGACGAAGCCGTGAAAAAAATGTTCACCCCTGAGTTCCGCAATCGTCTGGATGCGATTGTACCATTCGCCTATCTCCCACCAGAAGTTGTTTCACGAGTTGTTGAGAAATTCATTCTTGAACTCGAGCTGCAACTGGCTGATCAGAATGTCCATATCACACTGGACGATGAAGCAGCCCAGTGGTTGACCGAGCGCGGCTACGACAAACTCTATGGAGCACGCCCAATGGGCCGTCTCATTCAGGAGAAGATCAAGCAGCCGCTCGCCGAAGAATTATTGTTCGGAAAGTTGATCAATGGCGGTGAAGTCAAGGTACGGCTAAAGGATAAAGAGCTGACCTTTGAGGTCACGCCATCTGCGCCGTCAGCAAAGAAAAAGAAAAAACCGGCGGCAAAGAAAAAGACACCAACCAAGAATAAGTAATTTCACTTGAACAGCGGTTTTACCACCGCTGCCCAAAACATGAAGCGGCGTGACTGGTCTCACGCCGTTTTTTGTGTGCGTGATTGAAACGCTCAAATTTGCTATATTGAGGTGAGGAGAGAGAAAATGACCTATTTTCAAGGTTTCATCATTCCGGTTCCTGAAACCAACAGGGATGCCTATTTCAAGATGGCACAAGAGTCTGTGCCACTTTTTTCTGACTATGGCGCCCAGCGGATAGTCGAATGTTGGGGATCCGACGTGCCGCGAGGCGAACTTACCGATATGTACGGAGCGGTGAAGGCTGATAAAGGTGAGAATATCGTGTTCTCGTGGATCGATTGGCGAACGAAGGAGGAGTTTGACAAAGCCCACAAAGACATGGGCAGCGACGAACGGATGGAAGAGCCCGGAGAAATGCCGTTTGACGGTATGCGGATGATCTATTCAGGCTTTGAAATACTCGGCGAGAGCGGGGCCAGCGGCCCGGCCGGCTATGTTCAAGGCTATGTTGTTCCGGTTCCAAAAGAGAACCGCGAAGCCTTTGCTGATATGTGCAAGACAATGCGTGATCTGGCAATTGACCATGGAGCCCTGCGCGCGGCCGATGGTTGGGCCGCGGAGATCGAGGATGGCAAGGTTACCGACTTCAAAAAGGCAGTAAAGGCCGAAGCCGACGAAGCTATCGCGTTCGGCTATACAGAATGGTCTTCTAAAGATGCTTTTGAGCAAGGCTCAGGAAAAATGCGTGAAGACAGACGTATGCCGACTCCAGGCTCAGAGATGCCAATGGACGGAAAACGCTTGATCTATGGCGAATTTGAGGTCCTTCTCGACACTGACAGTCAATAATCGAGAAATAATGAATCCCTCCTGACAATATGCTGTCAGGAGGGCTATGGCATTAGAGAACTTGTCCCCAACAACAAGCAGGAGCAAGTTAATGACCGAAGCCAAAAACAACCGTCTCGTCTGGACCGAAATTCCAGTCAACGATCTGGAAAGGGCAACCCGTTTTTATGAAACGTTACTGGAAGCCCCGCTCACCAAGAATGAAGCGGGACCGCAACCCATCATGATGTTACCCTATGAAGGTGAGAATGCCTCATCCGGCCATCTTTACGAAGGAAAGCCAGCGACCGAAGGTGATGGAATCACAGCGCACCTCGCGGTCGACGGCTATCTTGATGACGCTATGAAGCGTGTGAAAAAGGGCGGCGGTGAAGTTGTATCGGAAGTGATACTCATTCCGGCTGGTTCCTTTTTCTATGCCAAGGATACCGAGGGCAATTCGCTCGGTATTTTCAAAAACTAAACATGCGTAGAGCCGACCGCCTCTTTCAGATTGTCCAATATCTGCGCGGCGGTCGGCTTGTCACTGCGGCCATGCTGGCAGAGCGTTTGGAGGTTTCCGAACGCACCATCTATCGCGACATTGCCGATCTACAGTCCACTGGCGTCCCAATCGACGGCGAAGCCGGTATCGGCTATATCATGCGCAGTGGCTTTGATCTGCCTCCCCTGATGTTCACGCGGGAAGAGATTGTCGCTCTTGTAACTGGAGCCCGCATGGTTCGCGCCTGGGGTGGCACCGCGATGAGGACCGCGGCCGAAGAGGCCTTAGTGAAAATAGAAACGGTATTGCCGGAGAAAGAGCGCGACCGGGTTGGTGGTACAAAGATATTCGCACCAGAAATGGGCCTCGGTGAGCAAACCAGAAATGTGATCGACCGCTGTGAAGCCGCGATTGAAGCCCGCGATATACTGTCATTCGATTATCATGATGAAGAAGGCGCGGCGACCAGCCGGAAAGTCCAGCCACTGGGCCTATGGTTTTGGGGCAAGACATGGACATTAGTGGCCTGGTGTGAATTGCGTGATGATTTTCGGATGTTCCGCCTCGACCGAATGGAAAAACTCACCAAAACGGGACAGACTTTCACGCCAGCTCCTGAGCGCTCGCTCGCCGAAATTCTGCGTCAGATCGAAGGGAAATACGGGAAGCAAATTTAACCCTTATTCCACCGTTTCCATTCGCAACGACCGAGTGGCATCACTGACAAGAAAATTCGCCTCGTCGGCTCGAATTTCTGCAATTATCGAAGGGTTGGAGACATGTTCAATAAAGGCGTCATAATCTGCGTGATTGGCGAACCAGATTTCCGTGATCACATCAAAATCCGGCACTGCCTGATCCGCTTTTAGCTCTGAATTACCATGATCAAGATAGTGGCGCCGATAGCGAGCAATCATCGGCAGCAACCGCTTTATCAGGGCCACATGATTGGCTTCGTAGTAGCGACGGAATGCTTCGGCCGACAGCTCAGGTTTTTTTGAGATAAGGAAAAACTGCTTTATCATCGCTCGGCCCCTTACTGTTGCAATCGACTTTACACGATAAGGTGTAACCTCCCGACCTCCTCCTGCGAACTAACAAATAGTCCTAGCGCAAAAGAGGCCTTCGATATGCTGTTCCGGCTGTTTCTATCCTTCATCGCTCTATCCGTATCCAGCAACGCATGGGCCGCGCATGATCATTCCAGCTGGGATGCCCTGCTGAAACGCAATGTTGTCGTCACCGGCGGCGGAACATCTTCTAAAGTCAACTATGCACGGTTCAAAGCAGATCGCGGAAAACTGAAAACATATCTCGATTCCACATCTTCGATCAGCCAGGCAACCTTTAACAGTTGGTCCAAAAATGATCAGCTCGCCTTTCTGATCAATGCTTATAACGCTTGGACAGTTGAACTCATTCTGACCGAGTATCCAGATCTGAAGTCAATCAAGGATCTCGGTTCTATCATTCGCTCTCCCTGGAAACAGAAATTCATTCCGCTCTTCGGCAAAACCGTATCTCTCGATCATATTGAGCACACACTTATTCGAGGCAGCGGACGCTATAACGAACCGCGCATCCACTTCGCCGTCAACTGTGCCAGTATTGGCTGCCCAGCGTTGCGCAAAAATGCCTATCGCGGCAGCACACTACCCGCACAGCTTAACGCCGCCACGAAAGACTTTTTGCGGGATCGCAGCCGCAACCGTTTGAAAGGTGGACGACTAGAGGTTTCCAGTATTTTCAAATGGTATCGCAGCGATTTTGAGAATGGCTGGCGTGGTGCGAAAAACCTCAATCAGTTTCTCGCCATCTATGCTAATGCTTTAGGTCTGACAAAGGGGCAGCAAGCCGCGTTAAAATCGGGCAAAACGAAAGTTAGTTTTTTAAGTTATGATTGGCGCCTGAACCGCACTTGAGAACAATATGCGCAAAACGGTAATCATCA
Source organism: uncultured Sphingomonadaceae bacterium (assembly GCA_947497455.1). Taxonomy (GTDB): domain Bacteria; phylum Pseudomonadota; class Alphaproteobacteria; order Sphingomonadales; family Sphingomonadaceae; genus Parasphingorhabdus. The sequence continues at coordinate 1,454,949 of CANMGU010000002.1, read as the reverse complement.
GCGCCACAATAATGCTGGCAGCATCGCCCGAAATATCGGCAGCCCAAAGCGCCGGGATCCAAAGGATCAGCAATTTTGCCAGCGGCGGCGCAGGATGGCGCAGCGTGAAAATTGATGAGAAAGTGCCAGCCACTAAATTTACGGCTAAACGAATTCAAGGCGTGCCAGCCATCGAGGCTTATGCCCGCATGAGCATGGCTTTGTTCACCCGACCGGTGATGGTCAATCTTGTTAAAACCCCGGTGCTGTGCTGGCGCTGGCGGGTCGATGATGTCGTGAGAACGGCAAATATCGCCAAGAAGTCGGGTGATGACCAAGCAGCGCGGATCTATATAGGCCTCGACTTACCTAATAGTTCGATCTCGCTTGGCACTCGCGCCAAGCTTGCATTGGCGCGGTCGCGCGGTGGCAACACGATACCCGATGGTGCGATAAACTATGTTTGGGATAACCGCTTTCCTGTCGGGACAGCCCGGAATAACGCCTATACAAAGCAGGCAAAAATTATTGTTGCGCAGACCGGATCGGCGCAGGCCGGGACTTGGGTTAATGAACGCCGCAATCTTGCCGCCGATATCCGGAGCCAGTTTAAAACCAGCAAAGCGAAAGTCACGTCCATCGCCATATCCAGCGATACTGACAACAGCGGAGAGACCGTGACCGCAGCATTTGCTGATATCCATTTGGTACCGGCTGGCGCCAGATGTCAGTATAAATAGCGGCCGACTACAAAACCGGTATGAGTCTGTTATAGATTTGATCCTCACCGTCACAGGAGTCGATCATGCCCTCATCCCCCATCACCTTCTACACCAACCCGATGTCTCGTGGTCAAATTGCGCGATGGGCCCTGCATGAGGCGGGAGCCGATTATGATCAGAAGATCATTGCGTATGACGGGGAGATGAAATCCGCGGATTATTTGGCGATCAACCCGATGGGGAAGGTTCCTGCTATTGTGCATAACGGAAAGATAGTGACCGAATGCGCCGCGATTTGTGCCTATCTCGCTGACACTTTTCCGGATGCAGGCCTTGCACCAACGTCGGAAGAAAGGGCTGACTATTTTCGCTGGCTTTTCTTCGCCGCAGGGCCGATCGAGCAAGCGGTGATGGATCGCAATCTCGGATTGTCGCCAACCGCAGAACAAGAGCGGTCGGCTGGCTATGGTAGCTACGACCGTGCAATGGATGTGCTCGACGAAATGCTTCAATCTCGGCAATATGTCTGCGGTGATCGCTTCACGATGGCGGACGTCTATGTCGGATCGCAAGTCGACTGGGGTTTGCAGTTCAAAAGCTTCCCTGAGCGCGATAGTTTTGTCGCTTACGCCGAGCGCTTGAGGTCACGCAATATATATAAGGAATCCAAAGCAGTGGATGCTGCGCTGATGCCAGAAAGTTGAAAAACTTTTGAGCTGGAGTGCGGCCAAAACTGTCAAAAATTGATTATTGATCTATTTTTTCGATAAAAATTTACACCCGCTGTAACTATATCTGTTGTCGGCGCGAAACCTTCTATGAGAGCAGCGAGCAAGTGCTAGCTGCAGATATAGGAAGGACGAAGTCATGAAAAATGTAGTTATTGTTACCGCCGCTGCCCTTATCAGCATCACAGCAACGCCCGCATTTGCTGACTCCGCCATTGACACCCAAAGCATGGTAGAAGCCGCTGCACCCCAAAAGCATCAGGCCATCGACCTTCCTATCAGCAATTTTGATCTGGCAGGAGTTTCCAGCAATCAGGATCAGAGCTTCATGGCCACCATGGCTCCCGGTTTTGAATCCGGCTTCCGGATAGAAAATGACGTCTCGCCTGTCGTTGAGCAACGCAGTGCAGGATTGACCAATTTGTTTATCCCACAAGAATTTTCTTACCGCTCTACCGCACAAGATAGTGGTGTTGATGCCGTCAATCCGGGCCGGTTCCTCTCCAGCTCGGTACGCTCGGACTTTCTGTCTGATGCTGGGCCAGGTGCCGCAGACAAAAGCTCCGTGGGCGTCCGCTTCGGCTTCTAAACAAATCTCTCTTTCTTTCAGCGCTCTCTCCTCATCCCCTTGAAAGCTGAAAGACTAAGGCCAGATGGTCCGCACCATCTGGCCTTCTTTTTTGTCCGGTTTTGTTACTGGCTTTTTGGAGTTTAGCCTCCTTCAGTCAAGCCAGTCGTGTTGATCGTCTCATCCGCCGCATCCCGTGCCTGCTCAGGTGCATATTGCACACGCCAGGCATCAAGATCACGCTCATATTCTTCATAAGCAAGATAAAAATCGGTAAATGGTTTTTCGAGTTCCATCAGCGCCTGTGCACCAAATGTCTCCATCTCTTCGGTCTTGGTTATGATCGCTCGCTGACTGACCTGCACAGCCTGATCACAAAAGGGCCGCCGCAGCGGAGAGAATGACCAGTAGTTGTAGAGGCTTGTCTGATGGCGATCATGCGCTTGCTTGTAGCCGCCGCCCTGCTCTCGCCGAAATTTGCTGATAATCGCATTGTTGGCGTTGCGCAGAAATCGCTTATTGTTACCGATGAACGCATTATAGTCGCTCACAATACGGGCATATTGCGGCCCGGTACAACTCAATGCAGCGACGTTCAACGCCGCCCGCACGTGCCACAATGTCTCCATTGGACCAAGATCACGATTAATCGTTTGCCTCAATCCATCAGGGCGCAACTGCGGCACAATGGTGTTCGCGCTGGCACCAAACGGCGTTGTCGGCGCTCTCGGTGTATATTTAGGCCCCGCAACGGGCGCCGGTGGTGGCGGTGGTGGAGCTGTCTGACAAGCAGCCAGAGCTATCACGGCCGTAGCAACGGCAAACAAACGAACTTTTTTAACACCCTGAAGCACTCAATTTCCCCTATAGATCGCACGAAATCCTTAGGTCGCGGGCCTCCTATTGTCCAGCAATTGCCACCGAAAATCGATCAACTGCCAAAAGAAAAAGCCCAGCAGTTTCCTGCCGGGCTTTGTCATACGTCAAAGGATATGAATGGAGCCTTAGTCTTGGCTGCCCATGAAGCTGAGCAGGAACTGGAACATATTGATAAAGTCCAGATACAGATTGAGCGCACTCATGATGATAACCTTTCCGACCATATCGGTACCGGCAACATAAGCATACATGCTCTTGATCCGCTGCGTATCATATGCGGTCAGGCCTGCGAAGACCAGAACACCGATCGCACTAATTACAAAATGCATCATTGTTGACTGCAAGAAGATGTTGATGACCATCGCAACCAGCAAACCGATTACACCCATGATCAGGAAGCTGCCCCAGCCAGATAGATCTTTCTTTGTCGTATAGCCGAACAGGCTAAGACCCAAGAAAGCCGCCGATGTTGCAAAGAACGTCTGCGCAATCGAAGCGCCGGTATAAACGAGAAAAATTGTCGACATGGACAGACCCATCAAGGTCGCAAAGCCCCAGAACATCGCCTGCAGCGTAAATGTCGAAAATTTATTCTGTCCAAAACTCATGACAAATACAATTGCCAGGGGAGACAAGATGATAAGCCATTTCAGAGGTCCACCACCAAACATAATCTCTGCCGCCATTCCGGAGCTGGCAAACAGCATGGCAACAATACCGGTGAGCAGAACACCGCTCGCCATATAGTTGTATACTTTGAGCATGTAAGACCGCAGTCCGGCATCATAAGCGACGTCGGATTGTGGCGTCGTGCCAACAGGTGTACGCGACATTGTCGCTCGTGGGTCAGGCCAAGCCATGATATTCAAACTCCTCAGTTTATTCCGCCGCAAAAAAAACGTGATAGCGGCACTATCCTATTCAATATCGGTTTATTATGTGAATTTTTCAAGAAAAACCGAATGTCTTCCCGATAAAATCAACCATCATACTCATAGATAAATTCAATCGATATGTGAAATTCATCCAGAAACCGATGATCGGGACCAATATATGGCGCAATTTGACCTTTATGAATATGCTACCTCACCGTCTGCTGCTGTCCTTGGATATTGTTAGAAACCAATCTCAAGTTCACATCTTTAAGCGGATGAAGCGGTTTAAGCCGCGTGCTACAATTTTATCACCAGCGCTTTGGCCGCCGCGAATACATCATCCCAAGTCTCGTCAAATGCGGTATCCGGTTCATAGTAGGGATCAGCGACATCCTCGCCCTCGCGGCCCTCAACATGATCCAGCAACAACGATAATTGCGCAGAACCATCTGCCGGCTGTTTCGCCAACAGGTTGGCCATATTCTCATTGTCCAACGCAATGATATGATCAAAATCGCGAAAATCAGCGGTGCGCAAAGCACGAGCGCGCAGATGATCCAACGGTGCGCCATTTTTCTTGCCAACCGCTTGCGCACGTTCATCCGGCGGCTGCCCCGCGTGCCAGTCATGGGTGCCTGCGGAATCGACAATCAAAGATTTGCCGACACGCGCGCATTCCTGACGTAACGCCGCCTCAGCCAAGGGCGAGCGACAAATATTACCCATGCAGACGAAAAGAACTGAAATAGCCATGCGACCCCCCGATAGCTAATTGATATGCTTATTTATACGGCTTGATGGTGATCGCAATCACCAATTTCAAATTATTGTGCTGGTTCAAACCTCTGAATTTCAAAGACACCACAGGCGACCCGACCACCACTTTCACCGGATGGATCGGTCTTCAAGTCATCCGGCCCAGCATGCACCACAAACGCAGCGCCATCCGCATCCATCAATGCATTCGGCCCCTCCTTCAAACTTCCCTCCTCAATTGTGGCTTCAACGGAGCCAGTTCCGTCTTCGCCGATTTCCAGATTAAAAAAGTCGCCCATATGGGCGCCTTTGGGATTATCAAATCCATGCTCTTTTTCGGACGGGTTCCAATGACCGCCGGCCGATTTGAAGTCCGGCCCTTCACATTTGCCAACTTCGTGGATATGAACGCCGCGCGGCCCGGGCGACAGGCCCTCGGCTTTTATTTGTACGAGCAAACCGCCGTCGCCTTCGCCGATGATCACCTCGCCATATTGCGTCTGATCCGCACCCATCAGGCTGGCGCGTGCGATGCTTTCAGCGGGTTCAAGCTCGGATCCAGCACCATTTCCACCACAGGCAGCCAATGACAAGATCAATCCAGCCAACATTGTTCCTTTGCCAACGCAAGTAAATTGTCGACCGCCCATAGCATGCTCCTCGGTTTGCCTTGTATCACAACTATGTTAGCAGCGGTTTCGTGACCTTGAAACCGTTAGTTTCACGTTAGTTATCACAATGTTTAGAGGATATAGTTGCCCGATACCCGCTTCCTGATTGCCCTGGGATCCAATCAACGTCATGTGCGCCATGGCCCGCCACGTACTGTTTTGAGAGCCGCTTTGACAAAACTCGCGCAGCAAGGCCTGGCGGTCCTCAAATATTCTTCTACGACGATGTCGAGACCAGTTGGACCATCTAGCCGCGCATATGCAAATGCGGCTGCAATTATCGAAACGGGGCTTGATCCGATCAATTTACTCAACCTTTTAAAAACTATCGAATCGCATTTTGGAGCCCGCCGCGGGCAAGCCTGGTCTCGCAGAGTACTTGATCTCGATATCATTTTATGGAGCGAAGGCCCGTTCTCGTGCACGAACCCAGAGCTAACTATTCCTCATCCTTTGTGGCGAGAACGCGCCTTTGTTTTACGTCCAAGCACTGAAATTGCGCCAGATTGGCGTGATCCGGTAACCGGCTTGACGATTGCACAAATTGCTTCCCGCCAAGGCCTGTGATAAATTACTGGTAAAACATCCCAAAGCCGCTTGACCCCATGGCCAAGCACCACTAGGGAGGCGCTTCGCAACAGCCGCTTGCAGTTGTGGGCCCTTAGCTCAGTCGGTAGAGCAACTGACTTTTAATCAGTAGGTCGCTGGTTCGAACCCAGCAGGGCTCACCACTAATCCCATACTTATCAATGGGTTAGTGGGTTGGTTTGACAGCAGACTCTGCGTCAAATACTGTTACACATAGCTTACACACTTTCACATAATTTTATGATGATGGAGGCATGTTGTGACAAAGCACACAATTCTGGGTGATAAAGTCCATATTTATCAACGCGAGAACAGCGGCAAATGGCAATGCGCCACATATTTGAATGGCAAAAACCATCGGACATCAACAAAAGAGAGCAGCCTGGCTCTCGCCAAGGATTTTGCTGAAGATTGGTATTTAGGTTTGCGTGGACAAGCCAAGCGCGGTGAACTCCATAACGAAAAAACGTTCAAACATGCTGCGCAGAAATTTTTAGATGAGTACGCAGTAATCCTCGCGGATGAAAGAAATCCAAGGTGGATCAAAGACCATGAGGGAAGAATTAGGCTTCACTTAAACCCCTTCTTCGGGAAATTACCACTATCCCAAGTCACTTCCGGAGCGGTGCAAGATTATCGCGCTCATCGCATAAGCGGATCAAAGCCACCTTCGCGAAGTACGTTGCATACAGAAATTGTGTCAATACGCCAGATCATGAAAACAGCTCAACGACAAGGCTGGATTGCTTATCTTCCAGACTTTTCGGCTCCATACAAAACGAGCGGCAAAGTCGTTCATCGTGCATGGTTCTCGGAACAGGAATATAAGCAGCTTTACGAAGCAACCCGGAAAAACAAAAACAAGCCGAAAAATGCGAGGCACAAATGGTTTGCCGAGCAACTGCACGACAAGATATTATTCATGGCAAACACCGGTATTCGTCCTGATGAGGCTAACAGCCTAGAATACCGGGATGTCGAGATCGTTGAAGATGACGCCACCGGCGAAACGATCCTCGTCATTCAGGTGCGCGGCAAGCGCGGAATGGGTTACTGCAAAAGCACCACCGGTGCTGTGCGACCTTTTCAGAGATTGATTGAGCGTAATCAGCCGGAACCGACCGACCGTCTCTTTCCGTCCGACCACAAAAAACAGTTCAATCGAATATTGGAGGAACTAGGACTAAAATTTGATCGACAAGGCAATCGCCGGACACTTTATTCATTGCGCCACAGCTACATATCGTTTCGGTTACTGGAGGGTGCTGACATCTATCAGATCGCTAAAAATTGCCGAACAAGCGTGGAAATGATCGAGAAGCACTACGCAATCCATCTGAAAAACCACCTCGATGCAGCTGCAATCAACGTGCGGAAGAAACGCCGCTAGCTGCTAGCTTGTGTCTGCGTCATCCTGAAAGCGGACTCTAGGAGCATTTTAAACGCGAGCGCTCAGAAATCTATTCTCAACTTGGTGTGAGAAGGCGCTTTCTAGCCACTTTAATCTGCGTTTCGGAAGCTGGACTGAGTCCTTCGTGCTAGCGTTTACTCTTATTTCTACGTTGAGTAAGCGTGGAACCGGCTGCAGTCTTGGCCGCTTTAGAAGTGGTTTTGCTTCTTAAGGTTTTTGAGGCAGCGCTGGCCGCTTTTTTTCCAGTTTCTTTTTTGGTTTTGCTCTGAGCTAAGGCAGAACCAGCAGCTGTTTTGGCAGTTTTGGAAGCCTTAGGGCTTTTCAATGTTTTGGATGCTGCGCTGGCGGCCCTCTTACCGGTCTTTTCTTTGTTCTTTACCAAAGTGATATCTCCTCATTTAATGCTGATAGTATTACATGCAGCACAAAAGATCAAAATTTTAGCTTTGTAGAGCGATACATAACTAGGGTGCTGGTTCAGTTGTTAGCCAACTCACCACTATTCTCTCGAAATCAACATAAGGAATGTTGTCTGAATCAAATTCTAACTCTTCGGTTAATGTCGGTAAATTATCAAGAAATTGCTGATAAATTCCGGTTACTTGATCTCCGCTAGGTAGTTGCCGGCGAGAAACATTGGCAAGCCAATCGCGAGTTTCATGCACCGCCTGCATTGGGCTATTATCGTGTCCATGAATATCCATACCCGCCAAGTCGGAGACGAAAGTTTGATATCGATATTGCTCGATATCAAAAATTAGCACTCGCTTTAGTTTTTGCTCCTTGTTTCCAAAACGCTTAGCGCCAAGAAACATTCCAAGCTCCAAAGGCATATTGAAACGAGGCAGTTGGGAAACAGGGTCCGGATCGGTCCGAGAAAGATCGTGAATCCCGTATCGGCATTCATTGATTAGATTATATATCTTATCGATGCGCGTCTGTCCGCCATCATCTAATTCACGGGCCGAGCGCGCTCGAAAACCACATGAAAAAATAGTAAAGATTAATGCCCGAAAAATCGGTGCATATTCCGGATCGAATGGGCAGTTTATAAAAACGTCGTTTAATGAGTTTCGAGCGGTGACCAACTTCTATTTCTTCTTTTTCTTACTGCGGACTGTTTTTACCGCAGCCTTCTTGGTCGATTTTTTCGTAGTTGATGCTTTCTTAACGGTGGTGCTCTTAACCGACGCGCTCTTAATCGCAGTGTTGGCTTCTTTAATAGTGATCGTTGCGCCCCGGCTTGTAGCTGGACGCAGTATAAATTTTCCTGATTTCGCGCTACGCCCGATAACTCGAGGATTTTTCTTGGGGCTCTTCTTTTGACCTGACGTGGATGCTTTTGTTGGCATCTGACAAATATGCACATTCAGAAATTGATAAGCAAGCTAATCCGACTAGACTGCGATAAAACAGATTTTCTGGTAAAATACCGGGAACTATGTCTCTCAACGAAAACGATCAGAGGAAAGAGTGTACACAGGCTGAGTTAGATCAGCTGTGGCAGGAACAACCTGAGAATTCGTTCAACATACTGGCGAAAAACAGCGATAACCAGTTACCAATTGATCTTTTCGAGCCAACTAAAGAAATTCGCCCCGAATATAATATCGGCAAATTCGCAGGCAAAATTTTTACTTCTCCGTACGCCACAAATATCAGGGAGATTCGCAAGTATCAGTGGCAAGTTGTTAATGGCGATCAATCGCTTGATGCGTCACTAACAGTAACCCCACTCACCGGACAGAAAACACCAACCACTACGACCCTGCGAGTATTCCTCGCACTACTCCAGATATGGGAACACATCGGCTTCCCCGACGATGGTATCATCCGGTTTTCAGCACGCCAGATGTGCGATGTGATTGGATGGAGTTGGGCCGGTACTGATACCGCCAACCGAATATACGAACATCTGAAAATTCTCTCCGGCACATCCATTAGTTGGGTACTGGCTTATCAATCCAAAGGTGGCGAGTTAAACAAGTTGTATACGGATATGAGCATATTATCGTCTGCTTCTTATCGACAACGCGGATCGCTATTTGAACCCGAAAAATTCAGCATTGTGCAGAAAATCAGATTGAATCCTGATTTAGTTGACAACATGTTGGCGGGGCATGTGCGGCCAATGAATTATGAGGCGTTCAAAAAAATCGGGAATGATACGACAGCCATCCTTTACACTTGTCTCGATTTGTATTTGCACAAGAAACCAAAATGGGAAAGGCGATCGAAAGCATTGTTGTCCGATGACCTGGGACTAGCCGGAAAGCGTTATGAAAAGCGATTCAACCGACACGCCAAATTGAAAGAATTTGTGCGCGAACTTGACGGCATTGAGTTGTTTTCTGGAACGCTCCGCTTGGCGATCGAACAAACAGCCGATGAACAAGATTGGAAACTGGTTGCGAGGAAAGAAAAGTCGGCGTTATCAAAACAAAAAAGGACAGTCCTAAAATCGGTTGCGTCGGACGAAGAGGCTGAACTGATTGCTGACGAACTAATTGAGATGATATTGCGACAACCAAGGTCAGGCAAACCGAACCCTGCTGTCATCAAGTTTCTTTGTAAACTATACCCGCAAACGCTGCTTCGCAACGCACTCTCGATCGCCAAAGCTGATTACCAGGGCAAGATCAAAAAGACCCTCACACACGTCTTTGTCACTGAAATCAAACGAGCAGTTCAGGAAGACCCTGAACTACAATGGTACGACGACGCTCCGAAAGCTGGTCACAGCAAATAGGTCATGGTATCTTTGAGATATAAAACGATAACGTATGAAAACCACAAGCATAGACATATACACCATACTAACCGGTCTTGGTGTTGATGAGGCCAAAGCAAAAGCGGCGGCCGATGAAATACTGACCAAAACAGAAGCCCTAGAAACGCTAGCTACAAAATCTGATCTAACAGTCGGTCTTGCAAATACTCGAGCGACAATAATTCAATGGGTGGCAGGTTTATTGATTGTCCAAGCAGCGGCAATTGTAGCCCTACAAAATTTACTCGGATAAATTACACATCTTCCAATTCTGCGGCAGCAATAGTTATGGCATTGAGGCGGTTGATAATCGCATGTACTTCGGCCCGGTTTGCTTCTGTCAGCGGCTGTTTTTGCAACGCATCTGCAGCCTTACTAAGTTTTAAAATGGCTGCCTCAGAGGGTGATAGACGCCTAGCTTCAGTGCCCTTCAAAGGCTCGCTAGCTCCGTTTACAGGCCTTTTCGAAGCATCACGTATGTCCTTTACGGTCAAATTTTCTTCGCGGCCCCGTTGCCAAAGCTTAAGTTGCAAAGCTTCGTCGGGCAATTGTGCTAATTCAATCAGAATGCTTTTGGAAATATCTTTCTCAGCTGCCTCCGCTCGGATAGCCGCCGGAAGTTGCTGCACCTTCAACAGACGGTTGATGGTCTGCCGGTTTTTGCCCAGCAATTTTGCGGCGGTCGTTTGGTTTAAGCCCTGATCATCAATCAAACGAGAGACGGCTTCAGCTTCCTCGATCGGAGATAGGTCAACACGCTGGAGGTTTTCAATGATCGCAACTACTGGTGCATTGTCATCATTGCGAACAATGGCTGAGATTGTTGGCCTTTTTAGTATCTGCACTGCACGGAACCGCCGTTCGCCAGCGGTAATCAGAAACTTAGCTGCATTCTCTGGATCAATTCGGACGATTATAGGCTGGAACAATCCGTGTTGTTCAATGGAGGATGCCAAGTCTTGAAGAGTATCCTCGGCAAATGTCTTGCGCGGCTGATCGGGATCAGGGCGAATGTCTGAAACTGCTAAATCAGAGATAGTCGGGCCATCATCTAGCGCCCCGAACAAGGCAGTTTTATTGGTCATATTTCACAAATTATCTTGGCTAATGTCTCATATTCATGGCGTCCTGGTGTATCTGGAAACAACTCAAAAACTGGCCTGCACTCAGCAGCAGCCTTGTCGTAATTGGTCGCTGCCGGGATTGGATCAAACACCCGAATGCCAGCTCCCTCAGCCTGCTTTTGCAGATTGATCAACGCGGCATCATCAGCGGTGCGTCCACGATGATAGATCGTCGGTAGAACGCCAAAGACTTGTAACGACGGATTTGAACGCCGCACTTTCGCGATCGTTTGCGCCAGGGCCGGAATACCTGACGACGACATTGCGTCGGTTTTTGATGGTATTAAAACAAACTGCGAGGCCATCAACGCATTGATCAAAAGCCGTTCCAAGTTTGGGCCGCAATCAATCAACACAACGTCAAACTCATCTTTTATGTCTTTGAGCGCGTGCTTCAGCACGCCATTGCTGTCCACCTCAAACGCCAAGCGTGCTCCTGCTTCAGCAAGTGACAACGCTGCGGGAGCGATTTTTACGCCGCCGCTCGTGCCAATGATCACGTCTCGCATTGGACGATCCTCACTATACACATGGAACATAGAACCAGTCGTTTCGTCTACTTTGATCGGATCATAACCAAAATATTGGGTGAGATTGCCCTGGTGGTCATTATCAATGACCAACACTCGCTTACCCATCTTCCCCAAAAAATAGGCCAGATGTCGAGCAGTGGTTGTTTTAGAGACTCCGCCTTTTTGATTGGCGATGGTGAATACTTTAGTCATGGGCTTGGATCAGTTAAATTTTATCACGCCCGCTGCTGGAGCGCGACACTATTCACAAACCAGAATGATAATTTATAGATTACAAAATAACAGTGGAGAGATCAATCATGTCTTGGGCAACTATCGGAAGCTATGTTTCAATATCATTTATAGTTAGTGTAATTACCAGCATCGTGGTCAGCACCACTGCATTCATCCTTGGCGTACGCATGGCCAAGAATCAAAGCGATCGATCAGCACTGCGGGAAACCTACAAGACGCTCTACGAGCATTTGGATAACATTAAAGGCAGCATTGAAAATCGCGAACCTATTCATTGGGGGAAGTTCCGGTATGAGAAAAACTGGCGAAACACACCCGTCAGAGCCATTGTTTCATCTGGTCAATCAAATATGATCCCGCAACATCTCATGGAGCGGATTATGAAAGTTGAAAATGACGCTCTTAGCATAGCCGGTGGACATAGCATGTGGGTTGAGGAAAATTTTGCAGATGCGGCCATCAATTATCTCGATAAAGCCGGAATCAAGGCCGGAATTCATAGCAGCGGTCGCAGTATCTATAGCTATACCGGAATATCATTCACGCTTATCGATGAAGAAAGACTTTCAAAATTCGAAACAGATGCGATCGAAAACCAAATTGGTATAAGCTTAGGCGTCAAACCAAAAGTAGGATCGCATCAGACATACTACATTTATCCAGATAAGCTTGAGATCGATGCATTCGCAAAATTAATCTCTGATCTGCACTCGATCATGTCAGATGATGAAGAAGGCAGAAAGTTGATTGATGGCTTGAATGACCAACCTGAAAAGTTAGTTAGAATGCTCAATATATTACGCTCTCGAATTCGCGATCCACATCCGCTTTACGAAAGCATTGCCCAGTCTTTCAGAGATATTTTTGGACGCAAATAGCCAAATTTTATTGGTTTTTCCCACGAATTTTAATCGCTTCTTCGACGAGATTCCCAAGATTGGCTTTTATCCAAGCATATCGCTCTTTCTAGCTGTTCTTGTTTCCGCTGTTCTCAGTAACTACATTACTAATCAGCAAGTAGAATTTGGGGGTTAGATTGATCAATTGAGTATTTCGGAAGACTTTAAAGGGTTTTTATCAAATCTAGCAATTGATAACGCTGCCACAATTTCCCTACGATATGGCGAAATCACAGCAGCGTTAAACAAAAACTTCCGAGATACCGATTCAAAATCAGCCAACAATTTACAGGTAGGGTCGTATGGCCGCGGCACCGCGATCAAGGGCATCTCTGATCTTGATATGCTGTATATAATGCCGACAACTAAGTGGGATGATTATAAGGACGGAGGTCAGTATAAGCTTCTCAAGGCCACAGCGGATGCGATCTCAGCACGTTACCCAAATACGACGGTAAAAGTGGATCGCCTCGTTGTTCGGGTCTTATATACGAAGTTTCATATCGAGGTTCAGCCGGTTTTTGAACAGGATGACGGCAGTTTCAAATATCCCGATAGCTACGATGATGGAAGTTGGAAGGTAACAAAACCACGCGAAGAAATTGCTGCAATGTCGGAGTTTGACTCCGACAAAAACAAAAACCTTCGTCGTCTCTGCAAAATGGCTCGATCTTGGAAAAACAAACATGGGGTGGGCATGGGAGGCTTGCTGATCGACACATTGGCTTACAACTTCCTCAATTCCACATCCAAATACGACGATAAAAGCTACCTTTATTACGACCTCATGAGCCGTGATTTTTTCGAGTATCTCAAAGACTTGCCAGATCAAAAATATTATCTTGCTCTTGGCAGCGGACAGCAAGTGAAGGTGAAAAAGAAGTTTCAAAAGAAGGCCAAGAAGGCCCATGGCTTGAGTGTCAAAGCAATAGCGGCAGAAGGCACTTCAACACAAAATAGCAAATGGAAGAAAGTCTTTGGCCGCCCGTTTCCTTCCGGAAAAGAGGAAGAATTGACGAAAGCTTTCGTGGCCGAAGACGGCACGCAGGCTCAAAACACAGAAGAGTTTTTTGAAGACCACTTCGCATATGACATCCGTTTCGACATCAAGATTGATTGTGAGGTCACTCAAGATGGATTCAGGCCATTTTTTCTAATTGATGCGTTGGCTCAAAAATATCGTCTCAGGCATAAGAAGTCGCTTCGGTTTTTCATAAGCAGTCACAATGTTCAGGGCGACTTCACCATGTTTTGGAAAGTGCGTAATCGCGGCCCTAAAGCAATTCAGAAAGACTGCATCAGAGGGCAGTTGATACCAGACGATGGAAAGCTTAGTCGAACCGAAACCTCGAGTTTTTACGGAGATCACATTGTTGAATGTGCGGTAATCCAAAATGGTGTAGTAGTTGCGACTGATCGAATAATTGTACCCATCGAATAGGTAACCAAATGGACAAAGATAACCTCCTCAAGTCAATAGCAGATACTGGGTACAATGTTGGATTTGGTGCGAAAAAGCATTTCGCGACCTACGACATCGTTGAGAAAGTTCCCGGTTGGATTGGCTTTATATCGATGGCTTTCGGCATATATGCGTTGGTATTTGATCACTTGAACGAAAAATGGCTCGCGGCAACGCTCATCGTTTTTGGCATCGTCGGCCTGTATATATATTTCTACGACACCGAGAAAATGAAGTACGATGAAGAGGGCAGAAAATTGACTCAGTTGTTCAATCAGCTGCGCGATTTATATCGGTCAACTCAATCGGCAACAGATCAACAGCTTCCTGCGATAAAACAAAATCTGACCAAAATTGAAGAAGAATATTATACAATCGGGATAAGCAAACAAATCTTATTCAGTGACTGGTACGCTCACTATAAGTTTTTCTGGCAACATCAGATCGATTGGATTGACGAACAAAAAAACTTTAGGTTTTGGCGAGATAAAGTGCCTTTGACATTAAGCTTGGTGTTGATTGGAACATTGGTCTCATGCATCGTCATTGCCATCCGTGAGGCTTTTTTCTGACTTATGAAACTATAGGGAATTTTGTTTGGTGCAAAAACCATAGTTTATGCACCAGTCTTCCCTGCCCCACAAAGCCACACTTTATTGTGGTGCAAATATCCGGTGCATAAATGTAGTACAATATCGCTATGAAAATCGGTTACGCCAGGGTCTCAACATCTGATCAAAATCTCGATCGGCAAATCGCTGCGCTCCGGAGCGAGCAATGCGAAAAACTGTTTAGGGAAAAAGCTACCGGCAAAACCACCAAAGGACGTCCGGAGCTTGAAAAGGCTATTGATGCCCTCGGCACCGATGACATGTTCGTAATTGCTGAATGGGATCGTGTCACGCGATCGATGAATGACGGCATAAATATCATTCAACGGATTGCTGATCGTGGTGCTGTTATCAAGGTGCTCGATCGCCCCTGGCTCGATCTAACAACACCGATGGGGAAAGGCATTCTCGCTTTTCTCTCTGCCCTGGCTGAAGATGAGCGCGAACGTATCACCCGGCGCGCCAAGCAAGGTTTGCAACAAGCAAAAGCCAACGGCGTTCAGCTCGGCCGTAAACCGAAACTATCAGAGCACCAGCAAGCGGTAGCCAGGCAAAGATTAGCTGGCGGTGAAAGCGCCCGATCGATCGCAAAAGATATGGGCGTGTCCCACACGACTATTTCACGCCTGATCTAACAATAGTTCAGACTGGCTTATTCCAATTATCTAATCCATACCTCAATTGGGGGGCTTGGGGATGGGACGAACTATAGAACGTAATCTCGCGATGATATTGCTAATTTTAGCAGCCTTATTGTTTGTGATGAGCTGGTTGAAATTTGTAAGTCCATACGAGTACGTCAGCACTCCCGGCGAATGGGAAAAAGGTGAAATGGGCACCTTTGATGAAAGTTGGCAAACTGAGCTGCCGGCTTATCAGCCAGTCAAACTAGTTTTTGAATATTATGCATACGCCGATAAAGGTATGTTGCTAACCTATGAAGCTGAAGGTGGCGAAGAGAGCGTCCAGATAGAAACTGGCTTTTCAGCAAAATTGACACCGTACAGCTACGGCCAAGCGCAGCCGGTAGAATTGGCTGCTCTCTCCTCCGCCAACGATAGACGGGGTGAGGTACATATGACTATCACCAGCAAAACCAACCAAAGGTTCAGGACAGCCGTAAAGTGGGACAAGACTGCTGGTACTCGCCCGGAGGATAGAGCCTTCGGTCACCTAAAAAATCTCTGCTGGCCGACGAATTATAATTGCCTCGAACCGATAACATCGATCGCGCTACCCAAAACGGCCGCAATGATTGAGGCCTCTGCCAAAACCGGATTTTACTGGGCCGGTGGAATGGTTGCGGTAGCGATCGTATTGCTCATAGGAATAGCCAAGGTGATAGCGCTGGTGTTTCCCTCCGGAGCGGTGCGCCGCGTCCGCTCTGGCCTCAATACCGACAACAAGTACAAAAAAACAGCTAGCAATCCCCTCTCGCGCGCCGTGGACATAGAGGAATTGGACACGATGTTAGAAGAGGCGCGGGCCGAAAAGAGCCGGATTGATGTCATAGAACGAAAAAACCGCACCGCTGCCGAAGAGGAAGCCGATGCTTTAAAAGAGTATGGGGCACAGATCGAAAAAACAAAGGAAGCAGAAGCAAAACTGGATGAAATCCAGAAACGAAACAGGAAAACACCATGATAGAAATGTTAAAAAGGTTTGTCCCACTAGCTACAAAAGTGACTGCTGTTTTGTGTGTGGCGTGCGCCTGCCCTAGCCTCGTGGAATGGATGCAATCTGAAGGAGAAAATTATCATATTTTGCTTCAAATATTGATGTTTCCATTCATGATAATTGCACTGATTTTATCGATCTTCGTGACGTTCTATTTGTATATTGTGTACACCTTCCTCCCTTGGCTCGGTGACAAAAACAATCTCGGTTCGGTGGAAGGCGACGTTGCAATAAATCACTTCTGGTTTTGGTTAGTGATAACGGTTGTGTTGTTGGTGCTACGTAAGCCAGGCCGGCTTCAATCGATCATTACACATGTGGTGGCCATGTTCTCGGCTAAACAGCAAGAGTACACCGAGGCGATCGTAAATGATCTACCGATAATGGACAGCGAACAAGAAAAAGAACGGGAACGGGTTAGAAAAGCAAAGGAGCTGGAAAATCTGTTGGCTGACAACAAGATTCGGGAAAAACAGCTTAACGATCGCCAAGATCCGGAAGCATAGATCTACCGCTCCTGAAAAAAATCATCTTCGTCGAGATCCTTACCTCCATCGTCACCGAGTAGGCGTTTCCGGCGTTTGGTAACTTCTATTTCAACATCAGCTACCGTATTGGCGGTTTTCTCACGCTTACCGATTGTCGCGTAAAAGTCTTTATTTTGCTCCTGGGTGGGGCGAGCCGGCGAGACATCGGCCGTAGCAAATTGGTGTGCCTCTCGATCGTCAGCTCGATACGCAAACGCTTGGCGTTTCTTCAGTAATCTAATCTGCACCGCCCCTTCGTGCTTCAGCTCGTCGAGCGAGTACACACCGCCAGGCATATCTTGAAGGATTGGGACTAAAGCCTCGTGCATGGAACTAGAACGCATTGACGATTGGCCGCTACTATAGCCCTCACTTTCGCCGCTACTCTCACTCTCGATATTTACCGGTATGGCTCCCGTTGCATCTGCCAAACTCAAACCCAGACCGACCCCAGATACCATGCCTGTAGACTGACCAGAAAACTCCCCTTCCGCTGCTCCTTCAGCTCTCAACCATTCTCGGCTGTAGCCGATGACTGTTGGTTTTATCAAAACCTCCTTCGGCCGCTCCAAGTCGTATGTCTTGCCGAAAAGCAAATCAGCTACCTCGCCGGTGGTGTCGGCATCATCTTGCAGAAAGACAATTTTTGATTGTGCACCACCCATCACACCGTTGCGGATAAGATCGTCGCGGCGGCTGCCGAGCTGCGATAGGCGCTGGTGACTAAGAGTGTAATGCAAACCAAACTTGGCTGTTTGATCCAGGCCCTTCACAACCGTTTCATTGAGATAATCACCACACTCGTCAATGTAGCAATAGAACGGCCGCGTTTTCGCTCGCTCGATGTCCCGGCATTGTGCGGCATGGAAAAGATCAGCCGTTATAAGCGCGCCCACAGTTTGCGCCACACTAGGCGGAACCCTGCCCCTATGGGCTAGATTAACCAGGACTATATGACCCTTATCCATACAAGTTTGAAAATCAATTACATGCTCTGTTTGGGCCATCATCGACGCCACCCCAGGACTACGAGTTAGGTCAAAAAGACGGTTATTGACCGCCTGAAAAGAGTTCACAAAATCAGTGGTTTTTAGGCCATCCATCGCCATCCAACTATCAATGAGTGCTTGGTCGCCGGTGGCTTCTACCAAGCGCTGTCTGATCGGTTTGTATTGCAGCTCCGTTAGCAATGAAGCTTCCTGAAGGCTGAGTTGGTGATACGCCAATGTAGTGAAAACCATCTTCAACAGCCTGGCCAGGGTCTTTTGGCCGGTGCTCTCGGTGTCTTCCCACACTTTCTGACAACCTTCGATCATCGCGCCTACGCGAGCATCAACAAAACGATCGTTGCGAGAAAGAGGATTAAAACCTACCGACCATTTCCCACTAGCCGGATTGATCAAATGAATACGCCGACGATGTTGCATGTCGTTGGCGGCACACCAATCGACCATGTTGCGGTATAGCTCGCCGTGTGGATCGATCACACAGACGCCGTCACCGCGCTCTATGTCCTGGCGTATCAAATGCTCAAGAAAGTAGCTCTTACCCTGCCTAGACAGTCCTATGACATGTGTGTGGACGTCTCGGGCTTCTTTTGAGAGTGTTAACGGCCCCTCAATCCCCTGCCCTAGATGAACATCGCCTGGGGCGCTCATCATTCTCCATCCAGTTCCCGGATTTTTTGATCGATCTCTGCCATCCCTCGCTTGAGTTCAGCAACCTTCGCTTCTAGAATACGCCGATTTCCTTCAGCTTCTTCGTCTTCATCATCGAGCAGTAATTTTTTAATTTCAGCGATCGCGGCCGCAATTTCAGTTTCCAGTTTTGCTTTTGCGGCTAGTAGCTTCTTCCGCTCTTCTTCAGGATCGAGATTATCCAGCGCATCAATTTTCCTTTGAAGCCCTTTAGCTTTCAAATCCGCCTCTAGTTTAGAGGCATTTGCTATCGCCGCCCTAGCTTCAAAATCACCCACTATTTGTTTGGTTTCCGCCTTCGCTCTTTCGACGCGAGTAGTGGTTTCTTCAAATTCCGCTTCTGTTTTTCCGCGCTCTAATTGAGCTTCCCGCTCAATATTCTCAGGAGTATTGCGAAGCACTGCTTTTTGATACTCAACACTTCCATCTTGGAACTGCTTTCCTAGATTGGTTGCCTGCACATGCTGTGCCGCCAAACGATTTGCTGCTGCTGCTGTTTTTGACGCGGCATCATAATTGATTTCGTCGATCTTGTTGCTCAGCCAGTTTTTGGGTGGTTTCCCATCAACCACCATCGGTGGCGAATTATCGTTCATTCGCACGGGTTTTTGCTTTTTATCAGTCAAGGTAATCCCTCCCTTTCCTGTACAGTATTGAGAACTGCCAAAATTTGCAATATTTGGTTTTTTATGTTATAAACCAGTTGGTTAATCCTGTCGGTTATTTGGCTCGCGATCATCGTTAGCCAAAAACCAACGGGAGAATGACATGTCCTTTTTAGAAACATTAGTAGGCACACTAAACCGCCAACCATCAAATACAGTTGGTGCATTTCAAGGCTTTGACGTCCTCAATGAAATCGATAAACATCAAAGTCTTCGGCACCAGCGGCATCTCAATATGCAACCCCTTGTTACTGAAGCCACCGAATACTGGTGCGCGCAGTTGGCAGGGTTAGCTGATCGACACGCTGCTGCCATTAGCAACACGATGCAAGAATCGATGACGTTAGATGAGGATATTTTGCAGTCAAAACTTAAGGAGCAAAAGCGAAAAATTCGCATCGCTCACAGCCTTTTGCTGCAACACAGCGACACTCGCTGGAGCGAAACAGTTACTGATGAAGCACTGCAAAATTTGCAGCATTATCCTCACGCGTTCCGAAAGGCAGCTAAGGTGTAACCAACTAAGAAAAAATCAGCCCGGTACCAATATGTATCGGGCTTTTTCTATACGCAGATAGCGGACACTAGCGTTGTGACCGCTTTATCCCGAAAGCGGACACTAGCTTAGGTCGGTTTTAACAACAGCAACTGGGCCGTTTGCAGCCAGTCTGGTTCTGCCCGTTTTGGGCGCAAAAGCAGGCACTAGCCCGCAAATAAAACAAGACGCCGATTGCACCAACTGCCGACATTTGCATAAAGAAAGGAGCGAGTGGCCCCAGCCACTCGCTCCAGCTAATCCAACTGATCCTGATTCAACGGGAGGAAGTACCAGGTTCATTTGGATTTTCGCGGTCTAAAGCGCGCAACTGCCCCTTAGATTGCCAACCATTTTTTCCATCGCGGTTCTGATGATTGCCACATCTGCGTCAGAAACATCCTTTAACATTATCTCATAAACGGCGTTAGCTTCTCTCCGAAGTTCCGGAATAATACTGACTGCCTTTGGACGCAGAAATATCCGCCAGACACGCCGGTCACCTTCTGCGGGCCGACGTTCGACAAACTCTAGCTTTTCAAGATGATCAATTGCCAATCCGATCGTAGCTCTCTCCAATTCAAGGCAGTTTGCCAACTCGGTTTGCGTCATTCCCTCGGTCTTGATCAGATATGCCAATGTTCTCCACTGCGTGCGGGACAAGCCAAACTGGACAATCGATGCATCGAATGCCTTGCGCAGAACTCGCGGCACTTCCTCAAGCAAAAACGCAAATTCATCGGCCTCATTGAGGAAGCCATCTTGCGCGTCGGAACTCATTGTAGCTGTTTCGGTTGTCATGATAACGGCTATACCGTAAATTCAATATAATATAAAGCTCTTTACTGTTTATCTTTTTACAGCCTATAAAATGAGAATGAATCGTGAAAATATCTCTTTAGCAGGCCATAACGGCTTGCAGATTTCGGCAAGCCGGTCTGGGCCGAAAAACGGATTTCCGGTCATGCTCGCACATGGTGGCGGCCAAACCCGCCACGCGTGGACGAAAGTGCTTGGTGAACTGGCAGAGGCCGGTTACCGCGCCACAGCCATCGATATGCGCGGTCATGGGGACAGCGAATGGGCATCAGATGGCGCATATGATATGTGCGATTTTGCTCTTGATCTAATCGCCGTTTCTTCCCAACTCGATAGTCCTCCAGCGTTGGTAGGAGCATCGCTGGGTGGAATAGCGGGAATGATCGCTGCTGGGGAGTTGGCCCCTGCAAGTTTTACGTCGCTAACACTGGTTGATATTGCGCCGAAGATGGAAGCTGTCGGGGTATCAAGAGTTGTTGGGTTCATGCAGGCTCATATGAAGGATGGATTCTCTTCTCCGGAAGAAGCAGCCAAAATTATCGCGGAGTACATGCCACACCGAGAGAAGCGCAAAGATACTGGTGGGCTTGATCGATATTTACGTAAACGAGACGATGGGCGATATTATTGGCATTGGGATCCCAATTTTATTCATCATGTGACGCGGACGCGTGACAACGCCAGCGATGCAGAGGACAATGGGTTTGCCAGACTAAGTGCCGCCGCTGCGAAGCTGAAACTCCCTGTTCATCTCATACGCGGAGGTTCCAGCGATATGGTCTCGGAAGAGGCTGTAGCTCATTTCCAGGCCTTGGTTCCCGAAGCGATTTTTACCGACATTGCAGATGCTAGTCACATGGTCGTCGGTGACCGCAACGACGCATTTTGCTCGGCGATCGTCTCCTTCTTGAATTCTACCCATAAGAGCGGTGCCACAACATGACATTTGATCCCGGTAGTCTTGCTGATTTATTGCTGATTGCTCCTTTCCATCGCTGGTTAGGTTTGAAAATTGTTCAGCAAAGCGACGATCACTTGGAACTGGAAATGCCGTGGCGGGACGAGCTTGTATCTAATCCCGCGATAGGAGCCGCACACGGCGGTATATTGGCATCTCTGATCGATTTAACCGGGCTTTATACGATTATCGCTGTGGGCGGCCTTGCCAAAGCAACCGCAGATTTGAGGGTAGATTATCATCGCCCGGCTACCAAAGGCCCGCTTCGTGCAACTGGACAAGTTATCAAGCTGGGGAAAACGATAAGTACGGCAGAAACACACATATTGGATGCCGATGGCCGATTGGTTGCGAGCGGGCGCGGGGCATATTTGAGCGCGTAAATGATTATCAAAAATATCATATTGCTGTTTTCTTTAGCTATAACAACCTTCCTATCCGGCTGCTCGAATGACGATAGCGGCGATGCAAGCAATGATGCCATCCAGCAAAATGCTGTACTCGAAGTCGACATTCTGACAGCGAAATCCGAACCTTTAGCCGATCCCGTTGAGGTTTTTGGCACGATTGCGGCCAAGCAAAGCAGCGCAATTGGCGCTCTCGTCGAGGGGCCACTTGAGACCATGTTTGTGACGGTTGGGGATAGAGTTAAGAAGGGACAAGCGCTTTTTCAGATCAGGCAAGCAGATTATAAAAGACGTGTTGCAGAAGCATCCGCAGCGCTGCGTTTAACGGAAGCACAGGCTATACAGGCCCAGCGCCAATATGACCGCGTAATTGCGCTTGCCCCGAGAGGCTTCGTGTCAAAAGCGCAAGTCGAACAGGTCGAAACGGACTTAGCCGTCGCCAGAGCACAAGTATCTCAATCACAATCCGTACTGGCCACCGCTAAACAAGCCCTTCGCGACACTATTGCACGTGCCCCATATAACGGCGTTGTGACTGCTAGAATGGTCGACGAGGGGTCCTATCTCAACAACCGTTTTTCAATGGGCGAACAATCCTCAGCATTGCAATTACAGGAGTTGGGAATAGTTGCGGCAATCGTCAGTGCTCCGCAGGCCCGCGTTGATGATCTTAAGCTCAATCAAAGTGCAAAGGTTTACATTGATGGCTTTGATGAGCCTTTCGAAAGCTATGTTTTCATCATAAATGATCGAGTTAATCCAGAATCCCGGACAGTCGAATTGCGGTTGCCAATAAGAAATCCTGACTATCGGATCAGTAGCGGACTTGGAGCGCGCGCACTAATCGAAACGCCTCCAGAAAACGTGATTATTCTGCCTAGATCAACAGTTAAAGGCGACAGCGCTGCTGCATATATATTCTTGTTTGAGAAAGGCATTGCACGTCGACGGGATATAGGGATCGAAAGCATAGATTTTGAACGGGTAAAGATCACCCAGGGCGTCCAGAGCGGCGACAAAATTATCAAAAACCCACCATCTACTTTGCGGGACGGACAAAAAGTAGAGCGCAAGCAAAGAAAGTCTGCAAGCTAAGCTGATGTGGATTTCCGATGTCTCGATCCGGCGTCCAGTTTTCGCGACAATGGTAATTGCTTCGCTTGTCGTTCTGGGCCTGTTGAGTTTTGGGAGATTAGGTGTTGATCTGTTCCCCAAAATCGAATTTCCTTATGTTTCGGTGACCACGACTTTGCCCGGTGCTTCTCCAGATACGGTTGAAACTGAAATAACCGACATTATCGAGGAAGAGGTCAATAGCGTTTCTGGAATTCGGCAAATGCGTTCAGTCAGCGCGGAAGGCGTCAGCCAGGTCGTTTTAGAGTTTGAGTTATCGGAAGATGCCGACGTGAAAGCTCAAGATGTGCGGGATCGGGTGGCCAGCATATTGAGTAATCTACCAGAAGATTCTGACGCGCCAGTTGTCGAAAAGCTTGATCCCGATGCGGCACCAATATTGTCGCTGCTGATAGCAGGAGATGCGCCCGTTCGAGAACTCACAGTCTTTGCCGATGAGGTTGTCAAAGAAAGGTTGCAACGCATTCGCGGTGTAGGCTCCATTTCAATTGTAGGCGGGCGAGAGAGAGAAATGCGGGTCTGGCTTGATCCCGCAAAGATGCGTGCAAGCAATGTCAGCACGGACAATGTTATCACGGCATTGAGAAGCGAAAATGCCGAATTGCCGGGCGGCCGCCTTGAGATTGACGGTCGCACCAAGCAATATGGAACCAGAACATTGGCGGAAGCCAATACAGCCTCGGAATTTGGCGATCTCGCGGTGGAATATAGACCCAACGGACAGGTCACCCGCATCCGCGATATTGGCCGTGTCGAAGATTCTGTAGAGGATGAAACTAGCTATGCTCAATTAAATGGTCGCCCCGGAGTTGTGCTTGAGGTTCGCAAGCAATCTGGAAGCAATACCGTAGAAATGAGCAAGGCAATTAAAGCGGAAATTGAGCAGATCAAAGATCGATTGCCGAGCGGCGTTGAAATTGTTGTCACGAGAGAAACCGCAAGGTTTATCGAATCGGCTATTGGTGATGTTCTCTTTGATTTGATGATCGCTGTAATATTGGTTGTTATTGTCACATTCTTTTTTCTGCTTAGCTGGCGGGCAACGTTCATTGTTATGTTAGCCATCCCAACGTCAGTTATTGCTACGTTTGCTGCCTTTGCGGCCTTCGATTTTACACTTAATTTCATGACATTATTGGCGTTGACGGTTGCGATTGGATTGCTTGTTGATGATGCTATCGTGGTTGTTGAAGCTGTGCAAAGTGATGTCGATGAAGGCGCTGATCCAATGGAGGCGGCACCAAAAGCAACCAAACGCGTCGCTTTGGCGGTGCTTGCCGGGACATTCGCCACATTGGCTGTTTTTGTGCCCATCGCCTTTATGGACGGATTAGTAGGACGCTTCTTTCTTCAATATGGTTTAGCGATTGTATTTTCGGTTAGCGTGTCATTACTGGTTGCGCTGACCTTGTCTCCTATGCTTGCCTCGCGCTTCCTCAAATCGGAAAAAGAAAAAACAGGCTGGTTAGGACAAATTGAGATCTTCCACGAGAATATGCGGAAGCGTTATGAAAAGCTTGTAGGTTGGTCGATCAGAAGACGATATCTCGTTTTTTTGGGAGCAATCATAAGCCTTTTGATCGGAGGTCTTTTTGCAGGTATGGTTCCTGCCACGTTCATGCCACTCACAGATAGGTCAGAGTTCCTCGCAAGTGTTGAACTACCTTTGGGAACGGGGATTGAAACTGCTAAAGAGGCATCGTTGCTTGCCGACCAGGCATTGCGCAAAATTGAAGATGTAGAATATGTGTTTGTTACCGCTGGAGCAGGAACAAATCAGAAAACCAATCTGCTCGATTTTTATGTTGATCTCACACCTAAACAAGGTCGATCGGTCAAACAGGGTGCGATCATGGACCAAGCCCGTGAGATCCTTGCAAAGACGCTACCAGAAGCCAAGGATATATCCGCTGTAGAAGTGCCGTGGGTTTCCGGTGCCGGTGTGGGATCGGCTCAGATAGAGCTGATTATTTCGGGTTCTGATCTTACAACCATTAATGAATATGCCGGCATCTTGGCGGCAAAAATGCGCGCTTCGCCGGAATTGGTGGATGTTGCCTCTACTTATGAAGGCGGCAGACCGGAATTGCAGATTAGGTTAGACCGAAATCGGGCAGCAGATTTAGGGGTAACGGCGCGGGACGTCGCTGCAGCATCGCAGACTTTAATCGGCGGGAGAGACGCGGGAACATTTGAAGCAGAAGGTAGGCGCTATGATGTTAGAGTTCGAGTCGATGAAGATAAACGGCAAACTTTGAATGACGTTGCCCGGCTCCCCGTCCGATCAGGGAGCGGGAGTTTAATAGACTTGGCTGCAGTTGCAGATATTGAGGTTGCGGACAGCCCATCTCAGATTGATCGCGTAGACCGAGCCAGGCAAATCACAATCATGGCAAACACACCGCCCGGCGTAGCATTAAGTGTCGCTGTTGCTCAGGTTGACAAAATTTTGGCTAGTCATCCCCCACCTGAAGGAATGTCGACCAAAATGGAAGGTATGGCGCGGAGATTGGCAGACACGACTTCTGCTATATTGCTCGCATTCGCGCTTGCATTTATTGCCCTATACATTGTCCTTGCCAGCCAATTTGACAGCTTTGGACAACCTGTCCTGATCATGCTTACCGCCCCTCTTTCCTTTTCCGGGGCGTTTATTGCGCTTTGGCTTTCCAATCAGGAATTGAGCATGTTCGCCCAGATTGGCTTGATCGCCTTGATGGGCATCGTGATGAAAAACGGGATTCTTCTGGTAGACCTTGCAAATGATTATCGAAGAAATGGTATGAGCGCGGCAGATGCTATGCAAAAGGCCGCTCCCGAACGGCTCAGGCCTGTGCTAATGACGGCTTTGGCGGCAATTTTCGGCATGATGCCGGTTGCTTTTGCTCAGTCGGATGGCGCTGAATGGCGCAATGCCATGGGCTTCATCATTATCGGCGGCTTGGCGACATCGACTTTTTTAACATTGTTGGTCGTGCCTGCTGCGTATGCTTTGCCCGATGACTATGCTCGGTTAAAAACCCTAGTTCGCGCAAAGCTATCAGGAGAATTTTGGAAAGAACGCCGCGCTTAATCAACTTAGACATCGTAGTTGAGTTCTCATTTTCGTTTGACAATTCCAGCAATCCGATGACGAGCGCATATGATCGACAGAGCGAATAAGAGGTTGGTTTAATGTCTGCTTTCGGGATAAAGCGGAATCCGTCGGAACGTCCGACGTTGGGGCGCTTTGCAGACCGGCAGCTTCCGCATTCCTAATGTCCGCTTTTGCGCCCATAGCCGACATTAGCGTTGTGACCGCAATATCCCGAAAGCTGACGTTCAGATTGATTTTCTAACTAAACCAACGGCCGTTGTTTTCCATCGCCGGTTATCCAAATATCAACCAATGGCCCTTTGGTCTCCAGCTCATCGGCTGTGGTATACCAAAAAATGCCTTTGGGCGCTTGCTCCACAACCTGATCACATACGCCGCGCATTTTTGTTACCCGCTCTGGAGTGCCTTTGATCACAAACAGCACCCGAAAATTGTTAAAGCCATACAATTCCGTATGTAATTTTCGTCGATACGCATCGGCATAACAACGGTGCTTTTGAGCGATCGATGATGCCAATCTATTCGCCTTAATGAAGTCCTCGCTGCTGTTGTCCCACTCGAGAAAGCAAAGGCTATCTTGCCTCTTTCCAGCCACGGTACGGGAGATGGTGAACGTGTAATCTGGATCGGTGCCGCGTTCTACCATGACGCCACGTTGCTCTGTCATGGTCGGCAATCGATAGGACTTCAACCCGGACGGCCAATCGGTTTGGGCTAGCAGCTCATCTTGGTGTGACATAAACAAGCCATCGCCTGTCGCTACCGCTCCTTCAAAGTGCAGCACAGTATCAACCACTCCAACTTGATGTGCCAACCGCTCCGAACTTTTCAGTTTGTTGGCGGTGCGCCACCCCTTCCCTTTCGGGAACCGAACTCCGTCGTTGTCGGCTAACCATTTAGCTCCATTTTGCCCAAGCGCGTGAACGGTGTGTCGCTTCTTTTCATACGCATATGTTTTTTGTTGCACATCCGGTCGGTCGAGAAAGTCATGAGCGTAGAGCTGCAAAAGGCGATCATTCAATTTTGAACGACTTGTCGATCCCGATAACAATGCTGCCTGATCTGTGGTGATAAAACGAAACCGATGGACGGCTCTAATCCAAAGCATGTCACGTTCGGTTAGCTGGATATTTCCTTTTGGTTCCGGTTTTTTTAGAGTGCGTTGCATACCTTCATTATATCCTATTCGCCGTACGCAAATTACTCATTTCTCACACCTAATTTAGAGTGCTAGACGTCTAACACCCCTTCTCAGAAAATCAAAATCGTTCCAAAAAACTGGTGATCTTTTTCTCAATCTTTTGCCGTGGCACCCCAAGCGCACGGTCGGAGCGTTTCATTATTGCCTGACGTTGCCCAAACGGAGCTGGTAGCGGCTTGGTGAGCTTCAGTGGGTGCCTATAATTCGAAACCGCTAGCTGGTCTTCACCCAACGTAAGGAGGGCGTTTTCAGTTCCAGGCAAACGATACCGTGGAATCAAATGCGACACATCATCGCCAGCCACTCGGAAAGAAATGATCGTTTCGGCAGACAATAAATCAGACCGTTGCTCCATCGATAAACCACCAATTTGATTGACGGACGCCACAATACCGGCTGCACCGTATCTCCCCTGAAGCATACACCCGGTAATGGCGACATGTACTTGGTCGGCCGCTGGGATATATACGTAAAACGGCCAACCGCTGCTGCGCTTGTCCAAAACTGATTGAAAACGAGTGGTCAATAGACAGGCGAAAAGTCGGGCAGTTTCCCTTCCCAATTTGGTGTGATCGAGATCAGCGATCAGAATTTGCCCTTTCCCTACCACCCGCTCGATATCAAGCGCGCCCTTGACCTGGCCGAGTACATTTCGCAAAACTGGGTCAGATAAGAAGGCTCGCAACCTGGTTAAAACCGGCTGTGGCTTATCTCTCCGATCACTTTTCGACCAGCCGCTAAACTCAGTCCAAAATCGCCGAGTCAACGGATCGGAGCATTGCAATAACAAACGGCCACGATAGTCGTCGTTGGTGAGCAAAGCGTACATACCAAGCAACGTCCCGTCTGGACTATCCAGAAGCAATCGGGATGACGATCGCAACAAGTCGAGCAATAACGGCGTGCGGTCATAGTCCAAATCCCAAATCGCTTTAAAAAGCTCCATAATATCCTGGCTAACTCGTGATCGATCGGCTTCAGGAATGCCCCGAAATGGATTGAATCCAACCACCCGCGACGGATTAGCTGGCTGCATATAAAAAGTTTGGTGCGCTCGATGATTGGGGATTGCATCAAGCAGAGGCTCGGCAAACTTGCCGGTTGTGTCGATGATGGCCAGGCCAGCACCAGCTGCAACGTCTTGCACCATCATATTCCACATAAGATTATGTTGAAGTGGCGTCCGCATCCCAACCACCAAGACATGATTGAGTCGGTCTACCGAGTGCAAAAAATGAGACCGCGGGTCATGAACCGACGTTTCTTTGGCAATACGAATTGATTGATCTGACATAGTTCTAGGCCATCTTCCGGCCAGAACGTCCGAGCGATAGGAATGTGTGGTAATCCAAGTGCTCGGCTTCCCCTCTCCGGGCCAGGGTGGCATGAATGGCTACAGCCACCAAGACGACTACGAATCGTCACGGGTACGAAAGATGGCCTAGAACTATCGAGCACAAGTTGGCTAATGAAAGGGGTGTTAGACGTCTAACACCTAAAACCGTCCACACCCTCGCTTTCGCTCGGCGGTTTTATCGCCCGGTTGCGTTTTGGGGTAGAAATAGAAAACTGGTGCGCTCGAAAGAACCAGAACAATACCAATATTGTACCGCGTCAACTTCCGCGAACCTAGAAAATAAATATAATAACTTCAGAGTGTTAATCAAATCATATGGAGGAACCAAACATGCCCCGCTCTGGATTATTAGACTTCACGGCAATCCGTAACGATACTGGTTTTCAGGCAGTGCTTGATTACTATCAACTTCGCCCGGAACGACCAGGCGATAAGCAAGTGAAAATCAACTGTCCCTTTCACGATGACGCGTCACCATCCTGCTCGATCAATATTGAAAAAGGGATTTTCAATTGCTTCGGCTGTACGGCTGAAGGCAACGTGCTTGATTTCATCGCCGGGATGGAAGACGTTGGTGAGAAAGGCACGTTCAAAGCAGCGCAAAAAGCCTTGGAGATAATCGGCGCGTCGGTCGATGATTACCGGAAAAACTGCCACGAAAACAGCAAGCCCAAAACTGGCCGCAAAAGGGCCAAAGCGGCAAAGCCGGCCCGGAAGTCGTCAAAGCCCGTTAAATCGTCAAAAAACGGCGTCTCGGACGCCTCAGACGATGAAAAAATGCCGACCACCAATCCGGTACTCGATATTTCTCTGACCCTAGATCGTGAACATGAATTTCTGGCTTCGCGTAAGGTGTCGTCGGAACTCGCCGCCGAATTTGGGATCGGCCATTGTCGTACCGGCATTATGAAAAATCGCATTGCAGTGCCAATTCATAATGCGGCCGGCGAACTCGTTGCCTACTCCGGACGGTGGGCAGATGATGATATCCCGGATGACCAGATAAAGTACAAACTGCCGAAGGGGTTCAACAAGTCGTTGGAACTCTTCAATCTGCATCGCGCGATCGCAATGGGGATGACTTACATCGTCATCGTCGAGGGATATTGGTCAACGCTCCGGCTGCACGCTGCTGGCGTGCCAACCGTTGCTCTCATGGGAACAAGTATTTCTAAAGCCCAAGTGCAACTTTTGGTCGGCGCTGGTGTTCGCCATGCAATCTTGATCCTGGACGGAGATAAGGCCGGCGATGAAGCCACGCCGGCTGCCGTCGCTGCTCTTGCTCAAGCCGTTTATGTAAAAACCGTGACTTTACCCGAAGGGGTAAAGCCCGACACGATGGAGGATTCCATCGTGCACCGCCTTGTGCGGTAAATCTTAAAAAGCCCTGTCTGCATAGCAGGGCTTTTTCCTTTGCTCAGCGGCGGCTAGCCGCTGATGCAACAAACTCCCCCCGGAATTGTTGCCCACCGTATCTACCCCACGAAATGCAAACCGCAGGTGCCGCATTTGTGGATAGGTAGATCGAGTGAGGCGACCAAATGGCCGTCGCCGGTGCGCCACCCCTAGCGCAATTCAGTCATAATCTTTGTGATTATGTCTTAATAGGTCGGCGGACGTTTGGTCGCCTCGCGAGAGGCGGCAACAATTCCGGGGAAACCGTGTGCTATCAAAGCTTTAGCGAGCACACGTGGGGTTGTTCTTAATAACAACCCCTCAACTACCCTTTAACGACAATAGTCGTTTCCCTTAACACGTAAAAAGAACATTTTTTATGTTCCATTCCGCGCCAGCGTAAGTGTTTATGCATTAGCTGTTTATCATTAACTGCTCTGCTCGCAAAAACCGTAAATCTAAGGCTAACATTAAGGGGATATAGCGATTTATCTATACAGCCTCCCTCCCAGGGGCATACAGCCTCCCTCCCAGGCGGCATACAGCCTCCCTCCCAGGGATGCCGCTGATTTTAGGCTATATAAATTGCTCGATTACAGGCTTGAATCGAATGTAGAATTTACACATAATGTTACACATTAGAAATTTTATTGATTTTTTATATAGTATTTACAATCATTTATATGAGAGAGCAATTGTCTTTTAATCAGTAGGTCGCTGGTTCGAACCCAGCAGGGCTCACCATATTCATGGTTGCATATCAGCGCGTTAACTTGAATTCAGTTGATTGGGCATTGACGTCCGAACGTTCAAGCACCGAATAAGTACCGATTAGTTTTAAGAATTCGAAGATCCGACTGCGTTAATCGCCCTCTTCGATCTCCACAGAAAACCCTTCTATTACGATATCCTCTTCAGGAATCTCTAGCTCAAAACTTTCATTTGGAACGGAAGAAAGCAGCTGCGCAATAACTTCTCCGCGTTTTATACGATTGCTTCGATCATTTGTAGCCTGCAACGTTGTCTCAAAATATTTTCTAGCCTCTTCTTCCTCGGGAGGATCTTCTCTAGCTTCGTCTACAGCCGAAAATAGGTTAGTTAGGGACTTTGCTGCTTCAGCCGTATTCGGCTTTCTGCGTTCTTTGTGGAGCTGCCTATCGACTTCAACAAACAATGTATAAAAATCTACCTTTTTCCAAGCGCGAGAGCTGTCTTCCAAACCTAATTCAAACAAATAGCCGCACACATTGTTCATCCGTACGAATATTTCCTTGTATTGAGGGAACTCATCGTTGTACTTTTCTAGATAGTTTTCGACTTCAGAATCCCGATGGAAATATGTCGACAGCATCGTGGCAACTAGTGATGCTATGTAAGAAACATCCTTCATTCTCCTAATATCTGCAGAACTGAAGATTTTTTTGCCTTTGAAAAAGTCTCGTTCGGCGATCGCCTCGCAGAATTTTTTGTATTCCCCAAGATAATTCGCGTTAAACCTCTCCATCTCGTTCAGATCATAAGAGGTTCGGTTCATCCGTGTAAAAATTTCACGAATGATTGAATCGTCGTGAAGGCCTAGATTTCGCACTGCGACTTCGTAATTCAAAAAGTCTCTCTTTTGTTCCTCTAACAAATTTTTATATAGTGTTATCGATTTCGTGCGCTTGAAGGGTGGAGCGCCATTAAAATAATCAAAAATCGTTTGCATACGTTGCTGACCATCAACCAAAAGTTCAGTCGCGACGCCAGAAACCGTGTCAACATTACTTGCTGCAATGTAAATTTCAGGGAACGGATAATCCGAAAGAATAGTCTCAATGAATGCGATCCTATCCTTGTTGGTCCAAACACTTCGCCTTTGAAAATCTGGACGAGGCACCAACGACTCCTCTCGTATTGATTTTA
Organism: uncultured Sphingomonadaceae bacterium; assembly: GCA_947497455.1. Classification (GTDB taxonomy): domain Bacteria; phylum Pseudomonadota; class Alphaproteobacteria; order Sphingomonadales; family Sphingomonadaceae; genus Parasphingorhabdus. The sequence continues at coordinate 1,422,765 of CANMGU010000002.1, read as the reverse complement.
TTATATTGGCGATCCGCCTACTTTCTGCTGATGCCTTCATGCCAGTTTCTCCAATTCTTTTCGACATTGGTCAAAAGCCAATGAGACATATTGATTCCAAAAATATTCATTAAAATAGACGCCGGCAGTTATCTTGTAGTGCCCAAACTTTCCAGATGATGTCAATTCCCTGAAAAATTCAAACCATTCGTTCGAACTCGGGAAATTTTCGCCCGCTGGAAGCCGATCCGGTCTCATCCATCCACGTAAATGATACTTTCTGAACGAGTTACTATCATGCCAATTGTTGCCGTGTTCATTCTGATAATCGAAAACTTTTTTCCAAAACCTCAAGAACAGATCTTCTGATATTATAGCAATGTCGATATCAGAAGTGTTGCCAAATTCAGAAAAAATTGGTCTGTCAATCTTTGCAACCGTCGTAAAACCAAGTTTGGCGGATCCAGTAACGATCACATCTCTCATGTTCACGCCATACTTTCCTGATACCAAACGACGTAATTCGGCTTCTTGCTCTGAAGAAAGCACAGCGCATGTTCCACCAAAATAAAAGCGATCAAGCAATGTTTGATTATTGCTATTGGCAAGTGCCGCCTTAAAGTTATCGAACTGCGATATAAACATAAGTACTTGAGAATTGCCCCTTACAACGATCTCTACAGGCTTATCTACTAGCGAGAAAAAAGCAATTTTTTTGTTCACTGAATGTTCGAGACGCGCTACGATTGGCATTTGCAATTTGGCTAAAGGGCAGCTCTATGAAGTTTGTTGATCTTTTTTCGTGTGGCGGCGGCATGTCTTCCGGATTTGTTGCGACGGGAAAATTCGAAACAATTGGTGCTGTTGACTTGGAAGTAGCGAAACCAAGCCATCCGATCGGAGCGACTTCTTGTAATGACACATATGAGAAAAACCTGGGGCTTAGGCCTTTATCTGCCGATCTATCGACTAAATCTCCGACCGATATTTCCGCGCACTTCGAGTTTAACTCGACTGATGTAGATGTTCTAATTTCGTGCGCTCCGTGTACCGGATTCAGCCAAAAGCGCGCCTCCAATCACAAATTTGACGACCCTCGGAATAGTCTTATTGGAAGAACAGCATACTTTGCGGAAGCTTGGAAACCTCAATATATCGTCATCGAAAACGTCAAAGAGTTATTGAGGGGTAGGCACAAACACCACTACCAGAACCTTCATCGATCACTAACCAAGTTGGGCTATAATGTTTTTGCAGAAGTTCATGATTTAAAAGACTTTGGCTTGCCGCAAAGCAGAAAACGCTCTTTGATAGTTGCGAAACTGGACGGAGCATTTTCCTTGAGTTTTCCAAGGGTCAACAGATTTAACACCGTGCGTGACGCAATCGGACATTTACCGCCAATTGAAGCTGGAGAAACACATGCAGATGATCCCATGCATGCGGCTCCAAAAATGAATGGTCTTTCAATGGAACGGATGAAAGCGATCCCGAAAGATGGTGGTAGTTGGATAGATTTGATGGAAAGCAATTCTCATTTGGCTATCCCTAGCATGGACCCCCTAAAACCTGGCTCTTACCCTGACATATATGGTCGCCTTTCATGGGACAAGCCAGCACCAACCGTAACTCGCGAATGCTGTCACCCTGGAAACGGACGATACTCACATCCTGAGCAGGATAGGCTTTTGTCCGTTAGGGAAATGTCGTTGTTGCAAGGGTTCTTCCCGGATTATAGCTTCATGGGTAGCCTGGCTTCTAAGTATCGACAAATTGGTGACGCCGTGCCTCCGATGATTGCACAAAAGATCGCCAGAGCTATTTGGGATGACAGTAAAGGGATAGAAACACATTCAAATCACGAAATGCAATTGGATCTAGCGGGTTAAACCTTCGGAAGATAAAGACCACCAGGCGTGCAAAGGACAGAAATCAATATCTAAATTCCGAATTGTCAGTTTGTCGTCGCTACCGTCAAGACTGAAAGTAAAAGCTCGCCGGCCATTCACCGACACATTTGCCGATGTTGTCTTGGTTTTCGTTGGTTTCTTAAAATCACTGCCTTTGAGATCACCAATCCTGAGCAAGAGGTCTTTGGGAATTTCTCGAAGATCGTACCTCACGTGTGCTGGTCTTTCCCCATCTACATAACTCCGCATGATATAAATTCGATCATAATTGTCAAAATGAGGCATAACCTTAGAGGCTATAAAACCTGGAATATCCGATACGTTCTCCATCTGCTTTATCCAGGCAGCCTCCATTAGTTTTGAGATGGTAATGTAACCGTGCTTCAAACCCTTTGCCGCCTCTGTCTTAAGCGAAAGTGTAATCCCCCCAACTGTTAAATCTGCTCCACGATGCGTCATACTGTCCGCTCTCTTAGTAACAATTTTTTTTCGCGTAAAAACCTCTTCTAAGATGTGCTCGAAATTCTCTTTCTTCATAACCGTTGTGCTGAATGCGTGATGTGCCGCCAATCGAACCGCAAAATACTCCCAATCATCCTGTGCAAAAAAGTCATCTCGACAAAGTTCACCCACGGCTTCGTCTTCAAAACGATTCAGTATCAATTTGATCACATCAAACTGTGAAGAGGATAGTGCTTCAAGTGTATCGCGAACGCTGCGAAACTCGGAAGAAGATATTCTCGAATCTTCATTATCTGTCAAATTGGGGCCCTCCGATTCAATAGCAGAGGGTATTGTTGAATTAGTGCGTAATCAAGAACTTCTCGTCCTGACTCAATTGCCCAATTATTTAAAAGCGATCTGTTTTGCTTTTGCTTAGAACGAGAGGGAACAAGTCAGTCAAGTAAGTCCCCCATTGAGCATTCTAGTGCAGTTGCTATGCGATCAATTACGGTCATCGTAGGATTTCTAACCATTCTTTCAATGCCGCTGATATATGTGCGATCAAGATCAGCTTCATGAGCGAGAGCCTCCTGCGACCAACTACGTTCCTTGCGCAACCGCTTCATGTTTCTTGCTAATCGCTCTTTGACTTCCATCAGGTAGGATCAACGATATTGTTGCTGATTGTACCACGGACTATGAATCTCTTTTTCTGTTGACAGATTAGATAGCTACGGCAGTGTTAGTGGATGTTTGATCTATGGGCCGCAGAGCACTCGGTGCTACGTGAAAAGGTGCTTGAGCATATTTTTGTCGCCGAGCTTTCTAAGGTGCTTCTTCTCGACATGAAACTACCGTTTGAGATCCTGCGCGCCGAGTTTGACAGCAACGGTTATGATATCGTGATCGAAGTTGGAGAAGTCACCAGACGAATTCAACTTAAGGCTATGAGGCTTGGCGGCAAACGAGCTAACGTAAACATAAACCTAGCCCTGACTGAAAAAGTGGGCGGATGCATAATCTGGTTCAATGCTGACGCTGCCAATCTAGAACTTGGTCCATTTTATTGGTTGGGCGGACCACCGCAAGCAAAACTGAAATTGCCCGACAGTAAACCGGCTCGCCACAGCAAGGCAAATGCGGCGGGGGTTAAACTCAAGCGAGAACGCCTGCGGACCGTCAACAAGGGCAAGTTTTGGAAACTGGATAGCATGAAAGAAGTTGGCGAGGCTCTTTTCGGAACTTCGCCAAACAACTTTTGGGAACTCAAGGCTTGAAGACTCTTTCAATCCAATTGTCCAAATCAATCATCACCTCTTGACCGTCCTGACATTTGTCTTCCGGCCATTCGTCTGTTCTGATCCAAACCTCTTCAAGCTCGCCGAAAAATTCGACAACGGCTTGATCCTGCTTGTAACCGTGAGCTTTCAATTGACGACGGCATTCCCGCAAAGCTTCGTCGTCAAATGCATCAGCTTTGCCACCTAGGCGAACAAACAGCTCCTTAGGGGGAATGATCCTTTTGCCACAAAGAGCCCCGCGGGAAGCTTCGTGACGTGATGGATAAGTCAATTGAATGGACGATCCCCGTTCTATTGAACGAAGCTGCTTCAAACGCTCCTGTGTTTCTTTTCTTATGCTAAACATCCACATTGCCCCGAGCGGCGGCGTTGTCTTCTTCCTGCTTCATCACAGCGACATGCAAGTCACGACCTGGATTGCGCTTTCCGGTTTCGAAAGCGGTGTCATCATAAACCGCTTCCAAGGCCAGTCGTTCGATTTCGCTGAACGCTGACTGGATTTCCTTGAGTTCATCACCGACGATGACATTCGCCAATTCAGCGGCATCGAAGGGACGTTTTGTCGGTTCAAGTTGGTAGACTTTGGAGCAAAGTGCAGCGGCAAGGTCCTTGTTTTTAGTTGATGCAGCTAATTCGGCGAAAGCTGCAAGCTCAGCGGGACCCGAATGCGCAATTTGCTCAATGTAACGGGAGCGTTTCTCAGACCCTAAGGTGTAACGCGCCAACATCTGGGGTGAAGATTGATAATGATTAGCCGTGCTTTGAACATCATCGCGCAGTTTGCCAGCTGTTTGGACATAAGCCAGGCGTATGTTAGACGAGTCAGCATTGAGTTCACGGCGATAGCCGGCAACCGCATCGGCAACCAAGTTCTGTGATCCAGAATTCAATCCTGACAAGGATCGCTCAACTTCTGACTGGCGTTTTTCCAATCTCTGCTTGAGATCACTGAATAGTCTCTTTTGTGCTTCACGATTTGTCTGTGCTTTGGATCGTGCTGCGCGAATTTCGTGCACGTCCATCCATTTCGTTCCAAGTTTTGCTTTGGGGGTTGTCATAGGTCTTCTCCTTGATTGGCTTTGCATTACGTGCAGCCCATGGATCAGACGATTAACGCGGATACATCCGCCCAACTTTCTGCCATCGCAGAGGTTCGTTCAATCAACAAACTGCACGTGAATTTATTAGTTCGATTTGAGGTGTTTGCGGACCAGCATCAGCGAAGAACTTTAGCCCTTCGCGGATGCTGCCTAGCATTCAACTACCCGCCTTACGGTCTTTCAAATAGTTCTTGATATGCTGGACAGGAATTGGATCTAGCAACACTCCGATTGGAATGTGCCCAGGCCCTATGACATATTGCGCATTACGTATTGCGTCCGCAATGCACGCAAGCGGCGCAACGGCATCGCGAGAAATTTCGCCGACCTCAGCCAGCCGTTCAAATCTTTTGATGTCGTTATGAAATGCAATATATTTAGTCATGATCGTTACTCCAAATTGGATGCTGAATTGCATCAAAGGAGCGCCCAATATTCACACGATTACCATCCACGCAACAATAACTGCGTGACTCAGAAGACAAAATAGTCAAAAGTGTCTACATGAGAATTGAAGACGTAAAAACGCTCACAGATCTTGATATTTTCCTTAGTAATCAGTGTGGTGTGCCATATAGTAGCCATGGCAAGAAAACACCCGATGGGACAACCTATGCAAACCGGCGGGCGATCGTCCGGTTGTTTATTGAAACACATATCGCCGATGCAAAAAGACAAAAAATCAAACCGCGGATCACAATCAAAATGATTGCCGACATGCTGGAAAGACTTGATCGCAAATATGTTTTGAAGACTGATCAGATTAGCCGATCATTGGGCAGTTTTTATCGGAGAGGAGAACTCGAACGCTATTCCAGTAATAGTCGTAGAGTTTCAATTGATGGAACAATCTACCGTAGCATAAGACAAGCCGCTGAACGGAAACAGAAGCCCATTCGAACAGTAACCAATCGTATTGAATCTAGAAATCCAGATTTCCAAGGATGGAAATATACTGACGGCTAAAACGTCTTGCGAAAAAATGTTCGGCGTTCCCATATCACGCCATATCTAACTGCATCAGCAGCATGATCGGCTGAGTCACTATCCAAATCTTCTATATCACGTGGATCACGAGGAATGACTGGCAATGTGTTCCAAGCATATTTGCACAATGTGGAGATATACAGACCCGGTTTGTCAGGCATTCCTGATTGGGAGAGCAGTGTCCTCATTTTCTGCCAACCTGTTTTCCTAGTGCCCTTCCCCGCCGGACTGAAGTTTACGCCTTGCTGACTGAACTCATCGGCAATTGTTGCAGCACTGAACCCTCGAGCGCGAGCAAATATGGCATCGTCAGCGGTACCATCTGGTTCGACTTTCCATTTCTGGCAAAGCTCACAGATAGCTTCGCTAAGTCTAGGCACAGTCCAGCCGAGGCCTTCTGACGGGCGATTTGGACGGACTGTCGCGAGCTCATCGACTACGATGATTGAGCCCCGTGGATAAAATATCCCGTCCGGGCCTTCGGCACCAGGAGACTCAGTCATCAAGTATGTTGCGGATGGAGATGCCGTCCCGAAGTCGTGAGCGAGCCATGTATCCCAACCATCTGGAATTGAAGACCATGGTTCTGTGGCGCAACGGTCTGGTGACAAACACCCTGCAAAGAAAGCGCCGCGGGCAACTGACCAATCGCCTTCGGTCCAAGCCCGATAAAGATCTTCATCACCTGCGCACGCTGCCTTCAACTGGCGCCGATAGTCATCAGCATCAAGATGGGGATTGTCCAAGTACGTTGAGGGGGCGTGGACACAAAGCCCCTCTGCTTCTGTATTGAACGGCCGCCAGTTTTTGGCTGGCAGCACATAGCGAGAAGCTACCCACTGATGACCAACGCCGCCAGGGTTGCCGGCATAAACCGTGCGAAGCGGAATTTCTTTGGGACCACGCAGATTAGACCTAAGCATATCGATCACATGCGGGTCGGCCCATTGGGTCAGTTCATCCACCATGATGAGTGTAAAGCTCCTGCCCTGCACCTTGTCGTATGCTCCCAGGCTATCGACCTGAGCCAGTTCAACATATCCATATGGCAGTCGAAAAACGTGCTCGGTGGCATTGTATGAGGCTCCAGAGCCATATGCGGCGCCAAACAGAGAGCGCAGTACGAGTTCAAAGTCTGCCAGTCCTTTATAGGTCTTTCTGACGTACAGCACCCGGGCTTGCTCTTTGTACTGCTCGATATGACGCAAAATTAGCAGCGCCTTGCAATGAGACTTGCCGCCGCCTCGCCCGCCGCCCAGAAATAGGTCACAGCTTTCAGGAACGCTCAGCACTTTTGACTGATAAGGCGTAGCTTCGACATTGGTCATTATGACGACGTGCCGTCCACTGTCTTCATGTAATCAGTCATGTCATTCTGGGCTGCTGGCAGATTGATCTGGATATTGACCTGCTGCTCGCTGCCACCTGCCGGCGTGCCATGGTCGCGATAGCCGTGCCTCGCTTTCAGGGCGAAGATGATGGAGGTAGTGTCACCATCCCTCGCTTTATCCAGTAGGATGGAAGAAAGTTCATCTTCCTCGATCTTTTTGTACTCCTGCAACGCAGATGCAATTCGCTCATCTTCGGTTCGCACTCGAAGCCAAGTACGATAATTGATCTTGAGCGCGCGGGCGATTGATACTTCTGAAGCACCTTTGGCACAGGCCTCAATGATCTGTGGCACATGGTTCTCAGGGATCACATATTTAGGCTGCCCTGGACCTCGTTTTACGAGGTTTGTCTGCTCTTTCCGGTTCTCAGTCCGGTTTTTGTCCAGTTTATTTTCTTTCAACACAATACAATCCCTGACGTTCAGCCAGATCGACCCTTGAACTAAGAATTAGTAGGGCGACTATTTGGCTTGGTTTCAGGGCTTTTTATATCGCAGGTATCGCGCTTTTGCGTACCAGCACATTGGTACTCACGCTTGAGGGAGACCTTGTATGCCAGTAGCTACCACCTATTTGATTTAACCAGGCTTTACACTCTCCACTCAAACGGCTCTCAGCCTAAATATTTCATATTATCAAAAGTAACTGTCTACTAGTATACTTTCAATGCAACCTTAGAGTTTCTTAGCCTTCGGAGTAGACTGGTGGCCAGTATACACTCGGGATACGTTGTCAGACTGGCTAAGCAGAATGATTGAATAACTGCTATTTCTGATCAACTAAGGGGTCGGTCGTATCATCACCGAGTAGCAATCTTAACTCATCTTCAAGTTCATTCATAGCTTCGCTGATAGGGCCGCTCACCTTATCAGAAACCTCAACCCATGCTTTAATTGTTGGGGCATCATCTGATTGATTTGCAACCTTCCAAAAAAACTCATTCGACGCCATTTGCATATTGGTGATAATTTTATCGATCTTTTGAGCTGTGTTCAGAGGTAAAAAAATTCTTTTATGAAGAAACACTTCGTTGAGTTTCAAATTGGCTTCGTAAAGCGACTTTTGACGATCCGCCTTTGAAGGAACTCCCGCAGGTTCCATGGGTGATGTATATTGCCTTAGCGCTTTCATTGAAACTGCAAGCTTCGAGTATGTCTCGGCAATGACTTCGGCTCGCTGTTCATGCAGTTTAGCAAACATGAAATTTCGTTTTGCGGCTTCCCGTGCCAAATCATGTTTGAGGCTCTCCAGCTTTGCGTCCCCGTCGGCTTTGAATTTAGAAGCTTCAATTTGAAGGGTATGCTTATGACGTTCAAGCTTTGTGTCATTGTCTGCTTTTAGGTCAGATTTCAGAGTGGCTAACCTCTGGTCATATTCAGATTGGATAGCGGACTTGATTTCCTGTGAAATTGCATCTTTTCCAAATTTAATAATTGCCGCAGCAACAAGGGCTGGCACCCCTGTTACTCCGGCAATTACTCCAAGCACTTGCCAAACATTTTCCATGCTTCACACTATTGTAGCAGGCGATAAGTCAATGCAATCATATACTTTCGTTCGCGTTGCTCATGTAAGCGTCAATGCGGCCAGCGGGACCCATATGTGCCCAATGGTCATGGTCTTGAGTCGACCATAGGACCCAATTAGGGCGAGAACTATCGCCCGATTTCGAATATTTGTTGTGTCGTTGTGCACCTACAGTATCTTCTAGCCACCTTGTAACTCGGTTGCGCAGGCTTCTACTTCGATTTTGAATGCTGTTTGGAACAGCATTAACGATATCTTCGAACCTCACCAACGGGAAATCAAATGGCGCTTCATGTTCGTCGAACAACTCATTCAAGAATTGCTCTGCCTCACCTTGGGATCGCATGCGCATCGCTTCTTTTCCGATAGTATTTGGCGCGACACCTTTCGGATTTAGATCAACTTTTCGGTTGGACAACCAATCCTTCACTGCCGCTGGGCCTGGTCCTTCCAGAAAATCAAACAACGTTTTGTAGTATTCTTGATCTCTTGGTTTCGCATCGGAGAAGACCACCAGCCATCGTCGGTCCCCAGATTCAATCGGCAATGCATCCGCATGGTTTGTGAAGCACATCAGATTAAGGTGATTTGGAATACTATACGGCTTGCCGTATATTTCTCGTATGCGCAGGAAGTCGTCAGTAATCACCGGTTTGAGTTTGTTAGCCACTTCTGTTCGCCCAAACGCCATTAGTTCTTCGATTATCGCAAGCTGAGCACCTTCTTGCCAATCCGTGTAGGGGCTGATGATCTCGCTGTTCATCGGTCGAGAAACATTTCGCTCACCAATGATCTTTGCAATCATTTTTCCAATCCAGCTTTTACCAGTACCCTGGCCACCCCGCACAAGTAGTGAGAAATTAATCTTGGTGTCGGGCTTTGCAACAAGCAAAGCCAGATAATCCAATACATAACTCAGTTCATTGGGATCAGGAAAAAGATAGTCCATATGATCAAGAAAGACTTGAACATCCCCCGGTTCTGCAACAATGCTTGATGGCCGCCAAAGATTGTAACAACCAGCGTAAGTTGATTGAGGAAATTCCGGCTGGCCAGGAATGTACACCAATGATTCTAGTCGCGGAATCGGTAATTTGGCATCCCAGACTGCCCTAACGATATCACCTCCCTTCCAATCAGATTGATACAACGACTTGAACTGCTTCTCGTTGAATTTTTTTGTATCGCTCCTTCTAACAAACCTCTCCGCATCGGCCACCCAAACAAACTGCTTCGATAAATCATTGGGCAAAGTTTTTGCATTGGCTGAGCTATCGGCTGCCGGTTCATTTTGAAAATCATAGACAGCTGACTCACGAGGTATCAAACTGTTTTTTCCAACTGACGTCAGCGCTTTAAAAAGCGTTTTTTCAGTCACAGAACGTCCAGGTTTTAAGCAATCGAGGCTATCCCAACGACACCTTATGATATGTTCATGATCGCTATAGTTAGGATCGCGTGTAGACCATTCAATAAATTCTTCACGTCCAGAGCCACCGGTTGCGTGATGACAAGACATCATGAGGTGCAACCATTTGTGATGATCAGAAAAGTTTAGTGGGTCTAGACCTTCCAACATATCTCCCAATTGCTTGCCAGAAAAACGACCCGACAAACCCGAAACGCCTGAACCAGGTTTACGCTTTGCTAAAGCAATGAGTTCGTCTGGTGCTGACGGTATTAATCCATCAAACTCGATCAGAGGATCCCATTCATAAACCATTTTGGTTTCCGGATGCACCGAACCTGCCGCGACAACTTGATGGCCAAGAGTTTTGAATTCGATACCCGGATATTCATCATGCCCCCCAATCAACTTCAGGCCAGGCGGAATGGACATGTAGATATGTTTGCCACCTCCACCCGTTAGAACTGTAGGAAAGCAATTCCAGTCTATTTGCAGGTTCTCACCCATCTTTTTCAACGAATCTTGGCCGTCAACAAAGTTGCGAGGATCAACGTCGACAACCAATTGTCCATCGCGCAGTCGAACACCGATATTTTTTGACTGAGCCATATGATCTTGAGCATCCTCGATGGACAGAGGAAGACGCTTAGGCCAATTTCTTCCGATCGGGGACTTCCCGATTTTTTTACCCGCGCTGTCCTCATCATCAGGACCATGGAGCGGTATCAAATCAAGATTTTTGTAATGGACCAACTCAGATGGTTTGAATGAGGGTTCGGATCGCGGAACCGATTTGGCATTTAATATCCGAGAGTTTCCGTTCCGTGATTCTTCTCTTAGATGGGCGTCGGCATCGGGTTGGTTAGCCGGTCCGGCGCCACTATGGCTATCATCGTAACTCATCGCGCCACCTCCCCGCGGACAAAAGCGTCTAGGTCTTCGACATTATATCGAACCAGTTTTTGATTAACGATATGATAGGTAGGCCCTTCACCTCTTGAGCGCCAAGTTTTCAAAGTGCCAGATGAGCAGCCAAGATAGTTAGCTGCTTGATCGCTGTCGAGCCATGGGCTGACAGTATTATTTTCGAGAACGCGTTGAACCGCATTCTCGATCTCATTGATCGAGATAGATTGCATGTGCAATACTCCATTGTAAGCCCAATTCGGGCTTGGTTTGAATTTAAGTATTGCCGGGAACCAACTCTCTATCTCAACGGGGCGTCCTAGCTAGCGCTGCGCTGCGAACCGTAAAGGCTTCGCTCCCGAAACACGCAAGCCAGTTATATACCTAAGACAACATGAAGGTACCATTAATTGCTGCAATCGGCCCAGACTGGGATCGAGACAGTTCAATCTTGACAATCTACTATTTGCTGCTATTCACTATTTTATAGCAATAGGAGATTATCCATGACACGCTCAATTACCGTATCTACTGACGTCTACGCAGCCATTTGGGCAGCCCGAAAAGAAGGCGAAGACTCTGAAAATGCTGTACTCGCTCGGATTTTGGGGTGCAAACCATCAACAAAAAGCAAAGCTCCAATCGATCGATATGCAAAAGGATCTGGGGTGTATGATGCCCGTAACAACGTTAGATTTCAAGAAGGATTCGAGATTTTTAGGAGCTATAAGGGCAAGCTCTTCACTGCGGAAGCTAAGGCCGGAGTATGGTTGAGAACGGATACCGGCGTCACCTATGGTACATTGAACCAGCTAAACAACTCGATCGCCGCAGGAGCTGAAAACGTTTGGAATGGAAACTGGAAATTTCGAACCGCAGATGGTGAAGAGTTGTCGATAGGAACACTCAGAGTTAAATAGTTCTCGCTTCGTTAGCCTCCTGCCTCTCGTTTTGAGTAAACATAGTTTTCGAGCGCCTGAGTATGTGGCCTGAGATGTTCGACCAAATGCTCAGGATGTACATAGCCACCTGACGCTCCTGGTAGTTGCTGCCCAAGCAACAAAGCTGACTCAGCATAGGGAACACCAGAAGCAATGAACATCGTTCTTGCATGATGGCGGCATTCATGGGGACTGGGTAACTCCCTGCCCTTCTCTCTCGGCTCAACGATATGACCGGAGCTTGCTCCTGGTGATGGCCACAGCCAAGGACTGCCTATTTTCTCATCTGCCGCCAGCCGGCTTTCCAAAATCGATGTGAGCTTTTGACCCATGGGGAAAATCATTGGCCCACCTGTTTTCATGTGGCGAAACGTCAGAATGGAATTTACCAAATCAACATCAGATCTTCTGATTTGCAGAATTGATGAACGGCGAGCACCAGTCAGCAACATAGCCATGTAAAGATCACGGCGAATGGGATTGAGTTCCTCCACTTCAGCAAAGAACTTTGGAATATCTAGTGCGCCAACCTTGCGCCGGTTGTTTGTCGGGATCCTGATTGCTGCAACAGGATTGGCAGTGATTGTTTCATCTAACCTCATTGCCGTGTTTATGACCGCTCTGAGAGTCCTCATGACCGATCCAGCTGTTGTCTGGCCAGACTTTGACCGAAGCTTGTCATAGAGTTCTCTGACCTCCTGACGGCTAATATCGACAACTGCTCTGTTCGCAAATCGCTTCAGGTACTTCTCAAGATGGTATTCATAGCCCTCCTTGGTCCTGGACCGGAGAGGTTTGTCAATCAGATGAACATCCATAGCCTTCTTTAGAGTTATACCGCTCTCATCAGGATTGGCGGTAGGATCAATACCAGACTGGATTTTGCTCATCAGAGCTTTGGCTTGGCTGCGAGCTTCTCTAAGACCAATACGATCACAACGATCAATTTTGGCTCTTACAGTCCTTATATGACGACCATTCCGGCGAACATCACCTTGGACCGCATACGTCTTGGTTGTCTTGTGGCATACGACCATAAGACCTTTGACTTGTTCGTCGCGCCAAGTCCCTGAACCAAATTCCAACCCCCGGATACGGGCCTCAGTCAAATTGATAACTGCCATCTAAATTCTCCATAAACACCGAATTAAGTACCGAACGGTGGCCCTCTCTGGTCGCCGTCTATTGACTGTAATGTCGCGGAAAACGTTAGATGTACGCCATTATTTGCTCAGACTGACCCTCAGAGACTAGCTTTTGCCGAGCTTTTAATCAGTAGGTCGCTGGTTCGAACCCAGCAGGGCTCACCATAATTTCCTAAATCCTTAGAGTTTGGAATGGTTGGTTAGATTGCGGTCTATGCAAGGCTGGACTTCGTGGGCGAAACTTCCAGAACCTCTCTCGGCGTCGCGAATGCAATAGCGATTTTCCAGTACTTCCACACCATCTGCACCGAATAATTTCTTAAAAATACACCGATCGGCTCGACGCCCACATCCGGAACGATGAATGACTGAGTTGCGCGTCTGTTTCAGCAACTGAGAGGCTGAACTTTGCTCGCGATAAGCCAAAAGAAAAAGGAGGAGCGGTCGCCGCTCCTCCTTGTATTGACCTGTCGAGATCGAGGGTCGCTTGCGATCTCGATCAGGTCAGCACTCCTTGTCATTTTCCTTCTTGCGGAAAATGTTACCCAGACCACAGCCGATTTTTTTCGTGACCTTGCCGGTATTTTCCAAATGGTGCTTGGCGCGATCACCCATGACTTTTGCGGTCGCTGCGACAGGCTTGTCGCTGGTCAGGGCTGCACCGTAAGCTGCGCGCCGTTCCCTTCCACTTTGCAGGTCCATACCGGTGGCATTCTCGACTTTCGCACGATTTTTATCACCATAGGCTCGCAGATTCTCCTTCATCTTTCCCTTTGTGGTGAATGTTTCACCAATTTTGCGAAAATTCTCCCGGTGATGTGCTGCACGTGCCTTTGCGACGTCACCCAAGGTTACATCCTTGTCGAAAATCGCGGATCCATATTGGAACGTGGTGGAGACCGGATCCTGAATATCGGCTCCGGTGACGGCTTCAATGCCTTCGGTCGCGGCGATTTCAGCCACCACTACAACCGCTCCTACGCCTGTGCCTGCCACCGCCGCGCGGCCCGCTTTGCCTATTTTACCGGCGGTCGCGCCGGCTTTGGCCATTTTGGCAAGCTTAGCAGCGTCTGCAGCGGTGGATGCGGCTTTCAATCCACCTGCACCGCGCGCCACCTGCGCCGCACGACCGGCTTTGTTCAGTTTGGAAACATCACCAGCCTTGTTAATGCGCTGCATTAATCTCGCTTCGTTGGTGGCTCCGCCGATTCCGCGGGCTGCCTGAGCGGCTGTGCCATTCCCGATAAGTCGTCCGGTTCCCTTGGGACCGGCCTTTTTCAAGATCTCGCCTCTAAGGCGTCCTTCGGTCAGTTTCGTTGCGGCTTTGCCACCGCGAGGAACCCTTCCGGTCGAGCCGACCATTTTGGCGGTTTTGCCGATGGATCCGCTTGCCTTGTAGGCGATACCTCCGGCTACGACTGTACCAATACCCAGCTTGGCTTCGTCGGAAAGACCGCCTTCATCGGCACTGTCATTGCTGCTGGTGGCAAGTTCGGCCTGCCCGGCTACGCCCGGGGGTAAAAGACCACAATTGCCACACCGCTCCACGAAAGGCTCGGTGATGCCCGGTTCCAATGCCGGTTGAGCTTCAATTCTGGGTTGTCCGATAACGCCGGGTTGTGGCGGCCCCAGGGCATGTGATGGCGGTCCGGGGCGATTACGATAATGGGCGGGCACCCGGCTTTCCTGTATCGCCGCAATAAAATGCTGGGGATAGAACAGCTCTACCGGGTCAAGATGGTAAGTAACCGGAACCAGTGATGCGACCGTCGCTGTGATCGAACCGTCTTCCTGAACCACCATATTGGCCTTCGCCATCAGCGGCAGATCGTCCGCCACATAAACATTGGGTGCTTGCTGTTTGAAATTGCGCAGCACAACCATGTCGGGCTGAATTTCAAAGACAAAAGCGTGGATCCAGCTTTCAAGCGCGTAAGCACGTCCAGCCTCAACTATAATATGTTTGCCCAGTTCGCGGATCTGCCAGACGCCATCAATGGCCATCGGCTCGGTTACTGCTACTTGATCTGCTTTTGGTAGTAAGCCGGGAATCTGAGCCTGCGCCGACTGACTTGGCAGTGGAACTATAACCCCACCTGCGACGGCCAACGCCAGCAAGGCGCATGAAACCTTCACCCCAATTTTTTTACCCCGAATGGTATTGCTTCCCTTTTTCATCATCTCTTCCTTCGCATCGGAGACCAACTTGGTCCCGCTCCCTGTCATTCTGGGTAGCAAGGAAGGCTGTGATGCTGAATGAGGTGAATCCCCCATTTCAAAATCGCGTCCTCAAAGGGTATTTACCGGTTATGCCGACTATTATTTCCAACCGACTGTTTTTGAGTGGATCAGATTTCCGCAGCAGGATCGATCAAGCCTTCGCGCAGAGAATAGGCTATGAGTTGTGCGACCGAATGGACGTCCAATTTCTGCATAAGGTTGGTGCGATGGCGGTCCACGGTCTTAGCGCTGATACCAAGGTGACGGGAAATTTCCTTATTGGATTGTCCGGCGACAATCAGGTTCAAAATTTGCCGTTCCCGGTCAGTCAAGGCGCTTCGCTCCGGAGCTTTCTCCAAAATATCGGAAAAAAACGGCGAAATATATCGACCGCCCTGAAGAATCATTGGAACTTGCTGGTAAAGGCTCTGATTATCTTCGGCTTTGGAAAACAGGCCATCAACGCCGGCCTCGATCAGCTCGCTGACTTTTCCCATCGCGGATATGCCGGTGAACACGATGATTCGAGTATCAGGCGCCCAGCGCCGTGTTTCGACAAGCACCTCAACACCGCCCGCCATTGGCATCGATACATCAAGAACAAGCATGTCAGGGCGATGCTGTTTAACTTCCGCAATAGCATCCAGTCCATTAGCGGCTTCCGCCACTACCGTTATGGTATGTCCATTAACAAGCCGCTCGTTTTCCAAAGCAGCTTTCAATCCCGAACGGACGATCGCATGATCGTCGGCAATAACGGCGGTAAAGTGGCTCATTTCAATTTTCTGCTCCGCTTGCCTTCAGGCATTTTCCTGTTCTACAACATGGAACAAATGATTGTAACCTATGACATTTCTTAGCTTAATTGCATCAAATTTTAAATCGGCTTTACGCCTCTTGGTACCCGTGACCGTTCTTGCGGTGATAGCCATTTTGAATGTTGGGCCAGCATTGGCCACGCCGGTCCTTACACTGAAATCTGGTGAAAACCAGACTGATCTGAGTGATCATATGGCATATCGTCTGGGCGAAAATCGAGCGCTGGCCGATATGGTTTCGGAATATGAGGCCAACGAATTTGAATCCAGCGTGCCGGTGACCGAAGAGCAGTTCGAACCCTATTCCAATCTGTGGTCCGCTCTCACCATAAAAAACATTTCAAAGCCGGACGGACGTTTGGCGGATCAGTGGATTGTAACTTTCGATGCATTTGCTGTGCGGGATGCTGATATCTTTCTGGTGCGACAGTCTGGCGACGTCGACAGACTATTGTCCTTCTCTTCCGCCAAACCCTATGATCCAGCAATATTGAGCGGCACCCAGCTTAAGTCAAAACCAGTAATATTACGGCCTGACGAAGCCGCCATGCTGATGGTGCGGACATCCAAACTCATGGCCGCCGCGCCAAGCCTTGCAATTAGGGACGAAGCTGATCTGGTCGAACATGAGCTGCGCACGGCTGCGCTTAACGCATCATTTTACACGCTCGCTATATTCGGATTGATCGTAATGCTCGGGACGAATATTTCGCTCAAGAGCTCCGTCGGAATCCGATATGCCTTGCTATTTTGGCTGTTGCTTGCCGCTTTGTCCTTTGACGACAACATTCCTCTGCGGTTTCTGTATCCGAGCCATCCGGAATGGAATGCCTATATCGGTTTTTTGATAAGCTATGCCTGCATCATGTTCGGCTTTTACGTGGCGGGTTCTTCAATGGTGACTCGCAAGGGCAGTCACCCATGGTCCAGACATGTCCAATGGCTCGCCTTACTGCCTATCATAACTCTGGTCATGATCCCTTTTATTCCGCGCGTCACGAGTTACAAAATCCAACTTGTCTGGACAGGCATCATGTGCCTTTCCCATTTTCTTCCGCTCTATTGGTGGGAAAAATCATCCAATCGCAGATTGTTCGAGATGTGGGCTGGTCTGATCATAATCTTCATAGCGTTTCTGGTCTATGCCATGTTGATGTTCAGCGGCTATCTGGAAAATCAGATTGTGCTGCGGAATTTTGCCAAAACGACCTTCATTGTAATTGGGACGCTGGTCATGCTCGGTCTTACCTATGGGATCATTTCTCTGCGAAGGGAACATGATCGAGCGCAACAAGAAAAAATCCGTGTGCTTAAGGAAGACGCTGAGAAAAGCCAGCGGCTGCTTGAGGCCGAAAAAAACTATTCGCGGGCCCGTGATCAGGCTGCGCTTCGCCAGCGTCAGCTCGCAACAGCTTCTCACGACATCAGGCAGCCGTTGAGCAGTCTGCGGATGAGCCTCGACGCTGGCTCTGATAATCTAAATCATGAGACGAAGCAGAATATTCGCGAAGCACTGGATTATCTGGAATCCCTATCGGGTGATTATCTGTTTGAAAGCCGTCCCGTTAAAGATGAACCGCTGCCCAGCGACCAACAAGTTTCAGAAAAGCCTTATCCGCTTTCGATGATCTTCCAGACCGTCGGCCAAATGTTCCGCGAAGAGGCAATTTCCAAGGGTCTCAGGCTTGATATTGTGAACAGCAGTCTTGAAACCGCACTTCCTCCGCTGGTCTTGATGCGGATGGTTAGCAATCTCGTTTCCAATGCCATCAAATATACCGTCAAAGGCAAAGTACTTGTCGGAGCCAGAAAGCGCAAAAGCGGTTTTACGATCATGGTGTTGGATAGCGGCTTAGGCATGTCAGATGAGGAGATTGTCCGGTTTCAGTCAGTTTATCAAAAAGGAAACGATTCAACTGGCGAAGGACTGGGGCTGGCAATCTGCTATGATCTGGCGAAGAAAAATGGGTTACGCTTGGAGGTTTCCTCCATACCAGATCAAGGAACAAGCGTAAGTATCATAGCCGAAACGAACTCCCTGTAGACTTGTCTTTCGTCGCCGAACACCCACTCCGACGACCTAATAATTGTGCGAGAAGGCTCAATAAGGGTAAAGTCGCTGTTAGTGGTTGCTTTTTGGATCTGGCAGAAAACGATCAGTTCAACATTTCTCTTTCTGTTGCCGTTGAGCTTCGTATTGTAGCGGCATGATGTTGTGATGCGCGCGTGAGGCGCTGATCATATTAGTCCAAAGTCACTCTTCCAAATTTTCTAATCATCTATAACCTGCTTGATAGAATGGGGAAAAACTTGTTCACCATCTTGAACAAACGGGGAGAGCTCTATGTCCGAAGAAGAAGTAGAAGACGTTGAAACTGCAGAATCGGAAAAGGCCTACTGGTCAGAAAACATCCGGTTGCTGTGGACATTGATGTCCGTATGGTTTGTCGTGTCTTTTGGTGCCGGCATTTTGTTTCGCGATTGGCTCGATCAATTTTCGTTGGGCGGATATCCTCTGGGGTTCTGGTTTGCGCAGCAGGGCTCAATCTACGTCTTCATCGTTTTGATCTTCTATTACACCATCCGGATGAAGATGATCGAACGCAAATATGATCTTGATGATTGAGCGAGGCTGACATGGAAACGCAAAACCTGATCTATTTGTTCGTCGGTCTGTCCTTCACGCTCTATATCGGCATTGCGATATGGAGCCGTGCCAGCTCGACCAAGGATTTTTATGTTGCTGGCGGTGGTGTCAATCCGGTTGTCAACGGCATGGCTACTGCTGCTGACTGGATGTCCGCTGCCAGCTTCATCTCCATGGCAGGGATTATCGCCTTTTCCGGTTATGATGGCTCGGTTTACCTGATGGGCTGGACCGGAGGCTACGTGATGCTGGCGCTATTACTTGCCCCCTATTTGCGCAAATTCGGTCAGTTCACGGTGCCCGATTTCATCGGCACACGCTATTATTCAAAAGCAGCACGCGTCGTTGCGGTGATCTGCCTGATCTTTATCAGCTTTACCTATATTGCCGGGCAAATGCGCGGTGTGGGTATCGTGTTCTCGCGTTTTCTTGATGTGCCCATCACCATGGGTGTCATCATCGGCATGGCCATCGTGTTTTTCTATGCCGTACTCGGAGGTATGAAAGGCATTACCTATACGCAGGTAGCACAATATTGTGTGTTGATCTTCGCCTATATGGTTCCGGCATTCTTCATCAGTTTCCTTGTGACGGGAAATCCGATTCCGCAATTGGGTCTGGGGTCCACGGTAAATGATGGCTCAGGAATGTATGTCTTACAAAAGCTTGATCTTGTTTTGCAGGATATGGGCTTCGGCGCATATACCGACGGATCAAAATCGATGATTGATGTGTTTTGCATCACCGCAGCATTGATGATCGGAACGGCAGGATTACCGCATGTAATCGTTCGCTTTTTCACCGTGCCAAAAGCATCAGATGCCCGCAAGTCAGCAGGCTGGGCATTGGTTTTCATCGCGCTGCTATACACGACCGCCCCGGCTGTCGGTGCTTTCGCGCGGATCAACTTCATCGAGACGATTGACCAGACTGAATATGCAAATGCACCTGCATGGTTCAAGAACTGGGAAAGTAATGACTTGATCGCCTTCTATGACAAAAATGACGATGGGGTAATGCAGCTCAGCAGCGGCGATGCGTTTCTCGGTAAACCGAACTATACTGATGCAACCGGCACTGCTGGACAGCGGATGGTCACCAATCCATCGAACGTGGATAGTGCCAATGAGGTCTATGTAGATCGCGATATCATGGTACTCGCCAACCCCGAAATTGCCAATCTGCCTGGCTGGGTGATTGCATTGGTGGCGGCAGGTGGCCTCGCAGCTGCGCTTTCAACCGCTGCAGGCTTGTTGCTGGTAATATCATCGTCGATCAGCCACGATTTGCTGAAGTCCACCTTTCGTCCGCAAATCACCGAAAAAGGTGAACTGCTGGCAGCACGCATTGCCGCTACTGCTGCGATCGTTGTGGCTGGCTTTCTCGGCATCTATCCTCCCGGATGGGTTGCTCAGGTAGTTGCCTTTGCCTTCGGTCTGGCAGCAGCATCGCTATTTCCCGCCATCTTCATGGGCATCTTCTCAAAGTCGATGAACAAAGAGGGAGCGATTGCCGGTATGGTCACCGGGTTGGTGTTTACGTTCAGCTATATCGCCTATTTCAAGCTGCTTGCACCGGATGCCAATGTCGCGGCCAACTGGCTGTTCGGCATCTCACCGGAAGGTATTGGTGTGATCGGCATGATCATCAACTTTGCGATTGCGATCGCGGTATCCAAAATGACAGACTCACCGCCGGTCGAAGTGCGTAGACTGATTGACTCGATCCGCGTGCCGCGTGGCGCCGGAGATGCCGCTGCACACTAGAAAGAGATCTCCTCGGTTAACAGTGGGCGGCGGGTAGGAATTGCATTGAAGTTAATCATGCGATGTTAGGATGAGCGCAAAACAGGCAGCGCGGGCCGGAGCGCTTCAAACCTCCGGCCCGCACCTATCCTGAGAAACCTGCGACCTTTTATAAAATTGCTTTCTCAGAAATATGGAAGTCTTGCCGGTTCGCGAGCCTAGAATTCTATTTTCAATCCCGTGCGTCCGCCATAGCCAGTATAGCCACCGCCGATATCAGCATTGCCTTCGATGAAGCCGGTCACGCCACCCGGAGATGCGATGTTCACACCCAGTTCTAACCTTCCAAATGTGTTAGATCGTTGATTTTCAATCTCAATGGATGAAGCACCGCTGGTGAATACGAGACCATCGCCATTCTGCGATTGATGCACCGCCTGCCCGCCAAAATAATAGGTCAGCCGGTTGCTGCCATTCACGCTCGCTTCTCCGCCGAGCCGCACACCCGCCATACCGCGCAAGCCGTTGAAAGTATCAAAATCAATATCGGCACCAAGGACAGAAAGATCATCCAGACTGGCTGCTTGATATTCGATACCTGCCAGCGGCTGTATGAAGAAAGCATCGTCGCCCCAACGGTAACCGGCTTCAAGCCGGACACCATAAGCCTGACCATCCAGACTGGCATTGTAACCGGCTGTTCTGGCTCTGATATTGGCATCAATAAAATCATATTTTGCCAGTGCATTGGCAAAGAACCGTCCGTTGTTGATCCCAGCATAGACGCCAATATTGAAGGCGTCGTAACGGACATTATCGGCGCTCCCCTCAAAGCCCAGATCTGAACCTAAATAACCGCCCGTGAGTCCAATGACGACATCTTCGTTGCCAAAGGCCGGAGCAAAATCATAGCCGGTCTGGAAACCGAAATAGTCCTGGTCGTAATCCAGCGAGATGGACTGGGTAAATCCAGCAGAAGTGAATTCAAAATTATCATCCTGCTGGGTCAAACTTCCATAGACTTGCATCCAGAGCGGCGATTCTGGCGCGGTGCGCCGCGAGGCCATATGAGCAGCCCAGGCGTCCGCAGAGCGATACCAGAGCGATTGCGCACCTTCGACAAATTTCAATGTCTGGAACACCGGCGTGCCAATAGCGTTGGTCAGGAAGAAATCATTGCCGGCCGCGTCAAACGACAATGAATAGGCCAAGAAGCCAATCGTCGCGCTTTCTTCAGCGAGTGCAAAAGCATCTTCCGTCATTCCCGCATCTGCGTCGACAACCAAAACTATATTGCCGAAATTCGGGCTGATGCTGATATCATTGACGAAAAGTGCCGTGCTACCGGATGCTGCACCTGTGACAATCAGACGATCCGCAGCACCCAGATCATCGAAACTAACATCGACGCCAAAACTGCCATCCGCGCTACCAGTATAGTCACCGGGAATGGTCAGGCTATTGCCAACCGTGTCATTTCGCATCTCGATCAGGCCATTGTTTATGAACTGCTCGAGGCCGTTGAAAGCGATGGTCCCTCCAACGCCCACCATACCTTCATTGGTAAACATGTCCGTGCCGGTACCAAAGTCGCTGTCCGCCGTTGTGTTGAACGTGCCGCTGTTAACCAGACCATCATCAAAGGCGCTCAGTTCCACCCTACCGTTAATCATGCCGCTATTGGTGAAGTCTGTTACCCCGCCGCTGGCAATCAGCGCAAAGCCCGCACCGCTTTCCAGCGTGCCGCTATTATTGACGGTCATGGACGAGCCCGTGGTCACTGCAGTAATCGCATTGCCGGTACCCCCGGCGACAGTACCGGTGGTGGTGATCTCCACCGCGCCAGTGCCTTCCTGCCGCACGGCTATGCCATCAATGCCGCCGGTAACATCTGCTGCTGTGACAGATAATGATGTACCATTGGCCGAGTTAAAAGCTTCAATACCAGAGCCGTCAGTGCCTGTTGCACTGCCGGTTGACGAGACGGTCAGAAATCCGCTCCCGCTGTTTGATGCGTAAATGCCATTCTCTCCACCACTGGTGTCAGCGGCAATAATTGAGAGATTGCTGGCGCTGGCACTGTTCTGCGCATCAATACCATTGAGAGCAGTTCCCGAAACAGTGCCGCTCGCCGTCACCATCGTCGCGCCGCCACCGAAGTTTGTCGCGTTAATGCCGGACTGCCCGCCGTTGGCGCTGGCTGCTGTTACCGTTATGCCGCTGCCATTGCTGTTAAATGCTGCAATGCCGAGACCATCGCTCCCCGATGCCATACCCGTCGACGTGACGGTTAACAGGCCGCCGCCAAAGTTGCTCGCAGTGATCCCATTTTGACCGCCCGTGGACGTGGCCGCCGCGACCGACAGGCCAGCGCCATTGGCGGAATTGAACGCGTAGATGCCGTCGGCAGAACCTCCGCTCGCTATCCCGGTCGATGTGACAGTGATCACTCCAGTGCCGTCGTTCCTGGCACTGATACCGTTTTCACCGCCGGTCGCGTTGAGCGCATTCACGGTCAGGTCAGTGCCATTGGGATTGGCAAGAAACGCGAAAATACCATTGCCAGCTGTCCCGGTCGCACTGCCGGTAGACGTTACAGTCAGCGCTCCGACCCCCAGATTAGCGGAGACAATACCGTTCACGCCCCCCTCTGCCACATTGCTGGTAATGGTTAGATCGGTGGAGCCCGGACCGTTACGGGCGATAATCCCGTCGTCGCCCTGACCAATGGTCGTACCCAGCGCATTGATGGTGAGCGATCCGCTGAAATTTTCAGCATAGATACCGTCAAGTGCACCGGTGATCGTTGTACTTGCTAGTTGACTGATTTCCATAGGCGCATCAACCGCATTGACGCTGTTATAGGCGCGGATCCCGTCTGTCCCTTGCCCGGTTACGTCGTCGGTCGTGCTGATAGCCAGTCCCGCGTTGCCGTAGTTCCGGGCGCTGATGCCGTATGTGCCGCCGGTAACAGCTGCTGCGGTGATCGACAGCCCAGTGCCGGCAGCGGAGTTATTGGCGATAATACCGCTCCCCATAGCGCCCATCGTCGGACCGGTGGTGCTTATCACTAGTGCTCCGGATCCAAGATTGCGTGCATTAATGCTGTCAATGCCGCCGTCTGTCTCCATTGCATTAATGGTCAAGTCCGTGCCGTTTTCGGAATTGAAGGCATCGATTCCATTATAGGCTTCACCGGACGCGGAGCCGCTAGAGGTGATAGCAAGCGCGCCGTCACCATAATTTATTGCAAGAATAGCGTTGGCAGCCCCTTCGGCCACGTTGCTGACAATATTCAGATCAGTCGTGCCCGCGCGATTTCTGGCATCAATACCGTCACCGGCCAAACCGATTGTTGAACCCAGCGCATTGATGGTCAATGATCCACCGAAATTCTCCGCATAGATACCGTCGGTTGCGCCGATAGTGATGGTGTCTGCATCCTGACCAATCACCATCGAAGCGGAGACATCATTGGCGCTATTATAGGCAAAGATTCCCGCTGCGCCTTGGCCGATGACATCACCGCTGGCGCTGATCGTTAAGCCGGCCGAGCCGGAGTTGCGGGTGTATATGCCATGGGTGCCACCGATGACCTGCGCGGCCGTGACGGAGAGGGACGTGCCATCGACCGAGTTTAAGGCATGAATCCCATCAGCGGCGGTCCCGCTCGATATCCCGCTGGAAGTGATGGATAGTGCACCGGTGCCTCGGTTTTCAGCGAAGATCCCGTTTTCACCGCCGCTGGTGTCAAACGCATTGATCGTGAGGTCCGTGCTGCCCGTAAAATTTGTGGCCGCAATACCATTGTCGCTCGTTCCGCTGGCGGTGCCAGTCGTGGTGAGCGTCATTGCGCCGTCACCAAAATTGTTTCCCAATAACCCATTGCTGCCGCCGCTTAGGTTCACAGCATTGACAATGATGTCACCGCTGCCAACCGTATTCTGGACGTTAATCCCGCTGAAAGCGCCGCCGTTCGCCATGCCGGTCGATGTCACCTCTATCACACCGGTACCACCGTTATAGGCTCTAATGCCGACGTCGGCGCCGTCCGCCACGTTGCTGATGATCGTCAAATCTGTGGTATTGGCACGATTGAAGGCATTAATTCCAGTGGTCGACTGACTTTGAACGGTACCGAGAGCATTAATTGTCATAGCACCGCTAAGATTGTCTGCATCAATGCCGTTAAGCGCACCAGTGATTGTCGTCCCCGCATCCTGATCTATCTGCAATATGCCAGACAGGTCATTGGCGCTATTATAGGCATAGATACCGTGATTGCCCTGACCGGTAACATCACCGGTGACGCTGATAGTCAGGCCGGCGTCGCCATAATTCAGGGCGCGTATGCCATAGGCCCCACCTGAGACATCCGCTGCCGTAATCGACAAAGACCTGCCAGCGACGGAATTTAGCGCAGCGATGCCATCATTGGTAGTCCCGGTCGCGGTGCCGGTTGAGAGGATTGTTAAGGCGCCAGTACCTGCATTAAGCGCGTTGATACCATAAGCACCACCGTTGGTATCGACTGCACTGATGGTCAAGCTTGTACCAAAGCCGAAGTTGAAGGCGGTAATGCCGTTGATGCTATTGCCGTTCGCCGTGCTTGTCGAGCTTATGGTCAGCGCACCGGTACCTCCATTGAACGCATCGATACCGTTATTGGCGCCGGTCGCTACGTTGCTGACGATGGCCAAGTCCGTTGTTCCTGCTCCGTTCAGAGCACTAATGCCGTCATCCGTTCCACCCGTTACCGCGCCCAGTGCGTTGATCGTCAACGATCCTCCGAGATTTTCCGCACGGATGCCATAGATCGCGCCGGTCGTGGTCGTGCCTGCATCCTGATTTATCACCATGCCGTCCGCAGCGTTGGCGCTGTTAAAGGCGTCGATACCGTCTTGGCTTTGACCGGTGATATCGCCGGTGACGCTGATGATCAGACCGCCGCTCCCGAAATTGTCGGCCTGTATCCCTTCAGCCCCGCCTATCACTGCCGCTGCTGTGATGGAGAGAGAAGTACTGGCGGCGTTGTTAAACGCACGAATACCGCTGAGATCGCCTCCGTCCGCTGTGCCAATCGAGGTGATGGTTATTGCGCCTGTGCCTTCGTTACGCGCGTAAATACCATTGTTGCCGCCGCTAGTATCGAACGCATCGACTATAATATCGGTGCCATTGGCATTATAGGCGAAAATACCGTCCAAATCTGTCCCGTTTGCGGTACCGGTGGAAGTAATGGTCACGGCGCCGCTGCCATCATTGCGGGTATAAATGCCGTATTCGCCGCCGCTTGTGTCAACCGCATTGACAGTAATATCAGTGCCATCGTTGCGGGCATAAATGCCGACGAAATCGGCCCCGTCTGCTGTACCTGTGGAGGTGACGGAGAGCGCGCCGGCGCCGCGATTGAGCGCGCGAATGCCATAGCTGGATCCAGTCGCGACATTGCTAACAATCGTCAGGTCGGTGGTTCCCACATTATTGTCGGCATTAATTCCGTCGCCTGAAAGACCAATGACGGTGCCGAGTGCGGTGATCGTCAGAGAACCGCCAAAATTATCGGCAAAAATACCATCTGTCGCGCCGGTGGTAGTTGCGCCAGGATCCTGATTTATCACCATGCCGTCTTCCGCATTGGCGCTGTTATAGGCAAAGATACCGGCTTCACCTTGACCGGTAACATCGCCGGTTGCGCTGATGGTCAGGGCGCCGGAACCGTAATTCTGGGCATAGATGCCATGTCCCAAGCTGCCGCCGTTGACCTCCGCAGCATTGATTGTCAAGGATGTGCCGTTGGCGCTGTTAAAAGCCTCGATACCGTTATAATAATCACCGGTCGCTGTACCGGTAGAGGCAATGACTAGCGAACCATTGCCTTGGTTTTCCGCATCGATACCGTCAAAGCGACCTCTTGTGACATTGCTTGTGATTCTCAGGTCTGAAGTTCCGATTCGATTATTGGCACTGATCCCGTTTTCGGAATCGCCCCGAACCATGCCTTGCGCGTTGATCGTCAACGTTCCTCCGAAATTATTGGCGAAAATACCGCTCTCTCTGCCGAAAATGATTGTGTCTTCAGCCTGATTAATCTCCATGTAGGTCAACACACCGCCATAGGCGTCGTTATAGGCGTTGATACCATCGCGGGTCTGGCCGGTGATATCTCCGCTCGTAGTGATGGTCAGGCCGTCAGAGCCACGATTTGCAGCGACAATCCCAGAGGTGCCGCCCATGACCTGTCCCGCGGTGATTGAAAGAGACGTGCCAGAGAAACTGGCCGCGTAAATACCATAGTCATCCGTTCCGGTGGTCGCGCCGGTTGCCGTGATCGTGAGTGCGCCTGTGCCCCCACTGAACGCCCTGATGCCGTCATCAGCACCGTTGGTCACATTGCTGATAATCATAAGGTCGGTGCCAGCATTGATTGCGTCAATACCGTCGGTATTGACGCTCGATGTTGTGCCGGTTGCCGTGATTGACAGCACACCCGTCCCCTGATTGAAGGCATATATGCCGTCAAGCGCGGCGCTCGTATCATTGCTGGTGATAATAAGATCTGTGCCACCAGCGAAGTTCGTGGCAGAAATTCCGTTAAGCGTCTGCCCTCTGATGGTGCTGGTTGAAGCTACAGATAGCAGGCCGCCACCAGCATTGGTTATGAGAATTCCATTTTCCCGGCCGACAATGGCAGAATAGGAATCTTGCGTATCTTGGAATCTGGCGCCGAATATACCGCTGATTTCAAACGCATCGGCATTATCCACGGCTATCCCGAAACCATCGACGGTCGAGACGGAAACAGCAACACCGCCCAACATCTGTTCGACATCTGTATCGGCATCTGAACCACCAGAGCAGGTAAAGCTGCCCGGAATAGTGACGGATTCGACGCATGTCCCCGCCAGAGCAGGGGCGGTGACGCCGAACCCTGCGCCGAAGAACAGCGCTGCGCCAACCGCTGCGGCCGATACTGTCAAACGCAGCTCGGCAATTTGCGGAACCATGCTGGCGGTGCGGCCTTTCCACTTCACGATACGCCCGCCACGGTGGAGGATGCTGTTGCGTGATAGATCGGACATCAGGTTAAAACGAAGCATGGGGGAATTTCCTTTTTGGTATAAACATCCAGATCGGACGCCCGGTTGAGGCGTTAGACGCCACCGGTTTCCGATTTTTGATGGGTGATGAATTTCGTCATTTCGGGCGCAGTCGGTCCGATTGCCATGGGACAAGCATGCCCCTCCAACAGAGCAACATCATAAATTTCGGAGACAGCACCATCGATGCGGAACCAATCGACACAGGCACCTTTGGCCAGATCAATGATCTGGATACCGCACCATGGCGCGCTGTCCGCCTCCGCCAGCCGCTGGTCGAGTGCCAGTCCTTCAAAGCGCTGGTAGCGTGGCTTGGACAAGCCAACAAAGGCGAAGCCGCCCTTGATAACCAGGCCGCGGCAAAAGCCAGGGCAGAACAGGCGCGGGACAAATTTGCCTTTGCCGCTTGCTGCGCCTTCCACCACACCCAACTCGCCAGTACCCGAATTGAGTAGCCATAGCTCACCATTATAAATCCGGGGTGAGTGCGGCATTGACAAGCCCTTGCAGACTATCTTGTTGTTGCGAACGTCAATCACGATGCCGCCGTCATCTCGGCGATCACGCCAACCGTCGATTGTGTCGGATTGACTGACTGCAGTGACATAGGCAGCCTCACCATTTTCCATGGCAAGTCCGTTCAGATGACAGCGGTCTTCATCAATCAATGCCGAGATGAAGGGCGGACGCCAGACTTCCCTGAAGCTATGTCTCGGATCAGTGGTGGCGAGGCAGTTGAACCGCGTGTTGATAAACAGTGGCAGGCCGTTTTTATCGATGCCGATATCATGCGCATCCAGTTCACCGGTATTATAGGTCTCACGGGGAACATAACAGGCATCGAACATGTCGTTCACCCGTTCATTCGCGTCCAGGCCATTTTGAAACCGCATGATCTGGAAACCCGCAGACAATGTGAAACTGTCACTATCTTCGACACATAAACCCATCGGCTTTTTCATCGCCGACTGATGAAGATGTGCCCCGCCGCCGGGCTTGCAACCGAGCATATATAGTAAACCGGATTGGTAAGATGAAAAAATCAGAGAGACGTTGAGAGCGGCCAGCCGATCAACCAGTCCGCCGGATTGGGTAAAGGTGGTGGTTTGAGGAGAATCGACGCTGGCCTTGACCTGGGCGGTTGTGTTTGCGTTTTCATTTTTTCCAGCGGGAGGTCCTTGTGAGATATCCTCTGCTGAACGATTGGCCTCTTTCTGACCCGCGGAATCCTGGATTTGCACCAGCTGACCGACATCTTCCTGCTGAGCTGGATCCGCCTGAACAGTGCCTTGTTTGGTCTTCATGCGAGGACCTTCTTTCAACGAAGCCTTAGCCATGATCAATCTTTCTGTTTACATTCCCATTTGTCGCCCCCTCATTCATCCACACGATTGTGACCGTCGTCTATCGACAGCGCTGCAATGCCCACCTGCAATTATGCAAGAACCGCATTGGGTACTAAAAAGTCATTTTTTCTGAGATATTTAGAGGCATTGCTCCGCCATGCGGCGATTTGCCCCCTCTAAAAGAAGCTTGTTGCTGGGTAGTTCGCAGCCGCTTCAACAGCGCCGCTGACTCAATCAGTCTTCAGTTATCGGTAATCAGCGGAGATCACCATTGGGCCGCGAGAAAGTTTCCGCGAACCGGTCTCTTAACATCTCCATCACGGCCTGGGTTCGGTTTGCCTGAACCGTATCGGGGTGAGCGTGTAGTTTCAGCGTTCTGCAAAGTTCAAATGGCTTGTCACCAAAGGGCACTATCAAATCGGACCGTTCGGCGACGCAAATCGGTAAGACCGCCTTGCCGATTCCAGCCTCTACGGCTCTCATCACACCGCTAGCGTCAGTCGACGTCAATCGGGGGCGATGGCCCCGATCTCCACGGATCTTCTCCCAAAGCCGAACGGGCGCGGTCCGCGGAGCGTCTTCATCAAAGAACGAAACCCATTCCAATTCGCTCGGATCGCAATCTTTTCGCGCATAAATGCCATAGTGCACTTCACCCAGGTTCACGGCAAACTCACTGACCCGGGGCTGGTTTTCAAACCAGAGCGAGAGCGTGACCTCCCCGCGGATGGGTGAAGCCGGGATCAGGCCAAGCAAGCGAATGTCCAGGCCTGGGTTTCTTTTCAGAAGGTCTGGTAGCGCTGCACGTGTAAGCTCTTCCAGAATCCATGGACTTGAAATCAACCTCACCAGTCCGACAATGCTGCCGTCATCAACAGCGATTTCATCGACCAGATTCTGCATGCGCAGTTCAACTTCTTCCGCACGCTCTATAATGAGCTTGCCGATTTCGGTGGGGACCAATCCCGTCTTTGTTCGTGCGAATAGCGACGTGCCAATGTCAGCCTCAAGGGCTGTCAGCCGTCTTCCTGTTGTTGATTGATCCAGGTCCAATAAATGCGCAGCGCGAGCAAGAGAACCGGCGCGCGAGGCCGCAAGAACAATTTTGAGATTATTCCAGTCAAAAGACACAATTATTTCATCCTATTTTTGCGCGCATCAATCTCGACAACCGGGTTGATAAAAACAAAGTCGTGGGGTTTGCGCATGGTGGGGGTGCAAATTTTCGGGTTCAGCGGGGGCAAATTGTAACCTAACGAGAATAGTGAATTGTAACGCTGTGTAAAGTCGCTCTTGTAAAGCTACGGTTTTGCACCGGTAACTACAACCGGACATCAGGAAGCCGAATTCCATGTTTTATCAACCAAAATCCAAGCAACTTCTGACGGTTTCACAAGTCGACATCATCAGGCGAACGTTCCTGATCATCAGCGCTGACAGCGCCTATGCGGAAGAAATTTTCTATCAGTATCTCTTCAGAATCAAGCCGGAACTGGAGGAATTGCTT
This sequence comes from uncultured Sphingomonadaceae bacterium, assembly GCA_947497455.1. GTDB lineage: Bacteria > Pseudomonadota > Alphaproteobacteria > Sphingomonadales > Sphingomonadaceae > Parasphingorhabdus. Next base: position 1,392,343 of record CANMGU010000002.1, on the reverse strand, counting down.
GATAGAGACAGCTCCATTCAATCCAAGAAACTGACCAATATGCTGGGCTTGATCGTGTCGCAGATTCATAACCTGCCTGAATTGCTACCGATGCTGAGCGATCTGGCGAGCCGTCACATTGGCTATGGAGTCCGAGCCGAACATTATCACGACGTCGGTCATGCGCTTATCGCAATGCTTAGAGATATTCTTGGATCCGGATTTGATTCCGATGCTGAAACTGCCTGGGTGAAGGCATATGACGGCATAGCCGTCACAATGATCGGTATCTCCTTTGGCAATGCCGGTGCAGTACAATATCAATCGGCCTCGAACGTTTGCCAGCTCGCGGGGAAAACGTAGTCATCTCATCCAGGCCCGCTGGATTGTCCCGCCATTGACTATGTCATCTTACCCTTCCTTTGACGACTCATTCTGAGGCCATCGCGTTCCCTGTGATCCAAAAAAGTTGTTTGAAGAACGCTTCGCATCATGGGTGAACCTGAAGAACATCATCGGTTGCGTACCCCCCGTTAAATAGAAGCATTGGGATCGGATTTAGTATCCAGAAAACAAGACCGATAACACAGGATCAATCTCGCTAATCCATTCATATTAATACATTTTTTAGTGGCCTTTGCAGTACCTGCATAATTGCACACTCGCATTGCGGGCCTGTCGATAGACGGCGGCGAAAATCGAGTGGATGAATGAGGCAGCGGCAAATGGGAATAGAAACAGAAAGCAATTTCATGATCAAAGCTTTGTTGAAAAACCACCTCAGGGGAAACCCAAATGCGGTTAGCTCAATAGGCATTCAGGATCAGGCGATCAGTTTAACGCACCGGTTCGCATCAACTGGTTTCATATTGTTGGAACCGATTCAAAAATTCGCAATCTTGCGTCGCCGCAAGCCCATCACCGTCCAAAGGTTGCGCAGATCGAGCACGGCCGCATGCGCCAAGTTCACCACCAACCATAACCCCAAAGCCGTTAGCGACTGACGCCCGTAATCGGACTTTATCACATTCAAAAAATCAATATCCAGCAAGGAAAATCCAATGCCCCGTTTTGACTTGATTTCAGATATATCACCAATACATCTCCTCAATCGCGGGGGACGTCTCGTAAAATGGAAGGGCGGCACCGCCAGCATAGTCCCACAGACAGGCCAGCTCCGTTTGACAGTATCGGCCGCGGCCGTTGGTACGGCATTGATGTTCGGTACCGGAATGCTTGGAAAGGCGCCTGCGATGGCGGGTTCATGTACCGAAACTGCTGCCGGTTCCGGTATCTTTACTTGCACTGATCCTGCCGATGCGGATGTTTCGCAGGTGCTCGGCGGTACGCCGGTTACTGTCACAACAGAAGCCGGCTTCGGTATAACGACAGCAGCCGGCGATGCATTGGAAATTAACGGCATCGACGGTGCGTCATTCGATGATGCCGAGGCTGCAGCTATAACCGGGCAACAAAATGGTATCAGTATCAACAATGAAAATGGCGGTTCTTTGTCTCTGGTATCCAATGGCACGGTTACCGGTGTCTCTGGGAACGGAATCAGTGCCGAGAATGAAATAGATACCTTGAACCTATCCATCACAAGCAACGTGGCGATCGGCGCCAATGACGGCATCTACGGCAGGCATTACGGGGATGGCGGGATAACTGTCACGTCTACCGGCCTGGCCTCTGGAGCGCTTTACGATGGCATTGATGCATATAATGCTGGCACCTATCTGACTGTCAATGCCGTTGATACCATAGGCGGTGAAAATGGTATTCGCGCAGTCAACGAAGGCACGCTTGCCTTGACAGTCACGTCCACCGCCACCGCTGACGGCGACACCGCTGATGGCATTTTCGCGCGTAACTTTGGTAGCGCAAGTGACCTAACGGTCAACAGCAACATAGCAAGCGGCGGAGAATATGGCATTCAGGCGCTTAACGAGGGTAGAGGGGCGCTGACTATTAATACAACCGGCACGACAACCGGAACCACATATGTTGGTATTTTGGCATCGAACTCCACCAATAGTACTTCCCTGTCGATCACGGCAGCGGACGTTATAGGGGGAACCTATGGAATAGTCGCCACAAATGACGGTAGCGCCGGCCTGACCATCAGCACTACTGGCGACATTACCGGCCAGGGCGCTGATGGCATTTACGCCTATAACAGCGCCAATGATCTGTCTGGCATGCTGCAAATAGATCAGGATGCGGGGACGACCATCACCGGCGCGGTCGCTGGTATTGACGCTGATAATTTGAGCGGCGCGATGACCATTAATGCGCTTGGGACCGTCGAAGGTGAGGGAGGAGATGGCATTAACGCCTTCAATCGCCTTGGCACCACGGACCTGACGATCACCAGCAATATAGCAACCGGCACAGGGAACGGTATTCGGGCCTATAACGCCGGCACTGGTGTAATGACCGTGACATCGATCGGCATGGCAAATGGCGATGCTTTTAGCGGGATCAACGCCCAAAATGATCCCGTCGGTGGTGATATGATCATAAGTGCAGTGGACACCAGTGGCGGGCAGAACGGTATTTATGCCAATAATGAAGGCGTAGGCGCCTTGACCATCACCTCAACCGGCACAGCAACCGGTACCGATTTTTATGGTATTGAGGCCATCAACTCTAGCAATAGTACAGATCTGACGATCAATGCGGCGGATAGCCTTGGCGGCATTAATGGCATCAATGCGGATAATGATGGCACTGGCGCCTTGACCATTGATTCCACAGGTACAGCCGAGGGTGAGGCCGTTTCAGGGATATTCGCAACCAATGGATTAGGCGCCACCGATTTGACGATTACCAGCAATGTGGCGACTGGCACTTTGACCGGTGTTACCGCGTTCAATGCTGGTACCGGCGCGCTGACGGTCACCACCACCGGGACGACGACCGGAGAGGTTGGAAGTGGTATTTTTGCGCTGAACGCGGGCTATGGTACGGCGCTGACCGTGAATGCCGCCGATACAAGCGGCGGCGGAAATGGCATTCAAGCTCTTAACGGAGGCCAAGGCGCACTTACGGTTAATTCAACGGGCGTAGCGACCGGGATCGCTTCTGACGGCATTTATGCACGAAATGCGCCGAATGGCACCGATCTGGCGGTGACGGCAGCGGACACAAATGGCGGTGACCATGGCATTTACGCTCTTAACGAGGGCAACGGCGCACTGACGGTTAATTCAACTGGCACGGCGATGGGTACTTCTGTTGATGGAATTTACGCCCAGAATACTGCGACTGGTACCGACATGACGATCACCAGCAACGTGGCGACCGGCGCCAATAACGGTATTTTCGCCGACCACAATGGACAGGGCGCGCTTACGGTTACGTCAAGTGGTGCGGCATCAGGAGGGCTGCTAAATGGCATTATTGCGCAGAACTCATCTGATGGAACTGACCTTACGGTCACTAGCAATGTTGCCAATGGTGCCAGCAACGGCATTTTCGCGTATAATGATGGCGAAGGCGCTCTGACGATCACCTCGACAGGCGCGACGACCGGGACTGCTTTTGATGGTATTTTTGCTTTCAACACAGCCAATGGTACTTCACTATCAATAACAGCAGCAGATGTTACCGGCGGACAAATCGGCGTGCGCGCGCAAAATTTCGGCAGCGCTGGCTTGACCATCAGCGTCACCGGTGATGTTGCTGGTCAGACTGCAGAGGGTGTCTTTGCCTATAACAGCGCCAATGATGTCTCCGCCTCCATGGTGATTGATCAGCTGGAAGGGACAACTATCACTGGATCGACCGATGGCACCTTGGCTGACAACTTCGGCGGCTCGCTGACCATCAATGCGCAAGGCACGGTCATTGGTGAGAACGGTGACGGTATCAATGCCGATAATAACGTGGGTACCACGGACCTGACAATCACCAGCAATGTGGCAACCGGCAGCAATAACGGTATTTTCGCAGTCAACTATGGCAGTGGCACGTTGAGCGTCACCTCCACCGGCGCAGCAAGCGGTGCAGGTCTGGACGGTATTTTCACGTATAACTCTACCAATGGCACGGATCTGACGATCAATGCGGCCGATACCGATGGCAACGATCATGGGATAGATACATTCAACTCGGGCAGCGGCGCACTGACCGTTACGTCCACCGGGACGGCTAATGGAACCACAATTAATGGTATAAACGCTTACAACTCCGGCAATGGTACCGATCTGACGGTCAATGCCGCCAATACCAATGGCGGCGAGAACGGCATTGATGCGGACAATCAAGGCAGCGGTGCGCTGATCATCACCTCGTCGGGCACGGTCACCGGTGTCGCTTTCAATGGCATTGAGGCGCTTAGCTCGGCTAATGGCACGTCTCTATCGGTCACGGCAACTGATGTGACTGGCGGCGTGGATGGCATTAACGTGCTGCAGGAAGGAACCGAAGCTGCCTCTGTTACCACCAGCGGTACTGTTGCCGGGGGTACCGGCAACGCGATCACCGCAGTTACTGCCGGCTCGTCTATTGCAGTCAACAATAGTGGTACATTGGAAAGCGGCGCCGGATTTGCCCTGGAAGCCATTGGCGGTGCGACACAGCTAACCAATAGCGGCACGGTTAATGGCCGGGTGCTGTTAAGCGCCTTTGATGACGTGACCGTCAATAACGGCCTGTTCAATGCAACACTGAACAGTGACTTTGGTGCAGGCAATGACCTGTTTAACAATGAAGGCACGGTTCTCGTCGGCGGCAATATTGCTTTCAACAATCTTGAGCAGTTCGGGAATGACGGTCTGATCGAGATGCGCAATGGCGTGATTGGCAACAGCCTGACCCTGCCGGGTGATTATGTCGGTAGCGGTGATGGTAGCTTCGCATTCGATGTCACTTTCGACGGCGCAGGGTCGGCAGATACATTGGTCATCGCGGGCGCGGCTACCGGTAATACAGTGTTCGAGATTAATGACATCAGTACCAGCCCTAACTTCGGCAATATGGTTCTGGTTGTGGATGCCGGTGCTGGTACGAACGAAGATGCTTTCGCTCTTGGAACGGAAAGCCAGACAATCGGCTTCTTTGCCTATTCTGTGTTTTTCGATGCGCCGGATAATGACTTTTTTCTGACCAACACGATTGGCACGCCGGTGTTCCAGACGCTCAAGTTTGTCGAAGGGGCACAATCGCTCTGGTATCGCTCTGCCGACGCATGGGCGGCCCATATGGCTACACCGGCTGATGATTCTGCGTCCCCCGCATGGATGCAGATATATGGTACCGTTACCAATCAGGATGACAGTTTTGAATTTGGCGAAGGAGGTCTGTCAGAACCGGTCGCGGTGAATTATGAACAGGACTATTTCGGGTTTCAGGCCGGTTATGAATTCGGTTCCGGAGTGATTGGCGATGGCGGGTTATTTGGCCTCACCGGCGGCTATCTGAATTCAAACCTGGGCTTTGATGGAACCGCTGATAACGTCCGATACGATGCCTTTAACATTGGTGCCTATGCTGGTCTGAAAAGCGGTCGCTTCTTTGCCAACGCACTAGCCAAATACGACTTTATTGCGGCTGATGTCAGGGCGCGGTCCGCTGGCTATACTGCGGATCTTGATGGTGCTGCCTATGGCGTAAGGCTTGAAGCAGGCTATCGCTTTGGTGATGAAAAGTTTTTCATCCAACCGCTTGCCAGCTTCGAATATCAACGCGCCAGTCTGGATGATTTTTCTGCACTTGGAGCTGAAATTACCTTCGATAAATATGATGGGATACGCGGCATGGCCGGGGCCAGACTTGGCGGAGAAGCCACGATCTGGGGCGGCAACAACATGACCTATTATCTCGGTGGACAAGCCGTGCATCAAAAACAAACAGGTGATGGATTAACATTTGCGAGTGGTGACAACTCCATCGAAATTGACAACCGATTGTCTCGGACATTCGGGCGGTTCGATCTGGGCCTAAGCATTGCCACGAAGGGAGGCGTCACCGGCTTCATTGAAGGCAATGTTGATGTCAGCGGCGACTATACCGGTATTGGCGGACGCGGTGGATTGAAGGTCCAGTTCTAGTAGCTCCATTTAAATGAATCAGAGATTTCTGAGAAAGCAATTCCCGTAGGGTCGCAGGCTTCTCAGGATAGGCGGGGACCGGAAGTTCGAAGCACTCCGGTCCCCGCTGACTATTGTGCAGAGTTGCTCGCAAAAATGATGAATTCAATTCAAGATGGTAATTCTGCGAAACCTAAATGATCAAGCCTCAAATCGCTGGGGAGCCAGAACATATGAAACAAACTGCAACCGATCTCATAGCGACTCTAGATAGGATGGATAAACGGCTTAAGCGCATTGAATGCAACCAATCAGCAGCTAGGTTGGAGCGGCTCAGTATAGCCCAACTGGCACTAAATCTTCGACGTGAATGTAGCCGCTCTTTTCCCGCTCAATATTTTTGCGTCGACAGCTGGGACATTCTACTGGAGCTTTACACAGCGCATAAAATGAACCGAACCGTGAAAATTTCAATGCGTGGGATTGGTTCCGTCAGCGCCTCCACAAATGCACTGCGCTACATTGATATGCTGATGAAAGACGGGCTTCTCTATTTGGAGCACGGTCATTCCAATGATGGTCAGAATCATGCTTTTCTAACGCAAAAAGGAATAGAACATCTGGAAGCGGTGTTTGAAAAATCCAAAAAGAGTCTCACGATCCAAAGCTAAAAGCCAGGTTGATATCCAAGCTATGAGACTGGCACCATCCGAAGTATCCCGGATCCTTAATCCGGTTTAAACGGGCTGAGCGACGCGGCATAAAGCAGGATAGCCTTTTGCTCAGAGTGATTTCTTCTAAACCCCAATATCGGCATCCGGCACATTTCTACACAAAGCGCCAGAACTTGAGATTCAACATCCACGCATGAATACTCATATAGTTTCCGGCTATCTGCTTTTTTGTCCTATTTTGCCCAGAAACTGGGGCGTATAACGTAAGTATGCGGAGAGGAAAACGATATGCTGATCCCGCACTGTTGCTGGAATCAGGTTTTGAGCCGCTTCTTATGGCTCGCGTCGAAAAACACGATAGCAAATGACAAAGGGAGAAATACGATGATCCTGTTTGAGCGGGAAATATTATCAGAATTGATGGTCGGGCATACCCACTATATTGATGTCGGAGGCCGCAAACAGGCTTCAGTCTATTATCCCAGCGACACCGAAGTCCATGTGAAAAGACCAGACTCCAAAATAGTTAGCGGTTCGTTGGCTATAAAGGACGTCGGTTACGACGTTATTTGGCACAATGGTATAAATGATAACTACAACTTGGCTGAGCATTTGGGCGCATTTGTTTATCTAGATGGAAATGGGAAGTCGGCAGGAACGATAACAAAAATCGTCTCCGGAAATCCAGAATATTTCTGATCATCTGGGGATATGCTCACCGGCGGTGCATGGGTTTTTGCAAATCGACTGCGTCAGAGATTATTGGATGCCGACAAGAAACTATTCGTTGCTCCGAGATACTGCTCGTACAAGCCAAACGTGCCTGTTTCGACGGGGTCACCTGGCAAGTGATAATCGCAAAGCATTTAAGACCATTTGATGTTCTTGAGCAGCACGTTTTTCCGGTGCTGAGATTTCGGAGATAAGTCTTTGGGCTGGAGAAAAGCGCTGAAGGTCAACCATCAGCGATACCATGCTTTCCAAAAATCTATCCCTGGCGCAGCCATCCTCAATTGATCTGCTGAACTCCAGAACGGGTTGGGTTTTCCCTGCAGAGACAAGTTGAGATGCAAGAATCTGCAAAAAATGAACCTGCATATCTGCAGATTCTGTCTTTGCGATGGCTTCACGAGCGATGGAAAAATACCTATCATAATCATCTTTTGAACCATTTATTGCCGCCATATCGAGATTGAATATCCGGCCGCGCATCTGGAGCTCTTTATCTTTCACGTGCCTTAGCCGCATCTCGGCGCGCTCATATTGCCCGGCCCGCGATTCATATCTTGCTAAATGGCTGATTGTCGTATCGTTTACGGGAACAAACTCAGGCCCCTCGATCAACCCTAGGGCGGTCACAAGCGATTCCTTGGCCAAATCTTTATAGCCGGAGCTTTCTGCCAATTGTGCAAGGGCAATATATCCTTGAACACGTCTGTCCCAATCGGTTTGAAGTGCCAGCAGATCAAGCGCCTCCTGGAACTGCGCATTGTGCATCGTTGTCCTGATGATATTGGCGAGATTTTGATGCTGCCAGTTTCTATCAGAGATATGCTTTGTGAGGCGTGCTGCCAATTTTGGATCCCCTGCTATCGCGACCGCATCGGCCAAACGGCTCCAACCGCGATCCCAATTATTGCGCGTTGCTTTTAGGGAGCCTTCGTCTTTTTTGAGCAATGCAATAGCCTGATCAGCGACGGGGCGCCATTCCGCCTGGGTTACTTTTCCTGCTGCGATCTCAATGATTCTGCTTAGTGCATTCGCTTGATCTAAGGGAAAACTGCCAACGTCACGGATCGCGTTGACCGCCAAGTCGAGTCTCTGTCCAGTTATGGCAGACCGTGCAAACGTGTCGAATACACGGAAGCGGCGATCTGTTTGCTTTAGATTCGCCATCTCACTCTGGGCTTGGTGAAACAAAATTTCCGCTTTTGCCATCTTTCCGGTCTTGGCGACCACCCCAGCAACCTCACTTCGGGTGACAGCATTCCAGAACGGGTCTTTAATGTCAGTCAAGAGCTTCTCAGCATTGGCTGCCCGACCCTGATTAAGTTCACTAATCGCAAGGAATGACAGGTAATTTCCCTCCTGACCCTTATCATTCCCAGTCCCGTTTCGGATAAGCTCTACAGCTTTCTGGAGCCGACCATCGAAAGCCAATGCCTGCGAGAGTTCGCGTACAGCCACATATTTCAGCGGCGTGTTCGGACGATTGGTGGCCGCAAGCGCATGCAGCGCTGTTTCGGGATCGGAAGCACGCGCCAGATTGGCAATGTAGTTGGCTCGAGCAATCTCATAATAATCCGCCGATTCAATCTGGGCCAGCAAACGCTGCGCTCGCTCTAGTGGATCTTCGTGGGATACCGAAACAATGGCGACAAGCGCCGAATCCTTCAAAGTGGCATTTTGTGCATCCGTTGGTATGGTCTTTACGATGGCTTCGGCCAGATCAAACCGGCGCCAGAATACTAGTGCTGAAACACGTCTAAGCTTCAACAGGGGTAGGACACTGGTATCCTGCATGCCCGTTTCAAGCTGACTCAAGCGTGTGTTTAACGTATCCACGCAAGTTCTACTCGGTGTCAGAAGACATTCTCTGACACCGGTTTCGGCCTGCAAACTACCGCTAAAAAAGACCGACCCTATGGCGGCTAGAATGGCACAAATAACCAACCGAAGATCAGACATCAAAAAGCCCTCATTGTTAACCGGCTGATACCCGTCATGGTCAAAATTCATATTTCCCAAGTTGGGTAACTGTGGACAGGAAATGGAAGAATGCCTGCGCGCGCAGGCCATTCTGTCAGATCTGAACTAGAGGCTTTAACGAGGGGAAGAAACAACGCGAACCCGCATGGTTGCATGGCAAATATGCGCTTTTGCGGGTTCTGGCCCAAACCGATATAGGCTATATCACAGCATGGTCTGATGAATGTCCGTTGAGGCTTGTTCTTCCATTTGCCTCGCTGCATTCAAAACCGGACTCTTCAATGTCCATCTTTTGGGGCAAAAGTGGGCATTGAAGAGTTGGCGATAAGACCCAGTTCGATTTTATCTGGCAACTTGAGCGGTCTTGACCAATCCTGGAACAATGTTCAGCTAATTTTGCGAGGAGGCCATCTGATATTTCTCGATACCAGCTCTGCCGTAACAGCACTGGATCATTGTCAAGGCAATGCCCTCATAGGCCTTTGTCCAGGCTGCCTCGACTTCAGGTCTGAATTTGGGACCCAAAACATCACGGATCGTTCCAATGAGTGCATCACCCACATCTCTATAATGCTCCGCCTCCACCCCATATCCCAGATGACGCCGCGCAAGGTCAGCGAGCATCGGCAGCAATTCTGGCATGTTGTGAATCTGTGAAACGATCATACCAAGCATGTTTGTCAGTTTCTCAGATTGAATCGAAATATCACTCAAGAACAGCCTTTTTAGTTCCGGATTGTCCTCGAAAAGCTGTTGGTAGAAAAGTTCGCCCGCCCGCGCGTTTTCATCCCCCAGGTTCAGAAAACTTCTCCGGACGATATCAATCTCTGCCACCGTAAGAAAATTCTCGGATTTCGATCGATTGTTCATAAAATTCAGTTCTCCAACACATCATGTTGGCCTTTCAACCTCAAGGCCACGAGGCGTTATGTACAAAGGCGCAAAGGAGTATTCTGGCGCCCGATCACGCCCATTTTGACCAAAATACTGTAGCCACTTTCAACAATGAACCCGCAAAACTGCAACCTCGGGATGCGAAGATATGGGCTTGAATTTTGGGCAAGGCTTTTTCGCCCCATCACATGGCATTTGTGCAGGGCGACGTTGCGTCATTGCCGGTTCTTGCATCAATTCAACAATAGTAAAGCATTTTTAGCACTCGGCCGCTTTGCCGTTTTAGTCTTTTGGAATTTCCCAACTGTCCATTGGAGAATATCGTAGATGTCGCAATATTGGATTTCAGCAGATGGGACGTGACGACGTTCCCGGGCCTTCCAGCCTGGCTGCAAATCAGAGGAAAACCACCACCATCAAAACTGTGTCTCGCAATCGGCCGAAGCCGTTTCCATCCGATCCCGATGCCGCAGCTATTCCAACCCCAGAAATTGAAGGGGCTCACGATATCAGCGAAAAGCGGAAAGAATGCGGCTTGAAATGCCGATCGCAGGAGGCCTCCAATCAGTTATTATTCCAGTCTTTGCATCACCATTTGCAGAAATCACGAAACCGACGCATCACCAACATCCTATTGACGCTCTATTTGGCCCTGGTGGTCCTGATACTCTCGCAAATTGGATAGCAGTTGTTGTTTTCCTGACTTTTCCATATCCTTCAGATCAGACTGAATCGACTAGGACCTGCCTCCGTTCCCTCCCCCAAGATTGGAGCTTTTCATGCAATCCATTATTTACGACGTCGCTGTATCCATTGATTATCTCATCGCCGGCCCCAACGAAGATATAACCCAATTTGCCCATGAAGGCCCAGTCGTCGAAGACTATGGTCAACGACTGTCGACCTATTCCTGTGCGATCATGGGTCGCAAAACCTATGAATTTGGATATCGATACGGCCTCGAGCCCGGCCAAAATCCTTATCCACATCTCAAAACGTACATATTTTCTCAGACATTGGACCTTCCGGCGGATCGGGAAGTTCAGATCGTGCGCGACAATCAGCGAGCACTTTTGCAGGAATTGCGTCAGATTCAAGATGGTCCCATCTACTTGTGTGGCGGCGGTGCGTTTGCGGGTGCTCTAATGGCCGACAATGAAATTGACATCATACGATTGAAGCGCGCGCCGATCCTATTGGGTGAGGGTATAAAGCTGTTCGGAGAGATATCATGCAGCACAAAAATTTTGTGCACGGAAACGAAAGCATATGATGACGGATATTTATATCAGGAGTTTAGGGTTCGACACTGAATGATGGCGATTGATAGCGGGGCAATTGTTTGAACCGGATCGGAAAAATTGATTTTAAAATCCGTGCGTTGATAAGAAAACAATTACAAACAAATTTCCCCTCATGCGAAAATGAACATTGGGTCACCTCCAATGTGAAACTCTATCGAGTCATGATTGCTTGATGCGCATGAAAAGTCATTTGACTGCGAAACTATTTCAAAGGAAGTTTAGGGGCACTTAGAAATTGTTGCCAGCAATTGGCAATGTTTTGTTCTACATATTTTATGTCACTAGACCGATCCCAGTAACAAGCTTAACAGACTAGAAAATCACCGGACAAAAAATAGCAATGAAACTAACCCACCTTCAACGTCTGGAATCAGAATCAATACAGATCATGCGCGAGGTCGCTGCTGAGGCGGAAAAGCCCGTTATGCTCTATTCTGTCGGTAAAGACAGCGCTGTAATGCTCCATCTCGCCAAAAAAGCGTTCTTTCCGTCCCCTCCACCTTTCCCGCTGCTCCATGTCGATACAACCTGGAAATTTCAGGAAATGTATAAGTTGCGTCAGAAGGCGGCCGAAGACGCCGGCATGGAGCTGCTTGTCCATCAGAATCCAGAAGCAAAGGCGGCTGGAATAAACCCCTTTGATCATGGCGCGTTGCATACCGACATGTGGAAGACGCAGGGTCTGAAGCAGGCGCTTGACGAGCATGGCTTTGATGCCGCCTTTGGCGGTGCCCGCCGGGATGAAGAAAAAAGCCGTGCCAAAGAGCGTATTTTCTCTTTCCGCTCTACCAATCATCGCTGGGATCCCAAAAATCAGCGCCCTGAGCTTTGGAAACTCTACAATACCCGCAAGTCCAAAGGCGAGAGTATCCGGGTTTTCCCGCTCAGCAATTGGACGGAACTGGATATCTGGCAATATATCCATCTCGAAAATATCGAGATAGTACCGTTATATTTTTCTGCACCCCGTCCTACAGTGGAACGCGACGGTATGTTGCTAATGGTCGATGACGAACGTTTCAAATTTGAAGAGGGGGAGGAAGCTGTAGAACGCTCCATCCGCTTCCGCACCTTGGGCTGTTACCCGCTGACGGGAGCGGTTGAGAGCGAGGCAACCACCCTGCCCCAGATCATCCAGGAGATGTTATTGACAACAACATCAGAACGCCAAGGCAGAGCCATAGATCATGATCAAGCCGCGTCGATGGAGAAGAAGAAACAAGAGGGGTATTTCTAATGGACAGCCCTGATGCAATCTACAAAACCGAAGGACTAATCGCCGAGGATATCGACGCCTATCTGGAAGCACACCAGCATAAGACGATGTTGCGTTTCATCACCTGCGGCTCCGTCGATGACGGCAAGTCTACGCTTATTGGACGCTTGCTCTATGATTCCAAGATGATCTTTGAGGATCAATTGGCCTCCCTTGAAGCCGATAGCAAAAAGGTCGGTACGCAGGGTCAAGAGATCGACTTTGCACTGCTTGTGGACGGATTGGCGGCGGAGCGTGAACAGGGTATCACGATCGACGTTGCCTACCGCTTCTTTGCAACAGAAAAGCGCAAGTTCATTGTCGCCGATACGCCCGGCCACGAACAATATACCCGTAATATGGTGACTGGTGCGTCGACCGCTGACCTTGCCGTAATATTGATTGATGCACGGCAGGGGATTTTAACTCAAACACGCCGGCACAGTTACCTGGCTCATCTGATCGGGATCAAACATCTGGTAGTTGCAGTAAACAAGATGGATCTGGTTGATTATGATCAAGCGACATATGACAAAATAACTGCTGACTATGCAACTTTTGCCGAAGAGATAGGCATCACTGCTTTCACTCCAATTCCTATTTCCGGGCTTGCCGGCGACAACATTACAAACACGTCCGAAAACATGCCCTGGTATGATGGACCGACGCTGGTGAACCATCTGGAAAATGTTGAGGTCATGGTCACCACCAACCAGTCCCGCCCGCTACGGATGCCGGTACAATGGGTTAATCGACCCAATCTCGATTTCCGTGGTTTCAGTGGACAAATTGCCAGTGGCACAGTTCGTCCGGGTGATGAAATCCGTGTTTTGCCTTCTGGAAGGACATCCAAGGTAAAGACTATTGTCACGATGGATGGCAATCTTGATGAAGCGGTGGCGGGACAGTCTGTCACTTTAACCCTTGTCGATGAAATCGATTGCTCTCGCGGTGATGTAATTGCTGCCGCTGACAACCCTCCTCAGGTTGCCGACCAATTTGAAACGACCATTGTCTGGATGGACGAATCAGAATTGTTGCCGGGCCGCAGCTACTGGATGAAAATCGGGACACAATTTGTCAGCGTCACTATTCAATCGCCCAAATATCAGATCAACATCAACAATATGGAGCAGCTTGCTGCCAAAACGTTGGAGTTAAATGATATTGGCGTGGCGGAAATTGCAACCGATCGTCCGATAGTCTTCGAACCCTATACCGACAATCGTGATCTTGGCGGTTTCATTCTGATCGACAAAGTTAGCAACGCGACGGTCGGCGCCGGGATGCTCCATTTTTGCCTGCGCCGGTCACAAAATGTTCATTGGCAGGATGTTGATATCGACCGTGAGGCCCATGCCCTGCAAAAGCGTCAGGAACCCAGAGTAGTCTGGTTTACGGGCCTTTCAGGCTCCGGCAAGTCCACGATAGCCAATATGGTCGAAAAACGGCTACATGCACTTGGCAAGCATAGTTTCTTGCTCGATGGTGACAATGTCCGCCATGGGTTGAACAAAGACCTTGGCTTTACCGACGCCGACCGGGTGGAAAACATTCGCCGCATCGGTGAAGTTGCCAAGTTAATGGCTGACGCCGGCCTCATCGTGCTAACGGCTTTCATTTCACCGTTCAGAGCAGAAAGGCAGCTTGTTCGATCTATGTTGCCAGACGATGAGTTTGTTGAGATATTTGTTGATACACCGCTTGCAGTTGCAGAAGAGCGCGACGTGAAAGGGCTCTATAAAAAGGCGCGCGCTGGAGAGCTCAAAAATTTCACTGGTATCGACAGCGACTATGAAATCCCGGAACATGCGGAATTACGGATCGATACTACCAAGATGAGTCCGGAGGAAGCGGCTGAAATTATCGTGGACAAAATTGTTGGAAGTTGGTCCTATACCATATGACAGATGCTGAATTGGCAGCGAAGCTGGCTGAAGAGGCCGGGACTTTGCTATTGGAATTGCGGGCTGAATCCAATTTGACAGGCAAAGACCTGGGTGACGCGGGTGACAAGGCGGCAAATAACATGCTGGTTTCTGCATTGAAAAAAATGCGGCCAGATGACGGCTTACTGTCGGAAGAAAGCAAGGATACACTAACACGGTTATCAAGGGATCGCGTGTGGATCATTGATCCTGTTGATGGTACCCGGGAATATGGCGAAGGCCGCAGTGATTGGGCCGTACATATCGGCCTGGCAATCCAGGAGAAAGCGGTGATCGGAGCAGTAGCACTGCCGTCGCTTGGCCTGACCTTGCGCAGCGATGTCCAAGCTGAATTGCCAAGCCGAGCTGATAGGTTGCGTATGGTGGTTAGCCGCTCCCGGCCAGCGAAAGAGGCGGTTGCGGTTGCCAAAATATTGGATGCAGAGCTTGTTCCGATGGGTTCCGCTGGAGCCAAGGCAATGGCCGTTGTTCGCGGGGAGGCAGATGTCTACCTCCATTCGGGAGGGCAGTATGAGTGGGACAATTGCGCCCCGGTCGCCGTTGCCAAAGCGCATGGATTGCACTGCTCACGCATTGACGGAAGCCATTTGTGCTATAATCAACAAGACACTTATCTTCCCGATCTCCTAATCTGCCACACGGAAGATCGCGATCGAATTTTGGAATTGATCAGAGCTGTTTGAAAAGCTTTAAGCCCTAACATAGCTTACGAAGCTTTCTCCGCTTTCAAATTGTCCCTCTCATGTTCGAATTCTGGAACCAGAGTTTTCAACAGTGCGATAGCCTCTGAAGAGTGTCGGCAATCTGCGATTTTGCCAATCAGATTATCCAGATCTTCCTGTTTCATATGGCTTTCGCGTGCCATCATGATACGATCATGCATAGTCGCCTGCGGATCATTGCCAATAATTAGCTCTTCATAGAGTTTTTCGCCCGGACGCAATCCAATTTCCCTTATCTCAATATCGCCATCAGGGTCAGCCTCATCCCGGACGACAAGGCCCGATAATTGAATCATTGTCTTGGCAAGGTCGATTATTCGCACGGATTTACCCATATCCAGGACAAACACCTCTCCACCTTTGGCCATGCCACCGGCCTGGATCACCAGTTGCGCTGCCTCAGGTATCGTCATGAAATAGCGAGTTACATCTCGGTGGGTCAGCGTTATCGGACCACCCATCTCAATCTGTTGCCGGAACAAGGGTACAACCGAACCACTTGAACCCAGAACATTTCCAAAACGAACCATGGAAAACCGGGTACCGCTTCTCTTCGCAAAGGCTTGAATAATTTGCTCAGCACCCCGTTTTGTGGCTCCCATGATATTTGTCGGCCGAACCGCTTTGTCGGTGCTGATCAATATAAAGTCTTTGACGTCCGCCGCATGTGCCGCGCGGGCAATTTCATATGTACCCAAAATATTATTTCTCACCCCTTCAACGGGGTTGGACTCAACCAAAGGAACATGCTTGTAAGCCGCCGCATGAAAAACCGTATCCGGTTGCCAAAATTCAAAAACCTCCTTCAAACGAGAGGCGTCGGTGACTGAACCCAGAATTGGGACAAGCTCGATATTTTCAATGCCGTGATCGCTGCAATATTTTCGCAGCTCTTTTTCAATAACGTACAAAGAATATTCGGATAGCTCAAAAAGGAGCAGTTGGCGGGCACCTGACTTTGTAATCTGGCGGCAAAGCTCGCTACCGATTGACCCACCAGCGCCTGTGACCATAACCTTTTTGCTTACAATTGTGCGCCCCAACAGCAATTCATTTGGTGCAACCGGCTCTCGACCCAGTAAATCCTCAATTTCAAGCTCGCGTATATCAGAAAATGAAACCTGGCCATCCATGATCTCTTTCATGTTCGGCAGGGTCTGGACATGAACCTTAAACTGTTGAATCTGATCAACAATGGCACGCCGTTTCTTGCGAGAGATATTCGGGAGTGCAAGCAGTATATCGGTGATACCATATTTCGCGATAACATCAGGCAAGCGGCTGCTTGAGAAAACTCTATCACCATCTAGTTTTTGCCCATCCAAGCGTCGGTCATCATCAACATAGCCGCGTAATTGCATCGCGGGTTCTGACCGCATTGAAGAAGCCAATTGCTGGCCGGCACTGCCTGCCCCATAAATCAGCACGGTTTTGACCTGCCCCCCAAAACGGTGGCGGCCCAATATATCAACCATCAGATATCGCGCCGTAACCCGGGAAAAACCTACCATGATAAAGAAAATGATCGGCTGAATCACACCGATTGTTCGCGGAACACCGGCCATTCCGATGACAGAAAAAAGAACCACCATCGGAGTACCATAAATGAGAAAGGCTTTGACGAGCGTCTTCATCATACCGGAACCGGCATACCGAAAAATCGCGTTATATACTCCGCCAAGATAAAATACCGGGATCATGATCAACAGAGCAGCCAGCGCAACCTTCTGGATCGCCAAATCCCAGTAAACCCACACACCAATTCGCAATGAATAAGCGATTAAAATTGATTGAATGCACAGGATAACATCCAACAGCAAAACAATTGCTTGTTTCTGACGGCGGGATAAATTGGCTATTTTTTCCAGAATAGCCGTAATCAGGGCGGTTATTGCTTCGATTTGATTAAACCCCAGATGATTTGAAACACCGCATCTTTGTCGACAAAAGTGCTTTAGTCGATTTGCCGTAGATTTCCAAATATATTGGAATAGATTTGCCTTCAACCGCTAATTGCTTTGGCATTCTTAACCTGAACAGGAAATTGAACAAACATCAAATCTTTACTTACCTCCGCTAACACAGGATAAAACGCACCGTAGGAAGGATTGGTACAGCTTACTGCGCTTGACCCAAATTCTTGATAAGGCCAGAGAGAAAATAATTCTCTCATTTTTCATCGAATAACCAACAGAATAACGAAGGACAAATATGAAAATAGCAATGATCGGCTCTGGCTATGTCGGCTTAGTATCTGGTGCATGTTTTGCTGATTTTGGTCATCAAGTCGTTTGTGTTGATAAAGACCCCAGTAAAATCGACAAACTTGAACAAAACATCATGCCAATTTTCGAACCCGGCCTTGCAAGCCTGGTTGAGCGCAATGTTGATGGTGGTCGCCTGTCCTTCTCAGGCGATCTGAAAGCATCAGTGAAGGATTGTGATGCTGTCTTTATTGCCGTCGGCACACCTTCCCGCCGTGGCGATGGTCACGCTGATTTGAGCTACGTTTATGCTGCCAGCGAAGAAATTGCCGACGCTATTACCAAACCGACGGTTGTGGTCACCAAATCTACCGTACCTGTAGGTACCGGTGACGAGGTTGAGCTGATTTTATCCAAAAAGCTCGATGCTGATCAATTTGCTGTCGTATCGAACCCAGAATTTTTGCGCGAGGGCGCTGCCATTGACGATTTCAAGCGTCCAGATCGTATTGTTATCGGCGCAGAAATCGAATGGGCGAAAGATGTAATGAGCGAGATATATCGCCCACTATTCCTCAATGAATCCCCGATATTGTTCACCGGTCGTCGTACTGCCGAGCTGATCAAATATGCAGCTAATGCTTTCCTTGCGACCAAGATTACCTTCATTAACGAAATTGCTGATCTTTGCGAAAAAGTAGATGCAGATGTTCAAGAAGTGTCACGCGGCATCGGATTGGACAATCGAATTGGCCCGAAATTCCTGCATGCCGGTCCCGGCTATGGCGGCAGCTGTTTTCCGAAAGACACTTTGGCACTTTTGAAAACGGCGCAAGACAATGAAAGTCCGGTACGGATTGTTGAAGCCGTTGTTCAGGTCAACGACCAGCGCAAACGGGCGATGGGCAGAAAAGTCATTCAAGCTCTTGGCGGAGATGCCAGAGACAAGAAAGTCGCACTACTTGGCCTTACTTTCAAACCCAATACCGACGATATGCGAGATGCTCCGTCCATTGCTATCGCACAAACGTTGGTTGATGCAGGCGCGAGTGTAAGCGCCTATGATCCCGAAGGCATGGAAGTAGCTGCGGAACTAATGCCAGATGTCAAAATGACGGAGAGCAGCTATGATGCGGCAACGGGGGCTGATGCTGTTGTCATCGTGACCGAATGGGATGCATTTCGTGCCCTTGATCTTGCTAAGCTGTCCTCGACCATGAGTGGCAAGGCGCTGGTTGACCTGCGTAACATCTATCATCCGACTGATGTTGCCAAAAGCGGATTGAAATACACGAGTATTGGTCGAAGCTAACGGTCAGTGGGTGGAGCATGAAACTTAAGAAAAAATCGGTTCCAAAACCTTGGGGACAGGCGACTCTACCGAAAATATTCGGGGGGCGACAGAAGGAGAAAGTCGGCGAAATCTGGTTTCAGCCGCCTAAAGGCATTACGCCCGCTCTATTGACCAAGTATCTTTTCACGAGTGAAAAGCTGTCCATTCAGGTTCATCCCAATGATCGCCAGGCACGGCGACTGGGAATGCCGAGCGGCAAGGAAGAATGCTGGTTCATATTGGATGCCGAACCCGATGCCGTATTGGGTATCGGGCTGAAAAAAGAAGTGAGCGCCACGAAATTACATGCAGCCGTTGCCTGCGGTCAAATTGAACAACTTGTGGACTGGAAACCAGTAAAGGCGGGGGACATATTCTATATTCCTGCCGGAACGATTCATGCCATAGGATCTGGTATCAGCCTTGTGGAAGTTCAACAGAATGCGGATATCACATATCGCCTATACGACTACGGTCGACCCAGAGAACTGCACCTAAAAGAAGCGATATCGGTCGCCACACCAGCCCCTTACGACATGAAATACTTCTCTGAAATACCCCTGGACCAGTCCGCCAAACTTGTTGATGGACCGCATTTTCGGCTGTTCCAAATTCTGGGTAATGATGAGAGTTATTTGACGGGTGTCGTTGCCGGTGAGTGGCAGATTATTCCGCTGGAAGGTCAAGTGACCGCGAGGGACAAGACAATTGGCGCTGGAGAATGCGGCCTTTGCACCAAAGCATCGGAAATTGGCCTATCCAAAAATACAAAATCCCTTATTGCGTGCAGCATGAAATGAACCCGATGATATGAACAATAGCGACCTCATTACCCCGGTTATCTTGTCTGGAGGATCCGGAACACGTCTGTGGCCGGTCTCAACCGAAGAAAGGCCAAAGCAGTTTTTAAATCTGATGGGCCCTCTGAGCATGTTCCAGATGACATTGGAAAGATGCCAACAACCGGATATGTTTGCCTCACCGACTATCGTAGGTGGTGAGAAACACGCACTGCTGGTAGCAGAACAACTTGATGAAATTGGGGCAACCGCCTCACTCCAAATATTGGAACCCTGTGCTCGAAACACGGCTCCGGCAATTGCATTGGCCGCACTTGCTTGCGAACATCCGCAAACTCCTATGCTGGTGATGCCAAGCGATCATGTAATCAAAAACGTGCCCGCATTTCTCAATGCCGTCAGAGATTCCCTACCGCTCGCCAAAGCCCGTTGGTTGGTGACTTTCGGCATTAAACCTAATGGACCGGAAACTGGCTATGGCTACATTCAGCAAGGTGAAGCCGTAGTAGGCAGCGCCGGCAGTTTTGCCGCACAACGGTTCGTAGAAAAGCCTAACCGGCAAAATGCGGAAAAAATGCTCGATGCTGGCGGTTACCATTGGAATGCTGGTATCTTCCTGTTCCGCGCCGATACATATCTGCAAGCGCTTGGCGAACATGCGCCAGAAATGCTGGAAGCTGCGCGCAACGCCATGGACCGGGCAAGTAGCAACGACCATGAGATAAGGCCTGACGAAGCAAGCTTCGCTGGTGCGCCATCTGATTCAATTGATTATGCCGTGATGGAAAAAGCCGACAAGGTCGCAGTCACTCCGATTGAACCGGGCTGGTCTGATGTTGGCAGCTGGGATTCCCTTTTTGATATAAGCGCATCGGACGACCAGTCCAATGTAACTTCTGGCGATGTATTGGCACTGGAAACCCACAATAGCCTGATCCACGCTGACAAGCTTGAGATTGCGACATATGGGATCAGCGATCTGATAGTCATCGCCGACGGCAACAAGGTCATGATATTACCGAGAGGCCAGTCTCAAAATGTGAAAAAGATTATCACAGAACGTGATAAAGCTGACTAAACCCTATTCTCGGTCTGACTGTTACTAGCCTTGTATATGTCTGTTCGATCCGATCTTCCGATCATCCAGCCGGGCAAGTATCGCGCAATAAGCAAAAGAGCGGTTGGAATGATCATAGTATTCCACATATCCTTGTAGCCTTCTGCCTTGAAGATTGCTTTTGAAACCTCGGTATCCCCGGCACGTTGATAATCAACATATTCATTTGCAATCGCAGTGACAAAAACGGCAACCCATGGCCAAGGACTTGCAAGCGATCTCCGGAAAAACAACGCAACGCAAAACTGAATTACAACCGCGCCGTAGATATGCAGAGCATCACGATCGAAACCTGTCGTGTGTTCTAACCAAATTTTTATATCCAACCATTCCATAGGTGCCCCTTGGCGAAGTGATCCCTAACGGTCAATGAACAAAACCCAGAAGTCGCCAGTTAGGGGATAGCAACCAGCATATTATGCCGGAGAGAAAAGGCATGATTGTAATGCAGATCCGCAAACCCATCACGGGCTGGTTATACAAGCCATAGACCTCTGCAACGCCAGTTTCTCGTCCAAATATCTGCTGGACCGGCGCAATTTCCGGTTTCAACTTCTCAAGACGTGTATCCTGAACAAAACCGGTCCTAACCACCCTGCTTGTTCCACCAGATTAGCACAGATCTCCAAAATGGGTTCCGTAAGCGGAGAGCGTGTCCTTTGCTACACGATTCCAGCCATATCTGGCCCGTGTTATCGCCATTGATTTTTGCAAAAATTCGCTACGATCTTCAGGCAGCCAACCTCGCATTTTTTTGATCACTGCGGCCCATTCAGCTGGGTTTTTGGGATCGGCAACAAAGCCGATATCTTCAGTCACAACTTCTTTCAACCCACTGTGGTTCGATGCCAGCACGACACCACCACATGCAGCTGCTTCGGCGGCAACCAGACCAAAGCCTTCTTTGCCAAGGCTCGGCACGACGACGCAAAGCGCTTTCCCATATTCTTCAATCAGACCTTTCTGATCCAATACACCCAGATATTCGACTGAAGGATCCGATAATACAGAACCTTCTTGTTCGTCCCAGACGGTCCCAGCTACTCTAATTTTCAGCGGTATAGACAGCAAAGGCATCACTTCTTTCACGATGAACGACAAGCCTTTGCTCGGCATGATTCTTCCAGCAAAGAATAGGCAATCATTATGCTGACCGGGCATTTGCTCTGCTTTGATATCGGTCGCCAGCGGAACGGTCACCACATCGGAGAAACCTTGTTCGCGCGCCAAATCGGCGATCCAATTGCTATTGGCGATGACTTTCACCTTAGGCAAAAGCTTGGTCGCCAGCCCGATATATCTGGCATAGATTCGAGGTAACAAACCGTTACCTGTCGCATAGTTTAGGTCTGAACCATGAGCCGACAGGACAATTTTGCTCTTGGAATAGCGAAGGGAAGCAACCCAACCCAACGGCCAGCTTGCCACATCGCCAATATGGATAATCGAGGCCGGCTTCATGAACAATATCCGGATCGCTGTTGTCAGCCCAAACCAGACTAACGAGAGAGCTGCGGGCGCATCACCGTTAGCCTTGCCGGGTAGCGCAATAATGTCCAACGCATGTGTCTTTGCCATCTCTTCAGTCAAGCGCTTGCAATAGGTCTCCATCCCACCCATGGCTGGAGGCCATTTGCGAGTAATGAAAGTAACCGACGGGTGTTTCGCGCCATCCGGCAATTCGGGATTTTGCGCCATATCTAAAATCCCCCGAAAATAGAACCAGGCGGAAAATCTTCTGGCAATTCCGGGACATGGTCAAGAGCCCATAGTTTAAGGCAAGGACCCTGCTCATGGAGGACCTTGTAGTTGCCTGGTCGCAAAGTGATGCTTTGGCCGTCAGCCAGAGAACGACCATTGATCGTAAGATTGCCACCTTCGAGAGAATGGGGGCCATCGCGAACAATCCTGACCGGCTGTTCATCACGCTTCGGACAAATTTCACGGCCGGCAATGAATATTGTATCACCATGTTGCAGAAAATTGCTTCTGAGCGCTTCTACATCACCTTCAGGCAGAAGTGATGCCGGTCCCATGCTTCTGAAAACTGCATCAAGCGCCGGGCCAGCGGCAACTACAAATGCTATCCGACCTGCTTCGATATCACGGGTTATCTGGCCTTTGCGCTCATCCCAATAGCGCTGCAAAGCAACCCCCGAAAGCAGAGAAGGAAACTGCCGCGGATAGTGCGGAACGTAACTGGAATAGGACAGATAGGGCGTTGGATCGGGATACAGGCGCTCGATCTCATCCAATGTTGCGCGCTGACGCTCCAGTGTCCCGAACGGCTCCTGCATCAACAAGAGCACAGGCCCGAATAAAGCCAACACGAAAATGGGGATCTGTCCAAAGCGCTTGATCAACTTTGCCAGCACTGGTGCTATCGCTACGCAAACGGGCGGCAGAAGGAAAACAAAGAAGTAAGGAAATGTATTGCGATAAAATAACAGGCATAGCAACGGCCCGCACAAGCCGATCAGCAAATATTTCGACTCCTTCGGCAATTTACGAGCCACAAAAGGAAGTATTGCCAGGCCAAGCACGACAAGCGGAGATACAATGATCTGTCTGAATACATGATGGATTTTCTCGAACACGGCAAATTGAACGAAACTGTTCATGCTCTTCCCGAGATTTCCTGGTTGATTCCCGCTTGCCGGTAAGCCTGCTCCATGCAGTCCGACCAGTAAGGCAAAGCTCGCAAAAGCCAAACCGCCCATGAGGCAAAAAAGCAGAAAGTCTTTGGATTTATGGTTGCCTTGCCGGCTCCAGTGCAGCCAAGCGACCGCAGCAAAACTGGGCAGATAGAATATGCTCTTTATCGTCAGGGCTCCAGCAAGACCGATCAATATGCCTGCCAGAACAGCGCGCTGCCATGATGGCCTTCCAAAAGTGAACACACATAATGCCCCCATAAGGGCTGCAGCGGCGACCGGATCGGGCCTGTAGGTGAAAGCGTTGGTAAAGACATAGCCCGCTGTCAAATAGGCGAGACCGCAAAAGAAAGCAGTCTGTACATCAGCTAGCCGCCTGGCCAGTATCACCACGCAAGCTGTCGTCAACAAAGCACAAACCAGCATTGCGATGCGTGCCACTTGAACTTGTATAATAATATCTCGCGAGATCAGCGCAGTCCAGCCGAACAACCGAGTATGCAGAGTCTGTAGACTTCTTCCAAGCTGTCCATTTGCAAGTTCATAGATTTGGCCGAAATGGAGAAATTCATCCCAGTTAATCTCTTTTGCGAAGATCAACCAAAACTGGCACGCAATGACCAGAAAGAGCATTCCAACGATCGTACGTGTGCCGTTTCGCGGCCCGAAATCATTTGAATCGGCCATGATCATGAAAATTCTCTAATCTGGAGCTGTTCCTGAGAATATCCGGCTGGATCGAAAAGTTCATCGACGCAGTGAAGGATGTCCATCATGCGGCAACAGGCGATTGTTACCAACGTACCGATCGTAGCGATCGATGCGCTCACGGATAAGGCCTGCCAGCTCAGCAGAATATCCACATCCGTTAACTTCCGGATTTTGGAATTTTTGTGTGCCACCAATGCTCGGTCTCTTCTCTGATGATAATGCATTAAAAGCTGACCGCGCCCATGCCCCTTAGCGGCAAAAAAACAATTCAAATGTTCCGCGATCACCATTGCGGATGGCATCCAATTGTTCAATCCCATAGGTCCTCGCCAAGCCGGGGCGATCATATTGCACAATCAGAGATGGTTTGAGACCAGCCTCCTGAATCCGGTCGAGAATTTCGGTCATCTCAGCTCTTGTCAAAATTGTTCCATGCAGTTCAAGGAACAGATGTTTGACCGTCTTCAGGGTTTCTTCTGCACCGCGCAAGACCTCCAGCTCATAGCCTTCCACATCCATTTTTATAAATGTCGGCGCTTCGTTAGCCTTGGCGAAACTATCAATGGTGAAGCAGTCCACATCGATGAAATCTGTTTCCGATTTTGGCGCATCGCGACAGGAATGCCAGTTGGACAGATCTGATACATAAAGTGGGATCTTACCATCGCTGGCACCAAAAGCGCCTTGCTGGACAACAACATTGTCGAAATCGTTCAGTGCAATGTTTCGCTTCAGTCGTTCAAAATTCTCCGGATGCGGTTCAACAGCATAGATTTTGTCGCAAATACGCGCTTCGATCAGAGCATAATATCCGATATTCGCGCCGACTTCCAAAACAATGTCATCTTCCTGCAAAATGCTCAAGATATGTCCTGTAGCAATTGGCTCACGAATACCATCCAGCAGAATATCACGATCCAGCCCCGACTTATTGGAATCGAGCTCCATCTTGGATCCCAAAACTGAACGAACAACCTTTCCATCTAACGCCAGACGTTCAAAACGTTTGCTGCGTTCCCGCTCATAGCTCCGCGCTCCGGCGTAGTTGCGCAGACGCGTCATTGTTTTTTTGAAGCCAACACTTCGCGCCATATCAACAGCTGCGGACATTTCTGATGTAAATTTGGTCATTTTAGTTCCTTAAAAAGACTGGAATTTGCGAGTTGAATTTTGTGAGATAAAGAACCGGCCGCAACCAAACTGATGCAGGCAGCCAGCCCGAGGATTCGATTTAGGGCAATAGCCAGAAATGCTGAAGCCGCCGAGATGCTAACCATACTAGCCAGAAAAGCGGCTATCATCTCTCCGACGCCCAAACCAGCAGGTGAAATTGCCGATGCCGAACCAGCGATATTTGCAAATGAGAAAAAAAGCGCAGTTGTGAAGGGTACTGCTTGATTGATGATCATGAAGGCGAGACTCAGCCGAACAGTCATCAACATCAAACCAACGCCCCGATGCAACAATATCTGAGCAGCGATGCTCATTCCTGCTTGGGAAACTATCCACCAAGTAATTGGTATCAAAACCGAAAAGCCGGAAATTAGAAATAGCGTGGCTGCTGCTTTATCAAAAATCAGCAAAGCGAAGCCTGCCCCGATAGAAGCCATGGCCACCCATAAAATCGCGGTGCCTGTCACAAGCAGGACACTTTTGGTTCCTCCGGTTCCCGCATTTTTTAACGCGGCAGCGCGCACGATTGCGCCGCCAGGTAGTGGAAGGGATTCAGCCAGTTGCGCATAACCAGCGATTGTCCAGGCCGAACCGAAATCGATTTTGGACCCGGCGACTCTAGCCAACAGCATTAATCCAACGGCGCCGTAGACAAGGGCCAGCGGTCCCATCAGCCCGAAAATTGCCAGAGCAGGAAAAATGTTTAACTCATTCAGCGCGATATCGAGTTTATCGACGGCCCAAACCAGGCCCACCATAAAGATAACGCAAAGCACCAAAGTCAAAGGCGTCCTGCGTGCCTTGACCTGATTCATCAGCCTTTGAAGCGGGACAATCAGCTTTTCGAGGATCATGGTCGCACTGGCCACCGATCAAATACTCCTTCTCAGCGGTGCTTCGGAATTCGGTTGTGCTAGGACCTCTGGATTTTCAGAGGTAGGTTTCATTTTGTCTTCTAAGTTGCGCAACCGTTCCAGTGTCTGTTCCAGTAACTGGCGATTGCGTCCGACCAGATCAGCTACAGCCCCAAACATCATGGCAACCACGCCTAGAACGATAAGCGATCCGCCGATAACCAGCGATTGAATATGTCCGCTGCCTTCGCCAATCGCATAGAAATAGAGAAACCGGATAATCGGTGCTGCACCGATCACCGCAGCGGTGCTGCCAGCGAGCACAAAAACCTTAAGCGGATTATACATGGCATAGGAACGCACCATTGTCGCTCCTGTATTGGCAATGAATTGCGGTACGGACTTGAACAGTCGCGAAGGTCGCACAGCACCGTTGGTGCGTACCGGTACCGAAACGATCGCCATGCGTTTGCGACCGGCCTGTATCAGCATCTCGGTTGTGTAGGAAAAACTCGATGTGATATTTATCCGTTTGGCAGCGCTACGGCTGATTGCACGGAAACCGCTAACAGCATCGGTAATCTGGGTATTGGACAGACGCTTGACCGTCGCACTGCCTAACCTTTGCAGCAAGCGTTTGAACTTGCCGAAATGGGCATTGTCTTTCACACCGCGGTCACCAACGACAATATCCGCCTCGCCTGTCAAGACAGGAGCGACGAGCTTGCCGATATCCTGTCCTTCATACTGATTGTCTGCGTCGGTATTCACAATGATATCCGCGCCTTCGGCCAGCGCCTTGTTGATACCGGATTGAAAGGCTGCGGCCAATCCGCGATTGGTGCGGTGGCGAACAATGTGATGTACGCCAAACCGCCGGGCGACCGCACTGGTATCGTCGCGACTTCCATCGTCAATCACCAGGATTTCGATACTGTCAATCCCGTCAATCTGCCGCGGCAGGGCAACCAGCGTTTCGGGCAAATTGGCTGCCTCGTTGAAACAGGGTATCTGGATGATCAGTTTCATATTGGTCGCCATTCCCACACATCAGTGCGCTCAAACCTTCAAGCGCGTAAAAAACCATTAAAAATGCCCTAAAAGCCTATGGTTAACAAATCGTATAGACAGGCCAGATTTGACACTTTGCCGGGGGCGATCAAGGTGATAGGAATTGCTGTATGACCGACACCAACTTCCGTCCGCGCCGTTCTTGTCTCTATATGCCAGCGTCCAACGCGCGCGCCTTGGAAAAAGCGAAAACTCTGCCGGCCGACACTGTCATCCTTGATTTGGAAGACGCCGTTTCACCAGACGCCAAAGAAGATGCTCGCGATGCCGCTTGCAATGCTCTGGCGGAAGGCGGCTATGGCAGACGTGAAATGGTCGTGCGCGTCAATGCGATGGATACACCATGGCTTGCCGATGACATAAAGGCAGTTTGTGCAAGCAAGGCAGACGCCATTTTGGTTCCCAAGGTGCGCGGTGCCGATGATATTGTCGAGATCTCCGATATGATGGACGGTGTGCATGCGGACAGTGTTTTGCAATTATGGGCAATGATAGAGATGCCGATTGCCGTGTTGAACATCGTCGCTATCGCCAAGACCGCGGCAACAACTCGCCTGACGAATTTCGTCATGGGTTTCAATGATTTGGCCAAGGAGATGCGTGCCGAGCAGGATCGCGCGCTGTTTACGCCGGCCATCGCGCAAACGATCATGGCTGGACGTGCCTTTGGGGTAAATATCTTGGACAGTGTCTATAACGACTTCAAGGACCCAGAAGGATTTGAGCAGGAATGCCGTCAGGCCAAGGCGTTTGGTTTCGATGGAAAAACGCTGATCCATCCCTCTCAGATCGAGATCGCAAACCGTGCGTTCGCGCCTGATGCTGACAAGATCGAAGAGGCGCAGGCGATCATTGCTGCGTTTCAGGACCCCGCCAATGCGGGCAAAGGCGTCATTACGGTAAACGGAAAAATGACCGAACTGCTGCATCTGGAACAAGCAAATCAGACAATGGCCATGGCAGACGCCATCAAGGCCGCTTCACAATAGGCCGTTCAAACTCGACAAACTGCAAAAAAATGGTTTAAGTGGTCAATTGAAACCAAAAAATAATCGGCGTGCTCATGGCGCCTTGCAGGAGAAGAATGATGGAAGCATTGGAAGCAGCGGCTGGCGAAGTCAGCAAAGAAGAGATCATGGCCGCGTTTCAGGCGCAGCGCGATGCCTTTCATGCAGAATTGCCAGTGAGCTATGAAACTCGCATGGATCGGATCAACCGGACTGCGCAGATGGTCATCGACAACAAAGATGCACTATGCGAGGCCGTCTCCAATGACTTTGGCCATCGTAGCTCGGTTCAGACGGTGATGACCGACCTGATGTCGGTGGTCGGTCATGCTAAGGATCACAAGAAACATCTGCGCAAATGGATGCGTCCCGAGAAGCGCAAGGCCGATTTTCCGCTTGGCCTGCTTGGTGCCAGCGGTGCGGTAGAATATCAGCCCAAGGGTGTTGTCGGTGTGATTTCCCCCTGGAACTTCCCAATCAACCTAGCCTTTGATCCCGCGATAGGCGCTTTCGGTGCCGGCAACCGAGTAATAATCAAATTTTCTGAATTCTGTCCGGAAACTGGAGAGTTGGTGAAAAAGCTCGTCTCCGAATATTTCGCTCCGGAAGAGATGGTCGTCATCACCGGTGGCCCGGAAACCGGTAAGGCATTTTCCGAAATTCCTTGGGACCACCTGATCTTCACTGGCGGTGGTGGGATTGCCAAGCATGTCATGGCCGCCGCTGCGCAGAACCTGACGCCAGTTACGCTGGAACTTGGCGGCAAGTCGCCAACCATTGTCGGCCCCGATGCGGACGTACAGAAGACAACCCAACGCATCGCCATGGGCAAGATGATGAATGCTGGACAAATCTGTCTCGCACCAGATTATCTGATGGTGCCGCAGGATAAGGAACAGGCCGTAGTCGATGGAATCGCCAATAATGTTGCAGAGCAATATCCGACGATGATTGCGAATGACGATTATACTTCAGTAATTAACGGCCGGCACAAGGAACGCCTACAGGGTCTGATTGATGATGCGGTAGCAAAGGGAGCAAAACAGACTATAGTCAACCCAGGCGACGAAGACTTCTCGAACACCAACAGCAACAAAATGCCTCTCACGGTGCTGCAAAATGTCAATGAAGACATGCGGGTCATGCAGGAAGAGATTTTTGGCCCGGTGCTGCCGGTTAAAACCTATCGCAACCTGGATGAGGTTGTCGATTATGTGAATGACCATGACCGTCCGCTGGGGTTATACTATTTCGGGGAAACGGAGTCTGACAAGCGTAAGCTGCTCGATCGCACCATTTCCGGTGGCGTAACGGTAAATGATGTGATTTTTCACATTGCCCAACATGACTTACCCTTTGGCGGCGTCGGCCCTTCCGGCATGGGTGCTTACACGGGACCGGATGGCTTCAAGGAGTTTAGCCATGCGAAAGCCGTTTATCGCCAACCAAAGGTGAATATCGCAAAAATTGCCGGCTTCCTGCCGCCTTATGGTGATGCCACCGAAAAAACCATGAAACAGCAGATGAAACTCTAAAGTCAGTCGGATATGACAGATTTCCCTTTGGCAGGGCTCAAAGTCCTGGATTTCTCACGCGTGGTCGCGGGCCCTTATGCCACTCGAATGCTGTCCGATCTCGGCGCAGATGTCTTGAAGGTCGAACCGCCGGAGGGTGATGTCACCCGTAAACTCGCCAAGCGAGAGAGCGGGGTCAGCGGCAATTATCTGCAGCTCAATATCGGCAAGCAGAATATCTGTCTCGATCTGAAAGCAGAGGGCGCATCGGATCTGGTTCGCAAACTGGCCGCAGAGGCCGATATAGTCGTCGAGAATTTCCGTCCGGGTATTATGGATAGATTCGGTATTGGCTGGGAGGATCTGTCTAAGGTCAATCCACGCCTCGTGATGTTGTCCATCTCTGGTTATGGTCAGAACGGACCGGAGCGGGAAAAAGCTGCTTATGCACCTGTCCTTCATGCCGAGACCGGACTAATTGCCCGACAAGCCCAGATGAGCGGCGGGCATCCTACCGATATCCAGTTTGCCATGGCTGACAGCTACAGCTCTTTGCACGGGATCATCGCGATCCTTTCGGCTTTACGCACACTCGATCAGACTGGCGAAGGGCAGCATATCGACTTGGCGATGCTCAACGTTCTCCATTCCGCCGATGACTATGCCCATTTCGCGCTTGATGACATATGGCCGAAACCACCGGAAACGTTGGTCTGGGAAGCCCCAGAAGATCGCCAGATCCTGATTGTAGGCGATATGAAATGGCTCTGGCTGATGTTCTCGACCAAAGACGGCCTTGAAGACCCAACACCGGAAGGTGCAGACATCCCAACCAAGGTGCGGTTGCGGCACGAAGCCATGGAACAGCATATTCGGTCCCATGACAGCTTTGCTGCGTTAACCGCGACGCTCGATCGGCTCAATCTGGCCTGGGGTGAAGTGCATCCCTTTGGCCCGGACGTCTATGATCAGCCCAGCATCGACCATCTTGGCACCATAGTCGATGTCACTGATGACGAAGGAAATCCTCGGAGGACTGTCCAGTCCCCCTATCGTTTTTCAAAATCGAAAAGCGGTATCGACAGCAGCGCCAAAACAGCCAAACGCGGCGAGCATAATGTCGCCGCGCTCAAAGACTGGCTCGGCCTGACAGATGAGGAAATATCCCATCTGTCAGATTCCAGAGCATTGCGTAGCGACTAAGCGTCAGCTTTGCGCGCCTGCCGGCGTTTGAATGATTTCGCGCCGTTGTTCCAATGCTTGGGACCGCCCTTTTTCGGGCCACCGCCGGGACGTCCTTTTCGCGAACTATGCTTGTTTTTCGGTGGGCCAACACGAGTCGGCTTTGCACCATATTTTTTAGGCTTCTGACCATAGATGCGCGGCGCCACTTCTTCTCGCGCCGGTTCGTCATAGCCTTCTGGCAGAGCGATCACATCAGGTTTCACGCCGGTAAGTTTAACCACATCGCGAAGGAACTGGCGTTCGTCTGGAGCTACCATCGAGTAAGAAATACCAGAGGCCCCGGCCCGTGCGGTCCGGCCGATGCGGTGAACATATTGCTCAGGAACATTGGGCATATCAAAGTTGATCACATGGCTGACACCGTCAACATCGATACCGCGCGCAGCAATGTCAGTTGCAACGAGAATATTGATCTTGCCCTTTTTAAAGTCACCCAAAGCGCGTTCGCGCTGTGGCTGACTTTTGTTGCCGTGGATGGCT
Source organism: uncultured Sphingomonadaceae bacterium (assembly GCA_947497455.1). Lineage (GTDB taxonomy): Bacteria > Pseudomonadota > Alphaproteobacteria > Sphingomonadales > Sphingomonadaceae > Parasphingorhabdus. The sequence goes on along the minus strand of CANMGU010000002.1, from coordinate 1,360,659 downwards.
GCGGAGTGAATACCAACCGCCATCAGATTTTTCACAACCTTGTCCGCGCCATGTTTGGTCTGGGTAAAGACCAGCATATGGTCGGGATTTTCCTTGTTGATGAAATCCTTCAAGAGACGCTGTTTGTCGTCCTGGTTAATATAGGTAACCTTCTGATCCACCCGTTCTGCGGTGGTCGATTGCGGTGCAACCGAAACCTGTACGGGGTTGGTCAGAAACTGGTCGGCCAGCTGCGAAATAGTCTTGGGCATGGTCGCCGAGAAAAACAGACTCTGGCGCTGACTGGGCAGCATCGGCACAATTTTCTTGAGCGGCACGATGAAGCCCAGGTCAAGCATTTGATCGGCTTCGTCGAGCACAAGAATTTCGACTTTGTCGAGCGTAAGGAAGCGCCGGTCGATCAAATCAAGCAAGCGCCCCGGTGTGGCAACGAGAACATCGACACCACGTTCCAATACGCGTTTCTGTTTGTTGATCGGAACGCCGCCAAAAGCGGAGGTCACGAACATGCCAAGACCTTTGGAATAGCCGACCATGCTGTCGGCAATCTGCCTTGCGAGCTCGCGCGTCGGTGCCAGTACCAGCATCCTGCATTCAAAACGTCCGGCGCGTTTCTTGTTGTTCAGCAGGTGATGAATAGAGGGAAGCGAGAAAGCAGCGGTCTTGCCGGTACCAGTTTGTGCGATGCCTAGAATATCCTTGCCTTCCAATGCGGGCGGAATGGCCTGCTGTTGAATAGGCGATGGTTTGGTATAGCCACCCTCGGCCACACGCGTTTGAATAGGTTTCGCCAGAGCGAAATCAGAAAATAATGTCAAAAATAATACCTTAAAATAAGCAGCCAGTGGGCGCAGCACGAGAAAAACTCATGCGCGCGTTCGCCGTCGGTTAAGACGACCCGCGTGATCAGGCTGCCGGAAAATGAGAAGCAATGAAGGCGATAGGTTCGAGATAGATTTCTATCTCTCACGCAGAACTTTCGCCAGACAGATATCTGCCTTTGCTGCATTGCAACATAGGGCCTATCGTTATGAAGTCAAGCTTTGTGATTGTTGCGCTGCCTTGATCATAACTTGCCACAGAACGACCGAAACCTGTTGATGCCTCACGCAGAGTGGGTAGAGTGCTGTCTCATCTGTCGCCCTGCAAGGGACGCAGCGCACCAGCCCAAGGGACTTTCTTATGCCTAAAACCATCTTCCCAGCCTTGCTCGCTTCGATGCTCTGCATCACTCCTGTCTCTGCGCAAGACACTGAAGAAGCTGTCACCAAACCGCTACTCGAAATTGGTGGCGGCGGAAGGCCAGTAGGCGAGGCCTGGGCCCGCAGTCCCGTTTACGCCGCCAATGGCATGGCCGCGACGGCCCATCCATTGGCAAGCCAAATAGCGATTGATATCCTCAAGAAAGGTGGCACCGCCGTCGACGCTGCGATTGCCGCAAATGCAGCGCTTGGCCTGATGGAACCAACCGGCAATGGCATTGGTGGCGACCTGTTCGCGATCATCTGGGATCCAAAAACCCAGAAGCTCTATGGCCTGAACGGGTCTGGGAAAAGCCCAATGGGCACGTCCTATGACGATTTTGTCAAACAGCTTGATGGTCGTGAATCCATCCCGCCATTTGGTCCGCTTCCTGTTACTGTACCGGGAACGGTGGATGGCTGGTTCGAGATGCATGAGCGATTTGGCAAATTAAGCATGGCCGATATCCTCGCGCCGACGATTGACTATGCCAATCGAGGTCATCCGATCGCGCCGGTTATCGGCTATTATTTCGGGCGTAATCTGGTTCGCTTTGAAGAAAATCTCGAGATGATCGGAGAATTTGACAACGCCCGCGCGACCTATTTCGCGAGCGGTGCGCCCAAGGAAGGCGAGATTTTCAAAAATCCCGATCTGGCGAGCACCTTGACCAAGATTGGTGAAGGCGGCCGCGATATATTTTACAAGGGCGAAATAGCCAGAACGATGGATGCCTATTTCAAACGGATTGGCGGTAATCTCCGCTATGAAGATTTTGCAGCGCACAGCAGCAAATGGGTAGAACCCGGCTGCGTGACCTATCGCAAGGGCTATGAATTATGTGAACTTCCACCCAACAGTCAGGGCTTTGCGGCACTGCAAATGGCTAATATCCTGAAAAACATCGACCTCGCCCAATATCCGCGCGGTAGCGCCGAGGTGCTGCATTATATCACTGAAGCCAAACGACTGGCGTTTGAGGATGTTGCGCGTTTCTATGCCGATCCGGACATGTCCCCTGCTCCGCTCGAATGGTTGCTCAGTGACGCCTATGGCAAGGAACGTTACGCTCTGATTGATCCGGCCAAAGCATCGCCGGAATTTGGCCCCGGCGAACCAAAGCTGGAAGGCGAAGGCGATACCACCTATCTCACCGTGGCCGACAAGGATGGCATGATGGTCTCGCTGATCCAATCAAACTATCGCGGCATGGGAAGCGGTCTGGTTGCCGATGGACTGGGCTTTATGTTTCAAGATCGCGGCGAGCTATACTCGCTCGATCCAAAGCATCCCAACGCCTATGCGCCCGGGAAACGTCCGTTCCAGACAATCATTCCGGCCTTCATGAAGAAGGACGGCAAACCTTATATGTCCTTTGGTTTGATGGGCGGCGGCATGCAGCCGCAGGGCCATGTGCAAGTAATGATCAACATTGTTGACTATGGCATGAACCTTCAGGAAGCGGGCGACGCCGCGCGGCTCAACCATGATGGTGGACGGCAACCGACCCAGGACCTGACCGGCACCGGCGCCGACTTGCTCGGCACGCTGAATGTGGAGCCGGGTGTTTCAGACGTCACTGTCGAGCGGCTCAAGGCGATGGGCCACAAAGTCAAACGCGTTGACAACGGTGCGATGTTCGGCGGCTATCAGGCAATTGTCCGTGACCCGAAAACCGGCGTCTATCACGGTGCTACGGAGATGCGAAAAGACGGTCAGGCGCTAGGCTATTGAGCTGCTAACCGACGTTCAAGACCAAATATAGCCCGGCGACAACGACGGCCACGCTGGCAATGAGGGCAACGGGGTGGACCTTAACCGCCGATACCGGATCAACATCGCTTCGGCGACCCGTCACCATCGGCCGGATCAGATTGTCCTTGAAGACAAACCTGTAGATGGCGACGGCAATGATATGCAGCCCTATCAGCAGCACCAGTATATCGAAGTTCAGTTCATGGAAATCGGCAATCTCCCGACCAGTCTTAAAACTAATCAGTATAGCCAGAGGCCCAGATTCCAAGCCATCGACATCGACAGAAAACAGGCCGGTTCCAACCTGAATACACAGCGCCGTCAACAGCGCAAAAACAGCGATTGTACCAATTGGACTATGCCCGAAGGACGGACGATTGCGACGCCCGAAAAGGTCGCCAACATAGGCTGGAAGTGCCCCCAGTCGCCGGATCATCGGCAGGAAGCGGGCCGTCCAGGAGCCTGCAATGCCCCAGACCAACCGGAACAAAACCAACGCAAACATGGTCAGACCCAGTCGGCGGTGCCAGTCCATCATCCCTTCTTCAGCGGTCCACCACAAAAGCGGGATGAGCAGGACGATCAGCCAGTGAAACAGGCGGATCGTCCAGTCCCAGACCAGTGTCTGCGCCGCATCGGAGGTCATCGCACGCTAGTCGTCCAGACGATAATCGTCATGACAGGCTTTGCAAGTACCGCCCGTAGCTTTGAACGCCTCGCCAATGGCTGCCATATCGCCGCCTTGTGCCGCGGTGTTCAGATCGGTAGCAGCTTCCTGCATATTGCCGACTTTCTCCTGGAAATCTGCCATATTTTCCCAGATTCCGGGGAGTGCGTCCGTATCGACACCAGACTCAGGACCACTGCCTTCCGGCCACCAGTCCGCCATTCCTTGCGTTGCTTCCGGCACAGCCGCTGCGGCTTCCTGGATGATCGCGATATCGGGGCTGCCGGCCTTCAGTTGGTCGCTGATCGCCTTAAACGCATCGCCCACTTTTTCGAGCTGCCCCTGGCGCGCTTCAATTTGTTCCTTGATCGTCATGCCATTGGGTAATTGTGCGCTGGCCGCTTCATCGGAGGCTTCGGACGTGGCATCTGACGCAGCTTCTGATCCGCTACTGTCGCCGCATGCACTGAGCAACATAATCGCTGCGATAGCCGGAGCTACATTCTTTACCCTAAACGTTTTCATCAAGGCCTCCATATCTTTTGAGCTTCCCGAGGAATGTCGGGGTTAGAGCGAATTACAGGAAAATAACCGCTCTGGCCAGTCCCGATACGACTGATAATATTAGGAACAATTACTAATAGGAGCGCGGCATATCTAGGACATGCTCTGCCAGATAAGACAGGATCAGGTTCGTCGAGATAGGTGCAATTTGATAGAGCCTCGTCTCGCGCCACTTGCGTTCGATGTCATAATCTTCGGCAAAAGCGAAACCTCCATGGGCCTGCATACACGCTTCCCCGGCCGCCCATGATGCTTCGGAAGCCAGCATTTTGGCCATATTCGCTTCCGCTGCCATCCCTTCGCCAGCATCAAACATGGCCGCCGCCTTGCGCACCATCAGATCTGCCGCTTCGGTTTGTGCATAGCTGCGCGCGATCGGGAACTGAACACCTTGGTTCTGGCCTATGGGGCGATCAAATACTTCCCGTTCACTGGCGTAACTTGATGCCTTTTCAGTGAACCATCGCGCATCACCAATACATTCAGCAGCAATCAAAACGCGCTCCGCATTCATGCCATTGAGAATATAGCGCAGCCCCTTGCCTTCTTCGCCGATGATGTTCTCCGCAGGTACGCGCAGGTCATCGAAATAGACCTCCGTCGTGCTGTGATTAATCATCGTGCGAATGGGCTTGATCGTGAGCCCATTGCCAACAGCCTCGCGCATATCCACGATGAACACGGACAGGCCGTCAGTCCGCTTCTGCACCTGATCCTGAGGCGTCGTACGAGCGAGCAAGACCATCAGATCACTATATTCCGCGCGGCTGGTCCAGACCTTCTGGCCATTAATCACATAGTCATCGCCATCGCGCACAGCGGTGGTTTTGAGTCCCAATGTGTTGGTTCCGCTGCCAGGTTCGGTCACGCCAAAGGCTTGCAGACGCAATTCACCGGTCGCGATTTTGGGCAGATATTGCTGCTTTTGTATGTCACTGCCGTCTCGCAATATAGTACCCATAATATACATCTGCGCGTGGCATGCGCTGGCATTGCAACCGCTGCTATGGATTTCTTCAAGGATTGCAGCGGCAGCTGACAGACCAAGGCCACTACCGCCAAATTCTTCCGGTATCAGCGCAGCCAGAAAACCTGCCTTTGTAAGAGCGTTGACAAATTCTTCGGGATAGGCGCGCTCCCGATCTTTCTCTCGCCAATAGCTACCTGGGAAGTCGCTGCACAAGGCGCGAACAGCCTCACGCATCTGCGCTATTTCGGGCGTATCACTCCACATCAGAGCCGCTCCGCATGCCAGCGCAAATGATCATCCATGAATGTCGAAATGGTGAAATAGCTATGGTCATATCCTTCGCGCATATTGAGCGTCAGTGGGATAGCGGCCTGCTCACAGGCTGCCACTAACAAATTTGGTTTAAGCTGTTCTTCGAGAAACTGATCGGTCGTGCCTTGATCAACCAGAATATCCGCAACCCGGGCACCATCTTCGATTAGTGCACAAGCATCATAATCTCGCCATGCCGTCTGATTGGTACCAAGATAACCACTCAACGCCTTGTGCCCCCATGGACAATGTAACGGGGAAACAATCGGTGCAAAAGCCGAAACGCTTTTGAAGCGATCCGGATTCCGCAAAGCTATGGTTAGCGCACCATGGCCGCCCATGCTGTGCCCAAATATGGCTTGCCGCTGCATGTCAGCCGGGAACTCTTGCGCTACCAGAGCAGGCAATTCCCGTTCAACATAGCTGCGCATCCGAAAATTGTTTGCCCAGGGCTCTTCCGTAGCATCGACGTAAAAACCGGCACCCTGCCCCATATCATAAGCATCGTCATCCGGTATTGCGTCGCCGCGCGGTGACGTACCCGGGCAAATAATCATCAGCCCCAATTCATTCGCCAACCGGCGATATTCGCCTTTATCCATCACATTGGCATGTGTGCAAGTGAGGCCCGACAGATACCAGAGCACCGGTAGCTTCGCGCCATCCTCATGTTCCGGCACAAAGACTGCGAAAGTCATATCCGTCTTGGTTTCGGCGGAGGCATGAGAATATACTCCCTGCACTCCGCCAAACGCCCTATTTTCGGAAATTGCCTTCAGCACACTCATCCGGGGCGATACATGGCGCACAGTTTATGGCCGTCAGGGTCGCGAACATAAGATAAGTGCATCTGACCCATGGTCGAGTTCCTTGGGCCTGGCGGATCTTCAATTGATTTCGCGCCGTTATCGACCGCGATATCATGAAACTCTTTCACCTGTTCTGGCGAGGAGCAGGCAAAACCAATTGTGGCGCCATTGGCGACTGAAGCAGACTGCCCGTCAATCGGCTCGCTGACGCTAAAGATATTGCCGTTGTGGATATAGAAAAGCCGGGTCGTGCCATCTTCTTTGATATCCACCATTGGCTCACCTGCACCTAGTGTCGCTAAAACTGCGTTGTAAAACGACTTTGATCTTTCAATGTCATTTGACCCGACCATCACGTGACTGAACATAACCTTCTCCTTTGTTGAATTTTTTAGAAAACCACCACGCTACGGATGCTTTCACCCGCGTGCATCAGATCAAACCCTTTGTTGATTTCTTCAAGCGACAAGGTGTGGGTGATCATGGGATCAATTTCGATCTTTCCATTCACATACCAGTCGACAATTTTTGGAACATCGGTACGGCCCCGCGCTCCACCAAATGCAGTACCTTTCCAGACGCGTCCGGTGACCAGTTGAAAGGGCCGTGTCGCAATTTCCTTACCTGCTTCTGCAACGCCAATGATGATGCTTTCACCCCAACCCCGGTGACAAGCTTCCAAAGCCGTTCGCATAACCTCAGTATTGCCAGTGCAATCGAAAGTATAATCGGCACCGCCGTCGGTCAGCGCGACCAGATGCTCGACTATGTCGCCGCTGACGTCGTTCGGATTGACGAAATGGGTCATGCCGAACTTGCGCCCCCAATCCTCTTTGTCGGGGTTGAGATCGACGCCAATAATCTTGTCCGCGCCAACCATCCGGGCGCCTTGAATAACGTTCAGTCCAATACCGCCCAGACCAAAAACGATGACATTGGCACCGGGCTCAACCTTGGCTGTGTTGGTAACCGCACCAACACCTGTCGTAACGCCGCAACCGATATAACAGCTCTTGTCGAACGGAGCATCGGTACGAATTTTTGCTACAGCTATTTCGGGCAGCACAATGAAGTTAGAGAAAGTCGAACAGCCCATATAATGATAAATCGCCTCGCCTTTGTACGACATACGGCTTGTCCCATCGGGCATCACCCCCTGCCCCTGTGTCGCGCGAATGGCAGTGCAAAGGTTTGTTTTGCCACTGAGGCAGGATTTACATTGCCGACATTCCGGGGTGTAGAGCGGGATCACGTGATCATCTGGTGCCACCGATGTCACACCGGCACCCACTTCACGGACAATGCCAGCCCCTTCGTGTCCAAGCACGCTGGGAAACTTGCCTTCGCTATCCAGACCATCGAGCGTATAGGCATCCGTGTGGCAAATCCCGGTTGCCATGATCTCAACCAGCACTTCGCCAGCCTTCGGCCCTTCCAGATCCAGTTCGACAATTTCCAGTGGCTTTTTGGCTTCAAACGCAACGGCGGCGCGAGTTTTCATAAGGCGATACTTTCTGGCAAATAGATTGGGTTCAACCTTATCCTATCATCACAGGCAATCAACCCGGTTTCCGCGATTACCTGCACTATTGAGAGAGAGTTAAACCTCTCCTGGCAGCCGATAAAAGTTGGCGAGCCTATCCAGCGCTATTTTCAACACTAGCTTTCCAGATCTCGCAGGCCACCCGAGGTTTTTTTCCGCTGCAGGAACGCCCTCGCCTGCGCAGATGATCCGCCAAGCAATGTCAGACAAATCGTTACCAAGATAATCAATGGCGTCATCGAAGCGCTGCCTGGCGGCAATTTGGGTCTCAGTTGCGTTTAACATATCCGGCGCAGCACTATGCCCGCCGGTCAGCGGAACGATATTCCAGTTCATGGTGATTTTGGGTGCTAGATTGGCCCGCTCCCAGTCTGCCCGCAATTTCTCTCCACCATCAAACTGACGATCCGTCAAATGACCCCGCGCATGAAGCCACCCCAGTGGCGATTCCGACAGATTGACCGTTACGCTGCGTGCCCTGGACTTTCGGGCTTTGGTACCGGCGCGAACTCTTCCATCCTTTGGCACAGGTCGTTCCGCTAATAGGCGTGGATCATTTGATTTATCTGTTCTGGTTGAAGGCATGGTTAGCTCCGTCTCCATTGATTCGAAACACTCTTGCCATTTTGGCAAATATGTAGGAAAGAAAAAACCATATAGGTTGGAGAAAAACATGATTAGCCGTATAAGAGAGGTTCGCAAGACCAAGGGCTTGACGCTGGATGATGTTGCAAAGCGCTGTGATCCGCCAACCACGGCACAGACTATTGGTCGGCTGGAAACGGGTATGCGCACGTTGTCGCTCGATTGGTTGAACCGGATTGCCGATGCGCTTGGAGTCGATAGTGCAGCCTTACTGGCCCTACCCGATCAGGATGAGTTGCCGGTTGCCGCGATGCTCGACCACAAAGGCGCACACGCTTTAAAGAAAACAGAAGCCGTTGCTCAGCCGACAATAGAAACCGATATGGTCGCGTTGCGCGTTAAGAGCAGCATTGGTGATTATCGCGCTGGCGATGATGTTTGGCTGTCTCGCAGAGCAGCAGACCAATATAGCGCTGCGCTAAACCGCGACATATTGGTGCCGCGACCCGCAGGGCGATTTCTATTTGGCCGCCTGATTGGACGGGAAGGCGACATGATCCAGATATTGCCGCTGGGCAGCGGCGCCCGGCAACAGGTCGTAAAAGATCCCGAATGGATCGGGGTCGCGGTCAGACTGGTAAGAGCGCTTTAATGGCTCTGCACTAAGGCGGTCCGATGCCACGTTCACTGAACATATTGACGCTGTCGACATTGTTTCCCAATGCGGTGTCGCCCAATTTTGGGATATTTGTCGAGCGGCAAACAGCCGAATTGGCGGGCAGAACCGAAACCGACGTCACCGTTGTCAATCCAATCGGCATACCTCCATGGCCACTAAGAGGACTACGCCCTTATCGCGGACTGTCAGCTCTGCCGGTCCACGAGCAGTGGCGCGGACTAAATGTTTATCGCCCCCGCTTCACCGTGATACCGAAAGTGGGCGGCGCCAATAATCCAAACCGCATCGCGGCTGCCATTCTGCCGCTTGTTCAGCAGTTGCACGTCCAAAAACCGTTCGATCTGATCGACACGGAATTTTTCTACCCTGACGGCCCCGCCGCCATGCGCTTGTCTAATGCTCTCAATATACCTTTCACGATTAAGGCCCGCGGCGCAGACATTCATTTGTGGGGCAGTAACCCAGAATGCACCCCGCAGATTTTGGCCGCTGCAGATCAAGCGGCCGGCCTGCTTGCCGTATCGCAAGCCCTGAAGCAGGACATGATCGATCTTGGCATGGATGGCGAAAAGATCGCCGTTCATTATACCGGCCTTGATCAGCAGAAGTTCAAACCCTTGGAACGATCAGCGGCCAAAGCCGGGTTGAATGTTCATGGACCGTTGTTCATCTGTGTCGGCGCTCTGATCAAGCGCAAAAACCAGGCACTGGTGATCGAGGCCATGCGATCCTTTCCTGATGCAATCTTGATGCTAGTAGGCACCGGAGAGGAAGAAACAGCATACCGCACATTGGCGGACAAATTGGGTGTTCAGAAACAGGTGCGCTTCCTCGGCAATGTCCCGCATGACGAATTACCGGCTTTGGTTGCGGCCGCCGACATTGCGATCCTGCCGTCAAAATCCGAAGGGCTCGCCAATGCCTGGGTTGAGGCCCTGTCCTGCGGAACACCTATCATCATCAGCGAAGCAGGCGGTGCCCGGGAGCTGGTTCGCAACGATTTTGCCGGGCAGATTGTGGAGCAGGACAGTCTTGCGATCAGCGAGGCGATCAAGACTATTTTAGCAGATCCCCCAGAGCAGGATGACGTGCGTTCTACTGTCAGTCATTTCAGCTGGAGAAATAATGGCGATGCATTGGTAAATCTATTCGGTGAGATTGTGCAACGCTAACTAGCGCAGCGGCATGAAGGCACCAATGATCCAGCGTTCTTCTGCACGCAATACGCCCCACGCACGGGCCGCGGCGCGGCTGTCCATAACTTCAATGCCCATGTTCGCCGCTTCCGCAGCACGGCGAAAGACTGCCGGCGGTTGCTCCATCATTGTACCGCTACCAAAAAGCAAAAATTCCGGACCCGGCGACAAATCGAGTGCCGCCAAAATGCCTGTCAGATCCAGATTATCCCGCACTGGCGCATCCCAGGACAAAGCCTGTTCCGGCGACAGCAGCAAGCCACTATCGAAACGCCTGTCACCAATTCTGAAGCCATTGGATGTAAAGCCCGTTACAATCGGCCCTTCAAATTCGACATCGCGTCGGAGCTCAACCATCAGTGCTCACCAATTAGCCAACCTCTTCGGGGCCGCCAAGCTTTTCAGCCTTCCCGCCCGCTGTCTCCGGTGGCACGAAGCTGTCCGGACCGACCTTCAGCCAGATCAAAATCGGTGCGGCCATGTAAACAGAGGAATAGGTACCGATGAAAACACCAAGGAACATCGCCGCTGCAAAGCCAAAAATGACGTCCGGGCCCCAGATGATCAAGGCAACCAATGCGACCAGCATGGTCAAGCTCGTCATCACCGTGCGCGCCAGCGTTTCGTTAACCGACAGGTCAAGCAAAGCGATGATATCCATCTTGCGATATTTTTTCAGATTTTCTCTGATCCGGTCATAAACCACAATCGTATCATTGAGCGAATAGCCGATGATAGTCAGCAAAGCCGCCACGATATTGAGATTAAACTCAAGCTGAGTCAGAGCGAAGAACCCGAAGGTTAGCGAGACATCATGAAACAGGGCAAACAGGGCTCCAGCTCCAAACTGCCACTCAAAACGGATCCAGATATACAGGGTAATGGCCAGCATCGCACCCACCAACGACCAGACACCCTTGGACAAAAGCTCCTCAGATACCTTGCCAGAAACGGAATCCACACCGTCAATGCGAACGTCGGGATAATCAGCTCTCAACATGCTGGTAATCTGGTCCGCCATTGTATTGGCCAATTCCGGATCCTGATCCGCCCCATCCGGCAGCTTCATGCGGATCGACACTTCATTGGGCTGACCAAATCGCTGAATCGTTGGATCTCCATAACCCAGCTCACCCACTTTCTCACGCAACTCGGAAATAGGTGCGTCGGTGGTCTGGGTAAACGTCGTACGGATCATCTGACCGCCGATGAAATCTACGCCAAAGTTCAATCCTCTTTGAGCGACGAGTGCCATTGAACCAATGATCATCAATATGCTGATAGCAACCGCAATATTGCGCCATTTCAGGAATGCGATATTCGTGTTGTCAGGAACGAGTTTGAGAAGTTTCATGACCATTCCCTCCTATATGACCAGCTCTTGCGGTCGAGTGCGGCGCAACCACAATGCAACCAGCATCCGTGTAACCACAACGGCGGTGAAGACCGATGTAATGATACCAATGATTAGAACAACAGCAAATCCGCGGACCGGGCCGGAACCAAAAATGAACAACAACAAGCCTGCTATGACGTTGGTGATGTTGGCATCAAAAATCGCTCGAGAAGCTTCTTTATAGCCAACCTCCACCGCCTGCACGACACGTCTGCCGCGCCGCCTTTCCTCTCTTATGCGTTCATTAATCAACACATTTGCGTCGACGGCCGAACCCACTGTCAGAATGAAGCCCGCAATACCAGGTAGCGTTAGGGTCGCGTTGAATATCGCCATGACCCCGAGAATGAGAAACAGGTTTAACGCTAGCGCAAAATTGGCATAAAAGCCGAAGCGTCCATAGGTTACGACCATGAACGCCAGCACTGCCGCGGTACCAATGATCGCGGCTATCATTCCTTTACGAATGGAATCTGCCCCCAGGTCTGGACCGACGGTGCGTTCTTCAACCACCTGCAATTCCACAGGCAGTGCACCGGATCGCAATGCTATCGAAAGCTGATTGGCACCCTCCACTGTAAAATTGCCCGAAATCTGGGCGGAACCACCCAAAATGGGTTCGTTGATATTGGGAGCCGACAACACAACACCATCCAATATGATCGCAAAGGGGCGGCCAACATTATTCTGGGTCAGGCGCGCGAATTTTGCCCCGCCTTCGGTATCAAACGTGATATTGACTACGGGTGCATTGGTTTCCGGATCAAATCCCTGGCCGGCATCTGTAAGCTTGTCACCCGAGATTCCTCCAAGACGTTTTACCGCAATATTCGGCAGTCCGGCTGGGTTATCAGGATAGGGAAAGATCTGGCTGCCCACCGGCGGACGTCCCGCGGAAACGGCATTAGGGTCAGCCTCGAAATCAACGAGCTTAAACTCCAGCTTAGCTGTTTTACCCAACAATTCTTTCAGCGCTTCAGGATCCTCAAGACCGGGAACCTGAACGACAATCCTTGTATCGCCCTGACGAATAATCGTCGGTTCGCGTGTCCCCATTTCATCAATCCGGCGCCGGATCACATCGGTCGCCGTATCCATCGCGTTATCGACTGCGCTATCCAGGCCAGCCGAGGTTGGCGAAACCACAAAGCGCGTATCGTCGCGGACTTCTATATCCCAATCCCGCTGACCCGTAAGACCTGCACCGGTCGTCAGCGGTAACAAAGCTTCTCGCGCCGCGTCTACTTGCGTGGAATCGCGTACCATGAAGGACAGCACGCCATCTTTGCGTGAAATATCACCGATATTTATGCGCGGATTGGCGCGGCGCATTTCGGCGCGAACCGACTCTTCCATGGTCTGGAGACGCGTTTCCGCAACATCGGTCGGGTTTGCTTCCAAGAGAATGTGACTGCCGCCCGAAAGATCGAGCCCCAGATTGATCGTCTCATCCGGCAGAAAGGTTGGCCAATATTTATGGCTTTCACCAAAAAACAGGCTGGGAAGCGACATTAGCACGCCGAAAGCCAACAGCAGAGAAATGGAAATGACTTTCCAGCGCGGGAAATCTAACATGGTATAATTATCCGTTCCCTAAACAGGTTCAATCGTTGGCCGGCTTGCCGCTACCACGTGGCATCACATCGGATAACGTAGCCTTAACTGCTTTGACGCGGATGCCCTTGGCAATTTCAACTTCGACATATTCGTCATCGACTTTCATCGCCTTGCCCACCAGACCACCGCCGGTAACCACCTCATCATTTTTCTGCACTGCAGAAATTTTTCCCTGATGCTCTTTCATTTTCTTTTGCTGCGGGCGGATTAGCAGAAAATAAAATACGGCAAAGATCAGTACCAGCGGCATGATCGACACCAGAAATCCACCCGCTCCGCCGGAAGCCGCCTGCGCCGTGATCAAAAGTGAAGTCATTTCAATATCCCCAATTAAACAGCCCGTTTGCTAGGCCTCTCGACCGCCGATATTGCTTTCACAAAACGCCGGACATTAATGCTGCGCGCGCCTATCACGCACCCCGGGCGAAAGCAATCTATTAGAAGACCACTGCCATGCATCACGTTGTGCGCTCATCGCTGCTTGGTAAATGGGAGGCAGGTACTCCGAGATCAAGTGCTGCAGAATATGGTTGGCAAAGCGCTTGCCAATACCGCCCGACCACCATATATCCGCGACCTCGGTCAGCAATGCTGCACCGAAGGTCGGGACGTAGCGCAGCCTGGTAGCGCATCACACTGGGGGTGTGGGGGTCGGAGGTTCGAATCCTCTCGTCCCGACCAATTTACAAATCTGGCCTCAATACTCTGCTTCAAATCGCGATTCTTGGATGCTATGATTGCGACAACAAAATTGCGCAGCTCCCTATTGTAACAAACTCAAAACAAAGAACAAAATAGTCATGAGTATTCTTCCAAAAATTACCGCTACCCGTCAGCTTGGTCAATCGGACATTACAATATCATCAATGGCATGGGGCATGTGGCGGTTCGCTGGCCGCGATGTTTCCGAGGCAACACAATTGATTCATGCCGTGCTCGACTGCGGCATAACCTTGTTTGATACCGCAGATATTTACGGCTTTTCCGGAGTCGATGGATTTGGTGACGCTGAAGATCTACTTGGCGAAGTTCTGGCTAAGGACAAGAGCCTACGCAGCCGGATGACGCTCGCAAGCAAAGGTGGCATCATGCCGCCTCTACCCTATGACAGTAGCGCCGCTTATCTGGACAAGGCGATTGACGCTACATTGTCACGGCTCGGGTCGGATACTATCGAGCTTTGGCAAATTCATCGGCCCGACATTTTGGCCCATCCGCAGGAAACGGCCCGCGCACTCGAGGACGCGGTGCAGAAGGGGAAGATAGGACATATTGGCGTTTCCAATTTCACTCAAAGCCAGATTGTCGCCCTGAATCACTTTCTTGACCAACCAATTGTCAGTACGCAGCCGGAAATTTCAGCACTCCGTATAGATCCCATGGAAAATGGAGAACTGGATCAAGCAATGGTGATGGATATGACACCATTGGCCTGGTCTCCGCTTGGAGGAGGACGAATTGCGTCGCCGGATGACGAGCGTGCCCACGCTGTCGTCAAGGAACTCGATCGAATTGCAGAAGCTTTTAATGTTAGCCGAGAAGCTACGGCCTATAGCTGGATCATGGCCCATCCCTCGCGCCCGATTCCGATTATCGGGTCTCAACGCGCAGAACGTATCGCCGATGCAATGGATGCCATGGCCGTACAATGGAGCCGGCAGGACTGGTACGCCGTCTTGGTCGCTGCACGAGGCGAAGCACTACCATAGCCGGCCTGCCGCCTATGCATTGACAACGTCCTCTTGCTGCAGAGCCGCATCAACACGCAGCATGGCCAGCGCAGCAATAACCAATACAGCTGCCGCAAAAGCCATGGTCCAGATCGGCTCGGTCGGAAAAAATGCTTTCATGATCGAGCCCATGATAGTGGCGACTAACAATTGCGGCACCACGATGAAGATATTGAATAAGCCCATATAAATACCGAGTTTTCTCTGCGGCAGGCTAGAGGCCAATATAGCATAAGGCATGGCCAGTATCGAAGCCCAGGCAATGCCGATACCAATCTCGCTGATCAACAACAGATTTTTATCACGCAGGAGGAAAAAGCTCGCATAGCCCGCAGCACCACAAAGCAGGCAGATCATATGGGTTTTGGCTTTACCAAATTTGCTCGCGAGCCAGGGCAGCAGGGATAGAGCCACCAATGCGGCGACACCATTATAAACCGTGAATAGCACGCCCACCCAATTGCCCGCTTCCTGATAGCCGGCACTTTGCGGATCGGGGGATTCAAATACATATTGAGCAACGACTGGTGTCGTGTTGATCCACATGATGAATAGGGCAGACCAGCTGAAAAACTGCACCAGAGCAAGGCGCTTCATCAACTCTGGCATGCCGGAAAAATCTCCGACAATATTGCTGAGCATGTTGTTCGAGCGCCCGCCACGGGCCAGAATTATCCCGGCAATACTCGCTATCCCATAGCCCACCAACAAGGCACCAAGCAGATAAACCTCTTTTTCGAGACCAAACTGGGTAACCGTCAGAAGTACGGCAATACCGGCGGCAATCCAGACGAAGCTGGAGGTGAACGTCTTTGCGGCAAGGGCACGCACCGTATGAGCAGACTCCTCTTCACTAGCGACACCATCGAAGGCGGCCATTTGTTCCGGACTATATTCTTCGGTCATGAATACCGTCCACAATACGGATATCAGGAACATGATACCGCCAAACCAAAAGGCATAGCGCACGGTATCCGGTATCCCGCCATCCGGCGAGACATTGGCAACATTGAATTGCTCCAGCACCCAGGGGAATATGGAACCCACAACAGCGCCCGCACCGATAAAGGCCGTCTGAACAGCATAGCCCGCGCTATGCTGATCCTTGCGCAACATATCGCCAACAAAGGCGCGAAACGGCTCCATCGAAATATTGATCGAAGCATCGAGAACCCAGAGCATCACCACCGCAAACCACAAGACCGTGGATTGCGGCATCACCAGCAATGCTATGGTGGCAAGTATGGCGCCCGCTAAAAAATAAGGACGCCGACGACCGAGTTTGCCAAGCCACGTCTTGTCGCTCAAATAGCCGACGACCGGTTGGACAAGCAGTCCCGTTAGCGGGGCCGCTATCCATAGAACCGACAAATTGTCGAGCTCAGCACCAAGAGACTGGAAAATCCGGCTCATATTTGCATTTTGCAAGGCAAAGCCAATTTGGATGCCGAAAAAACCGAAGCTGATATTCCACAGACCCCAAAAGCCTTGCCGTGGTTTCTCCGCCATATCTCTCTCCCCTCGCGCCGCTATAGTGCTGCGTCATAACGCGTTGGTGGCAAATTGTGGGGTGCCGTACAATGCGGCACCTGTTGTATACGTATGCTTTATGCCTTTGATGCTGCCGAGGAATCGCGAACCATCAACTCCACGGGAAGCGCAGAAGATTCGACTTTCTCTCCAGCGATCTGCCGTAAAAGAGCCGCAACCAGAGCTTCGCCTGCCGACTTCAAATCCTGGGTCACGGTTGTGAGTGGCGGTGCGGTCATTGCAGAAGCCGGTATATCGTCAAAACCTACCACAGCGATATCCTCAGGAATTTTCAATCCCGCTTCCTGCACAGCCCGCATTGCGCCGATGGCGATAAGATCGGAGGCCGCAAAAATGGCGTCGAATTTTTGACCACTCGCGACTAGGGATTGCACCCCGTCCAAACCACTTTCCTCACTGCTAAACCCATCCTGCTGCAATGCTGGATCAATCGCGATGCCCGCCTCTGTCAACGCATCGCAATATCCAAGCCAGCGGGCTTCAAATTCGGGAGCATGGCTTGATGCTGTGCCGATAAACGCGATGTTTTTGCGACCATTGGCAAGCAAATGCTGGACGGCCTTCTTCCCGCCGCCACGATTGTCGGAACCCAGAGTAAGCCCGGGCTCGTCAGTTCCTGCAAGTCCCCAGCGTACAAAATGCGTTCCCTGCCCGACAAGATGCGTCAGCCGATCCCGATAATCTTCATAGTCACCATAGCCGAGCAGTATAATGCCATCAGCACGATGACTGTCCTGATAGTCCGTGTGCCAATCGCCTGAAAGTTGCTGAAATGAGATTAGCAGATCATAGCCCCGCCGCGCGCATTCCCGCGTGATTGATCCCAGCATGGAAAGAAAAAACGGATTGATCAGACTGTCATCTGGTGTCGGATCTTCGAAAAACAGAAGCGCCAGAGTGTTGCTTTGCTGTGATCGCAACGAAGAGGCGTTCTTGTCGACTTTATAATTCAGCTCTTTTGCGATTTGCTGGATTTTTTCACGCGTGGCGGCGCTAACCGCCGGACTGTTGCGAAGCGCACGCGAAACAGTCGGCTGAGAAACTCCGGCCAAATAGGCAATGTCAAACGACGTTGGTTTGCGTGATGGCACGCTACCCATGTGGTATCTCTCCTGGCATGCCGATGCGGTCGTCGGCACGGCCTTTATTCTTCCAAAACAGCTTAGGACATTCTCTTTATATTGCAAATGTCAGAGCCGAAAAGCTTTGTTGCTGAATTGTTACAATCCGCTACCCCACCAATCATGTGCATACGTATGTGAACTATGCAGCGCGTAATTTCCGATCATAAAGACCCGAGTTTGACGCACGATATATGCGGAGATCGTGACGGTATCAAATTGAGTTTATGGGCCTTTCCGGCACGAATCGGAAGCCCGATTAGGGGAGTGAATATGAAGAAATCACAATTCAGTAAGAAGCATGGCCTTCTTCAAACCAGTCGCGCTGCGCTTGGACTGTCACTGGCAATCGCCGCTGGCAGCACAACAGCATTTGCGCAAGAGAGCAGTCAGGAAAACAGGTCTTCTGCGGAAATTGATGAGGAAGAAGGCGTTATCGTTGTCACTGGTTTTCGTGCCAGCCTCGAAAGTGCCGTCAACGAAAAGAAGCAAAGCGATCAGATTCTAGAATCGGTCACTGCGGAAGACATCGGTAAATTGCCGGACGCTTCTATCGGTGAATCCATCGCTCGCCTGCCTGGCTTGACATCACAGCGGCTCAACGGCCGCGCCAATGTTATTGCTGTTCGCGGTCTCGGTCCTGATTTCTCGCAAACATTGCTTAATGGCCGGGAGCAAACATCAACCGGTGACAACCGCGCTGTAGAATTTGATCAATATCCTTCCGAAGTGGTCAGCCAAGTCGTTGTGTATAAATCTCCCAGCGCATCACTTGTCGGCCAAGGCCTTGCAGGCACTATCGATGTTCGCACGATCCGCCCCCTCGAATATCGCGATCGCGTAATAGCAATTGGCGGACGCGGCACCTATGCTGACCTTGGTGCGCTGAACGCTGGCTTCTCAAAATATGGTTATCGGGTCAATGGCACCTATGTCGACCAGTTTGCCGACGATACAATCGGTATCGCCATTGCCGCAGCTTATGTGGACGAACCCTATCAACTGCAGGAATTTAATGCCTGGGGCTATGCCGGTGACGGGTCGGACGCAGCACCATTTGCAATTGGCGGTTCGAAATCATTTGTGACCTCTACGGAGCTCAAGCGCTTCGGCATAAACGGTACCTTGCAATATCAGCCCGCCGATACCGTCATGATGACGCTGGATGGTTTCTATTCAAACTTCAACGATGACCAATCCAAGCGCGGCATTGAACTGCCGCTGGCATTTGGCGGTGGATTCGGAACAACTGGTGATCCCGCCAACTTCACATTCGAAAACGGATTTGCCACAGCGGGTACGTTCGAAAATGTTCGCGGCGTCATTCGCAATGACATCTTTCAACGCAAAGCTGATCTCTATTCTTTCGGTTTCAACACCACTTATGAAGGCGATGACGGTTGGAAAGCCTTTATCGATATTGGATATTCCAAGACCGACCGCAACGAGCTGAGCATCGAAAGCTATTCGGGAACCGGTTTCAACGGCGATGACACCGGCAATGGTGCTTCCGCAACCATCAATTTCCAGTCTGGCTCCTCTGGCACGGTGTTTGATCCGTCGCTGGATTATAGCGACCCCAGCGCGATATTCCTTACCGACCCCTTGGGTTGGGGCGGCGGCGTTGTTCCACAGGCCGGTTACTATAATGACCGGATCGTCGAAGACGAACTCAAGCAATATCGTGTCGGTGTTGAAAAGGAATTTGATGGTGGATTCATAAAGGCGCTCAAATTCGGCCTCAACTATACGGACCGCGACAAGAGCCTGACACCCGATGAATCACTGGTAAGACTGGCTGGTGGAGCATTAGAGACAGCCATTCCCCAGGATGCATTGCTCCGACCTACCAATCTGGACTATCTCGGCCTTGGTCCAATTGTCAGCTATGATGCGCGCCAATTGATTGACGACGGTGTATTGATACTGGAACCTAATAATGTTCCAGATGTTTTCGCCAAAGCCTATTCGGTCAGCGAAGACATCCTGACGGCGTATCTACAAGCAGATATCGAACAGGAATTCGGTAACGCCACACTGACTGGCAACTTCGGCGTTCAAGCAATCAATACCGATCAGGAATCGAGCGGACCGACTTTTGCTGACGGTGTGCGTACGGATCGTACGCTAGGTGACAGCTATTGGGATGTTCTGCCTAGTCTCAATCTGTCTTTGCGGTTCGACAGCGATTTCATCATCCGCTTTGCTGCTGCGCGGGAAATCCAGCGACCAAGAATTGATGATATGAGGGTGTCTCTGGAATATAGCCGCAACGAAACGGATCCCAGCGGCGTGTTTCTGGACGGATCGGGCGGCAACCCGTTTCTACGGCCCTATCGCGCAAATGCGATTGACCTGAACTTCGAGAAATATTTCGGTCAGTCCGCAGTGATTTCCTTGCAGCTGTTTTACAAGGATATCGTTAGCTATATTGATCGCAGCAAGCAGCCATTTGATTATACGGGCCTTCCGCTTCCGCAAGGCCTGCCAATCGATACGCCGATCGGCCTGCTTGAAAGGTCGGTAAACACCGGCGGTGGCGATTTTTATGGCGGTGAACTCGCAATGACACTTCCGTTCAACAATATCACCGAAGCTCTGGATGGCTTTGGTGTGACCGGCGGTGTCGGCTATACGGAAAGCAAAGTCGAAGATGCCAACGGCGATATTGATGATATTCCCGGCTATTCCAAATGGACCGCGAACGGTACTTTGTTCTTCGAAAAATGGGGCTTTAACTCCCGCGTCAGCGCCCGCCACCGGTCAAGATTTTTGGCAGACTTTAGCGGCTTCGGCGGGAATCTGACACGGCGATTGGCTTTGCCTGAAACCATTGTCGATGCACAGATCGGCTATGACTTCCAGGAAGGCAGCGCACTCGAAGGCCTCTCCCTCTATTTACAGGGTCAGAACCTGACCGACGAGCGTTTCGCATCGATTGACGGTGACGGCGAGCGATTGAAAGTGATCGATTATCAGATTTATGGCCGCCGGTTCCTGATCGGAGCGTCCTTTAAATTCTGATATGGTCGATGGCCGGATCTGTTGACAATGTCCTGAGCTTGAAGGGTCATTGTGAACGGGTCCGGCAGTTGGCATAACTGTTGTGATAGATAAATGAGGGAGGCGGCAATGCAGAATTTTGTCATTGCCGGCGGGGGAACCGCTGGCTGGATGGCAGCGGCAGCGCTTAGCCGCTTCCTCGGTAAACAGGCGAACATCACACTGGTTGAATCCGATGCGATCGGAACAGTTGGCGTCGGCGAAGCCACAATACCTCAGATCCGTCTTTTCAATCATGGCCTCGGCATTGACGAAAATGCCTTTGTTGCGGCGACCCAGGGCAGTTTCAAACTCGGTATCCAATTTGATGGGTGGACCGGAGAGGGTCAGAATTATATCCATGCTTTCGGCAATGTCGGTCGGCAACTGGGGCTGACCAGCTATCACCATTATTGGCTGCGCGCCCTGAAGAACGGCATAACAACTGACTTGTGGTCTGCCAGCCCCTGCGCTGTGGCTTCTGCAGAAAACCGGTTCGGCCGGGTCGAGGAAAAGCCGGGCCAGCTCCCCAGCGGTGTCGCCTATGCCTATCATTTTGACGCTGGGCTTTACGCAAAATTCCTCCGACAACATGCCGAAGCTGGCGGTGTCAAACGCATCGAGGGCCTGATTGCCGAAGTTACGCAAGATTGCGAAAATGGTGCTATCCAATTGTTGCGTTTGGAATCCGGGCAAGTTGTTGAAGGTGATTTTTTCATCGATTGTACCGGTTTTCACGGCCTGTTGATCGAAGGGGCATTGAACGCAGGCTATCACGATTGGCGCCATTGGCTGCCTTGTGATCGTGCGGTCGCAGTACCATGCGAGACGACCCAACCGCTCACGCCTTATACCAGAGCATCCGCGCGCAAAGCGGGTTGGCAGTGGCGTATTCCCCTGCAGCACCGCACTGGGAATGGACATGTCTATAGCAGCGCCCACATAGCCGATGACGAAGCGGCTTCGATCCTGCTCGATAATCTTGACGGTGCCGCTTTGGATACCCCCCGGACATTGCAATTCACCACCGGGAAGCGCAAGCGCGCCTGGGTTAAAAACTGTGTTGCGCTTGGCCTGTCCGCAGGGTTCATGGAGCCACTGGAATCAACCAGCATTCATCTCATTCAATCCGCCATCGCACGGCTTTTACAGCTCCTCCCGGGCAATCAGATCGCGGATGCCGATATCACCGAATATAACCGCCAGACGGACTTTGAGTGGGAACGGATCCGTGATTTTCTGATCCTCCACTACCATGCCAATGGCCGGAATGAACCGTTTTGGCAGGCGGTCCGCGATACCGAGATTCCAGATAGCTTGGCCCATAAAATTGCGCTTTTCGAAGCAAATGGCCGGATCGTACGTGAACATGAGGAATTGTTTACCGAAGCTGGCTGGCTCCAGGTTCTCGTCGGACAGGGCATTGTTCCTGAAGGCTACCATCCCCTCGCCGATCAGCTCAGCGAGAAAGACCTGTCTGAATTCCTCAAACTCACCGGCCAACATGCCAAGACCGTGGCGTCACGCATGCCAGACCACAGCAAATATATAGCCCGCCACTGCGCCGCGCAGCAACAACCCTCCCCAACCAACAGGATCGTAGCATAATGATGAAGAAAATTTCTTTGCTGGCCAGCTTGGCCATGTCGACATCGCTTCTAAGCGGTTGCGGGCAAGCAGAAGCGCAAGATGCTCCGATCTATGGCGATGGTGAAGCGACAGTCGCTTTGGACAACGTAAGAGCGCGGCTTCCCGAAGATGAAATAATCTATTTCGTGCTACCCGATCGCTTTGAAAATGGCGATCCACAGAATGACACTTCCGGTATTGAAGGCGGGCGATTAAAATCCGGCTATGACCCAACCCATAAAGGCTTTTATCATGGCGGCGACCTAAAGGGATTGACGGAAAGACTGGATTATATTCAGGGGCTTGGCGTGACCGCCATCTGGTTTGCGCCGATCTTCAAGAACAAGCCTGTACAGGGCACGCCCGGTAATGAAAGCGCTGGCTATCATGGCTATTGGGTCACTGACTTTACCCAGGTCGATCCGCATTTTGGTACCAATGAAGAATTTCGTGCCTTTGTTGACGCGGCCCATGCGCGCGGGATGAAAGTCTATATGGATATCATTGCCAATCACACGGCGGATGTCCTTTATCCCAAGGAGTGCGAAGGCAAAAAGGAATGTAGCTATCGCAGCAAGGCCGACTATCCTTATCAGCGCAAAGGCGGCGTGGACGGCGCCGCAATCAATGGAGGTTTTGCTGGCGACGCAGTGATGACAGCGGAAAATTTCGCGAAACTTACCGACCCGACCTATGCCTATACTCCGGTTACCGCCCCGGGAGAGGAGAATATCAAGGTTCCCGCGTGGCTCAATGATCCGATCTGGTATCACAATCGCGGCGATACGACATTTGAAGGCGAATCCTCACGCTATGGTGATTTCGTCGGCCTCGATGATCTGATGACCGAAAACCCGCGGGTGGTAGACGGGTTTATCGAGATATTCGGTGATTGGATCGACGACTATGGCATTGATGGCTTTCGCATCGATACCGCCAAACATGTGAACCCTGAATTCTGGACCCGTTTCACACCGGCAATGCTCGAACGCGCGAAAGCCAGAGGGATAGATAATTTTCATATCTTCGGTGAAGTCTTTGCCCATGAAGTCGACCCGGGCTATCTCGCCCAGTTCACCCACCGTGACGAGCTACCTACAGTTCTCGATTTCGCGTTTCAGGTAGCAGCACGCGAGATGTTGACAGGCAAAGCCGGGACGCACATTTTCGGTAAGCTCATTAATGGCGATGTGCTTTATGCTGGTGGTGAGGCTTCGGCGCGGCAATTGCCGACATTTCTGGGGAATCACGACATGGGCCGGATGGCCCATATGCTAGATGCTGCCTATCCGAACGCCAGCGAAGAAGAGCGGCTTGCACGCATATCCCTTGCACATGTTCTGCTGATGGCGACGCGCGGCGTACCGACTATTTATTCCGGCGATGAGCAGGGCTTTGTTGGCGATGGCGGAGATCAAGCCGCGCGTGAGGATATGTTTCCCAGCAAAGTGGATGTCTATAATGACAACCGCCTGATCGGGACGGACGCAACCACTGCTGTAGCGAATTTCGACAATCGGCATCCGCTTTATCAACTGATCGCCGGGCTCAGCAAGATACGGAAACAGACGCCGCAACTGCGCTATGGTCGTACGGTATTGCGCGCCAGTAGCGAAAAACCGGGTCTGCTCGCCTTCACTCGCGGCGACGATGATGGAACTGAAGTCTTTGTGGCACTTAATATGACCAACGAAGCGATCAAACAAAATGTCGAAGTCGGCATCAATTCGGTCCATTTTTCAACTCTGGCCGGTCAATGCGCCGCAACCGTTTCGGCGCCCGGATCGGTTTCCGTCAACCTCCCACCGCTTGGCTATGCCATCTGCCAGGCTGCTCCCCAGGATAAGAAGTGAACACGTGCTCCACAAACTGCAGAACATGACTGATATAAATCCCGAAACCGCCGCACCATGGTGGAAGGGCGCCACAATTTATCAAATTTACCCACGCAGCTTTGCCGACAGCAACGGCGACGGTATCGGTGATCTTGCTGGCATCACTGCTCATCTGGATTATGTTGCCAAACTGGGTGTCGATGCGATCTGGTTGTCGCCCTTTTTTAAATCACCAATGAAAGATTTCGGCTATGACGTCGCCGATTATTGTGATGTTGATCCAATTTTTGGCACGCTGGCCGATTTTGATGCGTTGATAAAGCGCGCCCACGAACTGAACCTGCGCGTAACCATTGATCAGGTTTACTCTCATACCTCTGACCAACATGCTTGGTTTGCCGAGAGCCGCAGCAGCAGGGATAACCCCAAAGCCGACTGGTATGTCTGGGCCGATGCCAAACCCGATGGTTCACCACCTTCCAACTGGCAGTCCGTCTTTGGCGGTCCGGCCTGGACCTGGGATGCGCGGCGCGGGCAATATTATCTGCACAATTTCCTGTCGAGCCAGCCGCAACTTAACGGACATAATGCAACATTGCAGGAAGCATTGCTTGGCGTGGGTCGGTTCTGGCTTGATCGCGGCGTTGATGGTTTTCGCATTGATGCTCTGAATTTTGCGATGCATGATCCCGAATTGCGGGACAACCCTCCAGCGACACCATCCAACAAAAAACGTACGCGCTCTTTTGATTTTCAGAAGCGACTCTACAATCAGTCACATCCGGATATTCCAACATTTGTCGAGCGTATCCGAGCGCTTACCGACGAATATGAAGGCTGTTTTACCGTCGCCGAAGTTGGCGGTGATGATGCCGAGCGGGAGATGAAATTGTTCACCGCCGGAGAAACCCATCTCAACAGCGCCTATGGTTTTAATTTTCTCTACGCCGATGCTCTGACTCCTCGCCTTGTGCGAGAGGCGGTCGAGCAATGGCCAGATATTCCGGGCGTGGGCTGGCCAAGCTGGGCATTCGAAAACCACGATGCCCCGCGCGCCGTTTCACGTTGGGTCGCTCCGGAATATGCTGATGCTTTTGCCCGGATGAAGATGTTATTGCTGGTCGCACTGCGCGGCACGATCATCATCTATCAAGGCGAAGAACTGGGTCTCACACAGGTTGATATCGCCTTTGAAGACCTCCAGGATCCTGAGGCGATTGCGAACTGGCCGTTGACGCTGAGCCGCGATGGTGCACGGACCCCGATGCCATGGCAATCCGGTGCGCTCAATGGCGGCTTTTCGGAAGCGCAGCCGTGGTTACCGGTATCTGACGATCATCATGCTCTTGCAGTGGACAAGCAGCAAACTGATCCGTCATCGCTGCTAAATCTGACCCGAACGTTGGTCTTGCTGCGCAAAAACCACGAAGCCATGCGGTCTGGTCGATTGAACATCCTGCAAGCCGACGGCGATCTGCTGGTCTTTGAACGTGAGGCCGAAAACGAAAAACTGATCTGCGCGTTTAATATGGGTCCGAATGATCTGATCTGGGTCACGGATGGCGGCGCACTTATCCATTCAGTGAATGATGCCACAAGCGGCAATCTTCCAGGATATTCTGGCATTATACTGTCCAAGAACCAAGGAGAATGACCGTGGTCAACGCCCCTGTCCGCAATTTCTTGCTGCTAGTCATAGCGTTTCTTTCCGCACCGGCCTTGGCAGAAGATATCGCCTCGGTGACCTCACCAAATGGTCAGATCGAGGTTTCATTGGAGATTAATGGTGAAGGCCGTCTGCAATATGCGGTTACAAAGGGCGGCAACGCAATCATTGCACCCTCGCAACTTGGTTTTCAGTTCACCGATGCCATCCCCATGGCCCGAGGTTTTGCGTTTGATGACGCCGAAACCAAAGCCGTGGATACGCAATGGGATTTGCCCTGGGGCGAGCGCACAACGGTGGCAGATCGTCATAATGAATTGGCTGTCAAGGTCCATGATATGGGCGGCAATAAAGGAACAACGAAACGCTCGTTAACAGTGCGCTTCCGGGTCTTTGATGACGGCATTGGTTTCCGTTACGAGCTGCCAGAACGAGCCGACGGAAAACCATGGAATATTGCGGACGAGAACACCGAATTTGTGATCGCGCAAAAGGGTTTATCCTGGTGGACGCCAGCGGGCGACTGGAACCGCTACGAATATCTCTATCACGAAACTTCAATTGATAGTGTGTCATCAGCCCACACGCCGATTACGATGAAACTGGAGGATGGTACTCACCTGTCTTTTCATGAAGCAGCGCTGGTCGACTATGCAGGCATGTGGTTAAAACGGGTCGAGGGACGGCGTTTCCGTTCGACTTTGGCACCATCCAGTCGCGACGCGCGGGTCACCCGGGAAGGCGCTTTCAATACGCCATGGCGTACTATTCGGATCGCAGCCCAAGCACCAATGCTGTATGACAGTGACCTGGAATTGAACCTCAACGAACCCAATAAGCTCGGCGATGTCAGCTGGGTAAAACCATTCAAATATATCGGTGTTTGGTGGGAAATGCATCTGGATACAGCTAGCTGGGCCTCTGGCGAAAAGCATGGTGCGACGACAGCCAATACCAAACGCTATATCGACTTTGCCGCTGAACACGGCTTCCGCGGCGTGCTGGTGGAGGGCTGGAACAAGGGCTGGGATGGAGACTGGTTTGGCAATGGCCGTAAATATTCCTTCACCGAAACCTATCCCGACTTCGATATTGATTGGCTTTCCAACTATGCACGCAAGAAAGGTGTTCGCTTGATCGGTCATCATGAGACAGGCGGAAATATCAAAGTCTATGAAGCACAGCTCGACGATGCCATGGCGCTTTATGAAAAGCTGGGCATTGACGCGGTAAAAACTGGCTATGTAGCCGATGCTGGCGGGATCATTGCACCGGGCGACGATCCGGATGGCGAGCGCTTTGAGTGGCATGATGGACAGACCATGGTCCGCCATCATCTGAAAGTCGTTGAGACCGCCGCCAAACACAAAGTAGCTGTCAATCCGCATGAACCCATAAAAGATACAGGCCTTCGACGCACTTATCCCAATTGGGTTAGCCGCGAAGGCGCGCGCGGGATGGAATATCAAGCGTGGGGAGAGCCGGGCAATGGTCCAAGCCATGTTCCGACCATGATATTCACCCGGATGTTGTCGGGGCCAATGGATTATACGCCGGGCGTATTCTCCCTAAAGGGACGGGATGGCCGGGATCTGGAATCAACGCTGGCACGGCAACTGGCACTCTATGTGGTGCTCTATTCACCCATCCAAATGGCAGCCGACCTGCCCGAAAATCTCGCAAAATATCCGGAAGAACTGAACTTCCTCGAACTGGTCCCGGTAGATTGGGCGGAAACCAAAACACTGGCTGGCGAAGTCGGTGATTATGCGGTTATCGCTCGTAAGGACAAGGCCAGCGAAAACTGGTATGTTGGCGGCGTGACCGATGAAGAGGCACGGACCATAGCCGTCGACATGTCCTTCTTGCCTGAAGGGAAAGACTATATTGCAACGCTCTGGCGTGATGGCGACAAGGCTGATTATCGCACCACTGCACGCCATGATATCAAAATCGAAAGTCGCAACGTGACGGCCAAGGACAAATTGCCTTTGCGCATCGCTCCGGGTGGCGGCTTTGCAATTCGCTTGACGCCAGCCAATTGAGCATAGCATCAGGATGACATGACCGATCCCGCAGCCAAAGATTTTGTCATATTGGGCGGCGGGACGGCGGGCTGGATGGCGGCTTGCCTTTTGGCTGACCAATGGCGTGATCGGGGTGCGAAGGTCACTCTTGTTGAAAGCAGGGATATCGGCATCATCGGTGTCGGCGAAGGCTCTACGCCGCAGTTAAGAGCTTTTTTTGACAAGCTTGATATTGCAGAAAATGAGTGGATGCCCGCCTGCGACGCTACCTATAAAAACGGCATTAGCTTTCACGGCTGGTCCAATCGGCCGGGCCATGAAAGCTATTTTCACCCCTTTCCGACGCCGCTTGATAGCCACACGGCCGCCAAGTTTTTCTACAACACACAGGCCCGGCGAACCGGA
This sequence comes from uncultured Sphingomonadaceae bacterium, assembly GCA_947497455.1. Lineage (GTDB taxonomy): Bacteria > Pseudomonadota > Alphaproteobacteria > Sphingomonadales > Sphingomonadaceae > Parasphingorhabdus. Next base: position 1,332,318 of record CANMGU010000002.1, on the reverse strand, counting down.
CGAGACGTTGCCGCCCACCCTGATCAATTCTTCCTGCCTGCTCTTTTGGCCGCAACAGACAAAGCACCGATTGCACCGGAGAACTTCCCGTTAGAGCCAAGCTATGGATATCATTTCGATGCGCACCAAGTTGGCGCCTTTTTGGCTGACCATGCGACAGGAAAGCTCGGCGTAAGGCATGTCGAAGGCAAGATAGAACGGGTCGAACGTCAGGACAACGGCGACATCAAAGCGCTTGTTGCTGACAATGGCACCCGCATTGCAGGAGATTTTTTCCTCGATTGCAGCGGTTTTCGTGCGATCCTATTCAATGGCGCTTTGGAAGAACCCTTTCTTCCCTTTTCGGATAATCTGTTCAATGACAGCGCGGTCGTCATGCCGACAGCTCGTGCAGACCAGGCCTCACTACCAAGCCAGACCAAAGCGACAGCGTTATCCGCCGGTTGGATCTGGGATATTCCCCTGACCTCACGCCGTGGCAATGGCTATGTCTATTCCTCTTCCCATATTGATGCCGATACAGCCGAACGAGAATTACGCCAGCATCTGGGTATCGGAGACCATGGCGACGCTCGGCATCTGAAAATGCGGGTCGGGCGGGTGCGCAACAGCTGGTCGTATAACGCTCTTGCCATTGGCTTGTCTCAGGGCTTCCTTGAACCGCTGGAAGCAACCGCACTGCATATCGTGATGGCAACGGTAGAGCAGTTTATCGGATCTTTCGAGGCCGGTGCATTCACGCCGCAACATCGTGATCGCTTCAACGCCGATATCGCAGCCCGATATGAGGGCATTCGTGATTATATCGTCTGCCACTACAAGGTGAACCGCCGCGACGATTTCGCTGGCATAGACTATTGGACCGCCAGCCGGAACAATCAAAATCTATCCGATCAACTGAAGGCTGTGCTAACCAGCTGGTTCACCGGCGCTGATCTGAGCGCAGAAATTTCCCGACTGGATATCGCGAAATATTATAGCGCGATTAGCTGGCACAGTCTGCTTGCCGGTTATGGCATATTTCCTGATGATGCAAAAATAACCCCGCCCGGCAATGACATCATCCTTCATGACATGGAAGAAATTGAGCGTTTTCTGCAACGCTGCGCCATCAACTTTGAAAAGCATAGCCACTTTTTAGGTTGATCATGATTATGAGTTCCGCAAGCGCACTGAAGTTCCATCTTCAATCTTCTCACTGGGATGGAGAATGACGGAGTCCCCTGATTCCAGTCCCTCCAATATTTGCGCGCGCTGATCATTCATCCTGCCAATCTTTACCCGAACCAGCCTTGCTTTGCCGTCGCGCTTGGCGAAAACTGACCAGTTGCCGGCATCACGAAACAACGCGCTGATCGGCACTTGCAAGACATTTTTACCAGACCATTCAACCAGTCGAGCAATCACGCGAAACCCATGACCAAGGCGCGCTCGTGCGGATTGTGGCGCGACAAAGTCAATCACGACATTTACGCGCTGTTCCTCCACCCCCAACGCAGATATTTTGGTGAAACCATATGGCTCTATCCGCTGGACCTTTCCCTTAAGTGGGCGATCACCGCCCCAATTGTCGATTAGCACATCGCTACCCGGTTTTATTTTGACCGCATCACTCGACAGAAGATCCGTCACAATCTCGATATCTGCGGGGTTACCCAACTCCATGATTGCTGACCCGGCCGTTAGCAAAGTTTCACTCTCTTGAGCCACCCGCAATACCGATCCACTCTCAGGGGAGGTGATATTCAATGCATTCTCCCTGCTACCTTCAAAGGAAGGACCCATCAGGCTGGCTTGAGCGGCTTTGAGATCAAACTGCGCGGTCTCGTGCGCTTGCAAGACTTCCGCAACATGAGCCGCACTGCTGTCGCGAGCCGCTCGGGCCGCATCATGGGCAGTTTTTGTTGCAAAACCTCGTTTGAATATCGCATCAGTGCGGTCAAAATTTGCTGCTGCCAACTGCCTGTCGGCTTTGGCTTGGCTGATCCTCGCGGCGGATGATCGCACATTGGCTTGCAGCGCTCGGATATGCGCCCGAATTTCGGCCTCGCTACGTGGGTTCTGAAAATCGGGCTGAGCTGGCACCATCCGTGCCACCACGGTTTTGCCAGCAACGACGTGATCTCCCGCTTCCAGATCGACCCGCAGCAGACGCCCATTTATCGGCGCAGCAACGATGAACATGTCGCGCACTCGGGTTTCTCCTTCATCGTCAATTGTGACGAGCAAGGGAGCCTCGGCAACTTCTGCTATATCGACATCAATCGGCGGCGTGCGAACCGCCAAAAAGATCGCGACCAATATAAGCAATATAAGCAATCCGATAAGAATTCTTGGTCCGGGGCGGCTGAAATGTTTCTTAGCCATTGTCTTACTCCCTCGTTTTCAATACGCTGACAAGGTTAAGCCGATCCAGTCGCCCACGGACAAAAAGGGCGGACAATGCGGCGGTTGTGAGAACGATCAATATGGCAATAGCGACAGTCGCTACCGAGAGCGCAAAGGGGATGATGAACAGGTCGCCGCTGACAGCCTCGCTGATCTGCTTGGATAAATAATATCCGAACATCATGCCGAGCGGCAGTCCCGCCATTACGATCAACGCAAGCTCACCCAGTAAAATGTAGGAGACTTCGGATCGGCGATAGCCCAGAACACGCAGTGAAACGAGATCCCGGGCGCGCTCAGCCAAGCTGATCCTGGCGTTATTATAGACCACGCCAAATACAATGAGGCCGGAAAAAGCAACATTGAACAATCGGACGATGCCCATGGTTTCGCCGATTGTTTCTTCAATGCCGCGAAGAGCCGCAGCGCGTTGAGAAAAACCGGCGATCATTGGCATATCTTTCAGGCGCCGATAGAGCTTGTCAGTCTGGGTTGCGTCGACGCTCAGATAAGCGCCTGAGGAAAGATCCGCTTCTCGCATTATCGGCCCAAGATTCTTGAAATCAACATAGGCAGGGTTACTCACCGGACTGCTGAGAACGCTGGTCACTGGCATGCTGACTTGCGGCCGCCGACCATCGGTGACCTGGATGTCCACCATATCCCCGGGACCAACCTCCAATTCCTTTGACAAGCCATAGGAAATCATCAGGCCCTGTATTGGCGGTTCAACAATGCCATAGTCGAGATCGACCAAGCGGTTGAGATCCCCCGCCGGTTTCAATCCCGTGATTGTCTCTGATTTGGAACGATGCCCCGCGCTCAGCTTCGCACCAATATAGCGCACAGGTTCGACACGCATGACACCAGGCAGCCGGGCGAGCTCAAACAAGGCGCGATCGTCGCGATCCTCTGAAAAAACCACATTGACGTCAGCCCGGTTCGCCTGGTTGAACATCAGATCTATCATCATACGGACATTATCAGTCGACCCCGCGGAAGTGATATATAGTCCAAGGGCAGCTGCGATACCGACGGACCCGAGCATTGATCGCAATGGCCGACGGGCCACTCCGCGCAGAATAATCCGCGTGGGCTCATCCAGTCCCTTGATCCGTCCGACCAATCGCGCGAAGCCTCCGGAATAATTAGGTGGTACGGGCGGGCGCATCGCTTCGGCCGCTGTCAGTTTACCAATCCGTCGAACGGTCTGTGCTGCACCCAGTAACACAACGAGAACAGCAACCAGGCAGGATATGAAAAATACATCAAAACCCGCCCGATAGGTGAGGAACGGGAAGACAAAAAACTCCTGATACAGGCCGGCCAAACCCCGTCCCATCCATGAACCCAAAAAGATACCAAGCGCCAGCCCAGGGAGCGATAGCACCAAAGCAAGCTTGGCATAGTGTAACATGATGGTTCGACTGCGATAGCCAAAGGCGGTCAGTAAGCCAATAATCTCTCGCTCTGATTCTACCAGCCGTGACAGGACCATGTTTATGAGAAATGCTGCAACGCCGAGGAATATCGGCGGCAATATGGCCGTCATGCTGCTAAGCTGGGTCAGCTCATTCTCCAGAAAGCGGTCGGAAAGCTGATCTTTTCTGGGCGTTGCCCCCCGACCACCATAGCGTTCCAGGAAGACATCGACCTGATCGATCACATCCTGCACATTGCCGCCGCGTTCCAGCCGGATCAGAGCTTCGTTGAAACTGTTGGTAGAATTAAGCGCGGCGGAAAGATGCTCCTGCCCCATCCACAGCACACCAAAGCGGCGATTATCTGGAAAAATCTGGCCGGGCCCGATCGCATAAACATATTCCGGGGACAGCACCGTCCCGACAATACGAAAGTTTTGTCTCGTCCCGTAGAGCAACCCATCAATATCATCGCCAATACCGATGCGAGCAGCGTCTGCAAATTTCTCACTGGCTAGCACTTCGTCCGGACGGCCGGGATCGGGCAGTCGGCCACTACGCAGTACCAGGGCGTTGACCGCGGGCATACCAGAGGCTGGCAGGGAATGGATGCGCGCCGTTATCGGTTCCGATATGCCAGGAATATCAAGTGTCGCACCGCTGGTTAGCCGGCCCTCAACAACACTGACACCTTCAATGGCGCGAATGTCGTCAAGCAGGCTATCCGGAACACGTACAGCTGATGCGAAAATATCAGCGAAGCGGTAACGGTCATAATAGGCGTCGCGGCTGGCCTCCAGAGACCGCATCATCCCGAATGACATCACAACCATCCCGATCCCGGCGGCAATTACCAGCGCGATGGCCAGCGCCTGCGATCGCAACCGCCAGATATCGCGGAGAAGTTTACGGTCCAGGGACCCCAACCAGGCGGGTAGACTTACCATTGCATCGCGGAGGGCGCCACGCGCTTTGGATTGTCACGATCTTCCACCAGAGCGCCATCGGCAAACCGCAACAGCCTGTCAGCCATCTCGGCAATCACCACATTGTGGGTTATGAGGAGTGTCGTGGTGCCAAGCTCCCGATTGACCTGATCAAGTGCCTCCAAAACCCGGACTCCCGTTTGACTATCAAGGGCGCCCGTAGGTTCGTCACACAGCATTACTTTGGGCCGCTTGGCGATAGCGCGAGCAATGGCAACCCGCTGCTGTTCACCGCCTGAAAGTTGCGATGGGAAATGATCAATCCGTTCTTCCAAACCAACCATGGCCAGCGCATCTTCGGCGGTCATCGGATCTTCGGCAATCTCGGTGATCAACGCGACATTTTCCCGTGCAGTCAGGGAAGCGACAAGGTTGTAAAACTGGAACACGAAACTGACAGAATTACGTCGATATTCGGTTAGTGCAGATGGATCAAGCGCAGTTAGCTCCTGATCCTCGAACATCACTGTTCCCGCAGTTGCGTCGTCCAGTCCACCAATTATATTTAAGAAGGTAGACTTCCCTGATCCGCTAGCTCCCAGCAGTACTACCATGGCAGATTTGGGCAGATCCAGATCAACGCCGCGCAGCGCAGACACAGCGGTAGGCCCTTCACCGTAGATTTTTGTCAGCCCACGTATAGAATAGAGGCTATCACGCTCTACCGTTGCTGATTTCAATGGCTGCGACATCACCGGTCCCTATCGGTCAGCCATTTGACGCCAATACCGATAAGCAACATATTCTCTCGATGCTTCAGCACGCCGATCTTCCCATAATTAATTGTGAGAAAAGAGAATTTAGGCTGCTGTCGCCGTGCAGGCGATAGGTATTATTACGGAATAAGACAGGCGGTGCTCGGCTGTGACTACGCGCAATTGCGTAGAGACGGAACTGCCCGTTTTTCATAAATCTCGCGGAAGGATCAGACGTTTCAACGGAGTCTTCCCCCTATGGAAAATCATATGAAAGCAGCGATTTTTATCGAGCCCGGCAGGATCATATTGGGAGAAAAACCAATTCCCGATATCGGCCCCTTAGATGCACTGATCCGGATTACCACGACCACCATTTGCGGAACCGATGTTCACATATTGAAGGGTGAGTATCCGGTGGAAAGCGGCCTCACCGTTGGCCATGAACCGGTGGGAGTGATCGAAAAACTTGGGTCGGCTGTTGAAGGCTTTACCGAAGGGCAACGCGTAATCGCAGGTGCAATAACACCGGCCGGGACGTCCTATGCGTCGCTGTGCGGTTTTCATGCCCAGTGCGGAGGTCAGGCGGGACACGGTTGGAAAGCCATTGGCGGCTGGCGCTTTGGCAACACAATTGACGGGGCTCAAGCCGAATATCTCAAGGTGCCCGATGCAATGGCCAATCTTGCTCCGGTTCCGGATGGACTGACCGACGAACAGGTGTTGATGTGTCCCGATATCCTGTCGACCGGGTTTAGCGGAGCGGAATCCGGTAAGATTCAAATTGGCGATACGGTGGCCGTGTTCGCTCAGGGACCGATTGGACTTTGTGCAACAGCCGGAGCCAAAATGATGGGTGCGACGACCATCATTGCAGTGGAGTCAATTCCCGAACGGATGGAAATGTCGCGCAGCATGGGGGCCGATCATGTTGTAGATTTCAGCAAGGTTGATCCTGTGGACGAAATTATGCGGATCACCGATGATCGCGGGGTAGACGTATCGATCGAAGCTTTGGGCAAGACGCAGACATTTGAGGCCGCCTTACGGGTTTTACGCCCCGGGGGAACATTGTCATCGCTAGGCGTCTATTCTGAAGACCTGACCATTCCGCTAGACGCTTTTTCCGCGGGTTTGGGCGACAATAAGATTGTCAGCACGCTGTGTCCTGGAGGCAAGGAACGGATGCGCAGGTTAATGGATGTGATCGGATCCGGTCGGGTAGATGCCCGGCCCTTGGTCACCCATCATTTTGCGCTGGATGATATCGAAACAGCCTATGACCTGTTTGCCAATCAGCGTGACGGGGTCCTAAAAATCGCCGTCCAGCCATGATTGCTGTTCGATGGGCTTCGAGGAACAATATGCAGCTAGGCTGACTAGCGCAAACAAAGCCGAAGCTGATATCTCGTCAGGATCTCATGCCGCGATGAGCATAGCAGTCGCCGAACCACCTAATTCACTCTCCGTGTTGGTAGCGCGGAAGTAGGCGAGCTATCTACGGAGAAAATATTATGAACCAGATACAACATGAGACGATCAATTCCATCCTGACCGACGTCAATGACATGACCATTGCAACTGTTCGTGAAAACGGGTTTCCGCAAGCGACCACAGTAAGCTTCGTAAATGATGATCTCACCATCTATTTCGGGACATCAGCAGCCTCGCAAAAAGCCCGAAATATTGCGCGAGATGGAAGAGTGTCATTAACGGTTGATCACCCGTATGAAGATTGGGACGATATCAAAAGCCTTTCGGCGGCTGGCCACGCCACCATAGTGACCGGCCAAACCGAACAGGAAAAGATCGGGCAGCTAATCTATCAGAAATTCCCGCAAATTGAGGGCCTTACTATGGATGAACAGGCCGAAGTCGCGTTCATTCGCGTCGATCTCGTGATCGTGTCACTTCTTGATTACAGCAAAGGGTTCGGTCATACCGAACTTGTCGAGGCCTGATCCGAAAATCGCAGCAGGACCCGGTTTGTGTCACAATAAAGAGCTAGATAATTCCGGCAGCGCCTAGAGAATTTTAGCGAAACCAGCCGTGCCAGCGGTTGCAGCCTTTTGTTTTTTGACCGATGCGCCGGGCGTTGCGGCTTCGAGCAGTTGCTGCTTGTCCGGCTGATCCTTCAATATCACTTCCATGGTTTTGACGCACAGCCGTGCAGTGTCGTCCGCCAGTTCATACCAGATTTGTTTTCCATCCCGGCGTGTCTTGACAATTTCCGCCCGCCTGAGCGCCGCCAGTTGCTGACTTAACGCCGGTTGCCCGATGCTCGTTGCATTGTCGATGTCACTGACCGTACTTTCTCCGCTAGCAAGAAATGACAGGATCATCAGCCGCTGGGGCTGCGCATAGACTTTCAGTTTCTCGGTAGCCCGATCGGCCAATTCCCGGCTTTCGAAGAGCGCAGTCATGCCGGTTTCACTTTCCGGCAGAACCAGTCCTCACCATCGTCAATATCAGCAATCGAGATCGGCGGCACAGCAAGCAGATCATCACCCGGCTGCCATCCCTCCGGCGTGAGGGCTTCCCCGTCCGCAACGGTTTGCAAAGCGGTGAGCAGACGGATCATTTCATCGACCGATCGCCCCACATTATAGGGATAGCAGGTTGTTGCTCGAATGATTCCCTGCGGATCAATGAAATAGCTTGTCCGCATGGCTGTGGAATCCGTTGCGTTCTCGTCGATCATCCCAAAGGCCTTGCCGACAGCCATGCTGGGATCTTCGACGATCGGAAAGGATATCTCCGCCCCGTATTGTTCCTGAATGGCGCGGGCCCATGCGAGATGCGAATAGAGACTGTCAACCGATAGGCCAACCAGCGCGCAGTCCAGCTGCTCAAAGACTTCTGCGTTGCGTGCAAGTGCGACAAATTCGGTGGTGCAAACAGGTGTGAAATCAGCCGGATGGGAGAAGAAAATCAACCAACGACCACGATAATCGGACAGCTTGATCGGACCATGTGTCGTACGGGCCTCAAAGTCCGGAATCACATCGCCAACGCGCAGCATTGCAGGGGTATTGGATTGTTCTTCCGTCATCAAATCTTCCTCTGGCACCGGTTTGACATCGCCGCCCCATTGACGCAACACATATAGTGTATTACATATTTTATGTAAATATGAATATAAGAGGATATCCCATGACCGACTCAGTAGTTACCCTTGCGTCGAATCAAGTGTCTTCGGCGCAGCGGAACATCCCCATTATCAAGGCATTTTTTGACCAACCGACATTCACCGTCACCTATGTCGTCCACGATGAAGAAACCAAGAAAGCAGCGGTTGTAGACAGTGTCTTTGACTTTGATCCCGCATCAGGACGGACATCGTTCGACTCCGCTGATCAAGTAGTCCGATATGTAAAAGATCAGGGCCTGAAGGTTGAATGGCTTCTGGAAACTCATGCGCATGCCGATCATCTTTCGGCCGCGCCCTATCTGCAGGAAAAACTGGGTGGGAAAATTGCCATTGGCGAGCATATTGTCGAAGTCCAACAGGTGTTCGGCAAACTGTTTAATGCAGGCACAGAATTTCAACGCGACGGGTCAGACTTTGACCATCTTTTTGCAGATGGCGACACGTTCACCATTGGTAATATCAATGTGACCGTCATGCATGTGCCCGGTCACACGCCAGCTGACATAGCCTATGTGATAGGCGACGCGGTGTTTGTCGGCGACACCATGTTCATGCCTGATTACGGCTCTGCCCGGGCCGACTTTCCGGGCGGTGACGCGCGCCAGCTATATCGCTCGCTACGCCGGATATTGGAGCTTCCCAAAACCACCCGCCTCTTCATGTGCCATGACTATCTACCAGAAGGGCGTGACCAATATGTCTGGGAAACCACCGTCGCGGCGCAGCGGGAGGGCAATATTCACGCTCATGATGGGATAAGCGAGGATGACTTCGTCAAGATGCGAACCACGCGTGACAAGACACTTGATATGCCGCGCCTGATCCTGCCATCAGTTCAGATCAACATGCGGGCGGGCCATCTCCCGCCGGCCGAGGATAACGGCGTCCGCTATCTCAAACTTCCGCTGAACGGCGTCTGATGCTCGCCGCTTTTCCTCATGCGATGCCATTTGAAGGCCTTATTGGCGGATTGATGATCGGTGTTGCTGCGGCATTGATGCTGCTTGGCCTGGGTCGTATCGCCGGTGTCAGCGGACTTGCCGCACGGGCGACAGGCATTGCCGACGGCGGTGCACCGCGAAGTGTAGCCATAGCTTTCATTATCGGCCTGCCCCTCGGCGCTTTTCTAATGTCCCTTGCAACAGGCGGCGTCGTAACGCGCTTTCCGCCATCAGTGATCCCGATGATCTTGGGCGGCTTGCTCGTCGGGTTCGGCACACGGCTCGGTTCGGGATGCACCAGTGGGCACGGTGTCTGCGGCATGTCGAGGCTCTCACGGCGTTCGCTCATTGCAACCGCAATTTTTATGGCGAGTGGTTTTGCGACGGTAGCGCTGATGCGCTTGGGTGGTTTGCTATGATCCGCCTTGTCATTGCTCTGGTCGCTGGCAGCATATTCGGTGCTGGCCTTGCCTATTCCGGCATGTCCGATCCAGCGCGGGTTCAGGGGTTTCTTGATCTGTTTGGCTATTGGGATCCCACGCTTGCCTTTGTGATGGGTGGGGCGATCATTCCAATGGCAATTGCATGGCTCGTTCAGCGGCGGATCGAAAAACCATTTGCGGACACTCAATTTTCCTTGCCGGGAACACAGATTATAGATCGCAAACTGGCGATCGGAGCGGTTTTGTTTGGTGCTGGCTGGGGCATTAGCGGCCTTTGCCCTGGACCGGGACTGGCTGATCTGGCGATCAATCCGCTGCCCGCTTTGGTGTTCGTCGCAGCCATGTTGGCCGGAATGCTCGTCCACCGCGTTACCAATTGATCCATGATAGTCATCGGGAAGGATGTTCAATGGCAAGTGAGCAAAGCAAATATGACATTGTCATTGTCGGCGGCGGCTCGGCCGGCATTGCGACAGCCGCAAGTATATTCAAGCGCGACCAGAATGTAACTCTCGCCATCATTGAACCGTCGGATGTTCACTATTATCAGCCGGGCTGGACAATGGTGGGCGGCGGTGTGTTCTCTCTCGACTTCACCCGGCGCGAGGAAAAACGCCTGATCCCCAGTCGCGCAACATGGGTCAAGGCCGCAGCAGAAACATTCGACCCGGAAAGCCGGCTGGTTCTCACGGCAGACGGGCAAAAAATCGGATATGATGTGCTTATCGTCTGCCCCGGGATCAAGTTGAACTGGGACGCTATAGAAGGCTTGCCCGAGACGCTTGGAAAGAACGGTGTCACCTCCAACTACCGCTATGATCTCGCGCCTTATACAAATCGTCTGGTCCGGGATTTGGCGAAGGGCCGCGCGCTGTTCACGCAACCACCAATGCCGATCAAATGTGCCGGTGCACCGCAAAAGGCGATGTATCTGTCCTGCAGCCGGTGGGAGAAGGCGGGCATTTTGCACAATATTGATGTGCAATTTCACAATGCCGGCGCGGTGCTGTTTGGCGTGAAGGACTATGTCCCGGCCCTGATGGAATATGTAGAACGCTATAATGCACATCTGAACTTTGAATCCACGCTTGTCGCCGTTGATGGCGAGGCCAAAATCGCGACTTTCGAACAAAAGAACGGCGACGAGACAAAGCGCGTACAGGAAGCCTTTGATATGATCCATGTGGTGCCGCCTCAGGAGGCTCCCGATTTCGTTCGATCAAGTCCGCTCGCCGCAGAAAACGGGTTTGTCGATGTTGACCAGACGACATTGCAACATATGAAATACCCGAATATTTTCTCGCTCGGTGATGCCTGTAGCGCTCCCAATGCCAAAACCATGGCGGCAGCACGCAAGCAAGCACCGGTGGTCGCTGTCAATGCGCTGGCCGCGTTGCAAGGGAAGCCGCCAGTCGCCGACTATGACGGTTATGGCAGCTGCCCGCTGACAGTGGAAAGCGGCAAGATCATTCTCGCTGAGTTCGGTTATGGCGGAAAACTGTTACCCAGCTTTCCGACGTGGCTGATCGACGGTACGCGCCCGTCCCGGCTGGCATGGTTGTTGAAGGATACGATTTTGCCACCAGTCTATTGGCACGGCATGCTAAAAGGACGCGAATGGATGGTCAGGCCACATCATATCGGAGCGGACTGACGCGCTGATGAAGATCTCGAGATATTTCCCGATCCTCGAATGGGGACAAACCTATAACAGGACCACCCTGACCAACGACGGGGTTGCTGCCATTATCGTTACGATCATGCTGATCCCACAAAGTCTGGCTTATGCCATGCTCGCAGGGCTGCCAGCTCAGATCGGGCTTTATGCATCGATCATGCCGCTGATCGCCTATGCCATATTTGGAACCAGCCGAACATTGGCAGTTGGTCCGGTTGCAGTTGTATCGCTCATGACATTGACCGCCGCGAGCACCATCGCCCCGCCGGGAAGCGCTCAATTTATCGCAGCCGCTCTGGTACTGGCCTTGCTTTCGGGTTTGTTCCTGTTGCTGATGGGGCTATTCAAGCTTGGTTTTCTCGCTAATCTGTTATCGCATCCAGTGGTATCAGGGTTCATAACCGCAAGCGGTATCATCATCGCAACCAGCCAGTTAAAGTCCATATTTGGCATCAAAGCCAGCGGTGCTGCCATGCCGGAGCTGGTAACAAGCCTATACTCGGCGATTGGCACCGTGAATATCCCAACGCTGGTCATCGGTGTGCTTGCCACCGCGTTTCTGTTCTGGGTGCGAAAAGGATTGAAGCCGCTTCTCATGCGTCTTGGTCTGAAGGCACGCGCTGCAGATTTGACTGCCAAAACAGGTCCTATCGCTGCCGTTGCAGTATCAACGATTGCCACTATATTTTTTGGACTGGAAGCCAAGGGTGTACAGGTTGTTGGCGATATTCCCCAAAGCTTGCCGCCCTTCTCGGTACCGTTGATCGATCTCGATCTTTGGCAGAAGCTTGCCGTTCCGGCGTTGCTGCTCAGTATTATCGGCTTTGTTGAATCGGTATCGGTCGGGCAAACCTTGGCCGCCAAACGGCGCCAGCGTATCGACCCGGATCAGGAACTTGTCGGTTTGGGCGCAGCCAATTTGTCCGCAGCATTTTCCAGCGGTTATCCGGTGACTGGTGGGTTTGCGCGATCAGTGGTCAATTTTGACGCCGGTGCTGAAACGCCAGCCGCCGGTGCTTTTACCGCCATTGGCATCGCTATCGCCGCGCTGTTTCTGACACCATTTCTGGCTTCACTCCCGATCGCTACCCTCGCCGCAACCATCATTGTCGCGGTGCTCAGCCTGGTTGATCTGAAAACCCCACGCACGATCTGGCTCTATTCCAAGACCGATTTTGCCGCGATGGCTGCGACCATTGGTATTACTCTTCTCGCTGGCGTTGAACCGGGCGTTATTGCGGGCGTTGCCCTTAGCCTTGCGCTATTTTTGTGGCGCAGTTCGCGGCCTCACGCCGCGATTGTCGGGCGCGTGCCTGAAACCGAGCATTTCCGAAATATTGACCGCCATCAGGTGTTTACGGATCCTCGCATTTTGACGATCCGGATCGATGAAAGTCTGACCTATCTCAACGCCCGCTGGCTGGAGGAATTTATCCTGGAACAGGTCGCAGACCATAAAGATGTCCGCCACGTGATCCTGATGTGTTCGGCTGTCAACGCGATTGATGCCTCTGCACTGGAGAGCATCGAAGCAGTCAATCACCGGCTTGATGATGCCCATATCCGCTTGCATTTTTCCGAAGTGAAGGGACCGGTCATGGATCGTCTGAAAAGATCCCATTTTCTTGACGAGCTATCCGGACAAGTCTTCCTGTCGCAAAACACGGCGTACACTAAACTGATCGAGGCCAGCAATCACCACGAAGAGGCCAAAAACAACAAAGACTTATGGAAAGAACGGGGTATGATATGACTGACTATACCCCCAATTATCTGGCTTAAATATTATCGCTCTAGCGGCTCATCGCCCAGCGCCAGATGAAGATTAATCCGGTTTTCAATTTGTGCACGGCGTGTCTCAATAGCGCGCGTTTCCGAAGCAATGGCGGTCGTTTGCGCATCAATCAGATCAAAGATGGTCGAGCGGCCATTGATATAGCGGCTCCGGGTCAGGCCAACGGCAGCACGCGCCTCCTCAGCGGCTGTATTGGTCGAGGAAACCTGCCTTTCGAGAGTGGCTTCCGCGTCGAGCCGATCCTCCACTTCCTGAAAAGCGGTCAAGGTGGACTGCGCATATTCAAACAAAGCCGATTTTGCGAGTTCGCCTTGGCGATCGGCTTCGGCCAGCAGCGCGCCGCCTCTGAATAATGGTTGCAACAGTCCGGCCGAAATGGCGTTGATATAGGTTCCGGGATCAAACAGGTCCCCAAAATTGCCGCTCCGAGTTGTGGCGTCAAAACGCAAGGTGAGTTGCGGGAACATAGCATGCCGGGCATCGACAGCGCGCAGACCCGCAGCATCGACTCTTGCTTCGGCGGCGATCAAATCCGGTCGGCCAGCCAGAACAGACACCGGTGCTGTGATTCCGGGCAGCGGCTTGGGCATAACAAGATCATTGGCGCCCACGGCCTCGCCGGATGGATAGCGCCCGGTCAGGACCTCCAGCGCCCGGGCCGCATTTGTTGACGTGCGCAGCGCGGTTTCCAGTCGGTCTTCGCTATTGGAAACGGCAACTTGTGCCAATCGGACATCAAGCCGGGAACCCAAGCCAGCACGGAAGCGGGCGTTGGTAATCCGCAATGTGTCCTTGCGCCGCTCAAGGTCGCTGGTTGCCAGATCGAAAGAGATGCGAGCAGCACTGCGGTCATACCAGGCCTGGGCAACGGCGGCGGCCAGCGCCTGACGGGCAGCAGCAAAGTCGGCGGCCGCAGCTCTGGCCTCCGCATTGCCTGCCCGTGCTAGGGAAAGGTTACGGCCCCAGATATCCACTTCCCAGCTCGCCTCCAGAGAACCGTCATAGACGGCAGCGGCATTTTCGGCATCCGTGGCTGTCCCGGATAGATCGACCCTCGGAAAAAGATCGGCCCTGGCCACCCGCATGGCAGCCCGAGAGGCGCGCAGTTGCGCCAGTACAGATTGCAGATTGCGATTATTGGCAAATGCTTCGTTCACCGCATCGCGCAGATCTTCATCACCAAACTCATTCAGCCAACCGTTTGTGATAGCGGTTGGTTGCTCGGCATCAGCATTGGTCAGCGGCAAATCGGGGCGTGACGCCCAACCGTCAGGTGCAGTGGGTATAGTGGTGAGGTCCAGGTCCGGGCCGCCACGGATCGCGCAGGCGGACAAAGCAATCAGACAGAATAGCGGAAATACACGCAAGCTCACGCTGGTCATCCTGCCGACTGCTTCGGCTCGGCATCAGGTTTCTTGCCATCGTCCCAGGTTACATTTTGTCCATCGCGCAGCCGCTCACCGCCACGGACCACGATCATGTCACCGGCTGCAATCTGTCCGGAAATGGCAACGCGGTCGCCGGCGGGCTCACCAACCTGCACATCGACGCGTTTTGCGGTCTTGTCCTTGGTATTGACCACATAGACGAAAATCCCGCTGTCCCTGAGGACCAATGCATCGCGCGGCGCGGTAAGAACATCGCGTTCAATCCCAGTGGGTACAGTGATCGAAATCGCGCTGCCCATTTTCAGGCCATGACTGCCCATCGGTGCGCGCACTTCAACGGTGCGGCTGACCTCGTCACCCGCTTCGATAACCGTGCGCACACGAGAGGAGCGTTCCTCACCATTAGCGAGGATTGTGACCTCTTGCCCTGTCGACAGCGATCCGGCGACGGCAATAGGGACACGAACACGGGCTTCAGAACCTTCTCTACCGACGATCCGGCCAATTTCCCGTCCGGGCGTCGCATATTCACCAACCTCAATCCGGCGCTCGACCATTTGCCCCGCAAAGGGCGCCCGGATGCGGGTCCGGGCGAGATCGACCTGTGCGGTTTCCAGTGCGACCTTTGCCGCGGCGAGACGCGCGCGGGTCTGGTCCCGCGTGGAAATGGCTTCATCCAGAGAGGCTTCTGACTCGGCCTCTTCTTTCAGCAATTGCTGCAATCTGCCGACCAGCCGGTCTTGATAAGTCAGGTCTGATTGCAGGCGGGCGACTTCCGCACGAGCCTGATCTCTGGCCAAACGGATGGTCCGATCGTCAATCACCGCGATAACCGTGCCGCGGCGGACCCGCGCTCCGATATTCAATGTCGTTTGGATGCGCCCTGCCACTTCAGCTGCGACAACGGAGTCCCGGTTGGCGACAATATCGCCGGGGGCGGTGAAATTCGGCGTAAGCGCCAGCTTCTCGATCTTAGCGAGCGTCACAATCGCAGGCGGTGGCCCGCCTTGGCCCGGACCACCCTGTCCTTCGGCCGCATTTGAGGCAAAAAACAGATAATAGACGAGCGCGATGACAAGCACTGTTCCGCCAATCGCTATCCACCGAATATTGGTGCGGATCATATCAGGCAATGCAAAACTCATTCAGCAGGCTCCGGCAATAGTCCACCGCCAAAACCCGGTTCAGGGTCGGGGGCGGGGGATTTTTCAGGTTTGTCTGGATTATCAGGCTTGGTCGGCCTGTCTTTTTTGGCCGATCCCAATTGGATGAGAGCGGGCAGCAAGACCAAGGTGAAGATCGTCGATACCAACACCCCGCCAACGATTATAACAGCCAGGCCGCGATATATTGCACTGCCCGGTCCGGGCACCAAAGCCAGTGGAAGCATGCCCATGACCGACGTACCAGTCGTCATCAAAATAGGCCTCAGCCGCAGACGCAGCGCCGTGCGGGCCGCCTCTGCCCGGTTCATCCCGTCTCGCTCGCTTTCGCGTGCTTGCGCCATCAGCAGGATCGCATTGTTCACGACGATGCCAAGCAGGATCACGAACCCGATCATGCCTAGCAGGTCGAGCGGCGTTGGTTTGAATAGGTTTACGATCTGGATGGCGATAACCCCGCCCACAGTGGCCAACGGCAGGGCGATGATGACCAATGCCGCATCGCGGGCAGACCGAAATACCGAGGCCATAATCACGAATAACAATGCTGCCGCCAATATGAAGTTGGTGCTGAGCGATGTGATTGCCTTGACAAGCGCATCTGCGTCTCCGCCATAACGCAGGGTACCGCTAGTCTGGAGCGCATCGCGGATGGCTGGTTCGGCAGTCGCCCGGATAATCTCCAATGCTTCGCCAAGAGCCATGCCTGGTGGCGGGTTGATATTGAGCGTCACCGTTTTACGCCCGTCCACATGACTAATCTGTGTCGGGCCGACACCGCGCAGCAAGGTTGCCACCTCGCCCATCGGCACCGTGCCGGCATTGGGCGTGACCAATGGTGCGCTTTCAATCGCTTCCGGGTCTGACGCTTCCGAACCGCGCATGATGACGCGCATCCGTTCTCCATCGGAAACATATTCGCCCAGATACAGGCCGTCACCCAGAGCTCGGACTGCGCGCCCGACCTGATCCCGGGTCATGCCCAGTTCCGCAATGCGGCGGTCATTGGGTGTCAGACGAAGTTCTGGTACGACCACATTTGGATCGGGATTAGGCCGGACCATACCGCCAGGTAAGGCGGCCTGAATAGCATCCGTTGCGACCAACGCTGCCTCCCGCAAATCCTCGTCATTTTCCGACTGTAAATAGAGTTCAATCGAACCACCACCGCCGAAATTACCAAACAGGCTGCCTTGCTGTGCAAAAGCTTGCACATCCGGGAAGCCAGCTAAGATTTCCCCATTCACAATACCCGTCATCTCGTCGATACGCGACTGGTCCTTGATCCGGATACCCGTGTTGATGCCCCATGGATTAACGAACAAATAATAGTTAAGCAGCTCGGGCTGTTTCTCGCCCGTCAGATAGGGATCTAGCCGCTCGACCACTTCTTCAGCAATTTCGGTTCGCGCCGATTCCAGTGTTGCGCCGGATGGAAGACCGACCCAAGCATCGACAGCATCACGCTTCACGTCGGGCAGATAGTCTGTTTGCGGCCAGAGAAAATAGGAGATCACCAAAGGCGCAAGGATCAGAGACGGTATCCAGATTTTCCGTTTCTTGTCGCTGTCGATTAAAGCGAATATACGATCAGCATATCCGTCCCAGCGACTTTCATTATCCTCCATATCCAGCTCGCCATAATGCCGTGCCGCCGCAGGGAGAAGGGTAACCGCGACAATCAGGCTAGCGACAACGGAAATCGCGATTGTTAAGGCAAGGTCAGCGAATAGCTGGCCCTCGACATCCTCAATGAACATGATCGGGATGAAGATCGCGACTGTGGTGGCGGTCGACGCAAATAGAGCCGGCCAGACTTGAGACACGGCTTCCAAGGCGGCCTCGCCCGGAGATCGTCCATGATTGCGCAGCCGCACGAAATTTTCCATCACAACGATAGCGGCATCGAGAACCATGCCGGTGGCGAAGGCGAGACCGGCTAGTGAGATCACATTGATCGTCCGCCCGGTCATGCCGATCACAGCGAGCGTTGCCAGCAAGCATACCGGTACAGTGGCCGCAATAATGAACGTCGCCCTCCAGCGCCGAACGAAAAGCCATAGCAGACCGATGGCCAGCAAAGTTCCCAGCAGCAGATTGCCGCTCAGGAACGACAGCGCGCGCTTGATAAATACCGACGGATCGAAGCTTTTCTCGATCCTGGCACCCATGCGCTGCAATTCATTCTCGTTAAAGGTATCGATCGTCGAAAGCACGCCATCAATAGCATCGAGGGTGTTGCTGCCAGGCTGACGGACGACGCGCATGCCGATGGCTGGATTGCCGTTCTGATAGGTGACACCAAAGGCCTTGTCGGGACCGACATTGATGTCGGCGACATCACGCATCCGGATCACGGTCGACCCCCGTTGAGCGACTGTCAGATCGCCAATCTGCTCAGCCGAAAAATTGCCTTCAAAGCGCAGTGCGTAGCCGCGCCGGCCGACATCGACTGTACCGCCTCCGACATCCTGAAAACGTCCTACAGCCGCCGAAAGCTGCTCTATGGTGAGGTTCAGCTGGGCCAGTCGCCACGGATCGAACCGGATGCGTAATATTCGCTCTCCGGTTGGTGCCTCGACGCTGACACCTTGGACCCCCTCGATCGACTCCAGTTCTGGCGCAATAGTATCGCGGGCAAAGGTCGCGAGTGCTTCAGAATCGAGATTGCTGTCCGGCAATGCCTGAAGAAACAGATAAATTAGCGATTCACCTTGATCACCGTTGGCACCTCCGACCGAAGGCCGGTCTGCATCGAGCGGCCAATTGCGGACACGCTGGACACGGCTGGACACCTGAGCAAAGGCCTTGTCCATATTCGTACCGAGCGCAAATTCCAGATTGAGCCAAACATTGCCATTGTTTGACCAGGACTGGACGCGAGTGAGCCCCGGTAGGCCGCGCAGTTCATCTTCGATCGGAATCGTGATCTCGGACTCGATTTCCTTGGGGCTGGCGGCGCGCCAACCGGCCTGTACGGTAAGGCTGGGACGTTCAATATTGGGGAAAAGCTGGATCGGTGTGCTGAACGCCGACACGATTCCGATCAGGGTGATCAATGCCAGTGCCGCAGCAATAGCCGCCGGATATCTCAACGCAATATTGGTGAGGTTCATGACCAATCACCAATGCAAAAATCTGAAATTGTGTTCGGCTTCCGCATGCAAGCACCCTCCCGTCGTCCATATCCCTCCGACGACTTCTGCTTCCGGATTATCGTAACAAACGAAACTTGCTCAGGCGATTTCGACCAAAACTATGGTGATTTCGATTAACGGCATTGGATTTCAACATAGTATTGGACGCACGAAAACCGCTCTCCAATGCAATATCATGGCACCGTGCGCAGGGTATCTCGCCGATCGGGAGCGCAGTATACTGGCACAATCGCTTTTCCCGGTTTAAACGGTTCCCATGAAACCGCTCTATGACAAAATCGGTGTTGGCTATGCGCAGCGCCGACAGCCGGACCCGCGAATTGCCCGTGCAATCCAGCAAGCACTGGGTGACGCGCATTCGGTTTTGAATATCGGAGCGGGAACCGGGTCATATGAACCGAGTGATCGCGATGTCACGGCGCTGGAGCCCTCTGCCGAAATGATTCAGCAGCGCCCTCCAGGATCAGCAACAGCGCATCAGGGAGCTGCCGAAAACCTGCCTTTTGCGGATCAACAGTTTGACGCAGCCATGGCCGTCCTTACGGTTCACCATTGGAGCGATCTGAATGCCGGGCTGCGCGAGATGCGGCGCGTCGCCAAAGACCGTGTAGTCATACTGACCTTCGACCCGGCGGCCGACTATTTCTGGCTAGCCGACTATATTCCGGAGATCATCGCACTCGACCAGCCGATCATGCCAAAAATGGATGCATTCCAAGCGATCCTCGGAGAAACAAATGTAGAGGCAGTCCCGGTCCCTCATGATTGCTCTGACGGCTTCCTCGGCGCCTACTGGCGGAGGCCAGAAGCTTATCTCAATCCGGACGTGCGATCTGCGATATCGACCTTTGCCAAGCTGGATGACATATCTGGCGCATTGAAACAACTGGAAGACGATCTCGCCTCGGGTGCTTGGGACGCGCGCTACGGGGACCTGATGCAGGAAGAGAGTCTGGATATCGGTTATCGCTTGGTTGTTGCGAATTGGTCGTAGCGAGCCGGATCGAAACAACCCCATAACCTTTCAGCGATGATGAAGCCAAATCCCTGTGGCAACAATCACGGCTATATCTGGTACTGATCCCGATGCCCGCATTATCCCGAAAGCGGACACTAGCTTAGGTCGTTTTTAACGACAGCAACTGAGCCGAAAGCGGACATTACGGCTGTTCAACGAGAAGCACTCTTAAATCATTGACATTCGTGCCGGAAGGTCCGGTCATCAGGAGGGCATCAGCATCTTTGAAGGCGAGATAGCTATTGTCGCATGCGAGCAGATGGCGGGCCTGTTTGGCGCCGGCCATAAGATCCAAGATGCCCGGCCATAAAAAAGCTCCGGCATTGTCTTCCGAGCCGTCTATGCCATCGCTATCAGCGGCAAAGCCGCTAATGCCTGCTTCCCCTTCCAGCGCTAATGCACAGGCCAGCAAATAAGCAGTACAACGACCGCCCCGTCCATCTCGATTGCGAATGGTAACGGTGGCTTCCCCTCCCGAAATCAAAGCGACCTTCCGGCCTTCGGCTTTGAGTTTACGCGCTTGCAGAGCGTGGGCTTGACCTAGTGCCAGAGCATCTCCTTCCAATGCATCGCCAAGCAGAAGCGGTTCATAGCCTAAAATTTGAGCCGCATCTGCTGCGGCAGCACACATGTCGGCCGGACGGGCGCACAGTCGGGCATTTGTGCGTTGCATTTTTGGATTGTCAAATTTTGGCGTTTCAAGCGTGCCCGTCTTTAGCAGCGTTCGTATCGCTGGCGGCAACGAGATTTCATATTTTTCTATAATTGCAAGCGATTCTGCACAGGTTGAGCTATCCGCAACGGTCGGTCCTGAACCAATTAGTGCGATATCATCACCGGGAATATCTGAAATCGCGATCATATGGGTTGCAGCTGGCCAGGCTCTAGCGGCCAATCGCCCGCCTTTTATCGCCGAGAGGTGCTTGCGGACGATATTCATTTCACTTATCGGCGCGCCGCAGTGGAGCAACGATCGGGTAATTGCCTGTTTTTCAGCGAGGGATATCCCATCAGCAGGCGCAGGAAGCAGAGCGCTAGCACCCCCAGACATAAGCACCAGAAGCAGATCGTCTTTCCCAAGTGCTTCAACCGCCGCCAATACGGTTTGCGCGGCTTGCAACCCGGTGGCATCCGGCACAGGATGCGATGCCTCTACAATTCGCAAATTATCTGGCGCGAACCCTGGCTGAGCATAGCCTTGTCTCGTGACGATCAGGCCCTCTGCGTCTTCGGGCAAGCGAGCATGAATCGCAGCGGCCATCTGCGTTGCTGCCTTACCAACAGAGAGCAAATAGGTCCGTCCCGGTACCTCCGGCCATTGGACATTGCGCATCGCATTTTCTGGCAATGCCGGTTGCAGTGCCGTCAGATAAAGGTCTTTTAAAAAAGCTTTTATTGAATCGGGATTTGCTGTTTTATGCACTGCCCAATAAAGGCCCGATTGTCCTATCGGCGTCAAGCAGCTTTTCGGAGTAACGGACCATAATATGAATGATCGTGCGACCATCGACCATCTGATGCACCGCCTGTCCGCGCAACTGAAGCTACTTTATCCCGAACATGATTGTGATGCGCTGACGAAGCGTATCATAGATTTGTTTTGGTCCGACAAGGCTCAGGTAATCGAACGACAGGAAATTGCCGAAAAACACCTGTGGGATGAGAGTGATATTGTGCTTATCACCTATGGGAGTACGATCCAGTCAGAAGGTCAGCATAGCTTAAAGACCCTGCACCGCTTTTTGAAAGAGCATATCGGCCAAACCATTGGCGCCGTGCATATTTTGCCGTTTTTTCCCTATAGCTCGGACGACGGCTTTTCAGTGATCGACTATCTTCAGGTGGATGAAAATCTGGGTGATTGGTCGGACATAGAGGCTATTGCCGGGGACTATCGATTAATGGGTGACCTTGTTATCAATCATGGGTCTAGTAAGTCCAGATGGTTCCAGCAATTTCTGTCCGACGAAACGCCGGGCAAGGATTATTACTATACGGCCGATCCTTCCGCCGATCTGGGGCAGGTTGTTCGTCCACGATCCCATCCCTTGCTGACGCCCTTTCGTACGGTGGCCGGCGATCGCCATGTCTGGAGTACCTTTAGCGCCGACCAGCTTGATTTCGATTTTACCAACCCGGATGTGTTGCTTGAGTTCATACAGATCATCGCCGCCTATATCGATCACGGCGTTCGGATTTTCCGGCTGGATGCGGTGGCATTCCTCTGGAAAAAAGCTGGTACAGCGTCAATCAACCTTGACGAGACTCATGAGATCGTCCGGCTGCTGAGAACATTAATGGATCATCATGCCGAGACCCTGATTATCATTACCGAAACCAATATCCCCAATCATGAAAATTTGACCTATTTCGGCAATCAAAATGAAGCGCATATCATTTACAATTTTTCATTGCCGCCGCTACTTGTCCATGCGTTGCTGACCGGTAATGCGCTCTATCTGAAGCGCTTGACGCGCAGCAATCCGCCAGCTCTGACCGGTTGCACCTATCTCAATTTCACCGCGAGTCATGATGGCATCGGATTGCGGCCTACCGAAGGCGTATTGCCACAGGGCGAAGTCGATCAGATGATGGCGACAATTCAAGGCTTTGGAGGAAGGCTCTCCATGCGACGTGGACCGGGCGGCACGGAAAAGCCGTATGAAATGAATATCTCCTTTTTCGAGGCAATGCAGGGCACGTTGGAAGGGCCGGACGCGCATCAAATCGATCGTTTCATGGCCGCAATGGCAATCATGCTGGCGCTGGAAGGTATTCCCGCCTTCTATATTCATAGCCTGCTCGCAACGCCCAATGGATATGAGGAGGTCAACCGCACTGGCCACAATCGATCCATCAACCGCCGTCACCTCGATTATGATGAAATTAGTGAGAAACTCGCCAATCCGGAAATGGTCGAGACGCAGGTTTTTACAGGTCTTCTCAACCTCATCGACATTCGAAAAAAGCAGCCGGCATTCCATCCCAATGCAGTGCAGTTTACGTTGGCATTGCCCGAGGGATTATTCGGTATCTGGCGACAAAGCCTGGACAGAAAGCAAAGTATCTTTGCCATCACCAACGTAACCAAAGAGATAAAATCGCTATCGCTTGCAGATATAAATTTGATCGCAGGAGACCTGTGGTGGGATCTCATTTCGGGCCAATCTATTACTGATATAGAAGGGCGCTTTTCGTTGTCACCCTATCAAACCGTTTGGATCAGCAACGTGAAACAGAGTTCCGCCTAGTCCTCATTATCCAACCGCACCGCTTCCTGAAACCGGTCGGTAAAGTCCGGGATAGCGCTGTTTATCCGGTTCCAGTTGGCCATGAAGGGCGTTTCATTAGGCGATTCCAGAAATACTTCACCTGCCGTCATTATATTTTGTGCGAACAGCTCTACGGTGGTTTCTTCTTCGTGCCGGTCCAGCGTGAGACCGTTCATTACGGCGTCATTGTAGAAGGTTTCGATCCGATCCAACGCGATCCGGAAATAGGTTGCCTTGAGCGTACGAAAAGTACCCGCCGAAAAAACCTGTCCATCGGTCGCGAGCTTGCGGAAGAGGGATTTGGTAATGTCGATGCTCATTTTCGACAGACCGTCATCGGGATTGTCATGTGACACCGATTGATGCTTGTGATCATAATTGTCCGCTATCTCGACCTGGCATATCGACTGGGTCGAATGGTTCCTCCAAACTTCCGATAAGACACCAACTTCCAGCCCCCAGTCTGATGGGATACGGATGTTTTTAACAACCTGCCGGCCCATCGCAAACTCACCAGCGAGCGCGTAACGGAAGCTATTCAGGTAGGTAATATAGTCATTGGGCTCACAGACTTTTTTGAGCGCAGCTAGCAACGGCCCGATCAATAATCGCACGACGCGGCCGTTAAATTTCTGTTCGGTTGTTCGTGCATAATAGCCTTTGGAAAAGACATAGGGGAAGGTGGGATTGGCAACCGGATACATAAGTCGTGCCAGCATCGCCCGATCATAGGTCAAGATATCGCAATCATGCAGGCCCACCATCTGTGCATCCGTCGCTGACAGAAAATAGCCGAAGCAAAACCAGACGTTGCGTCCCTTTCCCGGTTGCGCCGGTGACAGACCGCGTTCTTTCAATTCTGCATCCAATGCCGTCAGCCGCGGACCACTATTCCACAAGATATGATGGCGTTGCGGCAGGCGCGAAAAATAGTGTTTTGCATATTCAAACTGTTCTTTGTCCGCGCGGTCCAGGCCAATAATTACATCGTTCAGATAAGGCACTTCACAGAGTTCATCGATTATATTTTCTAGCGCGGGGCCTTCCAGCTCGGAAAACAGACTGGGTAGGACCAATGCCATCGGATTGGCTTCACGAAAGTTCATTAAATCGGCCTCCAGCGATTCGATCGAACGATTGGACAGATTGTGGAGAGTAGAAATAGTCCCGTTTTGATGAAAATCAGCCATGAGCGCCCTTGTTTTGCGAAGCAACAAGCCTAATCAGCTTTCCGGCAGGTTTAAACCCAATTCTGCCAAAATCTCTTGAACAGCCATGACCCAACCCTTTGGACCTGGAACAGGGGCCGTGCGGACATTGGGCATTGCAGTTTCAATTGTCACGCCATCGGGATTGGGGATGATGACACCGAAATCCGCCGCCTCAATCATCGCAAGATCATTCGGGCCGTCACCAAGTGCAATTGAGATGATTTCAAAATCCGGATTTTTTTTAACAAAAGCGCCTTTGATCTTGGCCATGGCATGCTCTTTGGTCGCCTGACCCGTAAGGTGGAAAAACCGCCCGCCGCGTTGAACCTGAATATTCTCTTCGATCAGTATCTCGCGCAAAGCCGACAATTCTGTATCCGATCCCGACCATAAAAATGGTTCTGTCGCTTCACGTTCTTGAGCCCGCCGGGCATCGTCCATTACGAGGCCAGTTGCGGCCATGACTTGTTCGACAGACATATCGGCAAAGCCGGTAATATGCTTGCGCAAACGCTGCGGGAGCTTAGCGATTTGCTCTAATATCGCACAATATCTGATCCCCAAAATAATGCAGTGCGCGCGATCATCATCGTCTAGTGGCGAGCTTCCGCACGCATGGATCACAGATCCATTTTCCGTGACGCTTATTATATTCTGGAGCGGTATCGAGTTCCGCAACCACAGCAATTCGGATTGCGTCTTACTGGTGACCGGAATGATATCCACTGTTCGCTGGTCGTACAGCCGTTCGATCAAACGGGCTGCAGGTCTGGCTGAATAGTTGTGATGATCCAATAACGTTCCATCAAGATCAGTAAAAATCAAAATGTTGTTGGGTGGTTTTGGCATACTTACGCCATGCATAGCATTACAGCCGCAGCCCGAAAATGATAATTCGATTGATGTCCGCTTTTGCGCCCATAGCGGATGCTAGCGTTGTGGCGGCTATATCCCGAAAGCGGACTGACCGTTTTTGGCTGCTTTGGGCGCAAAATCGGACGTTAGCGAACAGATAAAATTTGAACGGCATGATCACATTATTCAATACTAGGCTGTGTTTAAACTGCCATGCTATAGAAAGAGCGAGGCTTACAAAGTTACGGTAGGTGGACGCCTTTTGACTAATTTAATGTTGGTTCGTTATAATATGCAAAAAATCGATTTCGCCCTCATGGTCAGATCTTTTGTAAGCGCATTGACGATTCTGATTACGCCTATTTTTTTGACAAGCTGTGATCAGACCGATCGTTATTCCCGGCTCAGTTCTACGCAAGAACCAAACCTTCCGACCGAAATATCACTTAATGAAGGCGAACACGGCGGCCTACCCGAAATTGATTTAAGTGTGGAATTTGAAGATACGAAATCCGCCCGGGCCAACCTTGGCACTGTCGCCTCGGCGATATCGGCAGGCGAACACGGCATATTCTATTTTAAAACCAGTGATGATGACATGATGAATCGGACGTTTATGTTCATACTGTCATCAAAGGAAAACAGATTGATAAAGACTGTAGCGCCGATGGGGCAGGCTTCACAAAGGGCCGAATTTGTTTTCAACAATGCTATGCTTGATCAATCGGGCGATGTACTGACTCTTGAGACATCGGCAGGTCCCGTGGTGATAACCGTGCTCGACATCACTCCCATGGGTGCGTAGCTGAACGTCCGCGAAGGTTGCGATGACAGATCGTATATAGCAACCGATCCAAAAATAAGGGCAAGCACCAGAACCAAATAACCGTTTACCAGTTGAGCTTTCTTCAGCTGCTCCGGTTTCAATAGTCTGCTTCGGATACTGTCGAAAACAAACAACCACGTAATGCCGGTCACAACACCGATCAAAAGAAATGTTGCGGTCATGACCATCGCTTGTTTGGCAAAGGACTGACCGAGGTCAATAAACTGCGGAGTAAAAGCCACAAAAAAAGCTAAACTGCTGGGGTGAAGTGCTGCCAAAGTAAAACCGCCGATAAACAACCTTGCAGGATTGGGCTGAATATCGCGGCTTTTCCGGCGCTGGCCCTGCAATATCGCCCGCGCACCGATTATTAGAAGAATGATCGCACCTATAAGCTTCGCGCCGATTGCAAATGCCGCAATTGAGCGAAAATCAAACCTACTCCCAGAAGTGAAGCGGTGATTGCCAAAAGGTCTCCCAAAATCGCCCCCGGAATGATTTTACCGCTTTGGCCCGGCCATGTAGAATGACACTGTTACCGATATAGAGTGTAAGCGGCCCAGGCATCACCAGCAGTGCAAAACTCACCAATGCGAATGTGACCCAAGTTTCCAACGCCATACGGTACTAACCTTTTGGCAATTGGAATATATCTCTCGACAATCCATCCGGGAATTTTTCCCGAAGCATGAAAACTCCGCCTAGCGATTTGACTAAATGACGCGCAGCAAGATTTTCGTCATTTATATGAGTCTCAACTATCGGCCAACCCAGCGTTTCATATCCAAATTTTATCGCTGCAACCGACGCTTCGCGGGCATACCCTTGTCGCCGCGCTGAAGCGATGATCCACCACGTCAATTCTGACCTCGGATAGGCTTCGGGCCACCATAAACCGCATCCCCCTACCATTTCGCCGGTCTTCTTTATTGTCACCGCCCACCTGCCATAACCGCGCAGGGCCCAATGCCCTATGTCAGTCGCCAGCATCCTCCAGCTATCCCCGGCCGACAATGGGCCATTATAGGCTATTGAAGCCCCTGCATCAGCAAAAAAATCTCTGTAAACAGAGAAATCTTCTGCGCCGGGCGCTCGCAAAACAAGGCGTTCGGTTTCTATGATCGGGATCATATATATTGCCGCAGTGACGTGAAAACACATCTGAACATTTTAATCGATTTCCCTTTGCAAGTTATCCAGCTCGAAATGGTTCAATTATCTGGCGGACATAGGTGACCGGATAGTCGGTTCGACCTGCTATGCCCAACTCTCCCGCACGTGGTTGATCGCCGCGACCGACATATGTCCCCAGGATGTGGTCCCAAGTCATTGTAAAGAAACCAAAATTGACGTCCCCGTCTGTGCTTGAGGCACGATGATGATGCCGATGTCCGGGCGCGACTGCCCAAAATATTATAAACGGGCCAATCCGCATATCCACATTCGAATGCTGCAAGAGTAATTGAATGGCGACGGCAAAGCCCAATAACGACGCAACATCCATCGGGATACCAAGCAAAAGCAATGGCGTTGTTCCTGCCATCAATTCTATAGCCTGATGAAGCGGGTGTTTCATCAATCCATTGAAACCATATAAGCGATCAACACTGTGATGAACGGCATGCAATTTCCAAAGACTGTTTATCTTGTGGCTCGCATAATGGCTCAGAGTGATGCCTAAATCCGCTATCAGGATTGCAAATAAAAGTTGTCCCCAAAGCGGCCATTGCGCTGGCCACTTGTCTATCCCCAAATCTAGCATCGCTATGAATGGTATCAAAGCGATGGCCGATACGTTCGAAAGCTCATTTACTACCGCATGAATCCAGTCACGCCTTTGATCTGCTTGTGGAAGGTTCCACACCGGTTCGTATGGAGTAACTCGTTCTGCGATAAATGAAATCAGAACAGCTCCTGCAAGCAAGGGTAAGAACCAGAGCTTGGTATGGCCCGTTCCGATAATCTCCAGACCGCAACCGACAAAGCCCAAGAAGAATAATGGTGCGTAAAGATAGCGCAGAATAATATTTACGACAGACATATTCACTCCTTCGTGAATATGTCTGTAGCGGATTTGGGCAGGGCCATTCTTGAACGAATTGACTATCCATCAGTCTATTTTTTGGAGCGAGACAGGCTGTCTATTGTTTCTGTAGGGGATACTCCAAACATTCTGCGCATACATCTGGTGAAATGAGCCTGATCCGAAAACCCGCCCGCTAACGCCGCTTCGGCAAGGCTTTCTCCTTTTGCCACTTCACGCGCCGCTCTTTCAAGTTTGCGCCAAAGGAGCCAGGTCGACAAGGGAACGCCAATTTGTTCTCGTGCCAGAGTACGAAGCCGCGATTGCGATATATTTGAAAGATTAGCAGCGTGAGCGACGGAGATTTCTCCTGGTTCTGCGCTTAACTTGTTAAGGGCATTCTTCAAACGTGCATCGATGTGATTTGACGAGAAATCTGTATAAGATTTGAGTTTATTTGCAATTTTGTCAGGCGTATCGGAAAGCCTTAGTGGAAATGCGTCCGGCGATATCTCAACTATCTCACCAATATTAATATTACTGACAAGATCTAAGGCGAACGCAGATTGAGGATCTAGATAGATCAACGTGACCGGGTCGCTCCCCAAAATTGCATGGGGTACAAGCGGATGGATGAGCAATGCCGATCCCTTGTAATGGACTCCATTTTTATCAACCACCGTGGCTGGTTTGTTCGCACTAAGGACGATTTGATAGACAGCGTGCGCATGGATACAATTCTGATCCGGAGCACCAAAATACGCGACATATGTGTCGCCAAAAACTATTTCTCCAGACCATCCCATTGTTGGATACTACCGCAATCTCGGCTTTGCGTCTTGAACAAAACGGTCAGCCACTGATTTGCGCGAAAGCCGCTCGTAACGAAAAATATGTTTTATCTGTCTACGATAGCCCGGGGCTTGGATGGCGATAAACACAATGTGGCCCGAGATCCAAAAGCTCAATTGTCTCATCAAGTCTTGCCCCCACTCTTTCAGCGACGCGTTTGGATGGTTCATTTGCTGGATCAATGTAGCTGACAAGCGTTGTCGCTCCCAGTTCTTCATAGGCATATTTCCGAGCACGCTCCGTCGCCTCGGTGGCATAGCCTTTGCCATGCGCGGCATTGACAAGCCAATAGCCGACTTCCAGTTCCGGCCAGCCTTCCGGTTCCCATAGCCCGATCAAGCCTATCATTTTACCGGAAGACTTCTCTTCCACAGCCCACTGTCCAAATCCCTTTAACAACCAATGCCCTGCTACAGCGGCCATATGTCTCCAAGCGGATGCACGGTCTTTCTGACCGCCAACAAATCGAGCTGTTTCGGGGTTTGCATAATAGTCTGCGTATATCTCGAAGTCGTCCTGACGAAGATAACGTAGCAGTAACCGTTCTGTTTCAATTTCCATGATGATCCAAGATTTTTAAATTTGCGGGATGTTTGGATATATGCAGCTGTTCTGCGAAGGTATTGAACAAATCGACTGGTTCACATAGCCATGCTATTCGGCGATTTTGAATGCCATCATCAATTTTGCCGATCCGCCCTAACCGGTTTGCCAACATCCGCTTTCGGGATGAAGCAGAAACCATCGGAACGTCCGATATTGGGGCGCAAAGCGGACTGTCTACATAGCGCCCCATCCAAGACGTAGGTTCTCAATTTCTTAGTTCCTGAGAGCGGACATAGTAACAGAACGCGAGAAATGATCTCCGATTACTTCACCGCCTTTCCCGGGCCGGTTTGGCCTCCAGCAATTTTCCAGCCACCGGGGCGTTTGACCATGCCGACAGTCATCCAGCCATCAAAAGCAAATTGCTTTTCTCCATCTTCGCTTAGCATCGCA
Source organism: uncultured Sphingomonadaceae bacterium (assembly GCA_947497455.1). Taxonomy (GTDB): domain Bacteria; phylum Pseudomonadota; class Alphaproteobacteria; order Sphingomonadales; family Sphingomonadaceae; genus Parasphingorhabdus. The sequence goes on along the minus strand of CANMGU010000002.1, from coordinate 1,302,055 downwards.
TAATCAAAATGTGCAGAGACCAGCGCACTTCTGTCTCCCATTTTCGCAACTCGAATATTATCCGCCGTCATCCGAGCTATGCCGCCCGATTGTGATAGCGCTTTTAGAGACGCCGCAGCATCTGCTCCGTTATCATACTGGACCCCGCCGCGTTCGATCCAGTGGAACCCCATTTCATCGTCGTACATTGCGGCCGCGACGTCGGTATCTCCGTTGTTCAGTGCGTCGACATACACACCAAATGCAGCCTTCGCCTCTGAGGCAGTGTCATTTTTTGTTTGAGAGCAGCTAGCTAAGGTCAGTGCCATCGTCAGTATTATTATGAATCGCATTGTTTTTCTCCAACTACGAATGGGCCTCACAAGAACTTTGCTGTCGTAAGTCTAATTTTGCTTCATGGAACACCTATTATTTCTGCTCCAACGGCCCTGTTACTTGGTTTACATTTTAGGTCTGAGATTCTCGATAACTTGAGCGTCCACCCAAAATATATCCACATTTTCGTATTTGTCTGAGCCCATATTCCTGTTGAAAAAAAGGTATTTACCATCGGGCGTTACACTTGCAGCTGCCTCCCATGCGTCTGTGTTTATCTTGTCGCCCAGGTTGATAGCTTCTCCCCATGAACCGTCCTGCTGCCTGAAACTGAGATAAATATCGGAATTGCCATATCCGCCCTCCCGTTTGCTATCCCATAGAATATAGGACTCGTCCGGAGCAATGAAGGGGTGGGCATTCGATCTTCCGGTATTGATCTCTTTGCTAAGCGGTTTTGGTGCTTCGCGCTTACCTTCGATCAGCCGTGAATATCGCAGAACGGCATTTCCATCTCTAGCGAATTCGTCAAAAACTAAAGTACCTTTAGCTGAAGAGGTAAGGCGCATAATGGATATTTCTTCGAAAGGAGAACCAAGGCCTTTGATCTCTGACCATCCAGACAGTCTGCGCTCCTTATATCGTTTTCCCAAATGCATGATCTTGCCATCTGGAGAGATGAAAGCTTGCCCAACTCTCGGAGAAACAACCGACTCACGCCACTGATTGTTTTCATGTTGAAAAAGCACGAATTCTTGTTTGCTACTAACCTCATTTCGTCTGAGAAAGTAGAATTCGTTTGTATCAGGTGTGAAGACGCCGCCATATTCCCAGCCCTTCAATGAAACGATACCAGGCGCAAAAGCTTCAGGCGTTAAACCGGGAGGCTTTTGACCGAGATAGGGGCCCTTGAGTTTTGATATTTCATCCCTGACATCGCTTCCGCTGCTCACTTTGGCAAAAACCGGTAGGACAGCATTTGATATCTGAGCCATGATTTGATCTTCTCTGTCATGGCCAGTGATCACAATGGTTAGATCAAGCTCATCTACAACGATGATACGTTGTCCGCCGCCACCCCAGGCAAAGGTTGCGTTGTAGCTCTTGTCACCGACCACCATAGGTGCCTGATAGAAGAAATAGCCGTAGCGATAGGTGTCGGGCATCCAGTCTTCCGTAGGTTTTACAAGACCGCTGGTGGCTTTGGCAAGATAGTCGGCAGGAACAAATTGCTCGCCGTTCCATTTGCCCTCGTTGAGCACAACACTGCCCCATTTGAGCATGTCACGCGATGTCATGCTCACCATCCACCCCGCTTGTGGCAGACCGCTAACATGCGTGTCCCAACTGTAATTGGCGATGCCCAATTTATCCAAAATTTCTTTCTTGATGAAATCCTTAGCGGTGCCGGGCACGACAGCATCAATGACGGCCATCACCAAATTCGGATTGAAGTTGCCATACCTATAGATCTGGGATTCGTCGATAATGGGTCCCGAGTGCTCAAGTAGTGTCTGAACCAGGCCTTGGCCCTGCAGCGGCGCGGGATTCTTTTCAAGCTCTTCCCAGCGCTCACGATCCACATTAAGCCCACCATGCATGGTGAGCGCCTTGTGGAGTGTAATTTTCTCTGCGCCCTCGACAAGCTTTGAGTGGTCCAATTCGTCGAGGAAACTGATGAGCGGCTTGTTCAGATCAGCCATAGTCAGGTAACCCAGTTGAATGGCGCGACCCAAGGCCAGACTGGTGTAGGCTTTCGTGGCTGACGCTTGTCCGTGTGCCAGATTGATCCGACCACGCAGATAGTAGGATTCAAACAGAAGCTTGTCCTTGTGGGCGACAAGCAGGCTGTCATATTTACCGTGCTTGCCGTCAGCAATCTCCCGTGCCAGAGCGACGACCCTATCTTTACTACCGCCATCAATGCCCAACTCGCCCACCGAAATACCATCGTTTCTATCTGTTGGCGCGGTATCGATAAAAGCGTTCTCAAGAAGTGGAATATCTCTGAACGAGAGTTCTGTCTGAGCGGCCGTTGCCTCAGGTGCGAGGCCATTGCTTTCTTCGGCGCTTGCTGCACTAGAGCTACCTAACAAAGTGATGGCCAATAAAGTTTTGAACTTCGTGCTGATGGTCATCTCATTCTCCTGGACTATTTCACTATGTTCTCATTCAGTAAGCGCGGGCATCATTCGCTATTCAACTGCAACACCCATCTGACGCCGCGGATTACGGTTTCGGGAAAGGCTGTGCCGTGATCCGAATTCTCAATAATCTCGAGCCCGGTGAGAGACATGTCTGGCTGGTTTCTCCGCCGTAGCACCGTTATGAAATGTTCGACCTTTTCTAATTGCTCCGCTTCTAGTCCGCCGAGTGATACAAAAACACTTACGTTCATCTCGTGTTGCCGAATGGCGGTTTTTGCTTCCAGTTCATCAATATATGGAAGGCCAGTCGTGCCAAAAGCGGGACTGCCAAGGATATAATGCCTAAATGTGTCCGGTTGCGCCAATAAAACGTAGGCGCCAAATGTGGCGCCCAGCGAATAGCCGAAATAGGTGCGTTCAGCTGGGTCTGTTCGATAGTTTTCTTCGATATACGGAATGATTTCGTCGCGAATGAAAGAGAGATGGTTGCTGGCCTGTCCGCCTTGAAATCGAGCCTGAGCTTCCGCATTGTTGAATGCCGTCACCGAATAATCACGAAACCTGCTTGCATTTGCCCGTTCATCGGCAAGAGCGTGATTCTTCTGATATGATATGCCGACCAAAATTACCTTTGGCATCAGAAATTCGGTGGCACCCGACAGCATATCCATGTGCACCTCCGCATCGGTTGTGTAAATCACCGGATATTTGGTGTCGGTGTTTTCCGCATAGTCTTCGGGTAGTTTGACATAAAGTTCATATTGTCGATCGGTACCACTTTCCTGTATCGGCAGCACATGCGTCCGCGGCATACCGTACGGCTTAGACTCGCTAGCCTGCACACTGACAAAAGGCAGCAGTAGACCGCAAATAAGAAAAATCTGAATTGACCTGATTGTGATATAGCTCATTTTGAAAAGGCTATACAATCAACACAGCGGTTCCAATGCCAACATTGTATCAAGATATCTTGAAAATCAATTTTGAGACATTTTGATACAAAAAAACTGTGGGTGTAACGGTTCAATCAACTAGTATCGCGGAAAATTGCGAAGCTGAAAACCATGACGAAGACACAGAGCCCTCATATCCTAATCATTGATGACGAGCGCGACATCCGCCGCCCGCTTGCAAAGTATCTCGGTGAACGCGGGTATCGAGTTAGCGTTGCCGAGAACGGACGTGAGATGGATAAAATACTCTCTAAAGCGAGTATTGACCTGGTTGTGCTCGATGTGATGATGCCTGGAGAAGACGGATTTTCAATTTGCAAGCGATTGCAGGCCACCACTCGCATACCGATAATTTTGCTGACGGCATTAAAAGATGACACTGATCGAATTGTTGGATTGGAGCTTGGCGCTGATGACTATGTCTCAAAGCCCTTTAATCCCAGGGAACTCAAGGCTCGCATCAAAACCGTACTTCGGCGCACCCTGATGCTACCGCCGCGCTCCGAGCGCCTTAATGGAAAAGTAAATTTTGATCATTGGCGGTTTGATCTTTCGCAAAAACAGATTGTCGGTCCGCGTAATCTAGTTGTACCGCTAAGCTCGGGGGAACATGCCCTTCTTATGGCTCTCATTGAGCATGCAGGCACCGTTCTTACCAGAGATCAACTGATGGATCTGACGCGAGGTGTTAGTGCGCCTGTATTTGATCGCCGGATTGACAATCAGATCAGTCGCTTGCGGCGGAAGCTTGAAAACGACGCCAAGAAACCGACAATTATCCAGACGAAATGGGGTGGTGGTTATGTGTTTGCGGCGGAGCTTGTCTGGTCATGAGCGAGAAACGATCACGGTTTTCGTTGAGCTCGGCGGAGAACCAGATTTTTGTAATTCTTGTTTTGGCGTTCGTCGTCCTGTTATTTGGCTCAGCGGTCTATCAGGTTACGCAAAACCGCACCGCTGAGGAGTGGGCGAAAAGCGAGTACATAGCAAAGACAATCGCAATCAGACTTCTTAGTCTGGATCGAATGAGACCCGAAGAAATGCAAGGATTTGTGGAAACATATTCGTCCTGCAAAGAGGGACTCACGGTGACGGACAAACCGTACGCGCCGCCAGCCGGAACAAAGATTGCAAACGATATTCAGCGCTTCATTGTAACTAGCTTGGAAACGACCTTGGCGGATATGTCTTTGGACAAGTCGATGGACGACATATCTGTTGCACATGCCACCTTTGCTGAACATGACTTTGCTTTTGACAAATGTGCGCCGGGAGAGATTGACTTCCCGATCGATGGAATTGTGATCAGTACCCGCCTTAAGACTGGAGAATGGCTAAATCTAAGTGTCTCTGAGAAAAAGTTTGAATTTGGTGGTGAGACAATTTTTTCTGCAATGCGAATTGATCTGTTTTTCCTTTTGGTCGGAATAATTGCGCTTTTTTTCATTCGTCGCCTTACACGCCCCCTTTCCAACTTGACGAAAGCGGTGTCGAGATTTGGCACCAATCTGGAAGTAGAAGAGGTTGAAGAAAGCGGGGCAGCCGACATCAAACTTGCCATTAGAAGATTTAATGCAATGCAGCGCGAGGTGCGAGATGAAGTGAAACGGCGCACCCAAATGCTGGCATCGGTTGGACATGATATCCGTACTCCGCTCACGGCTCTTCGGGTTAAGGCCGAACTCATTGAAAATGATGAAGTGCGCGAAGAAATAATCGCCAGCATTGAGAAGATGGAACGCATCACCGCATCCGCGCTTGACTATGTGCGCGGAGAATCCAGATCTGAAGCAATGCAAAATGTTGATTTACGAGCTCTTATTGAGAGCGAGTGCAGTGAATTCGACGAGCTTGGAAAAGAGGTTCGTTTCACAGGTGAAGACAACTTACACTATCACTGCCGTCCCATCGCTCTTGCGCGCGCGATCCGTAACCTGATTGACAATGCGATAAAATATGGAGGCAGCGCGGATGTGGAACTGATCAATGGAGATCAGTATGTCCAAATCAGGGTCATGGACGATGGACCCGGTATTCCTGATGACAAGCTGGCCCACGTCTTTGATCCCTTTACCCGTCTTTCAGAGGCGCGAGAAAGTGAACAAGGAGGGCTTGGCCTTGGTCTCGCCATCACTAAGGCTATTGTTGATGGACACGATGGCACCCTAAATCTTGAGCCGAATGAACCAAAGGGCTTGAAGGCTGTTATTCAACTACCTTTTGGTCCGCGCCCAACCGCATAAACAACTGACATTCCAACGTCCGCTTTTGCGCCCATAGCGGACGCTAGAGTTGTGTCCGCAATATCCCGAAAGCGGACATTAGCTTAGGCCGTTTCCATTGGCAGCAACTGGGCCGTTTGCGGAAAGTCGGCTTCTGGCCGCTTTGAGCGCAAAAGCGGACTCTATGATTGCGACCTAGCTAGTTCAAAATTATGCGTTGTAGAGCATTCAAACTATCTGGAACGCGCGTTTTAGCAGATCTTGAGTCTCTTGCTGAACAAGTAGTCTTCGCGCTTCCGTTGGTTCCATCAACCAAGCGCGGAAAGCTCCCTCAATGATCGCGTGTCCAATAGCGGCCTGGTAGCCTGCTGGAAACGCACGAGCCGCATCTTGGTCAACTGCGTCCTGATAAAGCGACTGAATTGACTCAATGACGCGTTTTCCCGGCTGATGGTTCGCAGCGCCAACAATATTCTTAGTCATCATATAGAGAGGCATCTGGTCGCGAACGCGAATAAGTTCATCAAGCAGACTTTCGATAAGATAGTCAAAGCGATCAGGATAAGTATCCCCAAGCGACCAGCCGGTCCGCATGGCGCTGATAAAACCATCTTCCATTTGCTTGTGCAAGGCGGCCAGCAATGAAGGCTTGTCAGGAAATAGACGATAGAGCGTTCCTACCGAAACTTCTGCTCGGTTGGCAATATCGCTCATCTTCGTGCGCTCAAAGCCTTTGGTGGAGAACAGATACTCACCTGCCTCGATGATGGCGAGAAATTTAGCGTCGGGATTTCGGGTCCGCTTTGGCTTTTTAAGTTCACTCATTACTGAACCATATTCATTTTTGTTGTCAGAGCCAAGTCCAACTGATACTTACTAATGAATATTGTTCAGTAATGATTCTTGAGTGATGCAATGTGAAGCCAAATTCCAAGGAACAAGTATATGAAACCCAAACATACGAAATTGGAGAAGATTGTAGATGACGCGCGTGCGCGCGTCGGCACCGGCAAGCCACTTGCGATAGCTTTGCACGATTATGTGCGGGATGAAGTTGCTTTTGGTTTCACACCATATTTTGATGCCGCCTCTTCCGAGATGACTCTTAAACTCGGTGCCGGTCATTGTAATCCACAAGCCAGACTTATGGTCGAGCTTTTTAAAGCCGCCGGGTTTGAGGCGCGTTTCCGGCCTTCTACAATAACCAATGATATCTTAAATGGTGTTGCAATTACCCCACCGCAGCTTTCACACATCTTCACCGAGGTGCGCATGGGCGATAACTGGGTGCGTCTCGACAGCTATATTGCCGACCCACCGCTTAGGCGAGCAGCGATTGAAAAGCTTGAGCAAGACAATCTAGATTATGGACTTGGTTGCCATCGAACTGCAACTGGGGAGTGGGACGGCACCCATGACGCCTTTAGCCAAATTGCAGATCCGGATATGATTGTGGAATTGCATGATCCAGTTGAAGATATCGAAAGCTTTTACCGGTCAGATGCTTACAAGCATCGCATGGGGCCATTGAGCTATAACCTGATGTTTGCGCCGGGCCGAATACTGCCTTCGCTAGCGATGGCCTCTCTGAATAGACGTGCAAACGCACTGCGCAGCGGCGCAGCCTTGCATCGTTATTAATTCATTTATCGTTCGGTCCAAAATCGACAGACTCTTTGAGCCATTGCAGCGTCCGATGAATCTTGCCATCTCCCAGGGCTGGTTTTTGACAAATGAAATTGTAGTGGACCGATTGATCGGATGTCATCTTCAAGACAGGTATAACTAAATGCCCATAGCCAGGGTAATTCTGAATCAACGGATGCATCGCTAAAGCAATGCCAACGCCGCGTTGAACAGCATCCAATGCTCCCAAAATAGAGTCAAAAGTCAATTCACGCTTCCCATGCAATTTGTCATCCGCCCTGCTCGCATACCAGTTTGACCAAGCTGATGGATTTTGCCGAACGTGAATCAGGGTATGGTTTTTCAGGTCTTCTGGACTTTCAAGGATAGGAGCTTCACCTAAATATTTCGGTGAGGCGACAGGCTGTCCGCAGACTTTAATAAGCGGTATATTAGCCAATCCCTTGCTGTGCGCTTCACCAAAACGAATGGCGATATCCGCCTCACCGTTCAAAATGTCAGCATAACTGTTTGAGGTTTCGATCCTGAGATCCAAATCCGGATATTTCGCTTCGAATCGATTTAGATTGGGGAGCAACACCGTACTTGTGAAAAAGGGAAGCGCACTGATGCGAACGACATTTGTATCGCGATGGCGCTTTAAATTGCCCGTCGCAATCCGCAGTTCGGCCAGTGTCCGACTGACGGTTTCGAGATACTGGATGCCGGCAGGAGTTAGCTCAATGGATCGACCTTTGCGGTCGAACAAGGGTACGCCCAATTGCTCCTCTAATTCCTTAATAGCATGCGAGACGGCTGATGGAGTGCGATCCAGTTCTGCGGCCGCAGCGGCAAAAGTGCCCAGTGTCGCCGCTTTCTCAAAGGTCTGCAATGCCGCCATAGAAGGCAGATGAGGAACCTCGTCTTTAGTTGAATATATTTCATCTTTCATGAATCGAACTCGCTTGGCATTGATCTCAATATGCCTCAATTACCTTGGTATTTGGAGAATGACAACCTATGACGGTATTTCAAAAAAGTGAAGGTAATTCATGGATATCTCATCCCAAAGCCGGAGGTCCTTTTCGCGGCCTGCAGGGGGGTGGCCTTGCGGCCCTTATGGTTACAGAGCTCGAGAGAATTGCTGATAATGAGAATCTCGGGATGGCGACTTCTGCTTCCGTCGAATTTTTGCGGCCTACTGGATCCGGCTGGCTGCGAACCAATCCACACCGGCTTCGGATAGGTCGCCGAGTTAGCATATTGACCAACGAGATATTTGAAAATGATATTCAAACTGCGAGATCGACGGTGTGCTTCATCATGCCAGCAGAGCTGCACGGTTTGAAAGCACCGCCAAGCGCAACCCATGATCCAACCGAACTGCCCGTATTGCCGCCCCGAGAAGCGCCACATGGTAGCCCCTGGATGATGGATAATTTTGAAGTTCGGTTATCACCCGAAGGCATTGTCTGGTTCCGTTTTACCGGAGAGATTGTGAATGGCATCACGCCTTTGGCCAGAGTCCTGGTCCCAGCCGATTGGACTCATGGACTGGGCCGCCCGGCATCACCAAAAATGGCCGACCCGAATGTGAACATCCAGATGAGTTTGTCACGCCATCCGGAAGGGGAGTTTATCGGGATATTGCCAAGGACGACATGGATGCCCAGCGGCATCGGGATGGGTGGAGGAGAGATTTTCGATGTGAGCGGTGCGTGTGGCCGAGTGATGATGTCGGTTGCGCTGACACCGTTTGAATAGACCGAAAGGACTTTTGCAATGCTCGAAAACTTGGCAGCCAAACTGGAATCGCGTCGTTGGCGAGAACGGATCGAATGGACGCGGAAAAATTGGCCGTCGTTTAGTCGCCCAGACATCCGGTTCTACGAAGATGATGACTGTCTGATCCGCTATCGCAAATCTGGAACGGGGTCAGCAATTGTATTTTTGTGCGATGGACCTGCGACGCTCGAAGTCTATGACGATTTGATCGACAAACTGAGCAACGCATTCACCGTTATCATATTCGAAACACCAGCGAACGGTTTTTCCATTCCGAAATCATCCTACAATTTTGAATTTGCGCCAACGAATGATGTCGTTGCACGTTTTTTAAAGGAAGTGGCGGGCGAAGGAGCCATCCTGGCTTTTTCCTGCGGCGGTGCCTACGCGGCCATCGATATCGCGGTTCGACATCCGTATTTGTGCAAGAAGCTTATTACAATTCAGGCCCCTTCCTGGCATCAGGAAATGGAGTGGAAAAAGCGCCGTGATCCAAAAGGCATCGTGTCCATGCCGATCATCGGCCAATTATTGTTTCCGCGAATGATGAAGCCACGCGCGCCTTTGTGGTATCAAATGAGCATGGCCGACACGCCATTGGTTGGGCACTTCTGTCGATGCACCCAAGAAGCCTTTGATCACGGTGCCAATTTTGCACTGCCTACTTTATTCCAGAAATATCTCACTGGCGAAGAAGCGCCTTTTGATCAGGCGGAGCAACCAACTTTGGCAATTTGGGGCGAGCAGGATGAGTCTCATGTCGCAACCGATAAGGAGTCTTCAAGGATGTTGGCGAAAAACGTCAAGCTGTTGACGCTGAAACATGTCGGTCATTTCCCGGAGTTGGAAGATACTAAGGGTTTTGCAACACTCGCATCTCATTTTTCGGAAATCTAGAATTGTGTCAGGTTGGTTCAAGTAGTATTTTGTCTCCAGTCAATACTCGACTCACAATCCGGGGCAAAGTGACCTCCATAATATTGTCGAGATCTTGCTTTGAAACAGCCGAAACGAGATCGCTTGCCACAGTAACATCATAGTCAAGCTCCACTGCCATGCGGGATGTGGAATCCAGATCTGCATTGGCTACGCCGCCTAGTATGACTAATCTTTCGATTCCATGTTTGACCAATGTTTTCTGAAGCTCCGTTCCATAAAATGCGTTAAGGCCTGCGCGTTCAGTCAATATGATGTCTCCGTCTGACACCATATCCGTCATCAGCTTGGCTCCCGTTGTTCCCGCCTCCAGGAGGCTGTTCTCACGGACCAGGCGAAAATATCCAGTTTCCGACATTGCGGTTGAAGGTGTGTTATCAGTCCACACCAGCGGTGCTTGGATAATCTTCCAATCGCGATTTCGGGCTGAACCGAGAAAGCTCGTAACGTTATCTCGGTCAGCCTGGATTGCAAAGTGTTTCGACCATGGGCTTGCTTCGGAAAAAACATCCATCTGGGGTGAGAGCATCAGAACGGCAACATTCTTGCCTTCCAAACGCCCATAGCTCTCCGCGTGACGCCGAGTGAGCCAATGCCCGAACCGATTGACGGCGCGTGCGATCATGGCTCGAGTCTGCCGATAAAGCTGCTGGTTGAAATCACCTCATGCGCGCACATCGGAAAACCGGTCTGCGTTGCAGCTTGGTGATCTGCCATGCTCATCGCGGCCAGCGCATCGGACATAATAGTCACGCGATAGCCAAGCTCTATGGCGCTTCGTGCTGTCGACTCAATGCAGGTGTTGGAAAGACAGCCGCAAAGCACCAGCCTATCTATGCCATTTTTCCGTAAATGTTCATCCAAATCCGTATTCACAAAGCCGCTGGACACCAGGTGCTCGCTCGCCACAAACTCGGATGGCAGAGGCGAACAGTCCTTGCGGAACCGGCCACCCCATTTACCATCGCTGAAGGTTTGGAAAAAGCGGGCCAGATAGATGGAGGGATTCAGGAACTGGCGACCATCGAAAACTCCGGCTCGATAGCGGGCATGCGGCGCGAAGCATATGGTCATGCCTGCAGAACGGGCTGCACCGAGTAATTGTTCAAGATGCTTGTTGGTGTCCAGCGCACGCAGAGTAGCGCGATTGAGCAACCAGGACTTTCCACCGAATGATAGGAAATCATTATAGGGATCAATCACCACCAGAGCGGTCTTGTCGCGCTTGATCTTTTCCTCGGTCATCGATTGGATGAGCTTTTGAAGTATGGGCAGATGGTCATCTCAAGCTCGGTGAGCACCAATCATCGGATTGATTTCAATCTCTCCGATCCGCGCATGTGGCGGTGCATCAACAGCGTAGAGAAATGCCTGCGAGATATCTTCAGGACGCAGCGCCTGAGGTTGGGGGCTGTCGAAAAATGGCGTTTCGACCATACCCGGATCAATGCTTGTAACCCTGACGCCATGCTCGCTAAGTTCATTGGTCAGATTTTTGGCATAGCCACGGATGAACCATTTGGTCGCACTATATACCGAACCGGACAGAGCAACATGTCCCGCCTGTGAGCCAGTAAGTACAAGATGTCCTTTGCTTTTCCTCAAGTGAGGGATTCCGAATTTACAGGTCAGTGTTACCGCGAAATTGTTGACCAAGATCATTTCCCTGAAATTATCGATATCGCCAAGCTCCGTACCGGTGGCAGTCGCTCCCAAACCGGCATTGGCAAATACAACATCAATAACGCCATAGTGATCCACTGCCTGATCATACATCGCCCGCTGCGCATCGGGATTAGTCACATCGCATTCGATGGCAATAGCGTTTTCCGGACCCAGTTTTTGAACAAGGTCTGAAAGCTTGTCTTTGGACCTTGCGGCCAACGCTACCTTGTGGCCGGTTGCTACCGCTGCCCGTGCGCATTCTGCGCCAATACCGGAAGATGCTCCTGTGATAAGAATGATTTTCTGCATCGATTTATACTCCAGCCTGTCCGTTCCAATATTTAGATTGGTACTTTATATGACAATCCGGGTCTTAGGAAACTGTCGATTTTTGAGATTGCTTTCTAGAGCGTCTAAATAGGAACCAACCAATCCATAGCACTGCATAGAGGAAAAATGTGGCATAGATGGCTGGTTGTGGACTTTCGACTGAGCTTATTGATCCTGCAAATGCGGCCACGACAACATATGACAACGTGCTAAGTGCGAAGAACAAGAAATAGCGGGCTACCGGCTTCCAATAGAAAATAAGCCCGACATTGCTAATCTCGTTACGCAAAACGAGATTGCACTTTATCTCGGAATCACACCTGTCGGCCTTAGCCGGATTAAAAACCGTATGCAGTCTGCACTCTAATTCTAAGGTCGGCTTTTGGGAGAAAGCGGAATTTATCGGAACGTCCGATATTGGGGCGCATTGCGGACCGACAACTTCTGCATTCCTAGTGTCCGCTTTTGCGCCCAAAGCGGACATTAGCCAGTCGCTAAGTCCGCTTCAGCAGGGATGCGATTGATTTGGCAGTCTGCGCGCCCATCGCGACAAGATCGCTTTCCGTTGCGCCGGATTTGGCTCTTGCTGAGAAAGCGACAAGAGTATTGGAGGCGAGATACACTGCCGTTTCGATCTGAGATGCGCTACCGTTCGGGGCCGATTCCAAAATCCGCAAACGCATCAGATCATCGAGTTGCTCCAACCCGAATTTCAGTCGCGATTGAATTTTGACCTCATCGGCACTCGAAGGGGCTGTGCCAAAGACCAGACATCCTGGTGCCACCTGACTATCGCGATAGTAAATGGACAGCATGGCGGTGTAGAAATCGGTTAGTGCTGTTTCGAGGTCGTTCGTGGCATGTAGCCGTGGCACAGCATTTTGCATGACCTGCACCCCAAATGTATCCATTGCTGCAATATACATCGAGAGCTTGTTGCCAAAGGCGCGATATAGGCTGGGCCTACTTAGTCCGGTTGCTTCGGACAAGTCATCAAGAGAGACGGCATCAAAGCCTTTTGACCTGAACAGTTCCACTACAGACTGCATCGCAGCGTCCGTGTCGATTGTCGCGGGGCGCCCCCGTTTGGGTTTTAAATCTGGCATTTTGTACTGTTTCGCATTTAATTATTGACGTTTCGATAAAAATGTACGAAACGGTACAAAATTGCAACCCTATGGAGCACATCATGCTGATTCAGTCCCTTATCTATCCCGGATTCACGACATTGGATCTTATCGGCGCCTTACAGCCACTGGCGCAAATTTCAGGAGCCAAAACCGAGATCGTCGCTGGCGAGGCAGGTGCAAACCCAACAGATACAGGTGCATCGATCATGGTGGACGCGACCTTCGAGACTGCTTCCAATGCACCGGACGTCATCCTTGTTCCGGGTGGAGGCACACCTTCTATCGATATACTGGAGGATCAGGCCACAATGGATTTTCTGGCCAAGCAAGGAGAATCAGCCAGTTGGATCGTATCTGTTTGCACGGGAGCCCTTTTGCTGGGGAAAGCCGGTCTTCTGAAGGGATACAAAGCTGCTAGCCATTGGGCCGTGATCGATACGCTTGAGGCGTTCGGCGCGACCCCGGTCCATGAGCGCGTTGTCGTTGATCGCAATCGCTGTACTGGCGGCGGTGTGACGGCTGGCGTTGATATCGGATTGACCATCGCAGGGCAGCTTGCTGGAGAAGAAATGGGCCGGGTTATCGAACTTATCCTTGAATATAATCCAGCGCCGCCATTTGGAACCGGTCATCCAACCTTAGCGGATGCGAAAACACTGGAAATGGCCAAAGCTGGTGCAGAAGCGGTCATGCAACCTGACCGCATTCGTCAGATTGCGATAGGCTGATCGTCAGAAAAACCAGGACGTCTGATAATATGACGATATTTAAAGATCTGCGGGTTTGGTTCAATGCGATGGGCACTTTGCCCTGGACGATCAGGCTATGGGCTTGCTTCTATCCATTGCCACAGATCATCGGTGGATTGATCTTTATTCAGACATTGCCGGGTGTGGTTATCCTGCTCGGGAGAATTTTATCGGGCATTGTGGCCAGTCAAATCCACAAACGATCTCCTTTCTCCAAATTAATGGGTCCTGCCGGGCACGCGCACTGGATCTTCATCGTCCCATATTTGCTATATGAATTGATGACGAATAATCTCCCGCCAGCGCTTTTCTGGTTTGTCAGCTATGTCGTTGTAACGACCCTGATAAGTGGCATTATCGATGTGATCGAGCTTCGGACCTACTTTAAGAAAGGGCATATAGCGTATAAGCGGTGACCAACTGGCCATTGCGTTATGGCTAAGTCCAGTTCCAATGTCCGCTTCCACCCCCAAAGCAGGCACTCAATCTACAGCAACGATATCCGAAATTCACCACCGACCAATGCGGTCCGACGCAACCATTGATCCCGCCGCTTCCAATCCATTATCGCTCTCTGCACAAACCGCTTTGCTACCAGCCACCTGTGCTGCTAACGCCGGTGTCAGGAGAACAGATGGCGCAGGAGAAGGCTTTGGCAGCAACACCAGCCAACGAGGAAGAGCGCCCGTCATCTGACGGAAAGTCCGCCAGCAAATTCTATGGCTGGAACAACGCGGCGCTTTTATTCTTCATCCAGTTTGCCGCCTCCGGGTTCGTCTATTTCGCCTATGCCGCCATTTTCCCGGCGATGGTAGAGGATATGAACTGGAACCGCGGCGATGCATCCCTCGCGCACAGTCTCAGTTTTCTGGTCTTGGGCCTCAGCTATCCACTGACCGCCTGGATGATCGGGAAAAGAGGCGTAAGGTTCACCTTGACAACCGGTCTGGTGCTGATGCTGGCTAGCCTTTTGATGACTGTCTTTTTCGTCACCCAGATCTGGCACTGGACGCTGATCTGGGGGTTGTTCATGGGCATGGCCAATGCACTGGCCGGCCCCTTGTGCGGACAAACCGTGGTCATCAACTGGTTCAGCGCCAAACGGGCAACAGTCCTAGGAATCATCCTCACCGGCAATGCCCTTGGCGGATTTTTTGCCCAGCCGATACTGATTCGCGTGATGGAGATATTTGGCAGCTGGCAATCAGGATGGTTGGTGAGCGCTGCAGCCGTTGTCGGTGCGTTGCTGTTGACTCAGTTCATTGTGAATCGGCCCGGAGATATCGGACAGCATCCTGATAATTTTGATCCGCTCGCGACCCGCGCAGACACACATAAGCCTGCGCCCAAGCCGCGCACGTATCGCAGTGACCGAAACTGGACCGTCCGCGAGGTTTTTCGAACCCGCGCGGTCTATTTCATCATGACCATCAGCGTTACTTATCTGGGCATCGGGACCTTCTTGCTCACCCATGGCTCACTCTACCTTTCGGACATCGGTATCTCGAAAATCCAGACTGCATCGATCGTCAGTGTCTTCATCATCGGCAGCGGGCTGGGCCGCATACCGGCAGGATGGCTTGGCGACCGTTTCGAACTGCGCTGGTTGATGGCCGCGATGATGGCCGCCATGCTGGCATCTTTCATCATGCTATGGACTCTTACCAGCCTGGTCGGCCTTGGCTTTGCCGCCTTCCTGCTCGGACTGTGTTATGGCGGATTTTTCGCTCTGTCCCCTGCCCTCACCAGCAATTTTTTCGGACAGGAGAGTTTTGCAAAAATCAACTCGGTATTTGCACCTCTGCTTTTACCATTCGTCGCTATGGCGCCGGCAGGTGCAGGCTATATTTTCGATATATTTGGCAGCTATGATCTCGCGTTCTTGATAGGTGCGATACTACTGGGAGCCTCACTGATCGCCGCCATTTGTCTCACGCCGCCACAACATAAAGCGGCGTCCGAGGACGCTTAAACTTTCCCGTCGCTCGACAGCAGAGCTGCAATTGGCTTGGTGCCCTTGCGACCGGCCAATATGATCATCAATATCGTCGTAAACGGCACCGCCAGTATCGCACCGGGAATACCCCATAGCGTGCTCCAGACGGAAAGCGCGACCAGCACCACCATCGGACTGAGATTAACCGATTTGCTGAGCATGCGCGGTTCCACAACATTGCCGATAATCACCTGCGCTGCGGTCATCAGGCCGGTGGCGATCAATGGAACGGTCAGCGTGCCAAATTGCGCGACTGCGAACAGCGCCGGAAAGGCAACACCGACGATCGAACCGATATAAGGAATATAGTTGAGCAGGCCGATGATGATCGCCCACAGCGCCGCATATTCGATACCGAGTGTCACCATGATGACCCAGCAAATCACCCCCAGCATGATGTTGATCAGCGTCTTGGTCGCCAGATAGCTGCCAATATCGTGGTTGATCCGCGCGATCATGTTCATCGTGTCTTTGGAATCACTGGCATTCCCAAAGGCCCGCTGCACTTTTGCCGGAAAGCCGGTAATCTCGCTGAGCATGAAAGAGGCGTAGAGGATGGTAATGAAGACGAAACCACCAAAACTGGTCAGTGATGACAATACCGATTGTGCGATCGCCGCGATATCAACTTCGGTCAGCAACTTGGTGGCAAATTCGCTTACCGCTTTTACGACCGCGTCGCTGCCGCGATCGATCATCCGGCCGGGCGAGGCCATCATATCACCGACATCGGTCTGGAGCGCCGCTGTCTCAGTGGGCGTGGGAAACCAGGTGGCAAACAAGTTTTCCAGATTGCTCTGATAGGTCGGCAGTGAAGGGACCAAAGTCTGCAAACTGGCAACCAGCATCCGCGACATCGCGAATAGCAAAAGAATCACGCCAACCAAAGCCAAGGTCGCGCGCACCCACATGGGTGAGCGCCCCAAGCCAGGGATGCGGGCAACGGCTGCGCTGGCTGAATATAATATCTGAAGCAGGATGATCGCTGTCACGATCGGCAGGATAATATCCTTGCCGACATAGAACAGCCAGCCAATCATGATTGTGATCCCGACCGAGAAAAATATCGTACTGACGCGGCCCTGTAACATTATTCTAGATCACCATATTTTTTTGCTGACAAAAGCTCTTACAACCGGTTGATAAACATAAAAATCCACCCTGTCATCCGAACAGTGCAGCAGCCAGTCCTGTAACATCTGCAAGCAATCGCGACTAGTATCTTGACGGCGCGCACCCTTCTCGGCCAATAGCCGCTATGGCCGACGATATTTCTTCCCTTCCGCATGACGAACTGAGCCGCCGCGGCCTGCTGTTCGTCCTCTCTTCACCCTCTGGTGCTGGCAAATCAACGCTCGCACGAATGCTGTTAGAAGCCGATGATCAGATCGCGATGTCGGTATCGGTGACGACCCGTCCACAGCGCCCCGGTGAAGAACATGGCAAGGACTATTATTTTGTCAGTGGCGACGAGTTTGAAGAGATGGTCGCGGACCATTCCTTCCTCGAATATGCCACCGTCTTCGGCAATCGTTATGCAACGCCGGCAGCGCCAGTTCAAAAAAATTTAGAGGATGGGCAGGACGTTCTGTTCGATATTGACTGGCAAGGCACCCAACAACTCTATCAACGGGCAGGCGAAGACGTCGTCCGCATCTTCATCCTGCCGCCCTCGCTCGCCGAGCTGCGGGAACGGCTGGAGGCCCGGGCCACGGACAGCAACGAAATTATCGACAGCCGCATGCAGCGCGCCACCAGCGAGATCAGCCATTGGGACGGCTATGACTATGTCCTGATCAACGACGATCTCCAAGCCTGTTTCGCAAAGGTTCAGAATATCCTCGCCACCGAACGGATGCGCCGATCGCGGCAGACCGGATTGATCGGATTTGTTCGGGATCTGGTTGCGCAAGAGCGGAGCTAAATCCTGGTCACTTTTCTGTGCGCTTGACGTAAGTCCCGTCAAATATGGTTGACCAGCTTTCTCCGCCATCTGACGAGCTTTGCCAATGCTGGCGCACGCTCTCGACAACACCACCGTTGCGCGTCGGCGTCCAGGTGACCCGATTAATCGGTGAACCGGCAACATAGCCAGGCCAGTTGGCATTGCTCAGGACCATTTCACCGCTTGCGTTGAGTCCACCAGCAATGAACAACGCAGTGCCGTCTGCACCCATCCAGGTCTGGTGCCAGTTTTTGCGGATCGCATCATAAAAGCTCATGCTCATTCCGGTATAGCCACCTTGCGTCTTATATTCTTCGCGAATGACACAGCCGCCATGCTGCGCGCTGATGCTGTTGATTGCGGTAGGCGCGTCTTTACCTGCCGGCGTGACGTCCCAGACACCGATCCAGAAATCAAAGGCACGGTGGTCGGCACTCGCACAGGGCGGCGGTGGCTTTTGAGCTGCAGCCGGAGTGGCGGTTGCTGATTGTGCGAAGGCGGAAGTGGAAAAAACAGGGGATGATGCCAATAACGCCGCAAACAAAGCGCAGATTAGGGGTAGGGCGCTTCGGGTATCAGAACCGGGGCTGCCGGGCCGGGAAAAGGAGCATGCCCATGCGGTAGGCAAAAATTCCCGAAATACCAATTTACGAACCACGTTTGTCATATGGCACCACCCCCTTTTTTTAAAGCCGCGTGGCGATCCGAATGGGTAACAATCAAAACCGCAATGTGGCTCCCCAGCAAATTATGCCAGAGGAGATTATGAAGGCAGTCGCTTTCGACGAAAAGATGATGCGCTTCGACAACCGTTTGGCTCTATTGCCAAAAAGCGGAGAAAAGGACCGAGACGGCCGCAAAAACGTCCAAAAACAGACATCAGTCACCGTTTCTTAAGGGCTTTACGGCATGGTAAATTCCCGAATTACCAGCTTTTTCCGGCTTTTGCCCGGTTATGGGATGTGAGAAACAACGCGTGATCAACAGCACCGACAACAAATGGCATGTCAGCCGGCTTCTTGCCGGTTTTCTGCTGTTCAGTGCCGCCTATGCATTGATCAATCAGCTGCCGCTCACCCACGCCATCCTGTATCGCGCAGCGGCCCATGACGTTGTCAGTGCCTTTTGGGCCGCCTTATCCTTTGCGCTGCAGGCTGTGGTCCTGCTAACCGCCGTCATATTCTTGCCGCGCCGCTGGTTTGCGGTGTTGCTCATCGCGGTGACCATCTCAGCCGGCGTAAATATGGTTTATGGGCAAATTGTCGGCAATATGCTCGATGTGCAGAAAACGGGCTGGCTCATCACCGAAGCGCGGCAAGCCGGGGAAGCAGCGGGTGAGTTCACGAAGCCATTGGCCATTGCGACAGGCAAACTCATCTTCGGTGTGCTGTTGCTGCTCGGCGCGCGGACCATAAGAAAGTCGTTACCCGGTCAGCTGAAGGCCGCTTCGACTGGCAAGAGGGGAAGCGCCGCGTTCCTTGCGCTGCTCATCGCACCATCTCTGCTTTGGCCGGTCTTCAATTTCTATCCACTGGCGGCCGAGCGCAATCTCTATAACTTTGCAGCGACCATCTTGACCGCCGATCCACCGCCGCAGCGTGCAGCAGTTACGGCGCTGCCGAACAAGGACGAAGGCATCGAGAAAATCATATGGTTGATCGACGAGAGCATCTCCTATTCCGCCTTTCAGCAAATCATCAGCCCCGACCTGGCAACCACGGCCTATGTCGACTTTGGTGAGTCCGCATCCATGGGGCATTGCAGCACGCCATCCAATGTCGCGATGCGATCAGGAGTCAACGTCCGTACCGTCGATAATCGCACAGATCTGCGCCGAACTCCATCCATCTGGGCCTATGCGGCCAAAGCCGGATTTACGACAAGCATGATTGACGGACAGGTAACTGGCCCGCCGCAAAACCTGTTACAGCCACCGGAACGCGGGTTGATTGACAGCTACCAAAACGCTGCCAGCGGCCTGAAAACCGATCTGACCATCGCCCGCACGATCAACGCCAGCCTCAAAAGCGAGGGAAAGCAGTTTACCTATGCGATCCTGCGCGGCGTGCATTTCCAGTATCGAGACCATTATCCCGAAGGTGCCTTACCCCAAAGCAGCAGTACGCAGGCGCAATATGAAAAGGCGATTACCTATTCGAAGAAGGATTTTTTCGCCACGCTACTCGACGGTATCGATCGCTCCAAGGTCGCAATATTCTACACGTCCGACCACGGTCAAAATATCACGGATGGCGTCACCCCCCATTGCAGTGGAAATCCGGTAAAAGCCGAATTTTCTGTTCCGCTTGTCGCCTTTCTGCCGCCGGAAGTCGCAGAGAGTTATAAAACCGGGAACGGAGGACGCAGTCTCAGCCAGCTGTTCCCGACCACGCTCACGCTGATGGGCTATGATGCGGACTATGCGAAGGAAAAATACGATAATATCCTGGGCACACCGACCGCTCGTTATGTCTGGTTTGGTCGTGGCGTCGTTCCCGTAAAAGACGGCGGCACGATTGATGTGCAAACCGGACAAGATTTCCCGGGCCGCTGATCCACCTTTAGCCCCCGGCCTGCAGATTCATAAAAGCCACGAAACTGGGATCAGGATATAATATCTTCACCGTCTCGCGGATCACCTTCTGACCATTGGCACCATTGGTAAAGATCACGGCACCGGTTTTGTTGACCGGGTCAAAAAACCCCAAAGTCCGCTCCCCGACATCGCCGCCGCCGTGCATGACAATGACATTGTCCGCCGTATGATAGACATTCCAACCACCCACAAAACCCAGCATCTTGGGGCAGACATCCGCCGTCAAACGCCCCTCGCCACATATCTGACCACCAAGATTCTCCTTAGCTGTCCAATAAGCCTCTTCGGACCCGGCATCCACCGGATTGGCCATCACCCAGGTCAGGAAGCGGGCATAGTCACCGATGGTTGACCAGACGTCATCCGCCGCATTCCAGTCCTTGCGCACGGTGGCATGGGCATGCTCACCCTTACGATTGCGCGACATGGCGATCCGCCCAGCAAACCAAGGTTTTTCTGTAAAGCTGCTTTCGGTCATGCCCGCTGGTTCGAATATTTGCTGGGCGACAAGTGTTTCCAGCGGCAGATTCATTTTCTTCTCGGCAAAGCGGGCCATATATTGAAACCCCTCGCCGGAATATCCGAACTGGGTGTCCGGATCATTTTTGAAAGTCAGCACGTCCTTGGTCTGGTATCGCCAATTGGGAAAACCCGTGCGATGCACCAGCGCCATGTGCGGTGTCAGAAGCTTGTGCCGCGGATCGAACTTGATATCCGGATCGACCCAGCTGCCGGCCATAGGTTCGTCCAGCGTAAAGGCCCCGTTATTCGCGAGCCGCACGACGGTTTCAGCCACCAAAGGCTTGGTCATCGAGGCGATGTTATAGAGCGTCTCCGCCGAGGCGGCCTTGCCCGGCTCTGCCTCACCCGCAACATGGGTCCAAGCAACCTTACCGTCGGAAATATAAGCAATGGCCGCGCTTGGGACATCATATTCCGCAAGCCATTGTGGGAGCTTAGCAGCAAGGTTACTTTTTCGTGCGCTGGCGCTTTCACTCGCGTTCGCGGTGATGGTTTGCGCTTCTGAGGACGGGCGCTCCTGGCCCGTACCGGCTATGGCCGGTCCAGACATTGTCGCAATTGCGAATAAGGTTGAACCAATAGACAGAAACTTTTTCACGGGCAGACTCCTTTATTGTATTGCTATATTAATACAGTACTACAACTAAGAAGCAATGAAATATGTGATGTTGGCGCAGGTCAGGAGCAAGTCCATTACACCGCCGTAAACAATGCTACTTGCCAAAAGAACATATATAGAACATAGTGCGGCCCTATGACCCGCTGGACTCTCTTCAACATCTTCGGCAAAGCACGCGCATGAGTCTTACCCATATTAAAGTCAAAGGCGCCCGGGAGCATAATCTCAAGGGCGTGAATATCGAGCTTCCCCGCGATAAGCTGATCGTCATTACCGGCCTTTCCGGCAGTGGTAAGTCAAGCCTCGCATTTGACACTATCTATGCCGAGGGACAGCGGCGCTATGTCGAATCCCTCTCCGCTTATGCGCGCCAGTTTCTGGAGATGATGCAGAAACCGGATGTCGAGCATATTGAGGGCCTGTCCCCTGCCATCTCGATCGAGCAGAAGACAACCTCGCGCAATCCGCGTTCAACCGTTGCGACGGTCACCGAAATTTACGATTATATGCGGTTGTTATGGGCTCGCGCGGGCGTGCCTTATTCTCCCGCGACAGGTGAACCCATTACGGCCCAGACTGTCAGCCAGATGGTCGATCGGGTCATGACCTTACCGGAGAAAACCCGCTTCTATCTGCTCGCACCGGTCGTGCGTGGACGCAAGGGTGAGTATCGCAAGGAGCTCGCCGAATGGCAGAAGGCCGGCTTTACACGTGTGCGTGTTGACGGTGAATTTTACGATATCGAGGAAACACCGAAGCTTGATAAGAAGCTGAAACATGACATTGAAGTGGTGATCGACCGGCTGGTTGTCCGGGACGGCATGGAAACCCGGTTGGCAGACAGTTTCGAAACGGCTTTGCGCCTGGCTGACGGACTGGCCTTTGTCGATCTGGCCGATGGCGTTGTCCCAGGCCGCGAAGAAGCAGAAACCGGAACCAAGATGAAGGGCACTGGCCTGCCCGACAATCGCATAGTGTTTTCCGAGCGCTTTGCCTGTCCAGTCAGCGGTTTCACGATTGAAGAGATCGCGCCGCGGCTCTTCTCGTTTAACGCACCGCAAGGCGCGTGCCCCGCCTGTGACGGACTGGGAGAGAAGCTGCATTTCGACACGCAACTGGTTGTACCCAATCCAGCACTGTCGATCAAAAAGGGTGCGGTCGTGCCGTGGGCCAAATCCAATCCACCCAGCCCTTATTATATGCAAGTGCTTGGTAGTCTGGCGAAACATTTTGAATTTTCACTGGATACGCCCTGGCAGGATCTGTCGGAGCATCACCGCGATATCGTACTCAATGGGACACAGGGCCTGCCAGTGACGCTGCGTTTTCAGGACGGGCGCAAAAGCTATGAGGTCAAGAAACCGTTTGAAGGCGTGGTCGGAAATCTGACACGCCGGATGCTGCAAACCGAAAGCACCTGGATGCGCGAAGAGCTCGCCAAGTTTCAGGCCGCAGCGCCCTGCGAAGTGTGTCACGGTGCCCGGCTCAAGCCGGAGGCGCTGGCGGTTAAAATTGCTGGCGAAGATATCAGTATCCCTACCCGGCGCAGTGTCGGCGACGCGCTCAACTTTTTCAACGGCCTGGCGGATCAACTCGACAAGACCCAGCGGCAGATTGCGGAACCGATCCTGAAAGAAATTATCGAACGGCTTGGCTTTTTGAACAATGTCGGCCTTGATTATCTCAATCTCGACCGGACCAGCGGTACATTGTCCGGCGGTGAGAGCCAGCGCATCCGCCTGGCGAGCCAAATAGGTTCAGGACTAAGCGGTGTTCTTTACGTATTGGACGAGCCGAGCATTGGCTTGCATCAGCGTGATAATGACCGATTGCTGACCACGTTGAAGCGCTTGCGCGATCTCGGCAATACAGTAATTGTCGTCGAACACGACGAAGATGCTATACGTACAGCGGATCATGTGGTCGATATGGGGCCCGGTGCGGGCGTCCATGGCGGTGATGTTGTCGCCGCTGGAACGCTCAAGCAGATCTTGAAATCGAAAAAATCACTCACCGCAGCGTACCTAAATGGTTCGCGGGAGATTGAGGTGCCTGCCGAGCGTCGCAAGGGCAATGGAAAGCAGCTGACCGTGCATGGTGCGACCGCAAATAATTTGCAAAATGTTACTGCTTCCATCCCGCTCGGTACATTTACGTGCATTACCGGCCTATCGGGTTCGGGCAAGTCATCATTGACCATCGATACGCTTTATGCATCGGCCGCCCGGACGCTCAATGGCGCGCGGGTGATTGCGGGCAAGCATGACAAAATCACCGGCCTTGAATATTGCGACAAGGTCATCGACATTGACCAGTCTCCCATCGGCCGGACACCGCGATCCAATCCGGCTACCTATACTGGAGCTTTCACCAATATCCGTGACTGGTTTGCCGGCCTGCCCGAGGCTGAGGCGCGCGGCTACAAGCCGGGGCGTTTCTCCTTCAACGTCAAGGGAGGGCGCTGCGAAGTGTGCCGCGGTGATGGACTGATCAAGATCGAGATGCACTTCCTGCCTGATGTCTATGTGACGTGCGAGGAATGCGGCGGCAAGCGCTATAATCGCGAGACGCTGGAAGTGAAATTCAAGGGCAAGTCGATTGCCGACATACTCGACATGACAGTCGAAGACGCCGTGAGCTTTTTCAAGGCGGTGCCGCCAATCCGCGACAAGATGGCTATGCTCTACGAGGTTGGACTCGGCTACATCAAGGTTGGTCAGCAGGCGACAACCCTGTCCGGCGGTGAGGCCCAACGTGTCAAACTGGCCAAGGAACTGTCCAAACGCTCGACTGGACAGACGCTCTACATATTGGATGAACCGACCACCGGCCTGCATTTCGAGGATGTCCGCAAATTGCTGCAAGTGCTTCATCAGTTGGTGGAACAAGGCAATAGCGTCGTGGTGATCGAGCATAATCTCGATGTCATCAAGACCGCGGATCACATACTCGACCTCGGCCCAGAAGGCGGCGTGCGCGGCGGCCAGATTGTCGCCGAGGGCACGCCGGAGGACGTAGCCAAGGTCAAGGGCAGTTTCACCGGCGGCTATTTGAAGGACATGCTGGCGAAGTAAATTGGCACTGGCTGCATCCGATGCGGACAAAGCTCCGTAACTCCTCTCAGCGGAACAAACCGCGACATTAGGAGAAAGCCATGTTGATTAGATATGCTCTTACGATAGCCGTTACAGGCAGCATGATAGCAAGCGCTGCACACGCGGGCACCAGCCAGAATAATTATATCGCAAAAGGCGATATATTATTGCTCGGCGGTACACAGCCTGAAACGATTAGTTTTGATGGTCAGAATCGTGGCGAAGTGACAGTCGAAATCCTGCTTCAAAACGGTAAGTCGCGAATTCTAGTTCGCTCCATCGCTCCCGGCGAGCGCTTCAACCAATCTGTCCCGGAAAACCAGGCCTTAGTCTTGCGCAACATGTCAAACGACCAGCGCGCCAGAGTCTATTGGCATGTCAGCGGCTATTCCAGCACAGTTAATCCCCGAAGCGATTGACTGCTGCTCCAAGGCACGGGATAAAGACTATCCCGCCTTAGCAGCATAAGGAGGCGAGCGCGGCACCTAGAGGACCGATCCATGAAGCTCAGCCCTAATTTTCATCTCAGCGAATTTACGCAGGCGCAAACAGCAACGCGGCTGATGCTGGACAATAGGCCTGGACCAACGGCAATTGCGGCGCTGAAATTGCTCTGCGAAAAAGTGCTGGAGCCGGTGCGCCAAAATTATGGTCGCCCGGTACTGGTCTCCTCAGGCTATCGCTCCCCAGCGGTCAATCGTGCCATCCGCGGCTCGCGCACGTCACAACATGCCAAGGGTGAAGCGGCTGACTTCGAGATTGCCGGTATCGACAATCTGCGCATCTGTCAGTGGATGGAACGGCGGCTCAACTATGATCAGCTGATCCTGGAATTTTACGAGCGCGGCGTGCCGGCAAGCGGCTGGGTTCACGTGTCCTACCGTGAACCCTATCGCAATCAGGAACTGACCGCCAAGCGCATCGTCCGCAATGGCCGGCGCACGACCGTCTATCAGGACGGAATTGTCGGTTAGCCCCATCCATCGGCAGCTTTGAGTTTCAAGCAGGCCTATTCTTCCAGTAAAAAAGTCACGGCCAGCGTCGTGCGCCATTCGGTCACCTGGCCATCGGTTACCACGGTCTTGATATCCTTGACCCAGGCGGACTGGACATTGGTCAGCGTTTGCGATGCCCGGACGACGCCTTCTTTTACCGCATCTTCGATCGAATTGGTTGATGCCGAAATAATCTCGGTCACTCTTGCTACAGCCATTACACTCTCCTTTGGGTTACGCCCCCTTTGGAAAATGCCGCCCTGCCTCAATCCCTGTTGCAGCGGCGAGAAGGAGAATGCGCTTTTCAGCCGCCGCCGTCAAATCAGGGTCTTGGCGGAGTGTCTGGGGAACGCCTGATCAAGCCTTGCCGATCACCTTGGCATGCCAAACTAGAAATATTGGTGCGATCAGTTCCAGCACCATGCCACTGATCATCTCCGCTGGCGGTGCGCCCACACTCAAGTAAGAGACCACCCGGCCCAGACCACCAATAAACACCGCCAAGATAGTCAGTCGGAGCACCAGCGCCCGTCCGACAATATCGCCAGCGGAATAGAATAGCATGGCCGCGATGCCGATATAGACGCCCGAGAGATAGCGAAACTGGTTGTCCATCGCATTGGTAAAGGGCTCCCCGCCCATGAGCTGCGCTGCGCCGAGCGCAAGGCCTGTAACCCCGAAATAGAGCGGGATCAGACCAAAAATATAAATGGCAATGCGGAATAAAGTCATGACTATGCTCCCCTGTAAGCTGCAATCTCAGTTGCAATATGAAACTTGTTTAGCAAGGCCGGTGGAAATGGCAAGGGGAAGAAAGCTACACAACGATCATCTTAACAAGCCAAAAAAACAATGCTAGCCCCGCGCGATCGAAATCTTCATTCTCTGGATATGCCTGGCCCTGGCGGCAACAGGATTGGCGCTTACGCTGCGCAGTGATCTGCCGTTTCTGCGCAATCCGGTCCGCCGTGCATCCGCCAAAATTGTCCGCCACGATCGCCGCTATGAAGACGGTGCCCCCGTCTACCAGCCGGTCTTTCGCTTCGCGGATGAACATGGTGCCTTTGTCGAGGTCCGCGACTCCGTCTACATGCCCTTCCCCAAGCCGGTTATCGGGGAGATAATCGAAATCACCTACCCTGAAGGCTATCCCGAAAAAGCCCGCATTCCCTACCCTGTTTTTCGCGCGCTTTTATACGGCGCGCTGGGTTATGCATTTGTAGTTTTGGGGATGGAGATTACCGGGTTGTGGTGATGGCAAGCCGTCAGCGGGGCATCCGTTTTATCTTGTAAAGTTGAACAGGCCAAATCAGAGAGTCCATTTCGTACAATGCAGTTCAAGCGTGTTGCGCTATTAATGCTCTTGGAACGGTAATTGCGACCCGCTGTTCCGACGCCCCGCTCGACTCCTCAAGTCAGTGGGGCTTTTCTTTTTTGGCGGTTATTTCTGCTATCGGCACAAAAGCGGATGTTAGCGCAAGCACCTATCCATTAAGATCTCCGTCCGTGCTTATTTAGCGATTGTGCTGCATCAAATTTGCATTATGTTACAAAGTGTTCGTGGGGGACGGCCTGTTGGATTCTTTAAAGCGGCAAGATATTCTTACTAAAGCTGATGGGCATGCGCTGGCCACCCTTTTTGGGGCCTTTCAACTCACCGCGCACAATGGTACCAAAATCCCTATCTCAAATCGCCGTGCACGCGCTTTGTTGGCAATGTTATGCCTGGCGCCGGATGAACCTATTGATCGCGATTATTTGAGCAAGCTTCTGTGGCCTGGCCGGTTTGAAGCACAGGCGCGGGCTAGCTTACGGCAATGTTTGTTGGACCTGGGCAAAGTGCTGGCATCGGCGAATTGTGACCTTTTGAATATTTCGCGGTCACGGGTCGGCCTAAGAAATGGAACTGTTAGAACTGACCTCTCTGATCTTCAGCAGTGCCTAACCGAAGGCAATTATCTGGAAGCAACCGAAAGGCTAACTTCCATCGGTGCCAAGCCACTTATGGATCAGATGGATTTTGGCCAAGCGTTTGACGATTGGCTTTCAGTGCATCGCCATCAAGCAGAGCAGCGTCTGCAAAGTGCAGTTACGACCGCGTTATCAGCTTTGGAGAATAGTGATAATTTAACAGATCATGCTCGTTTGCTTAGCGCTTTGTCCGTGCGCTCTCCCGCCCCCAACACGATTTCCGGCCGCAAGAAGGGCAAGGTTCGCATTGCCGTGCTTCCATTTAAGTCGATCGCCGAACCGGATGATCAGGGTTTTTTCGCAGATGGCATCGTCGACGAATTGATCACAACTTTCGGTCAGGTACCTCAACTTCTCGTCGCGGGCCGAACGTCTTCCTTCCAGTTCAAGAAATCCGATAAGAGCCCATCGGAAATCGCGAGCGCGCTGAATGTGTCGTACCTTCTGGAAGGTTCTGTTCAACGGCAGGGAGAGCAAGTTCGTATTGATGTTGGTTTGACCGATACCGAAACTGGTTTTGAATCGTGGTCCTATAGTTATGATGGCACCCTCGATGATATTTTTGCGGCACGCGCAGATGTTGCGCAAGCGGTCACGAACGGGTTGAGTGAAGCGCTCAATCTGCAAGAGCATGAACCCAAGCCCCGACCCCTGACAACCAATCGGGAAGCCTACGGGCTTTATCTGCAAGGCCGGGCACTAACCATCAGAGCCATCGGCGACGGGGTGTTGCCGACGGCCATCGAACTGCTTGAAAAGGCGCTGGGGATCGATCCCGAATTTGCCGAATGCTGGACTGCGCTGGCCGAAGCAGAGATTAACATGACGGTATATACGCCGTGCTTAGATCGGCTGGAACGATGTCAGAAGGCTGCCGGATATGCCGAAAAGGCACTCCGATTATCGCCGCAGCAGGCGCATGCCCGTATCGTGCTAGCCTTTTATGCCTGGACACAAAATGATATTGTCGGAGCGCTTGATTTGGCTTTCGAGGCTTACCGGCTGGAACCCAATAATCCTGATGTTCTAAACCGTGTCGGTTCTTTTCTTCTCTATTGCGGGTGCTCCCGAGACGCCTTGCCTTACATTGAAGCCAGCATAGATCAAGATCCGGTAAATGGCCGCAGCTACGCTATGCTTTCCGGGGTGCATCTCAACCTTGGGAATATCGATGCCGCCATTGATGCGGGACAGAGGATGGTGGATCTTGGTTTTCCATCTCTGTGGCTCGCAGCGGCATTGGCGGTATCGGGCGACCATGATGCTGCTGTGGAAGCATATCAGTTGACAAAGAAGCTGATGAACACCGTAATATTTCCGCCGGCCGGCAGTGCACCGCTCGACCCAGACGCTATGGATGCCTATTGGCTGATGGCTGCGAAGGGGCTTTGGGGCGGTGAAGACCAGGACCGCAAAAATTACTGCATGGTGCTGGAGATGCTCCACGCGACATTGCACGATCCCTATGATACCACGATCACATTACCGGCGATCTGGATGGGCCAGGCGCAGATGGTCTTCAAAACCCTTGGCCAGCAGATAACAACTGCCAATTTCTTCTCTTTCATGTCGCTCTGGACCGACGCAGAGCCGATAAACCAGGTTCGACTGCATCCGGACTTTATGGATTTCGCCGAACGGATTGGCATGGTCGCCGCATGGGAAAAATATGGCTGGCCGGACCTGCTTCCCAGGCCCTCAACCATCAAATAGTCCATTATTGACGCTTTTTTGACGGTAGCGCAGTTGACGGAAATTTACATTTGCGTGCATCAGTAGTGCATTGAAATTGCAGACAAGTTTGATCGTTCAGGTCGGTTCCAGAATCTCTTTGACCGCCAGCAGGAGAGCTATGCCTGCTGTATGGGGGGGGGGGATGAAATGGAGCAAGCCGTTAAGCTGCCAGTACGGCTGGCCGTCCCTGCATTGTCAGAGAGCAAGGTGGCGCGCCTCATCGTTGTGGCGATCCTTTACTTTATGCAAGGCGTACCAGCTGGCCTATCGACCGTGGGTATTTCGGCTTGGCTGGCGGCAAATGGCGCAACTCCGACGGAGGTTGGCGCTTTTGTGGGAATAGCTTTGCTGCCATGGTCGTTGAAACTGGTGAACGGCCTTTTGATGGACCGATTTACCTTTAGACCTATGGGGCGCCGCCGGGTTTGGATTATCACCGCGCAAGCCATGATGGCGATTGTCCTGCTGGCTATGGCAATGGTTGCGCCAACTGTTGAACAGATCGGCATGTTGGCGGTATTTTGTTTTGCTCTCAACCTGTGCGCAACCTTTAATGACGTCGCGGTAGATGGGATGGCCGTTGATCTGGTGCCCGATGACGAACGCACGATGGTCAATGGCCTGATGGCCGCTTCACAGGCACTTGGGATTTCAGCTGCCAGTTTTGTTGCGGGACAATTGCTTATGTCAGGTGATATCGCGTCGACGGCGCTGATATTCGCTGCTTTCGTTGCCATCGTCTCATCCGTGGTGGTGATCTTCCGCGAACGCCCTGGTGAGCGTTTGCTGCCATGGAGCAAAGGTTCGGCTTCGCGCGAATGTGAGGAACGGCAACACAGCGCATGGTTGCCAATCATTGCAGGAATATATCGGTCGATCATCTCGCCGCTGACCATATTGTTCCTGATGGCTGTCTTTTTAGTCCAGGTAAATTGGGCATTTATTGATGCTGTCAGTCCGACACTCGCCGTGCAACAACTGGGCTGGGGCAGCGATCAATATTCCAGCTTCTCGGCGATTGTCAGCCTGGTCGCAGCCGTTGCAGTGGGCCTGACATCTCCCCTGATTGTACGGTTGATTGGCTTGCGCAAAGCCATCGGCACGTTGTTTGTCCTGGTGGGCAGCTGCGCAGTGATCGGAGGTGCGACCTTCGACAGCTGGCAGGGGGATCGAACCTTTATGATAGTCTTTGCAGCGCAATATGTATTGAGCCTTCTGCTGATGATCCTGCTGGTCGTTTGGGCCATGCGCATTTGCAACCCGGCAGTGGCGGCGAGCCAGTTCGCACTATTCATGGCGGTTCCGAATTTGGCTCGATCCGTGATGTCTGGCAATTCCGGATGGCTGGTCGAAAGCGGTGGTTATGCGGTCACCTATTATGTGGTTGCCGCAATAACGCTGGTGGCCCTCGCGCTATGCTTATTGGCCAAAGTGGGGATGTCTGAAGCGGTACCGAAGGCGGCCCTCCCCCGAGATAATCCAAACATTTAAACGTTCAACAACCAAGGAGAAGTAAAATGAAGATGATTGCACAAATGAAGATGGCCGCTGCCGCCATGGTCGTGACGCTGCCAATGGCTTTGCCCACGACGGTCCATGCACAGGAATTCCCGCTAGTCGCCGGTGAATATTCAAATGTTAGCGGTATTTATATCAAGGATGGCGGAGCGTATAAATATGCAAGACATCTTGCCGGCGATTGGACCAAAGTTCAGGAATTTGCGAAGACCAAAGGCTGGATCAGCGACTATAAGATACTCATCAACGAGAACCAACGTGATGGCGAGCCAACACTTTATCTGATGACGACCTTTTCCAGTATTCCGGATGCAGCAGAGTCAGAACGGCGCAATAAAGCATATGATGCCTTTATGAAATCTTCTGCCGAGCAGCAGATAACAGAATCGGGTAACCGCGCCGAGTATCGCACCGTGCAGAGCAGCATGCTTTTGCGGGAATATAAACCTCGATAGGCCGCCCTTAGGTCTTTTCGAATATTTCGCGCAAGCGATGAGTCCGGCGGATGGATTTACCTTCGATCCGCCGGATTTTCTTTGTATTCTTGAAAGACTACTACCCGGAAAACTGGCGACTATTTTGGCCATATTCCGTAATTGGCACGGGAAAGATTGCCTGTCCTGTTCTGGACCAGCTGACCGGTCAGTGCTACGAGTCTGATGACGGAGAAAATTTTATGAGAATTGTCGGACTGGTTATCGTTGCGCTGATTGCGTTGCTCCATTTCTATATAGCCTGGTTCGAGATATTCGCATGGACCACCAGAGGCCCGGAAATATTCAAATCCATTCCTGCCGAATTGTTTGAGCCGACCACTGTTTTGGCTGCCAACCAGGGCATATACAATGCATTTCTTGCTGCTGGACTGACTTGGTCCCTGTTGATCAAAGATGCAAAATGGAAGATCAATATTGCCGTCTGCTTCCTGCTATTTGTAGCTATTGCGGGCGTCTTTGGTGCGGCAACGGCTGATTTCAAAATATTCTATGTCCAAACAGTTCCCGCCGCTGCGGCACTGTTTTGTCTTTTGCTTTCGAGACGTTCGGTAAAGAGCTGATCAGTTGCCAAAGGGCTGGTGCACATGAAATGGCCGCCCGCATAAAGTCCTTTCCTACATATATCCATATAGGTTTTTTCGTCTATCATAGATAACCTATTTAACCTCATTGAAACGATGTCATCCTGACAAAAGGGACGCCGGAAACACAAAGCGCCCAAACCTGTTTTTGCCTACTCCGCGTCACGATGGCTGGACCGCGGAGGTGCGCGCCAGATTTCTCGGTGCTCTGGCCAATTGCGGGAATATCCGGACGGCAGCATGAGCCGAAACGGCGCATCGGGACTGGTTCACACTGTCAACTGCGCACTGGTTTGGCCACCAACCAGCTCACCGGTCGGACGCAACCACAGAGTGATTGCTAGATAGCGGCAAAATCGGAGAGAGCCCGACGGCTGGGTCGCAGATGCCGCCGGACTCCCGATATTTACGGTGCCATCGCGTGAAGCTTAAGCCGCCGTAAACCCTATTATCGCCCAAAAAGATAAAATAACTGTGATCAGGCTCACTCGGAGAGAGAATATGTTGAAAAAAAAGCGCCGTGAGATGATTGCTGCGGATTGCCCCCATCCAAGAAATCCGATGGCAGGGTCGCATCACCATCGGACTTCCGGAGGATTACCCACAAGGGGCTTCCCAAAGGGAAGTGCGATGTCGCCGCCCCCCGCAAACTGGTGCGAACTAAGCGACATCGCCTGATTGTGGTAGCGGAAGATTTTGCACAATATTGTGATGAGGATCACTGATTGGAAAATATGTTATACTGATCAGGAAAATAACTGAAAAACCGGCATAAAAGGACGAACATGGCACATTATACCGGACGGCCACGCTTTGAATGGGATGAGGATGGGCGGATCATGACGCTGCTCAATCGCTTTGCCTTTATCGATGATGAGCAGCTGGTGTGGAGCGTACCCGCCATGACCCGGGTGAACGGAGCGTCGATACCGAAATTTGCTTGGTCGATTCTGGGCAGTCCGTTTGTCGGCCGCTATCGCAAGGCATCTGTAGTGCACGACTGGTATTGCGATGTCCGCACTCGGGGATGGAAAGCGACGCACAGGATGTTTTACGAAGCAATGCGTACTTCAAAGGTCAGCGGAGCAAAGGCGCGGATCATGTATGCTGCGGTCTATTATGCCGGCCCGCGCTGGGACGTTGCAGCAGACTATAACGCCGAGCTGGCCGAGACTATGTCGCCAGAAACCTATAGCAGCCTGAAGCAGGTTGCGCCGGCGGAATTACCAGAGGCGCAGCCCGATCTGACTCTCTGGCATCGGCGCGAAACCGACCCGGGGGCATTTGAGGCGATGTGCGATAATTTTGCCAAAAAATGCACGACCGTTACCGACGTGGAGGCGATGATCGAAGAGCAACTAGGCGCTACGGAGTAACCGAGGCCGTTGCAATTACACTGTGCGTTTGGCGCGGTCCTTCTTATTCTGCCCCTCAATCGCTTGGCGCGCCGCCTGCCATTGTTCGTCACCCCACGCGGTCAGGGCGGAAAAATTGCCGCCAGTTGCGTTGTAGGCACCGCCATCAATCGCAATGGTCTGTCCGGTCAGATATTGCGATCCCGGTCCGATCAGATAGGCGGCAAGATTCACCAGTTCATCCATTTCGCCGACGCGGCCCATCGGGACGCTGCTGCTCATCTTATCCTGATCACTTTTGCTCGGTGCGAGACGGTTGGACATGCCTTCGGTCGGGAAAGCGCCCGGTGCAATGGCGTTCAGGCGCAAGCCATAGCGCGCCCATTCGGTGGCCAGACTCTGCGTCATGACATTGATCCCAGCTTTGGACATAGCCGACGGAACTGTAAACGGTCCGCCATTCCACACCCAGGTGGTCAGGATGGAAAGCACGCTTCCTTGGTCACCGGCCGCGATCCAGCGCTTGCCAATATCATGGGTCATATAGAATGTGCCGTGGAAGACGATATTGGCAATCGCGTCAAAACCGCGCACCGACAGATCCTCGGTCCGCGAAATGAAATTGCCGGCTGCGTTATTGACAAGTCCGGTCAGCGGGCCATGCTGCGACCAGATCAGGTCGTTCATCTCGCTGATCATCTCCGCATTGCGAATGTCACACGGATGCGGGACCACCGTGCCGCCATGTTTTTCAACCAACTCCTCGGCCGTCGCTTTACAGACATCGCCGCGGCGACCGCAAATATGGACTTCAGCGCCAAGCTTCAGGAAACCCTCAGCCATCTCCTTGCCTAGACCGGTGCCGCCGCCCGTGATCAATATACGCTCACCCTTCATCAGGTCTTCGCGAAACATGAGTTTTGAAATATCCATATTGTCCTGTCCTAGATTAGCAGTTGCGGCATATTTTATGCCTTTCAATCCGCTGAGCGATACCAGCTGCGAAGCGGAAAGGAAAATATGGTTGAAAGGACCTATCAAAAAGAACGGGATCATCACCAATCGCGTCAAAGCGAGCCGGGTAAAGTCGAATTGGGTGAAGGCGGAATGGGTGAAGGCGGGCCGGGTCAAAGTGAGCCAGCGCAATCATGCTGCAGGTGACGGCCGGCATAGAGCGCGCAAAAAAAATGGGAGCCGGTCGCCGAACAAGTTCGGTTCACGGCTCCCACTGCGCCTGATTGGGGATGCTGTCCTCTTGCGATTTCAACGTCCGCTTGTCCGGCGTCCGGTTTCCGGGCCAATACCGTTATGGCTTTCGGTTTTCCACATCCTCGCTTGCGCAATTCTGTTTCGGTTTAAACCCGATATTGGTCCAGTCACCCGATGATTGTTGTCCATCTGATCCACTCCGGCTTGCGCCTTTGCTTCTCGGGTTTTTTCCAATCATCAATCGAAAGATCATCTTATTTTCCTTGCGAAAAACACTATGTTCGTCTCGATTATCTTCTGGCTCTAAATCGCCCCAACGGGTCATTGCTGACTTGTCGCTGGTTGGATCAAACTCCGTCCGATGAATTGTATATGACACGGGTTTGCGAGTCGCTCCAAATGCTGAAAGGCGACTTATCCACAGATGCTGATCTTTCTTGTGGAAAAACACTGGCCGGATTGTGGACAACGTAAAAATCCGTTGGCCCGGCCTTTCACATAGGGGGATATCTTGAAAGGGCCGGGCCGTCGGAACAGTCTCGGTGCCCATCGGGAGGAGGGGGAGGCAACCGGGACTGAAAAATCTGTAGTCGTTAAACCTGAATGGTCGTCATCATGATGATGCTACTAACACTCAGGGCGGCTACTATATTGAAAAGCGTTTTCATGGGACTAACTCCTGTTATCAAAAACGCCGATCAAACATCACTTTTCCTGTCTAACTGATAGTCAGGAAATGGTCGTCAAACCGTTAAGTTTCAATTGAAAACGGAGATTGATTAGTTGCAGTTTTTGCAATCAATTGAGGCGCGAGGCCGTTGCCTAAAGAATGCCTTCGAGCAGCTTCTTACCCTTCTTCAATGGGTTTTTGCGGAACTTGCTCTCTTCCGCACCGATATAGGAGAAGATACCGTCCATCGCCTGTTCTGTTACACTATCGGTCAAACCATCACGGGAAAGGTCAAGACCGCCCAGTGAAGACAGAGCAGAGATAGAGCCAAGACTTTCGACCTGTTTATAAGCACCGACCTCGCCAAGGGCTTTCTCAACCAGCGGGCGGATTTTCACCGCGAGTTCCTCACCCGAGGTCTTGCGCAGATAATCAGTTCCGCCAGTCCCGCCGCCGGTAACGATACCCACGCCGTCCGTCAGAGTCAGATTGTCGATAGCTGATCGAAATATCGGCTTGGCTTCCAGCGCTGCCTTGCCAGCTGCATCATTCAGGTTTTTGGTGATGTCTTTGGTCAAGCCCGCCTTGCTGGTAAAACGCAAGATCTTGGTCGCGTTTTTCAAGGGGCCCGGCAATAAAACACGCACCGCCTTATCGGCGTAAAAGGCTCCGGGTTGTGACAATTTGTCAAGCGCACCATCAGACGCATTGCCCAACAGGCTCTTCACTCCGGTAGATTGTGCATGCGCCGGGGCGGATAATAGCGGGGTCATCGATAATGGCACCGCCATCATCGTCGTTGCTGCAATCAGTTTCAGTTTCTTGGCTATATTCCGCATTATCCCGCTCCTGCTATGTTATGCCATTCACCATAGCATAGCATTTTCGCGAGAAGCTGAACAGGTTCACCAAATTGTGTAAATAGTTGTACCGCGACTATCCGGCCGCTTTCGATCAGTTGGTTTCCGAAAACTCAAGCTTACCGCTAGTTTCGTCCGCACCCTTTTCGGTTAGTTCAAGCAGAAACGGATCGCCTTCGTCAGTTTTGCCGGAAAGCGTATTGCCATCCTTTTCCACAACGAAGTTTTCGTCCGTCATTTTCTGTTCGAACCAGGATACCAAATCGGCGGTACTGGTTGGTGCATCAAAGTTCAAAATGACCTTTCCGCCTTCGCCGTCTTTATCTTCCACATTCAGCCCTGTAACTTTCGAACCTGGATATAGCGATACGTTGTTCAAATCAAAATCGTCACTATCAATGGAAATCTGGGGGAGATCGACATCCATCGAGAAGCCGTCAGTCTTGATTGAAAATTTGCTATCTCCACCTTTACCGCCGATTTTGATGCTGTCGGCTTTGTCGCCCCCCTCACCGTCCACATCAATCGACATTTCGAAACCGTCATCACCTTGTTCCGTCTCAGAGCCAGAGCAAGCGGACAGGGTCAACGGAACGGCGGCAAGCGCGACAAGAAACTTATTGTTCATCGAAAATCTCCATACTGTATTGTTTGGATAATACAGTATGGAGAGACTAGGTCAAGTGGATGTGTTAAGCCCTGTAGGTGTTAGGGCTCTATCGTTGCTCCGGGGTTGGCCGCATTCACAACACCGCCGTCAACAATCAGGGTCGTGCCCACCACATAGTCGCCCGCACTACTGGACAGATAGATAGCCGCTGCGGCCATGTCTTCGGGCCGGCCAATGCGTTTGGCGGGGATACCTTTTTCGACGGCATCTTCATAGTCGCGCGCCGCTTTGTTCATGTTCGAAGCAAAGGCTCCCGGAGCGATACCGGTCATGATGATGTCGTCTGAAATCAGCTTGGAAGCCATCTTACGGGTAAGATGA
This sequence comes from uncultured Sphingomonadaceae bacterium, assembly GCA_947497455.1. Lineage (GTDB taxonomy): Bacteria > Pseudomonadota > Alphaproteobacteria > Sphingomonadales > Sphingomonadaceae > Parasphingorhabdus. Next base: position 1,265,043 of record CANMGU010000002.1, on the reverse strand, counting down.
ACCACTGCCGCTTTTGATGCCTGATAGCTATAGGTTTCCCAAGGATTGACCTTGAAGCCATCGATTGAAGCGATATTGACGACTTTTGCCGGCCGATCGAAGCTGGCTGCTGCTTTCAGCTGGGGATGCAGCGCCTGAGTCAGGAAGAACAGGCCTTTGACATTGGTGTCCATCACCTTGTCCCAACCCGATTCTGGGAAACTGAGATATTCCTCACCCCAAGCCACGCCAGCGTTGTTGATCAATATGTCGAGCTTCTCTTCATGCTTGGCAATCTCCGCAGCAAGGGCCTTACAACCCTCCACGGTGCTGACATCGCCGGGCACAGATATACAATTTTCACCCATTTCAGATGCCGCCGCATCACAGGCATCTGCCTTACGACCGGAGATGTAGACTTTCGCACCTTGGGCCAGGAAGCCTTCCGAGATCATCCGGCCAATACCCCGGTGGCCGCCTGTGACCAATGCAACACGACCGTCAAGCGAGAATAGCTTGTTAAAATCCATCATGATATCCTTTTAGTAGCCGTGCATTTCAGCAACGAGATTGGTGTGATAATTGGAATCACCCATAAATTCAGCCAGCGCCCTATCGCGCTTCATATAGAGGCCAATATCATATTCGTCGGTCATCCCAACGCCGCCATGCATCTGCACACCTTCTTTAACAGATAGCGCTGTTGTCTTCCCGGTTTTGGCCTTTGCGACAGATACCATCAATTCCGCTTTTGATGATCCCTCATCAAGCATTTGCTGTGCTTTCAATACCGTCGCACGTGCAATTTCCAACTCGCTGTACAGATGAGCTGCGCGATGCTGCAATGCCTGAAAGGTACCGATAATCGTATCGAATTGCTTGCGACCTTTGATATATTCTACCGTGATATCCATCGCGCCTGTACCAACACCAAGCGTCTCTGCAGCAGCGCCTGCGCGGCCGGCATTGAGCATACGCTGGAGGACAGCGCCGCCCTCATCGACTTCACCAATCACGGCATCAGCATCAACCACCACGCCGTCAAACTCGACATGGGCCGCCATTGCACTATCCACCAAACGGACGCTGTTTCTGGACAGTCCAGCAGCGCTGGTATCGACGGCAAAAAGAGTCAGGCCTTTGTCTTCGCCCGCACTGCCGCTTGTCCGCGCCGCAACAACAAGCGTATCCGCCGAACCGCCCTGGACAACAAATTGCTTTTTGCCATCCAGCTTAAAACCATTGCCTTCCCGGGTGGCAGCCATTGTAATTTTATCTGGTCGGTGCTTCGCACCTTCATCAATGGCGAGTGCCAGCACGCTATCGCCGGACAAGATGCCGGGGAAATATTTGTCACGCAGCGCCTTACCGCCTGCATTTAAGGCCTCTACACCAGCCACTGCAGTTGTGAGAAAAGGCGACGGCGTCAGGTTGCGACCGATTTCTTCAAGGACAACTCCGGCCTCAATATGACCAAGGCCCAATCCGCCTTCTTCCTCGGAAACCAATATCCCGGTGAAGCCCATTTCAGCAAATTGCTTCCATAGCGCGTGTGAAAATCCGTCTTTGCAATTCTTGTCGCGAAACTCGCGCAAATGAGCAACATTGCCTTCGCCCTTCATAAAATCCGCTGCACTATCTTGCAGCATCTTCTGGTCGTCATTCAAGTAAAGCGGCATCGCTTTTATCCTTCTACTAAATTGTATTAACCGCTTGAAATTTAAGCGCTTGGCAGTTGCAATATCTGTTTGGAGACAACGTTCAGCATCACTTCGCTGGTACCGCCCTCGATACTATTGGCTTTGGTCCGCAACCAGCTGCGTGCAGTAAGCCCGCCATTGGTTGCCTCGCTTTCCCATTCCAGCACTTCACTGCCACCCGCTGACATAATCAGTTCGTGGCGGCGTTTGTTAATTTCAGTGCCCGCATATTTCATCATATTGGGCTGCGCAGGGTGACAAAGATTGGCCTTGAACGTATCGCCAAAGCGTTCCGCCATCGCCCTGAAAGCCAGAACATCAATATCCATATCTGCCATTTGTGCGCGAAGCATGGGGTCATCCAACCGGCCCATCTCGTCTCGACCATATTGATCGGCAAATTTGGATCCGAGCGAGGCTGCGCCCGATGAACCATCGCCGGAAATCATGCTGCGCTCATGGCCTAACAGATATTTGGCAACGTCCCAGCCGCGATTTACTTCACCTACTACCGACGAAACGCCGTCACCATATGACTTGGGCACTTCGACATCGGCAAAAAAGGTCTCGCAAAATGCCGATTGTCCGGAGATCAATACAATGGGCTTCGTCTCCACGCCTTTGGTAGTCATGTCGAACAGCATGAAGCTAATGCCTTTATGCTTTGTCGATTTATCTGTGCGAGTCAGACAAAAGATCCAGTCTGCTTTATCAGCATAGCTGGTCCAGATTTTCTGACCGTTGATCAGATAGTGATCACCTTTGTCTTCCGCAGAGGTTTGCAGCGAAGCCAGATCGGACCCAGATCCAGGTTCGGAATAACCCTGACACCAACGCACCTCACCGCGCGCAATTGGCGGCAGAAAATGAAGCTTTTGTTCTTCAGTACCAAAGTGCAGCAGCGCGGGTCCAAGCATCCAGATGCCAAAGCTCGACAAGGGAGAGCGAATCTTCAGACGACCCATTTCCTGCAGCAGGATTTTGGTTTCCGCACGCGACAACCCGCCGCCGCCATATTCTTTCGGCCAGTCCGGAACGGTCCAACCCTTGGCCGCCATTTTGTCCATCCACTCTTTCTGACCGGGTTTGAACGTGGGGTTCTTGCCACCCCAGCAAATATCGCTCTCATCCACAAATGGTTCGCGCATTTCTGGAGGACAATTGGCTTCCAGCCACGCGACGGTTTCTTCGCGGAAACTTTCAAGATCGGACATGATGATGATTCCTTTAATTGGTCAGTTAACACCTGACTATCATAGGTAAGGCCCAAGGTTCAATGATCCGCTTGCGCAAAGATCGAAAAAATAATCGGCCATAGACACGCATACTGGATTCCGTAGCGGCAAGCGGATCAATTACCGGAATCGATTGACGGTCAATTCGGGCTGGGCCTATGTTCCAAAGAAAAATAGCCCAAAAACAGGAGCCCATAAGATGCGATTTGAAGGCAAAACCGTTGTTATAACGGGCGGTTCATCGGGTATTGGTCGCGGCACCGTTGATCTGTTTTTGCGCGAAGGCGCCGAAGTGGTCATGGGCGACATCGATGCTGATGAAGGCTCCGCGATGATGTCCACGCTCGGCGACAGTTTCCATTTTCAGAGATGCGATGTCACCCAGGAAGGAGACGTCAAGGCATTGATGGATTATGCCGCAGAGACGACCGGTGGGCTTGATATTGTCTTCAACAACGCAGGCGCCGGTGGACCACGCGATGCGATAGACGAGATAAGCGGAGACGACTGGGACTTTGCCATGGCATTGCTGCTCAAGTCCGTTGCCATGGGTATTCGCCATGCTGCGCCTCACCTCAAAAAACGGGGCGGTGGCGCCATCATTAATACAGCCTCGGTCTGCGCCTTTCAGGCCGGCTTTGGTCCCGTTGCTTATTCGACCGCAAAGGCCGGTGTTTTGCATCTGACCAAGCTATCCGCCGCTGAACTGGCGCAATATAAGATACGAGTGAATGCGATCTGTCCCGGCTTCATTCAAACCAATATTTTTGCTGCTACTGTCGGTGCCAACAAAGAGGAAGCGCTACAGATCAATAGCGTCTTGGGTCAAGCAGCAGCAGGCGCTCAACCGATATCCCGGCCCGGCATTCCCGACGATATTGCCGAGGCGGTAGCCTATTTTGCATCCGATGCCGCAGGGTTTGTCACTGGCACACATTTGCTGGTCGATGGTGGATTGCTGGTTGGCACCCAATCCAGCTGGGATCCGGAAGCGCCCGGCATGTTGGATGCCATTTTACCGGAGCATCTGCGTTGACAGATTCAGCTGAAAAACTTCCGCTAAAGACCAAGCTTCTTTATGGCTTCGGTGCCGCAGCTTATGGCGTAAAGGATAACGGTTTCGCCGTTTTTCTGCTCTACTATTATAACCAGGTTGTTGGCATGCGCGCCGACGTGGTGAGCTTAGCGATCGCAATTGCCCTGTTTGTAGATGCTTTTGTGGATCCCCTCATCGGTCAGATGACCGATCGCACTCGGACATCGATTGGGCGTCGCCACCCGTGGCTTTATGGATCGGCTGTACCTATTGCTATCGCCTGGTTATTTTTGTGGCATCCGCCCGAAGCCAGTGGAACTGTTCAGTTTTTCTATCTGTTGGCGATGGCGATGCTCGTGCGCTTTTCTCTCTCAGCCTATGAAGTTCCCTCATTGGCTCTGGTTCCGGAACTGAGCAAAGACTATCATGATCGTACGAGTATATTGCGTTTTCGGACGTTATTCGGTTGGGCCAGCGGCCTTGGAATTATGGTCCTCGCTTATGGATTTCTCTTGGTTCCGAATGCGGAATATCCGGTCGGATTGCTCAATGCAGACGGTTATGCTTCCTATGCTATTGTGGGCGCGGGCATCATGGTCTTCGCCGTCTTTGTATCAGCGATCAGCACCCACAAACGAATAGTAAGTGGTTACAAATCCGAGGCCGCTCACCCGGAAACAGCAGAAGATTTCAAACAAATGTTGGCGGCGTTTCGATTTTCACCGTTCATGCTTTTGATGTTCGCCGGCGTCTTTGCCTACACCAACCAGGGGCTCACATTCGCCATGACCCCATATCTGTTGACCCATGTATGGGAATTCGGATCGGCTGAGTTCACCCTTTATTCTGCAGTATTGTTCATCGGTGTTATCATGGCATTTGTTCTGGTGACCCCGATTTCCAAGCGTACAGGAAAACCTATAGGGGCAGCGATATTGACATTATTTGCATTGATGATTGGCACAGCGCCCTATTGGTTGCGGATGTTGGATCTTTTTCCAGTGCCCGGCTCCGACGTCCTGGTTCCCACCCTGTTCACATTTCTTGTGATCGCAACCGCCTCAAGCATATCGGCGATGATCCTTACCATGTCGATGATGGCAGACGTTGCAGATGCCTATGCATTCGAAGCCGGCAAGCGCACGGAAGGTCTTTTTTCTTCCGGTATGTGGTTCATGCAAAAAATGGTTGGCGGCATGGGTATTTTGCTCTCCGGCCTTATCATCTCCTTCATTCAGCTGCCGGAACAGGCAGTTCCTGGCTCGGTCGATTCGGCCATAGTCGATAATTTGGCTTTGATCTACGTGAGCATGATTACCGTCATTGGCCTTATTGGTACGTGGGCCTACACATTGTTCCCACTGAGTGAAAAGGACCATAGCGAACGCGTCGCGAAGCTGACCGCGGCATCTCCACCTGCGGAGTAGGGAGATGGATAAAAACCATTCCCAATCGCTCCTTTCCCTGTGGCCATGCTGTGACGGCTCTGATAAGTTAATTGCATAGTTAAATCGAAAAGCTCTCAAAAAAGGATAGAAGCATGGATTTTGATCTCACGGAAAAGCAGGAATATTGGCGCAATCAGGTACGCGAGCATATCGAGAATCATGTGCGCCCGCGTGTCGCTGATTATCAGGCTGAAGACGAATCCGGAGATCGCTGGAAAGTCCTGCAAGTTGTGGAAGAAGAGAAAGCCAAGGCGAAAGAAAAGGGCATCTGGAATCTTTTCATGCCGCCTTCCAATCCGAACCTCCCTCACATCGATGACAGCTTTCAGTTTGAGGGCCCTGGCCTCACAAACCTTGAATATGCTCTTTGCGCTGAAGAAATGGGCCGCGTTGGTTTTTCATCCGAAGTATTCAACTGCTCCGCGCCAGATACGGGCAATATGGAAGTGTTTCATCGTTACGGCACACTGGAACAGAAAGAGCAGTATCTTCGTCCGCTGATGAACGGTGAGATTCGTTCGGCCTTCTTGATGACGGAGCCTGCTGTGGCGTCCTCCGATGCGACCAACATTGAAACCGCTATCGTTCGCGATGGCGATGAATATGTGATCAATGGCCGCAAATGGTGGTCTTCCGGTCTTGGCGATCCCCGTTGCAAAATTGCCATTGTCATGGGCAAGACCACATTTGAAGGCAGCCGCTACACACAACAATCTCAGATCCTCATGCCAACCGACGCGCCAGGCGTGAATATCATTCGCCACCTGCCTGTCTTTGGTTATGACGATGCACCACACGGTCATATGGAAGTCGAAATGAAAGATGTTCGTGTTCCGGCATCCAATATCATCTTGGGTGAGGGACGTGGTTTTGAAATCGCGCAAGGCCGCCTTGGGCCTGGCCGTATTCATCACTGCATGCGTACCATTGGTGTTGCAGAAGAAGCGCTCCAGAAAATGGTCAAACGCCTCCAATCCCGCATCGCATTCGGCAAGCGGATTTCCGAGCATAGCGTCTGGGACGAACGCGTCGCACGGGCCCGTATTGACATCGATATGAGCCGCCTGCTTTGCTTGAAAGCCGCTGATATGATGGACAAGGTCGGCAATAAATATGCAAAAGCGGAGATTGCCATGATCAAAGTACAGGCACCAACAATGGCACTGAAAATCATTGATGATGCCATTCAGGCACATGGCGGCGGCGGAGTGAGCAATGACTTCGGTCTGGCCAGCGCTTATGCTCATCAACGTACGTTGCGTCTCGCAGATGGTCCGGATGAAGTTCACAACCGGACGATCGCCAAGATGGAGTATGGCAAATATGCCGAAACCGCTGATGGCAGCAAAATGAAGGAAGAACTGTCTTCCGGCGACCTCGCCGTCACGCGATAAGGGAGGGCTAATCCGATGAAAGCAGCAGTCCTGGTTGAGGCGGGCAAACCGCTCGAAATCGAAGATGTCACCATCTCCAATCCAGGACCGCATGAAGTGCTGATCCGAACGGCTGCCTGTGGGTTATGCCATTCGGATCTCCATTTCATGGATGGCAGTTATCCGCATCCCTTGCCAGCTATACCAGGACATGAAGCGGCGGGTATTGTTGAAGCCATTGGCAGCGAAGTGCGTACCGTTGCGGTAGGTGATGCCGTCGTTTCTTGCTTGTCTGCTTTTTGCGGCCATTGCGAGTTTTGTGTGTCCGGTCGCATGTCTCTATGTCTCGGTGCGGATACGCGGCGAGCAGAAGGCGAAGCGCCGCGGATTACTCGGCCCGACGGCTCGACCGTTGCGCAGATGCTGAATTTGTCAGCCTTTGCCGAACAAATGCTGATCCACGAACATGCCTGTACGCGGATTGATCCCGACATGCCGCTTGATCGCGCCGCTGTTATTGGCTGTGCGGTTACAACCGGAGCGGGAACCATCTTTAATGCCTGCGCTGTTACACCGGGAGAAACAGTCGCTGTAGTCGGCTGCGGCGGTGTCGGGTTAGCGACAATAAATGCCGCCAAAATTGCTGGAGCGGGCCGTATCATTGCGGCCGATCCTGTTCCGGAAAAACGGGATCTTGCAATGAAACTTGGAGCAACTGATACCGTTGACGCCCTGGCAGATGACGCAGCAGCACAGATTTTAGATCTCACCAAAGGCGGCGTCGATCATGCGATCGAGGCCGTCGGTCGCCCGGCATCAGGTGAACTTGCAGTCGGATCGCTCAAACGCGGCGGGACAGCAACAATCCTCGGCATGATGCCGCTCGATCATCAGGTGGGGCTCAGCGCTATGGATCTGCTATCGGGCAAGAAACTACAAGGCGTGCTTATGGGCGAGAACCGCTTTCCGGTAGATATCCCGCGTCTCGTCGATTTCTATCTGCGCGGATTGCTGGATTTGGATAGTATTGTTGCCGAAACCATCCCACTTGAGCAAATTAACGATGGCTTTGAGAAAATGAGAAAAGGTGATGCGGCGCGCTCCGTTATCACATTCAACTAATTAGGAAGAGGGAACTTCCATGAATCCACAAGAAGACATGACTGGTACTATGGCAGTGCCCGATAAAGACAAGCTCGACGAAGCGAGTCTTGCTAACTGGATGGAGGCCAATGTGGAAGGCTTTGCCGGCCCCATGACGATTACAAAGTTTAAGGGCGGCCAGTCCAATCCCACCTACAAGATTGAAACGCCGGGTACCGACTATGTCTTGCGCAAGAAGCCATTTGGCAAATTGCTACCGTCGGCTCATGCCGTAGACCGCGAGTTCAGGGTAATTGCGGGGCTTTATCCGGCCGGCTTTCCTGTCGCGAAACCGTACGGTCTTTGCGAAGATGACAATGTCATTGGCACGATGTTTTATATCATGGGTATGGCCGATGGCCGAACCCTTTGGGACGGCACCTTGCCGGGCCTGGATCCCGACAATCGACGCGCAATCTATCATGAAATGATCGATACGCTTGCTTTGCTGCACAGCTATGACCCGGCAAAATTGGGCTTGGAAAAGCATGGCAAGCCCGGAAATTATTGCGAACGTCAGATTTCCCGCTGGACGCAGCAGTATAGATTATCCGAACTCGAAACCATTCCGGAGATGGATCAACTCATCGAATGGCTGACGAAAACCATACCGGAACAAAAAAGCTTTGGTATTGTGCATGGTGACTATCGTCTCGACAATATGATCTTTGAGAATGATGCTCCAAAAGTCATCGCGGTTCTGGATTGGGAACTCTCCACGCTCGGTGATCCGATTGCTGATTTTGCCTATTGGCTGATGGCTTACGAAATGGAACCAGAGGGCCGCAGCGGCCTGAAGGGTGTCGATCTAGAGGCGCTTGGCATTCCATCTCGAGAGGAAGCTATCGCCCGCTATTGCGAGAAATCCGGTATCGAAGATCTTCCGCCGATGGATTGGTATCTCGCCTATAATCTATTCCGTATCGCGGCCATTTTGCAGGGCATTCAGAAACGTGTAGTAGATGGTACGGCAAATAGCGCAGCTGCGGCCGAAATGTCGGACCGGGTAACACCATTGGCGCAAGCCGGATGGGAAGCAGCAAAACGCGCTGGCGCTTGAAATCAGGCAAACAGGAGCAGAAACATGGCGGACCTTCAGGACAAAGTAGCCATCGTAACCGGCGCGGGCAGCGGTATTGGCAGGGCCTCAGCGCTGCTATTTGCCGAACATGGTGCAAAAGTGATTGCCAGTGACGTTACTGATGCGGTGGAAGACACTGCCAAGGGCTCAGAAGGCAATATCATCGCGATCAAGGCGGATGCTGGCTCGGAAGGTGATATTGAAATGCTTGTCGATGCGGCAGAGCAGAAATTTGGTGACCTGCACGTGTTTTTCGCCAATGCCGGTATCGGCGGAGGCTTTGAAGGGATTTTCGACAGCAGCGTTGCCGAATGGCAGGAGGTCTTGCGGGTCAATCTGATCGGGCCGTTTCTGGCAGCCAAATATGCCGGAAAGGTTATTGCCGACAGCGGGCATGGCGGCTCGATCATCTGCACTGCCAGTGTTGCTGGCATAAGGTCCGGTGCTGGCGGGCCGGCTTACTCCGCATCGAAGGCGGGGGTTATCAATCTTGTCAAAGTGGCCGCACAGCAATTTGCTACAGCTAATGTCCGCTGCAACGCCATTTGCCCCGGTATCACGGAGACCGGCATGACGCAGTTTATCTATGATAAAGCGCGGGAGAAAGGCAAAGAGGACCGGCTTGGTTACCTCAATCCGTTGCGCCGCGGGGCCAACCCGATTGAAATGGCGGAAGTTGCCTTATTCTTGGCATCTGACCGATCATCCTATGTCAATGGTCAGGCCATTGCAGTGGACGGGGGACTAAGCGCCTCGCACCCGGTCACCCGTCAGGAATTCGGCCGCACTGCGGTGTAGCAGCTAGTTCGCGAGAGCGAGCTGGCCATCACCCAATTGCACAAAGTCGACGCGGCCATTTGTTGTCCCGCACAGGAACGTAGTTTGCGATGTCGCGGTTAAACGGCCTTCGACGCGCCAGCCTTCGCCATCACGGGCAACCGATTGTATCTCTGAAACCCGGGCGTCATCCCCTGCCTGCCGTTCGGCGGCGTTGGAGCAGACGTTGATCGCTGTATCCATCGCACCGGTGCCACGGTCACCGCGACTCTCCGACCGGCGATCATCCCGGCGATTGTCCCGGCGATTGTCATAGCGGCGGTCATCGCTGCGCCGATCAGAACGATAATCGCGATCATCATATCGACGGTCGCGCTTATTCTTCGAAGCCGCACTCGCAATGGCGGCGATCCCGCCGATGATCAATACGCCGGCCAGCACATCACCGGCATCAACCCGGTTCCGATGGCGGCGATATCCGCGATAGCCCCTGTGGCCGCGATAACCGCGATAGCCACGATAACCGCGCCACCCCTCGACCTTGTCGCTATCTGCGGTCCAGCCAAAGTCGGCCATATCAATTGGGCTTGCTGGCGCTGCTACGGGATTGACCGGCGCTGCCATGGCCGGTGTAAAACCGGTAAAGACCAGTGCCGTCGATGCAGCAGCGGCCGATAATTTCTTTTGAATACTCATATTCCATACCCCTATTTCTACCAGATCATGTACCCCAGAATCCGGTCATATACCACAAATAGCTGGTTCAGCCTGTCACCAGGCTGAACCATATTCTTATATCATGTAACCTTAATAGCGATGTCTAAGGTCTTTCAGACGCACTCCGGAGACCCGGCGACCCTCGACATAGCAGGTAAACTTGCCGCGATCATAGCTGCGGCGATAGCCACGATGACCGTCTTTCACCACGATCCGACCCTTGACCTTATAGCCATAGCGAGTCCGTTTGACGTCGCGGATTTGTGTTACGTCGGCCCGACCATAATAGCTTGCCTTACGTTCAGCAGCCCGAACACATTTGTTCACAGCCCGGCGCGGACGAATACGCTTGCGATCACCATAGCCGTGGCGACCGTCACGATAGCGTCGGTCACTATAGCGCCGATCCCGATAGTTATCGTCATAATAGCCGTTGCTATATTTGTCCTTCTTACCGGACGACAAAATAGCCGCCAGACCACCCAGCACCACGGCTCCGGCAATCACTTCGCCAGCACTAATGCCGCCTCGATCATAATCCTTGGCCATCGCTGGCGTTGCAGAAACGGCCATCGCAGTTGCGGCAGCGGTTCCGACAAATGCTGTTTTAAGATTATTCATCTCCACTTTCCTTTCAAACTACCCAAGAACCATCTTCCGAGCTTGTGGAACCCTTTTAGAAGACGGCTATTGAGTAGAGACTGAACCTTCCTGTCAGGAGCTGTTCAGGTTAAGGGCTAGTTTTATGAACGTTATAAAGACCGGTTTTCCAACGGATACACGCGAAGTTGTATGTAGCGGGACAAAAATTTCTGGAGTGAAAGACAAGAGGTTTTAGAGCACTGGAAATCGTCATCTCCGCCCTGGTTGGGAAAAATTTGCGCAATATTAGTGGTAAAAGTCTGACATTTGGCACCCGCACGGCGTACGATCGCTTCCCCTCAGTTGTCGCCATTCGCGTTTGTCCGATCTTATGACCGCTATGGGCGCAAAAGTGGACATTAGAGATAGAGAAGCTACCGTCCCGCTGACGACCAATTGCCGACGATGTGTCCGCGTTTTGCGCTTCCTAAGAGCAAGCTTAGGGCTTTTTAACAGCGAGGCATAATGCCTATCCAAATATAGTGTCAAAATTTGCGATGACGTGGCTAGCTTCCCTGATGCTCTGGAGAGCAACTTTCCTCATAGCTTGCACCCGCGATGGTTCGAGACCCCACCCGCCCATATTATGGTTTCCCGCTGCTGCCACATAGGCTTGCCATAACGCGAACCTGAAAGGATCGACGTGGCGCTGTGTCGAATAGGCGTTCAAGAAACACTGCGCGCCCCAATCGCCGTGGATGTATCGAAGCTCCAAACATGCGCTGGCGACATCGGATAGCGGGTCGCCTATTGCTGCATCTTCCCAATCGATCACACCCACCAGCTTTCCACCTGCCCAGACAATGTTTGCAGGCCAATAGTCTCCGTGAAGCAAAACACCCGTCCCGGCGAAAGCGGTTGAATTCATGCGCAGGAGGTTCGACCGCAATTCTTCCCATTCCGCGTCATCAGGAAGAAAGTCTAGCAACTCCGGGAGAGGGTCGAACCTAAGCGGTAATTTTGGAAGCGATTCCGTTTTAAGGGCGTGGATCGAGATGAGTTTTTCAGCCGCGGCCGTGATGCGTACTTCGGCCACCGACAAAGGCATATCCGTTGATCCCTCTATATATTCTAGCAAAACATACGGGTGCTGGTTCGTGCCGTTGCCACCGCCAAAACCCAAAGGTTTGGGAACTGTAACTCCGAGCGAATGCAGACGCCCGAGCAACTGAAATTCAAGAACCGCCTCATGTCCACAATGACTATCGCCGTGCTTCCGCAAGACGAGCGTACGCAGACTGCTGGTTGGACCCTCAATGTGGATTAGCGTTGCATCTGCAGAAACCCCTCCCGCCAGTGGACTCACGCCTCTGATCACTGCGCCCGGAATATGCGCTGACACCAGCTCGCTGAATCGTTCATTTGGGCTCAAAAAGTGTCCTCCGGATTGGATTGCAGAATCCTGTACTGCTTCAACTTATACAACCGGAACGGCAAGTGCGGTAGAGCAAGCTTCGAGAGCAGACAGACCGCTCCCCACCCACTTTCAGACATGCGGTGGAGGTAGAGCTAATGTCCGCTTTGGGGATAAAGCGGAATATTACCACAACCCCAGACATGTAGGACAGCCGCATATCTCCGGATCAGAAGAATTAAAAAAGGCCGGAAGTGTAATCACTCCGGCCTTTCTCACTTTAGGTTAGAGGCTCAGAAGCCTTTGCGAACCGTCAAACCGAATGTTCTCGGCTGGCCAACGCGGAAGGCAGTACGGGCACGTCCACCCCGCTCTCGGTCGAAAGAAAGCAGCGCATTCTCATCAAACACATTTTTCACATAGACCGTAACATCCAACAGATTGTCGAACTTCACGCCTGCGCTGAGATTGACGAGCTCATAGGCCGGCAATTTCAGATCGATGACCGTTGCCTCATTGCCGGTAGCTCCGCCAAAAGGCAGTCCCGACACAAAGGTCCGGGGATTATCAACCTGGTCACTTGGCTGTGTGAAACGATTGCCGACATGCTGGGCCGATGCATTGACAAAGGCCTCGCCGCCGCCAATGGGCCAGCTATAGGTCGCGTCACCGGAAATCTGGAATCTCGGCACCGAAGGCAATCGGTTGCCGTCTTCCACCCCGCCCAGGACATTGCCGTCACCGTCAACGACCGTGGAGTCAAACTCCGCTTCGAGTATGGAACCGGACAATCCGATGTCCAGGCCTGTCAACACTTCCGCCGAGAGCTCCCATTCCAGACCAAGCGTATGGGCTTCCGGAACGTTGAACGTAATCCGTGAAGAACAGGAGCCTGCATCCAGTGTCACCTGCAAATCGCTGATATCGGTATAAAAGGCCGCCGCATTAAAAGTGATACCGCCGGTCTGCGCCTTGACCCCAACCTCATAGTTCCACAGCGATTCATCATCATAATCCTGGAAGGACCCGAATATCGCGGCGTCTTGAGGAGAACATAGGGGTATGTTCAGAGGATCATTCACACCGCCAAGGCGGAAGCCTTGCGAGGCCTGAGCATTTACCGAAATATCATCGGTAATGTCATAGTTGACCAGCAGACGCGGCGTGAAACCATTAGAGGATGTCACATCAACCACACCGCTGTCACCATTGGCAAACAAACCGCCAGTGGTAATCATCCGCGTTTCTTCAAAGTCATAATAGCGACCGCCAGCTGTGATGGTCAGACTGTCTGTGAGATCGAAACTGGCTTCTGCAAAAGCGGCAAATTGTTCGATGTCATAATCCAGATCCGAGTTGAACGGAGAGTCTGCACCAAATCCGTTGGCGACCGCCGCCGATGTTCCGGCTCCCAATGTCGCGTCGGTAGCTGCATCATAACCAGGAGTTGGCAAACGCTGGCGATATTCACGCGTAACCGACGAGTAGAAACCGCCGACAACCCACTGGAACCGACTTTCATTGTCGGACGCGAACCGGACCTCCTGCGAATATTGCGAGAGATCCGTGGTGTCACGGAGATTGGACGGCAGCAAAACTGCCGCATCAGGAAAGCCCAGATCGATCGATACCGATCCGGTCAGTGCGCTTGCATCGCGGCTGACCAGAATTTCTCGATCTGTGTAGCTGGTAACAGCCGTGAAATTCACTGTCCCCAGATCTGCATTGAACGTAAGGTCAGCGATCATCGTCTGATCTTCAAAGGACTCGTCGAGCAACAAATATTGCTGCCGTTCGCCAAGCTCTATAGCCGGGCGCGTCGTGGTGAAAGGATTAGCAAATACGTTGAAGACTTCCTGACGGTTAAAGCCATCGGATTTGATTTCCTGATAAACGATCCGCGGCGTTATGGTGAGGCCTTCAACCGGCTGCAATGTCAATGCCACACGTCCGCCATAGCGCTCGCCGCTATTGGCATCCTCCTGGGATGCTCCACCTTCACCCAAAGCCTCGATAAAGCCACCAAACTGGGTGTAATAGCCAACCGCGCGGAGAGCCAGTTTATCATCAACCAGCGGCACATTGACCGCACCTTTCAGACTATAACCGAGATCATCACCGTCCACCAGGTTGACATCCGCCTCTGCAACAGCTTCCAGCTCGTTCAAATTGGGTTGGTTGGTAATATAGCGAATGGTGCCGCCAATCGAACCGGAACCAAACAGGGTACCCTGAGGACCACGCAATGTCTCAACACGGTTGAGATCGAAAAGATCAAGATCCGGTGTGAACAGAGACAATGAAATCACGGATTCATCGAGATAGACACCGACCTGTTCTTTCACGCCGGGCTGGTCTCGGACGATTTGGCCGGCGGATACGCCGCGAATGGCAACCTGGCTTTGGCCGGGCCCGAGATTCTGTATAGAAAGACCCGCTACATTTCGCGAGATATCTTCCAGGGTGGTGGCGCCGCTTTTCTGAATATCAGCAGCGGTCTGTGCATTGATTGAAAATGGAATGTCTTGAAGATTGGCATCACGCTTTGTGGCCGTGACGATAATGATATTATCGTCCGAGGCTTCCGCTTCGTCAGCCTCTTGGGCTAGTGCCGGCTGCGCTGCCATTGCGAAAGACAATGCGGTTAGGCTTGCGAATTGTAGTCGTTTCATAGCTAGACCCTCTCCATGCTTGTTGATGTTGGCGATGACCTTTTTGGTCAAATGCACAACCAGAGCTTGTTTGCTCACAATCGCCTTAAAAACGATTTTACATTTTAGTGAAGGCTAAACTCTCGTTTTCACTAGCATTTTTGACAGGGACGGCTTTTTTGTGACGAATTAGTCACATATCGGACCTATTCATCCAATCTGGACAAAAAAAGGCCGGGGTGTTTCCACCACCGGCCATAAAGTTGTTGTTCTCAGGAGGAACAAGGTGAGGTGCCGGCCTCAAGTATTTTGGGAGGAGAGGGCCGGCACCAAGCTGTTTAACCTTTGGCAAATTCCGGATAGGCTTCGACACCGACTTCCGCGATATCCATACCCAGTCGCTCGTCTTCCTCGGAAGGCCGAACACCAATGGTGAATTTCAAGATTGTCCAGACGATGGCACTGAGGACAAAGGTGAAGGCGCCAATTGCCACCACACCCAAGGCCTGCACGCCGAGCTGCTGGCCGACTGTAAGGGCCACACCATCTACTTCCGACTGGGTATTCCAGGCAACAATCAACGTGCCCCAGATACCGGCCAGAAGATGGACAGGAATAGCACCCACAACATCATCAATTTTCAGTTTGTCGAGCAGAGGCACTGCGAACACCACGATCAGGCCGCCAACGCTACCGATAAGGATAGAGGCCGGAACTGAAGGCGTCAGAGGTTCTGCCGTGATCGAAACCAAACCAGCCAGCGCACCGTTAAGGGCCATGGTGACATCAATCTTCTTGTAGAGGATCTGCGTCAGGATGATTGCCGTAACCACACCGCCGGCAGCTGCCATATTGGTGTTTACGAAAATCTTCGAAACATCGCTGACATCGCCGATCGTGCCCATGGCAAGCTGCGACGCGCCGTTAAATCCAAACCAACCGAGCCACAGAATGAATGTACCCAATGTCGCAAGGGGAATGTTGGAACCCGGCATCACCGTGATCTTGCCATTCACATAACGTCCCAGGCGCGGGCCGATGATCAGTGCGCCAGCCAGAGCAGCCCAGCCGCCAACAGAGTGGACCAGGGTCGAACCGGCAAAGTCACTGAAACCGCGTTGATCGAGCCAACCTGTGCCCCACTCCCAGCTACCGGTGATAGGATAGATAAAGCCGGTCAGGACGAGGACAAAAAGCATGAAGGGCCAGAATTTAACCCGTTCCGCGACCGTGCCCGAAACAATCGATGCGGTCGTGGCGCAGAAAACCATCTGGAAGAACCAGTCAGACGCGACGGAGTAACCCGTTTCAACATCTGCTTCGCCAACGGCCTGCATGCCATAAGGTCCAAATGTTCCAATCCAGCTCGTCACATCGGTATACATCAGATTATACCCGGTGACCCAGAACATGATCCCGGCCAGCGAGTATAGGCCGATATTTTTCAGACATTGCATGGAGACATTTTTCGAGCGCACCAGCCCTGCCTCCAGCATCGCAAATCCAGCGGCCATCCACATGACCAGGAATCCACCGATCAGAAACAGTAAAGTATTGAAAATATAGGCGACATTGGCGCTTGGATCGGCGACTTCCGCCGCTTCCTGTGCCAATGCGGGTGACGCCATCGCCATGGCTGCCAAGCCCGCAGACAAAGTTAGAATTTTTCTCATTATTATACTTCCCTGTTTAAATCGCAGTATCGCCGGTTTCGCCGGTGCGAATGCGGACAGCATCTTCCAGACCCATGACGAATATCTTTCCGTCGCCAATCGATTCTGTGCCGGCCGTGTTTTGAATAGCTTCCACCGCCTGCGCGGCGAGCTCGCTACTGCATGCGATTTCCAGTTTTACTTTTGGAACCATGTTGGTGGTATATTCGGCACCACGATAGACTTCCGTCTGACCCTTTTGACGCCCGAAGCCTTTAACTTCAGACACGGTCATACCTGCGATGCCAACTTCGGTTAGTGCATCGCGGACATCATCCAGCTTAAATGGTTTAATTATGGCAATGATAAACTTCATTATGCCCCCTTATTTGTTACCAAGGGCTACATCGCAAAGGGCGTGCCAGAATCCCAAGCCACTGGAATCCCGCCGAAAAAGTGAAAATCAATTTTTGAATAAAGGGTAAATTTTGGGCAGGTCGACGCAGTTGCCTAAAATTTAGGCAGAGTCTTTTGCCAATCGTTCCAAAATGTCCGGAATCAGTGCAGCGGTCTCCCGGCGACCGATTTCAATCAATTCGTCTGCCTTGGTGAAATTCTGCATATCGATGTGACCGACCAACGGGGACAAGGCGAAATCAGGCGGATCGAGCGCAAGGGAATAGCGCCCCAGATTGCGGAGCGACAAACCGATAGAGGCTTTCACAATCGCAATGCTATTGGGATATTTGCCATCTTCCCGGCTGATCCCCGCCATTTCGGCGCGGTTGATGAAATCATCCTGCAGATTAACCGACAGGCACAAGGCATCGGGAGCCATTTCCCGGGCCGGAGAAACCGGCACCGGCAGCGCGGCTCCGCCATCGACCAGCAACCGGCCGTCATATTCCACCGGCTTGAAAATACCCGGCAAGGACATCGAGGCACGGATCGCGGGAACCAGCTTGCCGCTGTTCATGATGATCGTGTCACCGGTTCTCAGATCAGCAGCGACGGCAGCGACCGGAATTGACAGATCGTCAAAGGTCAGGCTGCCCAGCTGTTCCTCCAGCTCTTTCTCGATTGTCCGCGCGCCCATGACTGCACCGCGTTTGAAATGCGGGTCCATGAAGCGGAGCAGCGTGCGGAAGTTCGCGGTGCGGGCCGTTTCTTCGAGATAGTCGAGCTTGCCTGCGGCAAAGCTTGCTCCTGTGATAGCGCCAATGGACGTGCCCGAGATTGCAGCGATTTCCAGTGGTGAATCCTCTATCGCCCGGAGCACGCCGATATGGGTCCATCCGAGACCGGCACCGCCGCCCAAGGCAAGCGACAATTTCATAACGAAACATCCTCAGCCAATATGGCCTTCGCCTCACCGAGGTCTTCCTTGAGCACCATCACGCGCGCCGGCAAAGCAATACCCGCTCCCTCGACAATGTTCACGCCGCTATCAAAGCAGACCGCCCCAATGCCCGCAGCTTCGAGGCGGCCGCGGATGATCTCGGCTTCATAGCCATGCATATGGCGAGACAGTTCGACGAGACTCACTGCTAGCCATTCCCGCCTAGATAGCGATCAGTCGCGCGTGTCGGCAGGCCGTCAATGCTCTCCACCCGCTCTGCCGTCTTCTCCATCCATTTTTCGGGATCGGACTGGCGATGATATTTGACCAGAGTTTCGCGCTCTGATGTCAACTCCATCTGCGGCACACCCCAGCCACAACTGGTCTGCACATTGTCCACCGCAATATCGAATATCTGACGCGTGCCAGGTAATATCTCGAAATGAGCGGCCAGCTCGTCCCAGCCCTCATCCTGCGGCAAGACCGGTTTTCCCGTGCCATAGAGCCGCATGATCAGCGCCGGATTGGCAAAATTGTTGAACATGATCGTAACCCGGCCATCTGCGATCAGATGCGCATGCGTTTCGTTGCCCGAACCGGCAAGGTCAAGATAGGCTACACGCTTTGGTCCGAGCACGCGAAAGACATCATAGCCTTTCGGCGACAAGTTGATCCGCGCATCTGGCGCTGCTGTCGCGACAAAAAATATCGGCTGTTTCGCGATAAAAGCCGTGTGATCATCATTCAATGCATCGAAAAATTCAGCCATGGTGCCATTTCCTATTCAATAGAAAGGTCCTCCTAACAGAGATTTCCAGATCAGAACAGCAAACCAGTGTATCAAAATCACTGGCCATAGTGATCGGGAGACAATGCGGATATGCGACAATATGATCCCCATAATCAACGTGGCGATCCAGAATGTTGGTTGCAGAAACATATCGGCCCAGGGCGGCCCGATGGTTAGTGCCTGTAACGGATGCCAGGCGACAAATAGCAGAGTTGATAGCCAAGCCCCCCAGCGCGGCGTGAACTGTGTGAGCCACGAAAGCAGAACGCCGCGGAACAGCAGTTCCTCAAGCAAAGCGGGAACGAAAAACAGGAAAGCAGCAGCGACCAACACGGTCGTGATGTCGGTGACCGGATTCCACACGAGCCAGCCCGCAAGAAACCCCAAAGCAGCCATGATCGCAAGCGCTGGAACCGCGAGGCGCAGAGCTGCAAACCAATGCCGGGAATCAGGCCAGGTTTTCAGAGCCCCCACCGTTTGTTGAAAAATTAAATGCACAGAAAGATCCTTACCAATCCGAGCCTTGATCAATGGCCGCCTGTTCTTCAGGGCGGTTCTCTCGGCCGAGCACCGTATTGCGGTGCGGAAAGCGGCCATATTTTTCGATGATATCGCGGTGCGCCTTGGCAAATTTGATGTTATTTTCGACACCCAACGCGGTAAATAATCCGAGTGAGCGAGTCTGGTCGTCAAGATCCTCGCTATGCATGAAAGGCATATAAACAAACATCCGCTGATCATCTGTCAGCTGATGGTCATAGTCCCGGTCAATGGCTTTACCAGCAATCTGCAGGGCCAGATGATCGGTGGCAAAGGCCTCCGCCGTATCCCGAAACATATTTCGCGGAAATTGGTCAAACAGGATGATCGCAGCCAGAGCCTGTTCCGGAGAGATCAAGAAGTCATCTGCAACCCTGGCCTTTTGCTCTTCCCAAAGCTCTTGAAAACGCTCGGTAATGGGGTCGTCCATTGTATCGGCGGAGCCGAACCAGTCATCCGGGCTTAACTCCTCGAACCAGTAATGGATAATCTGGCCTGACCAATTGTCAGGCATCAAGCGGCAGTGCCCCCAACCGTCAAGCCATCGACCAGCAAGGTTGGCTGTCCCACACCAGCGGGCACAGATTGACCGCCCTTGCCGCACACACCGATACCTTCGTCGAGGGCCATATCATTGCCGATGCCGGTCACTTTGGTGAGCGCTGTCGGGCCGTCGCCGATCAGTGTAGCGCCCTTGATTGGCGCGCCCAGCTTACCGTTTTCGATCTTGTAGGCCTCGGTGCAGGAGAAGACGAACTTGCCTGAGACAATATCCACCTGCCCGCCGCCGAAGCTCTTGGCGTAGATACCGTTCTTGACGCGGCTCATCAACTCATCGGGATCATCCTTGCCGCCCCGCATAAACGTGTTGGTCATCCGCGGCATCGGTGCGTGCGCATAGCTTTCGCGGCGCCCATTTCCGGTTGCCGGAACGCCCATCAGGCGCGCATTGAGCCGATCTTGCATATAGCATTTCAATATGCCGTCCTCGATCAGGACATTTTCCTGTGTCGGAGTGCCTTCGTCATCAATGCTCAATGATCCGCGCCGTTCGTTGATTGAGCCATCGTCCACAACTGTGACTCCCGGCGCAGCCACCCGCTCGCCGATCCGACCGGAAAAAGCACTAGTGCCCTTGCGGTTGAAATCGCCTTCAAGGCCGTGACCTATCGCTTCGTGCAGAATGATTCCAGGCCAACCAGGCCCAAGCAAAACCGTTTGTTCACCAGCCGGCGCATCGACGCTTTCAAGATTGATCAACGCCTGGTTCAATGCCTCATCGACCGCCCGGCTCCAGCGCGCTTCCTCAAATAGCTGGTCGTAGAGATAACGCCCACCCATGCCAAAGCTGCCGGTTTCGCGGCGGCCATTGTGCTCCGCCACTATCGAGACGTTCAACCGGACCAGGGGTCGCACATCGGTTGCAACGAACCCGTCGGGGCGGACAATCTCGACGACGCTCCAGCTGCCGGAAAGACCCACAGAAACCTGCGCCACGCGTGGATCACGAGCGCGAGCCGCAGCGTCAATCTCTTGACACAGGGCAACTTTTTTCGCGAACGGGATGGCTTCGAGCGGATTGGCTTCGCCGTAAAGATGCTGGTTTGACCCGCGAGGCGGCGGGGCCGGATCACCCTTTGCCGGGTCTAGCAGTTCTAGCGTCTGCGCTGCACGCTTGATTGCCGCTTCACTAATTTCGTTACTATGTGAGAAACCGGTCATCTCGCCCGACACACCGCGCAAGCCGAAGCCGCTATCGGTGCTGTAATCGGCTGTTTTCAATCGGCCATCATCAAAGCCGAAGCTTTCTACCGCGCTATATTGCAGATAAAGCTCACCGTCATCACAGGCGGAAAGGCTTCCCGATACAAGGGCCTTAGCCCGTTCCGGATCCAATCCGTCGGGGCGATACAGAAACGAGCGAGGGTCCAAATTTTTCATCATTCCGTTTATATAGAAACGAAATCGGGGCAGCGCACCCCCTTAAGTCAGATTATTCGCTTGAAGACGCCTCGGCGGTGACATCAGCTGGACCGCCAATAAGGATGAAACGGCGATCACAATAGCCGCAATCGACATAGCCTTTTTCATCAATTTCCAGCCAAACGCGGGGATGACCTAGCGCAGCGCCACCCGGAATATCGGACGCACCATCACAGGCATTGCGTTTTTTCGCTGTTCTTACGGTTTCAGGTATGTCGTTCATGACGCCGAATTAGCAACAGTGTCTGGTCAGCGCAATATATTACGCACCGATATTATGCAGGTCATACCGACCAATAGGATCAGAGATAGTCAACCGTCATCGTGAACGTACCTGTATAGGCACCAGCCTCTTGATCAGCACCGACATTGAGCCGTCCGCCAACGGTCAGCTGATAGATACCAAGCGTCCCCAACAGGCCGCGAACAAAGGTGCTGAAATTCCGATTGCCATTGCCTATCGCCATCTGGTCAATATTCATGTTGTCGGTGCCGTTGGTGTGGGTCACCGTCATGGTTCCAGGAATGGATATTTCAACAATCTGGTTCGGTCCGCCGTAGATGATGAAGTTGGCACGGCTCGATGCACCAGAGGCCAGCGTAACACCGCCCGTACTTGTCCGGTTGCCATTACGCGTATCGATAAAAACCGTACCCGAAGCCGGCGAAGGAACAATGTTCCCGAATTCCAAATCTGCGATATTCACGACTGAAAGCGGACCAATGGTCACAGCTCTGGCGTCAGCATCAGCAGTTTGTGCAAATGCGGCCGGTGCGCTCGTCATCCCGATAAGCAGGATCAACAAGCAGCCGATCAGCCGCGATATAATCTGGTCTCTGGTCTTCATCATTTACTCACTACCCACAAAAGTCTAAACAACAGCTATGCTTCATGGTTAATCCCCATTAACCTTTCAGCGAAACTACTCATTTACTGATAATCGATCGTCACGTTGAACACCCCGCGATAGGTGCCTCCCACCTGATTGGCGCCGATCCGCAATTGGCCGCCAATCTGATAATTTGCTTCCCCACTGGCATCGAGAGTCCGGTTACGCGGCCCATCAAATCGGAACCGGTTAACCCGCATCGTCTCCGTCCCGCCATCACGGACAATATCAATGCGGTTTTCCGCCACAGTGATCTGGACGCGGGTCAACGGCGTCCCGAAGGCTGTGAAGGAAGCTACTGTCGGCGCCCCACCAATGGATGTGGCATTGCCATTGCGTTGATCAAGCGCGCCGGTTGCCGGATCCATCCGAAATACGGATCGGATCGTGCCCGCAATAAAGTCGCCAAAATGCAGATCGGAATTTTTAACCATGTTGACGCCCTGATTGACGACAACGGTCGCATCACCGCTAGCAGATTGCGCCTGCGCAGGTTGCGCTAGGCCAATGCATGCCAGCGCCGGCAGCATAAGTGCTGCACGCGCAAATACGGGCTTACACGCCCGTTTCTGGTCCCTTACTTGTTCCACATTGCCATCTCTAGCGGCAAGACCACAAAGATAAGTTTAATATCATGCCTAATTTTGGGTTAAACCCTGTCACATTCTGTATCAAAAGCTGTGCAAAGCCTTTGATTGTGGGACACAAGATGGTTATGCGGTTGCCATGACCGAAGCAGCTATTTCCATCGACCATCTTTCGAAAACCTATGCCGGCGGCAAGAAAGCGCTGGATGACGTGACTTTTGACGTGAAACGTGGCGAGATTTTCGGGCTTCTGGGCCCCAATGGTGCCGGCAAATCTACCCTGATCAATATATTGTCCGGTATGGTTAGCAAAACCAGCGGTTCTGCTAACATCTGGGGCTTTGACATTGATGCAGATCACCGCAATGCCAAGGCATCCATCGGCATCGTACCGCAGGAAATCATGTTTGATCCGTTTTTTACGCCAGCAGAATCGCTGGAAGTGGTCGCTGGTCTCTACGGGATCAAGAAATCGCAACGTCGGACCATGGAACTGCTTCGTGCCGTCCATCTGGAAGACAAGGCCGACGCCTATTCAAGAACATTATCCGGCGGCATGAAACGGCGGCTGCTGGTGGCCAAGGCCATGGTCCATTCACCGCCTATCCTAGTATTGGATGAGCCGACCGCTGGCGTTGATATCGAATTGCGCCAACAGCTCTGGGAATATGTCGAACAGCTCAACAAATCAGGCGTCACCATTGTTCTGACAACCCATTATCTGGAAGAGGCGGAAAATCTCTGCGACCGGATTGCAATTATCAATCATGGCAAGCTGATTGCCCTGAAAACCACTCCGGAGCTGGTCGATATGGCGCGCGAAAAGCTCGTCGAGCTCACGTTAGACCGGGATATTTCGGAAGAATCCGATGCAGTAACCTTTGCCGATGATCTTTTCCTGAAAGCCGACATTATCGGCCCGCGCACCATTGCCGTGACCTATAACAAGGACCACACCAACGCTGGCGGGGTGATGGAGGCGATACAGAAACGCGGTTACCAGATTGTCGATGTCACGACACGCGAAGCGGATCTGGAAGACGTGTTCCTGAATTTGACCCGCAAAGCCGCGTGAGCCATTACGATGTCATCATCGTCGGTTCCGGCGCAGCGGGACTGAGTGCAGCTATCACCTTGGCGCGCACACACAAGGTGCTGGTCCTCGCCAAAGGTGATCTCGCAGGCGGTTCGACCGCATGGGCGCAAGGCGGCATTGCCGCAGTTCTCGATGCTGGCGACACGTTTGAAAATCATATTGACGATACGATGGTCGCGGGAGCCGGACTCAATCGGCGAGAAACCGTAGAGTTTGTTGTTGAAAATGCGCCTGCTGCGATTGAACGACTGGAAGAAATGGGTGTGCCCTTCAATAAGGAAGCGGAGGTCCTTCACCTAACCCGTGAAGGAGGCCATAGCCACCGCCGAATTGTTCATGTCGACGATGCAACCGGCTGGGCTGTCCAGGAAGCACTGCAGAAAACCGCTTCGGCCCATCCCAATATCACGCTGCAGCCGCATATGGTCGCGATTGACCTGATCGCTGACCGGCATGCCGAGACACCGACAGGCGCAAAAAATGTCTGGGGCGTTTATGCGCTGAATAATGCGACAGGACGGGTGGAAACGCTGACTTCGCGGGCTACAATAATGGCGAGCGGCGGCGCTGGCAGGACTTATCTCTTCTCGACCGCTCCGCGCGGCGCTACCGGTGACGGCATTGCTATGGCCTGGCGCGCCGGGGCTCGGGTTTCCAATATGGAAATGATGCAGTTCCACCCGACCTGCCTGTATAATCTCGAAGTCAAAAATTTCCTGATTACCGAGGCGGTGCGCGGAGAAGGCGGTCATCTGAAATTGCCACCACACAAGAACGGCAATGTCGACGAGGGCGGCGAGCGGTTCATGGACCGATTTGATCCGGAACGCATGGAACTGGCTCCGCGCGATATTGTTGCCCGCGCTAATGACCATGAGATCAAACGGCTCGGCCTGGATTATGTCCATCTGGATATCTCGCACCGCGATCCGGAATTTGTGAAGCATCATTTCCCGAATATTTACGACAAGTTGATCGGGCTGGACATTGATATGACCAAGGAGCCGATACCGGTTGTACCGGCGCAGCATTATACCTGCGGCGGGATATTGATCGATTTGCATGGCCGCACTGATCTGCCAGGCCTGTATGCTGCTGGCGAAGCCAGTGAGAGCGGCCTGCACGGTGCCAACCGCCTCGCTTCGAACAGCCTGCTTGAATGTTTCGTATTTGGTGATGCCGCTGCTCGGGATATCGCGTCCCACTGGGAAGATATGCCAGAGCCACCGACGATCCGGCCATGGGACGAAAGCCGGGTCACCGACAGCGATGAAGAGGTTGTGATCAAGCAGACCTGGACCGAAATCCGCCGCTTCATGTGGAATTATGTTGGCATCGTCCGCACCACCAAACGCCTCGAACGCGCCCAGCACCGCATTGATCTGCTGCGCGGAGAAGTTGAGGAATATTATGGACATTTCCGCGTCACCCAGGATTTGATCGAGTTGCGCAACCTGATCGAGGTCGCGGATCTGATCGTGAAATCTGCCCTCGCGCGCAAGGAAAGTCGGGGCCTACACTATATCACCGACTATCCCGAGCTATTGCCGGACGCAGTGGACACGGTGCTGACGCCGTAAGCCACCAACCGCCAAATTTCTGTTTTTGCTGCTATCTGCCTGACATCTAACCTGTTAAATGGCGGACATGCAGGGCAGTAATTTTCTCTTCACCGCCGTTTCTTGTGTATTTTTCATGGGACTTGTCGCGTGGATCAGCTGGATCAAGACACGCGGCAGCGTTGACAGCAAGGATGGGTATTTCCTCGCTGGTCGCGGACTGAGCAGCGTCTTCATCGCGGGATCGCTGTTATTGACCAATTTATCGGCCGAGCAGCTTATCGGGCTTAACGGTTCCGCATATGGATATAATCTGTCCAGCATGGCGTGGGAGGTTACGGCTGCGGTCGCCACCATTGCCATGGCTCTCATCTTTCTCCCGCGCTATCTCGCCGGTGCTTTCTCGACCTTGCCGGAATTTCTCAATGACCGGTTTGACGGCACCGTGCGCAGAATGTCGGTCATATTGTTCATGCTCGGCTATGGATTGGTGACGATACCTTCGGTGCTCTATTCCGGATCAATTGCCGTGATGCAGTTATTCGATGTGCCTCAATTGATCGGTCTCGACTATTTCCCATCCCTGGTCGCGACCGTTGTGGCGATCGGGCTGATTGGTTCGGTCTATGCAGTCTTTGGCGGCCTGAGGGCGGTTGCGATATCTGACACGATCAACGGTATCGGGTTGCTGATCATTGGTATATTGGTGCCAGTCCTTGGCCTCGTGGCGCTGGGCGGCGGTGATTTCAGCATCGGCCTCGACAAGCTGGTCAATGACCATCCACAGAAATTGAACGCGATTGGCGGCGCGGATGATCCCACGCCCTTCGGCACCTTGTTTACGGGCATGCTGTTCGCCAATCTGTTTTACTGGTGTACCAACCAATATGTGATCCAGCGGACCCTTGGCGCAGCGTCCTTGGCCGAAGGCCAGAAAGGCGTCCTATATTCCGGATTCTTCAAAATTCTGGTGCCGTTCATGATGATGATCCCGGGGGTCATCGCCTTTCATCTTTATGGTCCTGGCCTCGGTTCGATAGACCAAGCCTATCCTCGTCTGATCAGAGACGTTTTGCCAGTCTATATGGCCGGTTTTTTCCTGGCAGTTCTATTGGGCGCCGTATTCAGTTCGTTCAACTCGCTGCTCAACAGCGCGGCAACATTATTCTGCCTCGATGTCTATGGTCCTTATCGCAAAGGGAAAGCCAGTGATGCAGAGCTGGTTCGCGTAGCAAAAATCGCCAGCATCGTCATCGCGCTTTTCTCCTTCATAGTCGCGCCAATGCTCTATTTCGCTGAGCAAGGACTATGGCAGGTGATACGGGTGTTCACTGGATTCTATAATATCCCAACCGTCGTCATCGTGATTATGGGCTTATTCACGCGGCGGGTTCCAGCACTGGGCGCAAAGCTGGTGATCCTGTTCCATGTCACTGCTTACGCATTGCTGCGTTTCGTCTTCGACGATGTGATCACGCTGCATTTCCTGCATCAATATGCGATTCTTTTTGCAATTGAGGTCATCATCATGCTGGCTGTCGGTTTCTGGAAACCGCGCGAAGATCCTTGGCAGTTTACTCGCAATGAGAAGGTTGATCTCACACCGTGGCGGTTCGCCAAACCCCTCGCGATCACGTTGTTTTCCGGTGTGGTGGCGCTGTATATTCTCTTCTCACCCATCGGATTAGCGTCCAACAGTTCTTTCGACGCCATATTTTACAGCCTTTTCGCGATCTTGGTTGGCGCAAATATTGCCGTCTGGATTTGGGGCTGGAGGCAGAACCGAGACTTGGCTGCTATTTGATAAGCGAAGCCAGCACCCGGCGCTTGCCTTCAAATGGCCGGCGACCGTGCATGACCGCAAAATTATCAATCAACGCGACATCACCCGGTTGCCACTTGAGATCAAAGCTCAATTCGTCTGCCAGTCTGATCCCGCTCGCCATATGATCCGGTGTAATCGGTGTACCATCGCCAAAGCTGATCGATTTGGAGGCATCATTGCGACTGTCAGACCAACCCCGATAGGCGGCAATCAGCTGATTAAAAAACACGCGCCGGCCATCATCCAGCTGGCGAACCGCCTTCAGGACAGGCGTAGTCGCCCGCAAACTCTGATCTTCGCCCCAAGTCCATTCATATCCGAGAGCTTGCAGTCTTGCTTCTGCCCCGGCTTTGTCTTCGCAATTCAATGTGCTGCGCCAACTCCGCCCCTGTCCGGATCCGGCATCATTTTCCAAGGGCATCGTACTGGAATAGCGCACGCCTTTTGCTGCAAAAGCGTCCACAATCTCCGGCTCCTCCATCGCCAGCTTCTCCAGCAGGATATCGGACCGACATAACGGTGTTGCGCCGCCTTTATCAGCTGCAATCTGGCAATAGAAAAACAGTTTCGATGGATAAATTGGCGTCTGTGCCATTTCGTGGTGGAGATAGATACTGGTCTCTGGCGGTGCTTCATTGGCCGTAAAGACCCGTGGGGTTACATTTATCCGGACTGCATTTGATAGCGATTCCTTATAGGCAAAATTATCATCGCCATAAGCTCCAACGGCTTCATCGAAACCTTCTGGTGACGCAACATCAAATCCGCGAAACAAGACGGCACCAGCGTTTTTCAACAGCTGATCAACTTCGGCTCTGTTGCTCTTCAGATATACGGCCAAATCACCGTCGGATTCAACAAGTGCAGGAAAGTCATGACCATACCAATATTGCTGTTTCAAAATCGCACCTCAGTTGCAATCGGATCAAAGAGAATATTTCTAAAACTGGTCGAATCGACGGCAGTTTCAATGCCAATTGGTGGCACGGTTTGCCTATCGATCACAGCATTGTTTTTACATCGAGACTGACCGGCTGGTCCGTTTCGATCGATTGATGGGCAGCGGCACCCATTTGCACAGAACGCAATCCATCAAAGCTCGTGACTGCGGGTGCACCACCTTCGACCAAAGCGCGATGGAAATGATTGATCTGGTAGAAGCTTGCACCGTGATGATCACCGGCTTCCATCGCTGCTTTTGGCGTGTCAATAAATTCAGTCAGTGTGCCCGTCTTGCTGCGCGGAGACCATGTTATTTCCGCTGCCGGTATTTTAACCTCGAGCTTGCCGATCCCGCCTAGCGCATAGATTTCTTCCTGCTGTTCGGCGCCTTCTGCAAACATGCACAGATCCAGTGTTGCCCTTGCACCGCCAGCAAAATCCACAATGACATAGGCATTGTCCAAAATATCAGATTTCTCACCATCATAGACTTCGTCGAGATGATTTACGTCTTGCCCGCCGCTGGCATAAATCTGCACCGGATCATCCTGCAAAATATGACACATCAGATCGAAAAAATGGCAGCACTTCTCCACCAAAGTGCCGCCGGTATTGATACTAAATCGGTTCCAGTCGCCAACCTTGGTGAGAAAGGGAAAACGATGCTCTCTTATGGAAAGCATTTTTACTGGGCCAGTTTCGCCCCCATGCACACGCTCCACAAAACGGGTTACCGGGGGCATGTAGCGATATTCGAGGCCAACCCAGAATAAAGGGGCATAATCGCCTTGCAGAGCATGCAAATTTTGCGCATCGCTGACGGACGTGCACATCGGCTTTTCCAGCAAGATCGCGACGTCGTGGGCCATTACCTGCTGCGCGATATCAAAATGAGTATGATTGGGTGCCGCTATGATCACCGCATCGGGCTTTTGCGCGACCATCATTTCTTCAGTATCTGCATAGCAGATTATCGACTGGTTCAACTCGCCAGCCAGCTCCAGGGCAGAATCTTGCGAAGGTGCATGCGGATCAGCAATGGCGACCAATTCCGCACCATCGACCAGTGCAATGTTACGCATATGTTCACGGCCCATCATGCCACAACCAATAATCGCGTATTTTCGTGTTTCTTGCATGATCAGGCTATTGCCAGTGCCGGTGCAAAAAACAAGCTATGTTTGACCTGCCCTTAGGCGACAGACAGTTCTTAATCAGCGGGGCGCGGAATCCGCTTGCCCTTGGTTCGACTGGTCAAATGAAATTGCCGGCACCGGTCACAAAGATAGGGTCTGAGCGCAAATTCGGCACGCTGGGCAACTGACAAGGCATCCTCTTCGTTCCGGTAGCGTGCCTTTTTCCTGCAGATGCTCAACCGTGTACGCATCGATATGCCTTCTGTAGGCTAGCGCCCTCCAACCACTTTCTCGCTGACCTTGTTCTTCTCCAACTGTTCAGGATCAAACCAGACCGGCTTCAGTTTTTTATCCACAAAGAGCTGCATCTGATCCGTATAGTGCGGACTGTCGGGGCGTGTGGTAGCGGCCCCAAATGGTTGAATGGAACGCGATGCCACCGCGCCCGCCTTGTCCCACTCGACAAACATGATGAAGCTATCACCATGACGAACGGATAAACGGCCATCGTCATCAATATCCCACAAGGTGGATGCCCGGATGGTATCGTTGCCTCCATCAATGGGAAGGTCGACTTCGCCCTGACGCAAGCGCAAGACATCCAGCATCGGCGGATCAATGCGGTCAAAATAGGTGTTCAGATGGTCGACGGTCTCCTGCAAAATTTCACGCGGATCAGGAACCTCACCGCGCTGATAATGCGCCTTGTTTGCCGGACGCAGCATCTTGAGCGCTAATGCATCAGCAGGCCCCTTGCCATCAAGATCCCAATCCCATTGGGCGAGTAGCGCCTGCGCCTTGGCAAGTTCCGGATCGTCTTTCAGGTCCAACGCAGCAACCTTGTCGAGCCAATCCTTGGCATAGCCGGCCTGAACATAGGCGGTGTCATATTTGATCCGCCGAATTTCCTCCTCACCAATCTTGCCATTGGCTTCGAACAACTCGATCGAACGGCGGGACCGGTTGGTCTGGTCGTCCTCTATCCCCATCAATGGAGAAAAGGTTTCCGGGTTCAGTTCATCGCCAGGTCCGGCGGCAACATAGGGTGTGTTGTTCGCGTTCATGACATAGCCCGAAGCCGGGTTAATCAGCGCCGGAACCCGCGTAAATGGCAAGGTATTCTGCCATACCGCGTTGGAATTGTCGCCGGGCAATACGGTTCGCCAGTCAAAGCCGGGAGCGCGGTCTGGGAACATGGCGTTATAGAACATGCCGATATTGCCCTTGGCATCGGCATAAATGAAATTGGTTGCCGGGACGCCCTGCCCCGCCATGGCTGCCTGCCACTCATCAAAATCCTGCGCCTTGTTGATCCGGTAATATTGGGTCAGCATATCGAGCTGGTCCATACCCGCATAGCGCAACGCATAAGCACCATTGCCGTTCATGATCACCGGGCCATGCACAGACCGGTAAATCATCTGTGGATAGGGAATGACAAACGGGCCATATTTGATTTTCAGCCAGACACGCTTTTTCTCCAGCGGCAGCCATTCATCGTCATATTTATAAGCATTGCCCTTTTCGTTCAGCGTCAGCTTATAAATATCGATCAGATCAGGCCGGTTGACCGTATTGGTCCAGCCCAGATTCTTGTTATGCCCCAGAAACGGGAAAGGTGATCCGGGGAAATTGGCGCCGGCAAAATCCCAACCTTCCTCGCTATGCACGACCAGTTCATACCATGCGACATTGCCGCGCAAAGGCTGATGCGAATTGGAAATCAGTCGGGTTTTCTCGTCTGTCGAACGCTCGGGAGAAATCGCATAAGCGTTGGAACCATTTTCGTCCGGATCAGGCCCCACTGGTGTGATGATCTTGTCTTCGCTCAACGGATGCACCGTCCGGTTTTCAATTGGCACAGCCAGGCTGGGACCGCCTTCCCGCCGCAGCGGTTTGCCCTCGGTCAGCGCCTGTATCGGGCCGTTGAGTCCAAAGAAAAACGGCGAACGGAGTGCAAATCCAGCAGCAATATCCCGGCCGTTTACCGGGAACAGCTTGGACAAGCTGACTTCATCCGGATGCTCTTCGGCATAGTCGTTCAGACCAGAAGCATAGCCGTCCAGCACAGCACGTACGTCCTCGGGCAGATCATCATATTTGCGCTTAACTGTGCCATCGACATCAAGCAGCGCCGCAACAAAATCAATCGGTGCGCCATCCGCTCCGTTCAGTGTCGCAAGCCGTCCGCGGGTCATCGCAGTCACCTCTTGCAAAGTTACGAAGTCATCCTCGGCATGGGCATAGGCAACGCCATAGGCGACATCGGCGTCGGTCTTACCAAAAATATGGGGCACACCGAATTTGTCGCGGACGATACGCGCTTCATAGGTCTTGTCAGGTGGCGGCGAAGCGCTGGTGACGCTCATCGGTTCCCAAACCGCCAGCGCAACGGCAGCCAGCAAAATCAGGATCAATAATCCTACACCGATTCGCTTGATCACCTTCATTCCATTTCCCTTTTCTATGGTCTTCGAACTTGCCCTTTCGATAGCTCTTGCGCAATGTTGTGACATTGGTCAACCGGGTAGCCACCCGTTTGTCGAAGTCACAAAGGATCCTTCATGCCGAAACTGAAAATTTCTCACT
The DNA here is from genome assembly GCA_947497455.1 of uncultured Sphingomonadaceae bacterium. Lineage (GTDB taxonomy): Bacteria > Pseudomonadota > Alphaproteobacteria > Sphingomonadales > Sphingomonadaceae > Parasphingorhabdus. The sequence goes on along the minus strand of CANMGU010000002.1, from coordinate 1,232,979 downwards.
TTGCCCTGTTCTCCGCTTTATCAGCGCTCACATTTGCCGTTCCAGTATCAGCGCAATCCGTTATCGGTTCTGGTGTTCCGGCCAGCACGGCTCCTAATAGCGCCGAACGTCCAATTGCATTTGCCGAACAAGCGCCTGACAATGCTGGTCTGTTGATCCTGATGGAAAGTGCGGAGTTACCGAATACACCTGCCCTTTCCCCCACCGAACGCGCCGCTGTTGAAGCCGCCATTGCGTCTGCCGACTTCAAAGGAAAAACCGGAAGTAATCTCAAACTTCGCGGAATTGGTAGCCGCCCGCTCATCATGCTGGCCGGTGCTGCCAAGTCCGACGATGAAGGACCAGACTGGAAATCCGCTGCCGGGAGCGCTGTGCAGAAGCTATTGAAGGAAGATACAGAACTGGCGTTAGTTGGTCCTCCGGATGCCGCCGCGATGGCAGAAGCTGCGCTTGGTCTGAACCTTGGCCAGTACCGCTTTGATCGCTATCAGACCGATGTCGAAACAGCGCCAGCCAGCCAAAAAGTGACAATAGCCGGTCCATCAGCGGCCGCGGCTCAATCCCTTTGGAACAATCGTTACAAACATCTTGCTGACAGTGTCACACTGGTTCGCGATCTGCAGAGCGAACCGGCGAGTGCACTTTATCCGCAGAGCTTTGTTGACCGGGTAGGCGCTGCATTCAAAGGCATCCCTAATATTCGCATCGAAATTCTCGACGAAGCTGCGATGCGCAAGATGAACATGGGCGCGATTGTCGGTGTCGGTCAGGGTAGCCCGCGCGGGTCACGGATGATGGTGGTCAGCTACACGGGCGGCAGTGGCGCGCCGCTAGCGTTGGCTGGAAAGGGAATTACTTTTGACACCGGCGGCATTTCAATCAAACCTAACAAGGGCATGTGGGCAATGAAGGCCGACATGTCGGGTGCTGCTGCGGTCATGGGCGCCACATTGTCGCTGGCCAAGAGCCGTGCTCCGGTTAATATCGTGGCGGTTGCTGCGCTCGCCGAGAATATGCCCGGCGCCAATGCCCAGCGCCCCGGAGATGTTGTGCGGACCTATGGCGGCAAGACCATCGAGATCCTCAGCACAGACGCAGAGGGACGGCTGGTACTCGCCGACGCGGTGCAATATGTGGCGGATCGCTACAAACCCTTCGCACTGGTAGATGTCGCGACCCTGACCGGATCAGTTGGACGAGCGGTGGGCGATCAATATGCGGGACTATTTGCACGGGAAGACGCCATTGCCGATCGCCTGCTGAAAGCCGCTGACGACACTGGTGAGCATTTGTGGAGACTGCCTCTGCATCCCGCCTATGCCAAGGCCATCCGTTCGGACATTGCCGATGTCAAAAATTCGGGTGTAACAGATGCTCCAGGCGCAAGTGCCGGAGCTCATTTTATTGGCTATTTCATTGAAGATACACTGCCTTGGGCCCATCTGGATATTGCTGGTGTGGACTGGAACAAATCCGCAAAGCCTCTGACACCCAAAGGGGCCTCCGGATTTGGTGTGCGCTTGCTCGATCAGCTCGCACGCGACTGGACCGCCAAATAGGCTTTTGTAACAATTATTTGTCCCGCTCCCTTGTGTGACAAAAACATCACTCCATATCGGTTGAGAACCATGAACGAGGGAACGGGACAATGAATCTCGAGAAATTTACCGACCGTGCCAAAGGCTTTTTGCAATCTGCCCAGACGGTGGCGATCCGCTTGAATCATCAACAGATTACCGCAGCGCATTTGCTTAAGGCGTTGCTGGAAGATGACCAAGGCATGGCCGCTGGCCTGATCACCAAAGCCGGCGGCAACGCCAAGCAGGCCCATCTTGCGACTGATGAAGCCCTTTCCAAAATCCCGGCGGTGTCCGGCGGCGGGGCTCAGCAGACCCCTGGTCTCAACAACGATGCTGTGCGGGTGCTGGATCAGGCGGAACAGGTCGCAGACAAAGCCGGTGACAGCTATGTCACCGTGGAACGCCTGTTACTGGCTCTTACTCTCTCTAAAGATACTGCGGCGGGAAAAGCACTGAGTGATGCCGGTGTCACACCCGACGCCCTGAACGGCGCGATTAATGAATTGCGTGGTGGTCGCACCGCCGACACGGCATCTGCCGAAGATCGTTACGAAGCGATGAAGAAATTTGCCCGCGACCTCACCGAAGCTGCGCGGGAAGGCAAAATGGACCCGGTGATTGGCCGCGATGAGGAAATCCGTCGCACCATTCAGATATTGGCCCGCCGCACCAAGAATAACCCGGTGCTGATCGGTGAACCCGGCGTCGGTAAAACAGCGATTGCCGAAGGGCTTGCCTTGCGCATTGCCAATGGTGACGTGCCGGACAGCCTGAAAGATCGCCGGTTGATGGCGCTCGACATGGGTTCGCTCATCGCTGGCGCAAAATATCGTGGCGAGTTTGAAGAACGGCTTAAAGGCGTACTGGACGAAGTGCGCGGCGCTGACGGCGAGATCATCCTGTTCATCGATGAAATGCATACGCTCATTGGTGCCGGTGCGTCAGAAGGTGCAATGGACGCTTCCAATCTGCTCAAGCCGGCTCTGGCCCGCGGTGAGTTGCATTGTATCGGCGCGACCACGCTGGACGAATATCAGAAGCATGTCGAAAAAGACCCAGCCCTGCAGCGGCGTTTTCAGCCGGTTGTTATCGGTGAGCCGACAGTGGAAGACACCATCTCCATCCTGCGTGGTCTGAAAGAAAAATACGAACTGCATCATGGCGTGCGCATTACTGACGGAGCCCTGGTTAGCGCAGCCACCCTGTCACACCGTTATATTTCCGACCGCTTTCTGCCGGACAAAGCCATCGATTTGATGGACGAAGCCGCCTCGCGCATCCGTATGGAAGTCGAATCCAAACCGGAAGAAATCGAAACGCTCGACCGGCGGATTATACAAATGAAAATTGAGCGAGAAGCGCTCTCTAAGGAAAGCGATGATGCATCCAAAAGCCGTCTGGAAGCCTTGGAAAAGGATCTGGCCGAGTTGGAACAGGAATCCGCTGAACTTACGACCCGCTGGCAAGGCGAGAAGGACAAGATCCACGCCGAAGCCCATGTCAAGGAAGAGCTGGATGCCGCGCGTCTGGAATTGGAACAGGCAGAACGTGCCGGCGATCTCGCCAAGGCGGGTGAGCTGAGTTACGGCAAGATACCTGATCTGGAAAAGAAGCTCGAACAGGCCGCCGATGCCACCGAAGGCGCAATGCTGCGTGAAGAAGTCGTGAGCGAGGACATCGCGTCGGTCGTTTCCCGATGGACCGGTATCCCGGTTGACAAAATGCTCGAAGGGGAGCGCGAGAAACTGCTCGCAATGGAAGAGTTGATCGGCAAGCGGGTCATTGGCCAGAAGGATGCCATTGACGCCGTGTCTGCAGCGGTCCGCCGGTCCCGGGCTGGCTTGCAAGATCCCAATCGCCCACTCGGCAGCTTCCTCTTCCTCGGTCCCACAGGCGTCGGGAAAACCGAACTCACGAAAGCTCTTGCCGGATTCCTTTTTGATGATGATCAGGCAATGGTCCGCATCGATATGTCCGAATTTATGGAAAAGCATAGCGTCTCTCGGCTGATTGGCGCGCCTCCAGGCTATGTCGGTTATGAAGAAGGCGGGGTGTTGACCGAAGCTGTGCGCCGGCGACCCTATCAGGTCATCCTGTTTGATGAGGTTGAAAAGGCTCATGGCGATGTCTTCAACGTGCTGTTGCAAGTGCTTGACGACGGCCGCTTGACCGACGGACAGGGCCGTGTCGTCGATTTCTCCAACACGCTGATTATCCTGACTTCAAATCTGGGCAGCCAATATATGGCAAACCTGAAGGATGGCGAGAAAGTCAAGGATGTGGAACCACAGGTGATGGAAGTGGTCCGCGCCCATTTCCGGCCTGAATTTCTTAATCGACTGGATGAGATTATCCTGTTCCACCGGCTCGCCGAGGAACATATGGCACCAATTGTCGAGATACAGGTCGCCCGGGTTCAGAAACTGCTCAAGGATCGGAAGATCGTGCTCGAATTGACCGATGCCGCAAAGCGTTGGCTCGGCCGGGTTGGCTATGATCCTGTCTACGGTGCACGGCCGCTGAAACGCGCCATTCAGAAATATCTGCAAGACCCGCTGGCCGACTTGATTCTGCGCGGTAATGTACCGGATAACAGCACGGTCCAAATCAACGAAGGTGACGGAGCTCTCGAAATGGTGCCGGTGGCGACAGCTAGCGAAGGTTGATCTTGCACCCGCCAGCGATGTTCGGCAAACATAGCGCATGATCAGCACTGTGCAACGAGACGAGTTATTGAGCGATGCCAGATATTTAGCGCATCGCTATGATGAAGCAAACGATGCGTTCCGATTCCTGTCGGTTCCTCGTGATGTTCATCGCCAATGCACCTTCATCACCGATGAGCATTTGCCGAATGTCGATCAGTTTCAGGCGGTGCCACGATCAGAAGTTGCGCAAGCATCACCAGCAACTGCACCGGTCCATTTCATTTTCCATTCTGCCTATTGTTGTTCCACGATGCTGGCACGGGCGTTCGATATTGAAGGGGTCTCAATGGGACTGAAAGAGCCCGTGGTTCTCAATGACATGATAGGATGGCGGCGACGCGGCGCAGATGCAAACCGACAGCGCGATGTTATTGAACAAAGCCTGACCCTTATGTCCCGGCCCTTTGGCGAAGACCGCGCGGTTATCATCAAGCCATCCAATATATGTAATCCTTTGGCGATTGAGATGTTGCGCATGCGACCAGAAGCGAAGGCACTGCTTCTTTATGCACCGATTGAAGGCTTCCTTAAATCGATTGCCAAAAAGGAAATGTGGGGCCGGATCTGGGTGCGAGATGTGCTGATCGGAACGTTGAAAGACGGCTATGCTATCGGCGGATTTTCCAATGACGAACTTTTGAAACTGACCGATTTGCAGGTAGCCGCCATTATCTGGCTTTCGCAGCATGCTCTATTTGCCAAAATTGTCGATACTATCGGTCCGGATCGCGTAAAAACAATGGATAGCGACACGTTTTTAGCGCAGTCGCCCGCAACGATTGCGGCGCTATCCGACCTCTACGGATTGAAATTGAGTGACGCACAGATTGACGCCGTCACTCAAGGTCCAGCCTTTACAAGTCACTCGAAGCTTGATCAGGGCACTCCCGGCCAGGTCTTTGATGCAAAAGCGCGTGATGAGGAGCAACAGAAAGTTGCTCAGGTGCATGGGGCCGAAATTGAAATGGTGGCAACATGGACCAAAGCGGTAGCGGAAAGTACCGGAATCAAAATGGCGATCGGATCACAATTAATCTAATCGCCATTCTAAACTAGTTTGATTATTCGGCGTTTTGGCCGACTTGCATATCCTCGACAAATTCCCGCGATACTCTGCTACCCGCGCGATTATGTTTTGCCCACTCGCTATTGGTCATGCAAACCCGGCGTTTTCTTGCCAATGAACCGATAACAGGCTCTGAACGACAACGCACATAATCAGGATGACTGCGGTCCGTGATCTTTTTTGGTTTTTCGTTTTTGAATACCAATTCTTCAGTCGTGACTGCGTCGGAACCGGCAGCATGGGCGGGTGCACTCACCATTAATGCGCCAAACAAAGCGGCGGTGGTGACATAAGCAATTTTTTTCATAACTCTTCCTTCTAATCATATGTTGGGGATAGAAAATATCGGGTGAAAAGACAATGTTATGGCACAAAAAAACCTGGCTGATTGTCAGCTACAAAGTCTGTGGCATATTGATTCCCGCGCCTGATGGCGATTTTCCAATCGCGGTTAGACATGCAGATGCGGCGTTTCTTCATGATGGAGCCAGCTACTGGCTCTATTCGACAACGTACATAGGCTGGATGTCGCCTATCGGTGATAATTTCCGGCTTGATCGCTAAATTTTGATCAGCATCCGGTTCGGCTTCCTGGATTTTCACTACAATCAAACCCGCTGGGACTGATTCCTCCGCATTCGAGCCGGTATCTTGAATAAAATCCATAGCATTCGATGGTGCTATACCAACGAAACCAATTAGAATTGCCAAGCCTGCGGTAGAAGCTACCCTCATATGCGCTCCTGTCAAATACCAGAATGGCTTTTATTGTACCGATTACACGACCATGTGCAACGAAAAAGGGCGAGCCAATTGGCCCGCCCTCTTCATTTCAGTTCTAACCTTTTAGATTAGAAGCTGAATTTAACGCTTGCGCCATAACGACGACCCAAGGTGTCGTATGTCGATGGGTAAACGTTACCACTGTTAAACGCTGTGGTACCGATGTTTGAACCAACAACAGTTGGGCTGTTATCGAACAAGTTCTGAACTGTTACAGTAAGCAGAACATTGTCGCTGATATCCCATTGACCGGTTAGATCGAAGTAGCTTTCAGAAGGAATCTGCTGGAAGTCTACGTCGCCGAACAATGCGGTAGTACCCTGGAATGCTGGGTTGTTACCACCGTTTGGACCCGAACTGATGTCAAGCGGCTCTTGCTCAGTACCGCTCAGGAAACGCCAGCGAAGTGAAAGATTGAACACTTCGTCAAACGTTACAGTGGTACGCTGCGTGAACGTGAATTCTGGTTGAATAGAACCACAGTTCACACTGTAGAAGCCAACACAGTCACGGTTTACGCCACCTGGGAATGCCTGGAAGGTATTCTTGTTGGTCCAGGTTCCGTCAAAGGACAGGTTCAAACCGATATTGTCGGTCAAATCTGTACCATAACGAACGCTCAGATCCAGACCGTCGGTAGCAATGCTTCCCAAGTTACTCTGGTTAAGCAGCAGGCCACGAAGCTCGTTAGGAGCACCACTCAAGCCACCAGTTGTTGGGTTACGTTCCACCAACTGACAGAAGACGTTCGTGTTGAAGTCCAGGTTACCGCCACTGTAACAGCCGTTTACGATATCGCCGACGGTTGGAGCAGAAACCGCACCAGATACGTCGATGTTAAAGTAGTCGAGTGATACAGACAGACCAGGAACGAAGCTTGGCTGCGCAATGAAACCAACAGTCCATGTTCTAGCAGTTTCAACACCCAGATCTGGGTTACCACCAGTGGTAATGTTGATCTGACCAGCAATTGGCTGAGGAATTGCAGCTACGCTACCAGCACCCTGTGCCTGACATACTGCGGTCAAAGCAGCATTTCCGACTGGAGCACCGCCCGCACATGGGTCAGTTGCCAAGTTTGACAAGCCAGTAACAACTGGTGCGAACAGCTCACCAATATTTGGTGCGCGTGATGAACGCTGGTAGTTACCACGAATGGTCAAACCGATTACAGGCTCCCAGCTACCGCCAGCTTTCCAAGTAAACTCGGTTCCAGCTGTTGAGTAGTCAGAATAGCGAGCACCCAGATCGATTGTCAGGCTTTCAGCGAAAGGCTGACCTTCGAATACGGGAATGCTAACTTCACCAAAAGCGTCATAAACGTCATACTCACCGAAAATATCGGGAGCAGCACCGCCGCCACCAACAACCGCACCAGGTGTCTGAGATGCTTCATCAGACTGGCGTGTTGCTTCAAAGCTACGATATTCACCACCAATAGCGAACTGAATTGGTGTTTCTGAAATACCGAAACCAAGGTCACCAGCAATGTTAGCGTTTACAGTTGCAATGCTAGTTGTGGTGATAACTTGCTGTGTCAGGTTGAACACATAGTCGATTGACTCGGGTGAAATCGTACCGAGGTTACCGAGCAAGTTGATCGGAACACAAAGACCGTCGTTGGTCGTCGCTGCGATGCTAGACTGTGAACAGGTGTTCGCGTCAGTAGCAATCAAAGCATTTTGCAAACGCTGGAAGCGAGCAAAGCCGCTCTGACGCTGAATACGCTCTGATTCGCCGTATGTACCGGAAACATCCCAAGTGATGTTGTCAGTAATGTTACCGCGTGCACCTACAACAAGGTTGAACAGAGTACTGGTGAACTCAGAGTTACGCGTACCAGCTTCAACAGAACGACGTGGTATCAGGCCAGCTGCTTCCCGGTAATCTGGGTTCAGCGTGCCGTCAGCCAGCGTCTCACCGTCTGGCGTATTGATCGCTGCGGTACATTCGCCTGCAGTCAAAGCCAAAGCTCCACACAAGCCCTGTGCAACACCGTCATTCAAGAACGGGTTGTTCAAGTTGATCTGATAGGTGTTAAAGAAAGAACCGCCAGGTGCGATAATCGTCGAAACGGTTTGCTTCGAGAATGCAGCCTGAGAATAAACTTCAACGGCATCCGACAATTCATAACGGCCCGAAGCGAAAATGTTGAAACGCTCAAACGGGGTTTGGAAAATGTTGAATGGGTTAAAGTTAAACGGACCAGCACCACCATTAAAGCCTGGGAAGAAGCCGTTTCCGTCTGGGTCGACCTGGCCAACCAGAGTCGTACCAGTTGCGTTACCGGCGGCATCCAATGGTCCCTGTGCAGTGAAGAACAGGTTAGCAGGCACTGCGTTACCCGAACCAGCAGCAAGACCAGTGGTCGAGCTTACGTTAAATTCGGAAAAGTCACGATCGCCTTGAAAAACAGCGTCCTGGTCTTGGTAACCAACACTCAGAACAACGTTACCGCGGCCATCATCAAAGTTAGCACCGATCGTCAAGTCAGCGCGGAACACGTTGCCGTCGCCTTCTTCTGTGATCTGCTGCGAGAAGTTCGCTTCAACACCAGCAAAGTCACGCTTGGTAATGAAGTTCACAACGCCAGAGATAGCGTCCGCACCATAAGTCGTTGTAGCACCACCGGTCAGAATGTCTGTTCGCTCAATAACCGCCAATGGGATTGAGTTAAGATCGACACGACCCGTTGTATCTGCAGGAACGAAACGACGTCCGTCCAGAAGAACAAGGTTACGAACCGAACCAATACCGCGAAGGTTAACGAAGGAAGAACCACCGTTACCGTTGTTCACAGCAGAACCGATGCTTGGAACAGCACTTGGCAGTTCACGCAGGAATTGCTCAGCAACGTTGGTCTGACGCAGTTCCAGCTCTTCGGAGGTTACAACGCCAACTGGGCTGGAAAGCTCCAGATTTGGGTTACTGATACGAGAACCCGTAACAACGATGACTTCCTCATCAACTGCATCCGCGTCCTGAACGTCTTGGTCCTGCGCGTAGGCAGGTGCTGAAACCATAGCGAGGCCGAGCACCACTGGTGCCGTACCGCTCATCAGCTTCGAAAATTTTTTCATGTTATTCCAGTCCCTTATTCTGGAGGAGCAGGGCCCCCAATGGCCCGCTTCTGTAGTTGCCCGACCGAATCAAACACGTTTTGGACACGCGCAATATTCCATCGGAATGGCTGGCAGATGCCGTAATTGCACATTCCTGTAAAGCTCATGTTCAGCTTTTCGGCGCGCTTTTGTATATAATGTAACTATTTTGCCACAGTCACATAGGGAGAGCCGAAGTGAATTAACCAGTTAAGCCCCACAATTTCATTTACACTAGCGTAGAAAGAACCAATCCTATCATTTACCATATGCCAAGCGATTGCGCCCCGCCGCCAATCTGGTAGGGCTAAGACAAATATCGATTCCAGCGAAGGATAGTCATTGGAATCGCGACCAAGATTGGGATGGAGTGAGATATGAACGGTCAAAAAATTGCGACGCGCAGAATTGCCTCCGCACTGATATGTGCATCATTTTTAGGCAGTGTTCCGGCTGTCGCTTCCGAAAAAGACAAGGCGGTTTCTACCCCGCCAGCCATTTATACAGATCTCGTGGCTTGTAAGAATATCACGGACGCCGAACAAAGACTGGCCTGTTTTGATGAAAAAGTCGCGGCCCTGGAGACCGCTCAGTCCAATAATCAGGTCGTCATTGCTGACCGGGAACAAGTCCGCGAAGCCAGACGAGGTTTGTTTGGATTATCACTGCCGCGGATCAAACTCTTTAGTGGGGATGGCGATGACGGTGACCAGATCGATCAAATAGAAGGAACAATTGCATCAGTCCGCAATAGCCGCAGTGGTAAGTGGACCCTCAAGCTGGAAGACGGCGCGGTCTGGCAGCAAACTTCAGCACCGCGTAGCACTTCTCGGCGTCCCAAAGTTGGTGATTCAATTGTTGTTGAGCGGGGTTCGCTAGGGAGCTTCGTGGCCAAGGTAAATGGTGGCCGCGCCTTCAAGGTCAAACGGATCGTAAACTGATAGCGTAGCCGGCGGTTTTTTTCTAGCCCATCGGTCCGGTCAGCAAGATCGGATCGATGCGCGCTTTGTTCCACTTCATCGACCAGTGCAAATGGGGCCCAGTCGCACGGCCCGTAGCACCGATACGGCCGATCGGTTCGCCGCGCTTTACTTCCTGGCCTTCTTTGACGAGTATCTGTGAGGCGTGCAGAAAAGCGCTGTTCAAGCCCATGCCATGATCGATCATCAGCAATTTGCCTTCAAGCGAGAATGGCTTGTCCGCCGCCAGGGTCACGACCCCGTCGGCTGGCGCGACAAAATAGGTGCCTGCGCCACCAGCAATATCGACACCGCTATGATAGCTGCCCGGTTCACCCTTGTAGACGCGCTGTGATCCAAACATGCCGGAAATTCGGCCCTTGGCAGGCCAGATGAACGTCTGGCGCCATCCTTTGCTGCCGCTTTTTACCTGACGCGCCGCGTTGATCCGTGCCAGTTCCGGGCGACGGCGTGCCATGAACGCAGCGCTCGGCCCGCCACTGCGGCGAGCGACATTGACATGTTCAATTTTCCATTTTCGCGGCGCTACGTTGAAAAATTTCTTGACCGTTTGACCATTTTCAAGCGTTGCGACCATCTGCGCCGATTGACCAGCGTCGCGATTAAAGGCGATAATAAATTTGCCATCTTCGTCCACAGGCACAGGTTGCCCTTCAAACGAAATGCTGCGCGTTCCTGCCGGAGCATTGCCCAGCATCACACCGCCCTGGATTTCCTGTCCGGTAAAGCCGAACTTGACCGCTTTGCGAAACGCAGATTGTTCCGTCGCATCAGCAGCTTCCGTCCCGGCACTCTTCGCCAAAGGTGATGATAACGGTAGTGAGAGAGCCGCGACACCTGCCAAAGCCAAGCCGCCAATGATGATTTTCTTAGGCACCGTTATTTTTCCTCTTCGGGTAAGTGCGCCTGGACAGAGATTTGCGCCGTTGCATAGGCTTCCTGCTTTTCGACGCTCCAATAGCGAAGCTCTTCGAGCGGAATCTGCTCGCTGGTAATCGCACATAAAACATGGTCACCAGAGGATAATGGTCGAAACCCGTTCGGCATATAATAGAGCTTCGCCACTTTGTTGCGATTAGACATTAACATAGGAAAACCTTACTCCGCGCAGCATTTACCGATGATTTACCGATAGTGATTTACCGATAAATATTTACCACTTCCATAACAAAAAAGTCGCCTAGAACAAATCCTGCTGCCTGTCATCCACCGGTTTTTTGACTTTAGCAGGTTTTGGCCTGGCCGCTGGCTCAGCCTTTTTTGCTGCCTTTTTCGTTGCTTCGATCGGCGCGTCAGTAATTTGCGCTGCCACCGTGCCGTCATGGAAGTGCAGATTTACGGCGCTGGCAAGCTCAGCTGCTGCCTTGCTGCCAATAAACTGATCGTCCAATCCTGATATTCTCGCATAGCCGCGTTTCAACGGACCATCGGGCGACACTTGTTGCGCCAATCGCCAAAGGCTGTCGAGCCGCTGACGCGCATCATCCAGAGGCCGTTTGACCAGTGCCACCGGCAAGTCCAGGCGATCCAGCCGGCTTTTCGCTGCATCCATCCGTTGGCGAAGCATCGCGGGCCGCAATGCGCCTCCTGAAACTGAAAATCTGCTGCGGGCCTTAGCGACATTTTGTCCCATCGCATATTTCATTCCGTCGGACAGTTCATCTACGCGTTGCTGATGCGGACGGAGCAAATCGGTCAGCGCTGGCATCAGTCGGCGCTGTGCCTCCAACCGTTCTTGCGCAGTGGCAAAGCTGCGCTGCACTGATCGTGCCATCCGGGCTTTCGATTCATTCAGCGATGCCAGCCATTCGGCGCGTACCGGCACCGCCATTTCCGCCGCAGCCGTTGGCGTTGGTGCGCGCAGATCGGCAGCAAAATCGCTCAATGTAGTATCGGTTTCATGACCAACGGCAGAGATAAGCGGAATGGAACAATCTGCAATCGCCCGTACCACTTCTTCCTCGTTAAAACTCCAAAGGTCTTCAATCGAACCACCGCCACGCGCGACAATCACGAGGTCGGGCTTGGCCATCCCGCCATCAGTCTGCATGCCTGAAAAACCGTCAATTGCCCCGGCAATCTGTTTGGCAGCTCCCTCGCCCTGCACCAACACCGGCCAAACGATAACATGACTGGGACAGCGATCTGCCAACCGGTGCAGTATATCTCGAATGACGGAGCCAGTCGGCGACGTCACCACACCGATGGTTTTGGGCAGAAATGGGATCGCGCGTTTGCGGTCCTGATCAAACAGTCCCTCGGCGTGCAATTTGGCCTTCAGCTTTTCAAAAAGCTGCATCAGCGCACCCTCGCCCGCCAATTCCATCTTGTCGATCACGACCTGATATTTGGAACGTCCGGGATAGGTTGTCAGTTTGCCGGATACGACAACTTCAATCCCGTCTTCTGGCTGGAAGGGCAGCCGGCCTGCATTGCCTTTCCACATCACCCCATCGAGCACCGCCTTATCATCTTTTAATGCAAGATAGACATGGCCAGATGCTGCGCGTTTATAGCCGGAAATCTCTCCCTTGATCCGCACATAGCCAAAGCGATCTTCGACGACTCTTTTTAGTGTACCAGAAATTTCTGACACAGACAGAGGAGCGGCATTGTCGCCAGCGCCGCTCTCGGCTAACAGCTTCGCGTCTAGAGAAAGAGAGTCGTCCATGAATATCCTGTTGCTCGGGTCCGGTGGCCGTGAACATGCCTTGGCATGGAAGCTGGCGCAATCCCCGTCTGTCGAGAAATTTTATGCCAGCCCCGGCAATCCTGGTATTGCTCATCATGCGGAATGCGTGAAACTGGACGTTCTTGATCATACAGCGGTGATCCAATTTTGTGGGCGCAACAAGATAGATTTGGTCGTTGTAGGGCCAGAAGCTCCTTTGGTAGATGGGATGGGTAACAGTCTGCGGACCGCGGGCATATTGGTCTTTGGCCCTGACCAAGCGCCAGCGCAGCTTGAAGGATCAAAAGGCTTTACCAAAGACCTTTGTGCCCGTGCCAATATCCCCACTGCCGGCTATGTCCGCACGACCAATATAACGGATGCATTGGCGGCACTCGACAAATTCGCAATTCCGGTTGTTATCAAGGCGGACGGACTGGCTGCGGGCAAAGGTGTCATCATTGCAGAAACCCGCGTGCAGGCCGAAGAAGCCATTGCAATGATGTTTGAAGGTGGCTTTGGCGATGCTGGCGCTGAAGTGGTGATCGAGGAGTTTCTAACTGGCGAAGAAGCCAGCTTTTTTGCGATCACCGATGGCAAAAATGTCATCCCGTTCGGCACGGCGCAAGACCACAAACGTGTCGGTGAAGGCGATGTCGGACCAAATACCGGCGGCATGGGCGCATATAGCCCCGCACCGGTTCTTACTACGGCGCTGCAAAAGCAGGTCATGGACGAAATCATCCAGCCCACGGTCGATACACTAGCCGCCGAAGGTACGCCTTATAGCGGGGTCCTCTTTGCGGGACTGATGCTAACGGAAACCGGCCCGCAGTTAATTGAGTATAATGCGCGCTTTGGCGACCCGGAATGCCAGGTTCTCATGCTGCGGCTGAAGTCTGATCTTGCTGCGATCATGCGGGCCACAGCCAAAGGGGAACTAGGTCAGGTCAGTGCACCGGAATTTGATCCGCAAACCGCGTTGACCGTCGTCATGGCCGCTAACGGCTATCCTGGTAAGCCTGACAAAGGCGGAAAGATCCAGAACCTCGCCCGCGCAGAACGTGAAGGCACAAAGATATTCCATGCCGGAACCGCAGAGGTTGACGGAAAATTGATCGCCAATGGCGGTCGCGTGCTAAATGTCACGGCGCTTGGTCAAAACACCACCCAAGCCCAGACCAAAGCCTATGCCGCGGTGGATCAGATTGATTTCGCCACCGGCTTTTGCCGCCGCGATATTGGTTGGCGAGAGGTTGCCCGGGAAAGCGAAAACTAAACTACTAGCAAATCCCGGCTCTGCGATCGGAATCAGTGCTTTGACCGCGCCAGGGGCAAGGATCAACAACGGCGGCAGACCTATCCGGACTATACATTAGCGCCTGATTCCGGCAGGTTAGCGTTATGGACCTAAATCTTGAAAATAAAATCGTGTTTGTCACCGCTGGTAGCAAGGGCATCGGATTGGCAACGGCTTTGGGATTTCACAAAAGCGGCGCCCATGTAGCGATTTGCGGAAGATCACAGGATAACCTTGATGCCGCTGCGGCGCAAATGCCTGGTTGTCTGGCGCTGGCCGGAGATGTTTCGAAATCACAGGACATTGATCGGGTCGTCCAATCCGTAACCCAGAAATTTGGCCATATCGACATATTGGTCAACAATGCCGGCGGCCCACCGCCAGGCCTTTTTGAAGATTTGGCTGATGAAGATTGGAACAAAGCAGTCGAGCTAACCCTCATGTCTGTTATCCGCCTCACGCGACTGGTCCTGCCGCATATGCGAACGCAAAAATGGGGCCGAATCATCAACATATCATCATCGGGCGTCAAACAGCCTGTTCCAGGATTGACCTTGTCCAACAGCGTCCGCATGGCGGTTTTGGGTTGGGCGAAGACACTGGCCAATCAGGTTGCCGGCGATAATATCCTGGTCAATACCGTTTGCCCCGGCTTCACCAATACCGACCGCGTTACCCAGATTCTGGAACAGCAATCAGCCGCATCAGGAAAAACAGTAGAAGAGGTGGCTGCCGGAATTGCTGCGCAAATTCCGATGCAACGTATCGGCCAGCCCGAAGAGATTGCCAACCTAGCGGTTTTCCTGGGATCAGAGGCAGCCAGCTATATCACCGGAACGTCGATTCAAGTGGATGGTGGATCAGTCCAGGGGTTCTGATCAATCAACGCATCGATGGCCTTGCATCGCTAACAGCTTCAGAACCTGAAAATCGATAATTTACATGACTTTATTGCAAATTGCATTGCGTGCCGACGCCCTCTTTTGCATAGTCCGGCGCAACAGGGGCTTGTACTTTTAGGGAAGGGACAAATTTTGAAAAACGACGATACTTTGCTCACACGGCGGCAAATCATGGTGATTGCCGCGCTGGCTGGTGGAATCAGCGCAAGCGCGCCATTGCACGCACAATTTAACCTGAAAAAGGGTTTGGGAGCGGCCGGTAAGGTCGCCAAGGCAGGGTCCTATAATGATGAAGAAATGGCGGTCTATTTTGACCAGATGGCCGCCGATATGGACAGCCGCAACCCGGTTGCCGGACCAAAAAATCCCTATGGCAAACGCATCGCCAATTTGTCCAAGGGCTTGAAAAATCACGACGGGCTTGATCTTGATATCAAAGCCTATCTTGTCCGTGACGTGAATGCCTTTGCTATGGCCAATGGCACGATCCGGGTCTTTGCCGGGCTGATGGATCAATTTACCGATGACGAGATCCGTTATGTGATCGGACATGAAATTGGCCATGTAAAGGAAGGTCATACCAAGAAACGCATGCAAGGTGCTCTGCAGAAGGAAGCCGCCTTTGGCGTTGCCGATGCAGCCGGTGGCAAGGTCGGCACGATCGCCAATTCCAAATTGGGTAAGTTGTTCGGCAATGTAATCAGCTCGCAACACAGTCAGAAACATGAAAAAGAAGCGGATGACTATGCCATGGCCTTCATGAGGCAGAAGCAATATAATCCGATGGCTTGTGTCACCGCACTAGATAAGCTTGCCGGGCTGAGCGGAGGCGGTGGCGGATTGCCTTGGTTGCAGACACATCCAAGTCCTGAATCCCGCGCGAAACGGATGCGCAAACAACTGGCCTGAGAGCATACTGACAAGAACCTGATCTGACTGGTCTATGTAACAACATATCATGTGTTCATAGACCAGTCAGCTTGCTTTTGGCACCTTCTATCCCGGGTTGAGTATTTCGGGAGGGATAAACATGCGGCGTTTTTCTAATATTTCCAAAATCTTGTGCGGCTTCGCGGCGATTGGTCTGATAGGAACACCGGGCACAGCACCCGTTGAGGCCCAGTCGCGACAGGGAAAGCGCCCGGATCTGGTTAGAATACCGCCGCCACATCCTGTCAACTGCAGCATTTTTACGCGTTATGATCGCGATCAGGTTATCGCCACAGGCTCCAGGAGAAAGGGCCCGGGTCGCCTTCAAAATTCTCCAGCCGCGCTCCCACCGCCACCTCCGCCGCCTCCGCCGCCGGCATCGATCGCTGGCCAGTTTCAGAAGGGAGGTCCAACCGGTGTTGCGCGGCGCATTGCCCGGCCAATTACAGTACCCGGCCCCTACCCTTATCCCTATCCGCGCCCACAGCCGCAAGACCGCGAGAAATATGCCGGTGAAGAGGTCGCAAGCATCAAGCGGGTTGCTGATGAACCGGTGTCTACCTTTGCGGTCGATGTCGACACAGGCAGCTATTCCAATGTCCGGCGTTTCCTGAATGATGGAAAAATGCCGCCCGAAGCCGCGGTGCGGACTGAGGAGTTGATCAATTATTTCCGCTATGATTATCCTGAACCATCCAGCCGAGAAGCACCTTTCAGCGTGTCGACCGATCTGTCCACCACACCGTGGAACGACGCCAGCCGCCTGCTGCGCATCGGTCTGCGCGGCTATGACGTCCATAGCAGCGAGCGGCCCCGCGCCAATCTGGTTTTTCTTGTCGATGTTTCCGGTTCGATGGGCAGCAAGGACAAATTGCCGCTCGTCAAATCGACACTGACATCGCTGGCGAATGAATTGCGCAGCGATGATCGGGTGTCCATTGTGGTTTATTCGGGCACTGTTGGTCTGCTGCTGGCGCCGACATCCAACAAGGATCATGTCAAAGAGGCGGTTGATTGCCTGTATGCAAGAGGTTCGACAGCTGGCGGTGATGCGCTCAAGCTTGCCTATTCCACCGCACGAAAAAGCTTCCTCAAAGGCGGTATCAATCGCATTATCATGGCTACCGATGGAGACTTTAACGTCGGCACGTCCAATACAGACGAGCTGAAAAAAATTGTTTCCAAAGAACGGGAATCAGGCGTCAATCTGACAATGCTCGGCTATGGTACAGGCAACATTCGGGACGAGTTGATGGAGGGTATCGCCAATGTCGGTAACGGTAATTATGCTTATATCGACAGCGCCATGGAGGCCAAGAAGGTTCTGGGCGAAGAATTGAGCTCTACCTTGTTCACCATCGCCAAGGATGTCAAAATCCAGATCGAGTTCAATCCCGCGCATGTGAAGGAATATCGCCTGATCGGTTATGAAAACCGGCTACTCGCGGAAGAAGATTTTGCCAACGACAAGATAGATGCAGGAGATATCGGCGCTGGCCACCAGGTGACTGCGCTTTACGAGATCATGCCAACAAAATCATCGGGCTGGCTTCCTGACCCCCGCTATTCTGCCAACCGCGTTGCGGACCGGCAACCGGATTTCACCGGTGAGATGGCTCAGGTTAAATTGCGCTATAAATTACCTGGTGGCGACAAATCGCGCTTGATAAAGCGCCAGATCGCAGCAGGTAGCCTGAGCGATGCTAAAGCGCCGCGTGGCGACATGGCCTTTGCCGTCGCGGTTGCTGCATTCGGACAGAAATTGCGCGGAGACAAATATCTTGGCGACTATGACTACGGGAATATTCAGGAATTGTCCGGAAATGGCGGCAACTTCTGGCGTCAGGAATTCCGTAAATTGAGTGATTTGGCACAAAGTCAAAGTTGAGATTGATTCGGCCTGGCGACCAATCCCGCAAGAAAAGCAGTAAGCTGTTAACCATCTTTGCTAAGTAATTGTCTCATATGGGGACAATTACAGCTCGTCTCGTCGGATATTGGGCGATCTGCCCGGCCCGGTGAACTGGACTCATCCCTAATTATCCTCCATTTTAGGGGATGGACAAAAGATGAAGCGAACTGAGTAAGGGGTTCTGGAATGGAAGTTGGGGGTAAGATTTTAACTGGTGCGGTTGCGACGGCTCTATTGGCGCTTGTCGGACATTATACCACTGGCGATAAATTCATCTCAGGTCTTGAAAGTGCCGCGCAGACGGAGCTGACCGCACAAGGTATGGACGGCGTAACGGTAGCCCTTCCCCGCGATCCATTATCTCGCAACGCAGTTTTGGATGGCGATGCCCCGGATGAGATGAAGCAGAAGGCACTAGATGCTGTTGCAAAAATCACCGGTAGCAGCGCCAGCTGGGCTGGGACCAATCTGGTATCGGGATCCAATGCAGATAATAGCACAGACACGACGACAGATACTGCCAGCAAGGGAAGTGATCCTGTCGCGACAAAGTGTCAGAATAGCGTCGACACCGCGATTGCAGGTGAAAAACTGAGCTTCCGATCCGGCAGCGCTTATATATCGCCTGCGTCCAACAAACTGCTCGACAAAATAGCGGCAGCACTCACGCCCTGCTCCGGCATCGCCATTGCAGTCGGCGGCCACACTGATGGCAACGGCAATGCGCAGGTAAACAAAATCCTGTCTCAGGAACGTGCCGATCGTGTTCGCGCTGGCCTGATTGAGCGTGGTATCCCGGAGAATCTGGTAACTGCAACCGGCTACGGTGCCGAACAACCGCTGGCTACTGGGCAAGGCCCGGAAGCAGATGCACAGAATCGGCGTATTGAATTCAAGGTGCAGGCGGGAAATAAAAAAGAAGTAAATGATGCGAAATCGCAACAGGAGGAATGAACCATGCCACTATTAGTCGAAAATCTGTTGCTCCTGCTCACGACTTTTGCAATTGGCCTCGGCATGGGCTGGCTCATCTGGGGCCGGAATCGCGACGAGATTTGATTGAAAATGAGAATGGATTTGACGGGCAACGTAGCAATCGCGGCTCTGCCTGCCATATTTGGATTTGAATATAGGGGTTTAACATAATGATAACGCTGATTTCTGCAAATTGGCTGCTATTTCTGATCGCATTGCTTATTGGCGTAGCTACGGCTTTTTGGGCCTGGGCAGTGTCTGGCCGGGAAAATGGATCTGATCATTTTGATGCTGATGACGGCTTGCTGGAAAAAGCTGGTGATGCCGTAGTTGCAACGCCCGATCCAATTGTGCCAGAACCAGAACCAGAACCAGCGCCTGCGCCTACTCCTGCGCCCGCTCCCAAGGTTACACCAGCAGCACCGGCACCGGCACCAAAAGCTGCACCGGTGGCCAAACCGGCCGCTGCAGCTGTCGCAGCCACCGCTGCAGCAAAAGCCAAACCAGGCGCTGCCTCTGCGCCGCGCCCCCGCAAACGGCCAGCCGTGTCCGATACTCCCCCTCCGGCACCACCGGGCAAACCCAAGATCGCACAGGCTGTTGGGGAGCCAGATAATCTGCGTCTAATTAAAGGCGTTGGACCGAAACTAAACACTTTGCTGAATAATCTCGGTGTCACCCGGTTCGACCAGATTGCCGCTTGGAAAGAAGCGGAGATACAGGAAGTTGACCAATATCTGGAAAGCTTCAGTGGTCGGATCACACGCGATTCATGGATCGATCAAGCGAAATATCTGGCAAAGGACGATATTACCGGCTTTGAGAAAAAATACGGCAAGCTATAATTTAAAGACCAGAATTAAGGCCGCGAGATAACATCAACCGACGTTATTCTAGCGCACTATCTGAAGACGCGTTTATTGCGTTTTCTCCTGCCGATACATTTCAAGACCAACTGCCCAGCGACGCTGGAATCCTTTCCAATGGTCGGCTTGCTCGGAACCCGCCATTTTGCCGTTTAACTGCTCACCAAATCCAATCGGCCACTTGCTGTTGTTGGAATCTGTATTCGGCACGTTCAAATAATCCGCTTTGGATGCGTCATCTTTTAAAGTCATGTCCAGAAAGGCCGTCACAAAATGCTGGTTGATGGCGTTTAACCGATCACTTCGCCACACGGGCTCTTTAAGAAACTCTGCGGTCGTGAAATTGGCATCGGTTTCGAGATCAAATTCATTGCCGACAATATTGTGCCGGGCTTCGCGATAGACCAGCATATAGCGATCCGACCCCGTCATATTGTCAAACAGCCACTTCACGCCTTCCTCATAGTTCACCACGTCATCCTGATTCCCAGTCACGACCAGAACCGGCTTTTCAATCTGTCCAAGACTGTCTGCAGTCCATGCTCGGCTGTCAGGCTGTCCGCCCCAGGGAGCAAAGGTGACAAGTGATTTAATCGGCAGTGCATTTTGCGAGGATTCCTCGATGGCAGCTTTGGCGGCCGCTGGAATGGTCGACATCGGATCGTTCGCATAGTCATAGGATGCCCCGGCAGAAGCAATGGCGCCATATCCGCCCATCGAATAGCCAATCAGCCCCACATTTTCAGCGTCGATTTGCGCAGCATAAGCCTGCGCCCCAGACGATGCATCCTCCAATATCTGCGTCAGAATCTGGCGCTGGTCCAAAGTCCGGTCGACAAGCACATTACCAAAGGACAGCAAGAAGGATGTGACTCCATCAATGGGCATATCGGCATGATCAATCGAAGCGACAATATAGCCCTGCGAGGCGATTTGTTCTGCCAGATTGCTAAACTGGGTACTCCATCCACCAAAGCCATGAGACATCAGCACCAGCGGAAATTTCTGATCGGTGATTGCTTTGGCGTCAGGCACAGCGACACCCTGTGCGGAAATGGTCACGGGCTCCTTTCCGGGTGGTCGCATGACATGCGAATATTTGGCTGCTTTCCCGTCACCAGCCGTAGCAGGATACCAGAACCGCACTGACAATTGCCGGTTCACATCGGTAAGATTTCCGGAAATAGCGCCCCAGGCCGTAATTTCTGTGCGATCTTTCAGCGCAAATGTTCTGACACCTGTTCCGATGCTATATTCGCCCAATCGGCCAAGCTCCGGCGCTTCCCCGGTCTGACCTGCATGAATCGTAGGGGAAGCCACGTAAGCGGCGGAGGCACCGCCTATGAGAATTATGGCCGCAATTGTCCCCGCAATTGTTCTTTTCTTCATCGGACATTCCCTTTCGTTTTTGTCAACCGCGTGATGATCAGATGCGGATGACGCAATATGCCAGCCCTTCTGATCCAAAGTGATTCTGGTTCCCCACTTCGTTCCGAAGGCCGGTGATATCAGTTTTTTGACAAAGGCTTATTCTGCATCTGGACTGGAAGCACGGACGATCAGCTTATCGATTTTGCGGCCATCCATATCGATAATCTCGAACAACCAGCCCTGATCCTCGAAACTCTCACCCTCTTCGGGAAGGCGGCGCAGCTGACTTAAGGCATGGCCAGCAACCGTGGCATAGTCCCGATCATCCGGCAGTTTAATGCCAAGGCGATCCGCCAGCGCATCCATCGACATAGCGCCCGAAACGAGAAAGCTGCCGTCTGCGCGCTCGATCAGGCTGCGTTGGGTTTTCTCATCCTGATCCGAGACAAACTCACCGGCAATGGAGCTTAGCAAATCATTGGGGGTAACTATGCCCTCGAAATGGCCATATTCGTCATGAACCAGGACCATAGGCACCTCAGCCTCGCGCAAAATATCGAGGGCATCCAGCGCGTCCAGCTGGTCGGGTACCTTCTCTAGTGGCCGCACCAACTCGTGCAGGTCAAGGGGCTCTCCACTAAACTGAACAGCGGCTATGTCGCGGGCCTGCACCACACCTTTAATTTCATCGACAGAACCCTCCGCCACCGGCAATCGACTATGCGGCGATCCTATCAGCATGGCGTGAATCTCTTCTGTCGTCGCACTGATATCCAGCCAATCAACCTCGGTACGTGGCGTCATCACTTCACGGATCGGCCGATCAGCCATGCGCACAACACCTGCGATCACCGCGCGTTCATGTTCTTCAATCACGCCCGATCGTGTAGCTTCAGCAAAGACCATTTGCAGCTCTTCTGCTGTCACATGGCTCGCCTGATCCCGCTTCAGGCCAAGCATCCGAAAGATCAACGCGCTGGTGCCATCGAGCAACCAGACAAGAGGGGCCGCCAGCCGGGCCAGAAGATCCATAGGCGGTGCCATGATAACGGCGATTTTTTCAGCCGATCGCAGGGCAAATTGTTTGGGTACCAGTTCACCAATGACCAAAGTTGCATAGGTCGTCACACCTATGGCGAGAGCAAATCCGACTGTTACCGAAAGATCCGCGTCCATCCCCAAAGCTTGCAAGCGCTCCGCCACCGGGCCGCCCAGACTTGCTCCGGAGAAAGCACCGGCGACGATACTAATCAGGGTAATGCCGATTTGAACGGTCGAGAGAAATTTACCGGGGTCGCTCGCCAGACGCAGGGCAATCCTCGCCCCCCTGCTCCCGCGATCGGCAGCGGAATGGAGGTGCGCTTTGCGCGCTGAAACAATCGCCAGCTCTGACATGGCGAAGACGCCATTGATCAGAATCAGAATAACGATGATTGCGACATCAAACCAAGGAAAAGCTGTCATATTGTCCAATAGAAAGGGAATAAGCCCGAAAGATTCTCTATAGCCACATGTTTTACAAAATATCAAATTTGCTGTCAGTGTCGGTTCATAATTTTATGTTCATCTTGTCTATGGTTAATTACGGCTATCGCGCTGCAAAAGATAAATATATCCCAGCAACGCCTTTATGAGGGAATGAACATATGCGTATCAAACAAGCATTTATTGCAGCAATTTCATTAAGTGCGCTGACGCTCGCAAGTGGTTGCACGACCAATCCAGAAACCGGAAACCGGGTCCTTTCCAAAGCTGCCATTGGCGGCATCGGCGGCGCGTTGGGCGGCTATCTGCTCGGCGACATTATCGGTGGTCGCAATGACAGGACTGCAAAAATCGTCGGAGCGGGGCTTGGCGGTCTCGCCGGAGCTGGTGTCGGCTATTACATGGACGAGCAGGAGAAAAAACTCCGCGAACAAACCGCCGGGACAGGCATTGATGTGACACGTGAGGGTGACAATCTGATTCTCAACATGCCATCCAATGTGACCTTTCCAGTAAACAGCGCCGCTATCCAACCGGAATTTCAGGAAACTCTGGGAAGCGTTGCCAACACACTATCGCAATATGAAAAAAGCTATATCGATGTTTATGGCCATACCGACAGCACCGGATCAGACTCTTATAACCAGTCACTGTCCGAACGGCGTGCGTCATCGGTAGCCAATTATCTGGGCAACAGCGGCGTGCAGCTTGCGCGTATCGAAACACGCGGTTTTGGTGAAAGCCAGCCGATCGCGAGCAACAGTACCGAAGAAGGTCGCTCTGCCAATCGCCGGGTCGAGCTGAAGATTGTACCGATCCGCGAACAGGATCTGTAAGCCGGCACACTATCCTCTTGCCTTACGGATGATCATTCGGGCATCCCTGTCCTGACAACAGGATAAGGATGCCCCATATGACGACCCCCAATTTCTCGATTGACCTGACCGGACGTACCGCGATTATAACCGGCGCTTCTGCTGGTTTGGGCCGCCGTTTTGCCAACGTTCTGGCGGCTTGCGGGGCAAAGGTTGCTTGCACCGCTCGGAGACGGGAAAAGCTTGACGAGCTGGTCGACGAAATTGTTCAAAATGGAGGTGCAGCACAGGCTTTTGATCTTGACGTGCGCGATGCGGAGCAATTGAAAGCGATTGTACCGGCTGTAGCGGAAGCGTTGGGCCAACCCGATATTTTGATCAATAATGCCGGAATTGTCGACGCGGCACGTGCCGTTAAAATGTCGACCGAGCTGATCGATGATGTTCTCGATACCAATATGCGGGCCGCTTATATATTGTCGTGTGAGTTTGCGCGCCCTTTGATCGAACAGAAGGCGCCGGGGCGGATCGTGAATATTTCTTCGATAGCTGCCACGCATTATGACGGCGGAGGCGCAGCACTTTACTCGACCACCAAGGCCGGAATATCAAGAATAACCGAAGCACTGGCGGTTGAATGGTCGAGATTCTTCATCAACGTTAACGCGATTGCACCAGGGCTTTTTGCCACCGACATGTCTGATGGAATGACCAGCCGGATGGGAAATTTCTATGAACAATTCCCCCGCAAACGTATATGCCAACCAAATCAGATGGATAGTAGTTTGCTATACCTGCTATCCCCTGCGTCAGAATGTGTGACCGGGACAATCATCAAGGTCGATGACGGCCAAGGGCCGCGATAAAAGCCTTAAACCAGATCACCCATCAGTAATTTGGGCAAATCGCCGCTTTCTCCGCGCGCTTCAGTCATGAACTGATCCTTCAATGGCGGAATGCGCTGGATGATACCAATGCCAAAACGCCTGATCGCGGAGGAGGTGTCTCCGGGCAATCCAAAAAGCCGCGTCAATATATCAGTGGCCGCAGACATCATCAGATTATCGAGTCCTCGCCAGCGATCATAACGTGCCAATATCTGTGCATCGGCAAGATCAAGGCCAGTGCGTGCGCCATCCACCACACATTCGGTCAGTGCTGCCACATCGCGCAAGCCAAGATTGAGCCCTTGCCCAGCAATCGGATGTATCCCGTGCCCGGCATCCCCGACAAGAGCGAGCCGCTCCGATGTCAAACTTGCGCTATGATGAAAACCAAGCGGATAGGTTGTGCGTTCGGACAGCAATTCCATCTGGCCGAGAAACCCCCCGGTTTTCTTCATCAACTCTGCATGAAACGCTCTCGCGTTAATCTTGGCGAGTGCAGGACCATCTTTGCGCGCCACCGTCCAGACTATCGCAGAACGATGCCGCCCTCGATCATCGTCACCCATCGGCAGAATCGCAAATGGTCCCGCAGGGTAAAATATCTCATATGCTGTATTCCCATGCGGCTGCTCATGCGTGACGGAACAGACAATCGCGCTATGATCATATTGCCATTTCGCCATCACGATACCTGCTGCATCGCGAACTGCACTCCCTCGGCCATCAGCGGCGATCAGCAAAGGCGCGCCAAATTTCTCTCCGCTCTCTATAGTCACGGAGACTTGATGGTCGCCATAATCCACCTCCCGCACATGCTTTGGCATCTGTAGGTTGATCAGGTCATGGGCCTGAACCGCGTCAAACAACACCTGCTGAAGCAACGCATTTTCGATCATCACGCCAAGCGGGCCGTCATTTTCGTCAGGCTTAAAGTCAAGCTTTCCCGGTTTGAGGCCGTCATTGATGAGGATGCGATCGATATTGCAACCATGCGGCTCCAGCTTTTCAGATAGACCAATCGCCTCAAACATGTTCCAGCTCGCGCTATTTATCGATGACACTCGGCCATCGCTTTTTGAATCTCGCAAATCGGCAAGTTCGGCGCGATCAATGACCGTGACCCGAAGGCCATGTTCGGCGAGGGTCAGGGCCTGCGTAAGGCCAATCAGACCAGCGCCCAATATGACAATATCGCTTTCGTTTCCAAAATTGGTCATGAACGAGCCTCTTTCTTGCGGTTCCGTGATCACAAGATAGGCTTCACCGGGGTGAAAGGAAAGCATGTTCCATCAAAGAATAGACAACAAACTTGTCGGCAAAACTTGACGCGGAGTCACCGATTCGCGCAAAGGAAAGGATAGTTAATATGGGTTCGGGCTTTTGCCCGGAAACAAACGGGTACCGAGAGTAGATTATGGCGGGAAAAGCGAAAGAAGCCAATTGGCGCGAAGTTATGCGGGTTAGCCTGCTGCGCAGTGGGGCACTGATTGGCGCCGTGGTGCTTGGCATTTTGACTGCCTTCCTGGTTCTTGCGCTGTGGAGTTATTCACCCAGTGATCCTTCCTTGAACACGGCAGCGGGCAGTGTCGAACATAATTGGATGGGTTCCTTTGGTTCTTACAGCTCTGATCTGCTTCTATCGATGCTCGGAGCGCCAGTGGTTATGTTTCTGCCGCTACTATTGGTTTTTGCCCATCGCTTGTGGCGCGACATTCCACAGACAGACTGGAAAAAACAGTTGCTGTGGTGCCTGATTGCCGCCTTTCTGATCGGCACGGGTTTGTCGCTATGGCTTCCAGACAGTCAAGTTAATCTGCCATCGGGATGGGGTGGGCTTGCCGGGATGCTTTCTGCCAAGGGTATTAGTGCGGTTCTGAACGCCATTTCAACAAGCTGGAGCGGAATCATTTCTGGCGTACTCACGGCAATCACCGTCACCGGCGGGCTGGTACTCGGCTATTTCAGCTTGCGGCTCGACAAACCGCTATTTTCGATGCCGCAACTCAAATTGCCGCGACTCGGATCGAATGAAGAAGATAGCGGTCTCGTCATCGAGCCTGATAATAATGCTGCCGCAAAACCAAAGAAAGCACCGGCACCTCGCAAAGAGGTCAAGCCGGACAACCGTCCGCCGCCGGAAATTAGCGACCGTGCTCTACCTCCGAAAAAAGCCAGCTTATCCAGCGGTAAACAGGGTGATTTCTTTGGCCCCTACTCCCTTCCGTCAATTGATCTACTGACCCCGCGACCGGAAGAAGCCAACAACGTAATTGATAAGGCGGGTTTGGAGCGTAACGCACGCTTGCTGGAATCTGTGCTTGACGATTTTCACGTTAAAGGCACGATCAATGCCGTGCGTCCAGGTCCGGTGGTGACCATGTATGAACTGGAACCCGCACCGGGGATCAAGGCCAGCCGGGTCATTCAACTTGCCGAAGATATTGCGCGGAATATGTCCGCGCTCTCGGCCCGTGTTGCAGCGATACCTGGTCGTACGGTGATGGGTATTGAACTGCCCAACGCACAGCGGGAGTCCGTGGTTCTCCACGAAATGATCGGCAGCGACAGTTTTCAGGACCAGACCGGACAACTTCCGATCATCCTCGGCAAGAATATCTCCGGCGATCCGGTAATTGCCGATCTCGCGCCAATGCCGCATCTGTTGATTGCTGGTACCACCGGTTCGGGTAAGTCGGTTGGCTTGAACTGTATGATTGTATCACTGCTTTACCGATTGACCCCGGACCAGTGCAAAATGATCATGATCGATCCCAAGATGCTGGAACTCAGCACCTATGATGACATTCCGCATCTGTTATCGCCGGTGGTTACCGAACCCACGAAAGCAGTAAGAGCACTTAAGTGGGCCGTCGAGCAAATGGAAGAACGCTATCGGATGATGTCTTCCATCTCGGTACGCAATCTTGCCAATTATAATGAAAAGGTCAAAGCCGCCAAAGCCAAGGGCGAACCGCTCGGTCGCAAGGTTCAAACAGGCTATGACCCCGAAACCTCGCGTCCTATATATGAAGAAGAGCAGCTGGACTATGAAGTGCTGCCGCAAATCGTGATCATCGTGGACGAACTGGCCGACCTGATGATGACGGCCGGTAAGGAAGTAGAGTTTCTCATCCAGCGTCTTGCACAAAAGGCGCGAGCAGCCGGTATCCATCTGATCATGGCTACCCAGCGCCCATCGGTTGATGTTATTACCGGGGTGATCAAGGCCAACCTGCCGACACGGATCAGTTTCCATGTGACGTCGAAGATTGATTCGCGCACTATCCTTGGCGAGCAAGGTGCCGAGCAGCTGCTTGGTAAGGGGGACATGCTTTATATGCCTGGCGGCAAGCAGCTGACCCGGGTCCATGGTCCCTTCGTGTCCGACGACGAAGTCCGTCTGATCGCCGATCATTGGCGAGCTCAAGGGTCGCCTGAATATATTCAGGCAGTGACCGAGGAACCGGAAGACGGCAGCTACGCCTTGGATGGCGCGGATCTTTCCGATAGCAAGGAAGATCGGCAATATGCCCAGGCTTGCCAGATTGTCTTTGAAAGTCAGAAAGTATCGACGAGCTGGCTCCAGCGGCAGCTCAGAATTGGCTATAATACAGCTGCGCGGATCATCGACCGGATGGAAGATGATCAGTTTATCAGCCCGCCCAACCATATTGGCCGCCGCGAAGTGCTGCGCGATCAAAATGGTGAAGTGATCTAGGAAGCCGCAATTCAGGTCATGTTCAATCGCTCTGCGCTAGCTATCAAGAAAATTTTTCAGGAGTTTTCAATATGTTGAGATTTGCTTTTCTGCTCGCCGCTGCGCCTTTGGCACTGACGGCCAGCATTCCGGCAACGGCCCAACAAAGCCCAACGGATGATATAAATGCGATCTCCGCCCACTTGCGTGCAATGACCACCATGACGGCCAATTTCACGCAGACCGACCGTAGTGGACAACTTTTACCCGGAAAACTGACGTTAAAGCAGCCTGGCCGGATACGTTTTCAATATGGCAAGGAAGCCAATTTGCTGATTGTTGGTGATGGCAAGGCCCTGACGATGATCGATTATGACGTGAATCAGGTTCAGCGCTGGCCGATCAGGAACAGTCCCTTGGGTGCACTGCTTAATCCCGAACGCGACTTGTCCAAATATGGAAAAATCATCCCGACTCGCAATCCAGATGTGCTGAGCGTCGAAGTTCGGGATCCAAAACGCCCGGAATATGGCGTGATTACCATGGTCTTCACTAAGGTAGCAGGCGCGCCTGCCGGTTTGCGGCTTGATGGCTGGGTATCACTCGATTCGAAGAATAATCGGACATCAATCCGGCTTTCTGACCAAAAATTTGGCGTTCCGGTGGCCAAAAATGCGTTCAATTGGACCGATCCCCGAAGAAAAGGGCGCCGTGGACGATGAACGGAGGCGCGGCTTCGACAAGCGGAAGCGCTGACAGGTTTCGTTCATCTAAGCGACAGAAACGCGGTTCTATAAGGGTTACAGGATGAGATGAGGCGATCAGGTTTTCCCCCTGTTACCTGATTATACAAACTTCGGACCATCCTATGCGTGACGAACGCGAGTTAGCCCTCACCTCCTAAATGCCCCCGGAGGTGAGGGTTTTTCGTCTTTAAACCATCAAAAAATATAGGATTTTGCGTGGCTTTTGGCTTGGCTTTTTTTCGCTATCATGGCTAGGAGTTTAGCGATGAGTGATAGTCTGAAAGTCGTTAGCTGGAATATTAACAGCGTCCGTGCTCGAATCGAAATTGTCGAGCGATTTTTGAAGGAAGAAGCGCCGGATGTGCTCTGCCTGCAGGAAACGAAGGTTCGTGATGATCAGTTTCCCGAAGGGGTGTTCCGGCAATTGGGCTATAATCATCTCATATTGAACGGGCAGCCCATGCATCATGGCGTTGCAATGATCAGCCGCGTTCCGCTCCATAAAGACGAACGCTTTGACTGGCAGGCCAATGGCGAAGCCCGTCATGTTGGTGCCCGACTGGAAAACGGTGTACGCATCGAGAATGTCTATATTCCGGCCGGTGGAGAAATTCCGGACCGGGAGCAAAACCCGAAATTCGGCCAAAAGCTGGATTTCTATCAGCGCATGACAGACTGGTCAGCCGCTTTGGATACACCAACGATATTGCTGGGTGACTTTAATGTCGCGCCGCTCGAGTCTGATGTCTGGAGCCATAAACAGCTCATCAACGTGGTTAGCCACACACAAGTCGAGATCGATACCATGGCCAAATTGCAGGCCGCGCATGACTGGGTCGATATTGGCCGTAAGTTTATTCCTGATCCTGAACGTCTGTATACATGGTGGAGCTATCGGGCTCGCGACTGGCGTGAATCGGACAAAGGGCGGCGACTGGATCATGTCTGGGTCAGCCCGGAACTGGAAAGCAAAGCCGTGAGTCATGTTGTTCATGAAGACGCCCGCGGCTGGACCAAGCCATCGGATCACGCCCCACTGATCACGGAATTCAAATTTTGAATGACAGCGCCAGTTGCCCTTGACTCCAAAGCGGCGCGGCGCGCGGCGAGGGCTATTGATGCTTTGCGGCGCGGTTGGTCGATAGCGTTGGAAACAGATGGCGAGGCGTTGAACCTGCTGCCTGTCGAAACGACCAATCTGGATCAGCATCTGTCTGGGCAGTCGCAAATCAGACTTCTGATATCGTCTAGCCGTGCGGATACGTTGAAACTGTTAAACCAGCGTGCCTCCGCCGACCCGGCGTTACCGGTCCAGATTAGTCTGGCTGGCCCCGTCACTTCTGCAGAGATTATCGCAATTGTTGATCCGGTACTGGACATGCGACATCCGATGAAAGGCCCCTTTCGGAGCGAGGAACTGGGTCATCCGGAAGCAGCCAAGGCGGCGATGGAACTGGCACGACACGGAGGATTACTTCCAGCATTTCTGATCATCGACGAGCCGGCAGAAGACCGGCTACAAACAGAGGATGTAGCAGCTTATGCCGATTCCAACGCGTTGGTCGTTAGTGCCCATGCGAAGCTACCGGTCGCCGCCAATACACATGCGCATATATACGGGTTTCGCAGCGAAGCCGATTCCACCGATCACATTGCGCTGGTCGTCGGAGAGCGCGATGACACCACTCCGGTCGTGCGGTTGCACAGCGAATGCCTGACCGGTGATGTCCTCGGTAGTCTGAAATGCGACTGTGGTCCGCAGCTTCATGCCGCCCTCGCCCAAATGAGCGAGGCAAACTGGGGCGTATTGCTCTATCTGCGACAAGAGGGTCGCGGGATCGGGCTGATCAACAAGCTGCGCGCTTACGCCTTGCAGGATCAGGGCTTTGACACAGTTGACGCCAACCAGCGGCTTGGTTTTGCTATTGATGCACGGGACTTTTCCATTGCAGCACAGATGCTGCAACGGCTTGGTATCGGTAAGATCAAATTGATGACCAACAATCCGGAAAAGGTTGAAGGACTAGAAGACTGCGGCATTGCCGTCGCTGACCGCCTGCCGGTCAAGATTACCGCCAATCCGCATAATGAATTCTACCTCGATACCAAGAGGGACCGCACGGGTCACAAGCTTTGAATATATTGCGGGTTGATGCGAAGGCGCGGACACTCAATTTTGAAGATCAGGTAATCCCATGCACCATTGGTCGTTCCGGCTCTTGCCCGGCTGATCAAAAGCGAGAAGGCGATGGCTGCACGCCGCGGGGAAAATGGCCGATCCGAACTGTGCTATTCCGTCCCGGTCGCAGCACGCTCCCTCGCCGGTTGAAATTGCCCTGGCGATGGATCGGTGCGCAAGATGGTTGGTCAGATGATCCGTCTGATCCATCCTACAACCAGCCGGTATGCTTGCCGCATCCGTTTAGCGCCGAATCTCTGATCCGCGAGGATCCACTATA
Source organism: uncultured Sphingomonadaceae bacterium (assembly GCA_947497455.1). GTDB lineage: Bacteria > Pseudomonadota > Alphaproteobacteria > Sphingomonadales > Sphingomonadaceae > Parasphingorhabdus. The sequence goes on along the minus strand of CANMGU010000002.1, from coordinate 1,201,745 downwards.
TGACATCATCATCATCCTTGGCCACAATGATGACCCGCCGGTTTCAGACAAGGGCAGTGCGATTTTCTTCCATATCTGCTATGAGAACAGAGATACCGAAGGCTGCGTGGCAATCACACGTCCAAATATGGATGCCCTGCTTCCAAAACTGGAACCCGGCGATGTGATGGAAATTGTCTGATTTAACCACCACACCGGTTAAATGGGATGGACCCGGATATTTTGAGCCAGATCAATGCCAAGACTGGTCGGTAAAGCAATAATCCCTCCTTGTCGAAACGGGGATCAACGGGAGAAGTGCCTTGAAAACGATATTATTGCACGTGTTTGAAGATAATGGCTTTGACTCGCGACTACAGGTCGCTCTGGATATCGCCCGCAGTCACGCCGCGCATCTGACCTGCGTACAGCCAACCACCCAGTTTGCACCAATGTCGTTTGGACCGCTGGGCGGCGATTTCGTAACCGGCATCAATTTTGAAGATATGGACGCTGCAGAGCGGGCCCATCGTGAGCGTGTCGAAATGCGGCTGAAGGAAGAAGACGTGTCCTGGGACTGGCAAACTGGCCTCGGTGACCCGGCAACCTTATTGACCGAACGCAGTCGCCTTGCCGATCTGGTGATTGTCAGCCAGTCCTATGGCAAGCGCAATGCGGGTGACGAACCCCTGCCAATTGCTGGTGATGTCGCCATCTACAGCCATTGCGCCATCTTGGTTGTGCCCACGGAGAAAACATCTTTTGACTGTCAGGCGCCAATAGTTGTGGGCTGGAACGGGTCAGCAGAAGCAGCCAAAGCCGTGCGCATGTCTCTATCCATGCTGAACATGGCTAGTGACGTCCATCTGGTGACCGTCGGTGATGATAGCGGTGACTTCCCGCATATCGCCGCGTCAACTTATCTTGCCCGGCACGGCGTTCCAACCGTTCTCCATGAGCTCAAAGGCAAGGGCAATGAAGCCTCTGATATTATCGCCGATTTCGCGGTTGAAAAAAATGCCGCTGCTTTAGTCATGGGCGCTTATGGCCATAGCCGCTTGCGTGAAACACTTTTCGGAGGTGTGACCAAGCACTTGCTCAATGACACAAGGATCCCCTTGCTAATGGGGCATTGACCAATTTTCTGATCTTTTTCCGCTGAGTTCATTCCTGAGCAAACTGAACAGTCCCACATCTTCTCGGCAACTAACACTGGTTACCGGAAGGGTTTACTCGTCGAGATCATCACCTTCTTGCGGCATTTGCTTGCGCGAGCAAAAGCCGTGACAGGCTTTGACACAATCGTCCCGATCATCACCTTCGCGATCGAGCGGGACATTGATTGTTCTGGTCACACCATCCGCGCCGCAAACCGAAAGGCTCATCATGCCACTGGCAGGAGCAAGCGGAATAATGGCCAACATTGCAACAGCAAGAATGGAAAGAGGGAGAGCGCCGAAAGGTCTATGCTTTTGTATCATGATCATCCGCTTCATTGTCATCGCTTTTGCCAACGCACGGCGGTGCTTCTTCATCAATCAGCACCCGTTGTGCGGCGCCGTCCAGATCATCAAACTGGCCGTTACGCATCGCCCAGAAGAAAAACGCCAGGCCCGCCAATCCCATGAGCAGGGCAACAGGGATCAAGATCGCCAACCCGCTCATTTCGCTGCACCATTGAGCCGCAAGGCATTGCCAACCACGATCAGAGATGAGAGCGACATTGCTATCGCGGCAATCAGGGGCGTCACCATTCCGGTCAGAGCCAGCGGAACTGCCAAAATATTATAGCCTATGGCCAGTGCAAAATTCTGCCGGACGATCTGCATTGTCCGCTGTGCGGTTTGAACAGCGAGCGCAACCGGCAGGAAGGAATCGCTCGTAAACACTGCGTCGGCAGCCTGTTGCCCGACATCACTAGCGGAACCGGGCGCAATCGAAACATGTGCTGCGGCCAAAGCGGGGCCATCGTTCAATCCGTCACCGACCATGAGGACCTTGTGACCATCATTGCTCAGCCGGGAAATCGCCTGCAGTTTGTCCTGCGGACTGGCACCTGCCTGTGCATCCAAACCTATCGCATTTGAAATTTTGGTAACCGATGCCGCATTATCACCAGAGATAATTGTGGCCGACAGACCCAGCCGCCTGAGCCGGTCAATCGCTTCCATGGCGTCGGGGCGAATATCATCCTGCAATTCCATGGCGAGATGATCCTCACCGACAGTCAGTTGACAGGACAGATGATCCGCTGACTTGACCGGTTTACCCAGCGCCACATTGACCCTGCCCCATGAGGCCGACATGCCTTTGCCGGCAATTTCCTCGACATTGTCTAGTGTTGCAGGCGTTATATTCTCGGCGACCAAGGCGGCGCGTATACCTTTACTGACGGGATGGTTGCTGGCTTGTGCCAGCGCCAATGCAACTTGTTTTTGCGATACCGTCAGATGGCTGACATCTAGCGGTACCGGGCGCCCCAAGGTCAGAGTTCCGGTTTTGTCAAACAAGGCGATATCGGCCTCGGCGAGCCGTTCCAGCGCACTGCCATCCTTGATCATTACGCCTTTGCGCAAGAGAGCACCCGATGCCACAACCTGAGCAGCCGGCACCGCCAAGCCCAACGCGCAAGGACAAGTGATGATCAGCACCGCAACCGAAATCAGCAAAGACTGATGCCAGCCAACGCCGGCAAACATCCAGAAAATAAAGGCCAGTAGTGCCAGACTATGCACAGCCGGTGCGTAGAAACGCGCAGCCTTGTCAGCAACGCGCACATAAAAGGATCTTTGCTGACCGGCTTCATCCATCAACCGTGCAATATCGGAAAGGCCGGTATCTTCTCCGGCAGCGGTGATGCGTACCGTAACCGGCGCGGACAGGTTCAACGTTCCGGCCAGCACCTGATCGCCAGCGACTTTCGGCTGCGGTTCGCTTTCGCCAGTCATCAGAGAAAGATCGAAATTGCTGATACCATCTTCAATGATTCCGTCAGCCGCCAGATTGTCGCCAGCGGCGACAACCATGCGCATCTTGGGGCGCAATTCCTTGGCCATCACCCATTCAGTTGTGCCATCCTCGTTTAAGATCATGGCGCCAGGTGCAGTTTGTTTGAGCAAGGCGGAAATTCCTTCACGGGCCCGGTCTCGCATCATCCCGTCGAGTACCCGACCGGCAAGCAGGAAGAAGATCAGCATAACGACACTCTCGAAATAGGCGTGCACGCCGCTGGTCATCGTTTCAAAAATGCTAAGCCCCGTCGCCAGAATGATACCAACGGTAATAGGTACATCCATATTGGTCCGGCCGTAACGCAGAGCCATGAAAGCGGAACTGAAAAACGGTCGTCCGGAATAAAGGATGACCGGTATCGCGATCAGCGCCGATATCCAGTGAAACAAATCACGGGTTGCGCCCATCGCACCGGACCAGACACTGACGGACAACAGCATGATATTCATCATACCGAATCCAGCGACCGCAAGCGCGCGGATCAACCGATCCGTCCCTCCCTTTTCCTCTGCCAATGGATTATCGGCCAAAATTTGCGCATCAAAGCCGAGCTTCTCGATCTGGTCCTTGATCTGGTCTTCGCCAAGATCGGGAAGATGGGAAACTGCGACCTGTTTGGTCGAAAAATTGACGCGGGCCGAGAGTATGTCACGTTCGACCGCCAAGCCATTCTCTATCTTGGAAATACAACCAGCACAGCGGATCGCAGGGACAGCAAATCGCGAAACGACATGGTCCACGCTGTCGGCCTTGACGGCAGCAAGATCGGTAACAGCGTTCAAAGGACTTCCTGCGCGAGAGCCATTTTATTGCCGCGATGATTGATCGTAATCCGAAGTTTCCAGCGACCTTCAGGCAACTCGTCTCGACTGACATAGGTCCCCGCGCCATCTTCAACAAACTGCAAAACAACCGGATCAGCGCGTCCCACAGGATGTTCCGCTATGGCCGTGATTTCAGCGTCTTCCAGCGCGCTATCATTGGCACTCAGCACAGTCATGGTCAGTTTGTCCTGCACACGAATGAGCCGTGATGTTTTCCAGCCATATGCCTGCTGTTTACGGGCTTCTTCCAGCCATAGATTATATTTTTGGCTGGCCACATAACTGTTGTCGACCACCGTGCCGCCAAATGTCGAGACCGCAAAGCGAGCCATCACCATATTGACCGAGACCACCACAGCAAAAAAAGTAACTATCATCGCCGTCGCATGATAGCCGGTGAATCTCTTGGGGTTTCCAGTTTCGGGTTTCATTCTTCGGCCTCCGGGCGCTCAAAAAAGACGTCATGCGTATCTTGTGCTGTTCGGTCGTCTTTGGCCCGGACAGTAAGCGTAAATTCTTCCCTTGCAGGCCCCTCCCCTGGAGCTGCAACGAACAATCTTACCCTGCCTACGCTATCAGCCGGAACCTCGACCATGATGGTCTGACCGGCCGTTTCCCGTGATCCCTGGTTGGACCATAGCACAGCTTCCGCCAATCCCGACATCGAAATCTCCATCGTCCGCGGCCGGTTTTCCATATTGCGTAGATTGGCAGTATAAGCGTTACGCACGCCACCATCCGCAAGCTGGACATAGAGCGGATTGCGGTCGTGGTTGGCGCTGATATCGATACGAGTGCGATTACCCACGGCAAATAGCATCGCCAGGCCTATTGCACCCCAAACCGAGAAGTAGAGGAGAGTTCGCGGACGAAGCAACGTTTTCAAAACGGGCGTATGCTGCTGTCCCGCTTTTTCCAGTTCAGCGTCTTCGGCGGTTACATAATCGATCAGACCCCGCGGCCGGCCGACCTGATCCATGACCTTGTCACAGGCATCAATACACAGGGCGCAGGTGATACAACCGATTTGCGGCCCTTCGCGAATATCAATGCCAGTTGGACAGACCGCAACACATTGGTTGCAGTCTATGCAGTCCCCAAAACTGCCGGGCTGAGCTTCGGCTTTCTTGACACTGCCACGCGGTTCTCCGCGCCAGTCCTTATAAGTTACCGTCAATGACTTTTCGTCCATCATTGCAGCCTGAATCCGCGGCCAAGGGCACATGTAAATGCAGACCTGCTCGCGCATGAAACCACCAAAGATAAATGTCGTCGCGGTCAGCACTCCGACCGTAGCATAAGCCACAAAGGCCGCTTCACCGGTAAAAAAATCCCGCGCCAGAGTCGGGGCATCGGCAAAATAGAATATCCATGCACCGCCGGTGGCCATCGCGACCAATAGCCAGATCGTCCATTTGCCAAACCGTTTGGCGATTTTCTTTGGGCCCCATGGTGCATCCTGCAAGCGGAATTGGGCGTTGCGATCACCATCGATCGCGCGTTCGATATGCTGGAACAGATCGGTCCACACGGTTTGCGGACAGGAATAGCCGCACCATGCCCGGCCAACAGCAGAAGTCACCAGAAACAGTCCGATTCCAGCCATCACCAGCATTCCGGCGACATAGTAAAATTCATGTGGCCAGATTTCGATACCGAACATGTAAAACCGACGGTTCGCCAAATCGACCAGTACCGCCTGATCTGGAGCATAGGGTCCGCGATCCCAACGGATCCATGGTGTGACGTAATAGATGCCCAGCGTCACCGCCATGATCACCCATTTCAGTCGCCGGAATGTCCCGTCGACAGCCTTGGGATAGACACCTTTGCGCTTCTCGTAGAGCTTCAGCTCTGGATCGAGTATCTCGTCAGGATTGCTCATCTTCCGAAGTCTCCGTTGCGGCTTCTTCTGAAGCGACTTCCTGCTCCCCCGGTGCGTCTTCTCCGCCACCCAGCGAATGGACATATGCTGCCAGCATCCGGATCGTGGCCGCATCGAGCCGGTGACCCCAGCGCGGCATTACACCATTGCGGCTATTGGTGATCGTGTCATTGATCGAGGCGCGATCTAGACCATAGAGATTGATTGCGTCGGTCAAATCAGGCGCACCTTGTGTCCGATCACCCTTGGCATCGCTGCCATGACAGACCGCACAATTGGTTTCGAAAAGTCCGGCGCCGCGCGTGGCAGACCCACTTTCCTTCTCCCGTCCGCTGATCACGCGGACATAGGACACAAGATCCTCAATTTCGCTTGGTTGCAATATCCCGTCACGACCAAAGGCCGGCATCAGGGAAAATCGGGTTTCGGGATGATCAGGATTTCGAATGCCATGAACCAGCGTATATTCGATGGCGGCCATGTCTCCGCCCCAAAGCCATTCATCATCATTCAGATTGGGATAGCCTTTGGAGCCAGCGGCGCCTGAACCATGACATTGAACACAATGTACCTTGAAAGCTGAGCGGCCGCCTTGAATCGCGTTGTTAAGCAGTTCAGGATCATTGGGCAGATCGTGAATATCCGTGTTGACCAATGCTTGCCGGATCGGCTCCAGTTCGGTCTCCCGCATCGCCACGGCTTTTTCATAGTCGCCACGACTGGACCAGCCCAAAACGCCTTCTGTGGCGCTGTTGACCATAGGCCATGCAGGATAGAGCACGACATAGATCAACGCCCAGAAGATGGTTGCATAGAGCGTCCACAGCCACCAGCGCGGCATCGGTGTGTCGAGTTCCTCGATACCGTCCCATTCATGGCCAACCGTTTTGGTTCCGGTTGCCTCGTCTACTCTCTGTTTATCAACCATCGTCGTGATCCTCTTCAAAGATCATATGCGCAGCTTCATCATGTTTGCGATTTGATCCGGGCCGGAAGGTCCAGCCGATCATCGTGAGAAATATCATGCCGAGAAACAACAGGCCCCAGCTATCCGCAAAATGCCTTAGGTCTTCATAGTTCATCGCGGCTCCTCCTGCGCTTCAGCCGCTTCGAAATCGACCAACGTGCCGATCATCTGCAAATAGGCCACTAGCGCATCCATTTCGGTCAACCGGTCGGGATCACCGTCAAAGTCTCGCACCTGCGCCTTGGGATAGCGCTCGACCAGATCAGTGGTCACCGCTTCGGGATCGGCTTGCGCCTTAAGGTCTTCATTGGCGGCGGCTATGGCTTCTGCAGTATAAGGCACACCCACGCGCCGCTGGGCCGTGAGATGCTTGACCATATCGCCTGCATTCAAATCCTTTTCCGCCAGAAAGGCATAGGGCGGCATGATGGATTCTGGCACCACCGACCGCGGATCGATCAGATGCTGGACATGCCATTCGTCTGAATAGCGCCCACCAACCCGAGCCAGATCGGGACCGGTTCTTTTGGATCCCCATTGGAACGGATGATCATACATGCTTTCCGCAGCAAGGCTGTAATGGCCATAGCGCTCCACTTCATCACGGAAAGGCCGCACCATCTGGCTGTGACAGCTATAGCAACCTTCGCGGATATAGATGTTGCGCCCGGCGAGTTCGAGCGGCGTATAAGGCCGCATCCCCTCCACCTTTTCGATGGTGTTATCGATCCAGAATAGCGGCGCAATCTCAACAATCCCACCGATCGCAACGGTGACAAAGGCAGCCACACTGAGCAGGGTGACATTGCGTTCAAGTTTCTTATGCTTTTGAGCAAAACCGGACATATTCTTGCCTCCTCTATTCAGCAGGCGCGACGGCGGGCTTACCCACAATCGGCTTGTCGAGTGCCTCGTTATGAGGCGTTTCGGTCATGGGTTTTTCATCGCGCTGTCTACCAGCAATCGTCATCCAGACATTGTAGACCAGCACAATGGCGCCAGCGAGATAGAGCAATCCACCAGTCGCGCGAATGAGATACATAGGCAGCATCGCAGTTACGACTTCGGAGAAAGCGTAGACCAGATAGCCGTCGTCTCCATATTCGCGCCACATCAGGCCCTGCATGATGCCAGCAACCCACATGGACGCCGCGTAGAGAACGATACCCAGCGTCGCGAGCCAGAAGTGCCAGTTCACCATCCGCAACGAATATAGCCGTTGCTTGCCCCAGAGGCGTGGAACAAGATAATAGAGGCAGGCAAAGGTGATCATGCCATTCCAGCCGAGCGCCCCACTATGCACATGACCAACCGTCCAGTCGGTATAGTGCGACAAGCTATTCACAGCCTTGATCGACATCATCGGTCCTTCAAAGGTGCTCATACCGTAAAAGGCGAGCGCCAGAACCATCATCCGGATGATCGGATCCGTGCGGATTTTGTCCCACGCTCCGTTCAGTGTCATCAGGCCATTGATCATGCCGCCCCAGCTCGGCATCCACAGCACGACCGAAAAGACCATGCCCAGCGTCTGTGCCCAATCCGGTAGCGCTGTATAGTGCAGATGATGCGGACCGGCCCAAATGTAGAGAAAGATCAAAGACCAGAAGTGGATGATCGACAGACGATAGCTGTAAACCGGACGCTCGGCCTGTTTCGGTACAAAATAGTACATCATGGCAAGGAAGCCGGCGGTCAGGAAGAAGCCAACCGCGTTATGACCATACCACCACTGGGTCAGGGCATCCTGAACCCCGGCGAAAGCAGCATAGCTTTTTGAACCCAGCAAGCTAACCGGCATCGACAGGCCGTTGACGACATGCAGCATCGCAATGGTCAGAATGAAGGAAAGATAGAACCAGTTGGCGACATAGATATGCGGTTCCGACCGTCGCACAATGGTACCAATGAACACCGCCGCATAGCAAAGCCAAACAATGGTCAGCCACAGATCGACATACCATTCTGGCTCTGCATATTCCTTGGATTGAGTAACGCCCATCAGATAACCGGTGGCGGCCAGGACAATGAATAGCTGATATCCCCAGAACACAAAACGGGCGAGGTCAGGGAAGGCCAACCTCGCCCTGCAAGTACGCTGCACGACGTAATAGCTCGTCGCGATCAGCGCGTTGCCTCCGAAAGCAAAGATAACGGCAGAAGTATGTAGCGGTCGCAGGCGGCCAAATGTAGTGAACTCATTATTGAGATTGAGCACCGGAAACGCCAGCTGCAGGGCGATGATAAGGCCGACGGTCAAACCCGCAATACCCCAGAAAATGGTCGCGATCACACCCCAGCGGATCGGATCGTCATCATAGATACCAGGATCAGTAGGAGCCTTTAATATGCCGCGCCCAATGGCAGCATAGTCGGCCTTGTTGATCGTCACCCAAAGGGTAATTCCTGCGGCCAAGGCGATGATCGCCATATGCACGGCAAAGCCAGCATCTGCTGCCAAAACCATTGCGATGAATGCGATAAATACCACAGCCAGCCAGCCGCCAGCCTTCAATAAGAGCGTATCCATAATGTCCTTCCCTGTGTCGACAGTCGCAAAAACCGTCTTCAACACGAGAGGGCATGGCAGGCCGCGTACCGATCCTCATTGATCTAGATCAAAGAGGATCTCATCTCAGCGCAATGTCATGAATTCTATCGTTAAACTCTGGCCTATTCCAACAGCGCTTAGGCGCCCGCATCCGCAATATCCTGTAATCGGCCAGCATCCAGAATCTGGACATTGCGATGATCGGGCAAAGCGATCACATCATTTTTCTTGAGCTGCGTCATTTGCCGACTGACCGTTTCAATGGTCAGGCCCAAAATATCCGCCACTTGCTGCCGCCCGAATGGCAAGGCAAATAATTGAAGCTGGCCGCCAACCACACTACAACTTGAATCAGCCAATCGCTCGGACATTTCAAGCAGGAAAGAGGCGACCCGCTCAGCCGCTGTTTTCCGGCCCAGCAATAGCATGGACCGACGAACACGATCGAGCTCCGTTAAGGTGCGTTGCAGGAGCTTGTGTTCAAGGTCAGGATGGTCACGGACAAACTGGTCAAAATCAGCGCGTGAGAAAACACAGACTTTCGAATCCGCCAGAGCTGTCACCGTATATTCATTCTTGTCACCAAACGGGCGTCCCACGAAATCGGACGGGTAGAGCAAACCGATAATCTGTTCTCGGCCATCTTCCAGCGACGAGGTTAGCTTGAAGGCCCCTTCCACAACATTTGCGACAATCAGGCTATCATCACCTTCCCAAATCAGGGCTTGTCCGGCCTTGATCGAAACTTTTCGGGAAAGGCGGTTGATCGCAATGAGTTCATCTGAGTCCAATGCCGAACAAATGGCTTTGTTTTTGACAACACATTGTTCGCAATTGTTCATCATGAATCAGTAAACCTCGTCGAGTAATAGGGCACTTGCCCAGCCTTTTCCCCGCTTGTTATGACCGATATTGTCTATCAGTTTCGTCACCCCCGCCGGTGCGAAGCTGAATGGTAATTTCTAGAATGGTACGTCGTCATCCAGGTCGCTGTCAAACGCGCCACCACCTTGGCCACCGGAAGAACCACCACCTGTATTACCCCAGCCGTCGTTGGAACCGCCGCCTGAGCCACCACCGGAACCGCCGCCGCTCCAGCCATCATTGCCGCCGCCTTGGCCGCCCATACCGCCACCTTGACGGGAATCGAGCATTTCCAGTTTGCCATCAAAACCCTGCAAGACAATCTCGGTCGAATAGCGGTCATTGCCGGACTGATCCTGCCATTTACGGGTTTGCAGTTTTCCCTCGATATAGACTTTGCTTCCCTTACGCAGATATTTCTCTGCAACACCGGCCAGCCCTTCGGAGAAGATTGCGACGCTGTGCCACTCGGTCTTCTCTTTGCGTTCTCCAGTATTGCGATCTTTCCAGCTTTCGGATGTCGCGATGCGCAGGTTGCAGACTTTACCACCGTTATTAAACGTACGCACTTCAGGGTCGGCACCCAGGTTTCCTACGATAATTACTTTGTTGATGCCGCCAGCCATTTGCATTTCCCCTTGGAATCTATTTGATGTTTTTCGAGTCTCTGGTGGCTCTATAGACCGAGGGCGATGGCCGTCCAATAGGTTATGCCCGCAGCGACATAAGCCAGTGCAAAAAGATAGCCGAGCATGAACATTGGCCATTTCCAGCTATTGGTTTCGCGGCGGGTCACTGCAATGGTCGAGATACATTGGGGCGCAAAGACGAACCATGCCAGAAAGGCCAGCGCGGTTGGCAGGGACCAGCGGCTTTGCAGACGCTCCGTCAGCGATTTGGCTTCGGCTTCCTCATTCGGCGCATCGATCGCATAAGTGGTCGCCAGAGCGGCTACCGCAACCTCGCGGGCCGCCATAGCAGGTATCAAGGCAAGTGCGATATCGCGATTAAAGCCGATAGGCGCGACAGCTGGTTCAATAACATTAGCTATTCGTCCAGCAGCCGAATAATCCACCTGGCTCACTGGGCTATCAACCGGTACCTTGGGATAGGTCAGCATCAACCAAAGCACTATTGTAGCTGCGAAGATGATTGTTCCTGCCCGGCGCAGAAAAATCCATGCGCGCTGCCATAACCCCAACAACATGTCGCGAATACGGGGCATCTGATATTTCGGCATCTCCATCAGGAAGCCGCTGTTCGGACCTTTTGCAACGGTGCTGCGAAGGACCAGAGCAACCAGCATCGCGCCTATAATCCCGAATATGTAGAGACCGAATAAAACCAAGCCCTGCAAGCCAACCCCACCACCCACGTCACGGGCCGGAATGAAGGCGCCAATGATAATCGCATAAACCGGCAGCCGCGCAGCGCAGGTCATCAACGGCGCGACCAATATGGTTGTCAAACGGTCTTTCGGATCAGCAATGCTGCGCGTTGCCATGATCCCGGGGATCGCACAGGCAAAGGATGACAATAGCGGAATGAAGCTGCGTCCGGACAGACCGACACTAGCCATAAGCCGATCCATGATAAAGGCCGCACGGGTCATATAGCCACTTGCTTCAAGCAGAAGAATGAACAGAAACAAGATCAAAATTTGCGGCAAGAAGACGACAACTGAGCCGACGCCGCCAATTGCACCCTCAATGATAAAGTCACGCAAGAAGCCATCAGCCAGATTAGCCTCCACCGCGGCCGCGGCCCACTCGCTTGCCCCCTCAATCCAACCGATGGGTGCTTCTGACCAGGCGAAGACAGCCTGAAACATCACAAACATAATTGCGAGCAAGATGATCGGACCCGCTATCGGATGCAAGAACAAGGCATCCGCACGCTCAGACCATCGCCGACCGGCGGTTTCAGCGACAATTGTTTGAGCGGCGATTGTCTTGGCTTGTTTGCGCAGTCCGCGACCGCGTTCTTCGGAGACCACAAGGTCCCGTTTTTCTGATTTGTCCGTCAGCCGCTTATCGATGGCGGCGGACAATTTTTCAAGCCCACGACCGCGGACCGCCACAGTGGGAATAACCGGTACACCCAACGCGGCTTCCAGCTTCGCTGGATCCAGCGTCAATCCGTCCCGCTCTGCCAGATCCATCATATTGAGTGCAATCACGACAGGCTGGCCCAGCGCGATAATTTCCAGTGCGAAACGCAGGTGATTATCGAGATTGGCGGCATCGAGCACGATTATCACGGCATCCGGTTTGCGCTCCCCTTGCTGTTCACCAAAAATAACGCTGCGGGTAACCGCTTCATCGGGGCTGGTCGGATCAAGGCTGTAACTGCCAGGCAAGTCTACCAGCTCCACCGGATGACCATTGGCTAACTGGAAATGACCGGATTTGCGTTCGACGGTAACACCGGGATAATTGGCTATTTTCTGACGCGCGCCGGTCAGCGCGTTGAACAACGCGCTTTTACCGGCATTGGGGTTGCCCGCCAGGACAATTAAAGGTGACGCTTCGCTCATGTTCTAAGCTGGCAGAACCACCGATATTGCTGAAGCATGAGATTTGCGAATAGCAATCATCATTCGACCGATCCGCAAAGCAATGGGATCGTTGAAGCCAAACATACCTTTGTGCAGCTTCTCCACACTAACACCCTCATCCAGGCCCAGAGCGCGAAGCCGCGCGCCTTCATTATCGGACATGGCGGTCCAATCAATGGAGGAAATCTCAGCGCGCTGGCGCAACGCAAGGCGGTCAAGAGTAATCGCCAATTTGACGGGTGCGTTCATAGAGGGGCTCATCAATCTCAGTTGCGATTGATTATCAATATTGATTAGCTGTGGCGAGTCTTTTGTTCGTCAATATCCCTGTTGCGTTGGTAAAACTGTCAGATTTCCGCAGGCAGGTCTGACAATTCAAGCTCCGCGATAACGCAGCCGTCCAATGAAACGGGCCATGCTGAACCGATCGCCAGCAGGCCGAGTGATCTTGGCCTTCACCTTTTCAAACTGCATGACATTTTCAATGCGCCGATCAAGAAATGCCCTGGTCTCTGCATAGTCGTCGCTTTCGTCATCAAGAAAGACGCTGATTGTGCTGCCATAGACTGCCGACAGCAACGTCCGCTTTGTATAATGATTATAGTCGGTTGCGGTGTCCCCAGCGAGCCGCCACATCTTGTCTGCGGCACGCCAGCCAAACTTGGCTGCAATTGGAAGGTTTGGCGGCGCCGCAAGTATCGCGAGCGCTCGGCGCAATCCTTCGCGATCGGCTTCCAAGATTTCCAAACGGGCCACCACCAGAGCCGTAATCCGTTCCCGAATCTTCATCGCACCCAATTCTGCATCGGTAAATCTCGTTGCCATGGCTTCGTCAACCGACTGGAACCAAGCGTCAATCATATCCACAGTTCCAGCGTTAAAGGCCAATTCCGCCATCTCGGTATCAACACCGGCCATCTCGGCAGCGGCGGCAACCGCCTTTTCATTCCAGCCGTCAAAGGCTGCTTGCGAAGCCAATAGAGGAGCAAGATAAGCCCGCACCTCATCCAGCGTCGGGTCGTCTCGCAATGGTTCTCGCTTTTTTGGGTGCATGTCTTGTGTTCCTTGCGCCTACGGAGGCCAATAAATCCGATATAGGCTGAAAGAAAAGATTTTCAAAGCACTGCATTGCAAAACACCCCTGGCCTCAGTAGCTATTCATCAAGCAGTTAAAAACGCGAAAGAGCAAATTTATGAGCACATTATTTGACCCCATCACCCTTGGTGCAATTGAAGCCCCCAACCGCATGTTGATGGCTCCGCTGACCCGGTGCCGTTCGACAATGGAGCATGTACCGACGCCAATCATGGGCGAATATTATGCTCAGCGCGCCGGTGCCGGACTTATCATTTCCGAGGCCACCGGGATCAGCCAACAGGGTCTTGGCACACCCTTCGCACCTGGCATCTGGAACGATGAACAAACCGAAGCATGGAAGCCGGTTGTTGAGCAGGTTCACCAAGCGGGCGGGCGGATCATCTGCCAGCTCTGGCACATGGGGCGGATCGTGCACCCAGATTTTCTTGGTGGCGAAAAGCCGGTTTCTTCATCAGCTACCACTGCACCGGGGAACGTCCGCACTTACCAGGGAAAGCGCGAATATGTCGAAGCGCGTCCGTTGGAACCGGACGAAATTCCCAGCTTGCTCGATGATTATGCCAATGCAGCAGAAAACGCCAAAAAGGCGGGCTTTGACGGGGTACAATTGCACAGCGCCAATGGCTATCTGATCGACCAGTTCATCCGCTCTGGCACCAATTTCCGGACCGATCAATATGGCGGATCGATCGAAAACCGAATCCGACTGCTGGGTGAAGTTACGCAGCGACTGGTCGATGTCTGGGGCGGTGACCGGGTTTCCGTTCGGCTATCTCCCAATGGTGATTCACAGGGCGCGGATGACGCCACACCGATAGAAACCTTTACGGCAGCTGCCAAACTGCTCGACAGCATTGGCATTGCATTTCTGGAACTGCGTGAACCACCGGCACATGGTACATATGGCAATACCGATGTACCGCCGGTTAGCCCGGATATCCGTCCGGTGTTCAGCAAACCGCTGGTGCTGAACAGCGATTATTTCTATGATAATGCGACAGAGGCTTTGGCAAACGACAAGGCCGACGCAATCAGCTTTGGCCGGACTTTCATGACCAATCCCGATCTGCCTGAGCGCTTCCGAGCAGGTGCGGAACTGAACCCGATCGACTTTACGCCATCATGGTATAGCCAGAGTGCCGAAGGTTATGTGGATTATCCAACGATGGAACAGGCCAAAGCAACAGCCTGACACGATAGCCTGAAAAAATCAGAATGAACTTTGAAGCCGCCGGAACATATCATGTACTGGCGGCTCCACGATTTCTTGATATTCCAGCCGCGCCGACAAGCGCTGTAGACGCTGGAAAAGCTCTTCGCTGGCATCAATAATCTGACGAGCCTCTTCCGGAAACAGCTCAACCATTGGGCCATCGCTTGCCGCGGCATAGCCAAGCTCTCGATTGTGGTGCCAGGCTTCTCCGTCGGTAAGATCTTCACCATGTAGTGCGCGCTGATTTAGCAACCATGCAATACAATGCATCAAACGTGTTGTGACTTTCAGCGACTCGCAAGAAAACGAAACCGATAGTGTCGCTTCGTCCTGGCATTGCTCGCTGAACCGTCCGGACTCGAAATAGGAGCGCGCTTCGTCCGCAAGCACCATTGCTTCGGTGTAGAGCGCATCCAGTAATTTGGGCGTAATCAATGCTTCGGTTTCAACCATCCCGCTTCTCTAGCAAGATTTTCAGGTGAAATGACAGTTAAATTTCGCACCTCACAGGGTTAATATGTTACCTGTTTCAATGTGATACGCCACAGATCAACCGGTTAATTGATGGATAGAAACGGTTAACGGGCTCAATCCACCCGAAAGCTCTATGATTAGGCGATAATATCAGGAATTAACTGGTTCTCGATCTGAATGATCCGGTCACGCAGATGCAATTTCCGTTTTTTTAAACGCGCAGCCCTCAGCTGATCATGGCCGCCAGAATCCAGCAGGGCCGTGATCGCATCGTCCAGATCACGATGCTCAATCTTCAGCATTTCGAGCCGCTGCCGCAACTCCTGATCGCTTATCGCCATAATGGATCCAATCGCCCCTTGCATGCCTGCAATAAATTTGTAATCTTTACCCTATTCATGGATCAAGTCGAAACCAAGACAATTATACCATGATGATCGTCGGCAGCTTAATGGTAAGCGCACGGCAGAATGAAAGGGACACCCGCAACCACTTTCAACCAGCAACTATATAATAATCAGGAGAATATTATGGATCAGAATCATGTGTCAGCCCTGCGCGGAAAACACGAAGCCCTCGACCGCAAAATCAGCGAAGAAGAGGCCCGCCCGGTTCCAGATACGATTCGAATCCACGACCTGAAAAAGCAAAAATTGCGGCTGAAAGACGAATTGCTGGCAGAAGCCTGACCTCTCTTTTTCAATAGCGAAATATGCGCTGCATCGTGGCCAAAACATACTCGCGACATCGCGGGGCTACGGGCTTTTGAAATAAGCTAATTTTTTCAGGCCCTTGACTTGCACTTGTCTTTCTACAAAGCTGTAAAAGCAGCAACAGAGAGGCATCCCCCATGACCACAAACCAGATATGGTACCTACGCAAACGTCCTGTCGGCAAGATTGCGGACGGTGATCTTGAGCTCGTCACGGAAGAAATGGCGGACCTGGGGCCTGATATGGTGCGGGTGCGGACCATCTATCTATCGCTTGATCCGACAAACCGGATTTGGATGAGCGACATGGACGGCTATCTGCCACCGGTCCCGATTGATGACCCGATGCGCGGCGGTGGTATTGGGGTTGTCGAAGAAAGCAATTTTGATGCGGTACCAGTTGGCTCGCTCGTCAATACCGGTCTTTCCACATGGGCTTTATACAATGATATTCCCGGCGGCATGGCGAACGTGCTACCCGCTATCCCCGGTGTTCCTCTTACAGCCTATATGGGGCCCTTGGGCGCAACTGGAATGACAGCCTATTTCGGGTTGACTGACATAGGCAAACCAAAAGAGGGGGACACACTCGTCGTCTCGGCGGCGGCCGGAGCGGTTGGCTCCATGGTTGGGCAAATCGGAAAGATACACGGATGCCATGTCGTGGGCATTGCAGGCTCTGACGACAAATGCCAATGGCTTACCGAAGAAGCCGGCTTTGATGCCGCGATCAACTATAAGACAGATGATGTCGGGGCGGCGCTCGACAAGCATTGTCCCAGCGGAATTGATATCAACTTTGAAAATGTTGGCGGCGAGATCATGGATGCCGTCATCGCAAGATTGAATGACTTTTCTCGCATGCCCTTATGTGGTTTGATTTCGACCTACAACGACAAGGACGGATCACCCGGTCCATCCAATTTCGCTAACCTGTTGATGCGGCGCACCACTTTACGCGGCTTCATCATTCTCGATTATTTTGATCGCTTCCCAGAAGGAGCGCAGGCCATGGCCGGGTGGCTGATGGAAGGACGCATCAAGTTCGAGACGGATGTTGTGCAAGGGATTGAAAATGCCCCGGCGTCGCTGGACCGACTGTTTACAGGTGCCAATTTGGGTAAGCTTGCTGTGCAACTCGGGCCGGAGCCCGACTAAAGCCAGCATAAATCTGAAAAAAGCCTATGGTGACATGCACTTTTTCGACGTTAACCTGTTTTGCATATCGCACCATTGGCTGATCTCTGCTAGATCACCATCATGGCCACCAAACATACGTCCAGCCCTGTAACCGCTCGTAACATTCTAACCGGGCTCCGGTCGATCATGGCTTCCCCTGGCAACGCACAGACAAAACTCAATCATGTCGTGGAAACCATTGCCGATGCGGTCAGCAGCGAGGTCTGTTCGATATATTTGCGCCGCGAAGGCGTGCTCGAACTCTATGCAACGCGCGGTCTGAATCAGGAAGCGGTTCACGTTACCAAATTGGCCTTTGGGGAGGGGTTGACTGGTTACATTGCCAAAAATGTCGAAACGCTGAACCTCGATGAGGCGGCTAGCCATCCTGACTTCCAATATCGCCCGGAAACCGGTGAGGAAAAATTCCACAGCTTTGCCGGCGTTCCGATCATTCGTAATAAACAGGCGGTCGGCGTTTTATGTGCCCAGCATATGGAACCACGCAAATATTCCGAGGAAGAAATTGAATCCTTCCAGACAGCAGCCATGGTGCTTTCGGAACTGATCGCCAATGCGGAATTGATCGATGAGGATTCAGTCGATGCCCCCCAAGCCCACCATGACGGCGCAGACCGGTTGGCTGGACTGCAATTGGTTAAGGGCAAGGCGAGCGGATATGCGGTCTTCCATCAGCCGCGCGTGAAAATCGAACATACCGTCGCCGAGGACACCGAAGCTGAACGCCACCGCGTCTACTCCGCCTTTGACAAGATGCGCGACCAGATTGATCACATGACCAATCAGGCTGAATTTGGCGTTGGCGGCGAGCATGAAGAGGTTTTGCAAACCTACAAGATGTTTGCCTATGACGAAGGCTGGAGCCGCCGGATCAACGAAGCGATCGATAGCGGCCTGACCGCAGAAGCAGCTATTGAACGCGTGCAGCAACATACCCGCATGCGGATGCGGCAGATTGACGATGCCTTACTCGCCGAACGGATGCATGATCTGGAAGATCTAGCTAACCGTCTACTGCGTATCGTCTCTGGCCAGATGGGTACGGCGGCGACCATGGGCTTGCGACAGGACACGATATTGGTCGCTCGCAATTTGGGGCCTGCAGAATTGCTGGAATATGATCGTCGGCGACTCAAGGGCGTGGTGCTGGAAGAAGGATCGCTGACCGCGCATGTGACGATTATCGCCCGCGCCATGGATATTCCAATCCTGGGTCAGGTGAAAAATGTTCGGCAGATCGTCCGCGAGAATGATCATCTGCTTCTTAATGTCGATGACAATGCTCTGTTTGTCCGGCCAAGCCCATCGATGGAGGATGCATTTGAGACCCAGATTGAACTGACCCAGAAAAAGCGCGCCGCCTACACAGAATTAAAGGACAAGGAATCGGTCACAAAAGACGGCACGCGGATCACCTTGAACATCAATGCCGGCTTGCGCGATGACATGGCAATGCTCAATCTGACGGGCGCCGATGGTATCGGCCTGTTTCGCACAGAGTTTCAGTTTCTCGTTGCTGCCAATATGCCGGGCCGTGCCGGACAGTTGCGCTTTTACCGCGATGTGCTCGATGCTGCGGGCAATAAACCCGTAGTCTTTCGCACCGTCGACATTGGCGGAGACAAACCCCTCCCCTATTTTCAGGCGAGCGAAGTGAAAGAGGAAAATCCGGCTATGGGTTGGCGGGCTCTGCGCATCGGGCTGGAGCGCGATGCGTTGATGAAAGTGCAGGCCCGCGCGCTTATCGAGGCTGCGGCCGGCCGAAAGCTCAACGTGATGTTCCCGATGATAGCCGAACCCTGGGAGTTTGATGAAGCCAAAGCGGTGTTCGAAAAGCAGATCGAATTTCTGCGCAGCCGAAAAAAGCAATTGCCGCTGTCGATCCGCTATGGCGCAATGCTAGAAGTGCCAGCGTTGGCCGAATGTCTTGACCAGATGGCGACCCGGCTCGACTTCCTCTCAATCGGAACCAATGATCTCACTCAGTTTCTATTTGCCGCCGATCGCAGCAATCCAAAATTGGCGGAAAGGTTCGATTGGTTGAGCCCCGCTGTGTTACGCTTCATTGGCCGTGTCGCAAGACAATCCGATGATCTCGGTATTGAGTTGGGCGTATGCGGTGAAATGGGCGGGCGCCCATTGGAGGCTTTGGCGCTCCTGTGTTTGGGTATTAGGCGCTTGTCCATTACGCCCGCATCGGTTGGACCGATCAAGGCGATGGTGCGTTCGCTTGATTTGAGCGCGGCGCAAGAACAGCTGCAAGAGATTTTGTCTAATCCGCCAAGCGACTTGAGAGCGGCGTTCCGACAATGGGCTGAAGAGCAAGCGATAGACTTGGGCTGATAGCCGGTCGTCTGGAGAAGATGTAATAAGTTGTATCGGCATAATCCGCCGTGGGCGTCGGTCCTTGGCGGGACAAATATCCGAAAGCCCAGGGATCGTGATAATCATTGACTTTTCATTGCTCTAGTGGCTTCTTCTTGCGGATAGTATTAATCGGGGTCGCACCGCGAACCGGCCGAAGGAGAGTATGATGGCCGAAGAGAATGATGCAGAAGAATTGGACCAGGATAATGCCGAGCTGAACTTGCACAGCGTTGGCGAAATGCTGCGCCATGCGCGGGAACAGAAAAATCTGGGTGTCGAGGACATTGCCAAGACGACACGCATTCCTCAGCGCCATCTGGAATCAATAGAATCTGGCGATTTTGCAGCTCTGCCGGGGCGCACTTATGCGATCGGTTTCGCAAAATCCTACGCCCGAACCGTTGGTTTGAGTGAAGTGACGATTGGCAGCCAACTCCGTGAAGAAATGGATGATCAGGGGCACAGCGCCTATGAACCGGAAACAAGCGGCTACTCACCGGCCAATCCCAGCAGTATTCCACCCAAATATCTCGCATGGACAGCCGCAAGCATCGCGGCCATCCTGCTTGTCGGATTTCTGGTTTGGCGGACCCTGTTTCTCGAACCAGGTGATTTTATGGACGGCAGTTCTGATCCAGAATTTGTCGAAGGGGGTGGCGAGCTCGAGAGCGGTCTGGATGGAACAATTGAACCTGTCGGCCCAACGCCTTCTGCAACCGGCGCGGTCGTGTTGACAGCAACTGAAACCGTCTGGTTGAAAATATATGACGAAGATGGCGAACGGCTATTTGAAAAGGAGATGACCGCAGGCGAACAATATGCGGTTCCTGCTGACGCCAGGGGCCCGCAAATCCTGACCGGACGGCCCGACGCCTTAACGGTCACTATTGATGGTGCAGTTGTCCCTCCTCTCGGAACCGCTGATCGGACAATCAAGGATGTCGGCATCAGCGCCGCCGCGCTACTTGGACGCAGCGATCCCGGCGGATCAGCGACCGGCACTGGTGATGAGGCTGCAGGCAATCAGACCAACTCGCAATAGCGGACCGATCCGAACGTCTTTTGTCGCGATTATTCACTGTAAATCTATTTACTTTCCCAAGGTATCTATGGTTAACACGGTGCTATTATTTGGAGGTTCCCTATGAAGTCCGTGATATTATCCACTTTAGGCGCAACGCTATCCGCCAGCCTGTTGGTTGCCAGCCCGGTTGCGGCACAGGATAGCAATGTTGGCAAGCGTGTCGACCGGTTGGAAAGCGAAATGCGGGCCGTTCAGCGCAAGGTATTTCCGGGGGGTTCTTCAAGATTTTTTGAACCAGAGATCACCCCAGATGCGGCAAGCCCTGTAACGCCATCGACGACAACATCTGCGGTATCCGATCTTATTGCGCGGGTTGATACATTGGAACGCAGTCTGGCATCGCTCACCGATCAGGTCGAGCAAAATGGCTTCCGATTGAAACAGATTGAAGACAAGATGGCAGCAGCAGCTGTGCCACCGGTCAGTACCAACCCAGGTGCATTGTCGACCACCCCGTCTGGTGATCCCAGTTCAGCAGCAACCGGAAGTGAAACATCTGCAACAGAAACTCCTGATCCCGAGCGTGTAAGCGGGGTGGCTTCGATTGTGATGCCCGACACTGGCGATGCTGGTGAAGATTCCTACATTTACGGATATCGGTTGTGGGCGGCCAAATATTACCCCGAAGCACAGGCACAGCTTAAGAAGGCTGCCGAAGAGCATCCCAATCACCGCCGCGCCAGCTTTGCCAAAAACCTGCTCGGTCGCGCCTATCTGGACGATGGCAAACCAGCACTGGCTTCCGTTGCGCTTTACGAAAACTATCAGGAATTGCCACGCGGCGAACGTGCGCCTGACAGCCTGTACTTCTTGAGCACCGCCTTGGTACAACTGGACAAAAAAGCCGATGCATGCCGGGTACTTTCTGAGTTGCAAGACGTTTATCCGAGCGAAGCATCGGGCCGCCTGAACGCCCGCGTTGCGTCCGGAAAGGCAGCAGCAGATTGCAGCTGATCCTCGAAGCGGCCTGTAAAACAGCATGACGGGCAATGCGCCTGCCAACCGCTTTCGTAAAGCGGTGCTGGCGCTTGTCCCGGATTTTGAGAAGACTGATGACATAATGGGTCTTGCCGTCTCCGGCGGCCCCGATAGTCTTGCGCTACTGCTCTTGGCTCATGACAATTTTCCCGGCCGGATCGCCGCTGCGACGGTCGATCACGGGCTGCGCCCTGAAGCCCACGAAGAATGCAAATTTGTCGCCAGCCTTTGCGCAGCGCGCAACATTCCCCACCATATTCTGAAACCTTCCACTCCCATTCGCGGCAGCATTCAGGTTGAAGCGCGCAAGGCCCGATACTCTTTGCTCAATGGTTGGCTGGAACACCATAACATTGCCCTGCTCGCAACGGCCCATCATGCCGATGATCAGCTCGAAACACTGATCATGCGGATATTGCGCGGCAGCGGTATTGACGGCATGTCAGCGATCCGCGCCAGACGTGGTCATATTATCCGGCCATTGCTCCCCTTTTCAAAGGAAATGTTGATTCAGTTCGTCTCGGCGCAAGGCATCACTCCGATTGATGATCCCTCCAATAAGGACCAGAGTTTTGATCGCGTCCGGGTGCGGGAGGCGTTGTCGAACTTATCCGGCTTTGATGTAGGTCTCGCCAGTCAAAGCGCAGCGGCGTTGGACGATGCACGTACAGCAATCCATTGGATGGTTGATGAATTGGCAATGGCCCATATCCGGAAAACACATGACGGATGTACGCTCGACAAATATGATTTTCCGCACGAAATTGTCAGACGACTGCTGTTGAAATGCCTGCATATCTGCGATCCGGCTTTATCGCCACGCGGCAGCCAACTGGAACCGTTGATCAGAGGTCTCATACAGGGTGAGACGCTGACCATCGGCAATATATTGTGCAAAGGTGGGTTAACCTGGACCTTTGCTCCTGCGCCAAAACGGAACAATAGTTAAATATTTCAACGTTTTGGTGACAAATCAAGATATACGATCAGACTGATCCGTAAAAACATTGCCGCTTATATTGTCATCCGGAGCAAAACCCCTATCTTTAGAGGATAGATTCGACGGAAAACACACCGGCGACACCAACACAGGACGTAAAGCATCATGAACGACGAACAGGATCCCAAGGAAAATCCGTGGATGAAAAGCATGCTCATATGGGCCGGCGTCATCGTCGCACTCCTGCTGACTGTTTCCATGTTTGGAGCAGGCGCGGGCGCGGACTCTGGTGATGCGATCAGCTATTCGTCTTTCCGTGCAAAAGTTGCTGAGGGCAGTGTCAAGACGGTTGCAATTGCACCTGATAAAATCACCGGCGAGCTGACCAATGGTGACAAGTTCGCGACTACGCCTGTTGGCAATGATCCAAGCCTGGTCAAACTGCTTGACGAAAAAGGCGTCGAATATAGCGGTCAGGCCGAAGAAAGCCCGAGCATCTGGCAATATCTGCTGATCCAATCCCTGCCCTTCCTGCTCATTCTGGGTATCGCATTCTTTGTGCTGCGCCAGATGCAAAAGGGTAGCGGTTCCGGTGCGATGGGCTTTGGCAAGTCCAAGGCCAAAATGCTGACCGAAAAGCAAGGCAAGGTCACGTTCGAAGATGTCGCCGGAATTGATGAAGCGCGTGAAGAGCTTGAGGAAATCGTTGAGTTTCTGAAAAACCCTAGCCGCTTTTCGAAACTCGGTGGACAGATACCGAAAGGCGCCCTGCTTGTCGGTTCACCTGGTACCGGTAAAACGCTTTTGGCGCGGGCCATTGCGGGTGAAGCCGGTGTGCCATTCTTCACCATTTCAGGTTCTGACTTTGTGGAAATGTTCGTAGGTGTCGGTGCTAGCCGCGTCCGCGATATGTTTGAACAAGCCAAGAAAAGCGCACCTTGTATCGTATTCATCGACGAAATTGACGCAGTCGGCCGCCATCGTGGTGCCGGCCTTGGCAACGGCAATGACGAGCGTGAGCAGACATTGAACCAGCTTCTTGTCGAGATGGATGGTTTTGAGGCCAATGAAGGTATCATCATCATCGCCGCGACCAACCGTCCTGACGTTCTTGACCCGGCGCTCTTGCGTCCTGGTCGCTTTGACCGACAAGTTGTCGTTCCGCGTCCCGATATTGAAGGCCGTGAGAAGATTCTCGAAGTGCACATGAAGAAAGTGCCATTGGCACCTGATGTCAACGCACGCACCATTGCGCGCGGCACACCGGGTTTCTCTGGTGCTGACCTTGCAAACCTTGTCAACGAAGCTGCGCTGATGGCTGCCCGTCGCGGCAAGCGTCTTGTCGCTATGGACGAGTTTGAAACCGCCAAAGACAAGGTCATGATGGGTACAGAGCGCAAATCCATGGTGATGACCGAGGATGAGAAGAAAATGACCGCTTATCACGAAGCCGGTCATGCGATTGTTGCGGTGCACGAGCCAGCCTCTGATCCGATCCACAAGGCGACCATCATTCCGCGCGGCCGTGCACTGGGCATGGTCATGCGCCTACCCGAGCGGGACAGTTACAGCTATCACCGTGACAAGATGCACGCGAATATGGCGGTATCGATGGGCGGCCGTGTCGCCGAGGAAATCATCTTCGGCTATGACAAAGTATCTTCCGGTGCGTCAGGCGACATCCAATATGCGACCAAGCTGGCACGTGACATGGTCACGCAATGGGGCATGTCGGACGAAATGGGGCCATTGCAATATGAAGAGGAACAAGGCGAAACCTTCCTCGGCTATTCGCAGTCCCAGCGCGTTCATATGTCAGATGAAACCGCCAAGAAAATCGACAGCGAAATTCGCGGTATTGTCGACGCAGGCTATGATCGGGCGAAGGATGTGCTGACCAAACATGAGGATCAGTTGCATTTACTTGCCAATGCGCTTCTTGAATATGAAACCCTGTCCGGCGACGAAATTGACTCGCTGGTCGAAAATGGGAAGTTCGAGCGCCCCGATGGCGATGTCGTCAAACCCTCTTCGGTTCCGACAATTGGTACATCGATACCGAAAGCGGGCAAGAAGCGAAAAGGGCCATTTGGCGATCCCAAGCCCCAAGGCGCTTGACAGCCATATCGGACTTATTGGGAAATTTTGATTCCGATACAAATGCAAATGTTTCAATTTGTTACAACTAGCAGAGATTGTTAATTTTTCGTTTATCTTTGCTCAGTGTTGTGCAATGCAGCATCCGGGTCATTGATAACCGGAAAGAAGTCCATGAAAAAATATATTATGGCGGCGGCTTTGACAGCTGCTGCATTACCTGCAAGTGCAAATGCAACCACAGTTCTGGAAACCCAGGCACAAACCAGCGCTGGCCAACTGTTTAGCTATAGCTTTGCTGGATTGGGTACACCTACCGGACCGGGGTCAATTACTATTACCGCACGTGGAGACTATTCATTTGGTTTCCCCCAAATTGAGTCTTTGGACTATGATATAGAGGGCTTGCTTACCGGGAATCTTTCTCTTGAATCTGCGGATACAACGACGGCATTCTCATTCGATGACAATCAGTTCTCGTCAACATTCGCTCTGACCCTTGCCGATTTTCAAACCCTGACTGCTGATGGTGTTATCGACGTAACATTGGACCTTTCGGACGGCGTTAATCTGTTCAACCCAGACACTGCATTTACATCAGTTGGGATTACCTTGGAATCCGTTGGTGCTGTGCCCGAACCAGCAAGCTGGGCAATGATGATCGGTGGATTCGGATTGGTCGGTGGTGCGATGCGCCGTCGTCGCAAAGCGAATGTCAAAGTCGCTTTCGCCTGATTTAACAGATATTGTTTGCTCGACTAGCAGAACAAATAGATCATGAGTGTATTGGGTAGGTAATTCACCTAATATTCACAAAAAATATCACAAAAGGCCTCCTTCAGAAATTGAAGGAGGCCTTTTTTATGACGCTAACCATTCGGAGCCTTGCGATGATCTTGTCGCTGTCGATTGCAGTCCCGGCATCAGCCATGCCCGTATCCGAATTTCTCCCCAAAGCCGACAAATTGATGAATGCTGGAATGGGCGCCATGTTTTCCAAACATCGTAAGCCCGTCATGAGTGAAATGAAGACGGTGACGAACGCTTATCGCAGCGATATCCAGGCCGCGCGTGCCGCTGGCAAAACGCCTCCTAGTTGCCCACCAGCGAAGGGCAAAGGCAAGTTGAATGGCAAAGAATTCATCGCCCATCTCAAAACCATTCCGGTCGCTCAGCGTGATATGGAGGTCAAGGCCGCATTTCACGGTTTTATGAAGAAGAAATATCCCTGCTAGCGACTACCGACCTTGGGATTCAGTTCCTGCATTCACACCAGATCCCCTTGCTTCCGCACCGCTTAACTGCGACAAAAGCACATGTCCTTCCTCGAGCAATATGAAGCCATGATCAGGCTGAGTGCATTCGCAGGTATATTTCTGCTGATGGCGCTACTTGAGATTGCAATGCCGCGAAAACAGCGTGTCCTTGCCAAGGGCGCACGCTGGTTCACCAATATATCCCTGGTCATTGTTGATACGCTCGCTTTGCGCCTGGTCATGCCTATATTGGCAGTAGGGATGGCCGACTATGCGGCTCTTCACGGTTGGGGTTTGCTAGCCATGATCGCGCTTCCCTTTTGGATAGAGATCATTATCGCTTTCCTATTGCTCGACATGCTCATTTACGCCCAGCATATCGCGTTCCACAAAATTCCGATCCTGTGGCGCTTTCACAAGGTTCATCATGCTGACCGCGATCTTGATGTCACCAGCGGTGCCCGCTTTCATCCCGTGGAAAGCATATTGTCCATGGCTTATAAGCTGATCTGCATTATGCTCATCGGGCCAGCCGCATTCGCCGTTTTCCTGTTTGAGGTCGTGCTCAATGCCGCAGCCATGTTCAACCATGCCAATGTGCGCCTGCCGCTTGGACTGGATCGGGTGTTGCGTCTATTCATCGTGACCCCCGATATGCACCGCGTACATCATTCGGTCATCGTTCGGGAAACGAACAGCAATTATAGTTTTTTCCTGACCATCTGGGATCGCATGTTTCGCACCTATACTGCGCAACCGGAAAAAGGTCATGATGGCATGACGATCGGCCTATCGGAATATCAGGACAATAAACCTGCCAATCTGATCTGGAGTCTGCTGGTACCATTTACCCGCAATAGGGGCGCAGAAACAAAAACGGGCAGCAACTCTATCGAAGAGCCCCGCCCGGTTTTAAAATCAGACTGAAGACCGACCTATTAGCGGCGGCCATATTCGTTTGATACACCCGCACTGCGTGGCGGAGCAGCAGCCGTCAGGCGTAACGCCTCGGCAGACTGGCTGATCGAACCAATTTCATCTGGCGTATCATCATCGTCAATCTGCACTTTCTGCAACGATTGAACGAGGCTTTCCTCAAGATCTTTTGGTTTGATCGTTTCTTCTGCAATTTCACGCAGTGAAACCACCGGATTTTTATCGCGGTCGCGATCAATCGTAAGTTCCGCGCCACCGGATATCTCGCGAGCACGCTGCGCCGCAAATAGGACCAAATCAAACCGATTGGTGACTTTATCAACGCAATCTTCAACGGTAACGCGAGCCATAAGGCGCTCCTGATTCTCTAAAATTCATGAAAAGAGGCCTGCATCTAGGGTTTGCGCCCGCTTTTGTCAACAAATTGGATCGATTGTGAACCGCACGCGACTTTAAGCAATTGTCGGTTCAGGGCGAATAATTTATGCAGAAAAAATGGACAGCTCTGTTTCACGGCCACCATCAGATGATCAACAATCTCAAGGGGTAGACCACAATCTCTGGTTCGATGTTGCTGGTAACCGATTGAAACTGGTGCTCGCCCCGTCTGACCGTTTGAAAATAATGATGGATCTTATCGAACGATCGGAACACTCGTTGAAGTTGTTCTATTATATGTTCGAGGGCGATGAAATCGGGCAGATGGTGCTCGATTCCCTGATTGCTGCCTGCAAACGTGGTGTTGCTGTCGAATTGATGGTCGACAGCTTTGGGTCAAATGGCGCGCCAAATGGATTTTTCGAACCACTACAACAAGCGGGCGGAAGCTTCGCTACGTTTAGCCCACGGTTTTCCACGAGCTATTTCGTCCGCAACCATCAAAAAATCCTGATCGCTGACGATTGCAAGGCGATGGTGGGCGGTTTCAATATTGCCAATCAATATTTTGATCGACATTCCGACGATGAAGATGTGGAGGACAACGAAACCAGCTGGGAGGATTTGGGACTTGTCATTCACGGCCCGGAAGTAGCCAAACTCAATGACTATTATCAACTGCTGGCGCGCTGGGTCAAAAATGACAATGGTAACATGCGATCGTTACGCAAGATGGTACGACTTTGGGATTCAGGGAATGGCCCATTTCGTTGGTTGCTTGGTGGGCCTAGCAATCGCCTCAGCCGCTGGGCCTGGGCAATTAAGAAAGACCTCGAACGCGGCAAGCAGCTTGATCTGGTCAGCGCCTATTTTTCGCCCGGCCAGGGACTTTTGCGGCGGATTGCGCGATTGTCCAAACGCGGAGGCCGAAACCGGCTCATTCTGGCGGGCAAAACCGACAATGCTGCAACTATCGGCGCCAGTCGACTGCTTTACGGCTATCTGCTGAAGCGTGGTGCTCGGATTTACGAATATCAACGTAAGCGGCTCCATACCAAATTTGTGGTCATCGATAACGCCGTTTATGCAGGTTCGGCCAATTTCGATATTCGTAGCCTCTTCATCAATGTGGAAATGATGGTCCGGGTTGAAGATCAGGCCTTTGCTGATCATGCCCGTCTGATCATTGATGAAATGTGCAAGGACGCCCTGCCAATTTCAAAGGAACTGCACAAAACAAGAAAGGGCTTGCTCAACCGGCTGCGCTGGGCCCTGTCTTACTTCGTCGTGAACACACTGGACTACACGGTTACTCGGCGACTGAACTTCGGAGTGAAGAAATAATCGCTGCCGTTTGTCGCACACTGAGAATCGTTCACCGCAAAGACCGGTTTTGGCTCTGTTCAGGCGAGTCGGGTTACGTACAGAAGAAGCTTATGTTCAATGGCACGGCATATGTTCCGCATGCGGGGCCATCCGAAACAGGGAATGAAGTATATTTATGAGTTATTTTCGTGCGCTTACCGTTGCTGTTCTGTTTAGTCTTGTCACGGCCTGTGTCGCTCCGTCAGAGGGACGACCTGTAACGGCCAATCCACGAACGGAAGCACCACAAACGCGTTACGAAAATCCACAATCAACCCAAGCAACTTCTACACCCACCAGATCTCAAAACCGCCCCGATCCTGTTCTGGAACGCGAGATAGCTGATTTATGGCGCAGTTTCCCCGGGAAAACCGGCATCGCGATCAAGAGTATCGACAACGGCTGGAGCATTGGCCATCGCGAGGATCAAAACTTCCCGCAACAAAGCGTGTCGAAACTATGGGTGGCGATGGCGCTCCTCGACAAAGTTGATCAGGGACGGATCTCATTGTCGGATTCCATACGCATTGGCCCCGATGATCTGACGCTCTTTTATCAACCCCTCGCGGCGGAAGTGAAACGCGAAGGCGGTGTCGTCAAAAGTGTATTTACTCTGCTGGAAAAGTCCCTCGCTTTCAGTGACAACACCGCCAATGACGCGCTACTCCGTCATGCTGGAGGACCCGATGCCGTCAATGATTTCATAAGGCGAAGCCGACTTGGTAAAATCAAATTTGGTCCGGGTGAACGGTTAATGCAGAGCCAGATTGCGGGACTCAAGTGGAACCAGAACCTATCCGAAGGGCGTAAATTTTACACCGCCAGAGCCAATCTGCCAATCGAAAGACGCCGTCAGGCACTGGCGGCTTACCTCGCGGATCCGATAGATGGTGCTAGCCCTGGTGCGATAGTCAACGCCTTGGATCGACTGGCACGCGGCGACCTGTTGTCTGAAAACTCCACCCGGTTACTACAGTCGATTTTGAAACGGACACGAAGCGGCCCCAAGCGCTTAAAAGCAGGCGTGCCAGCGGGTTGGGAATTTCTGCACAAAACAGGCACTGGCCAGGTATTAGGAGGGGTTGCCACCGGCTATAATGATGTTGGTATCATGACCGCACCTGATGGCAGTCGATATGCTGTAGCGGTCATGTTAGGAGACACCACCGCCTCAGTTCCCGAACGGATGCGGATGATGCAGTCGGTGACCCGTGCCGTGGCACGTTATCACCAGCGATAGCATTTTACCTATTCTGCAGCCGGAACCTGATCTACAGATCCGTCTTCCGAAGAAATATTGCGTTCGTCCAGCATCTCGGCCGCTTCATCAAGGGCTTGCGCCTCTCCCACGGTGACTCCGCCAGGTCCAGGATCATTCTGTGCCGGTCCGCAAGCTGCCAGTGATATTGAGAATATGCAGATAGAAAAACGCTTTTTCATAAAGCCAGCCTTTTCTTGTCGATAGATGCCGTGATAGCATGATAAAAGCCGTTACGCAGAAAAAAGGGCCGCCCAACGGACGGCCCTTTTTTTCGTCATATGTCAAAAGGACTATTCAACTGCTTTTTTGGCAGCTTCAGCACCTTTATCGATCAATTTGCTTGCAGCGTCTGAAGCAGCGTCTTTTGCTGTATCTGCAGCTTCGCCAGCAGCGTCGGTCGCTTCGTCAGCAGCTTCTTCAGCAGCATCACCAGCGGCTTCTGCAGCAGCACCAGCTTCTTCTGTTGCTTCAGCAGCAGCTTCGCCCATAGCATCTGCAGAACCTTCAGCAGCATCCATTGCGTCTTCAGCAGCTTCTTCAGCTGTTGCTTCCGTGCCTTCTACGGCTTCTTCTGCACCCGCTTCTGCATTATCAGCAGCACCGGAACATGCAGCCAGCCCAAGAGCGGCAGCAAGAGCGATTGATGTTGTAACTTTTTTCATTGGGTAAACCCTTTACTTTTTCCTCAAAACTACGCGACAAATGATTTACTCCCTCAATTTGCCAACGCGCCGCGCTCAATAAACGCTTGAAAATCGGATAGCAATGGCGAACATCCTTAGCCTATGCTTACGTTGGACTTTTTTTCGCCACAATTCATAACAAATCTGATTCAAGTCCAGCAAATCTAGCAGATTGACAGCATATAAAGAATTCTTTATATGCTTTTCCTTCATGGACACCATATTGGACATATTTCGAGCGCTAGCCGATCCCACGCGGATACGAATCATGCTGCTTCTGCTCAAAATGGAGCTTGCCGTTGGTGAGCTTGCGCAGATATTGGAACAAAGCCAACCACGCATCTCTCGTCACATAAGAATATTGGATGAGGCTGGTCTGGCTGAGCGTCGCAAGGAAGGTAGTTGGGTATTTCTGCGTCCGGGACAATCCGCCGAGCTCGATATTTTGCGGCGACTTTTCCGTTCTGACAATGTGGTTTCTTCGCAGCAGGCCATCGATGATGAGGCCAAGCTCGCCCTGGTCCGTCAAGCACGGGCCGAAACAGCAGAACGCTATTTCGAAGCTCATGCTGCGGAATGGGATGCCATTCGCTCGTTGCATCTTCCCGAAGACGATGTCGAACAGGCAATGCTCGCATTGTTAAAAGACGTCAATCTTGGCCATATGCTGGATATTGGGACAGGAACCGGCCGGATGGTGGAACTGTTTGGACCGAATTCCGAAAAGGTAACGGCACTCGACAAAAGTCCCGAAATGCTCCGGCTCGCAAGGG
This sequence comes from uncultured Sphingomonadaceae bacterium, assembly GCA_947497455.1. Classification (GTDB taxonomy): domain Bacteria; phylum Pseudomonadota; class Alphaproteobacteria; order Sphingomonadales; family Sphingomonadaceae; genus Parasphingorhabdus. Next base: position 1,170,290 of record CANMGU010000002.1, on the reverse strand, counting down.
CCAAGATTTTGGGCAATGAGAGTGACAAAACCGAACAGGCAGCCTTGGCGCGAAAGACTGAGCTTAGGCTTGGTGATTTCAATCATTTGCCAATTGACGATGGTCAGGTTGATAGTGTCCTTCTCCATCAAGTTCTGCATTATGCCCAACACCCCGAGGCCGTTCTAACCGAAGTTTCAAGGGTATTGGGTGATGGCGGAACAGTGATGATAGCCGATTTTGCAGCACATGATCGCGAAGAGCTGCGTACGGCTCATGCCCATGCGCGACTTGGATTTTCCGATGATAGTATGAAGAGTTGGTTCGCAGCTTCTCACATTGATATGGTGCAAAGCCGGACGCTGGACGGCGGTGAACTCACCGTAAAGATATGGGTTGGCCGCAAGTCAGGACTATCGCGTATTCAAGCTGGTAGCGGCATCACCCCCTCTACACCCCTGTCCCCAAAAAGAGCATCCTTATGAACCAACAGCCACGGCCATTGGGCCTGAATGAACTGGAAGAAGCAAAGCGAGCGCTTGACGTTCCGTTATTTGCCGGATTGAGCGGTGATGCCGACGTTTCCTTTGAGTTTTTTCCTCCGAAAACCGAGAAGATGGAACAAACCTTATGGGATAGTGTTGTTACATTAGAACCCCTTAATCCGCGCTTTGTATCCGTGACATATGGTGCTGGTGGTTCAACGCGGGAACGGACACATGCGACGGTTGCGCGCATTGCCAAGGAAACGAATATTCCGGCGGCTGCACATTTGACCTGTGTGGGAGCGAGCAAAGCAGAGATTACAGAAGTTGCGCAGTCTTACTGGGAAGCCGGTGTGCGTCATATTGTTGCCTTGCGCGGAGATCCACCGTCGGAAGGGCAGGCGTTTGAACCGCATCCGGAAGGCTACAACAGTGCGGCAGAGCTTGTTAAAGGTTTGAAGGACATTGCCCCCTTCGAGATTTCGGTGGCGGCCTATCCGGAAACGCATCCGGAGGCCAATTGCCCGCAGAGCGATCTCGACAATCTGAAGCGCAAGCTGGATGCCGGTGCAAGTCGTGCTATTTCCCAGTTTTTCTTTACCGCAGAAGCCTTTTTCCGCTTCCGCGACGCGGCCGGTGCGGCCGGGATTGATGCCGAACTGGTACCGGGTATCTTGCCAGTATCGAATGTTGCCCAAACGCGGAAGTTTGCAGGTATGTGCGGTGCCGAGATTCCAGTGTGGATGAATGATCTATTTGAAGGCCTGGATGACCACCCGTCGGCCCGCCAGCTCATCGCGGCAACTGTCGCTGCGGAACTGTGCCGCAAACTTTACGCCGGCGGCGTCCGGCAGTTCCATTTCTATACGCTCAACCGCGCTGAGCTCAGCTATGCAATCTGTCACTTGCTCGGCAAACGCCCCTCCGGCGCAGCACAGGAGAAAGCGGCATGACGGGTCCCGGCGAACAACTCCGGGCGCTGGCGGCGAAGCGCATATTGGTCTTTGATGGCGGCTATGGCACCGCAATCCAAGACCATGGCCTTGGCGAGCGCGATTATCGCGGCACGTTGGAGCTGACCGATGATCAGAAGGGAAACAATGACCTGCTTAGTCTGACTCGGCCGGATATTATTGAAGGCATTCATACCGCCTATCTCGACGCCGGCGCGGATATTGTCGAAACCAATACGTTCAGCTCGACCGAAATCAGTCAGGCCGATTATGGCTGCGAACATCTGGTCAAAGATATCAACATCAAATCCGCCGAAATCGCGCGCCGGGCCTGCGACAAGGCTGAAACGAAAGATGGCAAGAAGCGATTTGTGGCCGGCTCAATCGGCCCAACCAACAAAACTTTGTCGCTGTCACCCGACGTCAACGACCCCGGTTTTCGCGAGATAGATTTTGACTATCTCAAAGGCGTGTACCGCGAGCAATGCGATGCCCTGATCGAAGGCGGTGTCGATTTTCTGCTGATCGAGACGATCTTTGATACCCTCAACGCGAAATGCGCAGGCATGGCAGCACAGGAAGCCGCCGAGGCCTGTGACCGTGACGTACCGTTGATGATTTCCATGACGCTGACAGACCTGTCGGGCCGCAACCTGTCAGGCCACACCGTAGAGGCTTTCTGGCACGCAGTACGCCATCTGAAACCGCTGACCATTGGTCTCAATTGTTCCTTCGGCGCTGACCAACTGCGTCCGCATCTGGCCATGTTGGCGAAAGAGGTCGATACACTGATCATGGCCTATCCCAATGCCGGCCTGCCCAACGAACTGGGCGAATATGACGAGTTGCCGGATCAAACCGCTGCGCTGATTGGCGAGTGGTTGGATGACGGCCTGGTCAATATTGTTGGCGGTTGCTGTGGTACCACGCCCGAACATATCGCCGCCATTGCCAAAGCGGTCGAGAGTGCCCAACCACGCGCGGCGGCTTCACCAGCGGTCCAAACCCGCCTGTCCGGCCTTGAGCCCTTCACGATGGCCGCATGATTTCCACCTATAGTCATCCTGAACTTGCTTCAGGATCTCTCCCTTATCTCCACAAGACCCTGAAACAAGTTCAGGGTGACGAGTGCTTTAAATGACCACAGCTCCCTCTTCCGCGCAATTCGTCAATATCGGCGAACGCACCAATGTTACAGGTTCCGCGCGGTTTAAAAAACTCATCCTGAATGATGACTATGAAGCCGCCGTGGAAGTCGCGCGCCAACAGGTCGAAAATGGCGCGCAAATTATCGACGTGAACATGGATGAGGGTCTGCTCGACGCTGAACATGCGATGACAACCTTCCTCAAGCTGATCGCGGCAGAGCCCGATATTGCCCGCGTGCCAGTAATGATCGACAGCTCCAAATGGTCGGTCATCGAAGCGGGGTTGAAATGCGTGTCTGGCAAACCGATCGTGAACTCCATCTCGATGAAGGAAGGCGAAGAGGAGTTCCTCGCCCATGCCCGTAAATGCATGGCCTATGGCGCAGCTGTTGTGGTCATGGCTTTTGACGAGACCGGACAAGCGGATACCAAGCAGCGCAAGGTCGAAATTTGTGAGCGGGCCTATAAATTGCTCACCGGCATCGGCTTTCCGCCGGAAGATATTATTTTTGATCCCAATGTATTTGCGGTGGCGACCGGGATAGACGAGCATCGTCGGTACGGACTGGATTTCATCGAAGCGGTGGCCGAAATTAAGGCGCGCTGCCCACATGTCCATTTTTCCGGCGGCCTGTCGAACCTGTCTTTCAGCTTTCGCGGCAACGAGCCGGTGCGCCGGGCAATGCACAGCGTTTTTCTCTATCATGCCATCCCCGCCGGGCTCGACATGGCGATTGTCAATGCTGGCCAGCTGGATATCTATGATGATATCGATCCGGTCCTGCGCGAGCATTGTGAAGATGTCATTCTCGACCGCGACCCCAAGGAGGGCGGTGACGCGACAGACCGGCTGATCACGCTGGCCGAAAAATTTCGCGGCACCGACAAGGCGGCGGAGAAAGCCGCTGCCGAATGGCGCAGCTATAATGTTGTCAAACGGCTCGAGCATGCGCTGGTCAAAGGCATTGATGCCCATATTATCGAAGATACCGAAGAAATGCGCGTTTCCGTCAAGGATGCGGGTGGGCGGCCCATTGAGGTCATCGAAGGCCCTCTGATGGATGGCATGAACGTGGTCGGTGATCTGTTCGGGTCGGGAAAAATGTTCCTGCCGCAGGTGGTGAAATCCGCGCGCGTGATGAAAAAAGCCGTCGCCCATCTCTTCCCCTTTATCGAAGAGGAAAAAGAAGAAGGCGCTAAGGGCAAAGGCAAAATCATCATGGCGACCGTCAAGGGCGATGTGCATGATATCGGCAAAAATATTGTCGGAGTCGTCCTGCAGTGTAATGGCTTTGAGGTGATTGATCTCGGCGTCATGGTGCCGTGGACCGACATCCTGAAGGCCGCCAACGAAAACGATGCCGACATGATCGGATTATCCGGCCTGATCACGCCATCACTCGACGAAATGGTTACCGTCTCCGAGGAGATGGAGCGTGCCAAGATGACGATGCCGCTACTCATTGGCGGGGCGACGACATCCAAAACCCACACGGCGCTGCGCATCGAACCCGCTTATTCCGGCCCGACCGTCTACGTGCTCGATGCCAGCCGCGCCGTTGGTGTTGCCTCGCAACTGGTCAGCGATACGCAGGCTGAAGGCTTTATCGCCAGCACCCGCGAAGACTATGAGCAGGTGCGTATCGCCCGCGCTGGAAAAACCGCCAAGAAGCTCGCATCGCTGAACGAAGCGCGCGCCAATGGTGCGGCGATCGACATGAGCCAGAAAGCACCAGCTCCGATAAAACCTGGCCTGCATATTTATGAAGATTGGGATCTTGCGGAGCTGCGCGACTATATCGACTGGACGCCGTTTTTCCGCGCGTGGGAACTGGCCGGTACCTATCCCGCGATCCTCACCGATGAAGTGGTCGGCGAAAGCGCGAGCGATCTGTTCAAAGACGCACAGGTGATGCTGGACACCATTATCGAGGAAAAATGGCTAACAGCCAAAGGCGTTGCTGGCCTGTGGCGAGCGCGGCGAGATGGCGACGATATCATGGTATCGCCAGAAAATGACGAAATCGCCCTCCCCATGCTCCGCCAACAGGTGAGCAAGCGAGCGGGTAAATCGAACAATTGCCTCGCCGACTTTATCGACACATCCGATGACTGGATGGGCGGCTTTGCGATTACGGCAGGGCACGGCATTGACGAACATGTCGCACGGTTTGAGGCGGACAAGGATGACTATAACAGCATCCTGATCAAGGCGCTGGCCGACCGGCTGGCCGAAGCCTTTGCAGAACGGATGCATGAACATGTCCGCAAAGATCTTTGGGGTTATGCCGAAGATGAGAACCTCGACAATAAGGCGCTGATCCAGGAACAATATCAAGGTATCCGGCCTGCGCCCGGTTATCCCGCCTGTCCGGACCACAGCCTGAAACCAATATTATTCGAGATGCTGAACGCGACCGAACATACCGGTATTGAGCTTACCAGCAGCTTTGCGATGACACCGACAGCCGCTGTTTCCGGCTTTTATTTCGGGCACCCGCAAGCCGATTATTTCGGCGTGGCGCGCATAAGTGAAGATCAGGTGGAGGATTATGCCGAGCGGCGCGGTGTCTCGCTGGATCGGGCGCGCCAGTGGCTCAGGCCAAATTTGAACGAATAAAGACGGGATTGCGGACAAACCCTGGCCGTTAACTTTTAAATTCCGCGATGACGCACTCTGGGACAGCATGATCCCTGTTATTGTTTTGAAATGCGTTCCGCTTTATGAAAAGCTATATTTCCCCCGTTTTTCAGGAGCTTCGAACGTGAAATTTTCGGTCCCGACTTTGATTGCAGGCGTTTTGGCCCTGGCCAATAGTGTGGTGGTGCACGCTCAGGATAGCGCACCCTTTACGGTCGCCGAAAACGGACAAGGTTTCTACAGCCTGTCAGATGCGGTCGAGGCTATTGGAGCGCGTCGCGGGACGATCGTCATCGCACCGGGCGCTTATGGCGATTGTGCAGTCCAGACCGCAGGTCAGATTACCTATCGCGCGGCCATTGCGGGACAAGCCATTCTCGATGGCGGGATTTGCGAAGGCAAAGCATCATTGGTGTTGCGCGGCAAATCGGCGGTGGTGGATGGCATCATTTTTCAAAACCAGCGCGTGCCCGACGGCAATGGCGCCGGCATTAGGCTGGAACGCGGCAACCTGACAATCACCAACGCACTGTTCCGCAACAGCGAACAAGGCCTTCTCACCGCCGATGATGCCAGTGGCAGCATTGTCATTGACCGTTCGACATTCCAAAGACTGGGCCGCTGCGACCGCGGGCTTTCCTGTGCGCACAGCATCTATATTGGCGATTACGGCTCGCTCAGCGTGACTAACAGCCGTTTTGAAAAAGGCAGTGGTGGCCATTATGTCAAAAGCCGCGCACCGCGCATCACGGTGACCAACAGCAGTTTTGACGACACGCAAGGGCGCTCGACCAACTATATGATCGACCTGCCCGCAGGCGCGTCCGGCGTGATTAGTGGCAATGTCTTTGTGCAGGGTCAGAATAAGGAAAACTGGAGCGCTTTCGTTGCGGTTGCGGCCGAGGGCAAGAAGCACAGCTCTGCGGGTCTGAATATCCATTCGAACAGCGCTTCTCTCGCTCAGGGGGTCGAACGCAACACGTGGTTTGTCGCCGACTGGAGCGGGGACCAGATGCGGATTGCGAATAATAGCCTGGGCCGGGGACTAACTCGTTACGAACGGCGGTAGGGCAAAGCTACTGGCAGCTATCTTCCGGCCCGCCATCCAGATCCAAACAGCGACCGTCAAATTCGCCCTCTGACACCTCAAGACCGATAGCCGCCGCCAAGGTTGGCGCAATATCTACGGTTTGCACGGATAGTGGCTGCTCAAAATGCTCCATCCCCTTGCGCCAAAATAAGATCGGTACACGACGGTCATAATCCCAAGGACTGCCATGGGTCGCGACATAACCGCGCATGGCTTCTGAAATTGGCGTCACGGATTTTTTCAGCAGCACGATGAAATCGCCCGACCGATCAGGGTGATAAGACGCCCGCGCCCGCTCAGTCATGGTCCATTCTTCCACCGGTTTTCTTGACGACTCGTCGAATCCGGGAAGAACAGGTTCAGCGTTTGGCATGAGAACTTCGCCATCAATTACTTTGTGGACCTGAGGGTGTTCCCAATAGATACGCATTGCGGCCAACTTGACGTCATCTCGTTGAGCCTCAGTCAGCTTTTTGCTGATATAAACGTCACCAAACGGACTGTCTGCATAGAGTAGCGGTTCGTCCATCTCAATATTCAACTCTGTTTTCACCTGCTCTCCAATTTCTTTAGCGGTCAGCTTTGGATCAATCCGCTGCGCTTCGGATACGCTTTGTTGTATCAATCGTTCTGGTAAATCATGGCCACCATGGTCGGCAGTGAGCACGACCAAATAGTCGCGATCCATCTTATCCAGACTCTCGAAGAAATGGCCCAAATTCCTGTCCAACTCAGACAGGTTGATACACATTTCGACCCCGCCGGTACCAAAAGCATGACCGACATAGTCGGTCGCAGACAAACCGATACTGAGGACATCTGTAAAATCAAACGTGCCCAGCCGTTCATTCTTCACCATTTTTTCTGCCAGCGTCAATATGGCCGCATCGAAATCGGGAGAAGCACGGAATATGCTCACACCATTTTCGGGACGCTGGAACTGGTACGTCCCAACGTCCCTATCTGCGCCAACAGGGATCGCACGGTTGCGGATTTCGCAATGGGCGGGGACGGCGATGGGCGGGCGCGGTTTGGCCAACATCGCTCTTATTTCTGCATTATATTTCGGCAATGCCGGCAGCAACAAACCGTCTTGCTTGGTTTCAAAACCTTCACCCCGCCACCAGAACACCATGTCGGGCGTGTTGCCCCCCATCATCAAGGCCGAACGATCTTTGCCGGACACTGCCATATTGCGGGACCTTGGTGAGACTTTCTTCAGGCGCTCTCCCAAAGTCGGAACCAGCAAATGCCATGCCGAGGCGACATAATCGCCCTGTGTCGCAGCCGTGATGCTTCCAAAGCTTGTGCCCTCAATCCGTGGATCTTCAGCGCAATAGATGGTCTTGTCGTCACGCTTCACGCTCAAGTCAATCCAGTTATTGGCGATGATCCCTGCCCTTCCCGGGTGAACACCGGTCATTATCGTGGCGTGGCCAGGACAGGTTTCGGTCGCGGCATGGCCCTGATATCCTGCCGGGAATACCGCACCATTGGAAAGCCGCTTTAGACCACCAACGAATGTGCTGCGATATTCGCTGAACAGATCGGCGGAAAGCTGGTCGACCGAGATGGCGACAATCAGTTTCGGTTTACCAGATTGCGCTTCGCTGTGATGTTCGGCATTGGCGGCGCTGGAAATTGCAGTAAAAGCTATGAAACTTGTAACAAATTTGATGAAGCGCACGAATAATCCCCATGATATAAAGCCGCTATGGCCAGTGAGCTGCTATTAGCCTAGTTAAATACGAAATGGTGAGTTTTTATGACATCTAACTGCTCTTCGCAGACAATCTGGTCAGCGCAGAATATCCAGACGATCGTTCAGACAGTGCTTGCGGCGCTTTTGTTTGCAATATTGCTCGGCCTGAGTCCGGCCCGCGCGCAGGTTGACCTCAACAAGCGTGAGCTCAACGTGCCAGCCACACTGGTCGCGGAATCACAGCAGGTGCAGGCAGGACAAAGCGTAACGCTGGCCTTTGTCATGACTCCCAAACCAACCTGGCACGGATATTGGGAAAATCCCGGTGATGCTGGAATCGGCATGAGTTTTGACTGGAACCTCCCCGATGGCGTGACCGCTGGCAAAGCCCAATATCCGGTGCCCGACACGCTCCTGATTTCCGGGATCATGAACTATATTTACAAGGGCGATTATGCGGTCCTTGTCAATTTGGTCGTTTCAGAAAGGGTCAAGCCGGGACCATTGCCAATCTCTGTCAAATCCGAGTGGCTGGCCTGTACCGATGAAGTCTGTGTTCCCGAACAGGATGAACTGTCCATCAACTTGCAGGTTGTTGGCCCGGATGCTGCGGTGTCACTCGACAATGCGTTTAATGGCTATCGCGACGCTCTTCCGCGCCAGCTTGGCAGTGCTGCAACCTTCACCGTCAAGGATGACCTGTTTCGTTTATCCATCCCTTTTCCCGCCAATCTCGACATTGAACAGCCCTATTTCTTTATCAAGGAAGATGGGATTGTGGACTATGGCGCACCGCAAAAGGTCAATCGTGACGGCGACCGGCTGATCATTGAAACCGCCGCGCGCGGCGATGCACTACAAGCCATCTCCGGCGTCCTCAAAATCGGTCCGAGCATGGGTCTTTCGCTGAAAGCCTCTGCTGGCGATGTCACAATGTCCGGCGTTCCGATCGGCAGCGGAGGAGATGAAGGAAATTTTCTTGGTGGTGGCGACCAGTCTAAAACGTCTCTGCTATTGATCGCATTGGGCGGCGCTATTGTCGGCGGTCTGCTGCTCAATCTGATGCCCTGCGTATTCCCTATTCTCAGTCTGAAAGCGATCAGCCTCGCCAAAGCCGGCGGTGATCAAAGTATCGTGCGACGTGATGCTTTGGCCTATACCGCCGGTGTCGTCTTGGTTGCAACGGCCTTGGGTGCGTTATTGCTGGCGCTGCGGGCCAGTGGAGCAGCGGTCGGTTGGGCGTTCCAACTACAGGATCCGCGAATAATATTCGGGCTGCTGGCCCTGGTCACTGCCATCGGTTTTAACCTCGCCGGACTGTTCGAACTGCCCAATGTCAATTTCGGCAACAAGCTGGCCGACAAGGATGGGGCCGCTGGTTCTTTCTGGACCGGCGCTTTGGCGGCCTTTGTTGCAACCCCCTGCACCGGGCCCTTCATGGCCGCGGCGCTGGGTGCGACAATCATCTTGCCTCCGATCGCGGCCTTGATCATCTTTGCCGGTCTTGGCGTCGGGCTGGCCTTGCCCTTCCTGCTCATTGCCTTTGTACCTGCGATCCGTAATCGCCTGCCGAAACCGGGCGCGTGGCTGGACAGCTTCCGCAAAGCCATGGCGATCCCGATGTTCCTGACCTCCATTGGCCTTATCTGGTTGCTGGGAAGGCAAATTGGCGAGGATGCACTGGCGCTATCGCTGATCTTCCTGCTGCTTGTGGTATTGATCCTCTGGTGGTTCGGCGGCAAGCAATTGAAGGGGCAATCAGGCGGTTTTCTTACCAGCGGAGCGATTATTGCGGCCATTATCGGCGGCGTGATGTTCTTGCCCGGTGATGACGCTATGGACAGTCAACGGGTGGCAACCGCGTCCTCCGCCACGTTGCCGAGTGAACCGTTTAGCGAGGCTAGATTATCCGAGTTGCGAGCTGCCAATCAACCGGTCTTCGCCTATTTTACGGCCGACTGGTGTATTACCTGCAAAGCCAATGAGGCCGCAGCGGTACAGCGTCAGGAAACCGCGGATGCCTTTGCTGCAGCCAATGTTGCTGTGTTGATGGGAGACTGGACTCGTCCCGACCCGGTGATCAGCAAATTCCTTGAGAAACACGGCCGCGCCGGTGTTCCGCTTTATCTCTACTATGCGCCGGGCAAGGATCCTGTCATATTACCACAAATTTTGACCGTCGGCACGTTGACAGATTTGGTCACCCAGCCGGCGCAAGCCGCCAATGTTGGTTGATCAAAGAAGGAAATCATCATGTTTTATAAATCTGCCATCACTTCCATAACCACAGTGGCCGCCATCGGCATGGCTATGCCCTTGGCCGCCGCACAGAAAAATGGTGCAATCGCCCAAGATTTCAAACTGACCGATATGCATGGAAAAACCGTTCAGCTGTCGAGCTTCCGCGGCAAGACCGTAGTCATCGAATGGCACAATCCCGGCTGTCCGTTCGTCATGAAACATTATGATAGCGGCAATATGCAGGCCACCCAGACCGCCGCCCGCAAGCAGGGAGCCATCTGGCTGACTATCAACAGTGGTGCTGCTGGCAAACAGGGGCACATGAAAGGCCCAGAGGCGCAAAAGCTTGTCAAAGAGCAGGGCTTGAACGCAGACCATTATCTGCTCGATGTCAAAGGTGTGGTGGGCAAGGCTTATGCAGCCAAGACAACACCGCATATGTATATTGTCGATGGGTCTGGAACACTGGTTTATCAAGGCGGTATTGATGACAAGCCCACAGCGAACAAAGCCGATATCAAAGGTGCCCGCAATCACGTCGCAGCTGCTTTGAAGGAAATTAAGGCGGGCAAAAGCGTCAGCATCGCCCAGTCGCGACCCTATGGCTGTTCTGTCAAATATGGGAGTTGATACGGTCAGTTGATATGGAGAGAAAAGTAGGGCCGTCGCGCGATACACAACCAGCGCGCCAGCCCTACTTCCCCAAAAGTCCGGCGGCTTACAAACCCCCTGAAAGCCCCCGTAATACGGATAGCCGGACCTAAACGATAATCAAAATTTCCAAATCTTCGTCAAAGGATCGGAGGACAGGTTTAATACACAACACAAACCTGTCCTCCGCCTTTGTTCCGACGGCAAGCGACCCTAAGCCGCCGCCGGCCAAACTAGTGACCCGTCAGGTTAAACTTTTTGGTGCCATTGGCGCCAACAAGTTCAATGCCCTTCGTACCTGACAGGCCAGAAAGCGGCATTGATTTCTCATAACGTTCCGCCCCAAGAGACCCACCCCGGTCTATTGAAACGTCATGATCATGTGCCGCGCGCGCTTCCCACGCTAACTCGATTTGCCGATATTCAGGCGTAGGATCGCCCAGTACCGGAAGTAATTTTATATTCGCATCTGGCCTTGGTGTTGGACCCGAAACAATCAGGTAAAGGCCCTGACCCAAAGTTGGACCAGCCCGCAGTTCGGCAGAGTCGAATTCGGCAATATTCACGCGGCTATACTGTGCCTGCGCGGAAACTTTACCCGCTCTCATCTGTTCATCGTTGTTCACAACAAGCTCCATAAGAACCTCTCTGTCCAAAACCGAGATGCTGACCGCGGCTCATCTTTTTGGCCGCTCTTTCACTTTTCGTGTCAGCTCGTAACTACGCAACTTATGTAGGACTCTTTAGCCCAACAGAGCATGAACCGTCTTGTAAACTATTGTAACTGCTCGTAACACTTTGAAATTATATTACAATTATGTGCAATTTAATCGGCAAAGGCTCATTGGCCATCTCAGAAAATGCTGCGCTGCACAAAAATCAGGGCGAATCGATTCGCCCTGACTGTCTTTTTTGCTGATCTGTTGCACCGTCAATCCGGTGTTCGCGGAAGCGTTCAGGTCGGCTTGCGAAACTTCATCGCAAAGCGGTTGGTTTTTCCGCGCACCGATGGATCAAAGACGTTCTTCTCCAGATCGTCATCCGGGTTGGCGAACATATCGCTTTCCGCTTCCAGCACAAAACCGGCTTTTTCAAAATCAGCCTTGGTGGTGGCAGGATCAATCCGGTGGGTCTTCTCCACGACGGTTCTTGTGTCTCCGGCGCTGCCAACATGATCGATCACAGCGACGATGCCGCCCGGCTTCATGCCTGCATAAAGCTTGGTCAGAAATGCCGCAGGGTCCATCCGCGGGATTTTAAATCTTTCGCTTTCCCAATAGAGATCATGGTAGATGAGGTGCATCATCGCAAAATCATAACTGTTCGGTTCTGGCGTAAAATCGCCCAATTGCGATGGTACCAGAGACACGCCAGTTTGCCGTGTGGTAATTCCCGTCCATTTCGCTTTCGCCGCGTCGCTCGATACAAATTGTGGCGGGTTTACAGCAGTTACGGACCCGTTTGCTCCAACTGCTGCACCCATGAGTTCGCTATAATAGCCGCCACCGGCAAAGATATCGAGGACCGCATCACCGGCTTCGAGGCCCATAAAAGCCAATGTTTCAGAAGGTTTGCGGCTGGCATCCAGTTTCACATCAGATTCATGCCGTCCGGCCGCTGCAACGGCTGCGGCCAGGTCAGGCGCGTTTTGTCCGGTCGCCTGTATTGCAATAGTGGATGGCTGATCATCATAAGCGGTCGCGCCAAATGCAAGAGCGGAACTCGCCAAGGCCATAAATATAGTTGTTTGCATCATATCTCTCCCCAGATCGCTATTGCCGCAGAATGAACCTTACCCGCCTGGTGTTCAAGCTGATTACTGGTCGTTGATCTATCAGCGAGTGTCGTTGGTCGAGAATACTGATCCTACACAGCTCCTCACCCAACTGGCTGCAGCTCAGAATTTTCGCTGCGTTTTACCGTATCGCATCTTGCGCGTGCCCGGCTTGCCTTCGGTAGCGCGGCCTTTCGGTTTAGCCAGTTGCAGGTCGGCAGGTAAGCCGAGTTCATCAGCTTCAAGCTTGCGGATCTCATCGCGTAATCGTCCGGCTTCCTCAAACTCAAGATCAGCCGCGGCATCGCGCATACGTTTTTCGAGGCTTTCGATATGGCTGCGCAAATTATGCCCGACAAGATGCTCGGTCTCGTCATCAATCGGCACAGTGACTTGGTCCTTGCTCGCAACATGGGCAACAATATCGCCGATATTTTTCTTGATCGTCGTCGGGGTAATCCCGTGCAACTTGTTATAAGCCTCTTGCTTCTCCCGCCGCCGTCCGGTTTCATTCAGCGCCCGCTCCATCGAGCCCGTGATCCGGTCCGCATAGAGGATCACCCGACCTTCGACATTACGTGCTGCGCGCCCGATGGTCTGGATTAGCGATGTTTCGGAGCGCAGGAAGCCCTCCTTGTCGGCGTCCAGTATCCCCACCAGTCCGCATTCGGGAATATCGAGCCCTTCACGGAGCAAGTTGATTCCGACCAGAACATCATAAACGCCAAGCCGCAAATCCCGGATCAACTCAATCCGCTCCAGCGTCTCGACATCGCTGTGCATATAGCGAACCTTCAAGCCCGCCTCATGCATGAACTCGGTCAAATCTTCCGCCATGCGCTTGGTCAATGTCGTGACCAAGGTGCGATAGCCTTGCTGCGCCACCTTTTTGCATTCGTTGATCAAATCATCGACCTGATCTTCAACTGGTTTGATTTCCACCGGTGGGTCAATCAGTCCGGTCGGCCGGATTACCTGCTCGGCAAATACGCCGCTGGTTTGCTCCATCTCCCATTTGCCGGGTGTAGCCGATACACTGACGGTTTGCGGTCGCATCGCGTCCCATTCGTTGAAGCGCAGCGGGCGGTTATCGATACAACTCGGCAACCGGAAGCCATATTCTGCTAGCGTAATCTTGCGGCGGTGATCGCCTTTGGACATCGCGCCAATTTGCGGCACCGTCTGGTGGCTCTCATCAACAAACAGCAAAGCATTGTCAGGCAGATACTCAAATAAGGTCGGTGGTGGCTCGCCGGGCAGCCGGCCGGTGAGAAAGCGGGAATAATTTTCGATACCGGCGCAACTGCCGGTCGCCGCGATCATTTCCAGATCGAAATTTGTCCGCTGCTCCAGTCGCTGATGCTCCAACAGTTTGCCTTCGGCCTCCAGCTCCTTTAGCCGCACACCCAGTTCCAACTTGATCGCTTCCATCGCCTGTTTCATCGTCGGCCCTGGCGTCACATAGTGGGAATTGGCGAAAATCCGGACCTGATTGAGACTCGCTCCTTTCTTGCCGGTCAGCGGATCAAATTCGACAATCTCCTCAATCTCGTCACCAAAAAAGGAAATCCGCCACGCCATATCCTCATAATGCGACGGAAAAATTTCCAGATTGTCGCCGCGCACCCGGAAATTGCCGCGCGCAAAAGCCTGATCATTGCGTTTATATTGGAGCGACACCAGCTTGCGGATGATATCACGCTGATCAACGGCTTGCTCTTTTTTGAGATCAAAGATCATCGCCGAATAGGTTTCAACCGAGCCGATACCATAGAGACAGGATACTGATGCGACGATAATCACATCATCCCGCTCCAGCAGCGACCGTGTCGCACTATGGCGCATCCTGTCGATAGCCTCGTTTACCGAGCTTTCCTTCTCGATATAGGTATCTGACCGCGCGACATAGGCTTCCGGCTGATAATAGTCATAATAGCTGACGAAATATTCGACGGCATTATTGGGGAAAAAGCTTTTAAACTCCCCGTAAAGCTGTGCAGCGAGAATCTTATTGGGCGCCAAAATCAACGCCGGGCGCTGAGTTTTCTCGATAATCTTGGCCATTGTGAAAGTCTTACCGGACCCGGTTACGCCGAGCAGAACCTGGTCCAGTTCATCGCCTTTTATACCTCCCACCAGCTCCTGAATCGCCTCGGGTTGGTCGCCGGACGGTTCAAAATCGCTAACCAGTTCAAAGGCTTTACCACCTTCGGACTTATCGGGACGCACGGGTTTATGCGGAACGAAATTCTCATCCGTTTCAGGTTCCGCCAGACCCTCTCTGATGACCAGTTTTGCCATGCAAGCGATATGGAACAAAACGGGTCCATTGTCATCCCCCAATATGTTCCTAAATATGGGCCTGTTAACGATGTTACACTTCCCAAATTTACAACGCTGATCAATCCGGTTATGGCAAATCTGGGTTCAGTAAATAGATGAGGGAAATCCAAGTGAAGAAGATATTTATATCGGCGGCCGCCGTGGCGTTAATCGCGGGCTGTTCGAGCAATGGCGCAGATGCCGATGGTGATGGTGAAATCACCGCAGACGAAGTTGCCAAGGAAATGAATGAAGTCACCCTGGAGCCCGGCGAATGGGAAAACACAGTTGAGATTGTCGATGTGAAAATCGAAGGTCTGCCTGAAGGTGCCCCAGCCGGGATGGTTGATGGCATGAAAGGCCAGAAGACAGTATCGAAAACCTGCATCACCGAAGAACAGGCCAAAAACCCGGGCGCTGAATTTTTTGCCGCTCAGGAACAGACGGACTGCAAGATCAAGAAATTTGATATGAGCGGCGGCGCGATTGATTCTGAGATGTCATGTTCCAATGTCGGCGCACCTGGCGAGATGAACATGGCCATGAAGGGCCAATATGGTCCCAGCAGCTATGAGATGACAATGACCATGGATGGTGGCGCTGGCGGCATGCAGATGAATATCACCGCCAAGAATAACGGCAAACGGGTTGGTAGCTGCCCAGCAGGCTAGACCGTTGCTTTTCAATATTATCAGGAACGGAGCAAAGGCGTTGTGCTTTTGCTCCGTTTTTTTTGGAATGTCCGGACCGACTTCTGCTCACCCCATGATGACGGCCCGACCACCAGCAGCGGTAAAGGTCGATTTCAATGCGGATGATCAGTCCGTAGTCGCGATTCAGGGCCTGTCGAATCGTACGACAGGCCGCGCGCTGATGCCGGATGACCCAGTTCGCATCGCATCGATTTCTAAGCTCTTTGTCAGTCTCGGGGTCATGCGTCTGGCCGAGCAAGGCCTGCTTCAGTTGGATGGTGACATTTCTGATTATCTGGGTTGGTCCTTGCGGCATCCCGGCTATCCGAATGTGCCGATCACCTTGCGGCACTTGCTTTCCCATCAATCCGGCTTGCGTGACGGTATCAACTATGCGCTGCCCATGGACGCGCGGCTGCAAGACGAGCTGCAAAATCCGAAGGCATGGGACAATGATCACCAGCCGGGTCAGTATTTCGCTTATGCCAATCTCAATTTCCCGGTCGTTGCTGCGGTGATGGAGGCGGCTACTGGCAAGCGATTTGACCAGATCATGAAGAACGAGCTGTTTGATCCGCTCGCGCTTGATGCCTGTTTCAACTGGACAATGTGCAGCGACAAGAAAATTACCTCTGCCGTAACGCTTTATCGGACCAATGGCGAGGTTGCTCGGGACGATCTGCGCGGCGTCCGGGAGGCCTGTTCCGTGGTTCCCACCCGAAAGGGCAATTGTGATCTGCAATTCTATGAGCTCGGGGGCACGGGCTCGATATTCAGCCCTCAGGGCGGTTTACGCATCTCCGCCAAAGATCTTGCGAAGGTCGGACAAATATTTCTGCGCAATGATGGCAGCTTTCTCAGCACACAGAGCATCACCACAATGACCAGCCCCGCTTGGCAATATGATGGCACCAATGGCGAGAGCGAAGATGGCTATTTCTGCGCTTATGGTCTGGCGGTCCATATACTCGCAGCGCCGGGACGCCCGGCATCCTGCAAAGATGATCCTTTTGGCGATGGCGAAATACGCTTTGGCCATAGCGGTGAAGCCTATGCTCTCAAATCCGGTCTGTGGATCAATCCGGTGCGTGGACAGGGCACCGCTTTCTACCGAACGCAGGTTCCGGAAAATGATCCGTCAGGTCATTGCATCTATTTCTGTGAGTGATAGGTTTCACTCCGAAACCGAATCAACAAACCCTCAATCGGTTCTCAATCAGGAGAAATACAGATGATCGCTTACACCATGCTCGGCACGAACGACAAAGACAAAGCCGTTGCCTTTTACGACAAGCTTTTCGAAGGTACCGATATCAAAAAGCTGTTTCAGACACCGCTTGGCGGCCAGTTTTACGGCAAAAAACCGGGGCAACCGATGATCTGCATTACCAATCCTTATGACGGCAATGAAGCCTGTTTCGGCAATGGCACTATGGTCGCCCTGTCTTTTGATGACACCGACCAGATTGATGCTCTGCATGCCAAGGCACTGGAGCTGGGTGCGGTCGATGAAGGTGAACCAGGTTGGCGCGCGCCCGATGTCTTTTATGGCGCCTATTTTCGCGATCTTGATGGCAACAAGCTGTGCGTCTGCAAAATGAATATGGGAGGTTGAGGTCATGATCGGATATGTCACACTAGGTGTAAATAATATCGAGCAAGCGCAGAATTATTATGACGCGTTGCTAGGCGAACTCGGAGCAAAACGGCTGATGGAACTCGAAGAGGGTGGATTCACGCTTTATGGTGCCGAAATGGGCGCACCCTCTCTTGCCATCACCCAGCCTCATAATGGCGAAGCGGCTGTCCCGGGTAATGGCAACATGATCGCTATTCCTTTCGAAGAACGTTCCCAGATCGACAGCTTCTACAGTAAGGCCATTGAGCTGGGCGGCAGTGATGAAGGTGCGCCTGGTGTGCGTGGTGAAGAAGGTCCGCAGGCATTTTATGCTGCCTATTTTCGTGATCCGGAGGGCAACAAGCTTTGCGCTTTCCGCGTTGGGCCTGCATAAGGAGAATAATTCCACGGGGAGAAAAATCTTGAAACATATAATTCTGGCTTTGGCAGCAGGCGGCGCACTTCTTTCCAGTATGCCGGCAGCAGCCCAATCGAACGATCTCGCAAAGGCGGTAGCAGCGGATTATGATGCCAAGCTCGAAGCCCTGTTCAAGGATTTTCATCGCAATCCCGAATTGTCCTACAAAGAAGTCCGCACCGCCGGTATCATTGCCAAAGAATGGCGTGCAGTAGGATGGGATGTCACTGAAAAAGTCGGTGGCACGGGCGTCGTTGCCGTTATGAAAAATGGCGACGGACCGACCCTGATGCTGCGCGCAGATATGGACGGCCTGCCCTTGGTCGAGGATAGCGGGCTCGACTATATGTCCACCGTCAAGCAAGTCAGCATTGATGGCGAAGAGAAGCCGGTCATGCACGCTTGCGGCCATGACGTGCATATTACGTCTCTGATTGGAACAGCACGGCGTTTGTCGGCAATGAAAGACCAGTGGCGCGGCACCATTGTCTTGATTGCACAGCCAGCCGAGGAACGCATCGGTGGCGCCAAACTGATGATGGACGATGGTCTTTACAGCCGCTTTCCCAAACCGGATTTTGCCATGGCTTTTCACGTTTCGGCCGACACTCCGACTGGTAAGATGGCGCTAAAGGAAGGCATTACCTACTCCTCCTCCGACAGCGTAGACATTACCGTGCACGGGGTCGGCGCCCATGGTGCATCGCCGCATCGCGGTAAGGATCCGATCGTGATGGGCGCGCAAATCATCATGAATCTTCAAACGATTGTCAGCCGGGAAATTGCCCCGCTGAAACCCGCCGTCGTGACGGTCGGTGCGTTTAACAGCGGGTTTAAACATAATATCATTTCCGACAAAGCGACCATGCAACTTACCGTTCGGTCTGATGATCAGGATACCCGTGAGAAACTGCTCGAAGGCATAAAGCGCATCGCGGAAAATGTGGGCCGGATGAATGGTTTGCCCGAAGACAAATTGCCAGAGGTCAAGATCTCCCATGAGCGGACGCCGGCCACCTATAATGACGCGACATTGTCACGACGGATCAGAAGCCTGTTTGCTGAGCGTTTCGGGGCGGATGTCTTTGACGATCAACCACGCGAAGGCATGGGCGCGGAAGATTTTGCCTATTTTGTCGCGCCCAATACTGATGTGCCGGGTGTCTATTTCAATGTCGGTGGCACTCCGCAGGCGGATTTTGATCGCGAAGAAGCTGGCGGCGCGCCAGTGCCATCGCATCATTCTCCTTTCTTCAAGGTGGCGTCGAGAGAATCTGTAACCCTGGGAACCGAAGCGATGACCGCCGCAGCCCTGGATCTGCTTGCCCCAAATACCGAGTAACCGCCGTGGCTGACGATCTTTCCGAAAGCCAGATCGCGGCCCTGAAAGTCCTGTTGCTCGAACGGCAGGCGGAGCTCAAAGCGCTAGAAGAAGAAGCTGCGGGCTGGAGCGATACTGTCGAGCTCGACCAGCAAAGCGTTGGCCGCCTGTCACGGATGGACGCGATGCAGCAACAAGAAATGGCACAGGCCGAGGCGCGTCGGCGGGCTAATGATCTGGTACGAATCGATATCGCGCTCAAGCGCATGGATGAAGATGAATATGGCTGGTGCGCCGAATGTGGGGAGCCCATTGCCTATAAGCGCTTGGAAATTGATCCCGCCGCGGCGCTATGCATAGGTTGCGCGTCATGAGTTTATTAGCATCCCGCTGGACACCGCTTTTTATCGGCTTGCTTCTCAGCATCGGTGCAGTTGGAGCGGGCTTCATCACGGGCACAGAGCATATCCACGGCGCCCAGCTTTCCGCACGCTGGACTTCGCGGGTGGGTGTGCCAGTGTTTCTGACCGCCTACCTCGCCTCGACGCTTTTCCGACTGTCCAAAAATGTTCTAACAAAAACCCTGATGCAGCGGAGACGACAATGGGGACTGGCCTTTGCATGGACACATAGCGTGCATCTGGTGGCACTGATCTATTATCTGGTCATCGCGAAAACCCCGCCAGACCTAATTACGATATTAGGCGGCGGACTTGCCTATTTCATGATCTATGTGATGGCATTGACGTCCAACAACTGGTCAATGAAACTTTTGGGCAAAAACTGGAAACGGCTTCATGTTTTTGGAATCCATTATATCTGGTTTATCTATGTTTTTACTTATTTCGGGCGACTAGCCGATCCGGAACTAAATCATGTCGGCATAGTTGGTTCCGGCTTATTGTTCGTGGCGCTAATCATTCGGCTCTATGCCAAATGGCGCAAACCCCTCGAAAAGCACTAAAGACTGGCCCAAAGGAGTCTTTGTTGCGTGCTGCGTTATTATAGGGTCCTTTAAGCTATTTTCTCCGCGTCATTCGAAGCCAAAGTTCACACATATCACACCCCTTTTACAGGTAAGTTTTGCCGACGATGGCAATGTGCAGGACTGATATTCAAAACTGAGAAAGAGCCGCAATATCCCTAACTTTTCCGGGCGATGTAGGAAAGCCTGTGACCACTGAATCCAGCATGGACGTCTACCTCGCGGAACAAATATCTTGACATGCAACTAATTGGTTGCATAATGGCAAACATGACTGACGTATTCCACGCCCTTGCCGATGAGTCGCGCCGCCTGCTGCTCGACCGCTTGTTTGAAAAAGGCGGGCAGAGCCTGAACGACCTTTGCGAAGGCTTTCCTATGTCTCGTCAGGGCGTGGCGAAACATCTCGGGATATTGGAAAAAGCCAATCTGGTCTCCGTCCACTGGCAGGGGCGAAGTAAGCTTCATTATCTCAATCCGGTTCCGCTGGGCGACATTGTCCACCGCTGGGTTGGCAAATTCGAAGATGTCCGCATCGCTGCGCTGACCGATTTCAAGGATCAAATCGAAGAAGACCAAAAGCCAAAACAGGAGAAACGCCGTGCCTGACACCTCCATTATCGAAACTATCCCCACCCGTGCCTCGACCGGAGAGCCATGCGCGCCGGATTTCGTCTACACCATCTATATTGCCGCCAGCGCGGAGAAAGTCTGGAACGGTCTAATCGATCGAGAGATGACCAAGGCTTATTGGGGCCATTATAATGAATCGGATTGGAAGCAGGGATCGCGCTGGGAGCATGTTGGCAGCGACAGTGGCAAGGTCGACGTAAGGGGTCAGATTATCGAAATTGATCCACCGCGAAAAATGGTCTGGAGTTGGGCCTTTGCAGACGAGGCAGATCAACCAGCCAAGCTGTCGCGTGTAACTTATGAATTGGTTGCGCTGGGTCCTGATACGAAACTCACTGTAACCCATAGCGAATTGGAACCTGGTTCTTCGATGGACATTGGCGTTCGTGAGGGTTGGTCTGCCGTTCTGAGCAACCTCAAGAGCATGATGGAAACCGGAAAAGCTATGTCAGAAGAGGATTGGAAATGATTTCCGATGGTTAGCCGCCAAATTGACTCAAATTTACGCTGAACGGATCCATAAACACTTTCCCCTTTGAAAACCGGCGACTAATGTCCCGAAGATGGATGCCATCAGCAATCTTCCATCCGATATCGGCCCGCATGAAGGCGAATTTCGCGATTATCGTCACTATTTCGCCTGCCGTGTCTATTATGAAGACACGGACTTTTCGGGCATTGTTTATCACGCCAACTACCTGAAATTTATGGAACGGGCACGATCTGACATGCTCCACCAGTTGGGCATGGACCAGCGCGCCGCATTTGAAGCCGATGATGGCGCTTATGCTGTGGTTGATATGCACATCAAATATATTGCGCCAGCCAAATTTCAGGATAATCTGCTCGTCATCAGCAGTGTGAGCAGATTGCGAAAAGCCAGCGTAGAAATCGACCAAATCATTATGCGTGGAGACGAAAAAATAGCGTCAGCCAGCGTTCAGGCAGCCTTCCTTACGCCCGCAGGGCGGCCAAGGCGACAACCTGAGGCATGGACGAAAGCCTTTGCGGCTGTCATTGACCGTTCCGGCGATGATATTGAAAGAATATAAGAGGACACAGCTTTGCTAGACAGTCTCCCCATCCAAGCAGTATCTGGCGAATTTTCGCCCTTTGCCTTGTTTATACAAGCGGATATCATTGTTAAAGTAGTGATGATCGGCTTGTTGCTCGCCAGCGTTTGGACATGGACCATCATCGTCAGCTTTGCGATGAAAATAGGCCGGGTAACGAAGAAATCGGAACGGTTTGAACAGTCTTTCTCCAAAACCGACGATGTTGACAAATTTTTTGAGAATAATGGCAAGTCGAACCTCCCGATGGCCAAGGTTCTGGCCTCTGGCATGCGCGAATGGCGGCGATCGACTGCACGCGGTCCGATTGACCGGGACGGCACGCGGCAACGCCTGGCAACCGCGATGAACGCAACCATCGCCCATGAGGTTGACCGGCTCGCAGATCGATTGAACTTCCTCGCCACGGTCGGTAGCGTAGCACCTTTCGTCGGCCTGTTTGGTACTGTCTGGGGCATAATGCGCAGTTTTTCGGCTATTGCCGCCGAACAGAATAGCTCCCTTGCAGTGGTGGCCCCGGGTATCGCTGAAGCGTTATTTGCCACCGCCATCGGCCTGTTTGCCGCTATCCCTGCGGTGATTGCCTATAACCGCTTCTCGCATCGGCTCAACAAGCTGGAAGCCCGCATGGGCCGCTTTGCCGACGGCTTTCACGCGACATTGAGCCGCGAGCTGGAATTGGGAGAATAGACCATGGCAATGCACCTTGCTCCAGGTAATGGCCGCCGCGTTCGCGGCCGCGCACCAATGTCTGAAATCAATGTCACGCCGTTTGTTGATGTCATGTTGGTGCTGCTGATCATTTTCATGGTCACTGCCCCGCTGCTTGTTGCAGGTGTGCCAGTGGACTTGCCGGAAAGCCGGGCCAATGCGCTGGAGCAGGACCAGGAACCGGTGCAGATATCAATTGACCAGGACGGCCGGATTTATCTGGATGATGACGAAATGAGCCGAAATGCTCTGGCAACGCGATTAAACGAGATTGCCGCAAATCAGAGCCCTGAAGACCCGCGACAGATCATGCTGCGCGGCGACAAAACGCTGGATTATGGCCTGATCATGGGGGTTATGGGTGAGCTTAATCGCGCGGGCCTGAACCGGGTGTCATTAGTCACAACAGGTTCATCTGAGTGAAATTAGGTATTGCAGGCTGTTATGGAAAGAGCTGAAAAAATTGGCTTAGGCGTCGCTGCTGGCGGGCATATTGCCCTGTTCGGCGTGCTTTCGCTGAGTTTGCTGTCCCAGCCGGATGAAGCCTATAAGCCCAAAGCCATCGAAGTCATGATCGCTGATGAAGTCGGCCTGGAAAGCGCCTCACCTAATCCGGCGCTCGCCCCGCCTGCGACCAGTGTGGCTCCCGAACTGGGCGATCCTGATCCAGCCGAACTCAGCGAACCGGACCGAATGGAACTTACCAAGGCACCGGAAGTCAGCCCGACACCGCCGCGCGACAGGCCGGCAGCCAACCCAAAACCCAAAGCAGCGCCAAAGGAAAAGCCCAAAGCGAAAGCCAAGCCCAAGGACAAACCCAAGGCAAAGCCAAGGGGTTCGCGTCTTGGCAAAGATTTCCTGAAAGGCGTCACCGATCAATCATCAGTCAGCCGCAACCAGAATATTGCTGCGGAAAAAGCATCATCCAGCGCGGTAGCGTCCTTGCGGCGCGAATTGCTTCGCCAGGTCAAGCCTCACTGGAAACCACCAACAGGAGCAGATGCCGAAAAATTGCGCACAAAGGTCACTGCACGGCTCGACCGCAGCGGCAATATTGTCGGCACCCCTTCAGCCACTACAACAGGTGTGAATGCCAGCAATCGATCCCAAGCCGCAATCCACAAGGAACGGGCGATTGCCGCCGTCAAACTGGCCGCACCCTTTAAGACATTTCCCGAGAAATATTATGACGAGTGGCAGGTGATAGAACCTGTCCTCTTCCTTGGTGTATAAGCTCGGTGTATAGGAGAATATCATGGCTATAATAGCCCCGAAGCGTTTGGAATCTTGGCTTGTCGCCCTCGCTGTGCTGGTTGGCCTGACCCTGCCCGCACAAGCCCAGCTGACCGTTGATGTCGAAAACACCGCTGCAGATGAACTGACCATCGCTGTCCCCGGCCTGCCAACACCGCAAAGTCAGGAAACTGCGGCTGGAACCACGGCGGAACTCGGCAATAAAATCAGTGACGTCATTGTCAGCAATCTGCGCTCCAGTGGCCTGTTCAAACCACTCGATCGCAATCAGGTACGCGGAATCAGCTTTAGCGAAGTCACATCACCCCAATTCCCTTACTGGAATGGTACCAATGCCTCCGCACTGATCCAGGGCTTTGTCCGCTCCAATGGCGATGGAAAACTCACTGTCGGTTGCTATCTTTATGACGTGGCATTGCAAACCGAGCTGACCCGGCAAGGCTTTGTTGTGGCGCCGCGGGACTGGCGACGAGCAGCCCATAAATGTGCCGATAGCATCTATTCGCGTCTAACCGGTGAATCGCCCTTTTTCGACAGCCGGATCGCCTATATTGCCGAAACCGGCCCCAAGGATAACCGCCGCAAAAGACTGGCGATCATGGACAGCGATGGTGCCAACCACCGTTTCATTACCAATGGCCAGGCGACCGCCCTCACCCCGCGCTTCTCGCCGGATTACAAGCGGATCGTCTATCTCAGCTTTCTTGACGGCAATCCCCGTATCTACGTCTATGAAATCGGAACGGGTCGCCAAAAACTGATAACCCAGAGCACCAATCCCACCTTTGCACCCCGTTGGTCGCCCGATGGCAAGTGGATACTCTATTCAATGGCCATTGCCGGCAACACCGATATCTACAAGGTATCCTCGCAGGGTGGTGAATCCAAGCGTCTAACCTTCTCACCTGGCATCGACATTGGCGGCAGCTTCTCGCCTGATGGAAGCCGGATCGTATTTGAAAGCGACCGTTCGGGCAGCCAGCAACTTTATGTCATGGGTGCCAATGGTGGCAATGAGCGGCGGATCAGCTTTGGCGGCGGACGCTTTGCGACGCCGGAGTGGAGTCCACGCGGCGACCTGATCGCGTTCACCAGAATTGCCGGCAATTTCCGGGTTGGTGTCATGACCCCCAGTGGCGGCGGGCAACGCTTGCTAACCAATAGCTGGCAGGACGAGGCCCCGACCTGGGCGCCCAATGGCCGGATCATCCAGTTTTTCAGAACCTCTCGCGGTAACGGCAAAACCGGCATTTGGCAGGTTGACCTGACAGGCCGAAATGAACGGCGATTGCCCACCCCTGTTGACGGCTCAGATCCCGCATGGGGGCCTTTACTACCTTGAGAAGTTCGACAAAATTCCAAGTAAAGTGAGACAAGTAGCTGAAAAACGGTTATAACTACCCCCAAGGGCAAATAAGACTAGGAGCAGAAATATGTTAAAATATGCGACCCCCCTCCTGATTACCTCCAGCTTGATACTGGCTGGTTGCGCTAAAAAGGCACCAGAAGAATTGCCACCAGCACCAGCTGGCACAAGCGAGCCGACGACACCGCCGCCGCCTGCTGGTCCTGGCTATGCTCCGGGGTCACAGGGCGATTTCCTGGCTAACACAATGTCGGATCGGATCTTGTTTGATACTGATCGCTATAATGTCGATTCACAGGATCAGGTCGTCCTGCAGAGTCAGGCCCAATGGCTGGCCCAGCATCCCAATGCGCGGATCACCATTGAAGGTCATGCCGATGAGCGAGGCACTCGCGATTACAACCTTGCGCTGGGCGAACGCCGCGCCAATGCCGCGAAGAACTATCTCGCATCCCTTGGGGTCAGCCCGACCCGGATGACCACGGTCAGCTATGGTAAAGAACGTCCAGAGGCGTTGGGTTCCAATGAAGCCGCATGGGCACAAAACCGCCGTGCCGTAAGCGTTGTTGTTCAGTAATCGCTGAAAACAGACATAGAAAAGGCCGCTAACCCGACTGGGCAGCGGCCTTTTTCATGTCTTGGACAATGGCTTATTTCCGAGTGCCGGTCATCGCCATTTCACCAAAAGCACCTGCATTGACAGAACCGGTCAATGTATCGCCATCGATAGTCGCCGTGCCTTCCAATTTCATGGGCATTGGTACGGTCATGTTCATGACCCATGTCAGGGTATTGCCGTCTACCTTGCCGTCTTCCAGTTCCATGGACCCCATTGCACCTTCGTTGGTGCCGGTGAACGTATCGCCATTTGTGACAATCGTCACGACAGAGGCTTGGTCACCCATCGGGGATTTGGTTACGCAATCATATGAACCATCAATTGACATGTTATTCTCCTTTTTAAATCTAAGCTCTGAGCCGGAGGTCAGTCTTGGCCGACACCCGAATCATTGGAACTGCCTGCCTTACTAACATCGGTGTTACCAGCTTCATAGCCGCGATATTCGATTGGCATATCAAGCGCTTCCAACTGCGTCTTGATCTTGTCCGCGTCACCAACAATCACCCAGGTAAACTTGTCGGGATCAATCGCGCCAGCCATCGCCTTGTTGAGATCATCAGCGGACAACGCTTTATAGCGATCGGCAACGGTTTCCGCATAGTTTGACGGCCGTTTGAACATAACATCACCTTGCATCTGTCCCAACACCCGGCGGGACTGCTCGAACTGACCAGGCAGCTGACGGACATTGCCGTTCACGGTCCGCTCCAGCTCGGCTTGAGTAACGCCATTATCGCCGAGAAAATCCTTCACCTGACTCATGATTGCAGCCACAGCCGGACCGGTCTGATTGGTCTGAACCGGTGCCCGCATGATGTAGGGAACTTCATGTTCCCCGCGCAATATGGAGTTGCGCGTTCCATAGCTCCAGCCTTTGGTCTCACGCAGATCCATGTTGATCCGCGAGAGGAAATTGCCGCCGAGAACTTCATTAGCGGCATTGAGCGTCAACAAATCATCTGTGCCCTTGAACGGAAGAACCTGTCCCGCCAGGATCAAAGATTGCGGGCTATTGGCACGATGGATCACTATAATCTTGCCTTCAGCCTGCGGAATCGCCGCATCGAAATTTTTGCTGGCTGCCGGTTGGCCATCAGGCTTCCAACGGCCAAAGCGCATTTCAAGCTTTTCGAGCAAGGCTTGCTGATCAATCTGACCTACCGCAAAAATGGTCGCATTTTCAGGACGCATCCAGCTTTGATGAAAATTCGCAAGATCATTACGCGTGATCGCTGCCACCGACTCTTTTGTGCCATTGCCAGACAAACCGCGCCCATAGGGATGAGCATCACCGAATATCAGTGGTGGTAAGGCGTTGGTTGCAATGCTGCGCGGATTGCTCTCTTCGCGGTCAATAGCGGTTAGCTGCTGGACCCGCATACGCTCAATATCATCCGTCTTGAACGCAGGATTTTTAACAATATCCGCCATCAGGTCGAGCGATGCATCAAGATTAGGATTAACCGCGCTAAGATTGACATCGGTCCGGTCGCGTCCGCCGCCGACGCTCACATTAGCGCCCAAACGCTCCTGCTGCTCGGCAATCTGGACGGAGGTCAGGCTGGTCGTGCCTTCCCCCATCACTGCCGTGGTAAAATTCTGCAGGCCAATCTTGTCTGCCGGATCGGCGGCAGCCCCGGCATCGAATGAAAGGGTGACACGAGTCATCGGAACCGCATCACGTTGCGCAAAATAAACTTTGATGCCGTTGGACAATGTTGCAGTTTCCACATCCGGAAAATCAACATTGGGTATCTCTCCCACAGGCGGAAGAGATGATCGGTCAACGGTAACCGTTCGAACATCATCGTCGTCGCCCTGCATATAGAAAGCCGGGCTGGTCAGCGATCCGGTGCGCGCGCCTTTGCCGGATTCCACTTCCTCATACGCTTCGCGCTCACCCGGAACCACACGGATACCGACAACCGGTCGTGTCAGCCATTTCTTCATTGCTGCGGTTACCGACGCTGGAGTAGCAGAAGCCAGTCGTTCGAGTTCTTTCTTGTAATATTTGGGATCATCGGAATAAAGCTCGCCCTGCGCCAGTGCAGTAGCTTTGCCGCTAAATCCGCCAACTTGCTCAAGTCCTGCAATGCGTGCAGCCGCATCCCGGGTCGCGACCCGTTGCACTTCATCCTCAGTAGGACCGTTTGCGATGAAATCGGCGATAATTTCATCTAGTCGTTTGGCAACCATATCGGCATCTTCGCCAGGCTTCACGTCCGCCTGAATCTGCACCACACTGCCATGAACGAAGGGCAGCACAAAGGCCGAGACAGCGACCGCGTTTTTCTCTTCGCGAACCATGATATTATCGAGCCGCGAGCTGGCCAGCCCGCCCAAAACGGTCATACCGACATCCAATGGTGTGTAATCGGGATCATTCAGACCAGGCACCACCCAGTTGCGATAAATCCGCGTGGTTGCAACTTTGTCTTTCATCACATCATAAACCGGCGCGTCCAGAGTCGGTAGTTTCGGGTCTAGCACCGGAATTGCCTTGCCCTTTGGAATGGCACCAAACCATTTTTCCACCAGCGGCTTGGCAGCCGCGGCATCAATATCGCCGGCGAGCACCAAAATTGCGTTATTTGGTCCGTAATGGTCAACAAACCATTGCTTCATGTCATCCAGCGAAGCAGCCTCAAGATCTTCCAGCGACCCGATAGTGCTGTGACCATAAGGATGCACGTCTGGGAAAAGCAATTCTGTCTGGCGATAGCTGACCAGTCCATAAGGCCGGTTATCCCCTTGCCGTTTTTCGTTGGAAACAACACCGATCTGATTGTCGAGCTTTTCCTGGGTTACAGCGTCAAGCAGATGACCCATCCGGTCGCTTTCGAGAAATAACGCCACGTCGAGAGCAGATTTTGGTACTGTCTGGAAATAATTGGTGCGGTCCAGCCAGGTTGTTCCGTTCAGGTCCGTCGCACCAATTTGCCGCAGTGGCTCAAAATAATCACCTGGCGCATTTTCCGAGCCATTGAACATGATATGTTCAAACAGGTGGGCATAGCCTGTCTTGCCTTTCGGCTCATGCGCTGAGCCAACCCCGTACCAAATCGAAACCGCCACAATCGGCGCCTTGCGGTCAGTGTGAACCAGCACCTTCAATCCATTGTCGAGGGTAAATCGCTCGTAAGGAATGTTAACGGCATCAACCAGTTCACTGACTGGTGCAGCCTTGGCGGATTTGTGATCATCGGCCAGAACAGGTGAGGCAAAAGCTAAAGCAGTTGAGGTAAGCGCAAGCGCAATAGTACGGGAGAAGCGTGACATCCGGAAATCCTCTTCAATATATTGTATATCTGGAAACTACTATGAGCATGCGGACTTGTCGTGCAAGTCCTGTTTGGTCTTCGATGAACGGTCGATCAGCATCGACCAACGTCAATACGCACAAACGATACTACCAAAAGAATCTATTTCTTTTTCCAGCCCCAGAACAAATGGCACGGCAATATGTTCCAGATGGAATAGCCATTGTCGATCCGGTCAAAATGTGGCGCCATGAAATCGCGCGCACGTTTCACGAACTGATAGACCAGAAAAGCACCGCCCGGACGCAGAGCGTCATATGTTTCCTTTGCGATTTTCGGACCCAGCTGATTGGGCAATGTGGAAAAAGGCAGGCCAGACAGGATATAGTCGGCTTTTTCGTGCCCCAGGGTCCGGATAATCTGCTGCACATCGGCTGCTGATCCATGAATGGGATAGAAGCGGCTGTCACGAATGGTCTTGCTGAGATAATCGATAAAGTCGGGATTGAGATCAATGACGATCAAAGTTGCGTCAGGCTTCATGCGCTCCAGCACCGGCCGACAAAACGTTCCGATACCGGGGCCATATTCAACGAACACTTCGCATTCATTCCAGTTGACGGGCTCAAGCATCTTTTTGACAGTTACGGCCGAGGAAGGAATGATCGAACCGACCATCACCGGATGTTTCAAAAAGCCTTTGAAGAACACGCCCCATGCGCCAAATATACGCGCAGCGCGTAACTTGATTCGGCCCCATAATGGCGCTTTTGCAACGCTGTTGGTCAATCAGGCTCTCCTACTATCATCCCGCTGTCTTATTAAGCCATAACAGTGACACATACAAACATCTTCGCGCTTGTCCGAGGCGAAGAGAGGACTAAAAGAGCAAAATGATTTTGCATCCACCTGGAAGTATCGCCGTAATCTTTTGCGCCCAACGCACCGCGCAAGATGAAGAGGCCTATACCGCCGCGGCAAACATCATGAGCGATCTCGCCGCGCAGCAATCTGGCTATCTCGGGCAAGATAGCGTGCGATCAGAAAATGGACTGGGCATTACCGTGAGCTACTGGAAAGATGACGCCGCCGCCAAGGCATGGCGCGATCACCCGGTGCACACTGCCATTCGCGAACAGGGTCGCGGCAAATGGTATGAGAGTTACACGCTCCACGTCGCGGAGGTTGAGCGCAGCTATGACTGGGACAAACCTGCTGACAGGAAAAAATCTGGGAACCGCAAAAAGAGCATGCCATAGGAGCCTATGGCTGATTCTTCCGTTCCGCCCCTTGCTACGAAAAAGCACAAACAGATAGACAGCACCCGCATGACGGTACTGTTTGCGGTGATGCTTGTCACGGCTTCAGGCAACACGGCGATGCAATCGATATTGCCGACCATCGGAACACAATTGGAAATTCCTGATTTCTGGGTCAGTGCTGCGTTTAGCTGGTCTGCCCTGCTATGGGTCTATACCGCGCCCAAATGGGCCCGCCTCTCCGATCATCGCGGTCGCAAGGCGCTGATGCGATTGGGCATGATTGGCTTTACCGCATCAATGGCCTTGGCCGGCCTGGCCCTCTTCCTGGGCTTGCTGGGATGGTATAGCGCGCTGTGGACCTTCATATTATTCGCGATATTCCGTAGCCTCTATGGCGGTTTAGGATCCGCGGCTCCACCTGCGGTTCAGGCCTATGTCGCAGCGCGCACCCCACGCGCAGATCGCACGAAAGCGCTGTCGCTGATTTCTTCATCCTTTGGTCTTGGCACGATTGTTGGTCCCGCCATCGCACCTTTACTGATCCTTCCAGTCTTGGGCTTATCAAGCCCGATGTTCGCCTTTGCGTTCATCGGAATATTGGTGATGATTGCGCTGGCTCTCAAGCTGCCCAACGATGATCCCGGCTTTGAAGCGCGCGGTGTGGTGACCTCGGAACCCTATAGTGCCGCGCCATCTTCCGGCAGTCTGAAAGATGACGGCCATGACGACCAGCCAACGGACGCGCCAGCTCCGGACAGCTTGCCGCCACGATTGCGCTGGGGTGACCAGCGCATCAAACCGTGGCTGATCACCGGCATAATGGGTGGCAATGCCCACGCCATCATCCTGGGTGTCATCGGCTTTCTGGTCCTCGATCGGCTCGGTCTCAGAGACGATCCTACAACCGCGATTGAAATGACAGGTATCGTGCTGATGTCCGGCGCGGCAGCAACCTTATTGGCGCAATGGGGACTGATCCCGCTGTTACAGATGGGCCCCCGATCCTCGGTATTGTGGGGCATGTTGCTGGCAGCAGTCGGCTGTCTGATCATCGGCGTATCAGGCGATCTTTACGGCATCATTATCGGATTTGCAGTCAGTTCGCTCGGCTTTGGCCTTTTCCGCCCTGGCTTCACCGCCGGCGCATCGCTAGCCGTTGACCGATCCGAACAAAATGGAGTCGCAGGCATTGTTGCATCTGTGAACGGCATGGCCTTCATCGCCTCACCGGCACTGGGTGTGTTGCTTTATACCTATGTCAGCGCCTTGCCGTTCTGGATAGCTGTGACCATGTGCCTGTTCATCTTCGGCTGGGGTCTCAAAACGCTCAAGCTGGATGAGATCACCAGCCTGAACCAATAGGCCACCTGCAACCTTAGAACTCGTGCTTGCTGTCATTGACCGGCGTTAACATGCCGGGGGCAACGAAACCAATGGGTTCGGCGCGCATCGCATTCTGCTTCAGTTGCGCTTCCATTTTGGAATATTCTTCCTCCATCTCTGGGGTCACCGAGGCCCGACTGTCTTTCAGCGCGCGCTCAAAATGCTTCATCGAGACCTTCTCGACCAGACCGCCATGTTCGCGCAATGCATAGAGCCCTGCCCGGCGTACCAGATCTTCCAGATCGGCACCCGAGTACCGTTCTGCCCGCCGTGCAATATCATCAAGATCGACATCCTTGTCGATTGGCATCTTCGCGGTGTGGATGGCAAGGATCCGGCGACGGCCCTCTTTTTCGGGTACCGGGACATAGACCAGCTCATCAAATCGGCCGGGCCGCAACAGCGCCGGATCGACCAGACCGGGGCGGTTCGTTGCGCCGATCAGAATAACCGACTGCATTTCCTCCAGCCCGTCCATCTCGGCCAATATCGTGTTGACCACGCGTTCCGTCACTTGCGGCTCGCCGATCCCGCGACCACGCGCCGGGACCAGACTGTCAATCTCGTCAATAAACAAGACGGTCGGCGCGACTTGCCGCGCCCGGGCAAAGAGGCGCGCAATCTGCTGCTCACTTTCGCCATACCATTTGGAAAGCAGATCACTGGATTTGGTTGCAATGAAATTGGCTTCCGCTTCCCGCGCTACAGCCTTGGCGAGCAGTGTCTTGCCCGTTCCAGGTGGCCCGTAAAGCAAAAATCCCTTGGCCGGCCGAATACCCAATTTGGCGAAAGCCTCCGGGTTCTTCATCGGCAATTCAATGCCTTCCTTCAACCGCATCTGCGCGTCATCCAGACCGCCAATATCTTCCCAGCGCACGTCCGGTGCCTGCACCATCACCTCACGCATGGCAGAAGGCTGTACGCGTTTCAGAGCCTCGACAAAATCATCGCGGCGCACCACCAATTCCTCCAGAACTTCCGGCGGTACGGTTTCGGATTCCAGATCGAGTTTCGGCATGATTCGCCGAACCGCCTCGATCGCGGCCTCACGCGTTAAAGCTGCAAGATCGGCGCCGACAAATCCATATGTTGTGCGCGCCAGTTCCTGGAGATCTACCAATGATTCCAAAGGCATACCGCGAGTGTGGATTCCCAATATTTCTTTGCGGCCGCGCAAATCAGGAACACCAACGATGATCTCGCGATCAAATCGACCCGGTCGGCGCAGCGCCTCATCAATGGCCTCGGGACGATTGGTCGCCGCGATCACCACCAGATTGAGGCGCGATTCGAGACCGTCCATCAATGTCAGCAACTGAGCGACAAGACGCTTTTCGGTCTCACCCTGCACTTCGCCGCGCTTGGGCGCGATGGAGTCAATCTCATCAATGAACAGGATTGATGGTGCCGCCTTGGTGGCCGCTTCAAAGACTTCACGGAGTTTTTTCTCGGATTCGCCATAGGCGGATCCCATGATTTCTGGGCCGTTGATCAGGAAAAATTCCGCATCGCTTTCATTGGCCACGGCACGTGCCAGGCGGGTCTTGCCCGTACCCGGAGGACCGTGGAGCAGCACCCCGCGTGGGGGATCAACGCCAAGACGGGTGAACAGTTGCGGATAACGCAGCGGCAGCTCGACCATTTCACGCAGTTGATCAATAGTTTCATGCAATCCGCCAATATCATCATAGGTGACATCGGCGCGGCGATGTTCCGTCGATTCTTCATATTCCGGGCGCAGTTCGACTTCGGTATTTTCATCAATATGGACAAAGCCCTTGGGCACGGTCGCAACGACCATCAGTCGGATCTGGGTGAGTGAAAATGCCGGTGCAGCCAGCATCTGCTGCAGTTGCGGCGGCATGTCGCTGCGATCGACTTGCTGCTGGCCATGAGTCGCGACAAAATCGCCCGCATTTAGAGGCCTACCCATGAAGCTGCGTTTCAGGCCAGCGCCGCTACCATGCAGGCGCAGATCTTTCTGCGCTGGTGCAAAGATAACTTTCTTGGCCGCCTTGGACTCTACCTTGCGAATTTCGACAAAATCACCGGAACCTACGCCAGCGTTGGCGCGTTGCAATCCATCAAGGCGGACAAAATCTAGCCCTTCATCCTCCGGATAGGGCAGAACTGCTCGAGCGGGCGTTGCCTGCTTGCCGCATATCTCGACAACATCGCCCTCCATCAAACCCAGTTTGCCCAAATTATCGCGCGACAGGCGCGCAAGCCCGCGACCGCTATCTTCTGGCCGCGCATTGGCAACTTGCAGCTTGATCATTTGAGAATCGGATTCAGAGTCGGTCGGGGATTCGGATTTGGGATCAGACATGGGGGATAGACTCCTGCCGCTTCTATTGTTTCCAACAAGATAGGGAGCCATCCGGCAATTTGCGACTCTGAATTTGCCCAAAAACCACCCAGCAGGGCGAGGAGAGCCGTATTTCTGGCAAAAAAAAGGCCAGTCCCGAAGGACCGGCCTATAAAAGTTTTTAGGAGAGGATGCCTGAAAGGCGAGTTCTATTTGGGCGAAAATCGTTTATGTTGCAAGTGCGAAAAGAACATTGTTGGTTGCATTTTGTGCAACATACTATTTCTGTCAGGGACGAGATTTAGCCAATCTATTCAATTTAAATGCAATTTTGCGT
Source organism: uncultured Sphingomonadaceae bacterium (assembly GCA_947497455.1). Taxonomy (GTDB): domain Bacteria; phylum Pseudomonadota; class Alphaproteobacteria; order Sphingomonadales; family Sphingomonadaceae; genus Parasphingorhabdus. The sequence goes on along the minus strand of CANMGU010000002.1, from coordinate 1,136,061 downwards.
TGCACAATTCTCATTTAACTCCGATATTGTGAAAACCATGCGACGTCTCCCTCCCCTACGTGCCTTGGAAGCCTTTATCCGTGTTGCAAGACTCGGATCTTCCAAGGCTGCAGCCGCCGAACTCGCGCTATCTGCTCCCGCGCTGAGCCGCCGAATCAAATCGCTAGAAGATCATATCGGAAAGCCATTATTTGAAAGGCGCAACCAGGCAATGGTCCTCAACGAAGATGGCCAGTCGCTGCTCGACGCCGTTGCTCCTGCCTTGGAAACGATTGGCGAAGCAGTAGAACAAATGACCGTCACAGGCAGCGATTTGCGCCTTCGCCTAGGTGTACTTCCGCTCTTTGGGGCGACCCGTCTGTTGCCCCGCTTGCCGGAACTCAGAAAGCTCTATCCCAACCTTCATATTGACGTCGATACCTCCACCCACGCGGAAAACATGCTGGGTGATGTTATTGATGCGGCAATCATCATTGCTGATCATGTTGATCCCAATCTCTATTCTGTAAAGCTGGACAGCAATAAGGTTTACGCCATTGCCGCAACGGACCTTGTCAATGGGCCCAATGCAATAAAGACCCCGGAAGACTTAACAGCGCACAATATTCTTATCCATAGCGATATGGTCAAAGCCTTTGATCGCTGGAAGGAAGCTGTTGGCTTGCCTGATCTCAATCCCGCCAGCGTCGACCAAATGAATAGCGGTCCATTGATGTTGGAAGCCGCAGCACAGGGACTTGGTGTTGCCATAATGCATGGTGGCCATTTTTCAGACGCCAATGACCCGCGTCTTGCGCGGTTGTTCGACTATGACATTGATAGCCCCTATTCTTACTGGTTTGTATGCCGCAAACGGGACAAGAAAAATCGAGCCGTGCGGATTTTCCACGATTGGGTTGTAAAAGCAGGGCTTTAAGCGACCAACCGTGCCTGTTTGGCTGTTGGACCTCCATGACATTTATTTGATTTTATGGTAGATGATAGGAATCGTCACGCATGAATCGACAATTATTGTCGTAAAAACCAAATATTCGGGAAATCTCTGTGAGTAATCATGGAAGAATATTCCGAGCGAAATATTGGAGAAAATACATGCGTTTTAAAACTTTAGCTGCCTTATCAGCTCTATCTCTTTCGACAGCGCCTGTTATGGCGCAATCGCAGGCGGTCGCTCCTGCGACCAGCGCAAGTGTGGAGCGTGTTTCCGCGACTCAAGAACAAACAAATAATCTAGGGGGCAGTAGCGACACTGTTCTGGCGGTACTCGCTGGTGCCATTGCAGTTGGCTTTATTACCCTGACTATAATCAATAATGATGACGATGAAGACGATTCTCCGACAAGCCCCTGACAGAAGTGAAATCTGATTTCACTTCATACCCGCGATAAACACTCAAGATCAGGCCCTCTTCAGGGCCTGATTTGCATTGTGATACGCCGTTGCTAAGCGGACAGTCTTGCCAAAATGTCGGATGCAAACAGGCTCAGCGTATCATCGCGGGCTCCCATGATCACAATGCGATCACCCGGCTTTGCAGTTTCAACAATATATGTAGCGCAAGATTCACGATCTGCAATGTGATCAGCCCTGCCGCCCGCTGCTGTGACAGCATCCGTGATAAATTCACTGCCAATGCTGCGATCAACTGTGCCACCAAAATAAACCGGATCACAAAGGATCACACAGTCATCATCGCCCAGTAAATTGACAAATACCTCAGCCAATTCAGCACCCATTTTATGGATCGGCCCAAAACCATGGGGCTGAAAAAAAGCGATGATCCGGCCAGGAAATGCCTTCATGGTTTTTAGCGTGGCTGCAATCTTGTCGGGATTATGCCCAAAATCGTCAATCACACTAATGCCATTTGCTGTACCAACAACATCGAAGCGTCGCGCAAGACCGTTAAATGAGGCCATAGCGGAGACGCTGTCGGCCAATGGCACCCCAACGGCGAATGCCGCTGCTATGGCCGCCAGTGCATTAGCAATATTGTGACGCCCCGGCACTTGCATCGTGACGGGAAAATTTTTCCCGTCCACGGTTAGTGTGAAGCGGCTGCTGACCGGCGCTTCCTCAATATCCGAGGCCTGAAAATCTGCACCTTCTGAAAAACCGAAGCTGATTGTATCACGCACATCAAGTCCTTGGATCAATGCGGCCGTTTCGGCATCATCCCGATTCCAGATGCAATGCCTGGCCTTGCCCGCGAAATCACCGAATAGCTGGCGTAGTTCTTCAAGGCTTTTATGATCCAGACTGACATTGTTCAACACAGCGACTTCAGGATCAAACAAAGCAATCGACCCGTCGCTTTCGTCCACTTCACTCACCATGATGCCGCCATCGCCAACCCGAGAGCTGGCGAAAGGCGCATCATCCGCCACGAAGTTTTTCATTACCGCGCCGTTCATTATTGTCGGATCCAGGCCAGTCTCGGTCAATATCCAGCCAATCATGCCGGTCACCGTCGACTTGCCGCTCGTTCCACCAATCGCAATGTTCCGCGGCGAGCTGTTAAACTGCTCCGCCAGCAACTCTGCCCGGGTCATCCGGGCACAGCCCAGGCTGTTGGCTTTAGCAACGTCTGGCACAGTGTCTTCAATGGCCGCCGATGCAATCAATATCTGATCGCCCGAGTTGAGCCCGCTGCCGTCCTGCGCAAACAGGCCAATGCCCTTGTCTTTGAGCCATTCGAACTTGGCCGCCAGCCGCCCTTGATCGAGCGCTCGATCCGAACCAGCAACTTCGGCACCACTTTCCCGTACAATCATTGCCAGCGGCAACATGCCTGATCCACCAATGCCGCAAAAATAATAGGATTTGTCTTTACTCATAAACCCCCGCTATGGCCTCGACAGCTTTTTGGCAATTGCATTGACATAAAAACGTGATCGGGGGAGCAAAAATATCGTGAGACAGGTCAGGATCGGCATTTGTGCGCCGTCAACGCCTATATACAAAGAAGAAGCCGAGCAGCTCATCGCGCTGACCAGTCAAAGCCATCCCGAAGCGCAACTGGTTTTTCACGAGCAATGCTTTGCCATTGAGGGGCATTTTGCGGGCCAGGACGACCTGCGGTCCTCGGCTTTCCTTTCGTTGGCCAATGATCCGTCCCTTGATGCTATCTGGTTTGCCCGTGGCGGTTATGGCGCGGCGCGGATTGCTGATGACATTCTAACTCAACTTGGCCCGGCGGCGCAGAGCAAACATTATATGGGCTATAGTGATGGCGGCAATTTGCTGGGTGCGCTTTACAAAGCCGGAATTGGTACACAGGCCCATGGTCCGATGCCGGTCGACATGCGCCGCGATAGCGGTATGGTCGCTGTTCAGCGCGGGCTGGATTGGCTGGTTCACCGGGATAAACACGCACTGGAACCGCATGTTGAAGCAGGCAAGAAATATGCTGCATTCAACCTGATGACCTTAGCGATGATGGTCGGCACACCATTGCTGCCAGATCTGGAAGGCCATGTCCTGATGATCGAGGAAATTGCGGAATATCTCTATGCATTCGACCGCGCTCTGTTCAACGTCACCACATATCTGGCAGACAAAGGTCTGGCAGGCATCCGTCTCGGCCGGGTCAGTGAAGTGCCGGAGAATAATCGTCCGTTCGGCGAAGAAGCCGAAGACATTGTCCAGCGCTTATGTGATCGCTACGCGATTCCGTATCTGGGAAGGGCTGATATCGGTCATGATGTGGACAATAAGGTTGTTCCGTTCGGTACAATCCCGACCTGATTTCTTTATGCCTTCAGATCAGTGTCCAGTTCCAATCCCTCATCCAGCTGAACGCCATAGCTGTTCAACATCATCGAAACCTGAGTATATTGGCCCACAGTCATGACCAGATCCATTCGCTGTTTTTCGGAGAGATCCGAGAGCTCTGCCCAGGTCTCATCGGATATGAAGCTGTCACTGGTCAGCTCATCGGTCGCCCGCAACATCGCGGCTTCCAAGGATGTCCAGCCCGGCGCGCCGGGGCCCTGCTTGATCCGTTCAATCTCTTCATCGGTTACCCCGCAATCCTTGCCAATGCGGACATGCTGCGCCCATTCATAGCCGGATTTCCAGTTAAACCCAGTCCGCAGGATAATCATTTCCCGCTCGCGCTCAGGCAGGCTGTTGTGACGAGACAGCATATAGCCGCCCCACCACATGAAAGCCTTGAACGCCTTTGGTGCGCGGGCCAGTGTTCGGAAAATATTGAGCACCGGGCCTTGCTGGAAGCGCTCGCCCAGCATCGCCTTTTGCTCATCGTCCATATCCGCATCGGATAGCGGAGCGATGCGCGGCTTATTCAGACGCATTATTCGGGTGCCTCGACCTCTCCGCGTGCGATTCTCTTGTCCTGGGTGTTGGTTTCAAAATCGCTGGCATCATGGCGTTCGTGCAGTTGTGTCTCTGGTTCACCATAGGGCCGGTTGACCATCATGCCGCGTTTAACAGCCGGACGATCACCGAGCTGCGCTGTCCAGCGCTGCACGTTCTTATAGTCCTGCACGGACAGGAATTCACCGGCTTCATAAAGAACACCGCGCGCCAAGCCGCCATACCAGGGGAAGATTGCCATATCAGCGATGCTATATTCATCACCGGCAAAATATTCATTATCCGCGAGATGGCGATCCAGCACATCCATCTGCCGCTTCACTTCCATGGCGTAGCGGTTGATCGGATATTCAAATTTCTCAGGCGCATAGGCGTAGAAATGTCCGAAACCACCGCCCAGGAATGGCGCGCTCCCCATTTGCCAGAACAGCCAGTTCATCGCTTCGGTGCGCTTAGCGGCATCGGTTGGCAGAAATTTTTCAAACTTGTCCGCGAGATAAACCAGCATGGAACCCGATTCAAAAAGCCGCGTTGGCGGCGTTGTGCTGTGATCGAGAAGCGCCGGAATCTTGCTGTTCGGATTAATATCGACAAAGCCACTGCCAAATTGAGCGCCTTCTCCGATATTCACTAGCCATGCGTCATATTCTGCGGCTGAAACGCCAGCTTCCAGAAGCTCTTCAAACATGATCGTGACCTTCACCCCATTGGGCGTGCCCAACGAATAGAGCTGGAAAGGATGCTTACCGACCGGCAATTCCTTGTCATGGGTAGAACCGGCAATCGGGCGGTTTATATTGGCAAAACGCCCGCCACTTTCACTGTCCCAAGTCCAAACTTTAGGCGGGGTATATTCTGCAGTGTTGTTGGTCATGGTGCTTATCTCCATTGGTCAGTTATTCATTCCGCGTGAAACGCGATGTTCTCCCGCGGGTGCCATCAATATAGCTCAATTTTTCTTCTGACACGGAATAGAGCAGATAGCAGGTTTGTTTTTCTTTGCCGCGCAAAATGAAAGCTTTTCCTGTCATATCAGGAACCTGCGTCTTGCAACTGTCGACGAAGATAATCGGCACAACATCTTTCGGATTGCCTTGATGCAGCGTTTGAAAGCTGCTGCCCTCAATGAGAAGGGTGTTTTGGGAATCTTCATCCGACACCCAGCTGCCCTGCATTTCGGCAAGATATCCGGTCTGTGCCGCAGCCGGATCGATCACGACCGGCAACAGTGCATTGCTTTCATCACGATCGGCTTCGCTGTCTCCGGCCGCACAGGAAACCAGCAGGATGCTGGCTAGTGCAAGACCGGAGAACACGCTTTTTTTCACAAATATTTCGCCGAGCGTTTAGCCGAGGGTCACGCTCTTGATTGAGCCAGGCTCAGCCGGTGGCTCGCCCTTGGGCAGAGCGTCAACGGCATCCATGCCGTTCGTCACTTCGCCCCAGACAGTATATTGGCCATCGAGGAAACCGGCGTCATCCAAGCAAATGAAAAACTGGCTGTTGGCGCTGTTCGGATCCATCGTCCGAGCCATCGAGCAAACACCGCGGCTATGAGGGGCATCGCTAAACTCGGCTGGAATATCAGGTTTGTCAGAACCCGACATGCCGGTTCCCGTAGGATCGCCGCCCTGTGCCATAAATCCGTCAATCACACGGTGAAAAACGACGCCGTCATAAAAGCCTTCAGAAGCAAGTTCGGTAATCCGTTCAACATGACCAGGGGCCAGATCAGGGCGCAACTTAATTTCAACGTCGCCAGTATTGAGGTGAAGGGTCATTTTTTCATGCGCCATGGAACATTCCTTATATTTTTGTTCGGTGTTAAATTGACTGGCCCTGCATATAGGGGCGCTATTCACAAAAATCACCCGCTGCTTTCGATAAATGTCACAAAAGATTGCAATTATAGCGGCACAGCTATTACAAACCCGCTGCATGTGACGCCAAAGGCCGGAAAAGAGGAGCATCGACATGACCGAGTTGACAGACGCTCCCGAAACGGATGACGTTGCACCGCCCCGCCTGGATGAAGATAACCGCCTGACCGATAAGTTTGTTCGCTCGGTTTCGGAAGCAGTTGATGACGGCGATGCCAATCTTGCCCAGGAACTGGTCAACCCGCTGCATAATGCGGACATTGCCGATCTGTTCGAGTTAATCGATGAAGACGAGCGCGCGCCGTTAGCCGAAGCGCTTGGTGATCTGGTCAGTGCAGATGTTCTATCAGAGATGAACGAGCATGTTCGCGAGGATCTGATCGAGATTCTCGAGCCCGGTCAGATTGCGGATTTTGCTGAACAGCTTGAAACCGATGATGCCGTCGCAATCATTGAGGATCTTGAGGAGAACGAACAACAGGCGGTCCTCGCCGAACTGGACGACGAAGACCGCGCGGTTATCGAGAGTGCACTGACCTATCCTGAGGAATCGGCCGGTCGGATCATGCAGCGCGATCTGGTCGCCGTTCCAGAGCATATGAATGTCGGGCAGCTGATCGACTATCTCCGCGAACATCGTGATTTGACCACTGAATTCTGGGAAGTTTATGTCGTCGATCCATCGCATAAGCCAGTTGGAACGTGTCAGCTGAGCTGGATATTGCGGGTACCCCGCGACATTGCGGTGGCCGATATCATGAAGCGCGAACAAACGTTGATTCCGGTCGATATGGATCAAGAAGAGGTCGCGCTCCGTTTCCAGAAATATAATCTCATTTCGGCGGCGGTAGTCAATGAGGACGGTCGGCTCATAGGCATGATTACAGTGGATGACATCCTCCACATTGTCGAAGATGAAGCCAGCGAGGACGTGTTGCTGCTCTCCGGTGCCGGCGAAGGCGATATCAACGAACCCATTCGCGACAGTTATAAGTCACGTGTAAGATGGCTGATCGCAAATCTTGCCACAGCGATGGTTGCCAGTTTCGTAATCTCGATATTCGGTGCTGCTATTGAACAGATGGTCGCACTGGCCGTCCTGATGCCAATTGTGGCTTCGATTGGCGGTAATGCAGGCACGCAAACCATGGCTGTCTCTGTGCGCGCCCTGGCAATGAACGAACTGACCCGGTCCAACACCCGCAGGATTATTGTGCGTGAGTTCCGCATCGCTGTTCTCAACGGCGGGACCATTGCCGTTCTGATCGGTATCGGAACCGGATTGATATTTGCCAATCCGATGCTTGGCGGTGTAATTGCAGCCGCGATGTTGATCAACATCGTCATTGCCGGATTTGCCGGAATATTTGTCCCGGTCATGCTCGAACGCATGAATCAGGATCCGGCACTGGCGTCCTCGGTCTTTGTGACCATGATTACCGATACGATGGGGTTCTTGGCGTTTCTCAGCCTCGCTGTTGCTAGCGGGATGGTCAGTTTCTAGAGCACAGATATGATCGAAACTGAGCGACTTTTACTCCGTCCTCATGTCGCTGGCGATTTTGACGCTTTCAAAGCCATGTCGCAGGACCCGGATGTGATGCGATATATCGGACGCGAACCATCTACAGACGACGAAGCCTGGCTGCGTTTCCTTGCCCATTTCGGACGATGGGAATTGCTCGGCTACGGACTATTGGCAGTCATTGAGAAAGAAACCGATCGTTACATCGGCGATGCCGGTTTCGGCGATTTCCGCCGTGGACTGGGTTCAGATTTTGATCCTTTTCACGAAGCGGCCTGGATATTCTCAGCAGCCGGCCAGGGCAAGGGCTATGCCTTCGAAGCGATGATCGGCGCACATAGCTGGTTGCATAAGACATTCAATCCCGGCAAAACCGTTTGCATCATTAGCCCTGAAAACGTCCCTTCCATCCGGCTAGCTGAAAAATTGGGATATCAGGAAACAGGACTGAGCAGATATAAAGACAGCGAAGTTTTGATGTTTGAACGGATCAATCCATAAGCGCTCAATCCGAATGAGTGCCGTACGCCGCTGCAAAATTGGTCATATCAAGATAAATTCTGTCACGGCTGCAAGGATCGATCATTTCGCAAATAAGCGCGTCGAAAGAGGGACGATTACCTTGGACGGCGCAGCGCAGCATATTGAGCAGCAATATCTCGTCGGGCATCGTGTGCGGACAGCAGGCGCGACCAATTTTGACGCTTTCCGGCCACGCGCTGCCGATGGCCTCAACCATGATTAGAAAGCGGCTGACGGCCAGTTCGCTGCCCAGACGTTCTTGCAGATAGGGACGAGCGTCGCGAAAGCATTTCTGACTCATCACAGCGACACGCAGCGCCACGATTGTCTGTGCCTCCGCTTTGCCAAGCGACATTAGATCGGGCAACGGCGTTATTAGCTTTGCGATGTTTTCCGTTCCTAGTTTCCCCGACCATGGTCCCATTTGGCATTCTCCTCTTTCTGACTCTAGGAAGAGACAATATGCTATTGATAATCATTTGCAATACAAAATATTGATGATGCGGTGAACTGTGTGTTTGACACTTTGAGAAACCGATATGGATCCGTCTCGCTTGACTAATCCGGCCGGTCACCACACATAAGAAGCATGCCGCTCAACATGACAAAAATCGCTTTTCGCAGTGAAAGCCCAGCGACATTACGCGCTTGGCTGGAATCGCATATCGGCAATGAAGCAACACATGGCGAAGCGCGTCTCACCACGCGCTATCTGCCGAAACGGCATGTGGAGATGGTTGGAGGCTCGCTCTACTGGATCCACAGCAAAAAAATTGTCGGCCGCAGCCCGATTATCGGCTTTCAGGAAAATGGCGAAGGCCGTCAATGGATTCGGCTGGAACCAAAGCTTATTGCTGTTCAGACGATACCCCGCCGCGCGCATCAAGGCTGGCGCTATCTCGAAGAGAAAGACACACCACCTGATTTGGGCGAAGGTGCCGAAGGCGCAGACGAAATGCCCCCCGAAATGCTTGGTGAGTTATCAAAACTCGGGCTGGTTTAGCACTCAACGCCCTAAATAGGCAAAATCTGCCAATAAAATTTCAGCGTAATAACAATGGCCTAGTGATTTTCAGGCAGGCGCTGTCCATCAAAAATATTCACAATAATCTCATTCACTTAACTATCAAATAGGATAAAAACGCCTATTTTGCAAAGACTTGTATGTCCATTTTTTCCAATCTGGCGAGAATGTCTTAGCTGTATCTCCTCTTCAGAAGCGGCGATCCTCCCCCAGAGAAACCGGACGCTGCCTCAGGTCGCATTTTCTTGAACTAAGGAGATGTAAAAATGAAACTACCTCATAGCGTACCCTGCCCCAATGGCACCGAACGAGCCCGCAAAGCCAAGGAGCTGCGTGAACTGGCAGCGGAAATATCGCGAACCCGGCCGCATGCTGCGTCCCGCAATAATGCCGAAGAACTGGACTATGCCGGCTCCAAATTCCCCACCAACTTCACCAAAGGACTGCATCATGATGAATTTGGTATACTCTCTTTTGGCGACGATTATCGCACATTTGTCGAGGCAATAAACAGCGACGACACCAATCTGTTCGAAAATCATGTGAAAGATGCAACAGACCGTGCGGTCGAAGCAAACGAGCCCACTTTTCAATGTACGGTGAACAGCCAGATTCCGCAGTGGCGCGGATGGGAAAGCCCGCGCGCCGGTCATGTCTATGAATTGCAGGGACCAGATGCGGATAGTGTTGGCATGGCCCCCGCCCCGCGCGTTGGTTCGTCGGAAAAAGCAGCTGAAATGGCAGAAGTATACGGACTGGCGATCCTGCGTGATGTCCCATTTACCAGCATTTGTGCAGGGGACAGCGCCGCGCGATTATGTGATAGTGGCGTCGATAGCGATGCCCAGCTGACTTCCGCTCAAGTCGTGGATGCGCTCAACAGCATGCCCTTTTTCAGCGGCACCGGCGTGGCATCTTCCACACCGCCTTATGTAGATGCGAACGGACTTAACAATTTCGAACGCAATCGCCGTTTTGCTCGAACACAGGATGACAGCAATCCGGTTGCTGCCCCACTGACCACCGAAACGGTGTTCCGCGGATCGACCAAAGGTTCGTTGACCGGGCCTTATGTGTCGCAGTTCATGCTGATCGGCAATACCGGCTTGGCTGGCTCCGGCGGCGGAGCAGCGAGTTTTCCCGGCAAGGACGCAGGCTATGACTTGCAAGACGGATTTATCCGCTATGGCAGCCTGTCAATCGACCAGCGGACCACCGTCCACAAAAGCTGTCTCGATCATATGACAGACTGGCCAACGTGGCGGGACGTGCAAAATGGCGCGGACTTCAGAGGTGCCAACCTGTTCGAAGAGAAACGCCGGTTCATCACAACCCCACGCGATCTCGCGACCTATGTTCATTTTGACGCGCTCTACGAAGCCTATCTCAATGCGGTGCTGATCATCGATGCCATGGGGGTCCCTGCCTCCAAAGGCTTCCCTGAACCCGGCTTCCGCGACAGCAGTACTGGCTCGGCAAGACGGACCGCGTTCGCCACTTTTGGCGGGCCACATATTTTATCGCTGGTCACCGAAGTTGCTACCCGTTGCCTGAAAGCGGTGCGACGTGAGAAGTTCAACTATCATCGCCGGGCGCGTCCCGAGCTGATGGGCGGACGCATGGCGCTCGTCGAGTGCGGCGATGCAGACAAGCTGGGCGATGCGCAAGCGGCGTTTGAGCTTATGCATAGTGAAATGCCGGATGCGTTGAAAGCCGCGCTGATTGCCCATAATGAAGCGCAGAACGAGACGGCGATGAACGATATGCGCCTGACCGACTGCGCTGGCGGCTCGACACCGTTCAGCAACTTCGATGACTGCAATCTGCTGCTGCCAATGGCCTTTCCCGAAGGCTCACCCATGCACCCCGCCTATGGCGCTGGCCATGCAACGGTGGCAGGCGGTTGTGTCACGATGGTCAAAGCGTTTTTCGAAATGTTCGAAGGCAATGACAGCGGCGTCGAGCGGCCCCTGGTTGAACCGGATGGCACGCCGATTGTCTATGTCCCCAATGGCAATGGAAATCGTCTGGTGCAGGACAGCAAGTTCACAGGTACGCTGACCATTCAGGGCGAGCTGGACAAGCTGGCAGCGAATATCTCGATCGGCCGGAACATGGCCGGCGTCCACTATTATTCCGACTATTATGACAGCCTCCGCATGGGCGAGCGTGTCGCAGTCGGAATATTACTGGAACAGGCGCCAACCTATGGCGACCCGATGGAGACGACCTTCACCAGCTTTGACGGTGATTTCATTTCGATCAACGGACAGGCCGACGCCGCGCCGACGCTGACCATAATTGATCGCGACGGCAATCAGATTTCCAATCAGGAATGGTGGCTCCGCCATGTGCCTGGGGAACAGATGATTTTGTGAATGTCGTCACGTTCACAGAATAACAGGGGAACAGGCCGGAGCGATCCGGCCTGTTTTCTTTTCCCCTATTGAACGAAAACAGGGCAATATCGGCATTATTCCGAAAGCGGACACTCTAGAGATCAATTGGCCAAGCTCACATCGCCGAACGATGCGGCAATAGTAGATCTTGGAAATCGGCACGTCAGCATCAGCCGTGCCTTGTCGGAGCAATTGGGCGCGGGAGTGTGTAGCAAGCGCAAATCCATGAGGTAAACATCGCCAATACGACCGGAGAGTTCAACCACCTTCAATTCTACGTCTCCGACCCGCCCCGTTGTCTCTTCCAGGTTAACAATTATGGGGCGATCGGGGGCAAAAAGTGATTTGAAATAGTCCTCTTTCCGCAAGTGATCTTTGAATTTCTTGGAAGAAAGGCCGGCGGCATTGTTCAGCAATCGATGTGATCCTGCAATCACAAGCGTAGCTCCTCCTTGAGGATCGACATCATCGAGTAATGTAAACGCCTGCAACCCTGGAGTGGCCTGCTCACCAATTTTGGGCATGTCGATATGCCAGGCGTCGCTTGGGACTGACCAATTGTCCTGGCCGGGAAGAGTAAACAGGATTTGCTGACCCGGTGACAAAGGAGTCACTGGATGGCCGACAAACTTCTCGATTAGAGGTGTGAGTCGATTACCTGCCAGCCTAGGAAATTCTTTGGCTCTGTTGAGCTCATTGAGTGCGTTACGAAACGGCTTGGGGTAGCTAAAACGGTTTGGTGAGTTGATCCAGCGACCAGCGGTGTAAATTCCCTGCTCTTCGGCAAGATTCAGGATCATATCATGTGCAGCTCGGGCGTCTTTGGACGCAACATATCCCTCGAGCTTGACTATGCCTCTTTCATCGAGCTCCCTTGCAAGTTTATCGTAGTTCTTCATCAAGGATATGATTTACATTGGGGATGTAAGTTTAGCAATTGGGGCGATAGCTGAAGACCATTTATTCTGACGTTAACATCCGCCTTTGCGACCAAAGCGGAAGTTACGGCCTATCAACCGCGCTCGCCTATCGGAACGTCAGCGTTCCTGCTCGTCCAACCAATTTTTGAGCAAGTTATAAGCAATTGCAAACGGCGGCGGCGCTATGAAAGGCGCGTCGGGATCGCCATTCATTGCGGCTTTCACTTCACCAAGTGAAAACCACTGGGCCTCCTCAATCTCTTCCTCGTCCAGCGTCAATGTCGGGTCATCTGTCACACTGGTGCAGGCCATCATCAGTGATGACGGAAACGGCCAAGGCTGGCTGGCGATATAGCGGACATTGCGAACCTTGATGCCCGCCTCTTCCCACAATTCGCGCGCGACGCCGCCTTCAATGCTTTCGCCCGGCTCGATGAAACCGGCCAGCGCTGAAAAGCGTTTGGGTGGGAAACGGGGTTGCCGGCCCAGCAGAATCTTGCCTTCGCATTCCGCCAACATGATTGCGACCGGATCGGTGCGCGGGAAATGCTCGGCACCACAGCCTTGCTTTTCCTTCTCGCATTGCCGTGCCCATCCGCCCTTGCGGGACTCTGTCGGCTGACCGCAATTGGCACAAAACCTGTGACGCGCATGCCAGTCAACCAGACTGCGCGCGGTTGCGTAAATGGCGGCCTGTTCGGGCGGCAAGACGCCCAATGATTGCCAAAGCCGAGGATCCGCGGTCGGCATTGCGCTGCCCGCCCCATTTAATTCTGCAAAGCATGGCGTATCGCCGTCTATGCCAAGCAGCAACAAATCATTGTCCGGGGACGCTTCGTACAAAGGTCCCCAGGCGAGATCACCCATCGCATCAAAAACCGGACTTAGCCCGTCGAGCTTAAGCAGCCGCGCATTGGGCCGCATCATGGCTTCTTTCAGCCGCTCTGGATTGACCCGAACCTGATCCGCGCGATCTATCGTCCCGCCTGCAAAAGTCGGGATAATCGCACTGAGGTCACTTGTCATGATCGGACTGATAGGAGTGCTCACGGACTGGTTTTTCCTCCACCCGCTGACATCTGTTGCATCAAGTCCGCATAGACATATTTCGGGAAATCCGACTGGAACGGATAGGTGTTGGACGGCATATATTGGGTATAACCACCTGCACGGAAGCCATTGCCAGTATCAACAAAAGCCGAGGTGCCCGCAGCACCGCCCCATCCGAAGGTCCCTGCTGGACTTGCCGTCGTGCCGAGGCCTGCTCGGCCACCAGCACCATAACCATGATTGGCAACCCATGTGCCTTTCATATCAGCGCCCGCAGGCAACAGATTCGACATGCCAAGCTTGGCCGTTTCTGGCTGCATGATCGCGGTGCCCTTATAGGTCCCAAAGCCAAGTAACATGGCGAGAAACTTGTCATAATCTGCGGCCGAACCCACCAGACCTGCACCACCAAAGGCAAAGGCAGGTTTGTCGAGATAGATGCTGTTCGCAGCAGGATCGATCGGAAGCAGACTACCGCCAAACGGAGCATAGTTATCTGTGAAATCGGCTACCCGGTCAGCAGGCAGCTGGAAGAATGTGTCCTTCATGCCCAACGGGTCGAACATGCGTTTCTGCAGAAACTCTTCCAATGGCATTCCCGATGCCACCTGAACCACATAGCCGAGCAGGTCAATACTCACCGAGTAGCTCCATTTCGTGCCGGGCTCAAAGACCAGCGGCAAGGAAGCCAGATTTTTCGAGAATGTCGCGATGTCCGGTGTTGGTGGACCTGGCTCGGTACCGGGTAGCGGCGTCCGGCTGACAACGCCCGGGGTGATGCCCTTGGCGAAATAGGCTTTCTGGATCGGCCCTTTGCTGATGATCGTATAACCCAGGCCGGCGGTATGCGTCAGCAGATGGCGAATGGTGATTTGCGTCCGCGCCGGCACCGTCTCGTCCAATGAACCCTCTGGATTCTGCAATACGCGCATATCACCAAATTCAGGTAGAATATCGGCAAGCGGCTGATCGAGCTTTAGCTGGCCATCCTCGATCAACATCATGATCGCCATACCGGTAACCGGTTTGGTCTGTGAATAGAGCCGCCACAGGGTGTTCATGTCGACGGCCTTTTCGCCACCCAACTTATGAGTGCCAGCGGCAATTACCATGGGATCATCCTGCCCCATGCCGATTGCGGCTAGCATGCCGGCGACTTTCTTCTCAGCGACATAGTCATTGATAATCTTGGTCAGACCGGGAAACGGAGAAGCAGGTTGGACCATCGACCGCGCAAAGGCAGCGGTTGGCGCACCGGCCAGAAAAGCACTCGCGCCGATCGCCCCAAGAACCGAACGCCGACTAAAGTTAGAATTATTGTTTTTGTCCGTCGTCATATATGATCCTTCATTTTATGTTTCACAGCCCAGCGCACTGCTTTTGCGTATAAGGTCGGCAGGCCTGCATCCTCTATCCCAGAAATTGGCCACCAGAGCGCATCATCCAATTTCGTTTTTCTATTATCACCCTTGTTAATAACGATTTTATCGCTTTGATAAACCGCCAAATCGACCTCAAGCGAAAAATGCGTGAAGCTATGCTGAACGATATTCTCATGAATCCGCCAGTTGCCATCCAGCGGCGATTGTCCGTGACCGTCTGTCCCTGCCGCCCAATTGTCATCCGGCAAGGCACGCATTGAGCCCAGCATTCCTTTTGAAGGACGCGTAACCAGCAACAGTTTCTCATCCTGCTCAATCCAGAAAAACCGAGCCTTGCGCAACGGTTTAGCCTTTTTCGGCGGCTTGACCGGATAGCGCATCTGATCACCATCGCCATAGGCGGCGCAATGGCCTTGTACGGGACAAATTTCGCATTTTGGTGTTTTGGCGTTGCAAATACTGGCTCCGATATCCATGCAGGCTTGCGCAAAATCTCCTGCGCCATTTTTCGGCGTCAACCCATCCATACCAACGCGAATATCGGCCTTGCCCGCAGGCAGCGGGGTATCGATCTGAAAAATCCGGGCGACCAGCCGTTCGATATTGGCATCGACCACCACAGCGCGCCTGCCAAAGGCGATCGCGGCGATCGCCGCTGCAGTATAAGCGCCGACGCCCGGCAATTTGAGCAATTCGGTTTCCTCAGAAGGAAAAACACCGCCGAGATTATCGGTCACATGACGTGCGCATTTATGCAGGTTTCTGGCCCTTGCATAATAGCCGAGCCCGGCCCAGGCTGCGAGAACATCTGCTTCGTTTGCGGCGGCCAGATCTGCAACAGTGGGCCACCGCTGGGTGAACTTCTGAAAATAGGAGATCACTGCTGCTACTGTGGTCTGTTGCAGCATCACTTCCGACATCCAGACATGATAGGGATCAGGTAAAGTGCCCTTCGCGGACAACTTGGGCGGAACACGCCAAGGTAAGTTTCGCGCGTTATCCACATAATGTGCACTGATTTTGGCGGTGATATCCTGCGTTTCACCGGTTATTCTGTCGACGCCCATAGGGTGTCTATGCCATGATGAGGCGGTATGGCGAAGGAAAATAGTCCAGACGGCGAGAAGCCAAAGCGCAAGAGCGCAGGACGATCCTCTGCGGGCCGCAAGTTTCACAAATATCAACGGCCACGCGGCGGTGAGGCGCGCAGTATCTCCGACCTGATGCCTGAAATCGGCCGAGCTGCCTTTCGGCGCTACGGTTTCATCCAAAGTTCAGTAGTAAGCCGCTGGCCAGAAATAGTCGGGGAACGCTATGCTGGCGTCTCTCTCCCCGAATCAATCCGCTTTCCGCGCGGTGAAAAAGAGGGTGGGACCCTCCATTTGCTGGTTTCCGGGGCCCATTCAACTTTGATGCAACATATTACACCCGAGATAATTGAGCGTGTGAACCGCTTTTTCGGCTATGGAGCAATTAGTCAGGTACGATTCAGGCAAGGGCCAGTAAACCCTTCTAAAGACGTTGAAAAGCCTAGAGAAAAACGGGTTGCACCACCACCATCGCTGAAACCGGCACCGATAGAATTGGGTGACAGTCTGCGCGATATTGGTGACCCGGAATTGAACAGGGTGCTGGAATCACTGGCAACAGCTATTGCCAAGTCGGAAGGCGCTCCGCAAATAGAGGAACCAAAGCCAATTACCATCTTGGGTAAAATTGGCGGAAGCGAGAGGCGAAAGCCCGAAAAGAAAAAGGACGGCACATGAAGTTTGGAAGCGCGTATCTTGCTTCGGCAGCATTAGGAGCGGCAGTTATTTTTGCTGCGCCAGTCCCTGCTCAATCCCAGGCAGCGCAAACCGATTGGACCAAGCGCGTCACCATGTCCGACATGGGCGGCCATGTCATGGGTAATCCCTTGGCCAAGCACAGACTAGCTGAATATATGAGCTACACATGCAATCATTGCGCGAATTTTGAAGCGGAATCGCACGGTCCGCTAAAATCGGGTTTCGTCCAGAAAGGCAATATCAGCTTCGAGGTCCGCAATCTGGTTCTCAATCCGATCGACCTGACCGCAGCAATGCTGGCCCGATGCGGCGGACGTACGGCATTTTTTGGTAACCATCGGGCGATACTAACCTCTCAGGCGAGCTGGATGCAAACCTTTCAGTCTGCTTCTCCCGAGGTTATGCAGTCGTTGAATGAAGGCACGGTTCCTCAACGCTTGCAGAAAATCGCTAAAGCGGCGGACTTTTACGGGTTGATGAAGAAACGCGGCTATTCTGCAGGACAGATTGATGCTTGTCTGACTGATCAAGCGACGCAGGACAAAATTTTAGCGATGACCAAATATGCAACAGGAACATTGAAACTCACCGGCACGCCGAGCTTTACGCTCAACAATAAACCGATCGACAATGTCCACAATTGGGCACGCTTGCGGCCCGCCTTGGTTGCTTTGCCAGAATGAATATGAATACCATTTGGAATAACAGGAAAACATCTATGTCTAAATCACTTTATCTCGCTTCCATTGCTCTGGCTCTGGCGCTCACCGGCTGCGGTGGCGCAGCCGAATCCGAAGGCGGAGCAACTTCAGGCGAGGCTATTGAAACCGTGGCAGCACCCGAAGGCCAGAAATGGTCGACCACTGTCGCCCAGACCGAAGCTGGCGGTTATGTGATGGGCAATCCCGATGCACCAATTAAGCTCGTTGAATATATGTCCATTACCTGCGGGGTTTGCGCCACTTTCGGAGAGGACGCATTTACCAGTATCCGTGACGATTATGTTGAGTCCGGCCGGGTAAGTTTTGAGATCCGGAATTTTGTCCGCGATCCATTGGACCTGACCGCAGCCATATTGTCTCGCTGTGGCGGCGAGGGACCCTATTTCGCGCTGACCAAACAAGCCTTGAGCAATCAGGGTCCGATGTTTGAAAAAGCACAAGGCTTGGGTGAAGCCACCTATAACAATATCTTGCAGTCTGAACCGAATGTCCGTTTTGTGAGACTGGCAGAACAGCTTGACCTTATTGGCTTTTTCAAACAGCTGGGCGTTTCTGAAGATCAGGCCAAGGCCTGCCTTAGCGAAACAGCAACGGCCGAGAAACTGATGGCCGACACACAGGCAGCTGTGAAAGATTTTGATGTTCAGGGCACACCGACCTTCCTGATTAATGGACAGAAGATTGATGGTACCAGTTGGAATATGGTGGAAACCAAACTGAAAGAAGCAGGCGCGCGGTAAGCGCCTGCTGTCGCTTGGGGGAAGCGAGCAATGCGAGTGAGAGATAACGGCCAAGCGGGGCAACCTGCGTGCAAATAAAGAAGCTCAAACTTTCGGGCTTCAAGAGCTTTGTCGACCCTACCGAGCTGCGCATCGAAAAAGGGCTGACCGGCGTGGTTGGCCCCAATGGTTGCGGCAAGTCGAACCTGCTTGAGGCAATCCGTTGGGTTATGGGCGAAAACTCTCCCAAATCCATGCGCGGAGGCGGGATGGAAGATGTAATCTTCGCCGGAACGCAGGATCGTCCGGAACGGCAATTTGCCGAGGTTGCCTTGCATGCCGAGCGGGAAACCGATGATGTTTCTTCACTCCATGTCGGCGACAATGACAGCGAACTCGAAATTGTCCGGCGCATCGAACGCGGCGCCGGTAGTGCATATCGCGCTAATGGCACCGATGTCCGCGCCAAAGACGTTGCGCTGATCTTTGCCGATGCCGCAACCGGAGCACATAGTCCCGCTTTGGTCAGTCAGGGCAAGATCAGCAATGTGATCTCTTCCAAACCAACCGACCGGCGTGAAATGCTGGAAGAAGCAGCCGGTATCGCCGGACTGCATGTGCGTCGGAAAGATGCCGAGCAGAAACTGCGGGCCGCGGAGAAAAATCTCGCACGGCTCGACGATATTCTTGGCGATATGGAACAGCGGGCGTCTGCTTTGCGGCGCCAAGCGAAACAGGCAGAACGCTATAAAAAGCTCAGCGGCCAGATTACGACTGTCGAAGCGCGCCTGATCTTTGCACGCTGGAAGGAAGCGGCAGCAGCAGCAGATGCTGCGAAGGCCGAAGCCGAGGCCGCGGAAGCCAAAGTCAACGCCGCACAAAATGCTCAGCAGTCCGCCGTGAAGGCACAGAATGAGAGCGCCAGGACATTGGGTATATTGCGTGCGGATCTCACCAGAGCGCGCGAGGAAGCCAGTGAATCCAGCCATCGCCTCCTCTCGCTGACCAATGAGCGCGACAATCTGAAATCACGATTGCTGGATCTCCAGGCACAGGCGCAGCGGATCAAGGATGACAATGCACGCGAGGATCAATTGACCCGCGACGCAATGGAGGCCCTGTCCCGGCTGGAAGAGGATGACAAAAGGCTCACAAATGAGCTCGCCCAGTTGGAAGCGGAGCGTCCCGAGCTTGAGAAACAAACGGAAAAGGCAGAACGCGCTGCGAGCGATAGTGAAGTGGAATTGGCGAAAGCGGTCGCCGAGGAGGCGCGGATACAGGCTGAGATCAAGGTGGCCGATGCGGCCTTGGAAGCTGCGCAGGCCCGGCAGGATCGTCTCGCGATAGAGCTCGATCGGCTGGCAGAAGAACGCGCCGAAATGGGCGACGAGAGTGAATTGAAAGCCGCTCTTGCTAATGCTGTCACTGCACGGGAAACCGCCCAGAAACAAGCGGATCGCAGCGGATCGCAGATTGCTGAACGGGAAGCAGAGCGACTGGCGGCCAGCGAAGCGCGCGATCTGGCGGAGTCCGCCCTTGCCTCGTTGAAAGCCGAACTGGCGGGTCTAAAATCCGAGCATAGCGCTCTGGAACGAGAACTTTCCAAAGGCGAAAGCGATCATAAAGCAATTGATCAGATCACCGCAAAACCTGGCTACGAACGCGCTTTGGCAGCGGCTCTAGGTGATGACTTGCTGGCCTCGGTTGGAGAAGATGGCGACCGTTTCTGGGGCGGTGGCCCTATTCCAACCTCAGGCAAAGCCCCAAACGGCACCGAAACTTTGCTGGACCATGTCGAAGCACCGCAGGAACTCCGCAGTCGGCTGTCACAAATTTTTGTCGGGGATGCTGATGAAGGCCAGTCCCTGGCGGTTGGTCAAAGACTGGTTACCAAATCAGGAGCATTGCGCCGTTGGGATGGGTTTGTCGCTCGCGATGATGGCAATGCCAGCGCAGAACGATTGGTCCGGGCCAACCGCTTGACCGAATTGACAGGCGTGCTGGGCCCGGCTGAAGGAAAAGTTACCGCAGCGGAAGCCGCTTTGCACGGTGAGCAGGAAGCAATATCCAAAGCGGAGCAACAACTTGCAGATGCGCGTGTAGCCCGTCGCGAGGCAGAAGATCTGTTACGCCAAGCATTGCGCGAAGCGGATCAGGCGGAAGAAGCCTTGAATTGGCTGCAAAAACGCACTGCCAGCCTGTCGGAACGGGAAACAGCTCTCAAAGAGGAAGCTGCAACGGCACTGGCCGACCTGGAATTGGCACAGAAGGAACGCACCAGCCAACCAGACGGCGCGGCCCAGGAAAGTGCGCGCGCCGCCCTGCAGGATCGGCGCGATGCGGCGCGGCAGCAAGTCATGTCCTCGCAAGCTGCTTTGTCCGGGCTGGATCAAAAACTCGCACAGGTAAAAGAGCAAAAGGCCGTCGCCGCTGCACAAATTAAATCCTGGCAGGATCGCTCCAGCGAAGCGGCCACCCGGATGGCCGAGATGAGCAAGCGCGGTGCGGCGATTGAAGCCGAGGTGGAGAAATTGGCGGACCGTCCGCGTGTCATTGAAGTAGAAGTGTCCAAGCTGCAGGAACAGCAGGATGCCCTCAATGCCGTGGTCACGGAAAAGGATACCGCGCAGCAAACCGCCGAATTGGAACAGCGCGATCATGAAGACCGGCTCAATATGACGAGCGAGGCGCTGAGTCAGGCGCGCGAAGAACGAGCCGGAGCGAAAGCCCGCGCCGAGAATCAGGATCTACGCCGGGTTGAGATGGGTCGGATTTCGGGCGAGAAATTTGAATGCCCACCGCAAATGCTGTCCGAAAAGTGTGAATTTGATGAAGCGACAGTCGGTGATGCTGCTCTGGAGTCAGCGGAACTGGAACGACTGACGCTGAGCCGAGAGCGGATCGGCCCGGTCAATCTGGTTGCTGCTGATGAGCTGGAAGAGCTGGAAACCGAATGGGAGAAATCGACCAAGGAAAGCGAAGAGCTGAACGAGGCGATTAACCAGCTGCGCGGTTCGATCGGCAGCCTCAATCGCGAAGGGCGGCAACGGCTACTTGCAGCGTTTGAAGAGGTGGACCAGCATTTCCAGCGGCTGTTCACGACCCTGTTTGATGGCGGCAAGGCGCATCTGGAACTGGTCGATAGCGATGATCCACTCGAAGCCGGTCTGGAAATCATGGCGCAGCCCCCGGGCAAGAAGCTGACGTCGCTGACCCTGCTATCGGGCGGTGAGCAGGCATTGACCGCGGTTGCGCTCATCTTTGGCTTGTTCTTGACCAATCCAGCTCCGATTTGCGTACTCGACGAAGTTGATGCACCGCTGGATGATGCAAATATCGAACGCTTCTGCGACCTGCTCGACAAGATGGTCGCGGAAACCAACACGCGCTACCTGATCGTGACCCATAATGCCGTGACGATGAGCCGGATGCATCGGCTGTTCGGCGTGACGATGATTGAGCGCGGCATTTCGCAACTGGTTTCAGTGGATCTGGATGCAGCGGAGGAATTGCTGGCCGCGGAGTGAGGGCGGAGTGGTTTCCGCTATGGGCCCAAAAGCGGACGCTAGAGTCAGATGCGTCTCAAAGAACGCAGCAAGTCGATATCCTGTTCATACAATTTCGCAATCAGCTGTTCCCTGCTTGGAGCAACATAACAGCGGACAGGATCAGATATAAAGCGAGTATAGTGGCTGGCAGCGCTGTGGTTTTTATTCTGTTGCTCTGGCGTCCTGTTGAATGAACGGTTTCTGTGGATAAGCGCTCAGCAATTTCCAGTTTATTTGCTGCACCCTTGTCTTCCCTGTTTGTCCTTTTTCGAACCATGGTTGATCACCAATCCAGCTGATTTACGTCCAATTGGCGGTTAAAATCCAATCGCAAATCCTACTCGTCCACCGGTGGTGCCGTTGACCGAAGATCCCGCAATGCCGCCAGAGAAATAGATTTTGTCGGTTAGGCGGCCAACAAATGCTGTTGAGAAACCGCGTTCGCCGCCATAGGTGGCCAAGTTAAAGGATAGGGAGATGGTGCTGTCTGGGACAAGCATGGCGCCAGACATTGCCATCGCTGCGGCGATGCCGCCATTGGCCTGACGATCGATCATTGTCACTTGGCTCGCCAGCCTATCCGTCCGCGTCTCTAGGTCGGATACACGGCCATCAAAGTTGATCAGGCTACTGACATCAATATTCAATGCACCCAGATTTCCGGCGGCATCGGCTGTGACGAGGCTCAAAGCGCCTTCTTGTGCGGCTCGGCTGGCAGAGGAAGTCAACCCCGCTATGCGAACCGAAGCTCCATCACCGCCTAGCGCAATCAGATTATCTCGGTCGGCAAAAGCATCAGGCCCGATGGCCACGGCGCCGTTTCCAGCGGCCACAGAGCCATTACCTAAAGCAATCGCGCCATTGCCAGTGGCGATATTCATGTTGCCGATAGCCACAGCTCCTGTGCCGGTAGCGCTATTGTCCGCGCCGAGTGCCACCGCGCCTGTGCCGGTAGCAAAGTTCGGATCACCTATGGCGACCGCACCATTGCCGGAGGCCATATTGCGCGAACCAATAGAGACGGCCTTGCCATTTATCGCTTTGGCACCAACCCCGATGGCGACCGACTCTTCGCCGCTCGCTTCACTGCCTGTGCCTATGGCCAAGGCGTCCTGACCAGTGGCGCTGGCGCCGGGGCCATTGCTGTTGGAATCGAAATAAGCCAACTCCATGCCGTTGGCCTCAGCCTGCGCCAGCGCGCGATTGGCATCGGTCTGCGCCTGCATTGCCTCACTCCGTGCACTATCGGCACTGGCTTGCGCCTTCACGGCATTTTCAAAAGCCTCGTCTGCCTTCGCCTGTGCCTCTATGACCCCTGCGCCCGCCTGATCCGCCGCCAACTGCGCCGCCCGCGCTTCGGCGCGCGCCGTATCGGCAGTGGTTTGTGCGGTAGCGGCATTGGCAAAAGCGTCATCCGCGCGCGCTTGCGCCGTGGCCGCATTGGCCAGTGCCGTATTGGCTGTACCCTGCGCATTGGCAGCGGCGTCGGCAACCATAGTCAACTGCCCGACATTGACCGCATCGGTGTCTTGCGTGCCCGCCGCCACATTGGTGATTTGCCGTTCAGCGCCGGTGGAACCGATCGACAGGCTGTTGTCCCGATCTGCGATAGAGCCCGCGCCCAGCGCTACCGCATTTTCCGCCGGCGCCTGCGCTTCAATGCCAATCGCAATGGCATTGAAGCCCGATGCCACCGCGCCATCGGAATCCGCATCGCCCCCATCGCCCCCGATCGCAATCGCGCCGTTGGCCTCCGCCCTGCTTCCAGCACCGACGGCAATGCTCTGTCTGCCCGATGCTGTACTGCTATTACCCATCGCTGTGCTGAAAAGCGCACTGGCTTCACTGTCATAACCGGTGGCGGTACTGGCACCTCCGCTGGCCTCACTGAAGCTACCTGTTGCCGTGCTGAAATTGCCCGAGGCTTGGCTCCGGGCACCGGTGGCTGTGCTGCTTTCACCAGAGGCGCTGCTCCGAAAACCATTGGCTGTCGCCCGGAAACCACTGGCCGCACTGAGCGCGCCAATGGCGATGCTGTCGTCACCGGTAGCGCTTGCCCTTGTTCCGAAGGCGCTGGCATTGTCACCCGAAGCCTGAGCGCTGTTACCAACCGCGCTCGCACCTTCACCGCTGGCTTCGCTATTGTCCCCGATGGCGGTGCTGCCAGCCGCCGAGGCCATAGCCCCGTCACCGCATTCCAGCGCGTCGGTGGGATCGTCAGCGGTGCCGGGGATGCCGTCAGGACCGGGATTGTTGCGACAGCCGCTGGTGCCCGCCACTGCGATGGACGCATTAAGCTGGGCGAGGTTGACCGCATCGGTATCTTCGGTGCCCGCTGCGACATTTGCGATCTGCCGTTCTGCGCCCACCGCGCCAACCGACAGGGTGTCCTCACGATCAGCAACGGAACCAGCGCCTAATGCGATGGAGTTAAACGCAGTTGCTTGCGCATCATTGCCGAGGGCTACCGCATCCCCGCCGGAAGCAACTGCACCAAGAGTATCATCGTCCCCGCCATCGCTGCCGATCGCTATAGATTGGTCACCGATGGCATCTGAGTTTACACCGATGGCCGTGCTGTTTAAACCGGCCGCGATGCTGCTATTTCCAAGTGCGGTGCTACGGTCACCGGCGGCAAAACTGAAAGACCCGATGGCCGTGCTGCGGTTACCGGTGGCATCACTAGAAGACCCGATGGCCGCACTGTAGTTACCGATGGCGTCACTGAATGCGCCAATGGCGATGCCGTCTACACCGCTGGCCTCACTGAAGGAGCCAATGGCGATCCCCTCTTCACCGCTGGCGTCGCTGAATGAGCCAATGGCGATGCCCTGTTCACCGCTGGCCTTACTGAATACGCCAATGGCGATCCCCTCTATACCGCTGGCCTTACTGGTGCGGCCCATGGCAATGCTGCTTTCACCGCTGGCCTCACTCCTTGTACCGATTGCGGTGCTGTCTTCACCGGTACCGCTTGCCCTTGTTCCGAAGGCGATGGCATCATCACCCGAAGCTTGTGCGCTGTTACCAACCGCGCTCGCTCCATCCCCGCTTGCCTCGCTATTGTCACCGATTGCGGTGCTGCCAGCCGCCGAGGCTATTGCCTCGTCACCGCATTCAAGCGTGTCGGCAGGATCGTCGGCGGTGCCGGGGATGCCGTCAGGACCGGGATTGTTGCGACAGCCGCTGGCGCCCGCCACCGCCAGGGATGCGTTAAGCTGGGCCAGGTTCACAGCATCGGTGTCTTGCGTACCTGCTGCGACATTGACGATCTGCCGCTCACCGCCGACAAAGCCGACCGATAAACTGTTAGCGCGATTGGCAATGGATCCAGCGCCCAGCGCCACCGAATTAATCGCTGTTGCCTGTGTTTCATTACCGATCGCAACCGCGCCCCTGGCGGAGGCGGTAGCGGCAAGAGCGCCAATATTGTTGGGATCGTCGCCATCTGCACCAATAGCGATAGACTGGTCACCGCTGGCCACACTTCTTGAACCGATGGCGGTGCTGCGGTCACCGCTGGCTTCACTGAGAGAACCGAGTGCGGTGCTATATGCACTGGTTGCGTCGCTGGAAGTTCCGATGGCGGTGCTGCGTTCACCGCTGGCCACACTGGACTGCCCGTTAGCAGTGCTGCTGATACCGCTAGATTCACTGAAAGTTCCGGTAGCGGTGCCACCGACCCCGCTGGCCCGACTGTCGCGTCCGATAGCGGTGCTGTTGATACCACTGGCCTCGCTGGAAGCCCCGATGGCGGCGCTGCCCAAACCGCTGGCCACGCTGTCAAATCCGGCGGCGGTACTGCTTGCAGCACTGGCCTGGCTGGAAGCTCCAATGGCGATGCTGCCGGTCCCGCTCGCCGCACTTCCGGATCCGAACGCGCTTGCTTGGGCATTGTTGGCCAATGCATCATTGCCCACTGCCGTGCTGTCATCGCCCGTGGCCCGCGCGCCCAGAACATCGGGGTCCCGGCCATCTTCGCCTATGGCAACAGAACGCGCACCGGTGCTTCGAGAATCTATACCGATGGCAACCGAACCAGCACCAGTGGCCTGAGCGCCGCCGCCAAGTGCGGTGGAGCCGGATGCAATTGCCCCCAAACCAAGCGCCACCGCTCTTTCGTTGGTCGCCTGCGCATCATTGCCGATTGCAATTGCACCGCTGGCAGATGCGGTCGCGCCCTGATCATCTGCATCCTCGCCATCAGCGCCAATAGCAATAGAGCGGTCACCGCTGGCCTGACTGGAGTGGCCCAATGCTGTGCTGTAGATACCGGTCGCCGCACTAAAGGCGCCCGTTGCAGTAGTGTCTATAGCCGTAGCCATACTTGTTCGGCCTAGGGCTGTGCTGTCATTGCCAGTCGCATCACTCGACACGCCAATCGCTGTGCTGGCGATCGCCGTTGCCTCGCTTAAAGTGCCTAATGCTGTGGCATTTAGAGCGGTGGCATCGCTTACAAAACCAATTGCGGTGGTGTTAGTTGCGGTTGCTCTGCTGCCGGTTCCCATGGAGGTTCCACTTAGACCGCTGGCCACACTGGCCTGCCCGATCGCAGTGCCACCTGTACCGCTGGCCTCACTTCTAAATCCGATCGCGGTGGTGCGATCACCGACGGCCTCACTTTCAAATCCAATCGCGGTGCTGGTTTCACCGCTGGCCGTACTGCGGGAGCCATAAGCGGTGCTTCTATCGCCTGTTGCCGCTGCCCCGTTTCCACATTCGAGCCTACCGTTGAAAATGTTGCGACAGCTGCCTGCACTGACCGTGGCGATGGATGCGGTAAGCTGCCCGAGGTTAACAGCGTCAGTATCTTCCGTACCTGCAGCTACATTGACAATTTGTCGTTCCGCGCCGCTTGCACCGACTGAAATGCTGTTTTCGCGATCAGCCACTGATGTTGCGCCCAATGCCACCGAGTTACGTGCGCTCGCCATAGCCTCAGTGCCTATCGCAATGGCATCTATGCCAGAGACCAACGCGCCAACGAAACTGCCGTTAGAACCATAGCTCCCGATCGCAATCCCACCGCGCGCGTTGGCTTCACTTCTTACCCCCAAGGCCACGCTCAGGCGCCCGTTGGCTTGACTGTTGTCGCCAACCGCGGTGCTGTCAGCCGCGCTCGCGAGAGCTGAACCGCCGATTGCAGTCGCGGAGCCCGCGCTCGCAAGAGCTGATCCTCCGATTGCGATGGCAGCGCCAGCGGTCGCCTTGCTGGCATTGCCAATGGCGATGCTGCTGTTACCGGTCGCTTCAGCAGACCCGCCCATTGCGGAGGCTCCGTTTTCATTGGCAAGGCTGTTTACGCCGATTGCAGTGCTGCTGTTCCCGCTAGCCTGGCTGGCGGAACCTATTGCAGTGCTTCCCTCATCTTGGGCTTTGCTGTTAGATCCATACGCGGTTGCAAGACCGGCTGTTGCTTCACTTGCCTTTCCGATTGAAGTGGAGAAGAGGCCGCTTGCGTCGCTGTCTTGACCGATGGCCGTAGCGGCGATGCCAGCCGCCTTGCTATTATGGCCGAAGGCAGTGCTTTGGTCGCCGGTCGCAGCCGCACCAACCCCGCAAGCCAGCTGTTCGTCATTCCCTTCTGCATTGGCGCCGCCATCATTGTCGATGCCGGGGTCGACTTCACCATTATTATCCCGATCGAGCAGACAGGTTTCCGCCGAAGCTGGGTTGGCGGCGGTCAGGGCTGCAATACTGGTCGCGAGCAAAAGACTGCAGCGGATTGTTTTGGTTGAAGGGGTCATGATGCAAATTCCTTGATGGGGGTGAGCGCCATTATGGCTGCTTGGCGGGCGGGTCGGCCCAATGATGTCTGATGAATATCTGGAGTGCTTGGTGGGCACGCGCGAAATGGACGGGACACCGGGGAGCACCCCGCCCATTCCCGCGGGTGCCTACTCATGCCCCCGAGACACATCGAACCTTTGGGGGTTCGAATTTCGGTCGCGCAACAGCGCGTGGATAATAGTGGGTCATTTGGTTCTCCCCGGTGCTTTCAAACCGCCAGCGTCTGATCGATCACCGGCGCGGAAACGGAGAGCGGCGACGATGACTGGCCCCTGGGCCAAGTCCATTCGATTACAATATGCCGTTGCCAGCCATTGCAGTTCCGCTGCGTTTCTGAGATGGTGTAAACATCGGTAACGGTGGGTAATAAAGGGGTCGCAGCCAGATTGTCCGAAACGCGTTCAAATTTGTCCGAAACATGGTGTTGGCGGGCCAGAACCGGCGGCAAACTAGTCGCGATTGGCCGGCTTTCGGGCGAATCACGGTGATCGAAATTGCACGAAAACGTGCACTTTGGTTTCTGGCCGTGCTGCTATTCAGTTTGGTGTCGCTTGCACCCAGTCATGCGCAAATCGGCAATGATGCCTGTGTCGATGGCAACAGCAAGCTCGTTACCAACAGCCTCGCGGATTTACCCAGCGGTCAGTTGAAGCCCCTTGTTGCCGGTCTCTTTCTTGATCCCGGCGGGACGATCGGTGCGGACAGCATCACTGCCCAGCTCTTCACCCCGCAGCCCTGCCACAATCAATTTGAGATGCCGTCATCTCCGGGGGCCTTGTGGCTGAAATTTCAGGCACGCAACCCTCATGAGGATGAGCAGATATGGGGCGTCTCGTTCATGGAAACCGTATTGGATGACGTGGCTCTGTTTCAAGCACAGGACGGTAAGCTCGTCCCGATCGCGCAAGATGGCCGGGCCATTCCGGCGGCGCAAAGCGACAATGACCGGCTGCAAACCGCTGTTTCCTTCCGTATCGCACCGGGCCGGAACGAAACCTACTATGTCCGCGTATCGGGCACCTATGCGCCCGCCGTCACGCCGGTTATCGGATCGGTCAGATTGCTGTCCAACTGGTCCAGCACATTTTCCGCTATATCCGCGCTGATGCTTGGCTTCTGCATCATCATGACGATATTCAGCCTGATATTATTCCGGCAAATTCACCCGCGTTTCTACCAATATTATGCGGCCTATCTGATCGGCATGTTTTTCGTCACCTTCCTCTATGACGGGTGGCCGCATATCATATTCGGCTCGACCATTTCGACGGTGCAATGGAAACCATTTGTCGAACTGGCTTCCGGTCTGGTGATGATCGCCAATATTCAATATTGCCGCATACTCCTGACCATCGACACCGACCCACGGCAAAGAAAGCAGGCGGTTTATCATTGGCTTACCGGTCTTGGCGTGATCGCAACGATATGGGCGATGGCCGATCCCCTGGGTTGGGGAACGCCGGTTTCGATCTTGTTCATCATCAGCCCGTTCATCCTGCTCTATGTGACGGGGCGCAAAATCTTTGACGGTGTCAAACAAGCAGTGCCGGTCTTTGCGTCCTTGGTAGCGCTCAGTATCGGCCTGTTTTTATCGCTCTATTTCTTCAAATTTCCAGTGAGTGTCACGACCACCAGTTCCACCTTTGAACTGATCATGATGCGACCGATTACGTTGAGCTATACCAGCTCAACGATAGTGGAAGCGATATTCATGATGATCGCTATCTCTATCATGATCAACGCCATGCAAAGACAAAGGAACGCCGCGGTGACCGAAGCCATAAATCTTCGTCAGGAAATCGCACTTTCCGAACAACAACACGAAAAGGCAAAGGACATTGCTGGATCACGAGCAGAAACGCTTCATGCGCTTCTGGCCAGCGACACGGACAAAAAAATACCGCCTCCGGTCGAGCAAGGCTTTCTGGATCGGGCAACTCAATCGGTTATTGGAAATATCAGCCAGCGCGGATTTGGGGCGGGCGCACTGGCAGCGGAACTGGGAGTTACGGAAAAGACTCTGGGCCGCCGTCTCAAAAAATCTCAAGGGCTGGCTCCCGCAGCCTTCATCAGGTCCATACGCTTAAGCTATGCGCGCGACCTGATATTGCTGCGCCAATTTGATACAGTTGCCGAGATTGCCAATGCTTCCGGTTTTTCCAGCGTCGGGCATTTCGCCAAATTATACCGCCAGGAGTTCAGAATCACGCCTAGCGAAGCGCTTAAATCAATGGGAACTGTCGTTTAGATGCTCTTCCGGAATCTCGGTATCAAACGCAAGTTTAAGAGAGCAGAACCATTCGCATCGCGGCTGCGGAACCAGCCCACATGTCAACTCCATGAACATCGCTGCGCACAAGAGAATCAGACATAATTATATGTATCTAACTATAATAACTGCTGTCTGATCAATATTCTGAGGACGTTGCGTCGGCCTCTTTCGTCAGATCAATCCTTCTATCTCGGACAAAATTAGACGCATTTCGGACAAACTGGGCACCGTCTCTTCTCATAGCTTATTTGCCGTTGTTTACCGCAACACAGCAATCGATCTGGAACACAATCTTCGCTGGTATCTTCCCATCGCAAACATGTGATGGGCGCGCCAGTGATGGAATCTTGGGAAATTGGCCTAAGCAACGGATTTGAGTTTTGTCTGACCGAAACGGGACCTGCCGGAAAAAGGGGAGTGATGATCGTCATGAAAAAGCATCTAAAAAGCACCGGGTTTCTGTCCGATTTTTACAGCGCTATATTGACCGCAGGCTTTTACGCACTGAACGTCTTAGCTGTCCCATCAGGAACATTTAAGGAAGAGAATCCCGACCAAATCGATCGCGTTTCGGATCCGCTGCCGACTTTCCGGATAGAGCGGCCATCGCCGGGTGCTCAAACAGCGACGATAGTCCCCTACATCTTTCTGACGCTGATATGTGCGTTCGGTGCTTAAGCGAGTACCGGCAGCAATACCGGCCATTCAGCGCTGTACGATGAAAAAACTCCATATTCGCAACAGGGTTTCGATAATTTTCGGAAGCTCGCTAGTTCTTTGGACCGTT
The DNA here is from genome assembly GCA_947497455.1 of uncultured Sphingomonadaceae bacterium. GTDB lineage: Bacteria > Pseudomonadota > Alphaproteobacteria > Sphingomonadales > Sphingomonadaceae > Parasphingorhabdus. Next base: position 1,105,396 of record CANMGU010000002.1, on the reverse strand, counting down.
CTTATATTGACTGGCATTTGGTTGTTCCGCTGAACAGCTTTTGGATATTTAGAGCAAAGCGAGCGAGCAATTTTCCAAATAGATTGATCATCATGGATCTTACGGGCCATCTCGACCCATTAGTTCACGCCAAAGAAACCGACCCCAACCACAGCAACTGATATGTGCAATTGGAGCACTCATGATACATAAATTGCAATGTCCGCTTTGGGCGCAAAAGCGGACGTTGCGAAGACTGGAGTAACACGGTAAGTTCTTCTTAGCATGTGGAAACTAGCAATCTTTGTTCTAACTTTGGCTTCATCGGCGACCACCGGACGGCTTGGTTATCCAGTTTTTCTGTCGGTTGATGGCAGCAAGTGCTCATACGGCATCCAAGACATGATCGGACTCCGAAAAAAAGAAGTAAGGCATTGGATGGACGATTTGCCGCACAAAGAAAGACAAATTGATTTGGTGTTAGTAGGAGAAGAACCCAAACGTTGCGTCCGATCTATCACGAGAGTGTTGAGACGCGCTGGTTTCGAGAATATCCGAGTTATGAACTACAACAAATGGTCAGCGATTGCGGAGGAAACAGGTTATTCAGGTCTCCCGCCGTAATAGCTTTATGTCCGCTATGGGCGCAAAAGCGGACATTAAGAATGCTGAAGTTGCCGGTCGGATAAGCGCCCCAGTTTCGGACCTTCCTATGGTTTCCGCTTTATCCCAAATGCGGACATAAAACGAGCAGCTCAGTCTTACATCGGAACTGCACGCCTTAGTATCGGGATCCAAGTTCGCGATCGCTTGTTCGATGAAGGTCGATTGTGTTCGCGTTCAGGTGCGTTCCAGATGTTGCAAATTATTGGGTATCGGATTTCAAGAATTTTGATGTCCGAGCTGTCGGCCAACAGTGTTAAAATTCGGCGAAACATTGCTAACCATCAATATATGTATATATTTACAGGCTAGTAAATATTGATAGGCATTTGTTTTGATGGATTAATAATGGATAGGGTGGGGTCTTATGTTTGACGTGGCACAGCATTCTCAAGTAAAAAATGACAAACGTTTTTTGCTGGCCACTGTTTCCGAAAACTTCTCCCTTCAAGAAAAACGATACCCAAATCTTACTGCCCTTTTGCTTGCAGCTACAGCGATCAGCTTGGCTAGTCCGGTCTATGCCCAAACGACACCGGATGCAGGGTCAATTCTTCAGGAAACTGAGCGGGATGATGTAACACTTCCTCCGCGCGACAACGACGAAGGAGTTCCTAGTCCAAGTGATCTAGGCTCCGAAACACAGTTAAGCGGTGAAGCTGTTTATATTGCGAATTACAATATAACTGGAAACACCAAATTATCGTTGGCCGACGTTCAGACTGTTCTTGCCCCTTTTTCTGAGCGTGAGATTACTATGGGTGAGTTGCAACAAGCGGTTGATACGCTGACAGCCCATTACCGTTCAAAAGGCTATCTTACTGCGACTGTTCTTGTTCCTCCGCATTTCATTAAGGATGGGGTGGTTAATCTTCACGTGGTTGAGGGGTTTCTGGAGCCCGATGGTATCTTGGTCGATGTGGTTGGAACAGGGTTGAACCAGAATTATGCGGACAAGATTGTCAGGAATGCACTGAAGCCCGGCGAAGTTTTTAACGAAGAAACTGTCGATCGCGCTTTGCTACTCTTGCGAGATACCCCAGGTGTTTCGGCAAGCGCAGTCATATTGCCTGGTACCCAAACTGGTGGCGGCCGTTATGTAGCCAGGGCCGAGCGCACGCAGCAATTTACCGGCTATGTCGCATATAATAATTTCGGCAGCGCTGGTACTGGCAAGAATAAATTTTCCTTTGGTTTTGATGTTAACAGCCCTACCGGCAACGGTGAGCGTTTGCGTGCTCGGTTTGTTACTACGGGCGACACTTCTTTTTACGGATTTGGTGAGCTGTCCTTACCGATCGGTTATTCAGGTCTAAGAGGCGCTATTTCCGTTAGCAATTTACACTATGAACTGGAAAATGAGTTTCGCGCTCTGAGACCAGAAGGTGATGCGTTCAACATTCGGGCATCTCTTAGCTATCCCATAATTCGCAGCCGCAGCAATAATCTGGGCGCTTCTATCGAGTTTGAGCATCTGTCGCTCGAAGATGAAGAGCTTGGAGTGAAATTTTCCGAACGGAAACTGGACCTAGTGACGGCCGTTCTTGCGGGAAACAATCTTGATCAGTTTGGCGGGGGCGGCTCGACAAACTATTCCTTTGGGGCAACAGCCGGTTCAGTCGATCTAGATGGCGTCCCAACTGCCGCATTGATTGACACACTGACGGCAAGAACACAGGGAGATTTCCTTCGGTTCAATGCAAGTGTTTCACGCCTTCAGCGTCTAGCAGGGAACTGGTCCGCATTGGTTTCACTCAGCGCACAAAAAGCAACGGGTAATCTCGATTCCTCGCAACAGATTTCCCTCGGTGGTCCGCAAAACCTGACGGGCTATCCACTGGGAGAAGTTTACGGTGATTCCGGTGTCGTTGCACATTTTGATATTCGATATGATATTCACAATGCGCCCTGGGGCGGTCACTTTCAGGTTGCCACAAATTTTGCTATAGGAAAGATCATATTGCGCGAAGACCCATTTGCCAGTTCGCAATCGGGTAATCCACTGATTGAGAATTCATTCTCGCTGAGCAGTGTTGGTCTGGGATTGAACCAGAATTGGAATAACAAGCAAATTATTCGGGCAATGGTTGGCTGGCAACTGAAAGAAAGCCCAACCCGGAATCCGGTGACCGGCGAAAATCGTGACTTTTCGGACAGTGATGTCCGGTTTTGGATACAGTCGATTTTTCGATTTTGAGCATTCCGAGCGTGAGGGATAGAACGACCATGAACAAAAAAATCGGTATCGCAACTGCAAGTCTAATTGCTTTGTCAGCTATCACCATCGGCGGCGCAATCCCAGCGGTTGCACAATCAAGCCCCGCTGCGGATCAGGATGATAAAAAGGATAAACAGGATCGTGCGTCTAATGCTCATCACGGAAAAAAGCACGGTCACAGCAGTGCACATGGCATCAATTCCTTGGGCACCACATTGGGTTCTGCCAAAAAAGGCCGATCATCTGCAACATTTGGAGCTGCCCATCCGCCGATAAAGTTACAGAAGCTGAAACAATCTTTAGCAGGTCGCGGGACTCATAAAATTGGCTTGGCAACCAGTGTAACAGGACCCTCGACGCCGGGAATAAACTTTGCGCTTATAGGACGCGATGCCCCTAATGGCCAATCTCCCTATTTTTCCACGAAGGCTGACCGATTCATAACGAACAGCGTAGTCGCGCAATTATTTAGAGCCGGTATGATTTTACCCGATGGATCAGTTGCAAAAGGGGCGGAAAGCATCATCACGGTCGGTCGACCATCTGCAACACCACAGGTACCCCGATATTCCCGCCCACCGACTCAACAAAATAATTTCACGCCACCTACCCCGATTTTAGGCACACCAACACCTATAGATTTTGCCGGACTTGCTGCGGCCAATCCTACTGGGGCCTCGAGCTTCTATTCTGTGCAGGGATCTAAGTATCTCAGCAATAAAGATGCGTTGCAGTTGCATGAAGTGGGTTTAATTTCGACGAACGGAACTCTTGCACCGTCTATGGTTGGGGAGCTTGAAAACCATGGCCCAAACTATGTTCAGGCTCCGACACCGCCAAATTTGGGAATTGCGCAGACACCGCCAACCCCAAATGTCTCAGCGCCTGTGCCGCCAAATCTCGGAGGTAACCAGACGCCAACGGCAACAAAATTCCGTCGTCCACCGACTGCACAAAATAACTTCACGCCACCTACCCCGATTTTGGGCACGCCTGCACCCATAGATTTTGCCGGACTTGCTGCGACCAACCCGACCGGAAGCTCGATCTTTTATTCCATCCTTGGAAGCAAATATGTCGACAATCAAACCGCCTTAGCTATGCATCAAGCCGGTTTAATTTCAGCGAACGGAATATTTGCACCGTCAATAGCCGGAGATCTAGAAAATCGCGGTCCGAACTATTTTCAAGCTCCGACCCCGCCAAATTTGGGCATTGCGCAAACACCGCCAACGCCCAATGTCTCAGCGCCTGTGCCGCCAAATCTCGGAGGTAACCAGACGCCAACGGCAACACAATTCCGCCGTCCACCGACTCAACAAAATAATTTCACGCCACCTACCCCGATTTTAGGCACACCAGCACCCATAGATTTTGCCGGACTTGCTGCGGCCAATCCTACTGGGGCCTCGAGCTTCTATTCTGTGCAGGGATCTAAGTATCTCAGCAATAAAGATGCGTTGCAGTTGCATGAAGTGGGTTTAATTTCGACGAACGGAACTCTTGCACCGTCTATGGTTGGGGAGCTTGAAAACCATGGCCCAAACTATGTTCAGGCTCCGACACCACCAAATTTGGGCATAGCGCAGACACCGCCAACCCCCAATGTCTCAGCGCCTGTGCCGCCAAATCTCGGAACTAACCAGACGCCGCCAGTGCCTGTCGTTCAAACCCCGACCCCGCCAACTTTGGGCATTGCGCAAATACCAACCCCAAATGTCACAGCACCTGTGCCGCCAAATCTCGGAACTAACCAGACGCCGCCGGTGCCTGTCGTTCAAGCCCCGACCCCGCCAACTTTGGGCATTGCGCAAACACCAACCCCAAATGTCACAGCGCCTGTGCCGCCAAATCTCGGAGGTAATCAAACTCCAACGGCAACAAAGTTCCGTCGTCCACCGACTCAACAAAATAATTTCACGCCACCTACCCCGATTTTGGGCACGCCTGCACCCATAGATTTTGCCGGACTTGCTGCGGCCAATCCTACTGGGGCCTCGAGCTTCTATTCCATCCTTGGAAGCAAATATGTCGACAACCAAACCGCCTTAGCTATGCATAAGGCCGGTTTAATTTCGACGAACGGAATATTTGCACCGTCAATAGCTGGGAATTTTGAAAATCGCGGTCCAAACTATATTCAGGCTCCGACACCGCCCGCTTTGGGCAATGCGCAGACACCGCAATCACCCAATGTTTCGGCGCCCGTGCCGCCGCAATTGGCCAACAACCAGACGCCGGCCGTACGAGGGAACAATGCGCCCGAGCCAGCAAATCTGGGAAACAATCAAATTCCGATTGCCCCCGTTATCGGTACACCGCCAGGATTGGACATAGCAAACCTGACGGCCAACCCTGGGGGAAGATCAACCTATTATTCTTTGCCCGCCGGACAGTTTCTTACAAATGTCGATGTTCTGAAACTTTATGAAACCGGACTGATTTTGGCTAACGGATCATTGACGCCCAATGTCGCCGGTAGAATAGAATATCGCGGTCCAAACTATGTTCAAGCTCCGACACCGTCAACTTTGGGCAATGCGCAGACACCGCCGACCCCCAATATCTCAGCGCCTATGCCGCCCAAGCTGGCCAATAACCAGACGCCTCTTATTCAAACCACGCATAATAGCTTGGAGCATGGAAATTTATTGGGAGAAACTGAAGCTGCAATAGATGCCAACCAGATTTTAGCGCAAAGACAAGTATTGGGCCATGTTGTTGTAGTGGGGATCAAGCTTCCGGAATTTGAAGAGCTAAACGAGTAACGGCAACTTAATTCCTATATCGCTTTTTTACCCACGCGAATTTGTGGAATGACCGTTGGCGGTAACCAGTCACTTTGCACCGTCATTGATATCTACTTTTCGGTATAGTCTTCAAAGCCCGAGACTTGATCATCTTTAACCAAACAAGTGCCGGCCGCTTTGATCTCGGGATCGTCCCAGCTGACATTCCAATTGATTAAATATTCCCCGTCTGTTTCTGAAGATGGAAAAGCGGAAATAGCGGCATTTGGCAAATCTTTGAATTTCTCGATATTGTACCAAACATGATCATGGCAAACTTGGGCTGCAGCTATGGTCGCGGCATCAAAATCTCCCGCTGTTTCGTTTTGTGCATCTGCGTCAAGATCGGATGGAGCATCGGTAACGGCATCAGCGGTCTCGGCATCAACTGCTGCTTCTTGACTTGGTTCAGAGGTACAACCGGCAAGACAGAGAACAGACGCTGCCCATATTCCATAAAATTTCATAGTTGGTCCCATCAAATTGCAGTTTTCAGATAATTTGCTTTTCACAATCGAAACTTCATTCGCTACCTTCAGAAGGTTGTACAAAAAAGTAGATCAACACCAATGTTCCAACGAGTGGGATTAGGCCTAACAAAATAAGCCAACCGGGTTTGCCAGCATCGCGCAGTCTGCGAATGCCCATTGCAATACTCGGAATGAATATCGCCAGTGAATAAAGCCAACTCAGGGGTTGCGATGCACCAACGCCTTCGGTCGGCACGCCTAACGCAGGAGCTACTAAAAAATAGTCGGTAATTTGCAGCAAAATTGATATTATTACAGTCGCGAGAATCCAATACCAAAAGGTTGATCGAACCGTTTTTCCCGAAAAGTTGAAATAATTCACAAATCCATATTTCAATGCATCAAGCATGATCATCATCCCCAAAATTCAAGTTATATTATCAACTACATTTTGCAGCCGCCCAAAAGTCATAAATCGTCAACTGTTTTTTTCTTTGTTAGTTTAACTGACTGCCACAATATCAATAAGTTAATCAGCGGCGCAAAAATAACTATCCATTGATCGAGAGATTCGGCAAAAAACTGAGACGTTAGATTCCAGGGCAACCCCAAAGGCAGAAGGAAAATTCCAGAAATCGGGTCTTTGCTTTGACCGAAAAGCCCCAGAGTGCCGGTCACAAAAATTGCTGCGGCGCAAACATAAGCCAGCATAAAAATAAAAAAGCAAAAGACGAGTAGCTTGTTCACTCAACTACGATCCGGCCTCTATCGACAGTTCCGTTTGCGCATCGAGCTTATGTCGCGAACCGTTCCACTGCGCGTATGGACAGAAATACATTGTTTGGATGGCTTGCGCCAATAGATCGAATAATGACCGTCTCCATTGCCTGCGCTATATTTGTCTTTCAGGACGAAGCCATAACGCCCGGTCAATGTCCGTGTTGCCGCAACATTAAGTTGGCCCACGAGATTGTTGACATTAACGTGCCCTCTATAGCCCCCGCCGCCGCCATAGCCGGGCCGATAGGAAGTATTGTGATTTCTCTGTTGAACGCCCGCTGCATATCCCTGAGAATATGCATCCGAACGCGAATAGTTGTGATAGGCTTGGTTATACAGGCCGTCGCGATATCCACGCTCATGGTCAGCCTCCCATTGATGAGATGAGTTGTGCTTCCCATCGCTATGATGGTGTGATTTATGAGATAGAACCAGTGCACCAATCAAGGCTGCAGCGCCAATTGCAACAGCAGCGCCAGAACCGCTATTTTTGTGGCCGCAATCTGATGAAGAAGTTTTATCGATGGAACGGAAAATTCCATCGAATGTAATTGCCGAGATGCAATGCTTCTTCCTATCGTTCCACCAATAAGACCAATGCTGGTCATCGCCTCTTGAGGAATCGATATGGACATAGCCCCGCGAGCGCAAAAGTCTTTCGCCTTGGCCAATACGGGAACCAACAACATCTTTAACTTCAGCCGGAGCTTTTGCCGATATCGCTGCAGATGGCAAAAACGTAAGCGCACTTGATGTTGTCAAAACAATTATCGCCCGAGCAATGTAAGCCATCTGTAATCCCCTCGTAACGGTCAGTATATTTTCAAAATCCTATTTAAATAAAGTAATTTATCGGCCCTAATTACACTAAATGGCCGAAATTTCAACAGAATTTGAATTTTACACATCGAAACTCTATCGTTTCTGTAGTTCACATAGTGGAATTACATTCATCAGAAATCACGCGGCGACTGAACAGTTAGATGCTCTTTGTGGAAGTCCGGCAAGGACATTCCCCATGACCGTAGATGACCGTGGTCTTGGTGTTTAGCTATGCCTTGATCATCTGACCTATTCGGAACTAACGTTAGCTTTTGCGCCCAAAGCAGTCAGAACCAGACTGTCTGCAATCGGCCCACTTGCTGTCGTTAAAAACGACCTAAACTAGTGTCCGCTTTCGGGATAAAGCAGTCTAAACGCTAGTGTCTGCTTAGGGCATAAGCGACTGCCAGATTGCGGATTCTTTTTTCAAAATGGAATTTCTTTTCCACATCTAGAACAGGTCACTTCTGGGCTAAAATTCCAACGCCCAATTCTTTCTAAGCCCGCGAAATTATAGTATGTACGGAACGCGGATTTTCTACAACTAAGACAATTTATTCTTCTCGAAGCCTTTATGAACCAGATGAGAGACGGAAGCACGAAAAACGTCCCTATCCACCATAAGTTCGGAAAAAAAAGAAACAGAAGCATCGATGACAAGACCGATAAGGTCAAAATCTGTGAAGGTAAGAAATCATGCTTTTTAGTGAACATTCAAAAACCACCCATATGAGTTTTTAATGTGTGCGCTTTTCTTGAAAGGCCCCAGCGTCTCCGACGTTGAAGATTCAAATAAGCCATACACAATATCATTACAAGAATGGTCTTGGTTCTTTAGCCTAGACGACTGTGAGACGAAACTGCCAACGATATTGAACGAGCTAATGTCCGCTTTCGGGATAAAGCGGAAATATGCTAGCCTTCCTGAAATGACTTGGACTTCTATTCTTGATTCCGTTCGAACATACTGGACGGCTGTTTTTCATGGGTATCCCATGGGCAAAGGATATGATCCGGAACTCTTGGATGAGGTGATCGGTAAGTCTATTCCCGAACTTGAGAAATATCTGGCTGCAAAAGGCACTTCATTCCAATTGGGTGACGAACCAATGAAAGCAGCTATTCCCGACCCGCAAAGCGACAACGCTGGCTTAGTCAACTTTGACGATTACAGATGCTTGATTGTCAACAAGGAAGCAAACAAACGTGTCTTGATGCGATACGACCTATATTTGCGAGATTCGGTCTTTGTTTTCGGACAAGAAAGCTTCGGCTGGAAAAATCCATACCAGTTCTAGCTGCCTTCGCATTCTAGTGTCCGCTTTCGGGATATAGCGGACATTCACCTCGGCAACGTCGCAACGTATTCAGCTATCTCCTTGGCCACAGACAATGCATTGTTTTTGATGTTAGAATTCGCGTCGAGACCCATGTGCTCAGTTTCGATTTTGACAAGATAGTCGGCCACTTCTTCTTCTGAATGGCCAAACCAAAGCTTAGTCGCGGCTAGGAGAAGGTAAGAATCGTATTCGTCTGCTGGCCATCCTTCATCCGGCCCACCAAGTCCGATGGGATCCCATTTCGTCCAGCCTATGTCGCGGAGGCGAGAAAGTTGAAAAGTCGGATGCTTGATCATAGCATTTTCTTGCACAATTAGTGCTTGTTTTCCATCCCGATGTTGCCGACCGATTGATTAGAGCTAATGTCCGCTTTCGGGATCTAGCGGACGTTCCAACCTTTCGATATGATCAACTTTACATTCTGGTTCAGTGGGAACAATAAAGCCTTATGAACAATCAGATTACTGCCAAAGGAAAATGCCCGAATTGCGCGCATCCAATATCGTTCCTTTCTGCCGCCTTTAAAGGTCACAAGACGGCAGAGAAATGTAGAAAATGTGGTTTGAGTATCAAGAAGCAAAGGCCGCGCTTTGTTCCCATAGTGATAGCCCTCACGATTGCATTATTGATCGCTCCAGCTTTGGGAATTGGCGGCCCGGCTCGGTGGTTGGTATTGTTGATATGTGTTATTTATGTTGCTCTAGATGCGAAGTATTTTTCTACTATCGAACAAGCCGAAACTGAAATATTCGACTAACCAAATCCGTTCCATAGATTGGAGCTAGACTCAATTTCTAGCGTCCGCTTTCGGGATTTACCGGACGCCGCGATAACACACTGTTCTCTGTTCCGGCTATTCCGCAAACTTTCAACAAAATGAACGGTTTGCTGCCGGTGATACAATTTGCGACAATTTTATCCTGTTCTGACAAACTTCAGGGACATATCCCCCTTAGAAATATATTCATGGCGGCTACGAATGACCGCCTCCCTGAATGAATGGACAAGGATGAATATTATGAAAAAGACAATCTTGATTTCGAGTGCGGCTGCCCTGTTGATTGCAGGCGGTGTCGCCGTTGCGGCCCCCGGCGGTGGTGGCGGAAAAGGCTGGATGCGGGCTGATGCCAATAATGACAATCAGATCACCCGTGCCGAAATGACCGCCGCGCTGGAACAGCGCTGGACCAAAATGGACGTTAACCAGGACGGGCAAATTTCCAAGGCTGACCGGGAAGCAAAACGGGCACAGCGCTTTACCGAAATGGACAGCAATGGTGACGGCGGTGTCTCGCAAGCCGAAATGGAAGCCTATCGCGCGACCCGTAAAGCCGAACGTTTTGCGCGCGCCGATGCTGATGGCAACGGTACGCTGAGCCAGGAAGAAATGCAGAGCATGCGCGGTAAGCGTGGCGGTAAAGGCATGGGCAAGCGCGGCGGTAAAGGCAAACGCGGTGCCATGATGAAACGCGCCGACACCAATGGCGATCAGATGATCAGCAAAGCGGAGTTTCAGGCTGCAGCGATAGCGCGCTTTGAAAAAGCAGATGCCAATGGCGATGGTGTCGTGACCGCGGAGGAACGGCAGGCGGCGCGTGAAGCCCGCCGCGGCGCACGGAATAAAAGAGGCGGTTAATCCCTGGACCACTCTTTTATGTGAACGGGTCACCGGCAATACCCTCCCGTAACAGCGCCGGTGATCCGTTCCTTTTTTCTATTCCTGTGTTAGGTGAAGCAGATGGCGGGACAAACGCATATTCTATTGGTTGATGACGAGGCTTCCCTGCGGGAGCCATTGGCCGATTATCTGACCAAGCAGGGCTTTCGTGTTCAGCAAGCCAGCGATGCCAGCCAGGCGCGTTCGGTGATGAACGCGTTTCAGTTTGACATCATATTGCTCGATATCATGATGCCCGGCGAAGACGGCTTGAGCTTCTGCCGGCACGTGCGGGAAAAGACCGAGATACCGGTGATTTTCATCAGCGCGAAAGGCGAGGAACTGGAACGTATTGTCGGTCTGGAACTGGGCGCGGATGACTATGTAACCAAGCCGTTTAGCCCGCGCGAACTGGTCGCCCGGATCAAGGTCGTATTGCGGCGCACCAGCAATGGTAATGGCAATGGCGTGAAGCCTGGCAGCGGTGCGATTTACCAGTTTTCTGGATGGACGCTCAAGACCGACCAGCGGAGCCTGATCGATAGTGAAGGCGTCATGGTGCCGCTGTCGAGCGGCGAATATCAGATGCTTCTTGCCTTGCTTTCGCGGGCGGGTCAGGTGCTCAACCGTGATCAGCTGCTCGATATCACGCAGGGCCGCGAGGCGCATGCTTTTGACCGCGCGGTTGATAACCAGATCAGCCGATTGCGCCGCAAGATCGAGGCGGATCCGAAAAATCCCGCAATTGTCAAAACCGTATGGGGCGGCGGCTATGTGCTGGCCGGGGACGTCCAGACGCTATGAAGCGCCTGCTACCCAAAAGCCTGATTGGCCAGCTGCTCGCACTCGTCGCGGTGACCCTGTTGATCGCGCAGGCCATTAATATCGTGCTGCTCTATCGCGGCGCGCAAAATCAGAAAATCGTCGAGGCCTCGGTGGCCGCCGCCGGCCGGATTACTGGCGAGGTCGAACGGATGAGCGAACCCGGTTTTCGCGAACGGCGGCTGCGACGCGATGGCAAGCGGTGGATACGCCGCAACCGCCCTAGCCTCACAGTGCAAAGCGCGATTGGCCCCAGCCAGAGGCGGCTGCCAGCGGTGGAAGAGCGGGCCGCGCGGGCCTTTGCAAATATGGGCATTAGCGTGCTGGCGGTGCAGGTCGCTCAGGTGGAGACGCTGCCCGCCAATATGACCAATAGCGTGATCGGCCGCGGCGGGGAGCGGCGGAAGACCATGCGCGCTGTCGGCTATCGCAACAAGCCCCGCCCGATTGACGGCTATATCCTGATGTCAGCCCAGATCGCGGACGGCCAGTGGCTCAATATCGCATCGACCATTCGCGACCGCAATCCGCGGCTTGTCCGGACGCTGCTGTTCCAGACCGCGGTCATCTATCTGATCCTGCTGATCCCGCTCATCTGGCTCGGCCGCCATATCTCCCGCCCGCTCAAGGCGCTGACCAAGGGTGCCGAGGATTTCCGCCCCGGCGCGCAGGAACCAATTGCCGAAAGCGGCCCGCCCGATACCCGTCAGCTGATCGCCGCGTTTAACGAGATGAACGGCCGGGTCGGCGCGATGCTGGATGAGAAAGACGTCATGCTCGGCGCGATCGGCCATGACCTGCGCACGCCCTTGGCGGCGCTCAGGGTGCGGGTGGAAAGCGTCGAGGACGAGGACGAGCGCAACCGGATGATTGCCGGGATTGATGATATGGACCGCACGCTCGATGACATCTTGTCACTGGCGCGGCTTGGGCGGTCAAAGGAAGCGGCAGAGCCCACCGATATCAGCGCGCTGATCGAGACGGTGGCGGACGAATTTACCGATATGGGCGCCGACGTGTCCTTCACCCGCAGCGGCCGGATCACCGCCCCTATCCGCGCGACGCTGATCCGCCGGGCGCTGAGAAACCTGATCAGCAATGCGGTCAACTATGGCCAGAGCGCCGCAATTTCTGTGGAAAAAAGCGGGGATAAAGACGGGGACAAGTCGGGGGACAAGCGGGGGGATAAGCGGGGGGATAAGCTGGTGATCCATGTGGATGATCAGGGCCCGGGCCTGGCCGAGGATCAGATTGAGGCGATGTTCGAACCCTTTGCCCGCGCCGAGATTTCGCGCAACCGCGCCACTGGCGGATCGGGCCTCGGCCTGACCCTGGCCCGCGCGATCATGCGCGATCATGGCGGTGACGTGCAGCTGAAAAACCGCGCAGAAGGCGGCCTGCGCGCCTCACTGATCCTGAGCGCGAACTAGTCGGTATCTGACACCCCAATCTCCTCCAGCCCCGCACCGTCGGCATCCTTGGCGACCCCGCCGGGATGGGCGGCGAGAAATTCGGCCTTGGCCACTTCGAACCGCTCCGGGGCCAGCCATTTCATCTGGGCCGGCAGCATCACTCGCCCGTCGGCGACAAAGCGCTGGACCGCCGCGACCACTTCATCGGTCATCCCCTGATGGGTGCGCAGGTTGATATTGCGATTGCCCATGGCGTTCATCCGTTCGTTGATTTTCTGGAGCTTCTGATCGAGCGTAAAGGGCGGCTGTCCCGGCTCCGGCGCGGGCAAAGCGAGCCATTCGGGTACCAGCGTTCCACCCGCCACTGGCGCGCTCCCCTCTCCTATTTCAGGCCCCGCATCACCCCCCTCATCAGCCCCCACATCAGCCGGCGCAAAGCGGCCCTGCGCGTCGCGGCCCGCGCCGTTGGTGTCATGCTGATAGAGCAGGCGCAGCAGGTCATTGGCATATTTGGTGCGCTGACCCACGACCTTGCCATGATACCAGACATCCTCCTCCACGCCCTCGACCGCGCGGCTCCACGTGACTTCGCCAATGGTCGTCTCTGACCGGCGCAGCGCGAGGGCCCAGCGTTCGGCAAAGGCCGGGCTGCGCTTGCGATGGCGATAGGCGCTGTTCCAGCTGATCCCCGCCATGCGGCTGGCATCCCGCACGCAGCGCGTCTTGGCCAGCGATTCAATAAAAATATTCTGCCGCTCCGCCGTCCAGCCATCATGGCGGACCCGATAGGGGCGCTCCGGCGGCGGCTCCTCCGCCGCGGGGATGGGAAGATGGGAGGGATGGGACCTGTCATCAGACGGATCATTTGCCATGGGAGGAGTGACCCTTTCGTTCCTGGTTTGTTCTTTCGATTCGGGCCGGTGTATCAAAGACAAGGCGTTGTAGGAAAGGGGTAAAATGAGTTGTTGAACTAAGGTTATAATTGATGTCATAGTTAGAATTACTTGGGGGGCGAAATCGATGCTAGTAAACATTCCATATATCAATGATGTAATTTTAATTTTAGCATTAGCTACAGGACTACTTGGTTTACTTCTAGTAGTCGGGCGAATTGTTTATTATTTTGGCGCATTGAAAGGCAGTTTGAAAGCAAGGAAGATTGAACAGGCGTTGCAGAATTATCCGTTCGAAGGTCCTTTTTCGAATAGAGTCTTAAAGTCCGCAGTTCGCAACTACATACAGCCTGATTGTTCTCCTACCGATCCTTCGTACGAATCAGATCTCCGTTACACGGCCGACATTCGTGAACAGTTATTTGACGTTGTAGATCGATATGTCGAGAATGACGGACGGCGAAAACATCTAATGATATTGGCGGATTCAGGGATGGGAAAAACTTCTTTCTGCCTGAATTACTACCATCACTATCGGAAAAAGGTTGATAGTTTTATAGCTCTGGTAAATTTGTCCAACAGCGATGATGTCGCACGACTGCATTTGATCCCAAATCCTAACAAGACAGTTCTTATTTTGGATGCTTTGGATGAAGACCCTAAAGTATTAGAAGATTTCAATTCAAGAATGACCGAAATATTGGTTAGCTCACTCAATTTTAAAGTTGTCATAATAACTTGTAGATCGCAGTTCTTCGAACACAAAGATCAAATACCGATTGATACCGGTGTCGCTATTTTTACACCGAGAAAAGCCGGTGAAGATAGAAATTTCAAAATATACCATATGTATTTGATGCCATTCAACGAAAATCAAGTCAGCAAGTATATTTCGATTCATTTTCCTATATATAATTTATTGAATATTTCGAACAGAAGGAAAGCTATTGAGTTGGTCAAGCGTGTTCCAGAATTGACGGTAAGGCCTATGCTTCTTGAACTTTTACCTGATTTGGTCAAAGAAAAAAATATAATCAATGAGTTATTCGAATTATACAGATACATGGTGGACAAGTGGTTAGAGAGAGAGAAATCTTGGATTCCGAAAGAAATCTTATTCAATATTTCGATGGCCTTATCGGTGTTTATTTACCGAAAGCAGTTATCGGGTCAGGGCGACAGGGTTACGATTGACGAGCTTCAAAATATAGCAGCGGAGCATCACGAAGTGAGCGGTTATTGGAAGGAGCTCACAGGACGGTCACTTTTAAATCGCGATGGGGATGGAAAATTTAAGTTTTCTCATCGATCGATCATGGAGTACTTTTATGTTCAGGCCGCAATTAATGGAAAGGACCAGTGCTTCGAGCACAAATGGACCGATTTGATGCGAGAGCTTTTTGTGAGTTGGGGGCATACAGATCAAGCGCCCGAAGACGTAGAAAAAGCCAGATCAATATTGCGTTCAGATTTATCGTCGACCGGCTTAGTGCCGTTGTCTGATCCTCCCATAGCACCGGGCTTTATTACGAACAAAGACATTGATGCATTGTCGTCTTCAGCTGGCCCAACAATGGGCCTTAAGAGATCGATTAGTTCATCATGGAGATTAGACAGCCTTCAGATTTCTAAAGACTTTGACACCATAACAGTTATGGACATCGAATATGATTTAGAATGGCGAGTTCCGCGAACGGATGTCTCGATAGTCGACGGTGTGGAGCTACACAGCATTCAAAAACTGACTGATTTGCAACGGACTGAAAATAACAATCCAGAATTTCGTTTCCCATCTTTTGCAGAGTTTATTTCACTAGTTCGAGCGCTAAATGCGGCGGACAGAACAGAAATCTTAAGCAAAAATGTTTTATACTATTTAAGCGACAAGTTCGGTGACCGTGAGCATATAATGGTGAGCTTACAATCTGGGATAGCCGATCCCGCGATGTTAAGATCAATCGATATTAACAGAACAATTGAGGGCACCGACATTCAAATAAGCACGTATCTGGCGAGTGTTTTTGTCGATAGCGCGGCATTTGAAAAAGTGAAAGCGGTTGGCATCAGGGTTAAAGTGGAAGCTCAGCTCTCGTTGGCGATTTAAGACTGAACTTCGCTCTGTTTATGTTAGTGAGCTGATGTGCACATAGGATTGAAACAATTGTTTGTCCTAACACCTCAGCAGCCGACTTTCAAATCTGCTACACCTTCTCAAAATTGGCTATGAAAAAAGCCGCTGATGAAATGTAACTACTTGTAAAATACTTCGTTTCGACTCACCATGCACCCATAGCGAATACCGGGATTAGCGTTAGTCGCGCGAAGTAGGCATTTTGAACTGGGGATATGGTGTCTGCTGCTATCCGTCGTCACGCGTTTGTTCGTGGCCACCTCGGTCCCCATCGCTATGTGCAGTTCAACAGAAAACCCCGCCGGATTGCTCGGGCGGGGCTCTTGGTTATGGGCTTGTCAGCAAGGCTAGGCGTAGCTGACTTTCACATTGGCTTTGCGGGTACGACGCAGCGCGCCGCCAATGGCGCCAAAGCCGAAGATCATGAAGGCCCATGTCGCTGGTTCCGGAACCGCGCCTGCGACAGCTGTGTCGGATAGGGACACCGCTACGCTACTACGGGTGCGATAATCGTCCGCCCAGTTTACGCCACCGTCAAAGGACTCAACCGCGCCATCGGCAGCCACGCCGCGGGTCAGGTACACGTCAAAAGCGTTAGAAACCGCCTGGAAACCGAAATAATATGTACCGGCTGCCAGCGAAACCGACGGCAAATTGAAAAACTCCTGAATGGCGTCAAATCCGCCGTCACCGCCGATCATCGTCTTGCTGACAATGCTGCTGTTACCCGAGAACAGCGTCGTGCCCGGTAATCCGCCAGTACCGTCAGCGGCCAGGAACAGCCAGTTAGCGGCACTCGGCTGGGCATCAGTCGCATCGGTAAAGACCAAATTGGTGAATGACGCGCTGTTGAGTGTGGTCGCCGAGGCCAGCGTAAAGGATTGCGCTGCAAAGACATTGCCGAAGCTCAGATCCGCGGCACATTGAGTGCTGAACGCACAGTTACCGGAAATGGAGCCGTCCCAGTCATTGGAATAAACGACGCCAGCAGAGGCTGGAGCCGCAAAAGCAAGACCGGCTAATACCGTAGCGCCGAGAAGAAATTTTTTCATATGATACCCCATTCATGGTCATGGTCTGACGATTGGGGCATTTTTGGCGCCCCGCCATTGCAGATCCTAACAGGGTCTTAACCTTGTACGGGGGTTTATCAAGCGCGGAATAGGGCTGTCCCAGTTCGAAACGCTGGCACGGGAGACTATGTCATGCGAACTTGCTCAAATCCTACAATAATCGTGCTGCCTACATTGCACCTACCCACCCCTTGGGCTAAAGCGCTCTCGAACATCGATTCATTCGCTGGAATTCCTGCTCCCCTTCCGCCTTCGCTGAAGCTACGGCGGACAGGTTCGCCCGGCGTAAAAATTAAAATAAGGGACGAAATATGACGACCACCGGACAAGACTCACTCGGCACGCGCGCGACGCTTAATGTTAATGGCACCAACTATGCCTATTATTCACTTGCCAAGGCGGCGGCGAAGCTCGGGGATATAGAGCGCCTGCCCTATACGCTGAAAGTCCTGCTCGAAAATATGCTGCGCTTTGAAGATGGCGGCCATACGGTGGCGGCGGGTGATGCGCAAGCGGTGGTTGACTGGCAGAAAGAGGCGAAGAGCAGCGCTGAAATTCAGTACCGCCCCGCGCGCGTTTTGATGCAGGATTTTACCGGCGTTCCGGCGGTTGTTGATCTCGCGGCGATGCGCGACGGGATTAAATCTTTGGGCGGCGACGCGCAGAAGATCAACCCGCAGGTGCCGGTGCATCTGGTGATTGACCACTCGGTCATGGTTGACGAATTTGGCACGCCGCAAGCGTTCGAGAACAACGTCGCCTTGGAATATCAGCGCAATATGGAGCGCTATGAATTTCTGAAATGGGGATCGAAGGCGTTTGACAATTTCTCCGTTGTGCCTCCCGGAACCGGTATTTGCCACCAGGTGAATCTGGAAAATATTGCGAAGGCCGTCTGGTCGTCCCAGGATCAGAATGGCGATATGGTCGCCTATCCCGATACCTGTGTCGGCACCGACAGCCATACGACGATGATCAACGGCCTGGGCGTGCTCGGCTGGGGCGTGGGCGGGATTGAGGCGGAAGCCGCGATGCTCGGCCAGCCGGTATCGATGCTGATCCCCGAAGTGGTCGGGTTCAAGCTGACCGGCGAGCTGGCCGAGGGCATTACCGCGACCGATCTGGTGCTGACCTGTGTGCAGATGCTGCGCGAAGTGGGCGTGGTCGGGCGCTTTGTGGAATTTTATGGTCCGGGCGTTGCGGCGCTGTCGCTCGCGGATCGCGCGACAATTGCCAATATGGCACCGGAATATGGCGCGACTTGCGGTTACTTCCCGATTGATGACAAGACGCTGGATTATCTGCGCCTGACCGGTCGCAGCGAAGCGGATATTGCTTTGTGTGAAGCCTATTCCAAGGAGCAGGGTTTCTGGCGCCATGATGACGAGGTTGAGGCGATTTATACCAAGACGCTGGAGCTCGACATGACCAGTGTTGTGCCGTCGCTGTCCGGTCCGAAGCTGCCGCAACAGCGCGTTTCGATGGCGGATCTCGACGAGAGCTTTAACAAGGACATTACCGATGTGTTCAACAGCAGCGATCCCGACAAGCGGGTCGCGGTGGATGGCGCGGATCATGATCTCGGCCATGGCGATGTCACCATTGCGGCGATTACGTCTTGCACCAACACCTCCAACCCCAGCGTGCTGATTGCCGCCGGTCTGGTCGCGCGCAAGGCGCGGGAGCGGGGTTTGCAGCGCAAGCCATGGGTGAAGAGTTCGCTGGCGCCAGGATCGCAGGTGGTGACGGATTATCTCGACAAGGCGGGGCTTTCCGAGGATCTCAACTATCTGGGCTTTAATCTGGTCGGCTATGGCTGCACGACTTGTATCGGGAATAGCGGACCTTTGCCGGCGCCGATTTCCAAGGCGATTAATGACAATGATCTGGTTGCGGCTTCGGTGCTTTCGGGCAACCGGAATTTTGAGGGCCGTGTGTCTCAGGATGTGCGGGCCAACTATCTCGCGTCGCCGCCGCTGGTTGTCGCCTATGCGCTGAAAGGCACGGTGCGTGAGGATATGTACGAAACGCCGATCGGGCAAGGTAGCGATGGCGAAGATGTCTATCTGCGCGATATCTGGCCGACCAATGACGAGGTCAACGCCGCGATGGGCGGGGCCGTGTCGCGCGAGATGTTCGAGAGCCGCTATGCCGATGTGTATAAGGGTGACGCGGCGTGGCAGGATATCGATGTGACCGGGGGCGACACCTATCAGTGGCGTGCGGGGTCTACCTATGTGGCGAACCCGCCCTACTTTGATGGCATGACCATGACGCCGGAGCCTGTCGGGGATATTGTTGACGCTAAGACACTGGCATTATTGGGAGATTCAATCACGACCGACCATATCTCACCGGCCGGTGCGATCAAGGAAGACAGCCCCGCCGGAGAGTATCTGCGCGACCATCAGGTGGCCAAGCAGGACTTCAACAGCTACGGCTCCCGCCGCGGAAATCACGATGTCATGATGCGCGGCACCTTCGCGAACATCCGCATCAAGAACGAAATGGCCGACGGCAAAGAAGGCGGTTACACCAAATATAATGGTGAGATCATGCCCATCTACGACGCCGCCATGCGCCACAAAGCCGACGGCAATGAACTGGTTGTTATTGGCGGGGAGCAGTACGGTACCGGCTCTTCACGCGACTGGGCTGCGAAAGGCACGAACCTGCTGGGCGTGCGGGCTGTGATCGTCGAAAGCTACGAGCGTATTCACCGGAGCAATCTGGTCGGCATGGGCGTATTGCCGCTGCAATTTGCCGAGGGTGTTGATCGCAACAGCCTGAACCTGGATGGCAGCGAGAGCTTCACCATCAAGGGTGTCGCAACGCTGGATCCGCGCCAGACGGTTGAGGTCGAGATGACCCGCGCTGATGGTTCTACAGAAACATTCGAAACCCTCTGCCGCATCGATACCGCCAACGAGATGGAATATTTCCTCAACGGCGGCATCCTGCACTATGTCCTGCGCAATCTGGCGGGCTAGCAAGCCGATAAATTATGTGCATAGTCGGGGCATAGGAGAAACCCATGCCCCGACTGCGCGAAATTCCAAGTTCCGAAGTCACCGACGAATATGTGTCAGCGCTATACAAAACGCTGTTCGGGGATCGCGATCCGGTAGCGGAACCGGGGACTGCAACCGGTACACCGGGCAATTGGTGGACCGTCTTTGCGCAGGTTCCCGATGCTTTTAAACATACAACCGAAGGTTTCGGTTTTTATAGATCTCCCAATCGCAAGCTGGATCCGAAGCTGCGGGAGCTGGGGCAAATTCGCGCCGGCTATGCGGTGGGATCGCAATTTGTCTATTCTCAGCATAGCAAGGCAATGCGCTTTGAGGGCTATTCGGAGGAACAGGTCAAAGCGATTCCCAACTGGTCTACGGCGGATTGCTTCAGCGAAGTTGAACGCGCGGTTCTGGCCTATACAGACTGCCTGGTGCTGGAGCGGGGCCGGGTGCCGGATGGCGTTTTCGCGGTGCTAAAAAAGCATCTTGGCGAAGTTGAGATTATCGAGCTAACCTACATCACCTGCACCTATATGATGCATGCTGTGATGAGCCGGGCGCTGCAGCTTGAATTTGATGATGTCGATGATCGGGTGGTCGAAGTGCCGGCTCCGGAAGGAGCGACTGCGGACGTAATGGGCATGGTCGACAAACGAAAGGAGAGTAGCAAATGAGCTATCATCACCTCGCACTGGCGGCAAAAGACATGACCGCAATCCATGAATTTTATGAAGATGTCATGGGCTTTGAATTGGTAACGGTCGAGATCGCTCCCGTAATGGGCGGCGGCTGGGGCAAGCATTTTTTTTACCGGATGGATGGTGATGACAGCAAGTTTATCGCATTCTGGGAATTGCATGATGTGCCGGGGCAAGAGGATCATGAGTTTGATCTGAACCGCGCAGCCAAGACCCCGCCGGGCACCAATCATATCAGCTTCGGCGTTGATAACGCCGATCAACTGACCAAGCGGCGGGAACAATGGAATGCGGCTGGCCATGATGTGCTGGAAATTGACCATAATTGGTGTCACTCCATCTATACCCGCGATCCCAACGGCAATATGGTCGAATTTTGCCTGACCACGGGCCAATTTGGAGAAGCGGAACGCAAACGCGCACTGGCTGCACTGGATGAAAAAGAGATGAAGCCAACCCCGCCACCAGCGAAAATGAAGCAGTGGCTGGCATCGGAATATCAGGAGTGAATTTCGAAAAATTCGAGATCTCGATCGTGATTTACAATAATTTTATCGAAAAAGATTCAAATTTTTGATCGTCATTTCCAGGAACAGTCGGCGAGGTGAATTTTGGCTGATTAGCTGGAGTAAGTTTGTTTTCGGTCGGTTGAAGCAGAGACGAATTTCGTGGTGCTTTTGCATCCTGCGCCCAGAAACCCTGTAACCAAAGTCCGGCTATTTTCGAACCGTTGAGCATCACACTTAACGGAGATTAAAAATGTTAAAACTGACTTCAATAGCAATGACTGGCCTTATCGCATTGGTCGCCATTACACCTGCGAAAGCAGCAAATTTAGCGGATAACGCGGCGGTTTCCGAGTCAACAATAACAGCAGATAATGGCGTCGAAACGCCAGTTTCAGCTGACGCTTTGCAAGGCAAAGCTGAGAACCGCGGACACTTCCGATCACGCGGATTTGGCCACCGGGGCGGCTTTCGCTCGCACGGCCGATTTGGTCATCATCGTGGTCTGCATCACGGCAAATCGCGCCTGAAGCACAAGGAGATTTTCGGCCATCATAAAGGGTTCTCCCGCCATCGTGATCGCAGTTTTGGACATCACAAAAAGTTCAGCAAATTTGGCCATTCCAAATTTTATGGTCACCGGAATTTCCGTCACCGGTAAGTCGACGGAAAGGTCCTTGCACGCGTAGTGTTAAGTGCAGGGTCGCAGGGTCAGGCGGTGTCTTTTTAGTCAAAGGCGCCGCCTGATTCTTTAAAAGGCTTTGATTAACGCCATTGTGGCTGCAATCCCGAGAAGAAAGACAACAAAACCACGCCACACGGGTTCAGATATGCTGCCGAAAAATCGCGCGCCCAGATGATTGCCGCCGATCATCAACGGGCAAGCAAGCAGACTTAGAACCAGTATTTTTTCATCAATCATCCCGCGCCACCAGGCGACTGCTGTCGCCATCGTGGCCGCAGCAAAGAAAATCGTGATCATCGACCCACGTGCGGTTATCGGCGGAACAGCTTTGCGGACAAAATGTAAAATTACGGGTGGTCCGGGCATGGCGGCAAAGCCGTTGAGCAGGCCCGACAAGCTACCAACCATCAGGATATGCAAAGGGGATGTGTTCATCTCTGGGGGCCGTTTCATCATAAAAGCAAGAAAACTGCCAATGGCGATGATCGTGATGATCAACCGCGCGAGATCAGCGCTGACAATATCAAGCAGCCATAGCCCGGCCGGTGTTAGCAGACAGGATAAAGCCGCTATTTTGGTTACCATCGGCCGGTCGATCACGCGCACGGCGCTACGAATGCCAAAGGGGCCAATAATGAGCTGCATCAAAATCGCCATGATCACTGCGGTGGTTGGGGCAGCGACCAGACTGACCAGCGGAACCGCCAGTATTGCATAGCCAAAACCGGTTAATCCACGGAAAAAGGCGGCCCCAAATACAATGGAGCACACCAGCAGGAACGGTAACAATGGGAGTCCAGCATGGGCGTTCAGCCAGCTATTGAGCGCGTCAATCATGCTGGCTCCTTGCCGATTTTGTGATCAAGGGCAACAGCCTATTTCATCGCATGCCGCAACGGCCGGTGCTTTAGCTCGCGATATGGAGTTTTGCCTTTTTCGGCGCATCCTTGCCGCGTGCTTTCAGACCCATCAGGATCGTATCGATGACCTGATGTAGCCGCTGTTCATCGGCAAGGTGCATCATATTCATCATAACATTGGGGTTGCAAAATGGTTGGACCATCGTGTTGACCAACGAGACAATCTGATCCAGTTCCAGCCCTTCGAAATAGCCCTCTTCCATCGCTTCGGCGAGGATGATCGCCATATAGTGATCTGTGAGATCAACATAGCCGCGGATCACCTCAAAATGCTGATCCCCCAACTCCATGTACGATCGGAAAAGATCCGGATCTTCGTCAAAACGGGCACGCTTGATCTGAAGCCGCCGTGCAAAAAACTCAAAGAGCTTTTGTCGGGCTGGCATGTCCGCCTCAATCAGATCCTCGATAATCGTGATCAGTTCCGCAAACCAGCGTCCCGCCATCGCCTCGGCCAATTCATCCTTATTTTCAAAGAAACGATAGACGTTGGATTGGGACATCCCTGCTTCGGCCGCCAGATCGGTAATGGTGAAATTAATCGCACCACGTTCGCGGATAATCACTTCCGCAGTTTGAATAAGTTTTTCACGACCGGCTTCAATATCGGTTTCGGGACGGGGCATCGCAAGGCTCCTGCTTTTGCTTCACGGATCTGTAATATATAGATGAGACGGTTTTATGATAAAAGATATTTTTTTTTATTTTTCAATTACCCCGGACGTAATGGGACTTTGACTATCTGATTCAGCCTTTGGATGCCTGCCAGTACACGCAAATGAAGAAAGCCACAGATTCTTGGCGATACTTTGACGTCCGCTATGGGCGCAAAAGCGGACGTTAAAATGATCCGAGCAAGGGCTCTTGCATTTCTTCCGGTGTTTTTTCCTCATCATCATTTCAAAGGGCGAAGACCTCGCCTTGAACAACAGCGCTTGTGCAAGTTTTGCGGCGGTTAGGGCGCAATCGCGATGTCCCTTGTTACCAAACGATTGAACGCGTATGCTGATTTTACATGGGGCCATATAGTGGCTTAACGGGGTACAAACTGGTGGCATCGCATACTGTTTTCGTGAGTTATTCTCGGAAAGATCAAAAAGACGCGCTTTTGATTGTCGAGGCTCTAGAGCAGGCAGGATTTTCTGTTTGGTGGGATGGCTTGCTTGAAGGCGGTGAGCGATTTGCCAGTACAACCGAAGCAGAGCTGGCCGGCGCTCAGGCGGTCGTGGTCTTGTGGTCAAAGACATCGATCACATCCCACTGGGTTCATGATGAAGCCACACGCGGCCGCGATAGCGGAAAACTCGTTCCGATCTCTCTGGATGGCAGCGATCCACCACTGGGCTTTGGACAGTTTCAGTGCATCAGTCTGTCGCGTTCCAAATCGAAGCCCAACAGCCCCGAAATGCAAAAAATCCTGAAGGCGGTTGCTGCCCTTCATCAAGGCGAAGATCAGCCAGATGAGCCGCTTGCATCTGCATCCCCACGAATAGGGCGGAGAAATGTGATGTTGGGCGGCGGTGCGGTTGCATTGCTGGCTGGGGGCTTGTCAGTTTGGCAGAGTGGTATTTTGAGCACTGGTGATGCAGCCACACCCAGTAGCATCGCAGTATTGCCATTCGCCAATCTGAGCGGTGATCCTGAACAGGCGTATTTTTCCGATGGTCTAACCTCCGAAATTCGCGCCCAATTGTCCCGTAATCCGTTGCTGCAAATTGTCGGTCAGACATCATCCAATAATTTTCGCGACCATCAAGTTGATGCAAAAACCATCGCGCAGCAACTGGGCGTGTCCTTTTTGCTTGATGGCAACGTGCAAAAGGCGGCAGGCCAATTTAAGATAGCGACCGATCTGATTGATGGACGCACCGGCTTGAGCCAATGGACTGAAACCGTTGAGCGGCCAATTGCCGACATATTCCAGGTCCAGTCAGAAATAGCCGCCGCTGTCGCGGCTGCCCTTTCGGTTGCGCTAGGCAGTGATGCCGATGCCGATCAAGCGAGGCAAACGGGCGGCACAGAAAATATCGCGGCCTTTGATGCCTTCCTTAGAGGTCAGGATCTGTTCGAGCTTCATATAGATGAAACCAGCGAACGCGCGGCTCTGGCAAAATTTGATGAGGCTATTGGCATCGATCCGGAATATGCCGCGCCGCGTGCTGCGCGGGCCAGAGTATTGGCTGTCATCGCCAATCAATATGCAAACAGCATCGAGCGGGTAAAGCTTTATGACGAGGCAGTGGCGGAGGCGACACGCGCGACCGAAATCGCGCCTGAATTTGCCGCTGGATATAATGCACTGGGATATGGCCTGTTCTATGGGCGTCTGGATGTAAAGGGCGCGCGATCGCCATATGAAAAGGCCTATGCCCTGGCCCAAAGTGACGTTGATGTGTTTAGCCGATATGCCATCTATTGTGCGCGAACCGGTCGTTTTGAAGAAGCGTATCGGGTCATAGAACAAACCTCAAAACTTGACCCGCTCAACGCCACCATATTTCGGTCAATGGGCGGCATAAAATATGCCGGCAAGCGATATGATGAAGCCATTCAATCGGCCAGACGTGCGTTGGAAATCAATCCCCAGAGAAACAGCGTGCACGGCGATATCGGGGATTCCTATCTCATGCTTGGTGATCTGGACAAAGCACGAGAAGAATATGAACTGGAACCCAATAGCCTGATCACGTTTACCGGAAAAGCGATACTCGATCACCGAGAAGGGAACCTGGCTGGGGCTCAATTGAATTTTGAGAATCTGATTACCGCCCACGGTGACAACGGACTGTACCAGCAAGCCGAGGTGCTGGCGCAATGGGGCAAGGTCGACGAAGCTTTTCAAACATTGGCCGAAGCGAAGAAACTTGGTGACTCAGGCTTGATCTATTTGCTGAACGATCCCTTTCTCGACCCCCTGCGCGATGATCCAAGATTTAATGACTTGCTATTGCAGCTTGGGTTTATATGATTTGCACATAATTTTTTGGGGGATGAAAAATGCGTAAGATTTTAGCAATTGGAACAATTACAGCTCTGTCGCTGGGCCTTGCGGCCTGCGGCACGTCAGCAGACGATGCGACGGTCGAGGAGGTCGTTGCGGATGATGCCATGGCAGCTGAAGAGGGCGGTGGAGAGGCTTCCAATGATCAAGGAGGGTCGAATGATCAGGGGCCGAGTGATCAGGGTTCCAACGATCAAGGTTCCAACGACCAGGGCTCTAATGATCAGGGCTCTAATGATCAGGGGTCGAATGACCAGTAAAGTGAATAGACTGGGATTCGAAAGGGCTCGTAAATCGAGCCCTTTTTTATGGTCTAGCGGTGCGTCACGACATCCCGTTCCAGTTGGCTAATGCGTCGTTTTGCTGTGTTTATCCAGTTGGTATATTGAGCCAGATCGACAAATAAAGAGGGGTTTTGCTTGCCATTCTCAATGTCGCCACACCCAATGCCCCAGACAATTATGCCTACCTGAACTTTCTTCCGGCCGTGCCATCGTATCACCGGACCGCCGCTGTCGTTGGTGCAGCTGAACGCAGTTTTGCGTTTCTCAGGTGTCTTCGGAGTTTCTGCGCATAGTTTTTTGACCACTACATTGCGATAGCCCTGGCGTCGCCGACATTCTGCTGATCCCAATATCGCTAGCTCTGCAATTCTCAGCTTTGCCTCATTGACTTGCCGACTGCCATCTTCCGCCACCAACCGGTCATTGCCTCTTACGCCTCTTTTGATGACACCGGTATATCCCCAGCCCAGTATCTGTACCCGATCACCCGCTCCGGTTGAGCGAAATCCACGGACGTCACCCGTCAGCGAAATGGGTGTTTGCGGTACTCTTCTCGATTTGGGCGTGATCCGCACGAGCGCAATGTCATCCTTGGGATTGCCGGATCTGTATCCCGCATGGACGACGACCGACACGATCCTGTATTTTTCTCCGCCGCGTTCCAGATTCTGGGTTCCGACCAATACTTCACGCACTTTCAGAACTTTTTTGCCCGCTGTCGGTCCCTTCGCTACGCAGTGGGCCGCGGTCAGGACAATATTCTGGGCGATCAATGTTCCACCGCAGCGATGATAGCGCTGAAACGGCTTTTGTTTCCAAAGAAGCTTGCCCCTCGATCCTAATTTTTTGTCGGCCGCGATCTGCGACGCTGTATAGGTCTGGTTGGAGTAAATTTGAATTTGCCACGGCGCAAATCCATCGCCTGCTATTTCTCCGCCGCCTACTGCCTCAACAGGCGGCCGAGAACCGTAATATCTGCTGCGGGTTATGCTCCAGCCCGAATCCGTACCCAGACGAATGACTTTCGGAAGCGTCGGATCATAAATGCCTGTGATCGTTCCACATAAGATTTTCTCCAACAGGTTCGAACAGGCATTGGGATCAATTTTCCCTGTCCTGGCTGATGCAAAAAACCCAGGGTTTATCGGATCGTTCGAGGATATCGTCAGAAATTCGTGGCGGCCCGGGGCCTCGAAACTGAAACCCTTTTCCCCATAATCCACATAGACACTTTGACCGGGTTTAATCGGATCGTCGCTAGCAGTCTCAAAAACCCATTGCAGCTCATTGTCAGGCTTGATCATAAGCACATAGACAAATTGTGGCTTTGCGTTGCCTTCAAGAACCTCTACCTTCAGCGAAAGAGGAAATTCGGTCAGCAGGCTTACGAAGCGTTCCGGTTTAGGGTTTTCACTGCTCGGTTTATAGCGAATGTCAAGAGTGGCTCCATTCCTGAATGCCGGCATATTCTCTATACTTAACAACGCTTTCCGTCTCATGATTTTCCGCACTTCGGCGTCAAGATCTGTGGCGAAACTTCCATCATCCAGCCTACCGACAAAAATGGGCGTGCGGGTGTCCCGCTGGTCCGTATAGGGCCCCTGATCCCATCGCCGATAGATCTCGCTCGCAGCGTAAAAATCCATGTCGATAAGATAGAAATTTTCTGGCGATTCAGGATCTGCGCTAACCTCATATTCGCTCGGCCAGCCAACCCGGACATGTGGGTTTTTTCGCAATATTCTTTCGATCTCTGGAGCGTTTTTACCCAGTTCTTCACGCAACCCAATTGTAATCTTCCCCGCGGTAAGGTTCGGATTTTCTGTTGGAACTATAATCGCTGTAGCTGGTGATATCCAGAACATGGCGAGCAGCAGGGCGCAAATGCCGGCCAGCAACAAGGTTTTCAACCGGCTGTCTGTTTCTTCGTAGAATGTGCCTGTTTGCATTCCCATATCACGCCCCCTATCCAAACCAATGGATGTTGCGCGACCCCATCCTGATCAATCGGTATCATATATTGCAACAAGTTGTAAAATAATAAGAAATCGATGCTGAACGCGCCGGATGCCCGATTAAACCGGGACTGTGATATTTTTTCCACCAAATACGGCCTGCCAGTTTTCAATTTCTGATGTGACCACTTCGTCGGCGGCATGAACCAGCGCGGTTACGCGCCCATAGTCCAACGCGCTATCGGGGGCCTCCAAAAGCAAACTGGCGCGATTGTGGATGGCATTTAGTTTCTCCGCTGTAACTTCCGAAATCGACGCAAATCTCTCAAAATCGCCAAAATATCTTATGCCAGCTACTGCAGCACCAAAAGTGGGAAACAACACGCCCAGAACGGTAAAAGTCTTGGAAAGCTTTAGCACAATCGCGCTGTCAACGAGGTCGAACGCCGAGGCGCCCTTTAAGAACAGATAGATCGCTACCGAAAGCACCGCCAGGCCGAACAGAAATTCGGACAGCCTGTCGAGATTATGGTGCACAGCCTTGAGGCGCTTTGACTTGTCAGAATGATAATCACGCTGCTGAACCACATGACATTCCAAAAGCGCTGCTAGTGTCGATCGCAAATAGGGTGCCGAGATCCTCGCCTTTGGCAGCCCGATAGACCGCAGTGATTGGCGGACATACCATTCTGGCCAGGATGTTTCGGTCCCCTGAAGCCATTGCCCCGGTGCGCGCGCTGCACCGAGTATTAGCAGGAGAGGACTATGCCGAAAATATTCAGCGACACGGCGGGTTTCAAACCAGCGACCATGCCAGCGATATTTCTGCCCGCGGAAGGTTATGATCACAATCCCCAGCAGCAGTAAGAATTCGAACAGTGCAAATATCCATTTCTGTTCGGGAGAAACCAATGGAAGATAGAGGATCCCACCGACAATCGCGAAAGCAGACAGGATGAAGTTGACGATCATGCCGCCGCGATAGTGATCCGACAGACGTGACGAAATCCCATCTGCCCAGGCAAAATTCTGCATCGCTATGCCGTCTATTTTTGCTGGTAGGTCCGGATCCGAAAAGGGGAGGCTTTTCGTCACATTCAGCAATTCTGCACCACTGCCGCTGGCAATTTCATTTGGTTTTTCATAGCACTGAACCAGCTTCCGAAATGGCCTTCCACCACCATCGAACATTGCCTCGACGCGCCGAAAAGCATGGGTCAGGCGAGCGCTCTTATCGTGCCACCTTTCATCCAGAAAAGCTGGCAGGCCACCTTTGGGAGTATCTCCTGGTGAGAGTATGTTGGTTACGATTTCTACCAGCGTTGTGTTTCGATCTTGCGCATTGCCGCGCTGGGAATGAGCGGCCAGAGATTCTGAACTGTACAGGATTTGCCAGTCTTCCGGACTTTGCGGATCAACCCAGATCACCGGTGAACCAAGATCCAGCGCCTTGGCGACGGTGTAGCCCGTCCCGCCAATATTGGCTGTACTTTCCCCATCCCATACCGCGATAATAAGATCGGATTGTTCGATGAGTATCTGTCCAGCCAAGGCGGCGCGGCGAGCGCTCTCCTGTTCAAAGGCCTGTGCTTTGGCAAAGTCATTCGGAGCATCCAGTTTTGCCAAGAACAGCGCGCTTATCTTTTCATCCTGATCTGCTAGCTCGAATATATGTGCCTGTTCCGAAATGGCCTTAATCTCCGCCGCACGCTGATTGG
Organism: uncultured Sphingomonadaceae bacterium; assembly: GCA_947497455.1. Taxonomy (GTDB): domain Bacteria; phylum Pseudomonadota; class Alphaproteobacteria; order Sphingomonadales; family Sphingomonadaceae; genus Parasphingorhabdus. Next base: position 1,075,566 of record CANMGU010000002.1, on the reverse strand, counting down.
TGGCTGGGTCCTTTGCCTGACCGTTCGCTAATAATGCCCTTGCGTCATTGGCGTTTTCAGGCAGCGCATTGATCGCAAGATTCAGGTTTTTGCCAAATGGCAGCGGATTGATAACCTCCCAGTCCCGTTTAGTGGCCAGATGCGCAGCAACCTGATCAGTCCCGTCGACCAAAAGCGTATGAAGCCTTGTCGGTGCAAGGGCTTCGGGACCAAATAGCAAGGACGTATCTTTGCTCGCTTTTGTTAACACGTCCATAATATCAGCCATAACGGCTTCTATCTTTGCTTGATGGGCGGCATAGCCATGATGCGCCTGACGATGGCCGGTCACGCCCACACTCACGCGAACCTGAGGGGGATCTGGCGGCGCAACACCGCTCATGACGAGGTGTCACCCGATCGCATCTGGTGACCGCTTACTCTCCTTGAGGGGACCATATGCGTTCCATTGTAAGATAGGTAAATGACGCGCTCCAGGCGATCAGAAGCAACCCGGTCAAGGCTTCTATTCCGGCGACAAGCCGCATCGAACCTTCTGGTGTGATATCTCCAATGCCGAGCGTAGTATATGATGCTATCGAAAAATAGAGATAGTCTGCAGCGGTTGAACTGTGGGCACCGTTTAAGCTTCCCAGTCCCGTCAAAGCCATTATCCAAAAGGCAATCGCGAATAAGACGATCTCGACCAAGTGGGTTACAAAGATCAACGTCATGACGGTTAAAATGGGGTAACGTATATTGTCCTGCAATTGCGGAATTTCTCGTGACGCTTTGCGTAGAACCTTAAAGTGCAGATAAAGACACATCGCAATCAATAAGGCCGAAACGACAAGAGGAACAATGAGCTCGTTCATGACAACGGCATTGATTCATATGGAGTTTTTGTCAAGCGCGCTGAAAGCGCGGCGATTTGATCTGAGTATCTTTGGAAAACACGTGGCTCCTGATCATGATGTCGATATCATTGGTGTCTAATGTCCGCTTTGGGCGCAAAAGCGGACATTAGCTTGTTCAAGCTATCCGACAGAAATTTAAAACCGCTGTTACAATCAATGCTGTGCAGACCGTGCTGATGTGATATCGTTGTGGCTAGAGTTTTTAGGGAATTATCATCGAGATGGATCAAGCTGTACCAAAAACAAAAAAGAGATTTAGCCCGGAAATTCGCCGGTCCATGATACTCGACAGCGCCGCGCAACTCATTGCTACCGATGGCATGTCCCAGTTATCCATGGAAGCCATTGGCCAGAAGGCAGATGTCAGCAAATCGTTGATGTACAAATATTTTGATAGTCTTTCAGACCTGCTGAAAGAGTTATTGGAGCGGGAGCTAACGATAAGATGGAAACGACAGGTTGCTGTTGCTGAAAAAGCGACCACCTTTGAAGAATTGGTTCGTGGTACAACGCATGTTTATCTCAGCTTTATCGCAGAGCGTGGCCTCATCATTGAACCATTGCTCGCCGATCCTTCGATTGCGAAGCTATATCATCCGGCACGCTATAATCGCGAAGTGGCCGTAAAATATTTCGCTGACATTGTGGTCAAGAATTTTGATATGCCGCCGGAAATTGCGCGAGCGGTTACCGATATTTCGTTGGGCATACCTGCATCAGCCGGCGAATTTCTGCTCCGTGGTGAAATGGAGTTGGAGGAATTGGAGGATATAACGGTTTCCATGATGATCGGAACCTACACTATGGCGCGTCTCGACTATTTCACTCGAAAACAAAAACTTAGGAGGTAGGTTCTATCGCAGCAAAGCGGTTACCTATTCAGATATCAGCTTCTCTATCGCCCGCGTCACCTTTTCGGGGCTCTCGACATGCGGCCAATGCCCTATCCCAGGAAGCGAAATCATTTGGATATTGTCTGCATTCTTTTCTGTAGCCTCCGCATAATCTGTCGCGAAAACACGATCGTCCTGACCCCAGATAATTTGCGCCGGCATGGTTAGTCGCGCCTTTCGACTGGGCCAGAAATCACTATCTTTGATAGCGTCGAAAGCGGGAATATTTGCGCGATACCAATTGATATGCGCATCAATCCGCTTTGGTTTGCCGGTGGTTTTCCGGAACAGATCACCCTCTTCGCCGGTGAGAAGACCCTTTTTTACCAACGGCTCATAGGCGCCCGTCCAAACCCTTTTGTCGGCGCCCATGGCGACGATAAGCAGCGGGTTGGCCTGTTTCAGGCGTTCAATATAGGCTGAAGTCTGCCGCGCCGAACTATCAAGCTGCATCAGATCTAGCAGCACATTTTGCGGCGGCGCACTCAATCCCGTCACGCTCGCAACGCGATCCGGATAGCGCTGGGCGAAGCCAAAGGCGAATGTGGAGCCCCAGTCATGTCCGACAATATGGACTTTGTCGCCGTCCAGATGATCGATCAACGCATCAAGATGAGCCGCCATATTTTCCAACTTATAAGCTTCGACATCCCGCGGCGCATCCGATTTACCCGCGCCCAGTCCATCTATGGCAACAACGCGATAATTGTCCTTGAAAGCGTCCATCTGCCGAATGAAAGAAAACCAATAGGATGGAAATCCGTGCAGAAAGAGGACAAGCTCGCCTTCACCTGCTTCGACATAGTGCAATGTGCGTCCATCATGCTCGAAATAGGAACTGTTATAAGATACGCCTTTGTCCAACCTATTGGCATGTACAACCGCCGGATCTGGCTCAGAAACGTCGACAGATATCGGCATCTTCACCCATATAACAGCGAAGAAGGCCGAGATTAAGAAGCCGACGAGCAGCAATAGACTGATGCGTTTGAGCTTTTGTATCATTTTCCCCAATCACTTTCCCGATAGCACAACTGATTTCGCAGAACCTAACACAAGGCAAAAAATAGCCCGACACATAAGGTGCCGGGCTATCCTTGGAGAGAAGCTAATTTCTAGTCATCAAAAGCGGATAGTAGCTTCAACCCCATAGGTACGCGGTTCCAATATGACGACCTCTCTGAAACGTCCGACCAGACGACCGGCCGGCAAAACGCGCGTGATGTCATCATTGTTGAACAGATTTTTCACATAGCCGCGAATTTCCCAATCACCTCCGTCGGGTGCAAGCAGCAGCTTGAGGTCGGTCTGGCTGTAACCGTCAAATATATCGATCGGTTTGCTGAAGATCGAACTCGCAAACTCGCTCTGCAGATAATGGTCAATCCGCGGTGTTAGCATCCAATCCCCCACCGGAATCTCATACTGCGCGCCAATCGCGATTTTGATGTCAGGTGAGAAAGGCAGTGAGTTGCCGTCGACATCTTTCAGCACACCTGCGGCTGTTACTCCCGCAACCACCGTTCCTGGAGCAGCACCGAAAGGATCGGTTTCGTCGATCGAAGCAAAATCATTCAACTCGGTGTTGAGGTAGGAGAAGCTGCCGTCGATTTGAAAACGGCTGCTGGGCCGAAGGCCGAATTCTGCTTCAACGCCCCAGACGGTGGCATCGGTATTGACGGTCAGCGCGGCCGTTGCGGTTGTTTGGCCGATTTGCAGGTCCTTATAATCATAATAGAAGGCGGAGACATTTGCCGTGAAGCTGCCATCTGATGACGAACCTTTCAGGCCGACTTCAAAAGCATTCAGGAATTCGGGATCAAAGCCCTGTGTCTCGACACCCACTTCACCGGGGTTGATACCTCCGGCTTTATAACCGCGAGAGGCACTGACATAGCCGAGCAAATCAGGTGTGATTTGGTGATCCAGAACTATGCGTCCGGTTACCACGCCCTTTTCAAACTCACCAAAGGTAAAGTCCGGCAGACTGCCATCGGCTTGTGGATTCAGGAATATCTGACGAGTCTGGATAGTCTTATCGTCATGGGAATAGCGCAAACCACCGGTCAAACGTGTGTCATCAGACAGATCGAAATAAACTTCACCGAAAATACCGAAACTCTTTGTCTTCACAGGATCGGATTCGGTTATCAAAGACGCAAAACCATCGGGGAGACCCAGTTGTTGTTGACGGGCTGCGATCGTGACATGGGTGAAATTGGCTGAACCGGAACTGCGGCGATTATAATAATTGCCGCCAACAATGAAGTTAATCGGCCCTGCAAAATCGGATGCGAGCCGTAGCTCCTGATAATATTCGCGCGCTTCACTCTGATCCCGGCGACCGGTCAGGATCATCTCGGTAGTGATCGGATTGCCATTGGCAAAGAAGTCGAAGGTTATCGGACGGGTAAGGCCCTGTGACGGAACGAAGCGGTCAAAATCCTTGAACAGGCCGCGTTCGATTTCCTGGTAGCCGCTGAGCGACGTCAGGGTCAGGTTACCGAAATCATGCGTGATTTCCAGTGAAGCGCTCCATTCCTCGACAAAATAGGTTGGGTCGACGTCCTCGTTGACCAAACGGGTATCCGCTGGATTGACGCTGTTCGCATAATAGTCGACGGCCGCCGGTCCAAAGCCGGTGGCAATCACCCCAGTCACAGCACCCAATGTGTTGAAGAGTGTACCGCGGGAATCCGGCGTTCCAAAGCCAACCTGGAGAGGGGAGCAACCCAGCAACGCATCTTTTTCACAGAGAACCTTGGTGCGGGCCAGGCGCCGATCATCTTCCTTGAAATAGGAAACCACCAGATCTGCACGTGTATCACCAAATTCAAGCTTGGTGCTGCTACGCAGTCCAAACATCTCACGATCATCTACATCATTGCCAGTAAAGAGGTTGGTTGCATAGCCGTCACGATCAAGGAAGAAGCCTGCGACACGGGTAGATAGTCCGTCCGTGATAGGCAGGTTGATGGCACCGCGCAGCTTGATCGAATTGAAATTGCCGTAGCCCGCAGTGACATAGCCTTCAAATTCATCCGTGGCCTTTTGCGTAATCACGTTGAGCACACCAGCCGTTGTGTTTCGACCATAGAGCGTACCTTGCGGGCCGCGCAGAACTTCGATCCGCTCGAGATCATAATATTCCGCCTCAGTAGCCGCAGAGCCCAGATAGACGCCGTTGACATGATAGCCGAGACCGGATTCCGATGTAGCCGAAATCGCGAGATCACCGACACCGCGCAAGGAAGCGCCGAATATATCAACCGTCAGATTGGGAACTGAAAAGCTGAGATCGACGGCATCGTCTACAACCTTATTATCTAATGTCCCGCTATCGAAAGCAGAGATCGCGATAGGAACATTTTGAATGTCCTGAGATTTCTTTTGCGCGGTGACAATGATGATATTGTCAGAAGCGCTGTCTGTATCCTGATCCTCCTGTGCGTGGGCGATACTGCTAATACTGGCAAGCGCGATGGCAGTTATTGACGCAGTGAGGCGACACGGAGTTGGAATCGCGGCCAACCCAATAGAACAAACTTTCAACATTGCATTCTCCCGATTATTTGCTTTAGATGGACTTATTGTCCAATTAATAAAGGCTGGTAATCGAATATCCGCAATTTGAAAACCTTTAATTTGACTATTAATACATTTAAGGCGTAATAGACGGTGAGAGTCAAACAGCATATTTGTGGTTCAAAATGCGGTAGACTGCTGAAAAGCCGAGGTAAGATGACTAAGCTGGTTTTCAGATACAGCGGCAAAGAGAGGATTGATATGAACAAAAATCTTATAGGATTAGGCGCCGTGTTACTGCTTGCTGCCTGCGGCGGAAGATCAGCAGGCGAACCTGTACCTCCCGATTCGATCATTACTGGCGTCAACTATATTGGCGCATCGGTGAGCGATCTCGAGCAGACCGCTGAATTATATGGCGGTACGGTCGAACTGCAGCCTGTTGATCAATCCGAAATTTCTGACAATCCTGTTTTAGATGGACTGGCGGGGCGAACAGGTGTCTCGGCACAGACACAGATGATGCGTAGTGCGAATGCACAAGTTCGCTTCATGCAATTTGCCAATCCATCTACCAAAGCTCAGGCAACCAAGCAGATGGACGTTCAAGGTCCGGGCATTGCCCATGTCTGTTATCAGGTTGATGAAAAAACGCAGGCCTATCAAAAGCTTTTGGCAGGTGGTGCCAAGCATATCGGCAACAAAGACATGGTGCATCTCAATCCGCAAAACCCGGTCTATTATGCTTATGCGCGCGATTTCGATGGTCTGATTGCCGAGATTGAACATGTTGATATTGCAAAACTGGAACTGCCGACACCGCCCAAAAACCAATATCGCGTGCGTCATGTATCGCTGGCTACACCCGATATCGACCGTTTGGTGGACTTCTACACGGCGTTTCTCAATCAACCTGGCCCGCGCCGGGTCGGGCGATGGATGACCGTGTCGGGGGAGAAAGTAGACCAAGTATCCGGACTGCCCGGCAGCGAGTTGGAAATGGCTTGGTTCCAGATCCGCAATTTGGAACTGGAAATGTTCCAATATCACAGCCATCCAACGAAAGACTTGGAAGAGCCGCGTCCGGTTGATGCGCTTGGCTATAATATGATTGTATTTGATGTCTCTGACATGGACGCGGCACGCAAGCGGTTGGTTGATGCGGGCGGCACGATTGTATCGGAACCGGCCCCGATGGACGGCGGGCAGATCATGTTTGGCCGTGACCCTGACGGCAATCTCCTTGGCTTACAAGCGGTAGCCAAGGACAGCGTTTTTTCTTCCCAGAATTTTAAAGATAACGGAACTTAGGAGTAAATATGTTCGATTTAACCGGCGATGTTGCTGTCGTCACCGGCGGTAATGGCGGCCTTGGCCTCGCCTTTTGTCGCGGTCTGGTAAAACAAGGTTCCAAGGTGGCAATATGGGGACGAAACGAAGAAAAAAATGCCGCTGCGGCCGCCGAATTGCGGGATATGGGCGGCGATGTTGAAGCCTTCACCTGCGATGTGACAGATGAAAGCCAGATTGACACAGCATTTGGTCAAACGCTGGAGCGGTTTGAAAAAGTCGACAGCTGTTTTGCCAATGCGGGCGGCGGTGGATATCGTGGCCCTGCACACATGACTGACCGACAAGTCTGGCTCGACACGATCGACCTGAACTTGATGAGCGTCGTGCAGACCTGGAAACCGGTTACGGCCCATCTTCTGGAACGCAAGGCGCCGGGCCGATTAATTGTTACATCTTCGGTGGCTGGTCTTGTCGGCACAGGCGGCGCTGCCGGATATTCGACAACGAAAGCCGCCGTTTTGGGGTTAGTCCGCGCACTGGCTGTTGAACTCGGTCAAGCGGGCATAAGGGTAAATGCCATCCTGCCTGGCTATATCGAAACCGAAATGTCACTTGATACACCACAGGCTTTCAAGGACGGTGCGCGCAGGCGTGCTGCGATTGGCCGGATTGGCAAGCTTGAAGACATGGAGGGTGTTGCCGCTTTCTTGGCCTCCCGCGAAAGTGATTTTATGACCGGTCAAAATGTCGTCATGGATGGGGGGCATTCCATCTTCCCGCTATAGGCACTGATCAACAGGCGAACCAAAGAACGAACAGGACATCTCAAATGAAATTCTCTAAAATCATGCACTGGGTCTTTATTGTTCTGCTCTGGTTAATTGGCCTGACCCTTACCTTATTGGGCGGTTTTCTCGTCTATCTGGGGGGCAGCTTCTATTATGTTATGGCCGGTATCGCGACCATTGCGGTTGCCATATTTGCGCAAAAACGAAGCAACAAGGCACCTAAACTATATGCTGCTCTATTGGGCGTCACGCTCATCTGGTCTCTCTTTGAAGCCGAGCTGCACTTCCTGGGCCTCTTGCCCCGGCTTGCTGCTTGGCTGGTCGTTGGACTATGGTTTCTCACGCCGTGGTATCGCCTCTCCCTTTTGGTTGATGCAGAAGACGACAGACCAGCACCGTCAAATCGCTGGTGGATCGGCGCCCCCAGCTTGGCAGCGGTTGCGGCTCTGCTACTCGCCTCTATGCAGGGCTATATCCAAAATGGCACGGGCACCGTTCGGGAAGTGAATGCCACCAATGCTGTTTCGGACTGGCGCCATTATGGCAATGATGCTGGCGGCACTCGCTTTGCGCAGTTGACCGATATCGATACAGAGACCGTCGGCGGTCTGAAAGAAGCATGGCGTTATCGCACCGGAGTGGAGGAGGATTTCAAAGCCACGCCGCTCAATGTCAACGGCATGCTCTACATCTGCGCGGCACTCAATGTGGTCATCGCGATAGACGATAGCACGGGCAAAGAAGTCTGGCGCTATGAGCCCGGCCTGGAACCACCAGCGACCCATCAATATGCCAAAACCTGCCGAGGGCTAGGCTATTATGAAGCGGGTGACGAATATGAAGGTCAGTGCGCGAAGCGCATCGTAACAGCGACCGTTGGCGCCAGCCTGATTGCCGTGGACGCCATGACCGGGCTGGCCTGCAGTGATTTTGGTGAAAATGGCATTGTCGACCTGCGGCAAGGCATGGGCGACCATCCGGTTGGCGACTATTATCATACATCGCCGCCACTGGTCGCTGGCGACAATCTGGTCGTTGGTGGACTAGTGAATGATTCCCAGAATCTTGGTCTGCCATCTGGTGTGGTCAGGGCCTTTGACGCGATCACCGGTGATTTTGCCTGGGCTTGGGATATGGGCAATTCCGGCCAGCGCGGCGAACCAGCGGAAGGCGAAACATACACGCTGGGAACACCGAATGTCTGGTCGATTATGAGCTACGATGCCGAACTGAATCTAATTTATGCCCCCACCGGTAATTCGGCACCCGACTATTTTGGCGGCGCGCGGCGTGAATTTGATGATGAATGGTCTTCAGCCGTGGTCGCGATAGATGCGGCGAGCGGCGAACCACGCTGGAAATATCAAACCGTGCATCACGATATCTGGGACTATGATGTCCCCGCACAGCCGGTACTGGTGAATGTGACCAAAGATGGCAAGAAAGTACCATCGGTCGCTGTGCCAACCAAAATGGGCGACATCTTTCTGCTCGACCGGCGCAATGGCGAGCCGGTACATCCCATTCCGGAAAAACCGGCACCACAGGGCGCTGTTGATGGCGAATATCTGTCTGCTACCCAGCCTGCCTCTCCTCTCCCTAATTTTCATCCTTATCGTTATGAAAAAGATATGTGGGGTCTAACGCCGATTGATCAGTTGGTCTGCCGGATCGAATATCGCACCATGCGTTATGAGGGCATGTATACCCCGCCAACACAGCCGACCGGACTGACCAATACGGGAACCATGCTTTATCCCGGTAACTTTGGCGGATTTAACTGGGGCAGTGTCTCGGTTGATGCCGATAACGGTCTGCTGATTGCCGCACCCATGCTCCTCGCTCACCGTTTAATACTGGCAACACCGGAACAAGTTGCGGAAGCCGGTCCGCTTGGCGGCCTGCTGCTGGGCAAAAACCATCCGGCTGTTCGTCTCGACCCGGATGGACCGATGCCCAAAATGGGAGAGCCCGATGCGGACAACCCTTTTGACCATCGGCGGATCAAGTTTTTTGGTGTACCCATGCCCTTCATGTCGCGGCTTGGCACACAAGTCCCCTGCTTCGAACCACCATGGTCACGTATTGCTGTCATGGATCTGAACACCAAGGAACTGCTCTGGAGCAGGCCTGCTGGCGATATGAGCGATTCAGGTCCGTTCAATCTGCGCTCCGGTATTCCCTATGATGTCGGCACCGCCATCCGTGCGGGCACGCTGACAACACGCGGCGGCCTGACGTTCCTGAGTTCAACCATGGATAGCAAGGTGCGGGCGTTTGATATCCGTACCGGTGAGGAAAAATGGAAAGCGGACCTGCCAGGTAACGGTCAGTCAACGCCCATGTCCTACCGCTCTAAGAAAGACGGCAAGCAATATCTGATTGTCACCATTCCTAACCCGACCTGGAGATACCCCAGAGATCCTGCGACAAACCAATATCTCGATTCACAGGATGTTCGAGACGGCCAAGGCGGTTACGTGATTGCTTACGCATTGGAGAATGACTGAACCTGAACCACCGCCCGGTTTTAGCACATCCTAGTGTCCGCTTTGGGCGCAAAGATGATTTGATGAGGGACTACTGCTTCTGATACTCATGAATTCCGGCTTGGATTGTTAGCATGCTTAAGTTCCGGGTGTCGCGTGAGAATATTCCAGTGATTAGTATTTCGATTTGACATAATGTGTATATACACGTATATCTTCACGGATGGAGCGAAAAATGACTAATGATCCAAGCACTTGTGCGAATATGAATATCCGTCGGACGGCCCGTCAAATTGGACAATTTTATGATGATCACATGTCAGGTACTGCAATACGTGCCACTCAGTTCTCTCTTTTGGTGCTGGTCAACCGGCATGCGCCTGCCCCAATTTCACACATTGCTGATGCAATTAGCATGGACCGGACAACGCTAACCCGAAATCTTCGATTGCTTGAGCGTGACAACTTGGTGGAACATGAGCCAGGAGCCGATGCTCGGACCCGTCTATATCGCCTCACAGATCAAGGGAAGCATGCAGTCGAAGAGGCTCAGATTTTCTGGGATGCCGCGCAAACCAAATTATTGACTCGATTTGGTGAACAAAGGTGGAAAGCATTGCGCGCTGAACTCCAAGCCGTTCAGGCATGCCTCTCAGAAAGTTAGTTTATCTCACGTTTTTATCAATTAACGTGTATATACACATTAAGGATAACCCAATGCAAATAAGATCAATCAATTTCATGAAGATGTTAATGTTTTTCGGCGTGCTATTTGTCCTTCCTTCAGGACTGTCCTCCCAGGAAATTGACGAATCCAGCACGGTTGTTATTCCTGCGGAGGGAATTCGATCCCTTGGAACTGCAAATGGCTTTGAGAGGTTTGCAGAATTTTCTGGAGACCGCAGCTTCCATTCCAATATAGCCTTGTACGAAACCGTTCTATCTTATGGTCCGGTAAAAGACCCCAGGCCGGTATTTCTCCTTGCGAACGCTTACATCATCACAAACCAACAAAAAGTCGGCATCGCCTTTTTTGAAAAGCAGCTCGAAACCTATTCTGAAAAAATGGTTCCGGAAGTCGAGGCTGTGTATTTGAGCGCTTATGCACTGTTACGAGCGACTTACGCAGACGAAGTGAACTTTTTCATGCGTATCGGCTGGGTGATGGGCACATTTGATGTTCTCGACAGAGCAAACATGCTCGCAAAGGGGCAGCATCCACTCGTTCACTGGGCGTCGGGGATTATCTACACACAGGTGCCGGGAATATTCGGAATGCGTAGTGAAGCGCATGAGCATTTGAAATGGCTGGAAGATCACCCGGAACTGGAACCTACACCGGGCTTCTACCGTGAGGCCTTTCGCCATCTCGCGATTCTGCATAAAAAGAAGGGCAATGATCAACGAGCAACTGAGTATCTTGCCAAGAGCGGTTACGGTGCCGAGGCGCCCGAAACTCTTTTCATGGGTTGGTTCGCAAATGACAAAGAGCGCGGATTACGGTTCGCGCCATCTCCCAAAGTTGTCGAGATCGTTCGAGATCGCGTGTTTGCGGTGCGTGGTTTCGGATTTTCCGAGCTGCATTTCATCGTATCGGACGATGGTGAGCACCTCATTTCAATCGATGCCGGCACTCAGCCTTACAGCCTGAAGGAAGGTTTGGGATATCTACGGAAACAGCGACCAGACCTGCCACCATTAACAACGGTATTCGTAACACATGCTCATTGGGATCATGTCGGCGGGCACACCTATTTTCGCTCACTGGACAACGAAGTCACATTCTACGGACGTGAAAACTTTGCCGGCACCGTCAATAGAGCGAATAGAAATCACACCTATAAGCAGTTCCGGGGCGAAAGTTTCGAAAATGAATGGATCACTGACTATCAGCCTGACATCAAAATCAACGAGACAAGGACGGTCTCGATTGGTGGCTCGTCATTCGAACTGGTGCCCGCAATCGGGGGAGAGACAGAAGATGCTTTGCTAGTCTTCGCACCCGCGCTCAACGTTGCCTTTGCTGGAGATGCTTTCATGCCGTTCTACGGAGAGCCTTGGGTTGAAGAAGGCTTCATTGAGGAGGCGCTGCAAACCCTCGATAAAATCCTCGATCGTAAACCAGAATACATCCTGCATGGGCATTATGGATTGACCGAGATTTATGGTGAGCTGCCGCAATTGGCATCGTATCGCGATGCTTATGCCTGGCTAATTGATGCTACTAAAAAACTGTTCACCAATGGCTATTCAATGGAAGAGATACGGCGCTTCAACCTGATACCTCCGGGACTTCAAAATCAACCGGAAGGGTTGTTTGGCTATCTTGCTGCACGCGATCATGTGATCGCTCGTCTTGGTGACAAGATGACCGGTATATGGCGCGAAAATAGCATTGGCGATGATCCACGGGGGCTCGATTCCCTTACGCTCATTGAATATGGACGGATGCTCGACGTCTATCTCAATTTGTCGCGAGGTGAAATTGAAGATGGTATTGAAAGGATGCTGGACGGCGGAGATAACGAACTCGCGTTAAAAATGGCGTCGGCGGCATTACGCCGGTTTCCGGAAAGCGATGATGTTCGGGACCTTCGGAACGAGGCAGCCGATAAGCTTCGTAGCGCTAATCAGTATTTCGATCCATTTCGCTTTGTGACCTATACAGAGATGAGTGGCCAGGTTCACCCGTCTATGCCAGCGGAAACCAGAGATTAGGGGAATGGTCACCACACCAGAAATCCGCCATGTGCCGCGAGAGGCTTCCGGCGGAGCATCTTCATATTTCATTGCATACAGGCCTGGTCGGCGAGCAGCAGGAATAACGCGAGGCATCTGGCTTTCCGTTTCGGGGCTTGTAAGTCTTGTGACAGCTTCAGCTGTACAGGCAGCTTCGGACAGGGATTTGGAAGCCCGGATCAAGCTTCTGGAAAATGAATTGAAAGCAGTCAAAGAGCAGTTGGCTGATCGCGATGAAAAAACCAACCCGGTCTCCAGAACAGCGCAAGACGAGATTATTGTCGATGATTCAGTCTGGCGGGAGATCGAGTGCGGTGAAACCAGATTGGAGGTCGGTGGTTTTATAGATCTCGATGTCCATCTTTCCAAATATAGTGATGGAGATCTGGTATCCGGAAGCATTGGTAGAGATCTGTATCTGCCGCTGCTGACACCAGTCAGTCCCGACAACCCGACTTCGAGCAGCATCGATACTGATTTTTCAGCAAAGACCAGCCGGATTAGTTTGGCTACTGTTACGCCGGTTAGGAATCACGCCATTTCGACTAGGATCGAGATGGATTTTTTGCTTTCTCCCGGGGGCAATGAGCGAATATCCAATTCCTACAATCCGCGACTTCGGCGCGCCTATGTCGACTATGACGGGTGGCGGATCGGCCAGGATTGGACAACTTTTCAAACGCTTCAAGCGATGCCCGAATCTGCCTCTTTCTTTGCTCCTGCAGAAAGCCAGGTGTTCGTACGTCAGCCGATGATCAGATACACGACAGGCAACTTTCAGCTGGCGCTGGAAAATCCAAACACAAATCTTAGCGGGGTTGGCCTAACCGGTGATGGCGCTCTGCCAGATGCCGTTCTCCGCTATAACCTCCGAAGCAAGGACTATGATATCGCTGTTTCGGCGCTTGTCCGGCAGCTTCGCTACCGGGACGCCGGGATCAACGCCAAAGCCTTCGGCTGGGGAGTCAGTCTGGCGGGCCGGGTCTATCTCGGAACCGATGACATCCGATTTTCATTGCAGGGTGGGGAAGGAATCGGACGCTATGTCGGTCTGGGAATTGCACCGGCTGCGGTTCTCAACGCAGCATCGACAGATATCGTCACAATTCCGGTATTGAGCGGTAATGTCGCTTATCGATGGATGCTTGGAAATACCAGTATATCCGGTGGCTATTCCTTCATCAGGATCGACAATCACAAAGAATTGACCGGACCCGCGGCCACGGCCGGATCGCAAAGCGCCTTTGTCGCACTGACCCACAGCTTGGCACCCAAACTCACAGTTGCCGCCGAATTTCTCTACGGCGAAAGGAAGATAGAATCAGGCTTGAAGGGAGACATCAGGCGGTTAACTCTTTCCGTTCGACAGGGTTTTTAGTGGCCGCAATTCCAGTGCGGTGATCAATCTTCCAAGCGATTTGTGGCATTACGGAATGCGATCTGCCGAAACTCGCCCGGCGCTCTAGCCGTCCAGCGTTTGAACGCTCTGGTAAAGGAGGAGGCATCGGAAAAACCGACAAGATAAGCGACTTCATTGAGTGACGCCTTGGAACTGCTCAAGTAGCTCTTGGCAAGGTCTTCGCGAAGTTCACGCAGTATTGTGCTGAAATCGGTGCCTTCATCATTCAATCGTCGGAACAGCGTTTGTCGGCTCATTCCCATCCGTCGGGCTGCGCTTTCCGCTGTAACGCTACCTTCGTGCAGAATCGCAGCAAGCAGGTTTCGGAGTTTCGCGCTGATCAGGTCGGCACTCCCCAGTTCACTAATCAGATAGTCGGCCCGATCAACGAGGATTCCAAACACATATTTGGGATTTTGCCGGACGGGCCAGGTCAGTGAGCCCAACTCCATTTCCAGCGCATTCCATTCTCTCTCAAAATGTACCGGGCATCGCAGGATTTTTTCATATGCGTGCCAATGATCCGGTTTCGGCCAGGTCACGCTTGCCGAGATTACCGGTGAACGTTTCATGTAACGGCGCGGCCCACAGGTCAGCCATGCAAAGGCACTTTCCGTCAGTTCAGGATATTCCGCGGCAAGCGGTTGTTCATCGACCAGGAATAATCGACCGTGTTTTCTGACCAGTTCGAAGCGTGGATCTGCACTTGAACCCGTTGCTTCTATCGCGAGGCGTCCATATCGCCGCATCTGAAGATAAGCGTCCCCGACGGTTTCGGAAGCTTCCATGAGAAGCCCAACGATCGAGAGTTCAGACATGCTGGCAGCTTCCCCGAAAGCGAGCGGAAGTTCTGGGCGCTCTGTTGCCTTCATCGCAAAACGCAAGGCTTGCATGTACGAGCTTAGCGGGATGCGTACGTCAGGATTTGCCAGTTCAGCAAAATCGATATCCGATGCATTGGCGAGTGCATCGCTACCAACTCCCAGTTCACCGCAAAATTGGAAAAGTCCTGCAACCAGGCCAGCTCCGATGGTTGGGCCGCTATGGATGGGTCGAGGGTGATACGAACGATCAATTATATTGTTACGAGGTGCAATAGCGCAGGTCTTTCGGTTACGATAAAAATCTGGAAACACTCCCCAGAAATTGGTGGGTGTTTAGTTTTTTTCAACCGGGTCGCTTTCGCGAATTGCATTTTGGGAACAGTCTATGACCAAATCTGACCTTGAATTCGAGGTGTCTGCTTGGCGACGGTGGGTAATGCGGGTTCCGTATTTTCTCACCGGCGTGTTGTTCTCCTTTACAGCTTGGGGCACGCTGGTCGAACACTGGGGAGAATTCGAACCGACAGAGGGGGTTGCATTTGCGTTTTGGGGCACGCTTTCGCTAGTGGCCATATTCGGATTGAGATTTCCCGTTAAGATGCTGCCGATATTGCTCCTGCAATTTGGCTACAAGATTTTGTGGATCGCGGCCGTTGGCTATCCCTTGATGTCGCGTGGTGAACTTGATGCGGCGGGACAGGAACTATTTCAGGCAAACGCGGCCGGCGTTTTGATAGACGCGATTGCAATTCCCTGGTTTTTTGTCCTGAGAACCTACGTCATCGACGCGTTTTCCAACACCACCCGCGAGACGCTTGAATAGCGGTTCAGACAGATCCCAAATTGTTGTGCGCGACAGATTGAGCATTTTTTCCGAGAATGATCAGACCCCCTCGAACGCATCCAAACCAAACATCAGAACAAAGGCAAATTTCACATATGCGTCAAGCAACCCTCATTATCGGGGCTGGTTCCGGACTTGGCACGGCACTGGCTAAACGATTTTCCCGAAGCGGAAACCAGATCATTCTCGCCACCCGGAACACTTCGAACCTGGATGAACTGGCCAGGGAAATCGGCGCTCTTGTCATCCGGTGCGACGCATCCAATGAACAAGATATCGCTAGCTTGTTTGAAACAATCGACAATGCGGAAATTTCATTGTCAGAGATGATCTACAATGCTGGTGCATATACAAATGGGGCCGTCACAGACCTGGACCCGGGTCAAATTCGGCAATCAATTGATGTGAATGCTTTGGGTGCTTTTCTTGCGGCCAGACAATGTGCGCGCCGGATGAAGAAATTTGGAGGCGGAACCATGTTGTTCACAGGGGCTTCGGCAGGTATCAAGGGTTATGCAAATTCTTCCGCATTTGCCATGGGCAAGTTTGCCTTGCGGGGACTATGTCAGAGCCTTGCCCGCGAACTGGCGCCACAAAATATTCATGTCGCGCATTTCGTTATCGACGGGCTGATATATCAGCCGGATCGTGGAGAGCCTTATGATGAGGCACGAAAATGCCTTGACCCTCAAGCCATTGCCGAATCCTATTTACAGATAGCCGCACAAGATCGCAGCGCCTGGACTTGGGAGATAGAGTTACGACCGTGGCTCGAAAACTTTTAGTAAGAAAACAGTGATCTCAGTTAAGCTGTTTTGCGATTTTCTGATCAACCGTTTTCCTCCCGCCACTCAATGAGACTAAAATGCAAACGATTAAGCATCAAAAAACTTATCACTATTTGGAGATTTGCATGATGGACAGATCCGATGAGCGAATAAGTGCCATTTTGCGTGTCTACGAGAAATGGGGCAAAGACAGCTTGCCGCATCGTGCAATATGGAAAGAACTGTTGAGCTTTGATCAGACTGAAGCGGTCACACTGATTAATTTTTTTAGATTTCACAACCTTGCGGCATATTCATCATCTTATTCAGGGGATGACACGTGGGTGACAAGATTTGAAGCGTTTAACCGCTATGCGGCCGTCAGTGGGGACTGCTTGACCAAAGCCGGTGGGAAATTTTGCTTGTTTTTATCACCGTTAGCTTCTTCTTTGGAGACGATGAGCACTGGGACCTTGTTGCAATCGGATCCTAATGTAACAACAATAAACATGGGATGAGAAATGATGATCAGACAGGCCCTTTTAGCATCGACACCATTGATGCTCGGTTTAACGCAATCACAAGCTGCTGCTGCAACTGATGTTGATGACAAAAATCAGCTTCAAACCGGATGGCATCTCGCGTATTCACAAGATAAGGACGGCAATGCGATCGACGGAACCAAAGAAAAACTGTTCATGGCGATTCGTTCAGGAAAATCTGTCCGTGTCTATTGGTCAGGTCGCAGGGTTGAACATCTTGTCGATGCCAATTTTCTGACAATTTTTGGCGGTGAGGTATTTGCGCAAATTCCGATTATTCGGGGGCAACGGCCATCCAAAATAGGCGTGCCGGCGGCCATCGAGTTGGCAGATGGTAGTCAGGAATGGACCACCATTGTTTCGACGAACGGTCAATTTCCATACCGAGTAAAGTGGTTTGTCAGTAAATGAAGATCGTCCTAGTTTAGCTAGAAAATTGAGAGAACCAATGAGAATTGCAATTTTGTGCTCGACTCCCTTCTTGCTCGCCCCCGCTCAAGCCCAAAGCGGAACCACGCCGCCAATGGGATCAGAGATTCTCCTAGACGGCAAATGCGCTGAACAGAATTACTGGTTTGCGCTAGATTTTTAACACTTCATTGAACCAGAGGCCCTAATCTCCGCTTTCGGGATGAAGCGGTCATAACACTAGTCTCTGCTATGGGCGCAAAAGCGGCCACTAGGAAATGATAACCAAACTAGAAAACCCGTTTATGAATTGGGTTGCGAGAAGATTGGATTTGTCTCCGTGAATCAAGTTAAGCTCAGTGCTTGGTATTGGACAAACGCTAACCGGCTAGTGGTCCAAATCAATCATCCAGCCATTCCAGATTGGCGAGCGGATATCCGAGATACCACTTTGCCCGCTCCAATATGATCCGTGTTTTTACCGTTTTTACGCCAAGCGTTTCATCTCCACTTACCTTGTCAACAAGCGCATTGAGAGCCTGTGTGTTCGAGCAGCATGTAAACGAGATATAGTCAACGCCGCCTGTCACCCGCAGGCAATCCATGAACTCCGGAATCTCCTCTATGACCGCTTCAAAAGCTTTGCGCGATTGCGGACTGTTATTCTCCAGCGTGAATTCAACGTACGCGAGCACATGTTTCACCATCCGGTCGAGATCCAGATCGGTATGAAAACTGACGAAGTATCCGGCCTCCTTCAGTGCCTTCATGCGCTGGAAACAAGCACTGTTTGAAAGGCCGACCTGCTCTGCAAGATCCTGATTTGATATGTCCGAGTCTAAATGGGTGATAGACAATATTTTGCGGTTGATCTTGTCCAGCTTGATGGCGCGTTTTTTCATTTTTCATTTTTGTCCTGTTTGCCAATCCTATAAGTGGCATTTCTATTTTGGCTAACTACAAAATTTTGGTTTGAACCAAGACGCATCTTCAAAATGATATTTGGAGCCCGTTGGACTAGGCTCCGGTTGATATTGCTGAAGAACCGATTCATGTTCGCGGCAAATTTGGGGGGAATATGTCGGGAGACACAAACGAGTTTTCAGCGGCAGCGATCACCGATGACCAGCTAGTCCCCTGGCCACGTGTGGCTGCGGTTGCTGCAATGGTTTCTTTCTCGCTTCCTACCTTCATCACTGGACTGGAGGTCTCTCAGGGCCTGTCGGCAATTGATGCTCTCTGGGCATTATTAGTAGGCTCAGCCATAATTCTGATTATCGGCGCAATCATGGGGGCGATTGGCGCGAACAGCCGAATGAGTTCCTATCTTCTCGTGCGCGTTGCGTTTGGAGATATCGGTGCAAGTCTGGTCAATATTGCCTTTGCGATATCGCTGCTCGGCTGGTTTGGAATAAATATAAACCTGTTCGCTGGCGCCGTTTCACGCCTGGCACTGGAGGTTTGGGGGATAAATCTATCCACTGTGGGTCTGGCAATATTCGCCAGTATTTGCATGACACTGACCACATTGGTTGGTTTTAAAGCGATCAATATATTGGCAACCCTGATGGTGCCAATATTGGCTTTTGTTACCTTCCTGCTCGTTCAATCCGCCTTGGATGCACAGACTTTTGGCCAGATTTTGGCGATGGAGAAGACGCCCACATTGACGATAGGAGATGGCATTTCAGCTATTGTCGGTGCGATCATAATTGGTGCCATAATATTGCCGGACATAACGCGTTTCGTGCGCCACTGGAGCGGTGCAATCTACACCGCCATTATAGCCTATATGATCGTCCAGCTTATCGTAATGGGTGCCGCTAGCCTGGCCGGGTCTGTTTCCGGGAAAACCGATATTCTCGATATTATGATTGATTTGAATTTGGGGCTCGGGGCATTTGCAATTGTTATCGCCGGAAGCTGGGTGCTCAACTCGCTAAACCTTTACAGTACGATATTGAGTGTCAAGGCAACATTCCCGAAATCAAACAGCAGCTGGCTTGCTGTCGGATTAGGCGCGATCGGTGTCATCGCGGCACTATTGAATATTCTGGATAGCTTCGTGACCTTTCTGTTTTATCTCTCGGTGGTCTTTATTCCGGTGGCGGGTGTCATCATAATTGACTGGATGCTCATTCGGCCCAAAGCCTATAGCCTAAGCACATTGGATCAAAACGGTTCCGTCAACATTCCGGGATTGATCGCGTGGGCGATAGGTGCGGCTTTTGCGGTACTGGCATCAGAAGAACTGCTTCCTACACTAACCGGAATTGCTGCCATGGACGCCGTTATCTTGGCGGGCCTTGTCTATACCGGGCTGGCTTGGCGCAATCGCGAGGTACGGGCATCATGAGAATAGGTATTGATGTTGGCGGCACGCATACCGATGCCGTGATACTGGATGGTGATAACGTCATTGCAGCCACCAAGGCCCTGACATCTGCGGATGTCGTTGGCGGCATCACGGATGCCTTGGACAGCTTGCTGAAAGATGGTGCCGTATCCCAGGATATGATCCGAACCGTGATGATCGGAACGACGCAATTCACTAATGCGATCGTACAGCGGCGCGAATTGTCGCCGGTTGCAGCGGTTCGCATTTCCCTGCCGTCAGGGCGCGGAATGCCGCCGATGATCGACTGGCCTGCCGATATTGCAGAAGCAATGGGCGGTCACATCTACACGCTACATGGCGGATATCTTTATGACGGTTTCCCGGTTGCAGACATTCGGGATGACGAAATTGCAGCGTTGATCAAAGATCTTTTGAAAAAGGGTATCAAGAATATCGCCATCGCCTCGGCCTTCTCACCAATGAATGCCGAGCCAGAGAAAATTGTCGCCGCGAAAATCCGCGCGGCCATTCCCGATGCGCGTATCACGGTTTCGAACAGCTTCGGAAGGCTCGGCCTGATGGAGCGCGAAAATGCGGCCATTATGAATACAACTTTACTGCCGTTTGCGGACAAGGTCGTCAGCTCTTTTCTCGATGCACTTGCTAATCGCGGACTGCATTGCCCTGCTTATATCAGCCAGAACGATGGCACTTTGATGAACGCAGATTTCGTGCGGGCCTATCCTGCGCTGACTTTTGCTTCCGGACCGACTAACTCGCTACGCGGTGCCTATAAGCTAACTGGGCTGCAAGAAGCCATTGTCGTTGATATTGGCGGAACGACATCGGATATTGGTGTTTTGCAAGGCGGTTTTCCGCGCGAGTCCAATGTCGTCATCGAGATTGGCGGTGTGCGCACAAATTTCCGGATGCCGGACATATTGGCAATTGGTCTTGGCGGCGGTAGCCTCGTTCTAGACGAAGGTCGAACCATTGGGCCACAATCGGTCGGCCATAATCTGGTGACCGAGGGGCTGGTTTTCGGCGGTGAGACATTAACGACAACCGATATCCTCGTGGCAAGCGGTGCAGCGGATATTGGCGATGCTTCCAAGGTTGCTCACATTCCCAAAACCACTGTTGAGCAGGCCGGTTTGAGGATGCACGAAAAACTCGATCAAAGCATCGAAATGATGAAGCCCGGCGGCAAGGAAATGCCCGTCATTCTGGTTGGCGGCGGAGCGATATTGGTGACCGGTGGACTAAGGGCTGCATCGCAGCTCCATCGTCCGGAAAATTCTGGGGTTGCCAATGCTATCGGGGCGGCAATTGCGCAAATTGGCGGTGAAGCCGAACGTTTGATGTCATATCGCGAAACGCCGCGTGAGGAGGCAATCAAGAAAGTGACCGACGAAGCCAAAAGGCGTGCGGCTGAGGCCGGTGCCGAAAGCTCATCGATCAAAGCCGTCGATATAGAGGAAACGGCTGTCCCCTATATGGATGAAGGCGCCACGCGGATTCGGGTGAAAGTTATCGGTGATCTTGCCGCTGGAGGATCATCATGAAGTTCATTGACCTGGAGCATCTTGATGATTTGGCGCTCGGTTCTGTATTCCTGGCCACGGGCGGCGGCGGAGATCCGCATGTGCCCAAGCTCATCGCACATGAGGCAATAAAGCAATACGGCCCCGTATCGGTAATCAAACCGGACGCGCTGGACGACGACGCTTATGTCGTAACAATAGGCAGCGTTGGCGCACCGACTGTCAGCTTGGAATTATTGCCTTCAATTGACGATGCCGCGCGCACGCTAGAGGCATTTGAGAAGCATGTCGGACGAAAGGTTGACGCTGTTGCTTCCTTTGAAATTGGTGGCGGAAACTCTCTTATCCCACTGGTTGCAGCAACCGGCAAAGGCATACCCGTCGTCGACGGTGACGGAATGGGACGGGCGCTGCCTGAGGCGCAGATGATGTCCTATCCGATAGCCGGGATCAGGCCGACACCGGCCGTAGCTTTTGACTATGCCGGGAACACGGCCATATTTGAAGTTTCCACCACTGCTATCTACGAGCGACATATTCGCAGCTACTCCATGGCAGCTGGCGGCATGATTACAGCTGCCGAACATCCGATGACAGGGGAAGAGCTGAAGCGGTCGATAATTCCCGAAACCCTCAGCTTTTCGGTTGATCTGGGTCGTGCGTTGCGGGAAAATCGCGGGCAGGCCGATAGTCTTGTGGAACCTTTGCAGAAGATTTTTGCAGACTCGATTTATGGCGAGTGCCGCTTGATCTATAGCGGTAAGGTGATCGACAAGGCCACCCGGATCATCGGCGGTTATGATATCGGCGAGGCAACAATCGAAGCCTTTGACGGCAAGGGTGACAATCTGACCGTTAGTATCAAAAACGAATATCTGATGGCAAAGCTGGGTGACAAGGTGTCCGCGAGCGTTCCGGACCTCATAACCATTGTTGACTATGAGACCGGCACGCCGATTAATGCCGAGCGATTGCGCTATGGTCAGCGGGTTTCTGTCTTTGCAACCGGCTGCCCGGAATTTTACCGGTCAGAGGCAGCGCTCAAAGTGGTGGCACCGCGCTGTTTTGGATTTGATATCGACTATGTGCCGTTAGAAAAGCTCTAGTCTTGAAAGAGATCGCCAAGCGCATTTTTTAATATGTCCAACTTGTCGCCATATTTTTTCCAGCGCCCGATCGAACCGGAATAGAGCGGTTGGCGGACTTGAACAGAACTGGCAGTTGAAACAGGCGCGGTATTTTCATGAAAGCGCATACAGGCTTCGTCCCATTCTAATTCGCAGAAATTGAGCAATTTACGCGTCTGATTTTCTTGATCGCAAACAATATCCTCATAGCGGATTTCCAGAAAACGTTCGGGTGGCAAAACGTCGCGCCAATGGGACATCAGATCATCATATAGCCGATAGAATATCGCCGTATCTTCGAGATCAAACGTATAATTATAATAGGAATAGCGGGTCGAGAAAAGCTGACGGAAATTGGAAAGGCAACTGTCCATTGCCCCGCGCCGGAGGGATATTATCCGGGCATTGGGCAATGCTTTGTGTATTAGGCCGGCATAAAAGAAATTCAGCGGCATCTTGTCGACCATATACCGTGATCCATCTGCACGTTCCTGCGTATTTTGGATATAGGCTTGGCCAATTCCGGATAGATCCAATGACGCCGCCTGCTGAAATGTTTCGGCATCCATAACCATGTTGGAAGGCGTGTCCGCCGCCACCTTGATCAGTTCCGCAAAAACATTGAGCTCCCCACCCGAAACGACCATCGGATGGGATGATAATATCCTGTCGACAAGCGTTGTGCCCGTTCGCGGCAAGCCGACCACGAAAATTGGTATATTGTCCGCTGACGCTGCCGCGAGGTTGGTGCCAGTTTTGAAAGTCTGCTCGGCACTCTTAAACAGCTTTTGACCCGTTGCGCGATCATAACGCAACTGTTCGCGCTTGGCCTCTTTGGCTTTCAACAACCAAGCGAGACTCTCTTCATATTCCTGTAAATCTTCCAGAGTCTTGGCAATCGCATGTCCGATTTGGAGCCTGCCTTCTGCATCCCCTTCGGCCTGCTTGAAAAGCGCCGTCAATTTGGGCAGCTCGTTGTTTTCTGCATTCTGTTTTTCTAACGAAGTCAGCGATGACCAGGCACGATAATGCCCGTCATCCAGTTTGATGGCCCGACTATAGGCTTGCTTTGCGGTTTCGAAATCACCAACAAACTGCGCCGATGCTGCCAGATTATAATGATAATTGGCCTGGTCCTGCTTCAAGAAAACCGCTTTTTCGAAGAACGGAATAGCCAGTTGATGATATCCAGCGCGGCTATATACGACACCAATTGTATCGGCCAGCGAAGCATCATCTGTGTTCAGTGCCGCCGCCTTGTCAGCGCTGGCCTTTGCCGCATTTTGTTGCCCTATCGTCGATAAAATTCTCGCATGGTAAATGTGAAAATGCACAACATCTGGTCCCAGTTCCGCTGCCTTGGCAAATAGTTCTGGTGCCTTGCTGTAATTTTTATGCTCTTCTGCGACAATGCCGAGCAGAAAATAGGGTAGCGGATTGTTCACATCTTTCTTGATAAGTTCAATCGATCGGGCATGAACATCCTGATAGTGCTTGTTCTGCAATAGCTTGAGGCCGGCGACGAGCGTTAAATCGTTCATATGCTAAGCTCCGGTCCCCATATTGCCGCAAACCTGTCCCTAGAAATCAAATTTTGCTCCAGTACCGAATTAAGCGAAATTATTGAGCTATTTTAGCTGCTTTCAATAGCCAATTTTGCCGACTATCTTTTAGGTTAGCTTATAGACTAAGCAGTAACTGGGGGCACGTTCGTTTGCAACGTGCTGTAAAGCATAATCTGGTCGGGAGTATCATCATGGCGCATAGTTCAACTTTCAAGAGTCGTTTGAAAATGACGGCAAGTCTTTTAACCTTGCCTATTGGAACAGCCATAGTGGCGCCCCCTGCATTTGCTCAAGAGGCTTCCGCCGAAGAAGATGACAGCAATGTCATCATCGTAACGGCAACGCGCCGTGCGGAATCAGTTCAGGATATTCCAATCAATATCGCAGCAGTTGGGGGCGAACAAATCGAGGAACAGGGATTTGATGACATTTCCGAACTTGTTGCCTTTGTTCCAGGCATTAATGTGGCCGATCAGGGTGGCCGTGACGGAAACCGTATTGTCGTGCGCGGACTAAATGCCGATCCGATTGCCAGCGCTTTTGGCCAGGAAGATGGCGGCGGCAGCGTCGCAACCTATGTCGGAGACATTCCGCTATTTGTCGATTTGCGTCTCAACGACCTCCAGCGGGTGGAAGTATTGCTTGGCCCACAAGGCACGCTTTACGGCGCAGGTACATTGGGCGGAGCTATTCGCTATATACCGAACAAACCGGATTTTTCGGGCATTCAGCTTGAGGCCCGTGCGGACGCCTATACTTACAAGGAAGGCGACGGGATTAGCAACGATGTGGGGGTTACGATTAATTTGCCCCTTTCAGATAATTTCGCCATCCGGGGTTCGTTCGATTACTTGAATGATCAGGGCTTTATCGATTATCCGTTTGTTGTTCAGGAGCCGGGAGTTTCCAATCCTGACCCTGATTTCAACAACGCTGCCGAAAGGGCTGCAAATTTTGACCCCATTGAAGATGCGAATACCGAAGAAATTTTGGGAGGACGTATCGCAGCGCGCTGGCAACCAATCGATGCTATTGATGCAACTCTCACCTACTATTTTCAATTGAGCGAATATGGTGGGCGCAATACCTCTTCTTTCCGCACCACCACCATTCCTTCTGGCCGATATGAATTTGGCGGTCGGGTTGCAGAACCAAATGAACGCGACAGCCAACTTTTGGCATTGGAGGTCACTGCTGATCTCGGATTTGCCGAACTGACTTCGGCAACCGGATATGCGACGGTCAAGGAAAATGGTCAGCGCGATCAGACCGATTTGCTGATCTCTCTTGAATATTCCTACGAGACATTCCCTACATTCACGGCATTTACCTTTGAAGACGAAGAAACCGAGATATTCAATCAGGAATTGCGCCTCGTTTCCAAAGGCGATAGCCCGCTAAACTGGATTGTTGGGGCTTTTTATAACAAGAACAAATATAACGCACTGTCATCTGAGTTTACGCCCGGTTATGGTGCTTTGGTTGGAGCGCGCCCCGATCTGAATGATCTCGAATATTTCGAAGCTGATCGGACCAGGCTTGAAGAATTCGCTGTATTTGGTGAAATTGGATATAATATCACGGACGCTTGGTCGGTCACGGTGGGCGGTCGATATTATGACTATTCTCTCGATACAGCCAACTCCACCGATTTCCCACTTTTCGCGGGGCCTGAATTCAACCCTTATCCACTGTCAGATATTGAAAACCAACTGACACTCGCCCCAAATCAGTCGCGTAACGGCGAGTTGTTCAAAATCAACTCGGCTTACAAATTCGGTGACGGAAATACAGTATACGCAACCTTTAGTCAGGGATTCCGTGTTGGTGAGACCAATGGCGGACAACCTTGCCCTGATGTCTTTATGCCGGGTGGCCAAGGTCTGTGTCTGCTTGGGCCGGGACAGCAATTCAGCCCTGACCCGAACGATATTTTTCCAGGCAATGAGCGGTTTTTTGAGCCAGACACTGTGAACAGCTACGAAATTGGCGCGAAAACGACCTGGCTCAACGGCGATTTGATTTTGAACGGCGCACTGTTCTTCATTGACTGGAAAGACCCGCAAATCGCAGCGACGTCGATCAATGCGGGCACCAGCATAACCGTCAATGGCGTGTCTGCAGAATCCAAAGGATTTGAACTTTCAGGCAGCTGGCGTGTTACCGATAATTTCAGACTGAGCGGGAATTTCAGCTACACGGATGCCAAGCTGACCGCGGATGTCCCTGGACTGGTACAAACCATCCAGCCACCGGGATTTGGTACATCGCTGGAAGCCGGCCAGGATGGAGATCGATTGCCTGGTTCTCCCAAAACACAATATTCGATTTTCGGAGAATACCGCCTGCCGCTCAACAATGGTGCGGACATCATATTTAACGGCAGCTATGCATGGCAAGGCAATGTATTGACCGTAATCGGCGGGCGCGGCGGTAGTTTTACACTGCCTAGCTATGGCCGTGCGGACATTGCCCTTGGCTATCAAGCGGAAAGATGGTCCATAACGGCATATGCCAATAATCTGTTCAACGATTTTTCAGAATCCAGTGCGTCGAATACTCCGCTGAACAACCAAACAATATTGACCCACAATGTCCGGCGTTTCCGAACCAACGTGCTGCCACCGCGTTCCATCGGTTTGCGGGCAAAGTTCAAGTTTCAGTAAAGACTGGATGGCTGAAATTCAGAGGCGGGACTGTTCGCAGTCTCGCCTTTTTTGTAGGTCCAAGGGCTTGGCTAGAAAGCTATTTGGGTAGGTTGGGTTTAACGGGGACTCGAATTCACTAGTATCCGCTTTCGGGATGAAACAGGCATTAGAAAGACCATGAAAATCCACTAATCCTCCAAAATCAGCCTTGGCCCAGGCCCCTTTAATCCCACCCGGTCTTCCGGATTATAGAGCTGGCATTTCTTCAGGCTTAGGCAACCGCAACCAATGCATCCGTCGAGCCGGTCCCGCGTGCGTTCCAGTTCGGCAATACGCGCGTTAATTACCTTGCGCATCGCTTTGCTGATCCGGGTCCAGTCGGCCTGTGTCGGCGTACGGCCATGCGGGAGGCTCGCCAGTTGGCGTTCAATCTCTCCGATACTCAGGCCCAATTGCTGCGCAATCAGGACGAAGGACAGGCGCCTTATGTCGGACCGCAAAAACCGCCGCTGACCGCCGCTGGTGCGGAAGGGTTCGACCAACCCCTTTTCCTCATAGAAACGGATGGCCGAGACCGACAGGCCCGTCCGCGCGGCGAGGGCACCGATGGTCAGGGCTTTGGTATCTGGCATGAATTTCCCTTTCAAAAACAGCCGTCAAAATAATCTCTTGACCTCAACTTAACTTGAGGTTGTACGAATCGCAAGTGAGGACAGAAAGATTGCCTTTGTGACTGGAAATCCGGGGAGAAAAGACCGGCGCACCAGTGCAAGATAAGAGCCATCCAACCTGTCCTACCGTTTGAACAAGGGATCAAGATTGTGAAGTTAAACCAGGTAACCGTCGGATGTCTCGATTATGACGCATCCGTTCGATTTTATCAGACGCTGGGCCTTGTCCAGATTGTCGATGCACCGCCCCGCTATGCGCGTTTTGAAACGGATAGCGGTGAGACTTTCTCCATTCACAAGGTGGATCAAGTTCACGAGCCGACCGGCATGATCTATTTCGAAACCGACGCGCTCGACGCCGACGTTGCGGCTCTGGAGGCCAAAGGCATCGCCTTTGATACACAGCCGACAGATCAAAGCTGGGGCTGGCGCGAGGCGCGTCTGCGTGATCCCGCCGGCAATACTTTGTGCCTCTTTTACGGCGGCGACAATCGCCGCTTCCCGCCATGGCGAATTTCAGACAGCAACCAAGGAAAAGGATATGAAAAATGACAAATGTAATGCTGGAACATGTGAACATGACAGTCAGCGACCCGCAGCGGTCCGCCGACCTGATGCGCGACCTTTTTGGATGGCATATCCGGTGGGAGGGGCCATCAATGTTGGGTGGCCACACGATCCACGTCGGGACTGATGATCAGTATCTCGCGCTCTATACCAACGAAAAGGTGCAAGCCGCCGCTCCCCAATTTCGCAAGGGCGAACCGATGAACCATGTCGGGATGACCGTCGATAATCTCGACGCCGTCGAAGCCAAAGTCGTTGCGGCTGGGCTGGAACCCTTTGGTCATGAAGACTATGATCCGGGGCGGCGGTTCTATTTTTTCGACTGGAACGGGATCGAGTTCGAGATTGTCAGCTACGCCTGATCGGGTGGATCTTCCCTTCCGGACCGCCAGCGCGTAACCTTGCACGGTGGCGGTCCGAACCGGGCCGTGGAGATAGACCATGCCCTATAAGTTTCTCGACATGCTGACGACAGATAGCGTCCGCTCCGCCCAGTCCGAAAATGG
This sequence comes from uncultured Sphingomonadaceae bacterium, assembly GCA_947497455.1. Taxonomy (GTDB): domain Bacteria; phylum Pseudomonadota; class Alphaproteobacteria; order Sphingomonadales; family Sphingomonadaceae; genus Parasphingorhabdus. The sequence continues at coordinate 1,047,193 of CANMGU010000002.1, read as the reverse complement.
CGCACGCGAACAGTGGGAAGACTTTCCCGGAGACCGCCGCTTTGATCATTTCGACGAGCGCGCGGCAGCCTTCATTGCCGCCCGCGACAGTTTCTACATGGCCAGCGTTTCAGAAAATGGCTGGCCCTATGTCCAGCATCGTGGCGGTCCGCCTGGCTTTCTGAAGGTGCTGGATGACAAGACGCTGGGCTTTGCCGACTATCGTGGCAACCGGCAATATATCAGCCTGGGCAATGTCCGAGCCGATGATCGGGTGGCCCTGTTCATGGTTGATTATCCCCGGCGCAAGCGGCTGAAATTGCTGGCGCATCTTTCCGTCCATCAGCTGGACGAGAACCCGCAGCTGGCGGCACGGATCATCGATACCGACTATCCGGGAGAGCCCGAGCGGCTGATGACCCTGACGCTGGAATCCTACGACTGGAACTGCCCGCAACATATCGTCCCGCGCTTTACAAAAGATATGGTCGATCTTGCAGCCAAGCCTTTGCAGGATGAGATTGCTCGCCTGACGGCTGAGAATGAAGAACTGCGGAAAAAACTGAAATAACATCCTCGTCATCCTGAAGCCAATTCAGGATGACGAGGTTAAATTTTGCAAGCTACCTTAGAGGCTTGGATTCACCAGCACCTTCTCACCCGTCGCTTTCTTCTCATAAGCTTTGGCAATGTCCGGATCGATCATATCCATCAGCGAGATTTCGCTCGAATAATCGCTGTGGAAAATGCCATTGCGCTCGGCGACGGTGAACATGCGCATTTCCATCATGCGCTCCATGCCAACTTCTTCGAGATGCGGGGTGAGCAGCCAGCCGCCGACGCCCCAATAGAGGCCATAGCCCGCGCCCAGGATCGTATCGCCCGTGTCGAGCCGGCCATAGATATAAACCTGTTTGTTGACGGTTGAACCATAGACGCTGAACTCTGCGCCGCGTTTTGCTGCGGCTTGCTCCATTGCGGTCAGGATGTAATTGGCCATCTTGCCGCCGCCAATGGCATCAAAGCCCAATGTTGCGCCGGTTTCCGCTAGTGCGTCGACAAGCGTGGGCATGAAGTCATCCTTGCTGCTATCGAGAACATGTCCATCCGGCAGACCAATGTCGGTGAGGATTTTCTTCTGTTCATCGCTCCGCACAATCGCAACCAAAGGAATATTCTCCTTCAAGCACAATTTGGCCAACATCTGGCCGAGGTTGGAAGCGGCTGCGGTATGGACCAGCGCCTCATGGCCTTCTGCGCGCATGGTGTTGACGAAACCTTGCGCCGTCATCGGATTGACGAAAAGACTCGCGCCTTCCTTTGCCGGCGCGCCTTCCGGAAGCGGCACGCACATCATCGCTGGCATCACGCGGTGGGTGCGATACATTTCACCACCGACAATTGTAACGGTCTTGCCGAGCAAAGCCTGTGCTGCATCGGATGCACCAGCCGCAACGACTTTACCGGCGCCTTCGTTACCAGCCGCAAGCTTCTTGCCCTGGCGTCCAGCGAAGATGCGCATCATTCTCGGATCAATATCCGCAACCAGAGCCGGATGACCATCCACTTCTTCGCTGCGCACGGTATCCATATCCGCAGGAGCAGTCAGCAATCCCAAATCCGATGGATTGATCGGAACGGCCTCCATCTGCACGACAACTTCATGATCTGCCGGTTCTGGCACATCATAGGGCTCGACCGAGAGCACGAGCTTGCCGTCCTCTGTTACGGTGGTAAAAAGCTGCTTGGCGTTATCAATGCTCATCAGGAATTCCTTTCTTGTGAAACTTAAAAATTAGAATGTTTTGGCTGCGTTCAAGACGCTCATGCGCTCGGTAATTTCGAAAAACTCTTCTACGGTTTCGTCGATAATCTGTTTGGCAGTTTTTATCTCGTCAATCAAACCGGATGATTGCCCGGCTAGACCAACGGCGGCTTCCATGTCGCCACCAAAATAGACGTCCAATATGCCTTTGAACGTATCGGGAGGCATCAGGCCATCTTCATAAATTTTCGCGGTACGCTCGGTTTTCAAGGCGCGAATGCAGGGCGTGGCTTTTTTGTTGAGGACATAGGTGCCAGTTTCCTTGGCATCCAGTATCGCCTGTTTGTAATTGTTGTGGACGGGGCTTTCCGCGCTGGACACGAAACGCGTGCCCATCTGGATGGCTTCCGCACCCAGAGCAAAAGCGGCCGCCATGCCCTTACCATCAGCAACGCCGCCAGCGGCGATCATCGGAATGTCGGATTGGCGGCGGATCGCCTGAAGCAAGACCAGAGTGGATACCTCCTCAGGATTCTTGAAACCGCCCCCCTCTGCCCCCTCAACAACGAGGCCGTCAATGCCCGCCTCGACACATTTCATCGCGGCATCCACCGTTGGCACGGCGTGGTAGACCGTGATGCCAGCCTCTTTCAACGGACCTATAAATTTGGCAGGACTCCCGGCCGAAGTCGTTACAAACTTCACGCCCGAACCGCAAATATGATCGAGAATTGCCGGATCTTTCAGGAACATGATCGGCAGGTTCACACCAAAGGGCGCATCGGTCAGATCGCTCATCTTGGCGATCTCCGCCATGCAATTTTCCGTCTCGCCCGATGATGTCTCGATAATGCCGAGGCCGCCAGCGTTACAGACAGCAGACGCCAGTTGTGAGCGGGCAATCCAGCCCATTGGGGCCTGCACAATCGGATATTTCGCACCGGTATGCTCGAGAATACGGTTCATAAATTTATCTTTCGTTGAATAGCTTAGTCCAATCAGCCCATCGGATAGAGAATGTCTTTCGTCACTTTGTCGACTGCCTTCATAACCTCATCACTGAGCACCAGTTCACTCGCAGCAAAAATGTCGGGTAGCTGGTCCGTATGCGTCGCACCAACAATCGTGGACGCGACAAAATCATGTTGCTTGGACCAGGCGGTGGCGAGAGTTACTGGAGCAATACCAGCTTCTTCGGCGATGGCCATAAACCGCTCGGTCGACGCGATGCTTTTCTCGTTCACAAAGCGTTGTGCCATTTTGAACTGGCGCTTGCCTTCCATCGCAAGATAGGCCGAAAAACGTGCACCCTCCGGCTTCGCTCCATCATTATATTTGCCAGACAAAACCCCTCCTGCAAGCGGCGAGTAAGGGATCAGACTGACACCTTCCTTTTTGCACACTTGCGCCAATTCATCTTCGAAACGGCGATTGTTCATGCTGAAATTATTCTGGATCGTGCAGTAGCGGGTGACGCCGAGTCGTTCAGATGCTTCAAGCGATTTCATCAATCCCCAGCTGGTTTCATTCGAACAGCCAATTGCGCGAATTTTTCCGGCGCGAATCTGATCATCAAGCACTTCCATGGTCTCGTCATAAGCGGTGCCATGATCGGGCCAATGCGTCTGGTACAGATCAATATAGTCTGTCCCCAGACGTTTCAGGCTGTCATCCAGCGCCTTGACAATATTGTGGCGGTCGAGAGCGGTGTTGCCCTGACGAACGGCAGCTTGAAACCAGCCACCGCTGGGACCGGCCACTTTTGTTGCCAATATGATCGAATCGCGGCCTTTATCTTTCAACCAGCGGCCAACGATTTCTTCGGTACGCCCCGCATATTCGAGCTTTGGCGGCACCGGGTAAATTTCGGCGGTATCGAAAAAATTGATCCCTGCATCCAGCGATTGATCCATGATCTTATGCGACATGGCTTCATCAGCGCCGGTGCCAAATGTCATCGTGCCCATGCATATATCGGAAACATGCAAGGCACTTTTGCCGAGACGGCGTCGTTTCATTCAGGCTCTCCGGGATGGTTTGTGATTTTAACTATGCAGTTAAAGATGCCAGAATCTGCATAGGTTGCAAGAGGCAATGTAACGAAACCGGAAAGAGATTTGCTCTAGCCAGCCTGTCCGAGCACCAGACAGGCAAGAAACATCAGGAAACCGGCAAACCGATTGGATCGGAATTTGGCCAGAGCATCGTCGCCGTCGCGGCTATTCAGTGTGCTCACTTGCCACAACAAATGTAGTGCCAGCGGTGTCAGGGCAACCAAACCCAAAGCCTGCGGTCGTACGATCCAGAATGCACCGGCCCAACAGGCCAGCGCCAAACAATAGAAAACCAGCACCCCAAAACGCACATTATCGCCAAGCCTGAGTGCGCTTGATCGAATACCCACTAGCGCATCATCCTCTCGATCCTGCAGGGCGTAGACCGTGTCAAAACCAACGACCCAGAATATTGATCCCGCATAGAGCAGCAACATCACCCATGAAAAACCGGGCTCTATCGCCAACCATCCAACCAATACCCCCCATGAAAAGACCATACCAAGCCAGGCCTGTGGCCACCAGGTGATCCGTTTCATAAAGGGATAGCCAGCCACCAAGACGAGGCTAGCGAGCGCAACGAGTTTGGCCGTCAGATTAAGCTGAAGCCATGCTGCTAATCCGATCAGACATAAAATCCCCAACCATATCCAAGCCGCTTTTGGCGATACAACTCCACTAGCCAGAGGCCGTGAGCGGGTACGTTCAACTTTCTTGTCGAGGTCTCGGTCAACAATATCATTATAGACACAGCCCGCACCGCGCATCGCAATAGATCCCAAGAGCAACCAGAGCAGTAAATCCCAACGCAGCACTGCACCGCCAGCCAACGCAATACCCCAAGCGCAAGGCCAGAAGAGCAGCCACCAGCCAATTGGGCGATCAAGACGCGCAAGCACCGCATAAGGACGGGCAATCGCCGGCAGCAGGCCAATCAAACCGCGATATTCGGTATCAGGAACATTGGGATGAAGATCTGATGACATATGGGCTCTATACCGTTAGTCCTGAACTTGTCGAAGGGCGTTTTTCATCGGAGAAAATCGGTCGAAAACCGTTGCTCGGCAGGCTGATCACTAACGGACCAAATTATATATGCCCGCCAAACCCGCCTATCCGCCGCATAGCGCCCCACGCTTATATGTTGATGCCGAACTCAGCGAAGGCGCCGAAATCCGACTGGATGGCAATCATGCGCATTATCTTTTGAAGGTGATGCGGATTCAGCAGGGTCAGCCAGTAAAATTTTTCGACAATCGAACAGGTGAATATCTGGCACATGTCACGATGCTCGGCAAACGCGATCTGATCTTGCTTGTTGATGGAAAAACGCGGGAGCGGGATATTGTACCCGACCTCTGGTTGATTACGGCCCCCATCAAGAAGGATCGCTATAACTGGATTGCTGAAAAAGCCACCGAACTGGGCATTGCAAAAATGATCCCGGTGCAGACCGAACGAACTCAGAATGTGCAGATCAAACCGGATAAATTACGAGCACATATGATCGAAGCCGCAGAACAATGCGAACGAACCGGACTACCGATGCTGGATGGGCTGATTACATTGGATGCGTTACTTCAAAATTGGCCAGCAGATCGCCATCTGTTTTTTGCTGACGAGCGTATCCATGAAAGCGGTGAGGGCAGTTTTCGTAAAGCCCTGATGGCAAATGACGGCCCTGCCGCAATATTGATTGGTCCCGAAGGCGGCTTTTCTGATTCCGAAAATGCAGCAATCCGCGCCCTCCCCCAATCTGTGCCGGTCTCGCTGGGCCCCAGGATTTTGCGTGCCGAGACAGCGGCGATTGCGGCGATAAGCCTGTGGATGGCCGGGCGTGGTGATTGGAGTTGATCAGCATTTTTAAACTGTTCTAAATCATAAATTTAGTTGCCATATCCAATCATTGTAAAATCTCGTTAACTGGATTTGTTGGCTGAAATTTTTACTAAATATTTAGGCTATTTGTCTAATGCCACACTATGAACGCGGGGAAATTACATCAGGGATCTGATCGGTCCAACCTGCGCCTATGGGCAGCACAAACAATGCTGTGCGCCTTTGCGGCACTCTTTTTGCTGTTCAGTCCAAGCACCGCGATGGCCCAGACTTTTACCGCCGATTGGACCAATTTGGGACTCGGCAGTTTTCAAGGTGTGCCGTCAGGGGCCTCTGTAGCAGCCGGTCCGCGGACGGTGACGATTACGCATCAACAAATTACTGACGGTGGTCCATTCACCAACAATTACGGCACCGAAATGGTCAATTATTTCAACGGGACCATTGGATCGCAAACCGGTACACTGCTTTACACGATGGACAATGATACATTCGATCCGGATGATCGTTTCGAGACCATCTATACGTTTGATGCCAATGTAACCAATTTGGCCTTTGTCGTGGATCATGTCGACCGTGCAACCAGCCCGCGCCATGATGGCGTAACGATAGAATATGATACCGGCACTGGTACTTGGTTAAATATCCGCAGCGTACCGACAACATTCTCTTTGGGGAGCGTCGTTGGAACAACGACCCTATCTGGCGTACAAGGCTTCCATGGGACCGGATCAGCAGGCAATCAATTTGGTACCAACGGCAATATCTCAGTCGATTTTGGTACAATCTCGGTGCAACGGGTTCGTATTACCTATCATTTCGGACAAGATGAGCCCGGCGATCCATCGGGACCCGCTCAGTATATCGGCTTATCCGATTTCACTTTTCAAGCAGCCGGAACGCCAATCTCTGACCTATCGCTTTCGAAATCCGTGAGCAACACAACGCCAGTAGCTGGAAGCACGATCAATTATACCTTGAATCTAACCAACAATGGGCCAGTCGCTGAGACCAACGTACAGGTTCAAGATATATTGCCAACCGGCTTCAGCTTCACCGGCTCTTCTGGCTTTGGGACTTACTCCACCGGCACAAGTTTATGGACCGTCCCCAATATTGCTTCGGGACAAACCCGGTCGATCACAATTACCGGCACAGTGACAGCACCGGCCGGCGTAACGATTACCAATTTCGCAGAAGTCTTTTCGCAGACCAATTTCGATACGGATAGCACACCTGGTAATGGCAGCACCAATGAGGATGACGATGATAGCGCCAGTTTCACAGTGCAGGGCACACGAACTGCCGGCACCCCTCCGAATTTTAACGCCATTTGTCCGATCGCCAATCAAACTTTGCTCGATTGGAACTCAACCGGCATCACCTGGACATCGGGCACATTGAACAACAGCTATACCTTAACCAATATTGGGACAATAGACTTCGCGCTAAGCAATACGGGCGGCACATATGATGATGGGTCCCCGGAAGATAACACTAATAATACGGGCGGATTGGCGGCCACCGAACAATCGCTCTACCAGAACCTGCAATTTGACAATCGCACACAGGTTGCGACGACAGTGATCACCTTACCAACTGCGGTTCCCAGCGTGCAATTCACCGTTTTTGACATCGACTTTGCCGCCAATGATTTTGCGGACAAATTGACCGTTACCGGCAGTTTTGACGGCGCCACAGTGATGCCGACACTTACCAATGGTGTGGTCAACTATGTTATTGGAAACGTTGCAATTGGTGACGGTGGATCCAATTCAGATTCAGCCAATGGTAATGTTGTGGTCACATTTTCGTCGCCCGTTGACACGATAACGATTGAATATGGCAACGCCAGCACCGCACCCGCCAATCCCGACGGTCAGGCGATTTCCATTCACGACATTAATTTCTGTAATCCGACAACGACGTTGAGCGTTACCAAGATCAGCAGTGTGATCAGCGACCCCGTCAACGGCACCACCGACCCGAAATCCATTCCCGGTGCAACCATTCAATATTGCATATTGATCTCCAATGCCGGCAGCGCCACCGCCTCGTCGATAAGTGCAACCGATACTATCCCGGGCAATCTGACCTATACAGCGGCGTCGATGCAAAGCGGGAGCAATTGTGGTTCAGCGGCAACAGCTGAAGATGATGACAATACGGGTGCAGACGAAAATGACCCCTTTGGTGCATCGATCAGCGGAGCAGTCCTCACCGCAACTGCGGCCAGCCTGGGACCAGCAGAGGGCTATGCTCTGACATTTCAAGTTACGGTAGACTAAGCGCCACGCTTTAGACGCACCAACGCTTCATCCAGAGACGACAGAAATTGTGACCGGTCAGCTTTGCTGAATGGCGGCGGACCGCCGATATTCTCTGTTCCCATACCTGCGCGTAAGTCAGCCATGATCGCCCGCGTTGCTACCGCGGCACCGATGGAATCAGCGGTAAATGGCTTACCATTGGAAGCGATAACCACTGACCCAGCCTTGACGCAGCGATCGGCCAGCAAAATGTCCGACGTGATCACCACCGTTTTTTCCGATGCACGCTCCGCAATATAGTCATCAGCGGCATCAAACGCGTCACTTACCACCACACGGCTGATCAGCGGATGCTGCGGCACGCGGAAATGACTGTTGCTTACAATCACTACCGGTACTTCAAGGCGGTAGGCGACCTTGTAAATCTCTTCCTTTACCGGACACGCATCTGCATCGACAAATATCTGGATAGCGTCAGTCATAGAGTGGCTTAGTCGCTTCCGCCCTTGCCCTTAAACGGTCGCTTCCCGCGATGAGGCTTTTTCTTTTTGCTACCGAAATCACCTGTAGACCCGGATTTGCGATCACCTTTGAAATCAGACTTCTTTTTGAAACCATCACCAAATTCGCGCTTGCCACCGCCTTCGCTGCTGTTTTCCAGATTACCGGCAGATTTGCGCTTCACATAAGGCTTGCCGCCATCATCAGACTTGTTGCCATATTTCTTTTTGCTGCCAAAATCCCGACTGTCCGATTTTCCGCCGCCACCTTTACGGTCGCCGAATTTCTTCGCTCCAAATTTCTTGCCGCCAAATTTCTTGCTGGCATTGCTGTAGTCCCGACCGCCACCGGCATTATCACGACGTCCACCTTTACGATTGCGCTTGGCTGCTTCGCGCGGTGTCCCTTCGAATTGGGTAATCGTAATGTCATCCGTGTCGTCACCATTTGCGCGCTTTTCGGCGATGGCTTTGGTAAACTTTTCAACCACCCGGCGCGGGATTTCGAACAGGGTGTCATCACCGTTGATCCGTATCGCGCCGATTTCATTTTTCGTAATATGTCCGCGGCGGCATAGCACTGGCAAGATCCAGCGAGCATCGGCACGTTGGTTGTGACCAACATCCATCTTGAACCAAACCGTGTCTTCAAAGCCAGGACGCGGCCCACCCGGTGCGGGTTTCGATTGTGCACCGCGATCGAGCATCTGTTCCGGTGCCGGCATTTTCGCGCGATGCGACTGGACCAGCATGGCGGCGATTTCTTCGGGCGTTTTCTCCGCCATCAAACGCTTCGCTAGTTCCTGATCATCCTCATCAATTTCAACGGGTTGGAGCAGTTTTTCCATCAACCGCTCAGCATCATTTTTGCGAATTTCAGCCCGTGTTGGCGCGTCTTTCCATTCCGCTTCGATCTTGGCACCGCGCAGCATCGATTCAATCCGTTTGCGCCGTTGATAGGGCACGATCAGCACTGCGGTTCCCTTCTTGCCTGCTCGGCCGGTCCGTCCGGAGCGGTGCTGCAAGGTCTCGGCATCGCGGGGAATTTCGACATGGATCACCAGACTCAATGTTGGCAAATCGAGGCCGCGTGCAGCAACGTCCGTTGCCACACATACTCGCGCGCGTTTGTCCCGCAGCGCCTGCATCGCCTGATTGCGCTCGCTTTGTGTATGCTCGCCGGATAGCGCCACGGCGCTAAACCCACGATCCACGAGGCTTGCATGCAAACGGCGGACACTTTCTCGAGTGGCGCAAAACAGCATAGCTGATTCCGCCTCGTAAAAACGCAGCAAGTTCACCACGGCATTTTCGGTATCGGCCGGCGCCACTGTGATCGCCTGATATGCAATATCGCCATGGCCGCGATCTTCGCCGACGGTAGAGATGCGCAGCGCATCCTGCTGGTACCGTTTTGCCAGTGCGACAATGGGTTTCGGCATCGTCGCGGAGAACAGCAAAGTCCGGCGATCTTCGCTGGTCGCGTCGAGAATTTCTTCCAAGTCTTCGCGAAAACCCATGTCGAGCATCTCGTCCGCCTCATCAAGCACCGCCGCGCGCAGCTTGCTGAGATCGAGCGCGCCGCGTTCAAGATGGTCCCGCAAACGGCCTGGCGTTCCAACAATTACATGGGCACCACGGCGCAATGTCCGCCGTTCCTTGGACGCGTCCATCCCGCCAACACAGGTCGCAATTTGTACACCTGCAGGTTCATAAAGCCATCTGAGTTCGCGGCTGACCTGCAAGGCCAGCTCGCGTGTCGGCGCAATCACCAGAGCCAGCGGCTCCACCAGAAACGGAAACCGGCCATTATCGTCCAGAAGCTGCGGTGCCATGGCCAAGCCAAAGGCCACCGTCTTACCTGAACCTGTTTGCGCCGAAACAATCAGATCCCGGCCTTCGGTTTCCGGTTCCAATACGGCGGCCTGTACCGCTGTTGGTTTGGCATATTCGCGATTTGCGAGCGCTTCAGCCAGAAGCGGAGATACTGCAGAGAAAGGCATGTTCAAATGTCCGTGGCAAAGATTGAAAGCCGCGCGGAAATGCCAATCGCCTGCGGTTTGTGATGAATATCGGTTGTCTAAAGAGTTTGTGCGGCGGCCCAGCCACTTGCCCAAGCCCATTGAAAATTATAGCCCCCGAGCCAGCCGGTGACATCTACGGCTTCGCCAATAGCATAGAGTCCCGGCATTTGCCTAGCTTCCATATTTTTCGAAGATAGATCTGCCGTGCTGATACCCCCAGCGGTGACTTCCGCCTTGGCATAGCCTTCGGTGCCATTGGGCATGAAGCGCCAATTGGACAACCGGCGAGAGGCTTCTTCCAATTTGCGATCGGCGAGATTGCCCAGATCACCTGACAGCGCGATCCGGTCCAAAAGGGTTTCGGAAAGACGGGCTGGCAAATGATCATTGACCGCCTTGCCAAGCGAAATACGTGGTCTTTCTCGTTTCAGCTGCGTCAACCAATCGGGTTTCAGATCCGGCAGGAAATTGACGTTCACAGCTTCGCCGTGCCGCCAGAAGGAAGATATCTGCAAAATCGCAGGACCCGACAAACCTTTATGGGTGAACAAGGCTGCTTCACGAAAGGCAGACTTTCCGCAACGGGCAATAATCGGCGCCGATACACCAGACAGTGAACGGAACAGGGTTTCTTCGCCGCCAAGGGTGAGCGGTACCAGTGCAGGACGAGGCTCAACCACCTTCAAGCCGAATTGCCGGGCTATGTCATAAGCGAAACCTGTCGCACCCATTTTCGGGATGGAGGGTCCACCGGTTGCGATGACCAAGGAGGGAGCGGTCGCCGACTGATTGCCATAATCTACTTGATAGGCACCATCGCTGTGGCGGATATCCGATACTGATTGCCCCAATGACAAAGTCACCTTGTCATCTGGACATTCGTCCATCAGCATCGCGACGACTTGCTTTGCTGAACCGTCGCAAAATAATTGTCCCAGAGTTTTCTCATGCCACGCGATGTTATGGCCGTTTACCAAGCCGATAAAATCTTGCGCCGTGTAACGACTGAGCGCCGACTTGGCGAAATGCCTGTTGGCCGACAGATAACGGTCCGGCGCGGTGTCAATATTGGTGAAATTGCACCGCCCACCACCCGAGATGAGGATTTTCTTCCCCGGCTGATCGGCATGATCGATCAACAGCACCTTGCGGCCCCGTTGGCCAGCAACAGCCGCGCACATCAATCCAGCGCCGCCCGCGCCAAGGATGATTGCGTCATATGGGGTTGGGGATTTGGTCATTGAATTACGAACACTCGCTACAGCTAAAAAATATGCGAGTGCCGCCCGCTCCGGGCCCTTGCTTACGCTGCGGGAATTTTCAGGCCGCCGATCCCCCGGATCGGCTCTCTTCCTGAAAATTGGTGGAGCCTAGCGGGATCGAACCGCTGACCTCTTCGCTGCCAGCGAAGCGCTCTCCCAGCTGAGCTAAGGCCCCTTATGCGGCGCGTTTAATCCAAGCGCGCCGCCTATTGCAAGCCCCAAATGGAGCCTGCACGTATCAAAATCAAGTTTCGGCGTTGTCGTCGTCGTCACCTTTGCCTTTGGTGACCCCCAGATCATCATCGCCGCCCAGGTCGACTTCATTATCTGGCGAAGGTTCATCGTCGTCGATGTTGATATCCAGATCATCGTCCGCGACTTCATCTTCTTTCTTCGCGTCTTTCTTGGGCGCTTCTTCAAACGGCATTGGCTGTTTGGATTTCAAGCTTGGCTCCGGCGTCCACGTCTCACCACATTCGATGCAATTGACCGGGTCTTCTTTGCCCAAGTCGTAAAAACGTGTTCCGCATTTTGGGCATGTTCGCTTCGTGCCCCATTCTGGCTTCACCATGGCTGGTTCCAAATCCTTATTTGTCAGTAATATATAATGACCGCTCCGAAGAATTACGGATTCGATCAATCAATCGGGCCGCGCCTTGCCATAGCTGAGCCGCGCTGTCAAAAGCCGTTTCACATCCTGAAACGAATCAACCGCGAAACAAGCGCGTGCGACTGCATTATAAAGCCCATAAATGACCAGCAAACCGACAGATCAGACGATAATGGTGGCCAATCCGGCTTCATTCAAGCCCAGTGGCCCATTGACTGGCCAAATCATGGTGCCGGGAGACAAATCCATTTCTCACCGCTCGCTGATTCTCTCCGCTCTCGCCGTCGGCAAGAGCCAAATTACCGGCTTGCTGGAGGGTGAAGATGTTCTGGCCACTGCTGCTGCGTTGCGCGCCATGGGCGCTACGATCGAAAAAAAGGGTGACGTCTGGACGGTGCACGGTGTTGGCGTTGGTGGGTTAATGCAGCCCGAAACCGCCATTGACCTTGGCAATAGCGGAACGTCGGTGCGTCTACTCATGGGGCTGGTCGCGTCTCATGATATCAGCTTGACCTTCACTGGTGACGCCAGCCTTTCCAAGCGTCCAATGGGCCGGGTGATCGAACCTTTGTCTGCGATGGGTGCGGAATTCACCGCGCGGATGTCATCGGATGGCAAAGCGTGTTTGCCGCTTACTGTGCGCGGCCTGTGTCCAGCAGTGCCACTGGAATATCGCCTGCCGGTGGCATCAGCACAAGTCAAATCGGCGATCCTGCTCGCCGGATTGAATACACCCGGTGTTACGCGCGTGATCGAACCGGTTCCCACCCGGGATCACAGCGAAACCATGTTGAAAGGCTTTGGCGCTGACCTGGCGGTGGAAACGGATAAGGATGGTAACCGGATCATTTCGCTGACCGGCGAAGCCGAATTATCACCACAAAAGATCAAGGTCCCGGGAGACCCTTCCTCTGCGGCTTTTCCAGTCGTCGCCGCTTTGCTGGTTCCCGGCTCGGATATTATGGTCGAGAATGTCGGCATAAACTCAACCCGTGCGGGGCTATTCACGATATTGCAGCAGATGGGCGGCGATATCAGTTTCAAGAAAAAGCGTTCCGTCGGTGGCGAGCCGGTTGCTGATATTCATGTCAAACATAGCAAGCTGACCGGCATTGATGTCCCGGCGGATATCGCACCCAGCATGATTGATGAATTTCCGATCCTGTTTATCGCTGCAGCGAATGCAGAAGGAACAACCACCACCAGCGGCCTGCATGAACTGCGCGTCAAAGAATCCGATCGCCTTAAACAGATGGCGGAAGGCCTGCGCTTGATTGGTGTGGAGCTTACAGAAAAAGAAGACGGACTGACAATCACCGGTAGCGGTGGTGAACCATTGGCTGGCGGCAACAATATGCCAGTGATTGAGACAGCTCTTGATCACCGGATCGCGATGAGTTTCGCAGTGGCAGGGCTAGTGACCGCTTCAGGCCTGACAATTGATGATATCGCGCCGATCGAAACAAGCTTTCCCGGCTTTGCTGATCTCATGAAGACGCTGGCATCCTGATGCTGGATGATTTTTCCGCCAACGTGATCGGCATATTGGGCAGCATATTGATTGTTTCGGCTTACGCTTACAACGTCTATGCCCGAAACGTGAACCCTTTCATTTATAACGGCACGAACCTGATTGGAGCGCTTTTGCTCACCCTGTCATTGATGGTGCATTTCAACCTTGCATCTTTACTGCTCGAAATTGTCTGGATCGGCATCGCCTTGGGTGGCCTGTGGAAAGCCTATCAAGGGCAAGCGAGGCAGCGGCCATGATAATCGCTGTCGATGGTCCCACTGCTTCGGGTAAAGGCACTATCTCCAAAGAACTTGCGAAGCATTTTGCCCTGCCCTTTCTTGACACTGGCCTGCTTTATCGCGCGGTCGGTTGGACCTTGCGGGAACAGCGCGGAAATGCCGATAATCCAGAGCACGCGCTTAAGGCCTGTATATTCGATGGCGCGCTGCTCAATGAACCGGGCTTGCGCAGTGAAGCCGTCGGCGGCCTAGCGAGCCGTATTTCGGTCCATCCGGAAGTGCGGCTGGCGCTGGACAAACGGCAGAAGGATTTTGCCTATCAACCGGCGGGCGCAGTCCTGGATGGCCGCGATATCGGCACAATCATCGCCCCAGATGCCGATGTGAAGCTGTTCGTAACCGCTTCATCCGAAGCCCGCGCGGTCCGTCGTTTCGAAGAGATGAAGCGCCGCGGCGAGATGGTGAACTTTGATGATATCCTCGCCGATATCTTGAAACGCGACGAACGGGACCGTAGCCGTGTCACCGCGCCGCTCAAGCCCGCGGAAGATGCGGACTTGCTTGATACGACCGATTTGACTATAGGCGACGCCGTTCAACAGGCAATTGCCTTGGTGAACGCGAAGATAAGCCGCCGGCGCGACAAAGATCCGGCATAGCGAAAAAATGATGTGCCAGACGGAACGGTAAACGCCGCTCCGGCTACGGTGCAGCTTTTTCTGTTTCGGCTTTCCCTTTTGCGTTGCCAGATTATGGCAGTTTTCTGGGGGATATGGCTGTCACATGCGGTGGCAATCATATTTTGGTCCAAGACCAGCGGAACCAACCGCTTGGCCCGAAAAAATGACTATTAAGGAACTCTTATATGGCCTCTACGGCATTTCCCAGTCGCGACGATTTCGCGGCACTATTAAACGAATCAATTGGCGGTGAAGATCAAGGCTTTGAAGGCCGCGTGGTCAAAGGCACCGTTGTCGGCATCGAAAATGACATGGCTGTCATCGATGTAGGATTGAAATCAGAAGGCCGTGTGGCGCTGCGCGAATTCGCCGCTCCCGGTCAAAAAGCCGAACTCAATGTTGGCGATGAAGTCGAAGTCTATGTCGACCGTATCGAAAATGTGAACGGCGAAGCCATGCTGTCCCGCGACCGCGCTCGCCGCGAAGCTTCTTGGGACAAGCTTGAAAAAGAATATGACGAAGGCAACCGCGTTGACGGTATTATCTTCGGACGCGTCAAAGGCGGCTTCACGGTTGATCTTGACGGCGCCGTAGCCTTCCTGCCCGGCAGCCAGGTAGATGTCCGCCCCGTGCGTGACGTGACCCCACTGATGGACATTTCACAGCCATTCCAGATCCTGAAAATGGATCGTAAGCGTGGCAATATCGTTGTTTCGCGCCGCGCGATCCTCGAAGAGACCCGCGCCGAACAGCGCAGCGGACTTATTGAGTCCCTGGCTGAAGGTCAGGTTACCGAAGGCGTTGTGAAAAACATCACCGACTATGGTGCCTTTGTTGACCTGGGCGGCATCGACGGCCTGCTTCACGTCACCGATCTCAGCTACAAGCGGGTCAATCACCCGAACGAGATGATCAACATCGGCGATACGCTGAAAGTCCAGATCATCAAGATCAACAAAGACACGCAGCGTATCTCACTCGGCATGAAACAGCTCGAAAGCGATCCTTGGGATGCGGCTTCCGAGAAATATGCCGTTGGCACGAAACTGACCGGTTCGGTTACCAACATCACCGAATATGGTGCCTTTGTTGAGCTGGAAGCCGGCATTGAAGGCCTTGTCCACGTCTCCGAAATGAGCTGGACCAAGAAAAACGTACATCCTGGCAAAATCGTCTCCACCTCTCAGGAAGTGGATGTGATCGTTCTGGAAGTCGATACCGAGAAACGCCGCATTTCGCTGGGTCTCAAACAGGCTCAGTCCAACCCATGGACCGACTTTGCGGATACCCATCCTGTTGGCAGCACGGTTGAAGGCGAAGTTAAGAACGCGACCGAATTTGGTCTGTTCATCGGCCTTGAAGGCGACGTGGACGGCATGGTTCACATGTCTGACATCGCATGGGGCATTTCCGGCGAAGACGCGCTCAACCTCCACCACAAGGGCGAGCAAGTTAAAGCCATCGTTCTCGACATCGATGTTGAGAAGGAACGTATCTCACTGGGCATGAAGCAGCTTGAAAAAGGTGCACCTGCAGTCGGCGGTACCGACACCGGCGGGCTTAAGAAAGGTTCGGTCACCACCGTTACCGTGCTTGAAGTTCGCGATGGCGGTCTTGAAGTGCAGGTTGGCGACGACGGAGCCACCGGCTTCATCAAACGGACCGACCTTGGCCGTGACCGTGACGAGCAACGTCCTGATCGTTTCCAGGTTGGCCAGAAGGTCGATGCGATGGTTACCGGTTTCGATCGTTCGAAGAAACCGAATTTCTCGATCAAAGCCCATCAGCTGGCTGAAGAGAAACAGGCTGTCGAGCAGTTCGGTTCCACAGACTCCGGTGCGAGCCTTGGCGATATTCTTGGCGAGGCGCTCAAGAAAAAAGACGACTAAACGTCCGGGCATTGCCCGACCCGATTTCAAGAAAAAGCCCGCTCTCGCAAAACGAGGCGGGCTTTTTCATTATCCAGTCCGTTTCATGCGCCAGCGCAGATGCGGCCAACCCGTCCCAGTTCAAGACGTATTACAATGTAAAATCCAAAGCCCATTGAAAACATGCAAATTTTCTGTCACTATCCTATCATAATCGCTAAGCCGACCAACTCTGTTGGCAGGCAGCGAACAGCTTAAATTCCGTGGTTGCCCCACAATCGGAAAGGCACACCTATGATACGTTCTGAACTGCTTGAAAAACTGGCCGAAGAAAATCCTGATCTGAAGCCAGACGAGATTGAGAAGATAGTTGACTTGTTTTTCAATCAGATAAGTCAGAAACTGGCCGAAGGTGGACGCGTTGAACTGCGCGGCTTTGGAGCATTCTCGACACGGCAACGCAAACCACGCATCGGCCGAAATCCGCGTACCGGTGAATCGGTTGAAGTGCCTGCAAAGCGCGTTCCTTATTTCAAACCCGGCAAAGAAATTCGCGAACAACTCAACAAAAACTGAGCCGAATGGCGCAAAACCGGCCGAAACTGTCAAATACCAGACCGGCCAGCAAAAAACTTCACAATAGCTTATCTCCGCACTTGACCTGATGCGTGCAATGATGCTTGTCGCATATTCCAACATAAGTTGGTTCTACCGGTGCGGACGTGGCGAAATGGTAGACGCAGCAGACTTAAAATCTGCTATCCGAAATGGGTGTGCGGGTTCGAGTCCCGCCGTCCGCACCAGTTTTGTTGATCAGAGGCCATTCGTCACAACATCGCCATATCAACGGGCTGATCCAACAATATCCGCCCGGCTAGCTCAAACACTGCCGGAGCGGTCGCAATATGCTGGGTTGCGACATGGGCGTCACGAAAACGACGTTGCAGGCTATTGCTGGAATAGACAGCTCCACCGCCGCCCAAAGTATAGGCTATTTTGCAGATATCGGCTGAGGTTTCGGTCGCATGGGCACAGGCTAACCGTAAATTTGCGCGGGCCTCCGGTGAAATATCACCATTGCCTTGTGCTTCATGCCATGCCTTGCCGATCGCATCCTCAAGAAAGCTGAACGCGCCACTCAGCTGCGCTGTGGCGCGCGCAATCTCGGCTTGAATAGTGGCGCGCTGGGCCATGCTGCGGCCGCCACCTGGTGTTTTTTTATGGATCGCCACCTGTTTGATTTCCTCCAGTGCAGCGCGCGCGTTGCCAAGCGCAACCGAGGACACGCCAAGTGCAAGCAAACCAAAGAGCGGGAATTTATATAGCGCGCCGCTATCACGGGGACGATCGGCCACAAAGGAAACGCTGCGCTCTTTGGGGACCTTGATATTTTTGACGCTAAAGTCGCCGGAACCCGTGCCTTTCATGCCGGAAACGTGCCAGCTATCGATATACTCGACATCATCCACTGGAAAGAACAGCATCCGGTGATAGGGCGCACCATTGTCGAATTTCAGCAGCTCATCGTCCTTGAAAATCAACGCGCCACCGCCGAGCCAGCTGCAATTGGCCGACCCGGATCCCCACTGCCACTGCCCCGACAGGACATAATGGTCGCCCTTATCCTCTGCCTTGCCCATAGGGGCAAAAACACCGCCGGTGATCACATCATTCGGACCAAAAATCTCTTTGGCGGTTTGCTCGCCCATATAGGCGGCCCCCAGTGTAGACGTCACCGCTATCATCGCGCACCAGCCGGCACTGGCGTCGGCCTCAGAAATGGTTTCGATCACCTGCATGAATTCAAAGGGCGGCAATTCCAGACCACCCAGGGCTGACGGTTTCGAGAGATTATAGGCGCCAGCAGCCGCCATTTTTCTTGCAAGGTCAGCTGGCAAATGGCGGGCAACTTCTATCTCGTCTGCGCGATCCGCTATTTCTGGCGAAAGCGCCATGATCGCGGCGCCGGTGCCGTCACCAATCGCGCCAATATCATATTGCAAGCCAGCCATTCGCGAATCTCCCAATCTTTCGGCGCTATCCGGTGATAGCCAGCATAGGAGTTACTATTTGTCGATCCAGCAAAAACATATACAAATGAATTTATGCGCTTACTCGCTCTCGTTGGTTTAATATTCCTGCTTGCCGGATGTGGTCAGCAACATAACACGGATACGATGCCGGGACCTGATCAGATCGTGCGTCTGTCTGATTCCGAGATCAAGGGCCTAGATCCCCAGAAAATCTCCGATCTCTCTTCCCTGCGCATTGCCGCTGATCAATTTGAAGGACTGACCCGGCTCACCGCTAGCGGAGAAGCCGAGCCGGGATTAGCTGAAAGCTGGAAAGTTTCGGAGGACGGTTTGGTTTGGACTTTCACGCTTCGTCAAGGGCTACGCTTCTCCGATGACACTCCCTTTGACGCGGCAATCTTTCCCCGACTATGGGTGCGCTTGCATGCGCCGGACACAGCATCCCCGACAAAAGCGCTGTTCGACAATATCTCTTCGGTAACCGCGGACGGCGCACAAACCGTCACTGTCATACTCACCTCGCCCGCCCCGGCATTACCAGTGTTGCTGGCCCATCCGGCCATGGCTGCTTTGCCGCTTCATGTTATCGAACAATCCGGGGACCTGTGGACAAGCGAGCGACCGATGGTGACAAGCGGCGCATATCAGTTGGTGGCGTGGCAACTCAACGACCATGCCCGATTGGAGCGCAATCCGGCTTGGCACGACAAGCCGCCGCCGACGGCCAGCATCATCTGGAAGCCGATGGATGATAGTCTATCCGCGATGCGTTTATTTTTGGCTGGCGGTGCGGATATTGCAGCCGACTATCCGGCGAGCCGCCATCAATGGTTGAATGAAAATCACCCTGGGCTGGCCCATAGCGTCCCGTATCTCGGTAGCTATTACTACGCGTTCAATACCCGCCAGCCGCCATTTGATGATGCTCGCGTTCGCACCGCCTTGTCGATGGCTGTGGAACGCGACTGGATCGCCGACCAAGTCATCGGCGTTGGCAATGTTCCGGCTTGGAGTCTTTTGCCACCCGAGCTGACCAGCGGGATTGCTACGAAGCCGGTCTGGGCAAGCTGGTCACGTGAAAGGCGCTTGACCGCTGCGCGGGAATTGCTGGAGGAAGCCGGCTATGGTCCAGCCAATCCACTGCAGTTTGAAATGCGTTTCAACAGCTCAGCCGAGCATCGACGGGTCTCAGTTGCTCTTGCCACGATGTGGAAACCCCTCAATGTCCAGGCCAGCCTGTTTAATAGCGAGGCCGCCCTCCATTTCGCCGCGCTAAGGCAACATGATTTTGCCCTCGCGCGTTCAGGCTGGATTGCCGACTTACCAGTCGCCGAGAATTTTCTGACCGTCCATCAATCGACCAATGGTGCAGGCAATTACTCAGGTTATGACAATTCGGCCTATAATGCGGTTGTGGCGCAAGCCATAGCCGCCGCAGACGCCGACCAACGCAATAACTTGATGCGCCGAGCCGATCAGATGCTGATCAATGATATGCCGATCCTCCCGCTTTACTTCTACGTTACTCGTTCCCTCGTCAGCAAACGCGTCGAGGGGTGGAAAGATAATATTTCCAATGTGCATCCCAGCCGTACTCTGCGTATAAGCACGAAATGATCCATCGTTCTGGCCTTGATTTCAAACGGTTTCTTGTCACCGCTGCTGCGTCGCTATCTCTGGCCTCCTGCGGCATGACGGGAGATGAGGATCGCGCACGTGTCACGGTTATTGATGATGCAGCACCTCTTATAAAACCGGTCGGAATCAAGCTAAATTACGCCTCCGCCACAGCGCGAGCCGCGATAGCGAAAGGACTGGTTGGCTTTGATGAAAGGGGGCGCGTCGTTCCAGCATTGGCGGCGCGCTGGATCGTTACGGATGACGGCCTGAGCTATATATTCCGACTCAACGAAGCGACCTGGAATGACGGCCGCCAGGTCACCGCAGAACGAATCGCGTCATTGCTGAGCGAACGCATTACCGAACTCCGTCCAAGCCGATTGGGAAGAGATCTGGAGGTCATCGACGAGATCATTTCGATGACAGGCCGTGTGATTGAAGTTCGGTTGAATTCGCCGCACCCCAATTTCCTACAACTCATGGCGCAACCGGAAATGGGATTGTTCCGGAGCGGCCAAGGGGCCGGTCCAATGAGCGAAGTGGATAATGATCGTGCTTATACGTTGGGCGTTTTCAATCAGGTCGCATCCAATGCCGAGGATGAAGAGCAAGACGAAGAAGCGCAAGACGGTGAACCAACTGACGACCCGCGCCGAGTCATTTTGAACAGTGAAAGTCCTGCAAAAGCGGTGGCTCGCTACACTGCGGGGTTTACTGACCTCGTCTTGAACGGGCGATTTCACCATCTCCCGCTGGTTGATGAGGCAGGCGTGAATAGCGATGACATAAAGCTGGATCCGGTTGCCGGATTGTTCGGACTTATTTTTGTGAGAGCCAACGGTTTCTGGTCTGTACCTGACAATCGGGAAATATTGTCGATGGCAATTGATCGCCCGGCGCTATTGACCTCCTTCCCCAAAGTAACAGCTTGGCAAAGTCGCCAGAAGATCATTCCAGATGCTTTGAATGTTGCGGGTATCAATGCACGACCAGACTGGACCAGCATGACCATGCAGGATCGACAACAATTTGCGCGTGAACATGTGCGGCGCTGGGAGGCACTGGAAGGTCCGGTGGTTCCATTGGCCATTGCCGTTCCCGATGCCGCTGGCGCGGATATATTATTCCTACGGATTCGATCGGATCTGCGCCGCGTGGGGCTCGACGCTCGTCAAGTTGCTCTGAATGAAGATGCAGACGTTCGACTCATTGATGAAATTGCGCCTTATGACAGCGCCCAATGGTTTTTATCTCAGCTAACCTGCGATAAGACACCGGTCTGCCTGAACGACGCCGATGCGAAAATTCAGGAAGCCAATGCGGCAACCAATTTGCAAATCAAGGCCAGGCTCTATGCCGAGACAGAGGTTATTCTGGTTCAGCATTACAACTATATTCCGTTGGCCGTTCCCGTGCGTTGGTCGATCAGCAGGCCCGGTCAGCGCGGCTTTGCGGTCAATCCGCGGGCCTGGCATCCATTGAATCCGCTGGTTGGAATACCTATATCATAACTATCAGAGTATAATTTGTGTCGGGAGGGTATATGGCGATTTCGGAAGAACAGTTGAAACGACTGGCCGAACAATTGCCAGATGTTAGCCGCGACCCGCAAGCTGTACGCAATCGCGTCGAAGCCATGGAAAAAGTGCTCGAGCGCGCGTTTGTTGTGCCCGGTATTAACAAGCCTATTGGATTGGATGCGCTGGTCGGCCTGATCCCGGTCGTCGGTGATATCGTCACCGCAGCCATGGGCGCCTATATTGTATGGGAAGCCCGCAATCTGGGCATGTCCAAATGGCAATTGACCCGCATGGCAACCAATGTCGGTATTGATACTGCCTTGGGTGCGATCCCTTTGGCCGGCGACGTTTTCGACTTTCTCTGGCGCTCGAACAGCCGCAATTTGCGGATTGTCCGAAAGCATCTCGACAAGCATCACCCTGGTACGCGCACCTTAGAGGGTTAGCGCCCGGGAAACTGTTTGCCAAAGCTCTCATTGGCTAGACGCGTGCTATTGGCGACGAAACTGACGGTATGATACGTGCCACATAGAGCCATGATCTCAAGCTGCGCGTCCAACGACCATAGCATCTGGAAATCCGCCAACTGGGCATTCGTGATCGTTCCCCGATCACATAAATCATCGACACAGCGGATGAGCAAACTTTCTGTGTCGTTCCAGACAGCGTCATCAGCCGATCCATTTCTTGTTGCTGCAACCTGCGCGTCATTCAATCCTGCAGCCTGGGTGAAAATCGCAACATGGACACCCCACTCATATTCGGAATCCAGCTTGGCGGTGGTCCGTAAGATGACAATCTCTCGTTCGCGGAGCGGCAGCGGACTATCCCGGTCCAGCAAATTGGGTACCGCCTTGGTCAGAAACCGCATGCTGTTCGCAAAGGTTCGGAACAGGCTTAGAATATAGCCATCCTGTTGTGGATATCCGGCGAGTACCTCTGCAATTGCTGGATCATAGGGTGGTGTCAGGGGTTTCAGTACATTGCTCATCGCGAATCTCCGTGCTACAAATAATGTAGTACAATTACGCTACATTATTTGTAGCGTCAAGAAAGGTTCATGATGCCGGTAAAAAACATCGATAAAGCAAGAGGTTCCACAACCGGTCGGCCGATCATGGTGTTGCTGGACATGCTCGGCAAGCGCTGGACTTTGCGCATCATGTGGGAGTTAAGAGACCACCCACTGACTTTTCGCGACTTGCAGAAACAATGCGGCGACATCTCACCCACAACGCTCAACAGCCGCTTGCACGAGTTAAGAGATCTGGCAATAATCGATCATGGTGCCGGTGGATATCACTATACCCCGATCGGAGAAGAGCTTGGCGCACAAATGACGGCGCTCGATAGTTGGTCGCGCAAATGGTCGGACCAGCTTGGAGCAGACTAGACTCAGGCTCCGCGCCAGATTTTGACCGGCCTGTCATCCTTGACCTTCGACATCGTTCGGGGGCAGCGCCGTGGCCGGAAACTTTTGCCCAGACAGAGCCGCACTTCTTCCAGCCAGCCGCGCCGATTGATCTTGAGCCGTATCATCTCCGGACCCAGGCCATCATTGGCCGCGGCGAAGCTGTTACGCAGCGCGCCAGCGGTGAGCGGCTTACGCGATAATCGATCCATATTGGGAAACTCTACCGCATCAAACATGATCCGGGAAATCCGAAAATAGGTCTCCGGCCGCTGCGCCATGCAGCTGCCATGTTTGGCCCATTGCCGCGCCATCAGACGCGGCGTGGGCATCATGCAGAAATTGCGCTTGACCACCGCTGATGGCAGCGCTCTGGTCGCCCGGCACCATCTTGGATAGCTGGTCCCCTGCGCATCCGGCCACAGGCCGTGCAGGATGAAGCCGAAGCTGCCATCATCACCACTGCATTGACCTTTGTGCCGCCTGTCATCCTGACGCAGACGGCAAAATTCCGGGGACCAGCTCATCGCCAGCGTATATCCGGATATTGCCGTTACCCGGCGCGATTCATCCGCGGGTTTGCGCGCTGGCGGTGCTGGTTCAGTCAGGGCGGGCGCGCGGCATTGATAGGATTGCGCCTGGGCCAAGGCCGGCACAACGAGCAGAATGAAAGCGAATATGGTTTTCATTTGAATATGTCTGTCAAATGATCGGCTTCTGCAACAATATTCCCATTTGACTCAAACCAAATCTGGGAAGACTTTAGGAACAGACAACTTACCCCACATAGATCCAGTAAATGGACAACTCCGGCAACCCACTGTTCAGGCGAAGACATATCTTGCCATATACCGTCCAAAAATTCGATCCCGAAACCGGAGGTGACAAAGGCCAGTCCATACATACTGGCACTGAAAATAGCCAAAACAGCGAAGATCCACTTGAATATGTTACTTGCACGCTGGGCTATCATATACCAGAGAACCGCCATGACGCCCAAACTGATGATGTCGATCCAAAGGAAATCTGGATCAAGCCGTCCAAAAATCACCTCACTGCCGTAACCAACGGCGATCGCGCTCCAATAGAGCCCGTCAAACCAGACCATGGACTTGGGTCGCCGGTGTTTCATATCAACAAGAGGCCAAAACCTCTAAACTCCAGTCATCACTCAAAGGTTTTTTCCAGATCAGCCACCGTCTCCCCCGCAAACCATTTTTGTGCGTCAGGTCGGAAAAGCATGTAAATGGCCGCACCTTGCATTGCTGTGATGGCCAGAGTTATGATCATGCTGAGAGGTGGCAGGGTTCCGATCGAAAAGGGCATCGAAACCAGACCGATGCCAAAAAAGACAATAATAATCCATTTCGCAACCGTGCTCGCTTTTCGGGCTACGAAAAACCACAGCAGCAAGTTTATTCCGACCGAAAAGGCCAGGGTTGCATAAATAAATATATTGCCGAAGGCGGCAAGATTGGGATCAGCTGCAAGAGTTGCCATCGTGTCATCCCAACTCAGAAACGCGTTGATGACGCCGACCGCCATTGAGCCAAGAAACAGCCGTTCGAACAACAGGATAGAATTTGGCCGCATGATGGTCCCCTTTGCAAAAGAAGCTGCGAACCTAACTCAGACCTGAGCGAAGTCCAACCCGATATCCGCAGCCGGGGCCGATTGTGTTAAACGGCCGACGGAAATAAAGTCGACACCGGTATCGGCCTTGTCAAAAATCGTTTCCAGCGTCACGCCGCCGGATGCTTCGGTCACCACACGTCCACCGATCAGAGTCACAGCGCCGCGCAAGGTGGCCGGTTCCATATTGTCGAGCAACAAATGCGTCGCCCCCGCCGCCAGCGCTGGTTCTATCTGATCAACCCGGTCGACTTCGACGATAATCCGTTCGATACCCGCATCAACCGCGCGCCTCACTGCTTCGCTGATATCACCGGCGACCGCGACATGATTATCCTTGATCATCGCCGCATCCCACAAGCCCATGCGATGATTCTCTGCCCCACCCATACGGGTGGCGTATTTTTCGAGCACCCGCAGGCCGGGAATAGTCTTGCGCGTATCGAGCAACGTGCAACCTGTACCGACAATCCTGCGCACATATTCATTGGTCATGCTGGCAATGCCGGTAAGATGCTGCACCGTATTCAGCGCGCTGCGCTCCGCGGTGAGCATCGCACGCCCCTTGCCTTTCAGGCGCATAATATCGGTGCCCGCTTCCACCGCTTCGCCTTCCGATGCGAGGATTTCAATTTCGACATTGGGGTCAAGCGACTGAAAAAATGCTTCGGCAATGGGTAGCCCTGCGATAACCGCATTGTGACGACTGTCCATAACGCCGGTGAAGATGGCGTCTTCGGGGATCACAGCCTCCGAGGTGACATCGCGGCCCGTGGGACCGAGATCTTCGGCGAGGGTGGAAGCAACAAAAGCATCAAGGTCAAAGCGGTCTAGGATGAAGGTCATTTGTTAGCTCCAATAAGCTTTCAGCTCAAGATCGAGCGCAGATTGACCAGCATCGTGATCATCTTGATCATACCAGCAGAATCCTCCTCCGCGCATTCGTGGGAAAAAAGAAATCTGCTTCACTTCTCTTAGGTGCATCCGCGCATCTGATTTCTGGAGACTTTCGAGACTGTGATGCCTTTTGATCTCGCCATTAATCTCACTTACAGCTTTGGACTCGGCACTTTCTGCATTCAAAGCCGTTACAAAGCGGGTCGTGTAGAATCCTGAACAACCATCAATATCTGGTATATTGGTACCCTGAATCAGAACCATAAACTTAGGCACCGAAGCTTCTAATCTTCATGCGCGAGATCAGCCGGTCCCAAATCGCCCTGCCCTACGGTCGCGCTGGCCATTTCCATCATCTTGTCGATCGACTTGCGAGCCTGCAGGCGCAGTTCCTCATCCATCTCGATGCGGGGTTCCAGATCGCGCAAGGCAATATAGAGTTTCTCCATCGTGTTGAGCGCCATATAGGGGCAGATATTGCAATTGCAGTTGCCGTCAGCGCCGGGCGCGCCGATGAAATTCTTTTCCGGTACCGCTTTTTCCATCTGGTGGATGATATGCGGTTCGGTTGCGATGATGATCGTATCGCCTTCAAATTCCTTGGCATATTTCAGGATCGCGCTGGTCGAACCGACCATGTCTGCATGGTCCAATATATAGGCCGGACATTCAGGATGCGCTGCCACCGGCGCATCGGGATGCTGGGTCTGCAGCTTCAGCAGTTCGGTCTCGCTAAACGCCTCATGAACGATACAGACGCCGGGCCACAGCAGCATGTCACGACCGGTTTTCTTGGCAATATAGCCACCAAGATGCTTATCCGGGCCAAAGATGATTTTCTGGTCCAGCGGAATTTGCGAGAGTATGTGCTCGGCGGATGAGCTGGTCACGATAATGTCGGACAGCGCCTTCACCTCGGCTGAGCAGTTGATGTAGGTCAGCGCGATATGGTCGGGATGTTCATCGCGAAACGCTTTGAACTTATCCGGCGGACAGCTGTCTTCGAGACTACAACCCGCATCCATGTCCGGCAACACGACAATCTTCTCTGGCGACAGGATTTTCGCCGTTTCCGCCATGAATTTCACGCCGCAAAAGGCGATCACATCGGCATCAGTTTCCGCAGCCTTGCGCGAGAGTTCGAGACTGTCACCAACAAAATCCGCAATGTCCTGTATCTCTGGTTTCTGGTAATAATGCGCCAAGATGATCGCATTACGCTCTTTGCGCAGGCGATGAATTTCCTCGATCACATCCACTCCGGCCAAGCTGCCGCCAATTCCGCCACGTGCGTCCATTGTCTTTTCCTTTAAGTAACTTACCGCCGCTATGCCACGAGGCAGCGGCGAAGATCAATCATCGATGCGGAATTTCATGATCCGTGCTGTCACGGCCTGGTCCGCTTCCATCCCTCCAATGATATAGTGATCATCACCCGACTTTACGAGCGCGCGATGGTCCATGCTGGGTTCGGCCAGTTTGCCTAGTTCTGCCCACTGATCCGTTTTCAGATCATAACCGAATATCCGATCCGTTGGCTTGGCAGGCACACCGTCATAGCCGATGCCGTCATAATTATACGGATTGTCACCACCACCGGCAAAGAGGATCAGGCCCCGATCATTATCGCCCATGGCCGCCATTCGATATTGCGCGCCTCCCGGATGCGCATCAATCGCACGCCAGGTGATTTTTGCAGGATTGTCCGGGTCAATATCTCCGCGCCAAGAAAAGGGGGCAGCGGCGAATTTGCGCTTGCCATCGACCAATCCGGCAACTGCAACACCGTCGGTGATAATCATGCTATTATCTGCCAATCCGCCTGCATGACCGAATACCGGCTTTCCAGGAAATTCAGTCGCCATGCTCCAACTGTCAGATTGCGTGTCATAGAGCTGAACCAGACTGACATTGCCCTCATCATGCCAGCCGGAAACCAGATAGATATACCGCCCGCGATAAGGAAGTACGACCATATCATCGACCGGCGTTGGCATATCGGCGAGGCGCTTATATTCTTGTGTCTGAGGATCAAAGGCAAAGACTTCGGGCGTGGAGACTTCATCGCCGTCCTCTGCCACGGTATAGCCGCCAAACAGATAGATTTTGTCCGCCACCGTCACCGCTGAACTGGCCAATCGACCCTCGTTCACAGGTACAGAGGCAATTTCTTCGCAATCCTTAATGCTGATAATACAGGCGAAAGCAGCATTGCTGGCATCCTTCCAGCCTTTGCCCGATTTCAGACCATTGAAACTATAGAGTGTCGGCCCATCAGGCCCCTCGGCTGCCGCCACTGCATTGTTGCTGATCGGGATGGGCAGTACAAATTCGGCCACCGATGAAACCGGTTGTTTTGCCCGTGGCTCCGAAGGCCCTTGCCCACAGGCGCTTACGATCACAGCCATACACAAGGCGGCGGTTTTGCTGCAAAAATTCATCACTCCATCCCCTGCTTATCTTTGTCGGCCAGCACGTCGCGGATCGGCCGCGATAGATCCCAGCGATCTATATTAGCCGCACCCCGCTCAAAATCAAAAAAGGCATCCACTTTCGCATCCAGTCCGGCAGCGCGCAGCGGCAGCACGAAGCTGCTCTCCACCGCCCGCCGGGCGGCATCGCGCGCCAATCGCATCTGTAACGGATTTTCAGCCTGCTTGGCCAGCTCTGCCACACCCTTTTTGCGATTGGCCTGGTCCAGCGTCTTTTCGGCATCGGTCAGCGCCATCAATATTCCGCCATCATCATAGCTTTGGATGCGGTCAATCTGCACCTCTGGCCGCGCAATCTCGATCGGTGGCATTTCCACCGATAGGGTATTGGTCGTTTCATCCCAGCGGACATTTTCGGCATCCAGCTTGGCCAAATCAACTTCATAGCGCACCGATCCCGGCATGATCAGCGTCTTGCGGGCTGAAAGGCCCAAGCGGTTGACCGTGGTCGTGACCGTAGCATTATAGCTGGCCGAGAAAACCGTCAGTCGGTTCTGCTCGCGCAGACCGTCGAGACTCGCGCTGGCGATCGAAACCGGATCGGGTGTGAAGCCGGTTTCAAGCTTTGACAGCAGCAGCCATGACAAGGCGCCAAGGATTGCCAACACACCCGCCATGATCGCCAGGGGAATGGCGAAACGGCGATTCACGGAGGCATTTTCCAGATATCGTCATCGACTTCCACAATCTTACGATTCTGCAAGTCGATCAGATGCGCGCGTACGGACTGACCAGCCGCGCCTTTTAGTCGGGGATCAAGCCCCTTGTACATCTGTGTCACCATGACGGGAATCGCCGAAGGGCCGATTTCGAGCAATTTGAGTATCTGGCGCTCACGCTGTTTGCGATGCCCCATCATGCCGCGCACCAGTTGCCGCGGCTTGTCGACCTTTTTGCCATGAGCCGGATAATAGACCTTGTCTTCGCGCTCATATATTTTTTGCAGGCTGGCCATATAGTCTGCCATATCGCCATCCGGAGGGACAATGACGCTGGTCGACCAGGCCATGACATGGTCACCGGTAAATAGCGCGCCGGATTCCTGCACCGCGAGACAGAGATGATTGGACGTGTGTCCGGGAGTCGCCACTGCTTCGATGGTCCAGCCATCGCCAGAGAGGGTTTCTCCGTCCACCATCACCCGATCCGGAGAATAGCTTTTGTCAAAACTTTCGTCCGCACGCGGTCCGTCATCATCGAGGACCAGCGGCGCACAGCCGATAATCGCAGCACCCGTGCGCGCTGCCAACGGAGCCGCCGCTGGGCTGTGATCGCGGTGGGTGTGGGTGCACATGATCGCACTGATCTTGGCATCGCCAACAGCCGCCATAATTGCATCAATATGATCATCAATCGCTGGACCCGGGTCAATCACCGCCCGATCGCTCTTATTGCCTACGACATAAGTCTGTGTGCCCGTATAAGTATAAGGACTGGGATTGCCCGCAAGCACCCGCACGACCAGC
Organism: uncultured Sphingomonadaceae bacterium; assembly: GCA_947497455.1. Taxonomy (GTDB): domain Bacteria; phylum Pseudomonadota; class Alphaproteobacteria; order Sphingomonadales; family Sphingomonadaceae; genus Parasphingorhabdus. The sequence continues at coordinate 1,017,519 of CANMGU010000002.1, read as the reverse complement.
GGTTCCAGCTGCTCAGCTAGCCCGGTTGGAAATTTGCTTGGGTCAAAATCTGCATTCATGAACAAGATGTGGCATATTCAGGCCATAAAACAACCATCAATATCACCACAAAATCGGGAGCGAACCACAAAAGGGCCCGCTCCCGATCTTGTGACGATAGGTTTTAAGAGGTTTCAGGTCATGGAAAGCTGAGCCTTGAGGCTTTTGATATCGCGATCATATGCCTCGATTTTCAGCTTTTGCTTGGCATCATTCTTGTTGCAAGCAGCGACCTTAGCGCGTGTTTTTTCCAGCTTTTTCAGTGTCACCTGCAATGTAATTCTATAATTTTTATCAGTGCAGCCGACAACGCTAGCCCATGCCTGATCATGCGTTGTGCCTTGTCCGGCGAAAGCGATCTCCTTGTTCATGGCAGAACAGTCGGCGTTTGAACGACGGGCGCTATGTGAACTTTTAGAACTGTGCGAGCGACTGGAACTGTACGAGCGACTGGAACTGCTCACAGCCGATCTGAAATTGGGTTTGAAAGCAATTTGGGTAACATCCCAAACCCTTGCGGCCACACTTTTTGCCTCGCGAGCCTCTTGCTCGGCTTCTCGCAGCGCCTCGCGCGCTTCTCGTTTAGCTTCCCGGGCTTCTCTCGCCGCTTCAAGTTGCGCCTCGCGGACATCGCGCTGCGCTTCTCTCAGCGCGCGCTCAACTTCACGCTTGGCCTCGCGCTTCTCCCGCGCCTGCTCTTTTCTTTCCTCTCGCCACTCCCTTTGCCACTCCAGCTCTGCCTGTTTTAGCTCGCGTGCAGCTTCGGCGAGTTCGCGCCGCATTTCCTTATGATCAGCTTTGGCTTCACGCGCGGCTTCTTCCGCCTCAAGACGTGATTCCTCCGCTTCCCTGACCATTTCTTTCACCTCTTTTTTGCTGAGGCGTTTATTGGTCCGAAGCACGACCGTGCGACCGTTATATTTAATCCGGTGGACATGTTCGTTTCCGCTGGCGCGCACCTTTGCCCAATCCTTTTCACCGTTGAGCATCGTGATGGTGGTTGTCCCATCGGACTTGTCATGCGCCGTAAACTCCAGATCGTGAGGCGCTACCGGCGCGACCGGTGGCACGGGTGGGACTGGAGCGACGGGCGTCCAGGACGTGTCAGTCTTTTTGTTCGAAGTTTTGATTTTCCGAAGTTTTTTGGCAATTTCCTTGTCTTTCAACTTTCGCTGAGACTGAAATTCAAAACTGCCATCGCTATTTTGAACGGTATATTTATAGCCGTTCGAACTTTTTTCTGCGACCACAACGCCGTTACGCCCGACATCGACGCTAGTACTTTTTGTGCGAATCTTCACTCCGTCATTCTGGTGCCCCGCATCAACAGCAAGATTCTCATCATCCATCACGACACCATCGTCATGCGGATGCGCCTCGGCTTCCACGGCATAGGTCACGGTCGCGGTCAGTGGCAACGCCACAACGGTACTCGCTCCCACCATCAAGGCGCCCATACGTTTGCGAAAAGCGGACTTCTCTTTCTGGCCAAGCATTTTTAACCGGCTCTTGATCTTGTTTTTCTGGTTCAGCGGACTGGCCAGACCCAATTTATGTCCGGACACAGATTTCGCTATCGTTCGGCCATATACCGCCCGCAGATTGCGTCCAGCCTTTTGCAGAATGCGTGCGTCACATGCTGTTTCCTGATCCTGGCGAAAAGCGATCCAGGCATACCATGCGACCGGATTAAACCAGTGTAGTGAAAGAATTAGGAGACCAATAAAATTGGCGGCAAGATCACCGGACTCATGATGAGCAATTTCATGCTTTAGTGCGAGTTCCCGCTCACGTGGTGCATAGTCTCGAAAGAAATTTGTCGGAACAGCAATATATTTTTCAAAAAGTCCAAAGGCGAGCGGTCCGCCAACGGCAGCCGTTTCAAGAATTTTAATCCGCCCATGGCTGCCGACCAGCCGGCCATCGGAAACGATATCCTCGCGAAATTGAAAATAAGCGGCCAATTTGCTGATGAACAGCATGCCGGCTCCGCCAAGCCAGACCACTAATGCTATAGTCATCCAATCAATCGACGCAAAAGCGCTTACTGCTGTTGTTTCAGCGGGAACAACCATTGCAATTTCAGAAAGCAAAGGTGTTGCGGCTGCTGCGCTATCGACCGGCGGTGGAGCTTGCAGCGTTAATGTCGGCATAAACAGTCTAGCGAGCGGCAGCGCCCACAGAAGATAGGCAATATGTGCGCCAAAGAAATGGCTTACTGGTTTGCGAATTATCAGCACGAGTGCCATGAGCAACGTCATCGACACCATTGTGTCCATCATCCAGTCGGTCATCCCTTCAACTCCCTTAAAAGCTCTTCGATTTCCCTTATATCGTCATCGCTTAACTCATCTGCCTCCGCCAGATGTGCAACCAATGGGGTGACCCTCCCTCCGAAAAGACGATCAACAAATTTGCGTGAAATGCTAGCCAGATAAGTATCGCGTTCAACCAGTGGAGAATATTGAAACCGCCGGCCATCGCGCTCTGCTCCGATTACGGCTTTGGCAGCAAGGCGAGACAGCAGGGTCTTCACCGTTTGCAGCGACCAGCCTTTAGCGTCGGCAACCCGATCAGCCACTTCTGTAGCGGTGAGCGGCGCCTTTTGCCAAAGCACCTCCATAATCTCATGTTCGGCGTCACTGATACGTTCAACCATAGCCAATTTCTCCCAAATTCAACCAGGTGAGAATCCTTAGTGACTACAACTGTAGTTTCATCGACTACAAATGTAAATCCAGTAATTTACATTTGCGACGAGTGGAAGGCCGGTCCGTCTGGAAAAAATAGAAAGACCGCAGGCAATATTGTCGAAAAAATTTACATCCACGAACAAGTTAACACAGTTGAAACCATGTAACTGTTTGAAAAATATAGCGTCGTAAAAACTGGCATATGCGGTGCATAGTATTGGGTGTTCCTATGTTTCACACCCATGAAACGCAAATGAGGGGGACAGCGTACTGGTCTCCGCCGTCCCCTCTCATTAAAAAATTTATACAAACACTATACCCAAATAGAAACGGCCCGGATCTCCTAATCCGGGCCGTTCTTGATTCCAGTATTGAAAATCACCTTGTGGCGAAAATCTATCAGGCGTCGTCTAGCTTGCTGCTGGCGCGACCTTTTTCTCGGCCATCAGCTCACCCAGTTCACCGGCTTCATACATTTCCATCATGATATCGCTGCCACCGACAAATTCGCCTTTAACATAGAGTTGCGGGATGGTTGGCCAGTCGGAAAATTCCTTAATTCCCTGACGTATTTCCATGTCCTGCAGCACGTCCACAGATTCAAAACCGACACCAAGATGCTCAAGAATCGCCACGGCCTTGCTGGAAAAGCCGCATTGCGGGAACAAGGGCGTGCCCTTCATGAAAAGTACAACGTCATTGGATGTTACCATCGTGTCAATCTTTGCATTTACAGCGTCGCTCATCTTCATTCTCCTTTGCAAGTTCTGTTCGAAACTCGCGTTTATTCTGGTACTCCGGTGGTCAGCTGCAAAGCGTGCAGCTCTCCGCCCATTTTACCCTTTAAAGCCGCATAAACGGCCTGATGTTGTTTCACCCGGCTCATACCGGCAAACGCCGAGGCCAATACTTTGGCCGCATAATGGTCGCCGTCACCAGCCAAATCCTGAATCTCGACAACCGCGTCCGGAAAGGCCTCCAGGATCATCGCTTTGATGTCATCACTCGCCATCGGCATTGCAGCTTGTCCTACTCAGCTTCTTCGATAAACTGGCGGCGCGCTTCCACCATTTTGTCGGTCAGCACCGTACGGATACCGGCATCGTCAATTTCAACGCCTGCCGAAGTCAGATCACCCAGCAGCTTGCGAATGACATCTTCGTCACCCGCTTCTTCAAAGTCGGCCTGGACAACCGCCTTAGCATAAGCGTCGGTTTCCTCTGCCGTCAGATTCATTTTATCCGCAGCCCATTCACCGAGAAGCCGGTTGCGCCGGGCCGTGATCTTGAATTGCATTTCCTCATCGCGCGCGAATTTCGTTTCAAATGCTTTTTCACGATCTTCAAAACCGGCCATAATTTTCCCTAACTAGCGTTTATCCATCACTGGATGATGTTGAATAGAAATAGGCATTGGCCGCATCGGCGACAAGAGGCCTGTATTGATCAGTCTGCAACTTTCACAACAAGCTTACCAATAGCGCCGCGATCCGCCATTTTCTGGATCGCCTTTCCGGCATCGGCAAAGTCGAATATTTCTGACACGCGCGGCTGGATCATGCCCTGCCCCCACAGCTTGAACAGCCGGTTGATATGAGACCGGTTGCCTGCTGGGTCACGCATTGCATAAGCGCCCCAGAATACACCGCAAACATCGCAGGATTTGAGCAGAGTCAGATTCAGTGGCAATTTGGCGATGCCAGCCGGGAAACCAACAACAAGAAAGCGGCCTTCCCATGCAATAGATCGGACAGCGGGCTCGCTATAGTCGCCGCCGACCGCATCATAGATGACATCTGCGCCATTGGGCCCAACGGCTGCTTTAAACTGTGCTGAAAGGGCTTTGGACTGGTCTTTGTCAAACGGCGCCCGCTCGTAAATCACGGTTTCATCTGCACCTGCTTCCTTGGCAAAGGCTGCCTTCTCTTCAGAGGACACAGCAGCCACAACGCGCGCACCAAAGGCTTTGCCCAGCTCAACTGCAGCGATGCCGACACCGCCAGATGCACCAAGCACCAAAAGCGTGTCGCCTTCCTTGATATGGCCGCGATCGACCAAGGCATGTATGGATGTTCCATATGTCAGGATGAGCGCGGAGGCATCTTCAAAGCTGACCGTATCCGGGATTTTAAAGACGCTGTTGTGATCAACAGCAACCTTCTCGACGAGGCCGCCATGGCCGGTTGTCGATGCAACCCGGTCGCCTACCTTCAGACCAGTAACACCCTCGCCAACTTCGGAAATGACACCGGACACTTCGCCACCTGGCGCGAACGGCCGGGGTGGTTTGAATTGATACATGTCCTGAATGATAAGCACATCGGGATAGTTGATCGAACATGCCTTTACATCAATGACCACCTGACCCTTGCCAGCTGTCGGACTATCAACCTCGAGTATCTCTAGGCTATCTGGACCACCGACTTTCGTGGACATTAGTGCTTTCATTACTTCTTCCTCTTCCCTTAATAATTCTCGAGCGCGTTCAGGCTATGGCTGGCTTATGCCAAGCATGTGCAGAATCGACCCTTGCCTCATGCGCTTCTATGGCATCGGATTTTGACATTGTCAGGTCAATTTCATCAAGCCCATCCATCAAACATTGGTGTCTGAAAGGATCCATCTCGAAGGTAAAGCGATCCTGAAACGGTGTGGTGACGCTCATACTTTCCATATCGATCGATATCGGATCGGTTTTGGCGACCTCCATCAAACGGTCAACGGCTTCCTGCGGCAGCGGGATGGCAAGCAGGCCGTTTTTGAACGCGTTGCTGGAAAAAATATCAGAAAAGCTCGGGGCGATAATCGCCTTTATCCCCATATCGTCGAGCGCCCAGGCGGCATGTTCACGGCTGGATCCGCAACCAAAATTATCGCCTGCAATCAAAATTGAAGCCCCGGCATATTCGGGATCGTCGAAAACATTGCCCTCTTTGGCACGGACCGATTCAAACGCGCCCTTGCCCAAACCGTCCCGGGATATGGTTTTGAGCCATTCGGCCGCAATGATCACATCGGTATCAACATTTTTCTGACCAAAGGGAATAGCGCGCCCTTCAACCGAACGGACCGGTTTCATTCTTCATCCTCTTCAGGACCATCCACCGGCTCATTCTCATAGCGTGTACCCGGCTTTGGTTCAGAGGCCTTGAACTCATCCAGCTTGCGCATCTTGTGTCGACCGGCATAGATCAGGGCAGCGGCAACGGCTGCCGAACCAACGGCAGCGCCTACTTTAGCGCCGGTTGACCATTTGCTTTTCTTTTCTTTTGCGTCATCATCTTCAGGCTTCTTCTTATCTTCTGCCATATCTAAACCTTATCCTATCAGTTCGCGAACATCTGTAAGTTTGCCTGCTACCGCAGCCGCAGCTGCCATTGCTGGAGACATTAAATGGGTTCTGGCACCGGGGCCCTGCCGACCAACGAAATTGCGATTGGACGTCGAGGCGCAACGTTCGCCAGATGGGACTTTGTCGGGATTCATCCCAAGACAGGCCGAACAGCCTGGTTCTCGCCATTCAAAACCGGAAGCTTTGAAGATTGCATCCAGACCTTCCGCTTCTGCCTGTGCTTTAACGAGGCCGGATCCAGGTACGACAATCGCCCATTTCACGCCGTCCGCCTTTTTGCGGCCTTCCAGAACCTTGGCTGCTGCTCGTAAATCTTCGATCCGGCTGTTGGTACAACTGCCGATAAAAATATTTTCAACAGAAACGTCCGTCAGTGGCTGCCCCGCCGAAAGCCCCATATAATCAAGTGATTTACGCGCCGCATCCTGCTTGGACGGGTCGGCAAAACTCTCCGGCGCCGGAACCTGACCAGTCACCGGCAAGACATCCTCCGGACTCGTGCCCCAGGTCACCGTTGGTGCAACGTCGGCTGCGTCAATTGTCACCGTCTTGTCGAAAACCGCACCATCGTCGGTACGCAAGCTTTTCCAATAGGCAACGGCCGCATCCCAGTCCGCTCCCTTGGGCGCCATCGGACGGCCTTTGAGATAAGCGAAGCTTGTCTCGTCGGGTGCAATCAGGCCTGCGCGCGCGCCTGCCTCGATCGACATGTTCGATACGGTCAACCGGCCTTCGATTGACATTTTTTCAAACACCTCTCCGCGATATTCCACGACATGACCAGTACCACCCGCCGCGCCAATGACGCCGATGATATGCAGGATGAGGTCTTTGGGACTGATGCCGGGACCGAGCAGCCCCTCAACCCGAATTTCCATTGATTTGGACCGAGACAGCTGCAGTGTCTGTGTGGCCAGGACATGCTCGACTTCGCTGGTGCCGATACCAAAGGCGAGCGCGCCCAGCGCACCATGTGCGGCAGTATGGCTGTCTCCGCAGACCAGCGTGGTGCCAGGCAGCGTAAAACCCTGCTCCGGCCCGATGACATGAACAATCCCCTGTTCTTTGTCACTCGCACCGATATATTTGATTCCGAAGGCTGGCGCATTGGCTTCAAGCGCCTCGAGCTGCGCGGCACTTTGCGGATCGGCTATAGGTATCTTCGTCCCGTTGGCATCAACACGGGGTGTCGTCGGCAGATTATGATCGGGAACCGCCAAGGTCAGATCGGGGCGACGAACCTTGCGCCCCGCTTTCCGTAACCCCTCAAAAGCCTGCGGGCTCGTCACTTCATGGACCAGATGACGGTCGATATAAATCAGCGCTGTGCCGTCATCGCGCTGGTCCACGACATGCGCATCCCAAATTTTCTCGTACAGGGTTTTTGCTTCGGTCATCTGGGGGTTATACCATCCTCTGTTCCAATATGGTGCTTCGTTTACCCAGATCAATTGTCGGCGCAAGTCAGAAGTGACTTCAAAAGCCGATCAGAAAGGCGTATCTTCGCCAGATGAGTATTTTTTCAATCATTGCTATTGTCCTCGTCTCCGTCGTGGCGATGGAATTTGTCGCATGGGGCGCACACAAATATATCATGCATGGTTTCGGCTGGGACTGGCACCGTGACCATCACGAACCCCATGATAACACGCTGGAGAAAAACGACCTCTATGGCATTGTCGGAGCGGTGATGAGCATTTCGATGTTTGTCGTTGGCAGTCCAATGATCATGGGCCGTTCCGCCTGGGAGCCGGGCACATGGATTGGGCTAGGCGTATTGATATATGGCGTCATCTACACCCTGATCCACGATGGCCTGGTGCATCAACGCTATTTCAAATATGTCCCTAAGCGCGGCTATGCCAAGCGTCTGGTGCAAGCCCACAAGCTGCACCATGCAACTGTCGGCAAGGAAGGCGGTGTTAGCTTTGGGTTCGTGTTTGCGCGAGATCCCGCCAAGTTGAAGGCAGAATTGAGAACCCAGCGCGAAACGGGAGAAGCGGTAGTCAGAGATTCTGTTGGCGCTGCCTGAACCCGCTCCATTTAAACATAGTCAATCCGATCCCCGCAAAGATCATCATACTGCCTATAAAAAACCGCGTCGTTAGTGTTTCACCAAGCAACAGCAGCCCGCCTAGCGCAGCAATGGCTGGCACCGAAAGCTGAGAGGCGGCGGCGGTACTAACTGTCAATCTCGGTAGAACAGCATACCAGGTTATATAGCCTAGCCCCGAAGTGATGGTACCCGAGATTATCGCTAATATGATGCCGCTTGGCTGAACATGTTCACCGCGGCCCAACGCAGGAATGAGCAACAGGCAGAGCGCCGCGGCCCCGACAAAATTCCGCGCTGTGGCGAGAGCGGGCTGCGCTGCGCCTTTCCCGGCCCAGCTATAAAAACCCCAGGAAATGCCGGCCAACGCCATGATCAGACCACCAGCCAGTGGCGGCGCCGTGTCCCCCGGTGCCAAAAATACGGCAAGTCCTGCAATGGCCAACAAAAGCCCCGCCCACTGGATAGCCGTAGGATAGATCCCACGCACTATCCCAATCATCTGCAGGCTCAATTGCCCGGCCGGAAACAGGATCAGCGCGCCAATGGCAGCATCCAGCGACACATAGGCAAATGAGAAGCTGACGGCATATAAGAATAAGGCGACCGCTGGAACAATCGTATCGCGGCGCGGCAACACCGCACGACCATGACGCCATCCAAATAGCAGCCCCAGCAAAAGCGCGCCCGATACGACGCGGATCGCGGTGAAACTGGCCCAATCGATGGTGTGTTCAGCGAGCGCCGCGCGATTCAGCAGACTGTTACCGGCAAAGGCACTTAGTGTCAGAACAAGCAAAAGCCCGGTTAGCAGACGTCCGCCAACATGGTCTGGCGATTGAGCAGCAGCAGGCATTAACCCGCAAGAGTTGGCACGACCGGTCCGCCCAATTCAATTGCCTTTTTATAGCCGGCCCGGGCCATCATCCGTTTGCCATAGTCCATCGTCGCCGGGCGATTGGCGAGCATGCCGGCTGCCATGGCAAGTTCGACAACATACATGATATTGATGTCAGCGCCGGTAAAACTGTCGCCAACCAGAAAATCCCGATTATCAATATGATGCTCCACATAGTCGAGCAGCTTGACGACCTCGCCCTCGACAAACGGCGCATAGCCTTCACCCAGACCGCCGAAACGCGGGGCGAGCATTTGCACGATGACAGGATTGGCCAAGGTGCCTTCCGCAAAATGAAGCCATTCGAGATACTCGGCCCGATCTTTGGAGCCTGGAGCCGGAGCCAGTTTGCCGTCGCCATATTGTTCAAGAATATACTCAATCACGGCCCCTGATTCCATCATCAGATGATCGTCGACAATCACCGTCGGCGCCTTGGCCAGAGGATGGATCGCAGCCAGATCAGCTTGCGCACGCATCGTCTCGGGATGGCGTTGATGGCGCACCATTTCATAGTCGATACCGAGTTCTTCCAGCAACCAGATGATACGCGTTGAACGACTAAACTCTAGATGGTGCAATGTGATCATGGCTTTGGCTCCTGTGGGGTTTGAACAGTTTCGCTTGGCCAGAGCCTAGATGCAGTCAAAAGCACAAACAACAAAAACAATGATTGCGCGATCCAAACAGCCTAAAACACGGTCTGCTCCGGATACCTAGTGTCCGACCACGCCAAGGCTTTCAAACGGCCGATCATTGTCACTATATTTCTCAACCAGTGTCGCGCTGGCTTCATTCAGGCCAATAAGCTCAACCGTCTTGCCTTCATTTTGCAGGCGTTCGACAATCTTGTCGAGCATGCCGGTCGCCGAGATGTCCCAGAAGTGCGCGTCGTGCACGTCGATAATTACAGTATCGATGCCCTCTTCATTAAACTCCATCGCTTCATAGAGCATATCGACAGAACCAAAGAATATCTGGCCGCCAAAGACATAGCGGTGGGTAGTGACTTCCACGAAATCCTGAATTGTGACGAGCTGGCGCACTTTCCAAGCGAAGAAGATACCGGAGAGCAGAACGCCGGTTAGAACACCAATGGACAGATCGTGGGTTGCGACAACCATCACCACAGTAGCGATCATAACGAAATTGGATGGCCAAGGATGATGGGTAATTTCGGTAAAGCTTTTCCAGCGGAAGGTGCTGATCGACACAAAGATCATCACCGCGACCAAAGCTGGCATCGGGATTTGTGCAACCAGTGGCCCAAGACCGACGATAAGCACCAACAGCATCACGCCCGCGACAAAAGTCGAAAGGCGCCGCCGGCCACCCGATTTGATATTGATTACGGATTGGCCGATCATTGCACAGCCGCCCATGCCGCCGATAAAACCGGTCACGAAATTGGCGATGCCCTGACCATAGGTTTCCCGTTTCTTGTCACTGCGGGTCTCGGTCATATCATCAACAATGGAGGCAGTGAGAAGGGATTCCAGCAAACCGACGGCTGCCATCGCCAATGAGTAAGGTGCAATAATCTGCAGTGTTTCCCAGGTGATGGGAATTTGCGGAATGTGAATCCACGGCAGGCTGTCGGGCAATTCACCCATGTCGCCTACTGTTGATACATCGACTCTGAAATAGATGCTGACCGCAGCCAGCACGATAATCGCGGCCAAGGGTGACGGCACCCAGCTGGTGAGCTTCGGCAAGCCATAGATGATCGCCAGGCCGGCCGCGACCATCACATAGGTCTGCCAAGTAAAGGCTTCACCGGTCAATTGCGGGAGCTGCGCCATGAAGATAAGGATGGCGAGCGCGTTCACAAATCCGGTAATAACGGACCGCGACACAAAGCGCATCAACAAGTCCAACCGCAGCAACGCCGCTATGGCTTGGAAAATACCCATTAATATGGTCGCCGCGAACAGATATTCGACCCCATGATCGCGCACCAGTGGCACGACCAATACGGCCACTGCCGCTGTCGCTGCGCTGATCATTCCCGGCCGGCCGCCAATCATCGAGATTATGACGGCGATCGAGAAACTGGCATAGAGACCAACACGCGGATCAACTCCGGCAATTATGGCAAAGCCAATAGCCTCCGGGATCAACGCAAGTGCAACGACCAAACCGGCCAAAAACTCAGTTTTCGGATTGGAAAGCCAGTCGCGTTTGAAGTCGCTGTGTATCGCCATGATTCGGTCCCCACCGATTGAAATGTCAGATTAGATTGTTGCAACGCACCATTGCTGAGCGCGGCCATGGCCTATTGGCTTGCCACCGTCAAGCGAAGCGCCTCTCTTTGCATCCGTTCAGATCAAACGGCGGTCCGGAAATCTTCGGTCACTATCGCCACCGCAGCAATCTCTTCTTCATGACCAATTTCACGATGCGGCTCCGCAAGTGCTTCGGTCTCCCAAGCCTGCATAGCGGGATGGGCGATGATGTTATCCACCCATGCCCGGCCTTTTGGTCCGATATCGAGATCAAATGACCGCACGCGATAGGCCACAGGGGCGTAAAAGGCATCCACGGCGGTAAACTTGTCACCTGCTAGCCACGGCCCGCCGAAGCTATCCAAACCTTCGGCAAATAGCTCGCCGATCCGGCTCACATTGCGTTGAAGCGGCGTCTCGATGTTATGTAACTTCGCCCGGATTCCAATATTCATCGGGCAGATATTGCGTAGCGGCGCAAAACCACCATGCATTTCCGCTGCCGCACAACGCGCCCATGTCCGTGCCTGTTCATCCGCTGGCCAGATGCCCTCGTGCCGCTCTGCAAGATATTCCATGATCGCCAGCGAGTCCCAAATCGTGCGATCGCCATCCTTCAGATCCTTGTGTTTTAAGCAAGGCACCTGGGCATTGGGAGCAAAGGCCCGAAACCGCTCATAATTGTCTTCTTCAAAATAGATAATCTGATCTTTGAACGGGATATCCAGCGCCTTCATCAACATCCACGGGCGCAGCGACCAGCTTGAATAGTTGCGGTTTGCGGTAATCAGCGTGTAGGTCATAAAGCCTCCTTTGGAGAGAGATAACTGGGATCATGATGAAAGGGCATCGGGCGATCTTCTGCTAGAGCTTCCAATATGCTGGCGAAGCTGGTCTTGCCCCGAAAACCTAACAGCTTCTCCGCTTTTCCGGCGTCGTAAACACGATCAATATGATCCGGCAGCACCCAGCCTTTTTCCTCATACAGGGCTTTGGCCTCGGGAAAATAACGCGCGATCACAGATGGTGCATCCTCGATAAGCTGCTGGCAATCTTCTCGGATAAACGGCGTTGCCGCTGACAAAACAAACGTCTCGAATCCCAAATCAGCTATGCGGTCCAATGCTGCAATATGGGCTTCGGCGGCATCCTCGACGGTCAATCGGCGGTTCAATAATTCATTGGCTTTCAGATTGGGGCCGCTTGGCACTTCAAGCGTGTCGTCATCTTCGGGGAAAAAACGACCCGTGCGCAAAACCGCGACATTAATTCCGTGCAACTTGTGATAGAGACGGCACAGATGCTCTGCCGATATCTTCGTGACACCATAGATATTGCGCGGTTTCAGAGGGCCGAATTCTTCATCCAGCCAAAAAGCCTCTTCCGCCCCGCCGGCACGACCGGCACGCACGGTCTCGGAAATCATCAGAGAGGTTGTTGAGGTAAAGACAAACCGGTCATGACCAGCCTGCACCGCGGCTTCCAAGAGGTTCAGCGTGCCGGTGACATTCACATCAACAAAAGCGCTGCTGGGGTAACGGACAATATCGGGTTTATGCAGCGCGCCAGCGTGGATTACCGCTTCGATACCATGGTCACTGAAAACCTGATCAATCAGAGATCGATCTGCCACCGAACCGACAATATCGGTGTGATCTCCGGGCGCAACATCGAGACCAGTTACTTGGTGACCGATCGCTTCAAGCTTCGGCGCCAGAAACCTGCCCAACCAACCCGATGAGCCGGTAAGCAGCAGCTTCATCAGGCGCCACCAATCAATTCGCGACCGATTAGCATGCGGCGGATTTCATTGGTTCCTGCGCCAATGTCCAGCAATTTGGAATCGCGCCAATAGCGTTCCACCGGCCAGTCGGTGGTATAACCGGCACCGCCTAGTGACTGGACCGATTCTTCGGCGACACGAACGCTGCTTTCAGACGCATACATAACGGCACCAGCGGCATCAAAACGCGTTGTCTGGCCGGCATCACACGCCTTGTTCACTGCATAAACGTATGACCGCGCACTGTTGAGACGGACATACATATCGGCAATCTTGCCTTGCATCAGCTGAAACGTACCAATCGGCTTGCCAAACTGCTTACGTTCGCGGACATAAGGTATGACCGTATCGAGACAGGCTTGCATCAATCCCAGGGGGATTGCAGCCAGGACCGCGCGCTCATAATCGAGACCGGACATAAGTACCCCGACACCGCCATTAATCGGCCCCATCACGTTTTCTTCCGGCACTTCGCAATCGTCGAATACCAATTCTGCGGTGGGGCTGCCCTTCATACCAACTTTTTCGATTTTCTGGCCGATGGAAAAACCCTTCATGCCCTTTTCAATCAGGAAAGCTGTGATACCACCAGAACCCGCATCGGGCCGGGTTTTGCCATAGACCACCAGAGTGTCCGCATCGGTTGAGTTGGTGATCCAGAATTTGGTGCCATTCAATATATAGCCGCCTTGCACGGCTTCTGCTTTGAGTTTCATACTCACAACATCCGACCCGGCACCGGCTTCGGACATGGCGAGTGAACCCACATGTTCTCCGGAAATCAGCTTTGGCAGATATTTCGCTTTTTGCTCCGGTGATGCCCAGCGGCGGATTTGATTGACGCAAAGATTGCTATGTGCGCCGTAGGACAGTCCCAGCGCTGCGCTGCCCCTGCTTACTTCTTCAACTGCTATGGCATGTTCCAGATAGCCCAGGCCTAGCCCGCCATCTTCCTCCTCAACGGTCACGCCATGCAGGCCAAGCTCTCCCATCTGCTCCCAAAGCTCACGCGGAAACCAGTCTTCACGGTCCATTTTCTGGGCCAATGGCATGATTTTCTCATCGGCAAAGCGCCGTGTCGTATCACGGATCTGATCGGCCATTTCACCAAGCTGGAAATCAAAATCAGGGGTAGCAATCATATCGTCCTCAACTTTCTGGGACGCGCATATCATATTTGGTTGCGACTGCGACCAAAATTTGCGCCAAAATTTTCCAGCTGAACTTGGTGCGCAGAGGATTGCCGATCCTGTCCAGCAATGCCATAGGCGCGGCGATGCTCTATAATCTTGCCCGCCCATTTATTTTCGCACTCGAAGCGGAGAAAGCCCACGGCCTCACCATTGCCGGACTAAAAGCCCTGCCCTTGGGCCCAGCGCCCACATCCGACCAGGTACTGGCTACCACGGTCGCCGGTCTCGATTTTCCCAATCCCATCGGCATGGCACCTGGTTTCGACAAAAATGGTGAAGTGCCTGACGCGCTGATCCGTATGGGTTTTGGCTATGCCGAGGTCGGCACGCTGACACCGCGCGCACAGCCGGGCAATCCCAAACCGCGCATATTCCGGTTGCCCGAAGACAAGGCAGTCATAAACCGGTTAGGCTTTAACAATGAAGGGCAGGAAAAAGCGGCGCCGCGCCTGAAACGAATGCGAAGACGCATGGGCAAGGGCGTTCTGGGCATCAATATTGGCGCCAATAAAGATAGCGATGACCGGATTGCTGATTATGTTATCGGCGTCGAGAATATGGCACCACTGGCAGACTATCTAACGGTCAATATTTCCTCGCCCAACACGCCGGGATTGCGCGCGTTGCAGGACAAAACCGCATTGGAAGAACTGCTCGCGGCCGTCATGCAGGCCCGTGGTGATCATAAAGTTCCGGTTTTCCTGAAAGTCGCCCCTGATCTCGAGCCGGCGGACATTGACGATATAGTAGATGTCACCATGAAGCAGCAGATTGATGCGCTTATCGTTTCAAATACCACTATCACACGCCCCAATCTGCATTCGATCAATCAGGATGAAACCGGCGGTCTGTCTGGCGCGCCGCTGAAAGACCTGGCGCTGGAACGGCTTAAGGATTTTCGCAAAGCCAGCGGTGGCAAAATCCCGCTCATCGGGGTTGGTGGAATCGCCAATGCGGAGGATGCCTATCAGCGCATTCGGGCGGGAGCCGCACTCATTCAGCTTTACACTGCGATGATATATGAAGGTCCGACCATGGCACGCGCTATGAGCTGCGGACTGGCGCGGTTATTGAAGCGCGACGGATATGCATCGGTTTCAGATGCGGTAGGAGCAGACGACAAATGATTTGCCAAAAAGACAAGCCATCCATAAAACTTGGCTCCATGAAAAAACTCCTGACTTTGCTCGCTTTTTTCCTGATCACCCCGCTCGCCGTTCCCGCCAGTGCGCAAAATGCCGGCACTGCCGCATCAGCCCATCCCGAAGCTACCAAGGCCGGATTTGAAATGCTGCAAGCTGGCGGCTCTGCAACCGACGCTGCGATGGCTATGATGCTGGCGCTAACCGTCGTCGAACCACAATCGAGCGGCATTGGCGGCGGCGGCTTTCTGCTGCACCATGACGGAAAAAGCGGTTGGATGGAAACCATTGACGGACGCGAAATGGCGCCCGCAGCAGCTGCTTCGGACCGCTTTTTGGGCGAAGATGGCAAGCCTCTAGGTTGGCGCGATGCCGCACCAGGCGGGAAGTCAGTGGGCGTACCGGGCAATATGCGACTGATGGAATTGGCCCATAAGAAATGGGGCAAACTGCCTTGGGCAAAATTGTTCGAACCGGCCATCAAACTGGCCGAAGAGGGTTATGCTGTCAGTCCTCCACAACATGACTGGATGAAACGGCTCGAAAGACTTTGGGTAAAATTCCCCGACATGCAAAAGCTGTATTGGCGCAATGGAGAGCCTGCTCCACGCGGAACGATAATAAAAAACCCTGAACTCGGTCAATTGCTCCGCGAACTGCAAGCTAGCGGTGCGGATGCTTTTTACACTGGCAAGACCGCAGCCGCGATTTCGGCAGCGGTCGGTAAAGCACCGCAAAATCCTTCCGTTTTGACACAGCAGGACTTTGCCAACTACAGCGCGATTCTGCGTCAACCGGTCTGCTCCACTTATCGCGAATATCGTATTTGCGGCATGGGGCCGCCCTCATCCGGAGCGACAACAGTTCTTCAGATACTGGGCTCAATCGAACGATTTGACATGGCTACGCTTTATGAAAAAGAACCAGCGCGTGCATGGCATGTTGTTGGTGAAGCCATGCGGCTGGCCTATGCGGACCGTGAAAAATATCTGGCGGATCAGGATTTTGTCTCGGTCCCTGTCGCTGGCTTGATCGACAAGCAATATCTTTCCAAGCGCTCCCAAATGATCGCACTACAACGCGCGCGGCCTCAGTTTCCGGGGATCGACACCTATCCTGCCGGCAATCCTCCCGGTGCCTTGCCCCGCACGGCTGCTATTTCATCGGAAGTGGCTGGGACGACCCATTTCACCGCAGTTGATGGCGAAGGCAATATTGCGAATATGACATCCACCGTCGAAGGCCCATTCGGCAGTCAATTGCTCGCCCGCGGCATGGTGCTCAATAACGAACTTACAGACTTTACCTTTGCTCCGGAAAAAGACGGTGCGCCGGTCGCAAACCGGGTGCAAGCGGGCAAACGTCCGCTTTCGTCCATGTCGCCCACGATCGTCTACGATTCCAAAGGAGAGCCTATTCTTGCTTTGGGTTCTGCAGGAGGCAAGCGCATAATCATGCATGTCGCTAAAACGCTAATCGGCGTGCTGGATTATGGATTGCCGCTGAAGGATGCGATGGCGATGCCCAATATCTATTTCGGTGGATCGGGACTGTTGATTGAAAATGACAGCGACCTGATTGCGCTGCAAGATGATCTGGCCCGTCTCGGCCACACCGTCGTCACCAGCAACCTCCCCTCAAAGCTTGCTGGTGCTCAAAAAACCGACAAGGGCTGGGTCGGCGCGGTTGATCCCCGCAGCACCGGTGAAGCGGTCAGCGAGCTGCCTTGATGGAGACAATTCCCATTTCGGGGTTGGAAATCATTGCCCGAAACTTTTATCCACGCTAGCCTGTAGTCACATCAGGGGTCTGGCCTTCAAAGGGGTGGCTGCGCGAGAGGGTGAATAAAGTGTCGGCAAAAAAATCTAAGAACCGCTATCTTGAATTTGACGGGTTTTCCAACCTTGTTTCTATGTTTTTTCATCGCGCGAGTGAAGGCGGCGACAAGCCCTTTCTAAGTGCGAAAATTGACGGGGAATGGCGCGCAACCAGTTGGTCAGAAGCGGCTCAACAAGTCGCGGCGCTGGCTAAATCTTTCAAAAAACTCGGTCTGAAACCAGGCGACCGCATCATGCTGGTCGCCGACAATTGCCCGCAATGGTGTATTGCCGATCTGGCGATCATGGCCGCGAAATGCATCACCGTTCCGACCTACACAACGAACACACCGCAGGATCATCAGCATATATTGGACAATAGCGGGGCAAAGGCCGTGATTGTGTCCAATCAGAAACTCGCGCAAAATCTGATTCCTTCCGTCATGAAATCGGCTGAAGCCGATATTGTAATTGGTATGTCAGATTTGCGCATCGGGCAGTCAGGCGATTTCGCCATTCACCAATGGAATGACTTGATCCAGGGCACTGATGAGGATGTGGCTGAGATAAGTGCCCAGGCCGAGGACATGAAGCGGGATGATGTTGCCTGTATTATCTATACCAGCGGAACCGGCGGACAGCCCCGCGGCGTGATGCAGCCGCACGGCGCAATCCTGCATAATGTCAAAGGACCAGCCGAAGTCATCGAAAGTGATTTTGGTTGGGACGAAGAGGTTTTCCTCTCGTTCCTGCCGCTCAGTCATGCATACGAACATAGCGCTGGACAGTTCTTCCCGATCGGTCTGGGTGCTGAAATTTATTATTCGGAAGGACTGGAAAAGCTTGCCTCCAATATCGAGGAAGTTCGACCGACCATAATGGTAGTGGTTCCACGCTTGTTTGAGGTTTTGCGCCAGCGGCTTATCAAAACGGTCGAGAAACAAGGCAAGATGCCCAATTATCTGCTCGGCAAGGCCTTGGCCATGGGCGAACGGGTGGCCAGCGGCAAAAAGCGCAAGCGCGACAAACCGATGGACATTTTTCTGAACAAAACGCTCCGTCCCAAAGTGCAAAAACGCTTTGGTGGACGGATCAAAGCTATGGTCTCGGGCGGCGCGCCTCTCAACCCCGATATCGGTGTATTTTTTCAATCACTAGGACTGACTTTGCTGCAAGGCTATGGCCAGACAGAATCTGGTCCGATCATTTCCTGTAACCGGCCGCGCACCGGTTTGAAAATGGATACAGTCGGCCCGCCTATGATCGATACAGAAGTCAAGATTGCCGACGATGGCGAGATATTGGTCCGCGGCGAACTCGTCATGAAGGGCTATTGGCGCAATCAGGCGGAAACCGATCGTGTAATCATAGATGGCTGGCTGCACACGGGAGATATCGGTCTGATTGACGAAGCAGGCCGGGTCGCGATTACGGATCGCAAGAAGGATTTAATCGTCAACGACAAGGGCGAAAATGTTGCACCTCAGAAGCTGGAAGGCATGCTGACTTTGCAGCCAGAAATATTACAAGCGATGATTGTTGGAGACAAGCGACCCTATATGGTCGGGCTTGTCGTGCCAGATCCCGAATGGGCCCTGGAATGGTCGCGGCAGGAGGGCATGGCATATGATTTCCTGAAACTACAGGCTAATCCAGCCTTCAAGTCGGCGGTGAGTAAAGCTGTTGATCGGGTGAACAAAAATCTGACCGTTACCGAAAAGGTTCGCCGGTTTGAATTTGCCGACGAGCCCTTTGCGATCGAAAATGAAGAACTAACGCCAAGCATGAAAATCCGGCGTCATGTCATTCGGGAACGCTATCAGGAACGGATGAACGCGCTTTACAAGAAGTAAGCGCGTTCATAGTCAGGAGCGATTAACCACCAGTTTTGGTGTAGGGAACGAACGAACTGAACGAACAGCTGTCGATAAATGCACCAGATGGCCGATTTTGCACCTGAGCAATCTCGCCGCGGCAAAGTTGTGACGAGGACCGAACCGTTACCAGCGTATTGCGATCGACATCACGGCATCCGCCATAAGGCTCGTTCACATAGATGGTTTTGGGATTACCACTGCGCCCGTAAATCAGATATTTGTCGCCAATCACTGTCATGTTTCTTTGGTCGATACGATTGATACAACTGACTGGCTTACCGGCTTCACGTCCGGCAATTTTCTTGTCAAACTTGGTCTGTTCTTTTTCGCTGAGCTTTACCTCAGCGGTGCCGCTATTGGCCGCCGGGGCAGCTAGCATCAGAGCCAATGGTAATGCGAAAATAATCTTGCGCATGGCGAGTCTCCTTCGATGTTCCCCCATCAAAGATACATGATATCATGAATTCGATAAAAAACGAAATCAAGCCCTAAAAATTATCTTTAGCAGTCCGCCGTTCTGCCAACTGCGCTGCGGAAGCCGCTCGCATGAACGGATTTGTCGCTGCTTCCAAAGCGATGGTTGTTGGCACCGTTGCCTCGCCGTTGGCCCGTGCCGCCAAAACCGCCTGCATGCGGTCCTTCAGCGCCTGATTTTCTGGCTCGGCTACCAACGCATATTCGCCATTGGCCTGTGTATATTCATGGGCGCAGTAAACTTTTGTATCGCCCGGTAACTTGGAAAGTTTTTGCATATTATCATACATTTGCGCAGCTGTGCCTTCAAATAGTCGACCACAGCCCATAGCGAACAGGGTATCCCCGACAAAGACGACTTTCTCATCCGCAATGTGGAACGCTATATGTCCCGCAGTGTGCGCTGGAACATCGATAACTTCAGCCACGACTTCCCCCAGCCGTACATGATCTCCTTCCCGGACCATGGTATCGAGCGTTGGGATCCGCGCCTGCTCTGCTTCTGGCCCAGTAATGTGGCAACCGGTCGCTTCCTTTATCGCTGCGTTGCCGCCCGTATGATCGGGATGCCAGTGGGTGTTCCAAATCTGGGTGATTTTCCAGCCGCGTTTAGCCGCTTCTGCGAGCACCGGTTCGGCTACGGCAGGGTCAACGACCATGGTCTCCTGAGATGTCGGTTCATGGACTAACCAGACATAATTATCGGACAAGACGGGAATTCGGATGATTTCAAGCATGTTCGGCAATTTACGATGCAGTCCAGCCGCTGTCGAGGGTTAACGGCAAAATAACCATTTTACCTTAAGACACATAGACTTAGTCAACGGAAGCGTAGGGAAGGATCGCGCATTGCGCTTATTGGCCATATTTCTGGCATTGCTTGGTTTTTGCCTCGCGTTGCCTGCTTCCAGTGCAAGCGCATCTGCCGTGCGCCTGGCGGACGACCTCTGTACATTTGGAACTGGTCCGGAAGGCAAAATTTCCGAGGTCATTGCTGAGAGCGACAAATTTAATTGCTCAGACAGCAAGTTTGATTTCGCCGGAACAAAGCTATGGGCCAAATTTCCCTTCAAGGCTGATATAATTCCGCCTGGCACAGTCGAAATACAGGGTGATAATAACGGACTCAGTTCGATATCTGTTCACTCGTTGCTGACCGACGGCACTGTTATGTCTACCTATTTTACCGAGCGGCAGGTTGTCGAAAGCTGGAGACCAAAAGGGCATTATGGTTTGCCGATTCCGGGATCAGAAAACCCCGCTACCCGAAGCCAGATCACAAGCGTTTTCGTGTCGCTGGACAATCCGCGAGTGGCAAGCTCCATCACATTGATGGAACTCAAATCGAAAAAGACTTGGGACGATCTGAAGCTGCCCCTTTCCGCCATGTTCGCTCTGTTGTGCGGCATGGCAATCATGCCTTTTTTTTACAACGCGTTTTTCTATGGTGCGCTGCGTTACAGTTTCATGCTGTGGCACAGCATCATGATAGCCGGTACGGTCGTTTATACGTTCAGTTCGTCCGGTTTAATCTTTCTGGTCTTCCCCGAGACGGACCTGATGACGAAGTTCCTTCTCAACTACTGGACCCTAGCCCTTTGTATTGCCGCCAGTGGATTTTTCCTCGATCGGTTTGTCGAGCCGGGCAAGATTGCAAGCTGGCTCCGTCCACTGTTACTAATATCTGCGGTGTTGCCTGTCTTTGTAACCGCCTATATTTTTCAAAGCTCCGACGGCTATGACAATAATATCCGCAACTATTATCATGCCTCGTTTGTCCCTTATCTGCTGATCGTTCTTTACACGATGGGCCATGCCTTGCGGCGCGGCAGCAAAGCCATCTGGTTTCAGATTGCTGCCTGGACACCGATCATTGCATTCAGTGCTGATCGTATCGCTCGCGGTATGGACCTGTATCTCGGCATTCCGGAGCTCGACTATGGTCTCTATTTTGCGCTTGTGCTCGAAACCATCATTCTCGCCTTTGGCGTCGCCAACCGGATCATGCGGCTCCGTCTCAAGCACGAGCATACGCTGCGTGAACAGGTAGAATTGACCTTGCTGGCAGAAACCGATGGCCTAACAGCCATCGGCAACCGCCGTGCTTTTGAAAAAGCGTTCAAACAGAATCTGACCGAGCGCAGATATGGCCACCTCGCCATTCTGGACATCGACTTTTTCAAGCAGGTCAATGATCAATATGGTCACGAGATTGGCGATGAAGTTCTGCGTGTCGTTGGCCGGGAACTCAGCACCACTCGTCATTTTTCTTCGCGAATTGGCGGTGAGGAATTCGCTTTGCTTATCCAGCCTGACGAAAGGGGCAGTCGAAAAGGCAATCCAACCTCAGAACTGTCAGAGATTTGCCAACTTCTCATTCGATCCGTCCATGCCAATGTCCCAGAAATCAGACAGCCTGTGACCTTTTCCGTTGGCGTTGCATCTATTCCAAAACGCGCTTCCCTCCGTGCGGTCATGGCAAAAGCTGACAGGCGCCTGTATGATGCCAAGAATAACGGTCGAAATCAGGTTGTCAGCTTTGACTTGTCGAACCTCTCGGCCAAACCCGATTCAGGGACTGCAGCAGCCTAGCTGGCAAAAAGCTCTACCATTCACCGATATTTTCCATACTTGCCCACGGTTCCTGTACCGGCAGATTATCACCAGCCTGCAAGAGCTCGACCGAAATATTATCTGGCGTCCGGACAAAAGCCATGTGCCCATCACGCGGCGGTCGGTTGATCGTAATACCGGCATCCATCAGTGTTTTGCAAAGCTCGTAAATATTTTCGACACGGTAAGCGAGATGACCGAAATTCCGGCCGCCGTCATAGTCTTCACTGCTGCCATCTTCAGCCGGCCAATTGTGGGTCAACTCCACCTCTGCGACGTCTTTTTGGCCCGGCGCAGCGAGAAAGATAAGCGAGAAGCGGCCTTTTTCGCTATCATATCGTCGCACTTCTTCGAGGCCGAGGAGATTGAAGAATCTTATTGTGGCATCCGGGTCAGTAACCCGCAGCATGGTGTGTAGATATTGGATCGGCATTATAGGTAAACTCCATTCATCGCTGTTCAGAAACGGTTCATCGCAGCTATCGCAAAGCCGAACAGCGATCTTACAGACAGTTTAAAACGCTTGGAACGAAAGGGAAAGAGCAATGACTGATAATGTTGAAGGCAGCAAATTTCTGGACAAGAAGAATAACGTATTACTGGTTAGTGCAGGATTGCTGACCATCGGTTTGATCGCTGGAGGCTATTTGCTTGGCGACGGATTGTTACGATCAAAAATGGCCGATCGCAGCGTCACGGTGCGGGGACTGGCTGAACGCGAAGTCACCGCCGACCTCGCAACCTGGACCATCGCCTATAGCGCGCAAAGCACCAATCTGGCGGAAGCCCAAGCTGATATGGATCGGGATACGGCGGCGATTGGCAAATTTTTTACCGAACTCGGTTTTGAAGCAGATGCACTGAAGCCGACCGGTGCAAATGTAAACCAGTATAGTAGTAACGGTATCCCGCGTTACACCATCCGTCAGCGGCTATCGTTGCGTACCGATGATATTGAAAAAGCTCAGGCGGCTGTCGCCCGGCAATTTGATCTGGTCCGCCGGGGTGTGGTTCTCGAAGACGGATCAGGCATGAGCTATACGTTCACCAAGCTTGATGAAATCAAGCCGGAAATGGTTGCCGAAGCGACAAAGGACGCCCGTAAATCTGCAGAGCAATTTGCCGAGGATAGCGGCACGGATGTCGGTGGAATCAAGTCCGCGACACAAGGCTATTTCTCCATCAACTCGCGGGATGGTGATGGCGGCGGCTATGGCGTCACTGACACGCCGTATAAGAAAGTACGGGTTGTGACGACGGTCAATTTTTATCTCGATTAGATCAAAAACCAAGACACCGCGATCCAATAAATCGTGATACCGGTCTCGCCTCTTTGGTCGCATTAGGGATCAGCCGAGGCGAGGCTACGCAGATCAACTCCAGGTTGATGATCTCCTCAAAACCGCCCCGACAATTGGAGGCTTGTGCCCACAGTGCCCTGATCAGCTGTTAGATACCGTCAAGATGTTCAATGACTGGTGCCGCTGCCATGCAGGGCGCCAGCTTGGGGCCGCTCGCACGGAAATGTTCTGATTTACCATGCGCATCCAGCGCCGCCTGATCGACGTAGCGTTCCAGCACTTTATATTGCTGTGGATTGTCTTTGCATTGGAAAACCGAATAAAACTCGTTGCCCGGCTCATTCTCGCGGACAGCAGCCATAAGTTCGGAAAACGCCGCTTCGAAATCAGCATTTTTGCCCTCCGCTACGGTTAACGTCGCCACTATGCCTACTGCTGTCATGTCCGAATCCTTTGTCCCAAAATATGTTTCTTCTTTCAGAACAACTGTTGCCGAGCATTGAGCGCTGCGCAACCTTTAAGTGGACGTTCACCAGAAACGACTGCCAGGTATTCCCTTAAATGGACCCGCGACATGTGAGGTGACCCATCCCCCGTAAAAACCACCTGGCTGCGGCGTCACGGTTTCACCATCCACCAGACACTGATCAAAAGGCTCTGGATAAAAAGCGACATGGTTGCGAATCATTGCGAACGAGTCCGTAGGCTCCCGATAGGTCAAGGCCGCAGCTTGCAGACAATCGCCGTCAATTGTTGCATCGAGATAGCTGGCCTGGCCCTTCCACTCACAAAGCGAGCGACGCAAGTTCCCGGACAAATGGGTCCATGTCACGTCTTCAGGAGGAAAATAATAGGTCGGTGGATGGCTCGTTTCCAATGTCCGATATCCAGCCCTCGTATTGGCAATTTCAACACCCTTATGGATGATCTGCAGATGATGGGTATTTGGTTCTGCAATTGCGGGGCGAGGATAGTCCCAGACACTTTCTTGACCGGGGCTGACAGGATCAGGTGGAATGTTCAAATGGCTCTCCCCTTTTGAAATAGTCTTTGAAATGCAGGACGGACGGCCAGAAAGCGCAGATATAACAATACCAACAGGCTCAGAAAAATGTGGTTCTGTGCGAGCAGACCAAGGGGCCGGAGCAATGGAATTGCGCGCCACATCGCTGCGAACGCCGCCGCACCTGAGAGCATCTGGCCGTTTTCTAGCGCGTGAAACCGTTCCAGCAACCTGTTGCGGGCGTTCGGGCAGCGCGTAACGGGATCCGCAACATTGACAAAATCAATCGCGCCCTGCCGATCAAGTCGCTGCATCAACGCAATCTCACGCAGACATAGCGGACAAGCGCCATCATACCAGACCGTAGCCTCAACCATGCAGAGACATTAGTTCATAGCGATATCACTGTCTGGCTGTACTTTGTTCGGTATCGCAGCCGATGGTTCAGCAATCCCGCTGACCCAAAAAAAAAGCCCCCTTGCCGATCGGGCAAGAGAGCTTTTTCCGCTAAATTCCTGCGTCTAGAGTATCTCAAACAGACCGGCTGCGCCCTGCCCACCACCAATACACATGGTGACTACAGCATATTTCGCGCCGCGACGCTTGCC
Source organism: uncultured Sphingomonadaceae bacterium (assembly GCA_947497455.1). Lineage (GTDB taxonomy): Bacteria > Pseudomonadota > Alphaproteobacteria > Sphingomonadales > Sphingomonadaceae > Parasphingorhabdus. The sequence goes on along the minus strand of CANMGU010000002.1, from coordinate 992,449 downwards.
TTCGATCAGTGCGTGACCAGTGCAGCGTGCGCCGGTCATACCATAGGGGTGACCAATCGAAATCGAGCCGCCATTGACGTTCAACAGCTCATCAGGAATGCCCAGTTTCTGCTGGCAATAAAGCACTTGCACAGCAAAGGCTTCGTTCAATTCCCATAGGCCAATATCATCCATTTTCAGATCGAATTTCTCGAGCAATTTGGGAATCGCGAAAACGGGACCGATTCCCATTTCGTCAGGCTTGGTGCCGGCAACTGCCATACCGACATAGCGGCCGAGTGGATTCAGGCCCGCCTTCTCTGCGGCACTAGCTTCCATCACCACACTAGCGGAACTGCCATCGGAAAGCTGTGATGCGTTACCAGCCGTGATGATCTTGTCTTCGCCAAGAACCGGTTTCAATGACTGCAAACCCTCCAATGTTGTCGTCGGGCGATTGCCTTCATCTTTACTAAGAGTGATTTCGTGCATGGAAATTTCTTTGGTTTCCTTGTCCTGCACGCCCATGGTTGCGGTAACCTCAACAATTTCGTCATCAAACTTGCCTGCTTCCTGAGCCGCAGCGGTACGTTGTTGGGATTTCAGCGCATATTCGTCGCATGCGTCACGGGAGATGCCATAGCGCGCACCCACGACTTCGGCGGTTTGCAACATCGGCATATAGATATCGTCATGCATCGCGACCAAAGCCTTATCTGGTGCCATGCGCATCTCCGGTGTTTGGACAGTCGAGATGGAATCCTGTCCGCCACCGACAACAACATCCATACGGTCGATCGTCACCTGCTTGGAGGCTGTTGCAATGGCCATCAAACCGGACGAGCACTGGCGATCCAATGTCATACCGGGGACTTCGATCGGGAAGCCTGAACGCAACGCCACATTCCGTCCAAGATTTCCGCCTTGCGAACCTTGCTGAAGAGCGCTGCCCCAAACTACGTCTTCTACCGTGGCAGGATCAATGCCGGCGCGCTCAACAGCTGCTTTGGCTGCATAGCTACCGAGAGTGGGACCAGCCGTTGCGTTGAAGGCGCCTTTATAAGCGCGCCCAATGGGGGTCCGAGCGGTGGAAACGATGACTGCGTCACGCATGATATGATCCTTTATTGTGATGGATTAGAGTCGAATTTGGCGCGCATACTCTCTTTTAAGCGGCCAATTAACAAGGTTTTTCTTTGCCACTGGTCCTGACGCTACGGCAAGCTAGCTATCCTGGATATGAACCGGAAACCCGCCTTCGGGATAAGGCATTATCATCTTACCGTCGGGCGCGGAGGTAAAGCTAGTCTGTGTCGGATAGGCAAATTCCAGACCTTCCTCGTTAAACTTCTGAAGGATATCCAAGCCGATTTTGTGACGGCCTTCATAAACCACTTCATAGTCGCTGCTCATGATATCAAAATCCAGCTCGAAATTGATCGAACTGTCGCCAAAGCCGACGAAGCCGGATCGGATAAACTTGGCGTCATTGTCTTCTACAATCTGTTTCAAAAGACCGGGAATACGCCGCGCATCATCTGGCTCAGTCTGATAGATAACCCCGATACCATAGCGCGTTCTGCGACGACCCAATTGCGTCAGGTTGGTGATTTCCTTGTCGAGCAAATTTGTATTGGAAATGATAATTTCTTCGCCAGTCACCGCCCGCAGCCGGGTGCTTTTCAGCCCTATTTCCTCAATCCTGCCGGTGGTATTATCATAGCTGATATATTCACCGCGTCGGAACGGCTTGTCGAAGATGATCGACAAGGCTGCAAACAGGTCGGAAAATATCCCCTGCGCTGCGAGACCGATGGCAATACCCCCAACACCAAGACCGGCGACCAGACCCGTCACATCCACGCCGAGATTGTCAAGAATGACAATGGTTGCAATCGCAAATATCACACAAGTGACCAGCACACGGATCAACGACATCGCACTTTGCAAGGTATCGCTTTGGTTCGGATCAGCGGACAGTTTGCGTGTGAAAAAGCCGAGGATCAACTCGCGTAGCCAGATCGCAACCTGGACAACGATCGAGATAGTGAACAGAAATCCGACAGTCCGCACAATCTCGCTCGGTGCATTCGAATAGGTGACCACGATCTGTGCCGAGACCATGAACATAAAAAACTTGCTGGTCCGGGCGATAGCCTGCGTGATGATGGCGCGATAACCGATCAAGCCTTCATTATTGCGTACTTGACGCGCAGCATATCGTTTTATGGCACCGAGCACGAAGAAAATGAGCGTGCCAATTGCAATCGTTACGATCAATTCGGTATAGTTATTGCTCAACCACGCCATGCTGTCATCAAATAGGCGCATCATCGTAAGACTTTCGTCAATTTCGAACGGTGCGGGCGTATTGTCTATAGAATTTGCCATATCCAGCTGCGCTAATCGCCGCCGCCGCCATTGGCAAGCTGTCTGATCCCAATACGCGCCATTATTGCGGCCTGTCGGCAAGGATCAGAAATTCGACATTGCCTTTGGGCCCAGTAATTGGGCTTTGCGATATGCCGCGAACCACCCAATCTTGTGAAGTCAGCCAGTCACTGACTTTCCGGCACACCTGATCATGTATGGCTGCATCGCGGACGACACCGCCTTTGCCAACGTCACCGCGCTCCGCTTCAAATTGCGGTTTGATCAACGCTATCAGCTGAGCGCCGGGTCCAGCGAATTCTATTGGCTTTTCGAGCACTTTGGTTAGCGAGATAAAACTGGCATCGCAGACAATCAGATCCATCGGTTCGGGGATGTGGTCGGCTGTCAATATCCGAGCGCTGGTTTGCTCGTGCACGATCACCCGGTCATCCTGGCGAAGTTTCCAAGCAAGCTGGTTGGTACCGCTATCCACCGCATAGACCTTCTTGGCGCCGCGACTAAGCAGGACATCCGTAAACCCACCTGTACTGCTGCCAACATCGATAGCGGTCAGATTGGTCACATCCAGACCAAAATGATCGAGCGCATGATCCAGCTTGATACCTCCGCGCGAAACCCAGGGATGGTCTTTGCCTTTTAGATCGACAGCAATATCATTGATATATTTCTGACCTGGCTTATCCACCTTCTGATCACCGACGGTCACCAACCCGGCCATGATATAGGCCTGTGCCTTGGCACGGCTTTCTGCAAGACCACGATCAACCAATATTTGGTCAATCCGCAATTTTTGAGGTTTTGCTTGACCCGCTGCAGCGGGTGGAGCGGTTTTCGCCGGGCGCGTTTCATTTTGTGCCATATCAAAATGGGACTAGCCGAAGCATATGCTTTTGACCATATTCGATATTATGAGAATCACTTTTGCCTTTTCCGCCATATTGTTAGCAGCCGGTTGTTCTGGTGTCGTGCCAGCACCAGCACCTGCTCCCGCAGAAACGCCTGCGCCGACCCCCACTCCTGCACCAACGCCTGCGCCGGTACCGGCACCCGTACCGCCGCCAGAACCGATGAGCGGAAATTGGACGGAGTGGCCTCTTGCAACGGGCGATTGGGTTTATCGCTCTGATGATCGCGGTTCGATCGCGTTATTCGGTCCACCCAACATGGAAGCGACGTTTATCATTCGCTGTGATCAAGGCCGAAATCAATTGTTCCTGTCTCGTGAGGGCGTCGTGCCGGACACCGGAGCACAAATGAGGTTACGCGCTAGCTCGGGCATGCAATCCTATCCAGCCCGCAATAGCGGTGGCCCGCTTGATTATGCGGCCATCGCTTTGCCGGTGACAGATTACATGATGGATCGGATTGCGTTTAGTCGTGGCCGGTTTGCGGTTGAAACAACCGGATTGAGGTCACTCGCCATTCCGATCTGGCCCGAGTTTATCCGTGTCGTCGAGGACTGCCGCCGCTAAACTTGCGCAACGAACAGGTCTCAGCCGAGCGGTTACGCTTGTGCGACAGGTCTGTTTTTGGACGGAACGCCGGATTTTGACAGCAAATTAAAATAATTCAAGTCTTGTTCGCATCCGGCGAATGATTCACATTCGAATCGTCGAACAAGCGGAGATTTTCAATGCAACAGTTCGTATCTTATCAACAAGCGAAAGGAGGTGGTCCGATGTCTCATGGTTCAGCACAGGGGTCGGAAAAATCCGTTCGGGGGGCAACTCTGATTTAACAATCAGGCAACCCGGCAGCGGCACTTCCAACCGCTGACCCATGCTTAGAGGCTGTCGATCCCAGAGATCGACAGCCTCTTTTCATTTCTCTTTGCTAGATTAGGGACAAAAAAGTCAGGCAGTAATCAGAGCTGCTCTCGTCTAGGCCATCACATTAAGGCAGATTGTCGATCACCGCATTCATGACCGGCGCATAGATGCGTGCCAGTTTTCGCTGGCCGCCTTCGCCGACACCATGGGTGGAATCCGTGGGGTGTAAGCCGTCAGAAAATAGCGTTCTATTCCCTGTTGCCGCATCTGTCCCCATGGTCGGATCGGCGGCAAAATCGACAACGGCATCAATTTTTGTGCCGACCGCCTGGCGCAACAACCTAGAGACTTCTTTGCGATTGCGATTATGCTTGAAGTTAAAGGCCGGTGAGGTCGGCACACTTCTGGCCAAATTGGTGGCAAAGACAACTTTGATACCGGCAGCCTTTAAGGGTTCCGCATAAGCGAAAAGAGCATCGGCAAATTTCGATGGATCATCATATTTGCCCAGGTCATTGGCGCCGACAAATACCGATACAACATGCGGTTTCAATGCCAGAACCGCATCTCGCCGTGCTGTTATGGACTTTATCGTTGAGCCACCTTTGGCCAGTCCATGAAACTCGATGTCAGGGCGCGATCTTTTAAAAATTCCGGTATAATTGCCGCCCCAATATTTGGATATACTGTCGCCCTCAGCGACAATGACAGGCTTCCTGTTTGTTGCGATCCCTTGAGTCGGCTTCTGCCTGGCATTGGGCAATGCAGCAGGAGTTGGCTTTGATTGGAGCACTGAAACCGAAGACCGCTCTACCGGGAGGGTTATCGTCGCTGTAGTTTCACTTCGAGCGCTAGACAGGTTGGTTGGCAGCGCGAAAGCCACAAGCATGAATGCAAGAAATAGAACTGCCTTCTTCTGTGCCATAGAGCTACCCTGAAAAATCTATATTCGTGAAAACTATAATATTCATGGTTAAAAATAGATGAATGCGTCCATTCGGGAAACCAATTCCAAGCTCTTATCCTGCCTGACCGGTTTCAAGATTTGCTTCCCTTTTGGTCAATTGCCATTTCGCTTCCGTCTTTCTGCGCCATTGCGCAAGCGGTCGTTCCACAAATATATAGATCGCGTAAGCAAAGGCGAACGACAATGCTGTCCCAACAGCTAGCCGGACCATAGGCGGATATTCTGGCATGAGCATGTTGATTGCGACGAATAGCGGCAAGTGTATCAGATAGAGGCTATAGGATAATAGTGCGACGAAACGCATAATGCCCGAGCCTAGAATCTGCTTAATGATGCTGTTGTCCCGGACGATGAAATTGAACAGGAAAAATAGTCCGATACCCTGAATTGAATAGCGCAGCGTCTCTCGAAAAACCGGATCCCGGATGACAAAAGCCGCCAAGAGCAACACCCCGGCCATGATCAAACTGAACCAGGGACTTTTAAAATAGTCGGGACCATCGGCATTCGGGTTGTTCCAGAGCGCCAGACAGCAGCCAAAAAGAATGGAATCGATGCGCGTGTGAGACCAGTAATAATTGTTGCTGAAATCATCGAGAACGGCCACGTTGATGATCCTGACCAACAAGACAATTAAACATATCGCTGCACATGATAATGCAACATTCCGGCTCGATAGTTTCGACGCAAACATGAAATAGAAAAGCGGAAAAATCATATAGAAATGTTCCTCCACATCAAGCGACCAGAGCGGTATTCTAATCCCGCTATTACCATCAAAGCCTGGCGAATAATTGCTTAGGAAAAGGAAATCCCAATAAAGGTTTTCATATTTTATCGCTTCGGGCTGCAAGGATAGGAGAGATAAAATGACGGCAAATAGGATCGCCACATACATGGGCGGAAATATCCGGACGATTCTGCGAAAGTAAAATCCCTTGAAATCGATCTTGTCGCTTTTCTCAAACTCCCGGCGGAGCAATGTCGTGATCAGATAACCGCTCAGAAAGAAAAAGATTGTAACCCCGAAGCCACCCGGAACGATATGTCCAAAGCCGCCATGAGATATCATGACAATAAGAACCGCAAAGGCCCGAAGACCATCCAGTGCAGGGATGTGCTTCATGGCGCCCGCGTTATTACTCATAGCCGCCGCAAGCGTAACGGGCTCGATCACCAAAAGTGCTATTCCAATTGCACACGAACAATAGAGTAGTGCCTAGCCGCACTAGCATCGAAGGCATTCCGCAACAGAAAGCCTTAAATATACTGTAATCATAAGCCCCCTGCCAATATATCAAATTATTGAAATAATGTGATAAGACCCGCCCTCAATAGGCATTCTGATGTAGAAATGTCAACGAACGGCGCTTTCATATCCGTTTCGCACAGGCAGGACAGGTTCGGCATAAACACAGTATCTTGCCTGCGATAATCTAGACCAGTTGATACGCAGCAGCATGCAGAACTTATCAACCAGCAGTTGATCCGGTCGATCGGCCTTGCAACAGGTCCTTATGATCCGTCATCACCCCGATAATATAGCGCATCAGCGCTTTGATCCGCGGTGTATCCTTCAGGTCCGGGTGGGTTAATACCCAAAAGTCCTGCGCCGCCTCTGGTTTTGCGTCTGGCAATCGAGCGAAAGCAGGGTTGGGATCGGCAATATAGCAAGCGGTTCGTATCATACCCAGGCCGGATAAAGCCGCTTTGTGACGCAGATCTATATCGTCGAGCGCCAATATTATTGGTGCATCGGGGAAGGAGGAAGCGCTTATCCAATCCGGCCTACCCCCGTTATAGGAGCCGGAGATCCAGCGGCGGTCCTCCGGCAATGTTTTTACCAGATAGTCTGCGCGGCAATAGTGGCACAACATATAGGGAAATAGACGCCGCCCAACATAATGGTCGGGTGGAGCATCAACACCGCGCACAACAATATCGGCTTCCGACCTGTCAAGATCGGCAAACTGGTAAGAGCTATAAATTGTCAAATCGATCTTCGGATGGCGCTGGCAGAACTCGCCTATCGGATCGAGCAACAGATGCTCGGCCAATGCGTCCGGCAAGGACAAGGTGACCGGTCCGGACAGCTCGGTTTCTATCGCGCGCTGCTGGCGATCAGCAGACAGATCAATTTCTTCCATCCTTTGCGCCGCATCGACCATCCGCCTGCCAAGTTCCGTGGTTTGATAGCCGCCTGTGACCCGTTCAAACACGATACCGCCATGTTGCTGATTAATTACACTGAGCCGCCTTGAGACCGTCGAATGGGTTACCCCCAGCAATGTCGCCGCCCCCCGGATAGTGCCCGAGCGCGACAGCGCCAATATCAGTCGATAGTCATCCCAATTTGCCATTTGGTGCATTATTGCACCAAACCCTATCAAAATAAATCCATATTTTGCGCAGGACCCGCGTTATACGGTGCGATAACGCAACAAAGTACCATATATTGGAGTCTCAAATATGTTATCGATCCGGACCGTCGCCGTCATTTTGTCACTAAGCGCAGCCTTCACCTTTACCCCGGCTTGCAGCCAATCCACGCAAGAGGCTGCGGCGAAATCTGTTGTTGCGATGGACAGCCTGACGCTGAAAAAAGGGCAATTTCTCTCTATCATCCTGCCACAAGCAAAACCGGATGAAACCGCCGCTCGACAAGAATATTATAAAAAGGCCTTTACGCTTGGCGCGCGATATGGCCTGCAGCGTGAAGCGGTTTTGGCGATGGATGATGTGATTATCAGCGACTATAAACCGTCAGGGCTGATTTTTTATTCCTACCCCGATGCAGCAGCTGAAAAAGGCCTGTCAAATGCTCCCGAATGGCCAGCAATCAAGGCAATGCGTCCGAAAATCTGGGAAGAGCTAAAAATATATAGCGCGGAGCTTAAGAGCGATCTCAACCTCAAATTTGATCCGAGCAAGAGCTATACGTTGGTCGTAGCTTGGCTGAATCCTGAAAACCCGGGCGACTACCAGCGCTATCTCAAAGGCATTGAACCTGCTGTTACGGCTGCTGGAGGGCGGTTCATCTATAAGATGCACAACCCGCAATATGAAGCCAATAGCATTACCAATAGCGCACCGGGCCAGTTGACTTTTGTCGAGTGGGATACGCTGGACGGCTTTACCAAAGTCCGTGGAAGCGCCGAATATAAGGCGAATTCACGCTATTTCGGATCGGGAACGAGCAAGGTCGAGTTTTACCGCATGACGACCGTCAGGAAATCAGACTAGGTCGCGTTCAAATATCGGATCAATGCTGAACCAGACAGGCTGGGAGGACGTTTACAAGCTGAGAATATTTGCTAGTTTGGTCATCTGCAGATCGGTAATCTGCCAACAAGCATCTGACCTGCAACAAGGTCAGTTAAAACCACGGGTCATCGACTAACCGTTTTAAACGGAGGAGAAAACCGTGCAGACAGGTGACCAAGCTTTCATATCCTATCCTTTTGCCGTCCAGTGGAAAACGAAGGGTACCGCAGCCCAGCTAAAGGGAACAGATCCGATAAACCAGCTTCTTTGGGGCGACTGGGCCAAGATTGAAGATGTAAAAGGCCCCTGGTTTCAAATCCGGTCACGCGGCCGTACCGGTTGGGTGCGTAAGGAAAATTTGCAAAGCAATCGCATCCTGGAAGTCAACTTTGTTGATGTGGGCCAAGGCGACGGAGCGCATATTCAGACTCCGGATGACAAGGCGATGGTCGTTGATGCCGGCGTCGAAGACAATATGTATCGCTTTCTGCGCTGGCGGTTCGGACGGTTCACACGGTCCTTTAAATTTGAAAATATGGTGATCAGTCATCCGGACAAGGACCATTATTTCGGCTTCAAGCCGTTATTCGAGCACAGCAAGGTCAAGATTGGTAGCATTTTCCACAACGGATTGGTTGAGCAGATTACCGCCGGAAAAAGCACATTGGGAAAGACCGAGAAGCCTGCAGGCGCCTCCCGCAAGCACTTTACGGGCATCATTGAGACGCGCGATCAACTGAAGGCTATTACCGATTCCCCGACAAAACGCGGCAAACGGCTATACCCCAACCTGCTTCACGCCGCTGAAACCAGCGGGCGGGTCAATAATATCGAAGGCGTTCTGGCGAACGAGGACAGCAACGACCCCATCTATCTGCCTGGATTCGCACCAACCGACAATCGCGGTATGACGATCAGATTGCTTGGTCCGGTTCCAACAACATTGTCCAATGGCAAGCTGGGGCTTCCCAGTTTCGGCAGCATCGGCAAAAGCAAAAATGGTCATAGTGTGATCCTGCAAATCGCCATCGGCGATGTCAAAATTCAACTTGGTGGCGATCTCAACGAACGGTCACAGGACTATCTGCTCGAACATTATACCGGACTGAAACATCCTCCGGCAAATGCGGAAGCCGAAATTGACATGGTCGAAGCCGCCCGCCCGTTTTTTGAAGCGGACATCAGCAAGGCCTGCCATCATGGCAGCGCCGACTTCTCTTCCACCTTCATGCGAGCCGTCAATCCGATTGCCACCGTGGTATCCAGCGGTGACGATGAGCCGCATAGCCATCCACGGCCCGACACACTGGGCGTTATCGGCAAATATGGCCGCGGTTCACGACCGCTGATCTTCAGCACCGAACTGGCGCGATCAAGCAAGGAAATCATCAAGCACCCCGATATCGTCCGCACCGAACTGCGGTCGACCTTGCGCACCAACGAGGCAATTATCGAGGATCCAGGTGCCACTAGGGCCGCAAAAACCAAAGCGGAAAAGGCGATACAGGATGCGCTCAAAACCATCGAACGCAGCGTCGCCAACTATGGCATGATCAACCTGCGTACAGATGGCAAAAAAGTACTGATCGCCCAGCGTCTCGAGCGACAGCGGTCAAGACGCAAGCGATGGGACATCCACTTGCTCGAACCGGATCAGAACAAGCGTTTGAAATATGTGATGCGGTAACATTGATGTTTTCCAACGATCCGGCAATAAACGCCGGGATGGCAGAGAATAGCGAACAGCCTAAATCACTGGATGATCAGAAAATTGTCGTTTTCGATGCTGAATGCATATTATGTTCAGCCAATGCGCAATTCGTCCTGAAATATGATCGTGGGAAGCATTTTATGCTGGCGGCGATGCAGGGCGATTATGGCAGCGCACTTTACCAGAAATACGGCATTGATCCGACCAATCCCGAAACGTTGATACTGTTGTATAAAGACAAACTGCTGCGGAACAGCGATGCTGTTCTTGCAATATACGAGGGTCTTGGCTGGCCTTGGAAGCTGGCAATCGTCGCAAGGATTATTCCCAAGTTTCTGCGCGATCCGATCTATCTGTTCGTTGCACGCAATCGGTACCGCATATTTGGAAAACGGGACAGCTGTTGGTTGCCAACACCAGAATATCAAGATCGCATGTTGTGAAAAAAATCCTGATATTGGGGGGATATGGCGGCTTTGGCGCGCGCTTGTCGGGTTTGCTCGCTGAACGCGGCCATCACATTCTGGTGGCCGGGCGGAGCCAACTTAAAGCCGAGAAATTCTGCCAGAAGATAAAAAATGGGCAGGCTCTCCAGATGGACCGCAATGGCGACATCCAACAAGCCATCACACAGTATCAACCTAATCTGATCATTGATGCTGCTGGGCCATTTCAAGGGAGCAGCTACAGGGTGGCCGAGCATTCAATTGCTTCCGCTATACCCTATCTGGATCTCGCAGACGGGCGTGCCTTTGTATGCGGTATCGGCAAACTCGATGATGCCGCAATCGCCGCTGGTGTTCCTGTCATTTCCGGCGCATCCAGCGTGCCAGCGCTATCCGGTGCAGTTATCCGTCACTTGGCCTCCGAAACCGAACATGTTGAAGCAATCGAAATGGCGATCAGCGCCTCGAACAAGGCCACTGTCGGGTCGTCCGTCAGCAAGGCCATCCTCAGCTATGTGGGAAAGCCAATACGAGTCCGTCGAGCGGGGCATTGGGATACCGGCTATGGCTGGCAAGATATCCGTTCTATCGACTTCGACGTAAATGACACTCCGGGCATTGGATTGCGACTGGTCGCACTAGCAGATGTTCCGGATCTAGAGCTTGTACCGCGTCAATTTGAGAATATGCCCTCAGTCAGTTTTCGCGCCGGTACCGAGCTGGCGTTTCAAAACCTGGGCCTGTGGATGGCTAGCTGGCCTGTGCGATGGGGATGGATAAAATCACTCGAACCGGCAGCAAAATTCCTGCTTTCATTTCAGAATATCACCCGCGTCCTTGGCTCTGACATTTCCGGCATGAAAGTTTCGCTATTTGGTCATCGGGCAGGGAAACCTTGCCGCAAAACTTGGACGCTGATCGCGCAAAAAGGTGATGGCCCGCAAATCCCCACTTTTGCCGCTGTAATCTTGGCCGAAAAGATATTGCGCGGCCAATTGAAACCGGGGGCTTACGATGCCAGCCAATTGCTGACCCTGTCCGAATTTCAATCGCTCTTTGATTGCCATGCCATCACCCATGAGACTGTCTTCCGAGAAACAGCGCCTTCGCTCTATCGAAGAGTGATGGGTTGTGATTTCGAACAATTGCCAGGCAGTTTGCAACAATTACACACGGTTTTGCGTGATGGCGGCTTTCGCGGCGAGGCACAGGTTACCCGTGGCAAAAATCCTTTGGCCCGGCTGATTGCATCGATTTTCGGTTTCCCATCTGTCGGCAAACATGACTTGCAGGTTCACATAAAAGTCGATGGCAAGGGGGAGCGCTGGACCCGCCGTTTTTCGGGCAAAAATTTTACCAGCCATCTGCGAAAATCAGGGCGCTTTCTCACAGAGAATTTCGGGCCGCTTCAATTCCAATTCGCTCTTCCTGTCACAGATAGTCGCCTGACGATGGTGATGACGGGCTGGAAATTCTGGTGTCTGCCCTTGCCCTTGTTTCTGGCACCGAGATCAGAGGCAAGCGAATGGGAGGAAAGCGAGCGCTTTCACTTTGATGTACCCATCACTCTGCCGCTGGTCGGATTAATGGTCCACTATCGAGGTTGGCTGGAGCCCTGCTGAAACAGCGCTTATCCCGGACAATCGCCTTGCCGCACTGCACCGATACTCATTGCCAATTTGGCTGTTTCACCGCTGTCCGGGTCTTTGATATCGAATGCCATTTCACTATCATAGCCTTCGGGATTGGCCTGACCACTCATTGCGATGTTGATATCACCCTTGCCGGTGCCTTTGCAGGTCATCTCCAGATCAATAGAGGTTGCGGATCCTTCGTCCTTGATAGTTTCGCATTGACCGCCAAGGGCACCGGACATCTGCTTGGCAGCTTCCTTCCATTGGGCTCCATTATCATCACCCTGCATGCAAAAAAGGCCACCCGTACCGCCACCAGCGGCCCGCTCCATTTGCGCGATCGTATTTTTCCGGGCGTCTTCAGTCATTCCTGGAAAATCAAGTTCGGTAATTTTAACCGTCTGCTTGTACTGGCCAGCTGTCGGACTGCCATCTCCACCGCTACCGCATGCCGCCAGCATGAGAGGAGCTGATAAGAGCGGCAGTAGATATCTGTTGGTCATGGAAGATTGCTTTCTGTTGTTTCTTAGGCAGTTCTATCGATCGCCGGGTGAATTGAAAAGCCCCCGGGCGTGATTTCTCACTCGCTGACGCTAGTGACCAACTGTGCGAGATATTTCTGCGCCGCTTTGGCTGATCGGCTTTCCGCATCAATCTGAACCGCCTTTTCCCAATTGGCCTTGGCTTCAACCATATCACCTGCTTCATAAGCAATATTACCCGCCTCCAGCGCGACCGCAGGGTCACGCGCGGCAAGCTTGGCGGCGACCTGGATATCGGCCTTCGCCTGCGGCAGGTCACCCATCCGCCGCGCCAGTGTAGCTGATAAGAGCCAGCCCAGCGGATCCTGCGGCGCCAGTTTGTGAACCAATATAAATTCCGCTTTCGCAGCGGTATAGTCATTCAGCGCGACATGGGCCCGAGCGCGATCCAGGTGCACTTCTCCCTTCTCCAGTCCGACCAAACTGCCCTGTACCAGAGCAGCATTGAGATATTCGAGAGCTTTTCCGGGCTGATTTCCAGCCAGCGCGGCATTGCCTGCCTGAGCCCAGAAATTGGCGACACGCGGATATTTGGCAATCTCTGCTTCCTGCGCCGCTTCCGCAAAAGTCTTTGTGGCAGCCGCCCAGTTAAATTGCTCAGCATAAGCGAAACCCAAACAATGCCGGGCGAGAAATCCGCCACCCTCAATCCGCCATTTATTTGCCTCCACAACCGCACTCACCGGGTCGTCAACGGCCAGATCGACGCATTCGTTGAAGCGGACCTCCGTCATCGTCATCGGCGCGGACGGATTGATCGTCGGCGGAGCTGGTGAACCAAAGGGGTTGGCCGATTGGGCAAGAAGAAGAACAAAAGAACTGAACATGCAATACAATCCGTTGGCCCTAAAATCGTCACAGGGCGTTTTATGACAAATCATCGCGGCGGTAGATTAGTCTCACCACCTATGGTCCGCCAGTTGCCTAATCAATCCAGCCGCGAAACCACATCAATCAGCAGGGCAATATCCTGATCGCGTGACAGGCGGTGGTCGCCGTCCTTTACCAAATGCACCTGCACATCGGCTGAACGCATTTTATTGGCTATTTCCAAGGCGTAAGCCCAAGGCACATCGGCATCTTCCTGCCCGTGAAGCAGTCGTACCGCACCATCAAAGGTGATCTCCTTGTGAAGCAGCCGATTGGCTTCGCCCGATTGCCAGAAGATATTTGTCGTCACATAGGGATCATCGCTATATTCGCTATGCTCTTCAAGCTTGCCTTCGCGCAGGATCGTCATTTTCTGTTCTTGCGTGAAGCCCCAGTCCGTAAAATCGGGCGCCGCAGCGATACCGATCATCGCCTTCACCCGCATCGGCCGAGCGAGCGCGACAAGCAGCATCAGCCATCCGCCCATAGAAGAACCGACCAAAGTTATCGAGCCCGATGTCACTTTCTCGATCAGGAACAGTACATCATCCCGCCAGTCGATCAGGCTCTGCTCTTCAAACTCGCCGCCACTGGCACCGCAACCTGCATAATCCAAGCGCAGTATCGCACGGCCGGTTTCGGCAGCCCATTGATCCAGAGCCAGCGCCTTGCCACCCTCCATATCGGACATATAGCCGGGCAGAAAAACAAGCGTACTGCCCTTCACACCCTCTTTGGGGGCACGATAGCAATAAGCCAGATCAGCACCGCCAGGGCGCTGCATGTAGAGAATATCGTCTTCCATTCATATCTTCCATTGATGTTCCGTGACCCTGCCTACGCAGGAGCAGGAATGACATCAACTCAAACGTGCGGAGAGCCGAAATAAACAATCCCGAGACAGAGAAACGCAATGATCAGCATACCCACACCGCTCAGCATTGGTTGCCTGATTTTTGGCAATAACTTCATCAGTTCTGCTGGCGGATCACCGGTGAAGCCCATTTCCCAATTCGGACGAGACTTGATCCCGTCGTCCAGTCCGAAAACATGCGAACCACCGGTCAGTCCGCGATAGACCAGATCGCCGAAATAATAGGCTTCGCTGCGCCATTGGTTTTCAAAAAACAGAAAGGTGTTGCCAATAGTTTCGATCCGCACGCGACGTTTGCGTGCGCCCTTGGCATCGCGGTGCCAGACGGGGGTTGAATTGCTCATAGCGGTCCCGCCAATAGCAGGCCGCGGTTTACATATCGTTACCGCTGGGATGATCCCAAAAACTGCTCCACTGCTGCAGCGAAGGCCTCTGGCTGATCCAACATTATGAAATGTCTGCTGTCATCGACCTTGTCAAAGGTCACCGTCCGGGCACCCGCAAAGGCCGCCTCGTACATCGGTTTAATCCTTGTTTCGGACATGATATCGGCATCCACAGGATAGAGCAGAGTGACAGGTACGCTTATCTCCGGCAATAAAGGTCGAACATCGGTAGTCATCAAATCATAGGAGAGTTGCGCCATTGCCGCAGTGTCGGCGCTACGCGCCCAAGCCGCCACCTGCTGCCGGCCGGTTTCCGAACGTGCCATACGTTGTAGCGTTTGCTCATCGGCTTCACTGTTACCCCGCGCGACCAGCGCATCGCGCATCGCCGCAGCCTGCGGCTGCAGGGTTTCGACCGTCATGTCGGGACTGAACAGCAAACCGAAAAATGGCAGGCTGTCGATGATCATCGCCTTCTCGACTCCCTGCGGATAGACCGCAGCCATTTTTAACGCCGCCAGTCCGCCCAGTGAGTGCCCAATAATCAGCGCCTTCTGTCGGTTGTTGTGGTCGACAATCTCGTCATCAACATAGTCGGTAAGTTCGCGGATAAATGGCTCCAGTAACGGCCCATTCCGCTCGGCCATCGGCGCATCACCAAAACCACGTATCTGAATGATGTGCAGCCGATAACGGCTCTTCAACTGGCGGCGAGTGGCATCCCAAACCGAACGCGGGGTGGACAATCCGGGGATCAGAACCACATCGCGCCCCTGCCCTTCGACCAGAACCGTAAAATGTCGACCGCCGAGCAATTGCCCTCCGTCCGGCAAGTCAACGCGCTCACCGCGAGCGGCGGTCGGAGCAACTGCCACATCTTGATTGATGGTTGTGCAGGCGGGCATCAACAACATAATCAACAGCGCCGCATTGATTAAAACTCTTAGGTTCATTGTCGCTTACCCTTTCACCTCGTCAATCCTGCTGAAAAATCTCTTCAATCGCGAGATCAAATAATGCGGCAATCTTGAAAGCGAGCGGCAGGGATGGATCATATTTACCCGTCTCAATCGCGTTGACGCTCTGGCGTGAGACCGACAGTCTTTCGGCCAAATCCGCCTGGGACCAATCCCGTTCGGCCCGTAGGACTTTCAATCTGTTCTTCATGCGCGCCACCGGACAATGCCGCCAGCTAATCCAAATGTCACCAGCTGGATAGCGCCTGACCTTTGCAGCTCTACGTGCTCGTCGTTTCTATTCATTAGCCTAACCCCCGGAAACGGTAGAAAAAATAGCCGAGGCCCCAGCCAATCATTATCATTCCGATGAGGTTATTGGGAGTAAGCGACCCCAGCGTATCAACAAAAAGCAGCCAAATCATATTGGCAAAAACTGCTGTGATTACCCCAATTATGGCGCCATTAGCCATCAGCTGAAAATGATATTCCTCGGTCCATCGTCGATCGAGTGCTGCCATTAATGTAGCGCAGTAAGATAGTAGCAATAGCAAAGGAAGCATCGCGCCCAGCCTTACCCAAAGACTAACCTCTGCGACTTTGATTTGCTCCGGATCAACAAAAGAAGCCACGGTCAGACCTACCCCTATCAGCGTCACGAAACCAAACATCCAGTCTGGCTTGATCGATCGGTGAAGACCTTGCCAAAAACCCGTCTTCCGCACCTGTTCTTTGTGACCGCTCATGAGTTTAGCCCCCTTATCCGATAGAAGAAATATCCCAGACTCCAGCTGGCTAACATGACTGCAATAACGTCGTCACCCATAAGTGGCCCGTAAAGCAAATCCCAAACAAGGTTGACGAACAGTGTGGTGATAATTCCGACAATGGCGCCATTGATCATGAGCTGGAAAAAATAATCCTCGACTTTCCGCCGATCCATAGCTGCTGCATAGGTGGCCACAAAAGCGATGACCAAGGTCAAACCGGAAACGGCAAGAATTTTAGTAAGCGGGTTAACCGCGATCACCGGCTCGGGATCAAGATTCTCGGCGATCAGCATGGCAATGCTGACCAGCAGAAGAAAGACAAAAACCCAATCCGGCTTCACAACACCATAGGCGCGTTGCCAGAAACTCTTGGAGGATGGCTCGCTCACCGAAACATCGCCAGGAACAATATGGCGAAACTCGCCCACATAGCGACATCTGTATTTCGCGCTGCCCGGCAACCGGTAATATTTCTCATTCTCATCGTGCTTCTCCTTCAAGTTAGATTGACATAATGTCAGGTTACCTTGACTTTATGACGACGATTCGCACAAATGTCAAGCGTACATGACATAGTGACAATGGTGCTTTCCTACATAGCCTAAGCGCTCTATGCTCGCAGCGGTTGACTTGGTGGGACCATGGACTAAGGCAATAAAAATCCATGGATCGCCGTTTTCTGGCGTTCTTTGGTGAGAACTGTATGAACTTTAGAGATTGAAACCCGATGACCAATATGATCAAAATCACCCTTCCCGACGGCAGTGCGCGTGAAGTGGCATCGGGCACCACACCTGCCCAGATTGCCGCCGATATTGGTCCGGGCCTCGCCAAGGCCGCCCTGGCTGCACGCATCGATGGCGAGATTCGCGATATCATGCGGCCGTTGGACGTGGACACCGAACTGGCTTTGATCACGTCACGGGATGAAGACGAAGCGCTTGAACTCGCGCGGCACGATTTTGCTCATGTACTCGCAGAGGCGGTACAAAAGCTCTATCCCGGCACGCAAATCACCTTTGGCCCCTCGACGGACGATGGTTTTTACTATGACTTCGCGCCAGCTGGAGATCCGTTTACCGATGATGACCTGCCCAAGATCGAAGAGGAAATGCGGCGGATCATCAACGCTGACAAGCCGTTGCGTCGGGAAGTCTGGGAACGTAATGATCTGATTGCTCTGTGGGAAAAAGACGGCGAAAAATTCAAGGCCGAATGGGCCGCAGAACTCCCTGAAGGTGATGAGATAAGCGTCTATTGGTCCGGCAATGACTGGATGGATATGTGCCGCGGCCCGCATCTTGCCTCAACCGGTAAGTTGGATCCGCAGGCGTTTAAACTGATGCGCGTCTCAGGCGCCTATTGGCGAGGTGATCAGCGCAATCCGCAGCTCAGCCGCATTTACGGCACCGGCTGGCTCAACAAGAAACAGCTCAAGGCCCATCTTGTTCGGCTCGAGGAAGCCGCAAAACGCGACCACCGGAAGCTCGGTCAGGAAATGGATTTGTTCCATATCCAGGCAGAAGCGATGGGCAGCATATTCTGGCATCCCAAGGGCTATATGATTTGGCGCGAGCTGGAAGCCTACATGCGTCGGGCCGTTGATGATGCTGGCTATAATGAAGTCAAAACGCCCCAGATCATGGACGCGCGTCAATGGGAGCAGTCCGGTCACTGGGGTAAATATCGCGAGAATATGTTCGTGGTACCCGACGAAATTCCAAGTGTGGATGACGATGCCCCTCTCGTGTCATCGGATGCGGATATGATGGCGATCAAACCGATGAATTGCCCGGCCCATGTGCTGATCTTCAAACAGGGCATCAAGAGCTACCGTGATCTGCCGCTGCGTATCTACGAAAATGGCTGTTGCCATCGCAACGAACCACATGGCGCGTTGCATGGACTTATGCGGGTGCGACAGTTTACCCAGGATGACGCGCATATCTTCTGCCGCGAGGATCAGATTGTCGACGAGGTTAAGAAATTCTGTGAACTGGCCGATCGAATCTACAAAGAAATGGGCTTTGAAGGCTATTCGATCAAACTCGCCTTGCGCCCTGAAGAGCGGTTCGGCTCCGATGAGATATGGGATCAGGCGGAGTCAGAATTGCGTGATGCTGTTCATGCTGCCGGCATGGCGACCGAAGAATATGGCTGGGAAGAACTGCCTGGTGAAGGCGCATTTTACGCACCCAAGTTGGAATGGCATCTGACCGATGCCATTGGCCGCACGTGGCAGGTCGGTACGATCCAGTCGGACCGCGTTTTGCCCGAGCGTCTGGATGCCAGCTATATCGCCGAAGATGGCGCAAGGCATCGTCCCGTTATGCTGCACAGAGCCATATTCGGGTCTTATGAGCGCTTTATCGGCATATTGATCGAGCATTATTCGGGCAAGATGCCGCTTTGGCTTGCACCAACCCAGGCGGTTGTGGCCACGATTGTCACTGATGCCAATGATTATGCGATAGAGGTCACCGAAAAACTGAAAGCTGCTGGGATCAGGGTTTCTCCGGATTTACGCAATGAGAAGATCAATTATAAGGTGCGGGAACATTCGCTGGCGAAAGTGCCGAATATATTGGTTGTCGGCATGCGCGAAGCCGAAGAAGGCAAAGTGGCTTTGCGGAAACTGGGCCAGAAAGAACAATTATTCCTGACGGTCGATGAGGCTGTTGCGATGCTCAAAGACGAGGCGCTCGCGCCGGACTTAAACGGAGAAGATGCATGAAAAGGGATATGATTGCTTTTCTGACGGTGGCTGCAGTCACCCTGATCGGATGCAAACCTGTTGACGAGAGTGGTACAAAGGTGGAAACTGCCGCCATGCCCCATCATAGCAAGGCTAGCGACAAGAATAGCGAGGCGGTTAACGCCTATATCCGTGCCAACGCGAAGATGCATGAAAACATGGCCACAGTGCATAGCGATCCCGACATTGCCTTCATGCAGGGAATGATACCGCATCACCAAGGCGCCGTGGAAATGGCCGAAATTGTCCTGGAGCATGGCAAAGACCCCGAAACCAAAGCGTTGGCGCAACAGATTATTGACAGCCAGCGCAAAGAAATTGCGCAGATGCAAGAATGGCTGAAAAAGCGAGATGCCTTGCCAAAACGGAAGTCACTATTGCCCAAATCTCTCGAAAATACGGGCAAGGTCGCCGATATTCCGCAAGTGACACCAGCTGATCCAGAGAGTTGATCTTGCCATTGATCCTACGCTTGCCAGACACTAAATATGCATAACAATTTGCGGCCCTTGCGATTTCCCGCTATTGGCCGCTTCGTTCACAGTTTGAGGAGTATTTAACATAGCTGCACCACCACGCCGTCCCACACCGCCCGTCAAAGGCGGTCCGCGTTTCAACAATCTGATCATTTCCGACACTGTTCGGGTCATTGACGACAAGGGCGAAAACCTCGGCGTCATGAACACTGGCGAAGCGATCGAGCGGGCCAAGGATGTTGGTCTCGACCTCGTGGAAGTCTCTCCGAATGCCTCACCGCCAGTCGCAAAATTTCTCGACGTCGGCAAATTCAAATATGAGGCTCAGAAAAAAGCCAACGCAGCGCGCAAGACCCAGAAGGTCCAGGATGTCAAAGAGATCAAGATGCGTCCGAATATCGACGATCATGATTATCAGGTGAAGATGCGCAATGTGAACAAGTTTATCGACAATGGCGATAAGGTTAAGGTTACTTTGCGTTTCCGCGGTCGTGAGATGTCACATCAGCAACTCGGCATGCAATTGCTGCAGCGGGTGCAGGAAGACACAAAGGAAAATGCCAAAGTCGAAGCCTATCCGAAATTGGAAGGCCGTCAAATGCTTATGGTGCTGTGCCCCAAATAGTCTTGTAATGCCGATTAATTGGGATGCTTATGGGCAACCCAGATAAAAGCCACACCTACGACTATGGAAGCCAGCGCGATAGCAAACTCGAAACTTTGCGATACCATGGACTTACCCGTTCTGTCGTGCGATTCTTGCATCTGAATAGCACGGCATAGCTAACGCTGGGTTAATCGAGCGCAACTTTCTGCGCGACTTCCACTTGCTGTTTTCAGCTTACCGGCTTGGCACGATATTGTTTCGGGAAATGCCGCTTGAGGTTCGCAACCTTGGGCTTGTCCCAGCGCACAATATAACCCTGGCGGGGGTTTTTCTGCATGAAATCTTGATGATAGGTTTCCGCCGGGTAGAAGGCCTTATAGGCTTCGACCTTGGTCACAATCGGCCGCTTCCAATATTTGCCTTTACCAAGCTGATAGAGATAGGCTCGGGCTGCTCTTGCCTGCGCATTATTTGTTGGGATCAACGCGCTGCGGTAATGTTTTCCGCGATCAGGTCCCTGCGCATTCAATGTCGTGGGATCAGCGACCACCGAAAAGAAAACCTGCATCAATTCGCCATAGCTGACGACGCTGGGGTCATAGACCACCCGAACCGCCTCGGCATGATTGGTAAGGCCAGCACTAACCAGCTTGTAATTTGCACTGCGCTTGGTGCCGCCGTGATAGCCGGACGCCGCACTGATAACGCCTTTGGTATGTTCAAACACACCTTCCACGCCCCAGAAGCAGCCACCAGCGAAAATCGCTACAGCGCGCTTGCCTTTTTCCGCTGCATTAATGCGCGGAGCTGGAATAATCGTTGCTTTCTCAGCCGCATGGGCTTCACTCACAAACAGACTTGCGGTGGTTTGCTGTTCATCATTGGGCGATGCGTTGATACTGGTCCAGAGGACGCCGAAGGTCACCAAGCTGACACCTGCAATGGCAAATTTGGGAAATAGCTTACTCATATCTAACGCCCCGTTCTTATGTCCGTGTCAGCCTATCGCCTGCGAAGCGGATGTCACCGGTGAGGAAAAATTCTGACTAAAATCCTGCTGGTCCTCATTTGGCTGCATGAAGAACAGCGCAAGGGCACCCAATAAGAATCCGCCGCTGAGGCTGTAGGTTAAATCTGATTTCAAAAAACTCGGCATGTTATTATCCTTGTGGTTACCCCCCTGTTCGGAGCGACCTCTGAATTGGTTACAGTTGTAATATAGGATTGCTTTCCCCGTTGTGAACATCATCACAGGGCGACATTCAGTTTCAGCGGGTGAAGGAATTGTTTATTTAGCCTCAGGCGCCGGGCGCGGGGATTTTTATTATTCCCTCAAGCGCCGGGCGGCGACATCCGTCGCCTTGGCTACGCGCCACAAGGCGCGGCGGCCGGTTGACCTTGCCTCCGCTTCGCATCGGTCTGGCGCCAGCCTTGAGGTCAGCCATCCGAGCGGAGCGAGGAAAGCGCGACTGCGCGCCCGAGCTTATGCGAGGAAAGCCAAGGGCGCGGATGCGTCCACCCGGCACTTGAGGTCTAACAAAGACTCCCCCTACTTCAACGCCACACAAGCCCTTTGAATACGCGTGCACGCTTCCTGCAAGATCTCTTCCGAAGTCGCATAGCTAACCCGGAAAGCCGGAGACAGACCAAAGGCTGCGCCGTGGACCGCCGCCACCTGTGCCTCATCGAGAAAATAACCGATAAGGTCCTGATCATTCTCAATCATTGCGCCTTTTGGTGTTGTCTTGCCCATCAACTCACTGGCATCAGGATAGACATAAAAGGCCCCTTCTGGTGTGGGGCAATTGAGACCCGGCGTATCATTCAGCATCGACACCACCAAGTCCCGCCGTTTCAGAAAAGCGGCGTTACGGTCAGCCAGGAAATCCTGCGGCCCATTGAGGGCTGCGACCGAGGCTGCTTGCGAGATGGAACTGGGGTTGGAGGTCGATTGCGACTGCAACTTGCGCATCGCGCTGATCAGCCATTCGGGTCCACCAGAATAACCAATCCGCCAACCGGTCATCGCATAAGCCTTGGAGCAACCATTGACGGTCAGGGTCCGGTCATAGAGATCAGGACAAACCTGCGCGATGGTGGTGAACGGGAAATCGGCATACCAGATATGTTCATACATATCGTCGGTCATCACCATTACCTGTTGGTGCGGCAGCAAGGCTTCGCCCAACGCCTTCAACTCTTCACCACTATAGGCAGCACCTGTTGGATTGGATGGTGAGTTCAAGATCAGCCATTTGGTTTTAGGTGTGATCGCAGCGCTCAGTTGATCTGGCGTGATCTTGTAATTCTGATCCGCACCCGCCTGGATGATTACTGGCTTGCCGCCGGCAAAATTCACGATATCGGGATAGCTAACCCAATAGGGGGCCGGAATGATCACTTCATCGCCCGGGTCCAGCGTCGCCACCAAAGCGTTGAACAATGTATGTTTACCACCATTATTCACCGAAATCTGGGATGGCGTATAGGTCAAATCATTGTCGCGCTGGAATTTGGCGACCACCGCTTCTTTCACGGCCGCAGTACCATCAACCGGCGTATAGTTGGTGTCCCCGTCCCGGATCGCCTTGATCGCAGCTTCCTTGACGAAATCAGGTGTGTCAAAATCCGGTTCACCGGCGGACAGGCCGATAATATCAATACCCTGCGCCTTGAGCTCTGTAACCCGGCCAGACATGGCCATGGTCGCGGAGGGTTGAATTCTGCCGAGGGCTTGGGAAAGTTTGGTCATCGGGTGGTCCTATCTGGAAGGCTTGCGGGGGGATGCCTAATATCAATGAGAGCCTGCTGCAACAGGGAGATTGCCCGTTCCATCATTTTAATATGGTTTTAATTCGGCTCCCATCGAAAAATTATACAAATGATGCGCAAAACGAGCCCGCTGATCATTGCCCATTGGCAATCAAATGCATCAAAGTGAGTCGAGTGCCTGGCCTATGTCCGCAATGATATCATCGATATGTTCAATCCCGACGGAGACTCGAACAACATCCGGACCCGCGCCAGCAGCGACAAGTTCATCACCGGACAATTGACTATGAGTTGTCGAGGCCGGGTGGATGATAAGCGAGCGCGTATCGCCAATATTGGCAAGGTGGCTGAACATCTTCACCGCAGAAACCAGCTTAGTTCCCGCATCATATCCCCCTTTCAAACCAAAGGTGAAAACCGCGCCGCCTTTGCCGCCAAGATATTTTTGGGCGAGGGTGTGATAGTCGCTGTCGGGCAAGCCGGCATAGGAAACCCAGCTCACCTCATCACGGCCTTGCAGCCATTTCGCTAGAGCTAACGCATTGTCGCAATGCCGCTCCATCCGCAATGTCAGCGTTTCCATGCCAGTCAAAACCTGAAACGCATTAAACGGCGCCAAAGCAGGGCCCAGGTCGCGCAAGGATAGTGCACGTGCGGCCAATATGAAGGCAACCGGGCCAAAGGCTTCGGTGAACACTTTCCCATGATAGGAAGGATTGGGCTGGTTCAAAAACGCGAATTTCTCACTCTTGGTCCAGTCAAATTTGCCGCTGTCCACGATCAGGCCGGCAATGCTGTTGCCGTGACCACCAAGAAACTTGGTGCCGCTTTCCACAACGATATCCGCGCCATGCTCGATCGGACGGCAAAGCGCTGGAGAAGCCATGGTATTATCAACAATCAGGGGGATACCGGCGGCATGCGCAATATCCGCAATGCCTGCAATATCCTGAACCACACCACCCGGATTGGCGAGGCTTTCAATGAAGACACAGCGTGTCTCATCGGTAATCGCGCCTTTGACCTCATCGAGAATATCGGCATCGACAAAGCTGACGTTCCAGCCAAATTTCTTGACGCTATGCGCGAGCTGGTTGAGCGAACCCCCATAAAGCTTCTTCGCTGCAACGATATGCGCACCCGGATCCATCAGCACGTGGAATATCAGCAATTGCGCCGCATGACCTGAAGCCACCGCGAGCGCCGCCGCACCGCCTTCCATCGCGGCAATCTTGCCTTCCAGCGCGCCATTGGTCGGGTTCATGATGCGCGTATAGATATTACCTACCGCATCGAGATTAAAAAGATCGGCGGCATGATCGACATCATCAAACACATAGGAAGCGGTCTGATAGATTGGCGTAATCCTGGCGTTGGTTGCCGGGTCAGGCTCGGTTCCGGCGTGCACGGCCATGGTTTCCAGATGATCGGTCATGAGAATCTCCGCAAAATATTTGATTTGAAGTCTTTAAACGTGCTTGGCCTTCACCAGACCTCTTAGGCTATTTCCAACATATAGTCCGCTATCCAAATCCCCAGCTTTCAGGTCGGCTTCGATCGCCTCACCGCTGGCCAAAAGCTCTGCTCGTAAAACGCCCGGCAGCAATCCCCGTGAAAGCGGCGGCGTCAGCAACTTGCCATCGCGCTCGACAAACAGATTCCAGATCGCACCTTCGGTCAGATAGCCCTCGGCATCATGAAAAACCGGATGTGCAGTGCGGTTCAAGATCGGCGTTGCATAGACGCTGCGGTCGCTTGTCTTGTGATGCAGGCGGTAATCCTGAGGGCTGGCCTTCATCGGGACCAATTGGACCGGTACCGGTTCGGTCAGCGCTTCCGGCATCGGTTGCAGCTCTATGGCAATGGCACCGGAGCGCGATAACATCAGCCGGACCTTAGCGGGCTTGTCTTGATGAAAGGTGATCGCCTGTATCGTGTTGCGCGTCGCATGCCGATCAAATTCAAATTCTAGCGCAGCAGCACTGACCTTCATCCGTTCAAGATGCGCCTCAAGCCGAAGGATGCCGGATTCCGGATCGAACGCCATTGTCTCGATCAAATCGACGGCGATATTATCGCCTGACACCTGTCGCACGCCATTGTCCAAAGCTGCAAATCTCCCTTTGGCAAGACATTCCTGCCACTCGTCGTCCCCAACAGAGTCGGCTACTATGCCAGAGCCCAAGCCGATGGAAAGAGTTTCCTGCCCCTCTCCCAGAAAGAAAGTCCGGATCGCGACGTTAAATGCCGTATCGCCACTCGCGTCAATCCGGCCAATAGAGCCGCAATAAATACCCCTCTGCTCTGATTCCAGCTCGTCAATAATCTCCATTGCCCGGATCTTGGGGGCACCGGTAATCGATCCGCACGGATATATCTGGCGCAACAGGTCCACCACATTGCGCCCCTCTCTAAGCTGCGCGGTCACGGTCGAAGTCATCTGATGGATCGTCGGATAGCTTTCGATGTGAAACAGCTCGGGTACTTGCACTGTTCCTGGCTTTGCAACCCGTGAAAGATCATTGCGCAGCAGATCGACGATCATCAGATTTTCGGCGCGCTGCTTGGGATCGCTCTGCAAGTCTTCGCGCACAGCTGCATCGACTTTTTCATTGGCAACCCGTGCGGCTGTACCTTTCATCGGTTTGGCAGTAATCCGGCCGTCTTTCATCGCGAAAAACAGTTCGGGGGAAAAGGATAGCATCCAGTTTTTCCCATCAAATATGACGCCGCCATAGCCAGCTTTCGCGCGGTTCCTGATCGCCGCATATAATGCCAATGGGTGCCCGGCATGTGCCGCGTGGGCACGAAAAGTGAGGTTAGCCTGATAAATATCACCCGCAAGAATATAGTCCTTCACCTTCGCAAAGGCATGGTCATAGTCCTGCCGCGTCACGCCGGGTTGCAATTTTCCCAGCCACGCACCTTGGGCATCTGGCAGCTGTTCAAACAGATCATCGGGCTCCAGTAGGCGGTAGTCCCTGAACAGGCCAAACCATAAGAGCGGACAGGAAACCGTATTGGGCAAACGGTTCAACAATTTGTCTTCCAGCGCAAGGCCAGCTTCATAGGACAAATAGCCCGCTGCATGCAGTCCATCCTTTTGCGCCTGCGCCAACTGATCCAGCGCTCCGTCCAATTTTTCGGGCCGGTCTGCTGCGATGATCCCGACTGGATTCTCGTAAAGACGGGCGGGCGCCGCTTCGCCGTGATCTCTGGCATCATCGAGCAATATAAAGGGACTATTATCGGCAACCATAACTCTCCCTAATTGCTTTTCATGCAGTTCGTCCATAAGCATGAATGAAAGTGCACAGGGAGATGCGCCATATGCACATCAAAATTGTTGGCGTTTTTGTTGCCACGGTGATGATGGGTTTCGCCACAGCTGCGGCAGCAGCCGACGATATTGCCGTCAAACCGTTGGCCCTTGTGGCCGATCAGGTGCCCGACATTCCACAAGAGATCGTGGAAAAAACCCGACCTTATATGGAATTTCGTACAGCTGGCTTTGTCGATTGGGATCCCAAGACCAAAGCCATGCTCATTCGCACCCGCTTTGCCGATACCAGTCAGTTGCACCAGGTGGCCGAACCGCGACGCGAACGCGATCAACTGACCTTTGGCAATGAACCGGTCCGCTCAGCCAGCTTTGCACCAGACGGATCTGCACTGCTCTTTCAGAAGGATATTGGCGGCAACGAAGTCAACCAGATTTTCAGTCTGGAAGACGGCGTCCCGAAAATGCTGACCGATGGCAAGAGCCGCAATATTCTCGGACCATGGACCAACAAAGGCAATCTGGTGGCTTTTGGATCTAATAAACGCACCGGCCTATATAATGACATCTATCTCATGGATCCGGCCAATCCCGACGATGCCAAAATGCTGGTGGCATCAGTCGATGGCGGTTGGACGCCAATTGGCTTCTCTCCCGACGACAGATATTTGCTGGTTTTCAATTATGTCTCGGTGGCGGACAATCAGCTTTATCTGATCGATATCATCAATGGCACTGCACGCAAGCTGACCAACAGCAGCAGCCCGGTTGCCTATCATGGTCTGAAATTTGCGCCTGATGGGCGGCTCTGGGCCGCTTCGGATGACGGCAGTAATTTCCAAAGGCTCGGCACTATCAACGTTGAAACGGCAATGTTTGAGCCGGTTATTGACGAAAAAATCTGGGATATTTCGGATTTTGACATCAGCACCGATGGACGCTGGATCGCCTATGAGGTTAATCAGGCGGGCCGATCCATGTTGAAAATCTACGATAACCAAGGCGGCACCGTGCGGGCGGTTTCCGAACTGCCGGCCGGTGTTATCAGTGACATTAAATTTGCACCCTGGGGAGAACTGGGTTTCACTCTCAACGCCAACCGGACCGGTAGCGACAGCTATAGTATCGACCCCGAAACATTATCGATCACGCGCTGGACCAAAAGCGAGACTGGCGGACTTGATGCGAAGAATAATGTCGCACCCGAGCTGGTGGAGATAACCAGCTTTGACGGTGAAAAAATGTCAGGATTTCTCTATCGTCCCGACCCGAAAAAGCATCGGGGTAAACGGCCGCTCATCATCAATATCCACGGCGGTCCGAAAGGACAGGCAACACCCCGTTTTCTGGGACGTAACAATTATCTTATCAACGAACTCGGCGTTGCCATCTTCTATCCTAATGTCCGCGGTTCCACTGGCTTCGGCAAACGGTTTGTTGCACTCGACAACGGGCCGTTTCGCCGGGAAGACAGCGTGAAAGATATCGGCGCCTTTCTGTCCCATCTGCGCAAGGATAGTCAGATCAACAGGCGCCGGATTGCAGTAACCGGCGGCAGCTATGGCGGCTATATGACGCTAGCCTCCATGCTTCGATATGGAAACACGTTAAAGGCCGGCCTTGAAGTTGTTGGCATTTCCAACTTTGTTACTTTCCTGGAGAATACCCAACCTTATCGCCGCAATTTGCGCAGGGTGGAATATGGTGACGAGCGCATACCGGAATTGCGGGCCAAGCTGGAGGAAATCAGTCCATTGCGGCGGGCCAACGAGATCAACATTCCCCTGATGGTTGTCACCGGCGCCAATGATCCGCGCGTTCCCGCCAGCGAAGCGGATCAAATTGTGGCAGCTGTACGGGCTAATGATCGCCCCGCCTGGCACCTGCTTGCAAAAAATGAAGGACACGGATTTCGCAAAAAAGCAAATGCGGACTATCAGTTCTGGGCATCGCTGCTATTCTGGCAGAAATATCTGCTGAACGGAGATTAAGTGTATGGAAGTACTAGCTATTTCAGGAGTTATCCTCCTGCTGGTCCTGGTATTTGATACACGCAATGTCATATCTTCGCTACGCAAACGCATTGAGATTCTCGAGAATCAGGAACGGCAGACTGCTGTCGGAAACGAACAGACGGATGCTACAGTACCCGCCAATCCGGCTGCCCCCGAGCACGCGCCTGAAACGCCGGTAAAGCGGGCAGCCAAGACCGCGGAAAAACCGGAGACCATCGCCACGCCAACGCCAAAGCCACCATCCCGGCGTGTCTATGAACCCACTTCGTCGCCACCTCCAATCGATACAGAGCCACCTGAACCCCGCCCAAGCGCCGCGAAAAGATTTGAAGACCTGATTGGCGGCAAACTGCCGATCTGGATAGGCGGCATTGCTCTGATCTTTGCGGGATTTTTCCTTGTTCGCTTTTCAATCGAAGCCGGCTTGTTCGGCCCGGCTGCACGCTGCATCACCGCAGCCTTGTTCGGCCTATTGCTCATCGGTCTGAGCGAATTTGGATATAAAATACCGAAATTCGGCAAGATATTCACCGATGACGTGCGCATCGGCCACAGTATTGCTGGCGCCGGTATCGCGGTACTCTATGCAACGCTATACATGGCGAGCGAACTCTATGGCCTGCTTGGTCTCTATGCCGCGCTCGGCGGTGTCATTGCGGTGACCATATTGGCTTTTGTTCTGTCGCAGCGTCACGGCCCACCCACAGCGATCATGGGCTTGCTCGGCGGTTTTGCCGCGCCCTATGTCGCGGGATTGGGTCCAGATTCGGTTGCGCCGTTACTGATCTATCTGGGCGTATTTACCGCAGGCCTATTTGGCCTGGCGATCCATCGTGGCTGGGCCTGGCTGGCGCTACTCGCCACTGGTGGCAGCGTGATCTGGACGACAGCGCTGTTGTTCATGGACCTCAGTGGTGATGTACCCTTTGTCGGCGCATTTATCGTGTTGCTGGCTATTGGCGGCGTATTGACCCTGTCGCGCACCGGCACCAGCTTTGGCGTTCCCAAACCGGTAATGCAGGCCATCCCGTTAGGCGTTGGTCTATTGCAGCTGGTCACCCTGGCGCCGCTCATCGAATTTTCCCTGGTCAGCTGGCTATTCTTTGCGGTTCTCGCCATTTTCTCCATCGCTCTCGCATGGCGCGACAAAGGTCTGACACCGGCCGTTGCTGGCGCGCTTGGCCTGTCTCTGGCGATGGTTGCTACCGCCTTTGCCGATACTGGCGCAGAACCCTTGCAGCTCTATGCTGCCATCGGTCTGGCAGTTCTTTTCGGTGCTGCCGGACATGTCTTTGCGCTTCGTGAAAAAGACGGATGGATATGGTCGCTGATTGGTCTGGCTGCGCCAACCGCTATGTTGCTCCTTGTTTATGCCTTGGGCGATCTGGACTGGAGCCAGCATGGCTGGGCCGCGGCTTGCCTTTTGGTCGCGGTCACCACAGGCCTTATGGCTTGGCGGACACGAGCAAATTCTGCAATTCTGCCACCACCGATGGCGAGCGCCCTGACCGCGATATTGGTTGCCATTGCTGTTTGGATATGGACACCGCAAAGTCTGGGCGCGCTGGTCGCAATAGCGGTGGCTGCCGCCCTGGCCTTCTGGGCACGCTTCATTGGCCGCAAGTCGATCATCGTGCAATCGGCCATCGCAATCGGTATTGGCGGAATGATCATGTTGGTCGAGGGCTTTGGTCTGATCGAGGCTCTATTCGGATCGCTGGGCGGCGAAACCGATCTCTACAGCTATTTGCCAGAGGTCGGCCCTGCGGCCATCGAACTGCTGCTCCCAGCCCTGGCCATTGTCGGCATCACCTATTTCTTTCGCGATAATTTTGGCAAGATCGTCGCCAAGATCATCGCTGGCATCGGGCTGATCGGTACAGGCGGTTTTGTCTATTTGGCGCTTAAACAGCCACTTGCCATTGGTCCAATTCAAGATTTTGTCGCCTATGGCTTTGCCGAGCGGGCCATTTTGACCCATTTGCTCGCATTGTGCGGCTGGCTATTGCTTCGACAGCAATGGGGTGAAAAGCTGGCGGCGCCGATGAAATCTTTGGGTATTGGATTGGCTGGGCTAGCGCTCTCCCGCTTCCTCTATTTCGATATCCTGCTGCTCAGCCCAACAGCTGTCAAACAGGCCATGGGTCCCGCCCCAATTGCCAATTTGGGCACGCTCCACTTTGCGGCAGCCATGCTATGGCTATGGCTATATGCAAGAATGGAAATAGTGGCGGCGGCAATGCCGAGGTTGGTGAAACCGCTGCAAATTGCCAGCCTCCTCGCTACTATTGCTGCGGTGATGGTAACCGTGCGCCAGGCGGTCCACGGCACCGATATCGCCAGCCCGCCGTTCACCTCTACCGAAACTTATCTGTATAGTGCTGGATTGCTTGTCCTGGCCATTGCCTGGCTAGCGCGCGGGATACAGACTACCAATGCGCTGCTACGAATTGCCGGATTGCTGTTGCTGACCCTGGTGACGTTCAAGGTATTCCTGATCGATGCCGCACAACTGGAAGGGGTCCTGCGGATCCTGTCCTTCCTGGGCCTCGGTATCGCGCTTATTGGGATTGGTTGGATATATGGCAAGGTTATGCGGGCCGGCGACGACGAAGAACCGGCGGTCTAGTCCAGGCCAAAGCTGTCTCGACAGCATTTGGTGATCCACGCCCCTACGGCCTTGATCTGGGGATTGCGCCGGTTGTCACGGTGAAAGACTATCCACGGCTTGCGCGCTGGAATCGGGGGTGACGCTATCGCAATCAACCCATGAGATCGAGCGAGAAAATCGGGAACCATCGCGATGGCTTCCCCAGATTTTGCCATTTCGAGCAGAGCGTAAACGCTACTGGTTTGCGCCGATAGAGATTGCTGCAAACCCTGTTTCTTCATCCAGCGCAATTCCGGGATATCGCCAAATCTGTCGTTCAAACCCACCAGTTTTTCTTCATGCAGGTTGAGGGCATCGGGCGAACGTCCCTTCAGATAGGCCGGTGAGGCATATAAGCAGGAAGTGATTTCGGGCAAACGACGGGCAATCAAGCCTTCACTTTTGGGCCGCATCAGCCGGATGGCAATATCCGCTTCGCGCCGGTTGAGATCCGCTAGCTCCGTCGACATGATCAAATCCACTATAAGCCCGGGATGTTGCGCTGACAAAGTCGGCAAATTCGGGGCAAGTATTGCGGAGACCATTATTTCAGTCGCCGATATCCGGATCGGTAGTGCGTGCCGGTCCGATTTCAGTGAAAAAGCCAGCCGCTCCATCTGGAGCAGATGATTGCCACCGGCCTTTGCCAGCACGAGCATTTCCCCGCCCTCTTCGGTGAGTGTGATTCCGCCCGGACCGCGCAGAATGAGCTGTAATCCAACCGCGCTTTCCAGCGCATCAATTTTCCGTCCCAAAGTCGCGTTGGACATGCCCAAGGCGGCAGCCGCACCCATAAGTGATCGCTTCTCAGCCACTTCAATGAAGCAGCGCACTGTATCCCAATCGATAGTCATTACCCATCCATATACCGGATTTGGCTTTTCAAAAATGAATAATGGTTATTCATATCTATCATTCCGCGACGTGGTGATTTGGTCGACGATTGGTGCAAAGGAACATCATCATGACCAGCATGCAACAACTGACCTTCATCAAACCCAAGCAGTTTGAATGGCACGAGGTGCCGGCAGCGACCATCGAAAATGCGGGCGAGGCCATTGTCCGGCCGCTGGCCGTTACCCGCTGCGATCTGGATCTCTATATGGCCAGCGGCATGTATCCGATGCAGGGGCCCTTTGCCTTTGGTCATGAAATTGCCGGTGAGGTGGTCGAGATTGGTGACGGTGTAACGGGCTTTGTCCCCGGGGATCGCGTGATTGTCCCATTTCAGATAAACTGCGGTTCGTGCGACAATTGCCGAAGGGGCTGGACCAATGCTTGCACTACCGTCGAACCTTTTGCGGCTTATGGTTTCGCACCTACAGGCGATCGAAAATGGGGTGGCGGATTGAGCGATCTCGTCAACGTACCCTTTGCCGACGCGATGCTTGTTAAAATTCCGGACAATGTCTCAATCACTAGCGCTGCAGCAATCTCTGACAATGCGGGCGATGGTTATCGTACCGTGGCAGAGCCGCTGGCACAGCGACCGGGGGCGGATATATTAATCGTCGGCGGCCTGGCGCAAAGCGTTGGTTTGTTCGCTGTTCAGGCGGCCCGCGCTCTGGGTGCAGGCCGGATTGTCTATCGCGACTATGATACCGACCGGCTGGCCAAAGCCAAGGCATTGGGCGCAGAGGCTATTCAGACCCAATATGGCCCAGACTTGCGAGCAACCGAGGAATTTCCGATTGTCGTTGAGGCAGCCGGCCTGCCCGATGCCCTTGTCTTTGCGCTGCGGTCGACACAAGCTTGCGGAATTTGCAGCGGCGTGTCCGCGGGCATGAGCAATCAGACAAATATTCCGCTGCGTTCCATGTATATGAAAGGCATCACCTACACCATCAGCCGGGTTCATGCTCGAACGGAAATCGACCACTTGCTCGATTGCGCCCATTGCGGCAGCATTACGCCGGATGATGTAATCACCCGTTCTGTACCCTTTTCCCAAGCCGCAGACGCCATGATGGACCCGGACATCAAGATCGTTTTTGAAAGGGATTGACGCAGCACGGCTTATCGCTGATCACAGATCAGCATGATACGGCCGGGTTTCAGCATCATCCTGATCTATGCCCTGATATTGGGCTTGGCGGCCTTTGCGCTGCAGTGGCTGGAATACCGGTTTTTCCTTCAGAGCATTTCGACCGAGCTGTACATCGTCCTGCTGGCAGTTTTGTTCGTGTCTCTGGGTATTTGGGTCGGTCATCGGCTGACCGCTAAAGAAAAGACCAAAACCTTTGAACGTAATGACCCTGCGCTAAAATCGCTTGGCATTTCAGGCCGGGAGCTGGAAGTACTCGAAGCCATGGCGCGCGGGCAA
Source organism: uncultured Sphingomonadaceae bacterium (assembly GCA_947497455.1). Lineage (GTDB taxonomy): Bacteria > Pseudomonadota > Alphaproteobacteria > Sphingomonadales > Sphingomonadaceae > Parasphingorhabdus. Next base: position 959,009 of record CANMGU010000002.1, on the reverse strand, counting down.
TCCAACAAGGAAATTGCCCGAACACTTGGCGTTTCGCCCAATACGATCAAGACCCATGTGGCCCATTTGTTTGAAAAACTGGCCGTGGACCGGCGTATGTTAGCCATAGAAAAGGCGCGATCTCTACATCTCATTCCCTAGTGTCAAAGGGTGAAATCCGTCAAATCACCCATCAGGGTGATTTCCAGATTGCATGATTTGCGTCTAGACAATGTCCCACCAAGACCGCTTTGCCGGTCGAATCAGGGGGAATGTTGGCCATGTTGAAAATTTCTGTTGTCTACGGGGTCTTGTCGGGAACGATTGTCATATTGTCGATGCTGCTTGGCATCATATCCAGCGAGGGTCAGGGCTTCTACGCCTCCGAATATTTCGGCTATCTGATCATGCTGGTCGCTCTATCGATGATTTTTGTCGGGATCAAGCGCTACCGCGATTTACATCTTGGCGGCGTCATCAAGTTTTTTCCGGGCTTCGGTCTTGGCCTTGCCATTTCCGCGATAGCCGGTGCGATCTACGTTTTCGTTTGGGAAATATATCTGTTCAACACAGATTTTGCCTTCATCAATGAATATACTGCCGGCCTGATCGAAGCGAAGAAAGCCGAGGGTGTAACCGGCGCAGCATTGGACAAAGTGATTGCGGAAGCCGAAGAATTGAAGGTCAATTATGCCAAGCCTTACATTCGCTTGCCGATGACCTTCATCGAGATTTTCCCGGTTGGCCTGATCATCTCATTGATTTCCGCAGTCTTACTGCGCAACCCGAAACTTTTGCCTGCAAAGGCGTAGACCCTCATCCAAACCGCGAAAGGAATATACATGCAACTCGGAACCTTTTCGATAAGCCTGTCCGTGAAGGATCTAAACAGCTCTGAAGCCTTCTACGAAAAGCTCGGCTTTACCAAATTTGGTGGCGACAAGAGCCAGAACTGGTTGATCCTGAAAAATGGCGACACCGTAATCGGTCTGTTTCAGGATATGTTTCCGGACAATATCCTCACCTTTAACCCCGGATGGAATAGCAATGCAGAGACGCTGGAAGACTATACCGATATTCGAGATCTGCAAAAGGAACTGAAGGCCAAAGGAGTGGAATTCTCCACCGAGGCGGATCCAGATAGTGAAGGCCCTGCCAGCTTCACTATAGTGGATCCCGATGGCAATCCGATTCTGGTCGACCAGCATATTGGCTAGCGCGTGACCGGTCGCCCTTACAGGTTGGGATGATTGCCAATACTCGCCCTGATCGCATCGAGAGTGGGTTTGCGCAGTGCCGCCTTTTGATAGGCATAGGCGCGCGTCGACAATGATGTGAGTTGTCCGGCAATTGCCAATGATTGTTCAACCACCTTTTCTGGCGCGGTCAGCATATCAAGATAACCCGCCTCTACCGCGCCTTTAGAATCATAGATAAAGGCTTGAATCATAGCTCTGGTCAGATGCTGCGAACTTAACCGGTCGCGCGCCAGTTCCAGCGCAAAGACTGGCAGTTTCATGCCGGTCGCCGATTCATTGGCACCAAGCTTGAAATCCCCTTCGGCACCGACGCGTGTGTCGCAGGCTAAAAGGATGAAAGTTCCCATTGCGATCGCATGACCTGTGCAGGCACCAATCACTGGCAAAGGTCCGCCATAAAGGCGCAACAACAGTTCACTGGCCCGGTCCAGCAATCGCGCGGCATCTTCCGGCGTGAAATTCGCCATCGCTTTCAGATCAAAGCCGCCAGAGAAACGCCCTTCTCGCCCGGCCAGAACAATCGCCTTGGCATCAGATTCGGCTTTATCAAGCGCATCGTTGAGCGCCAGCATCAAATCAAAATTGACGGCATTGGCCTTGCCATCATCCATCGTGATTAAAGCGACATCGCCATGTTTATCGACCGTCACGCTCATCAAGTTTCTCCTGAACAATAAATTTAATTGTTCAATTAAATCACTAGAGCCATCACGGTCAACCGCAAAACTACTAGCTTTTCCGCCGATCTTGAGATGATTTTGACGAGAAGCAGCCATGCCGTAACGGCATCGTAAGTTCAGACTTTGGGAAAAAATCTGGAGCGGGCGAAGAGATTCGAACTCTCGACCCCAACCTTGGCAAGACTGGCGGATGGTTGAACATAAAAATCTTATATGCTTATTTACAGAAAGTTACCTGAACATGTGAGACACTTGATTGCAGGCAAGCACACGATTTGCTACCTATATGTTACCTAAAATGAAAATAGGTAACAAATGCCTCGATTGACCGACTCTCGCGTTTCATCTCTCAAGCCACCGGCCAACGGGCAGCAAGAATATGCAGATGACCTAGTGCAGGGCCTGCGATTGAGAGTTGGCGCTGGCGGCCGGAAATCGTGGATCGTACGAGCCCGATTAGGAAAGCGGCAGATCAACAAAACCCTTGGCTCGTACCCGGTCATTAAGGTCGCTGATGCTCGCGATATCGCCAGAGAATTCTTGATCGGCTTGGTGAGAGACGATCATCAGCGCGAAGAGCGCACCTTTGGTGAGCTTGCCGACCATTGGATTGAGAAAGTCGCGAAGGTCAAAAACAAAAGCTGGCATAATCAAAAGCGCCGCCTTGAAATCTACGTTCTGCCACATTGGTCAGATCGCGACATCGCGGAAATCCGCAGGCGAGACGTCATAGAGCTTATTGACGGCATTGACGGTGCGGTTGCGCCAGGACGGGTTCTTGCGATCACTAGGACACTTTTCCGATACGCTCTTGGCAAAGACTGGCTTGAAGCCTCACCCGCCGAGGCCATCCCAAACCCCAGTCAAGACAAGCCAAGAGATCGCTTCCTCAGCATCTCAGAATTGGCGCGAGTGCATCAGGCTGCTGACCTCTTGGGCTATCCTTTCGGAGGTTTCATCAAGATGATGATCCTAAGCGGCCAACGACGCACTGAAGTCGCCTCAATGAAATGGAGCGATCTCGACCTTAAGCAGAAAACGTGGGTACTAAAGAGCGAGAACACTAAGTCTGCACGGATACATTTGGTGCCGCTCTCACCGGCAATGCTCGAGTTGCTCGATGCCACGCCTCAATTCGGCCCTTTCATTTGGTCAAGTGATGGCCAGTCACATGTAAAGGCTTACAGCGCTGCAAAGACGAAGCTCGACAAGCTGATGGCTGCGCAAGGTCAAGACATTGAACCTTGGCGGCTACATGACCTGCGCCGGACGATGGCGACCCACATGGTGAGGCTCAGTGTTCCTGAGTTGGTCGTGGGACGGGTCTTAAACCACGCTCCGCAGGGGGTCACCGCGAGAACCTATGCCCTTCACTCCTATGAGGCCGAGAAAAGAGAAGCATTGACAAAGTGGGGCGAAGAGGTTGCGAGCTCCTTGATATAAACGGTGTTCAGACCTTGTTCTGCGACACAGCAAGCGAAAGCCGCTTAAGGTCAGAAAATCGTTCTGAACAAAACAACTCAAAAATATCGTTTAAGTTCGCCCCTGAGGTTCGAAAAGTACCCTCATAATGTCCACCATTCAGGACATGCTCAACGTGTCCTAGCCTTTGGAGCCAATCTGACGGCTCCACGTAAGGTTTTTTACCCTCAACCCAACGGTTCGAAGTCGCGATTGCAGCCAATTCTCTCCGATGAGCTGGCGAAGCTGAAATATAGGTACTAGCAAGGCTTTTCACCAGTTCGAAGAATTTGCGGGCTTGCTTTGGATCTGGACGCTGCGAGCTGATTTGAGCCTCGCGTTCACGTAAGCGTTGCTCTTGAAATAGAAGCGCCTCGTTTCTCTTTTCGAAAATCTCTTGGCTAACTAATCGATCAATTAATGCATCCGTCAATCTCTCGCGCTTTTCCGCCAGCTGGTTTAACTTAAGCGGGATTGCCTCTTGGTTTAGCTGTTTTTGTCGCGCCCTCATCCAACCCCGCAACAAGACCATAAGGCGATCGATTTCCCGATCCGTTAGCGTGACCTGCTTAAGACATTGGTATATTTGATCCTCAAGCACACTTTCGCGTATGCTTTTCGTAGCGCAACCATTTGTATGGCAGCGATAATAGACGACACCTTTTTGTCGTTCTGGGGTCATTGCACCATCGCAGTGGCGGCAACGGAACAGACGCCGATAGGTGTATTCATGCATAGTGCATTTCTTCAGTGCCTTTCCCGCCTTAACCGCTTGCGCTCTTTCGAAAGTCGCCATTGAAATCAGCGGTTGATGGCCACCCTGAAAAGTTCGGCCATTGCGCTTAATTTTGATGATGCCAGCATAGAATGGGTTCGCGAGTAGCGCTTCCAAAGTGCTTGAGGAAATGGGAGCGCCTCTTCCGCCAGTTAGACCACGCTTTCTTAGAACCGCAAGGAGGGCAAGCTGAGAATAGTCGCCACTTGCATAGAGCTCAAATGCCTCGCGAATGAGGGGTGCACGCTCAGGATCGAAGGTCTTATGCTTGCCAGCACCGTGATCAAGATAGCCTAATGGTGCTTTGAACGGATAAATTCCTTGGGCCAATCGGCCATAGAGCCCCTTGATTGTCTCTTGACGCTGGTTGCGAATAAAATCTGCCGCGACAACGGCCTGTACGTCCGCCGCGAGCCGTCCGCCACGCGATTGGAAGTCTAAGCTCTCGATAGCGGTAAAAACCTCCAAGCCTAAGTCCATAAGCTGGCTGATACGCCCGTAGTCAGTGAGGTTTCGAGCAAAGCGATCGATCTTGTGAACGACCAAGCCCTGGGCCTTTCGTTTCCGAAGATTAGCGATCATGCGATTGAAGACTGGGCGCCCCGTTTTGGCCGCTGTCTCTTTCTCTTCATACCATTCAACTATTTTGATCGCATTATGACTCGCAAAAGCCCGGATTGCCTCCTTTTGCGCATCTAGCGAAACGCCATCACCCTGTTTGACGGTCGAAACGCGAATGTATCCGTAACAGTGCTTCATAGCTCATTGAATTTGCTCTTTGAATTTGCTCTTTGAATCTATCACATCTTCGGAATTCGTCAAATCTGTCGTCCACGGCCAAGTGCCATCACGCTCCATTTGCTCGTAGATGCGCTTACACAATTGAAAATACTCTTCGAGGTGATCTCTTTCACTCATTCTCCCAGTTTATCTGGAGCATGGATTTGAGAGCGAGTCCGTGTGAAAGTCCCAATTCACAGATTTGTGACCGCAGGTGTGGTGCTGAACGAGAATGGCTTTTGTTTTGAACCACCGCGCATAAGCTGGGCATATCCGCGATAGTTGGGCAGATCAGTGAAGTAACGCGGCTCGATCTGACCAAATTGCCGCGCAATTAATGGCGCGTCTTGTGCGCCAATGCGCAGCGAAATGAGCGTTCCAGCATTACCGATAACTGCGTCGATGGTTGCTCTATCCGCTTGGCTGAGATGCTGGTGAGCGGCGCAAATTCCCAGACCATACTTCCGCGCTTCTGAAAGCAAATCGGCTACTGCGGAGGTGGTGAAATTATGAAACTCGTCGATGTAGAAAAAGAATGGTCTTCGCTGTGCGTGCGGCAGCGTGTAGCGGGATAGGGCTGCATTAAAAATGTTGGTGACGACCAGACCACCTATTACATTCGCGATGTCAGCACCAACGCGACCCTTTGCGAGATCGACAATCAACACTTGTCCTTCATCCATTATTTTCCGGAACCGTAGAGGCTGATCGGGTGTGCTGACCATCTTGCGCACGGTCGGATTTGAAAGAAATGCGCTGAGTTTGTTCGCTATCGGTGCGACACCGTCCATCGTTGATAGGTAGTTCATTTTGGCAAACTCGCCGCGCCAGAACATCACCAACTGCGGGTCGGAAATGTGAGTGATAGCGCGCTGACGAAACTCCTTATCAGTGAAGAGCGGAATGATGTCACTCATTTGTGCTTCGGGCTGATCAAGCAAAGTGAGCGCAGCTTGTCTGAGCAAGTGCTCCATCCTCGGTCCCCAGCTGTCGCTCCATTGCTTCTTGAGTGTTTCAACGAAACCAGAGGCAACCAAAGGCCGCATTGTCAGAGGGACACGCGTCAGAGGATTGTAACCGTAGGGACAAGTCGGGTCTCCCAAGCGCCAATGGATTACGCTGTTGGGCAGCGATGTGGCGAGTTCGCTAGCGAGATCACCATGCGGATCGATTAGGCAAAAGCCATTTCCGAGCAGGCAATCCTGGTGGGCCATGTTCGCCACCAAAGTCGACTTACCTGTGCCGGTTTGTCCGATAATGTATTGATGGTTGAGGCGATCCGTGAGCCCGAGACCGAAAGGCTGCGGTCCACTGCGAGTATCTGCATTTCCCAATGTGATGAAAGGCGCCATCAAAACAGAGTGCTACGCGCAAGACTATGAGGACAGTCCGTTTGGAACCATGCCATATGGTGTGGTTTCAAACGGACTAGTCAGGCAGCTGAGTGGCGCGCTACTTTTCCTATCAGACAGCATTGCGCAGTCTTACCACCCGCGTTGAATGGGCTGCATATCCGGAAAGGTGACAACCTTTCCGTACATCGTATCTGCGGCCCATTGAACGCTGGGTAATCATGTCATCGATACGCGCCTTGCCACACATCTGGTCACGAATATGGGGATTGGGAATTTCAAGCGGACTGGTCGTCCTTACGGCTGCTACGTTATGCTTGATAGTGGACTTATCAGTTTAACCAAACACAAGTCATGAATACACAATTTGCGCATGATCTGTGCGCGGCCCGCAGAAAGGCGGGCCTCTCGCAGCGCGACCTGTGCATCTTGCTTGAAGTTGGGAGCAGAGACATCGCTGCTCTTGAAGAAGGCATCGTCCAACCAACTATCGAGCAACTGTGCCGATTATCGATCATCTACAAGCTTTCTTTTACTCAGCATTATGAGGGATTGATGCGAGCCGCACGGGAAGCGTTATTTCGCAGCCTTCCTGATTTGCCGGAATGCAGCGGCGATCCCAAAGCCGAGTTTAATAGAGACAACACACTGAAACGACTGGATAGGGACCTGACCGCCGCCTTAACCCAGAAAAATGCGGCAGATTAGCTATCTGGCATTTGCAGTCGGATATCGGCGAATAAGCTTCGTTCTGATCGAAAACGAAGAGCTCGCCACCTGGCAAACCTCGTGCAAGGCAGCACGCGATGTTGTCAGCGCTGCACGCTTCACAGCAGAATTCATTGAACTGCTCCGTCCTAATGTCGTGGTCATGGAGGATTTTGAAACAGGCACGCGGAAAGGCAAACAAGCTTTAGGCGTTCTGCGGGCCATCGCTGCCATATTGCCTGGTCATGGAGTGCAGGTGATCAAGCTATCGCGCGAACATCTGCACCAAACGCGGTACGATGAAGCAGCAAGTTTAGCGGTCAGGTACCCTGAGCTTGCCGATAAGGTGCCAAGCCGCAAGTTCTTCGAGAAAGAACCGCACCACACGGTTCTATTTGAAGCTGCCGCCCTCGCGCACTCTGCTGTGGAGGGAGGCGCGATGTTGCTGGCAAGCGAGATGTAGCACAAGATGTTCTTTACGAAGCAGCGCAAAGAGGCGCTGCTTTTTGTGTGCACCCAACACCTATAGCCCACTCCGATAAGTGGGCCGATGGCCGACACGGCTATCGGCCCTGCCTTTCGGCGAGAACGGGATGGGGAAAGGAAAGCACGAAATGCCTCGGGGTGGCGCGGACGCAGCCTGCAGAATGCGGGCGAGTCACGGCCCGTGGATTTCATGCTTTAGAAAACGAAAGGGCAGTGCCCTTGGTGTTTTCGCTCAAACAAACAATAGGCAGCCATGATATCATGGCTGCGAAGCTCGCCTGCAGAGTTCCGGTCGCAATTTCTGTTGCCGGATTATTGCAGGAGAGCACATCATGAAAAAGGAGGAAATCGAACGTATCAGGCGGCTAAACGACCGCTTCCGGCGTTCAGGTATAGGCGGTGATATATTCATTACCCCAGGCATTCAGGCTCTTGGCGCCGAAGTGATGCCAGAGGTTGCTGGCAAGGTCGCCCAATTCGATCAATTCGATCACGATAACGACCCCCATGGTGAACATGATTTCGGTGCGTTCGAGCATGGGGGGCAGCGGATCTTTTGGAAGATTGACTATTATGGGCCAGATATGATGTCCGGTAGCGAAGACCCATCGGACGAAGAAGCTACGCGCCGCGTCCTCACAATTATGGTGGCATCAGAATACTGATCCACGAACCTATCGGCACCGCAATTTGCGGTGCCTCTTTTCGTCTGTAATCTAATTGTGCGTTGTGCCTTCCTCATCGTGCTGGTCCTTGTGCGCATCGCGCAGGATATCGATCCCGCCATAGATCGCGATCCCGGCAACAGCGATGCCGACCAATAGATCTGGCCAATTCGCGCCAGTAAGCGTGACGACCAGCCCTGCGACAATAATCCCGCCATTTGCTACAAAATCGTTGAAGCTAAAAGTCGTTGCGGCACGCAGATTGACATCCTTCTGCTGGAGGTTTTGAAGCAGGCGGAGGCAAATGAGGTTCACTACGGCTGCGATCGCGGCCATAGCCATCATCTCGATGCCGCCAGGGTCGGAACCCTCAAGAAAGCGACGTATTGCATCGGCAACAACGCCAGCGGCAAACAACAGGAGCAAGCCACCTGAAAGGCGAGCCGCGTTGCGCTTCCACACTCGAGAACGGCTAAGTGCGAAAAGGCTCAGGATATAGACAAGAGCATCAGATGCATTGTCGAGACCATTGGCGAGAAGCGCGTTAGAATCGGCAAAATATCCGACGAACAAGAAACCGACAGCCAACGCGACGTTGAGCCACAGGACAATCCACAGAGTTCGCCGCTTTTCAGCACTATCAAGCTCGAATTTATGATCGCCGCTCATGGCATTTCTCCGTGACCCTTTGCCTGCTCGGATTTCTCCGCGAAAATCAGGCTCACAATGGCAGGCAGCACGAACAGTGTGAGCGCTGTTGCCGTTATCAGTCCGCCGATCACAACCGTGGCGAGCGGGCGCTGCACCTCGGCCCCGGTTCCTGTCGCAAGCGCCATCGGAACGAAGCCGAGCGAGGCGACGAGCGCCGTCATCAAAACCGGGCGCAGGCGTGCAATTGCGCCTTCGACTATCGCTTCACCAAGCTCCAAACCCTTTTCGAGCCGCTGCTTGATCGCGGTTATCATGACGAGGCCGTTCAAGGTGGCAACGCCAGACAGGGCAATGAAGCCCACGGCTGCCGAGATCGAGAATGGCATGCCTCTCAGGGCCAGGAAGAAGACACCGCCAGCCAGTGCCATCGGAATCGCGCTGAACACCGCGAGTGCAGATACCCATCCGCCAACGGCCATGTAGAGCAGTAGCAGGATGACCGCGAAGGCGAGCGGAACCACGATCAGCAGACGTTGCTGCGCTTGCTGCAGGTTCTGATACTGCCCGCCCCATTCGATAAACGACGCGGAAGGCAGATCGACGTTTGCGGCCACTTCGGACTGGGCCTGCTCGACAAATGAACCAAGATCACGCTCCCGCACATTGGCGGATACGATGACCAGTCGTCGTCCCTGTTCGCGGCGGACCTCGGCCAGCCCATCGATGACCTGAAACTCGGCCACCGCGCGCAGCGGAATACTCCCGCCATTCGGGAGGACAATCGGCAAGGTACCGAGCTGGTCGAAATCGTTGCGATTGGCATCTGACAATCTGACGACGACATCGAACCGGCGGTCGCCTTCGAACACCAGGCCGGCGTTGCGACCGCCAAGCGCGATGGCAACGGACTGGGTCACATCCTCGACGCTTAGCCCGTAGCGCGCGATCGTTGGCCGATCGAAGGCGATATCGAGTGTCGGGAAGCCAGAAACCTGCTGCACCTTTACGTCGGCCGCGCCTTCGACGCCGCGCAGCACGGCGGCGACTTCGTTTGCAGCGGAAGTCATGGCGGTCAGATCATCTCCGTACAGCTTGACCGCCACATCGCCGCGAACGCCTGCGATGAGCTCGTTGAAGCGCAACTCGATGGGCTGGCTGAACTCATACAGATTGCCGACAAGGCCGCCCAGCGCCTCCTCCATCTCGCTTACGAGTTCGTCCTTGGAAAGCGAGGGATCGGGCCATTCTTCTCGCGGTTTGAGGATCACATAGGCATCCGAGATGTTTGGCGGCATCGGATCGGTTGCGACCTCTGCCGTCCCGGTGCGCGAAAACACCAGCTCGACCTGCGGGAATTGTGTGAGACGTGTCTCGACCTGGCGCTGCATTGTGAGCGACTGCTCGAGCGGAGTAGAGGGGATGCGCAATGACTGCACTGCCAGATCACGCTCGTCGAGTTGCGGCGTGAATTCGCTGCCGATGAAGCTGAAGACAAGCGCTGCAAGGGCAAATACGCCGACGCCGGTGCCGATGACCGGCCATGGACGGGTCAGGGCTTTACGCAGCAGTGGACCATAGCGTTCTTTTGCCACGCGAATTGGCTTCACTTCTTTCTCGTTGATTTTTTTGTTCAGCAAGAGAGCGATCATCGCAGGGACAAAAGTCAGTGACAGGATGAAAGCCGAAGCCAGAGCAAGCATGACGGTGATGGCCATGGGCGTGAAGGTTTTGCCCTCAACACCGGTGAAGGTGAGAAGAGGCGCAAAGACCAGAAAGATGATCGCCTGACCGTAGACGGTCGGCTTGATCATCTCATGCGCCGCTGCGCGGGTCTCGGCGAGGCGTTCACGCAGCGTTAGCAGGCGTCCTTCGTGCTCCTGCCTATGGGCAAGGCGTGCGATACTGTTCTCGACAATGATAACAGCACCATCGACGATCAGGCCGAAATCGAGCGCGCCAAGGCTCATCAGATTGCCCGATACGCCGAGCCGGTTCATTCCGATGGCTGCCATCAGCATCGAGAGAGGAATGACCAATGCGGCAATGATTGCGGCGCGTATGTTTCCAAGTAGCAGGAACAGCACGACGATAACGAGCAAGGCGCCTTCGACCAGGTTGTTGCGGACCGTCGCGATGGTCGCATCGACCAAAGTGGATCGGTTGTAGACAATCTCAGCCACCACTCCGGCAGGCAGCGATGCGCGAACTTCCTCAAGTCTTTCTGCAGCGCCAGCGGCAACCGTCCGGCTGTTCTCGCCCGCCCGCATCAGAACCGTTCCGACGACCGCTTCATCGCCGTTCAGCGAGGCAGCCCCTGTGCGAAGGTCACCGCCAATTTCGACCGTGGCAATATCGCCAACGCGGATCGGCACGCCTTCGCGTGTCGTCACCACTGCCTGTTCGATGTCCTGAACGGAAATCAGCCGGGAATCGACACGTGCCAGAAGCGCTTCGCCAGCACGCTCGACAAAATTGGCGCCTTCCGCCTGGTTTGCCGCTTCAAGCGCAACAATCAGTTGATCGAGCGAGAGGCCGTAGCCCGTGAGACGATCGGGGTCTGGTTGTACCAGATATTGCTTTGCAAAGCCGCCGATGGAGTCCACGCCTGCGACGCCGTCGGCAGACCGCATCAATGGCGAAACCACCCAATCCTGCACCGTGCGCAGATAGGCAGCTCTGGCAAGCTCGGTGTCGAGCCTTTCGCCTCGGTCGGTGACGAAGCTGCCGTCGTTCTGCCAGCCAACCGAGCCGCCTGTTGGCGCATCTGTCCCGTCCGGATGCTCGAACTCGATTGTATACATCAAAACTTCGCCAAGGCCGGTCGCAATCGGGCCCATGGACGGTTCCGCACCTGCGGGAAGCGAAGAGGCCAGATTGGCAAGCCGTTCTTCAACCTGCGAGCGCGCAAAGTAGATGTCGGTGCCTTCCTCGAAAATCGCGGAGACCTGACTGAAGCCGTTGCGCGAGATCGAGCGGGTCATTTCAAGCCCGTCGATACCGGCAAGGCCTGTCTCAACCGGGAATGTGACCTGCGTTTCAATTTGTGAAGGGGAAAGCGCCGGGGCTTCGGTGTTGATCTGCACCTGAACATTGGTGATGTCCGGCACCGCATCAATCGGCAGTTTCGCAAGATTGAAGGCGCCCCAGATGGCTACACCTAGGGCAAGGGCCACGACCGCCCAGCGATTGCGCACCGACCAGTCAAGGACGCCGCCAATCAACCCGCCATTGCCATTCGCTTCGGTTTCGAAGCTGTCTTCCATACGATCAATGTCCATGTTCGGCCTCCTCCTTCCCGAGTTCGGCTTTCAGGAGAAACGCATTCTCCGTCGCGATCCGCTGGCCTTCTTGCAGGCCGGACACGATCGTGATGCGTCCGCCCGAGCGTGAACCCGTCACAACAGGTGTTGCCTGAAAGCCAGTCTGGGTGCGGACGAACACGACTCCGCGCCCTTCGACCATCTGAACGGCTGCCTCAGGCACCGAGATGGCAGTCGCATCGGTCTCTCCGGAAGGCCGAAGACGCGCCTGAAGAAACGCTCCCGGCTGCAATCCCTGGACCGCTCCGGCTAGGGTGATGATGGCGGTTGCGGTTCGGCTCTCTGGGTCGAGCGCCGGAGTAACCGAACGCACCCGCCCACCGATTTCGCGGCCTTCGCCAAGCTCCAGCGTTGCCTCGTCTCCGGGTTTTATCCTTGCCGCATCGCTTGCTGGCAGGGCGACTTGCACCTGCAAGCCGCTGGCATTGACGACCTGAAACATTTCCTCGCCAGCGGAGACATACGAACCCAATACGATGGGAGCGGCCGTGATCTGCCCGGAAATCGGGCTGGTTACGGCAAGCGACCGACCATCACCACTGACTCCGGCAGCAGAAGCTGCCGCTTGTGCACGCGACAATTCTGACCTTGCAACTTGCAAATTGGCCTGCGCAGCTTCCAGGTCCTGCCGAGCCGTTACATTGGCTTCGAACAAACGCCTTTCGCGGTCGTAGAGCGCGGACAGTTCATTTACCCGCGCTCGCGCAGTTGCGACCTGTGACGCCAGACCGGCGGCATCGGCGCTTTCGATCCGAGCAATCGCCTCACCCCGCCGGACATAGTCGCCAAGCGTCCTATTCACGCTCCGCACGACCCCCGAGGCACGCGCATCGATCCGCGCGCTGGCATTCGGTGCCGCTGCGACCGTAGCGGGGAATACGAGCTCTGTAGCAGCGCCAAATTGAACAGCTTCGATTTCGATGGAGGAAGCCTCGATCTGCTCTTCGCTAATCTGCAAAGCGCCTTCGGAACCTGCGGTTTCTGCTCCGCCTTCCTCTTCGCTATGCCCCTCTTCGGAGTTGTCGACTGACCCTGACGGCCAAAATGCCCAAGCAGATACGGCCACTAGAATAAGGATGCCGATAATTGCGATAAGCTGGTTACGTTTCATGGGAATACGCCTCACTGTGTGGTGAGCCAGATGAGCCGTGCCGCGAGCAGGCCGCGGGACTCTTCTGCTTGAATCAGATTTTCACGAATGGCGTCGCGCGCTTCGGCAGCTGCTAGGACTTCGATCAGCGGAAACCGGCCATTGCGGTATCCGATCTCGACAAGTCGGAGTGCTTCCTCGGCCTGCGGCAGGGATGCGCTGGAAAGGGTCTCCACCCGCGTTTCGGCGGCCAGATACAATGTCCGGGCGCGCTCGAACTCTAGGCGGTAATCCGCCTCGGCAATCGCCTCGTTCGCACTCGTTGCACGGTATTGCGCTTCTGCGGCGGCAATATTGCCTTGGTTGCGATTGCGGAAGGGAAGCGGCATCGAGATCCCGACGACAAAGGCCTGGTCGTTGCTTTCTTCAAAGCGACGCACGCCCGCTGACAACGTAGGATCGGGTACGCCGAGAGAACGCTCCCGGGCGATTTCTGCCTGCGCAAAGGCAGTCCTCGCACCTGCAATTCGCAGCGGCAAAGCATCATCCGAAACGGGCGGTGCAAGGGGCGGTGACAGGTTGGGAAATGCGCCTGCGACAAATGGGGTGTTTTCACCAGAAACCCATAGTGCCGCGAGCGCCTGACGAGCCGCCCGATCATCGGCTGCAGCGGCCTGCAATTCGGCCTCCGCTTCGGCAAGCGTAGCTTCAGCGCGCATCGCACGAAGCGGCGGCTCTCGCCCCACTTCGACGAGAACATTGGCAATGCGGGCGAGTTCACGGTTACGCTCGACAATTTCTTGCGCAAGGGCAAGGCGCTGACCAGCTGCGACAGCTGCGACATACCGTTCCCGGACATTGAGGGCGAGCTGAGAGAGGGCAAACTCGCTCTGCAAACCGGCGAAATCAGCCGATCTACGCGCGCTCTCAATCCGTGCGCTGCGTTTGCCGCCGAGTTCGAGCTGTTGCCCGATTGCCAAAGTGTATTCAGTCGCCCGCAAGCCGGAGAAAGCCCCGGAGCCCGCAATATTCTCGGCCTCAAATGATAACTCCGGGTTGGGCCGCAGACGTGCTTGATCGACTGCCGCGCGTGCGGCCTCCGCTTCTGCCTGAGGGCCATACACCCGTGGGTTTTCGGCTGAAACTGTATTTTCCACACCGCCGACACCCGCTCTTGCGAGCGCCTCGTCGAGGGTAACTATATCCTGTGCCGATATGGGCGTGGCTGTGGACGCAGCAATCAGCGCCGCAGCCAGTGCAATGCACCGCATTTTTCATCTCCTGACTGAAACCAATCGAGCGCGCTCGAAAGCGAGCTCGCAAATGATTGTCGGTCAGGCTTTGGGAGGCTGTATCAGGACTGGGGGAGCACGGGAGGCGAGCGATGACGTGGCAAGCGGGCCCCTCAGGTTATCCGAACTCCAGAAAGGTGATCGCAGGAGCACGCTGGTGTCAGCGAGACTAAAACTGCAATTGTGATGGTGCGTTGCCGAATGGTCCTGTCCATCATGGTCTGGCGTTGCATCGTTCGTGTCAAAATGGTCCGCGCCATGCGCGTAAATATGATCTGCTGCATGAGCGAAGCTTTCACCTTCCCCGGCATGCACGTCCGGGAGAGACAGTACGCTGCCGAATAGGATCGCTAATACCGCGAGAAAAGGCAAAATCTTGCGTGTCACGTCAATGAACATCTTAGAAACACGTGAAGATTTATACAAGTTTATATCAATCATGGAACTTGGATGGCTGAAAATGCTCATAGCTGATCATTCTCCAATCCACGCGCCGCCCATAGCCCCAAGCCGCCAAGCAATATTTCAAAGAGAGCTTCACGCAGCGGTTGGAAGGCGAGGATCTCTGCGCCTTCAATTGAAACAGCGGCAACTCTGCTAAATCCCACGCAGATAAAGATTGCTGCAGCGATCAGGCTTCGTTGGCGCGGAGAGAGATTGATGCGATCTCCGAGAATTAGAATGAAGGCTATTCCTATCTCACCGCCTCCGATCATGGCGCGCATAGCCACGCGCGCAGATGGCTGGTCGAGCCCAATCGCATAATAGCTCATAATTTCCGGCTGAAAGAGCGTTGCTATCCCGAGCGCCAACATAATGCAGCCCGCAAAAGAAGGGTAAACACGGCCCAGGATTCGATGAAGATGCCTCATCACAAAAACCGCCTGGTCTGGCGCTTATAGTCCAAATAGTCCTGACCGTATTGCTGCTCCAGCCATGGCTCTTCGAAGATAGGAGCGAGCAAGTACATGGCCGCCCAGAGCGCCAATAATATCCAGACAAGCAGCGCGTTGGCGAGCAGGCCCCAACCAATCATTCCAACCCATGTCGCAACGTAGACAGGGTTTCTGCTTATGCCGAACCAACCTTCTGTTTTCAGGCCGTGCTTTTCGCCAAATGCATTGCGCCAGCCCATCTGGAACGTAATCCAGAATGCGAGAGCAAAGCCTACAACTAACAGCGCGAGGCCCAAAATATATTGGAGCACGGCATAAGCGGGAGCCACAGATGCAAAGTCAAGAACGGAAAGCGCCAGCAATGGGTAAAGGAACAGGCGAAACAGCGCCATGAAGGTACGGTGCTGCCAACTGTCTCTTGAAGGGGGCGGAAAGAACTGAAACTTTCCGCTCAAGGCCGCGAAAATGGAAAGCCCGATTATCGCGCAAATCGAGCTGGTCGCTAATCCGAACAAACTCCAAGACACCCATGAAGGCAGGTCAATCATGTGCAGCGCCCCTACAACCAGCGCCGCGTCTGTTTGCGGTAGGCTGTAAATGCGCTTCCGAAATTCTGCTCCAGAACTCGCTCTTCAGGAATGATCTGGAAGAGCGTAATCGAGAGGGAATAGAGAATTGGTCCGCTGAATGCTGCGAGGTTCTGTAGGGCCAAGGCTGCTCCTAAAAGCACAAGTAGCATACCCAAATACATCGGGTTTCTCGTAAAATGGTACAAACCTGTTGTGACGAGCTGTTCGGCTTGCTCAGGCGTAATCGGATTTACCGTTGTGTTCGCCTTCCCGAACGATCGAACTGCCGAGAAAAGCACTAGCGCTCCAGCAGCAATGACGGGAACTGATACCCAAAAAAGAGGCGCAGATTCATATGCAAGCGCGGGCAGGTTTGCCGCCAGAATGTAGCCGGTAAGGCCATACAGCGCGAACTGCATCAGGGGCGGGAAATACAGCTTTTTCTGTTTCTTAGGTCGCTTCGGAATCTGGGATTGAGGCATTTTTCGACTCGCTTGATTGTGATTCGAGTCAAGTGATACAGTCTACAGCGACTGTAGAGGCAAGCGAGAAAAGCATATTCTTATGAAACCGATGACAATTGGCCGTCTTTCAAGCGCGGCAAAGGTCAAAGTGACCACTATCCGATATTACGAAAGCATCGGCTTGATGGGCACGCCAGAACGAAGCGCAAGCGGACAAAGGCTCTATGGCAACGCTGATGTGGAACGCCTCTCATTTGTGAGGCATGCCCGCGAGCTGGGTTTTTCGATGGATGCAATCAAAGATTTGATTGGATTGCAGACCGAGCCTGATCAAGACTGCTCAGCAGTCGACACGATCGCGCAAAGGCAGCTTCTCGAAGTGCAAAAGCGGCTCGCGCAGCTTGAAGCTCTGGAACGCGAATTGAAGCGCATGGTCGAAAATTGCCGGGGTGGTAAAGTTGGCGGGTGCCAAGTCATGGCGGCGATCAACGACCACTCTGAATGCGAGTCCGACAAGCATGAGCGATTGAAACCGCTCTGAATTAAAGCCATTCACTCAATTGAAAGGGGTCGCTGGTTGCTGCTCGATAAAGCCATCATCTAATATGCGAAAGCTGGGCCGATTGCGGACTGTCGGCTTCTAACAGATCGAAGCTGAAAAGCTGCCATTGGGCTGACGACTCAAATGGCAGACGTTCTCAGACTTGGCAGCTGTCACTAGTCTTCATCTCGATCTTGAACACGAGATCATATTCGGGCCGCGTCCCGCGCGACCAGTCGTCTTTCTTGAGCGAAATCGTGTGTGGAGCGCTCGCGAGATCAAAATCTCCCAACGCCTCGATCTTTCGCTCGACCCGCTTAGTCGGCGCTGAATGGCTCGCCTTGAGCAGGAGATAAAGTGCTGCCTGCGCAAACAGCGCGCGCGCTTCTTCTTCATCATCGGGCGAATTGACGTTCAATTTCAGCTTGAGCTGTTCTGCGCAACCCGCTTGGCCCTCAATGTAATAGGCGATGTTGTTTCGAGGAAATCCCTTGCCAATAGGTTTGAGGTTGGTTTCTGCGAACCATCTTCCTTGATACCCCTGATGATAATCTCGCGTTTCGAGCTCGAAGGCCTGCATGAAGTCTTTTGCTGACCACGGCGACCAACCATCTTTCGGGTCAACCTCGGGCGGCGACTTCTCGCGCTTCAGAACCGCTTCTACATCTTTGAAGAGTTCACGTATTGCCTCTTTCGTTTCGGGGCGCTCGCGCTGCATGACCCTTTGCCAGCGTTCGAGGTAGTCGAGATTGGTGCGACACCTGATGGCAGCCTGCCGCTTGGAGTACTTTAGGTGATTCTTATCCATCCAGAGCGATAGGCTGGCGAAGATCCTCTCATAGGCCATGTAGACACCAAGGCTGAACAGAAACGGGAGAAACAGCAGCGATAGAAGGATCGGGTTTATGAAGGCGCGAAGTGTATCGAGCCCATTGATCTCCTCATATACCATCCATGTCTGCCAAAGGCTGAGGGCGAGATAAGACAGGCCTACGATTGTGAGGATCGCACCGAGCAGTTTTTCGACTGCCGCATGTTCCACCTTCATTTTTGCCATCTCGTGCATCAGCGTGATGAAGGTCAGGACCGGAAGCGCGACCAACTCGACTACAAGCGAGAAACTATGCAGCTCGATAATGAAGATGAGCACTGCCGTGACGTTTATGACGTCTCGAATGATCTTGCTCATGTGCCGCTTGTCTGACGCCAGCTTATGCGCCTCGAACATTGCTACCAGCGCGAATGTCATTGCCCAGGTGAGGGTCGAGTAGATGAAATCGGTGGTCCAGATGCCGCGCCAATGCAGCAACCAAATTGTGCCCATGATGTAGAGCGCCGCCATGGCGACCACCCTGAGAATGACCGGTTGGCAGAAGGCTTTGACAACGCCGCCTAGCGATTGCCGAATCTTCGGCATCGCCAGAATCCAGATTAGGAAGAGTCCGATCCAGATGAGTATAGCAATCTCACGATTGCTCAATTGCTTCAGAAGCTCTGCCATTGGAAGCATATTGGGCACCTAGCAATATTTGGCAAACATCAGAATTGCAGAGACGGTATATTTGGCTCCCCATGGTCTGCTTTGCTCGATGCACTGCCGAAATCCACCAGTTCGCTTCCACTCGCAATGTCGGTCAGAGCGTCCTGTCACAAGCTTGGGCGGAAAGGCGATGGTCTCTGCTTTTGGCCACAGGACCAGCCTAAGCGGATTTTCAGCTCAACACGCGAATCTCAGTGTTCGGGAGGTTTGTCGTCATTGCTCACACATTCTTCATACCCGTTCCACCTCCGGTTCCCAAAGGCTGTCAGAGAAACCTAACTCATCAATGATGAAGCGTCTTGCCAGACGCCGCATGATGTCCGCTGCGTTGTGGAGCCGTTCAAGTTCCGCTGCCTCATCGGGGTCGGAAACTCGATTAGGGCTAGCGTGGGCGACGGCCACTCTGCAGGCTGCATAGATGTAGGTCTCGGGCGCTTCCTGACCGCATGCGGCCACAAACGTTTGAATGCCATGTTGATCGTGCGAATCGTTCAGTATTGCGGGTAGGTTCTGAGACACCCATTGCGTCGAGTCTGGCTGCCCTGGATGCTGAATTTCGATGATCTTGTAGTAGTTCAGCACTGCATAGCTGACCATAAAGTTGTGCTCGGCGTTTCGTGCCTCGCGATAGTAGGCCAATGCCTTTAGTAATTTGTCCGAAGTTGGCAGCTTGCGATCGAACAGCCATTGATAGGTGGTCGTAAAAGCAAGATCACGCTTGCCGACTGGCACAGGCACCGGGTTTCCACTCCAACCATCTTGCACAATCGCAAAATGGTCATCGCACCAACAAAGCAGGCTGAGGAACCGGTTGATGGCGGTCTTTGCTTGCTCAGGTGTTAGTTTGTTTGCGTGCAAATCAATGCTGATCGATTGCACGTTCTCACGTGTCTTCGGCATCAGCACCATATGATACCGGTCGAACTCGATCAACGTCTCCTCGCGTGGCCATGCCACATGATTATCGACGCCAACATTCAGGAAGTTTGACGAGTTGGTCGCCCTCAATCGCTTTCGGCGAGCACGTTCGGCCTCTTCGGTATCATATTCTGCGCTATCGTCTGGCAATCGCGGTGGCCGTTTGCGATCATCGGCGACCCGTTTGCTCAGGCGATCGAAGAAGCGGCGATTGAACGTCACGCCACGTCCAAACATTGTATAGGGCTGATCGGGATCAAAGTGATCCTCTGCGCCAGCGCGAAGGAGTGAAGCGGCTTCTTTGGGAACGTAGGAGCTTCGCCTTATCGCATCGCCATCCTTGTAGAGGATTGATGCGATTCCATGGCTATTGACGCCGCATTCTGCCGTTGAAACCTGAACCGCAATGACTGTTCCCCGGATCGCTTCATCCGACAGTATCTTTACCAGCGCTTCCCGCAGCGTCTTTGCATCGGCAAAAGCACTCGCTGAGCCTCCGACCGGTAACCTGTGTTCCATCACGGCGGCGGCATGACCTGCCCAGCCAGGCATCGTGATAGAAAGGCCGAGGATAGCTGACGCGATTTGTTCGTCAGTAAGCGGGCGGCTGCGGTTCTCGCGCCCACGCGGCAACCGTCCGCATCCGCGTAGCGACTGGAAGCGCTTTTCCAAGTCGTCATGTGGCCAGTGACATATCTCCGCCTCCCGGCAGAGTTCGGTTAGTAAGGATTGCAAATGAATGGCGAACATTTGCCCAGATTGATGGTAGACCTTCGATTAGCAAGAAGAACTTTTCTTGGGGAGCTTCCCAGGTGGCTAAACTCCCTCGATGCCGTTAATTGCCGTAGAGCCGTCAGTCATTTTTCATTGGCCCCAGAAACCATTTCCCGAGCATTGAATTCTTGAATGAGGAAGACCATATTTACTTCATGGGATTGACAAAACGCTGGGCTGGCAAAGTATTCGGTACGAACACGGGTAACGTGTTTTTGAAGTTGGACGGAGAAGACGCCGCGCTAAGTGGCATCCTCCGTATCAATGAGCCGGGCGCTGTTGTTACCTACAATGTCCAGGGTACGTTTGAAGCACCAAGACTTACACTAACCGGCCAACCAAATTTAGAAATTGAGGGGGTTGTCCTCGGTGAACTGACCGCCTCTGGCGAGATGACGGCGAGAGGCGAAATTCGAGGCGATTGGGAAAGTGCTATCGGGACTGGTGGCACATTCCACCTTTTCCCGCATGAGCACGATGAGCCCCGGGAAGTCGGTCCGCGCGAACACCATACGGCACGTCATGATTTTGGAGCGATTGAAATCGAGCGCGACGAAATTGCGCAGCTGGCCGAGAGTCTTCGAAGTGAGTTCACCAACTTAATCGTCACCGTGCAGACCGAGACCGTAATCGCCCAATACCTTGATGATTTTAAGACTTGGGAACCTACTAGCGAAAAGGCCGATTTGGTGCGCATCTTTGCTGAAGATCGTTCCGAAAACCGAGCGGTAACAATTGAATTCGGACAGCATGTTAATTGGGCGATGGTTCAAGGAGCTGATGAGGCTTGGGTTCGCGGCAGGCTCGGAATTGTCCGAGAGACTGTGAGTCAATACGAACGCACTTACGTCACGAATTTCAAACAATGGGGCATTGGCATCAATCAAGTTATGTTGCTCGCTGCAATCGTGTTTCTACCCAGTCTGGAAGGATTGTTGGATCGCTCGATTTTGATGAGCGTCATTCTCGCATTGATTCTAGGGGTCAATTGGTTTCATTCCCGCTATGTGCCTTTTTCAGCGATCTATCTGCGAGAGAGGAAGAGAGGCTTGCTGGGCAAGACGTGGCACGGAGCTGTATCATGGGGCATTGGGATTATCGCAGCCGTGATCGCGACGCTAGCAGCTACCTACTTGGAAGGTGCTCTTGAGCTTTCCGCGCCAGCGATAGAGGTACCTGCTCTTGAGAGCACCCCGGAACCACAGGATGGATAGCAAGTCGTTAGTAGCTGCGAAGTTGCCGTTAGGACGGCTTCCCATAGATCATTATTGACCTCGATCTCCTTGATTGCCTGCACCTGAATGTTCCCACTTTCTATTCGGTAAGTTTCGATGGCTTTAGAATTCACAAGAGGCGGTAGAAAAGTGTCTCAGCAAGACTTTATGCGCGGACTTGAGCAGGATGTCATGGATCAGGCGATGAGCGCATATGCTGATGAGCTTCATGGCAAAGCATCCTCGGTCGTTGATCCAGAGACTGGGAAACATGCCACCGTTATTGTGCGTCAGCATGAGAGGCGAGGCTGGACAATTCTAACGAGTGGTTCGACCGCCTTCGCCAAGGCGCTTGAGGTTCGGCTCGGCATTTCACTCGGAGAAGTACATCGAATGGATGATCCTATAAACCGCAAACGCCTTGTGTACCTTGCGCATGCAACGGAGGACAAAGCCATCGTCAAACCGATTGCCGAAGGGCTGATGAAGCGAGGCATTGAAGTTTGGTATGACAATTGGGAAATCTCGGCCGGAGATAGCCTGCGAAGAAAGATGGAAGCAGGCCTGGAGGAGTGCACGCACTTTGTTGTCCTGCTTACTAGCAAATCAGTTCAAAAAGCTTGGGTGAATGAAGAGATTGATGTCGGTTTTACCAAAGCGGTCGAAGGGTCAGCCCGCTTCATTGGGTTGCGTCACGAGCTACCCATACAAGACCTTTCACCGTTCATGCAGACTCGTTTGGTGCCCGAGTTAACACTTGGAGATGACGGCATCGA
Organism: uncultured Sphingomonadaceae bacterium; assembly: GCA_947497455.1. GTDB lineage: Bacteria > Pseudomonadota > Alphaproteobacteria > Sphingomonadales > Sphingomonadaceae > Parasphingorhabdus. The sequence continues at coordinate 936,819 of CANMGU010000002.1, read as the reverse complement.
AGAATTGGCTGGGACCATTTTTGGAGTTAGCAAGAAGCCGCCACTGGGCGACAAGCCGCAATATATTCAGGAGCGCGAAGCCGGATCAACATGGTCAATGTCAGCGACCGTCGTTGCCGAGTATTTTGTTCGAAGTTCTGAGCATGCACAGTCGATGGAACCGATGGTTTCATATGAGCAAATTCGTGATGCCACCGGGCTGTCGATGGTCGATGTGCGGATCGGATTGCTTGATCTGAGTGGCGCAGGATTAATTGACAAGCGAGAGATGATCAATTCTGGGGCGGAAGTCTGGCCAAAGGAGGATTTGTTCTACACATTTGACGCGCAGTTCATGGACTGGGACCCTGAAAAAGATGCATCTAAATTGGCTGCATACTTACTGAATCTAGACCAAGACTATGCGACCTCCGCTGATGCCGCCTCAGGTCTTGGATGGGAGGCTAGACGCTTCAATCCGGCGGCCTCATACTTAGTTGCTGCACGTGTGATTGAACCAATTCGTGAGAGCTTCAATAGCGATTTTGTACATGGTGCGTTTACGCTTGGAGACGAGTTGCTACGGTTCGTCCGAAGTCAATAACTGGTCGGTCTGACGGTTCTCGGACACTCTTTCCCCGACTTAATATGACGCATGTTGCCCACGCGGTTCCACTTGCGAAGAATGTCCGCTTTCGGGAACTAAGATCTCGGGTGTCTACGTCCGAAGGTGGGGCGCAAAACAGACATTCCACATATCCAAAACTCCACCAATCGACAAAAAAGGGCGCCAAAACTGGCGCCCTTCCTAAGAAAAAACTCCTATTGCCTAGCGGCAGCGCCCCCGGCATCTACTCTTTGGACCGCTCATGATGTCAGTCGACTCAATAAGTTCACGCTTGGCAGTTTTTGCCACTGCGTAGCTTTCTCGAAGAAACCCTGCTCCCAAAACTTCAATCATACCTGGCCGTTGTTTTTTGCGGCATACCATTTTCTACTCTCCTAATAAGTTTGGCAAAATTGCCAGCCATTAAGGTAAGCTAAAAGGCTGTTTTTAATAGATTAAAAATACCAGGACATATGTGAACATAGTGAACGACAACCAAATTAAAGCACCCATTATGACCAGTACCGCGAATCAACACTTGGTAATGATCAAACTGGAAGCCCCGGTTCGCTTCCAATCTCCTAAGAGCAAATCTAGGTTCGGCGAAGGTGGGCAGAACGGGGGGCTGAAAGCCTCCCAAAGAGTAAACAGCTGATAGTTACAGCCACCCGAAAAATGCTCACCCGTAAGTTGCAGCATTCTATCCATGCGATTCGCCTGGGTTGTGACGTTCAAAACCAACATGGGTGCACTGAGATGCAGATGTGCCGCGTATCCTTCACGAACGATATAGTCCTCATACTGGAGCAAATGGCGCACGAAGCTCTTGCGGTGGACTTCTGCCGATCTCAACGGCTCGGTCGCACGGTCAGCTTCAAGCGCAAAAAAGCGATAGCGCTTTCCGTTAGCTGTGAGGTGCTCAAGCCCAAATACAGCATCAGGGATTAGGCTTTTCTCGTAGATCGCACCGCTATCCGGATCGCATATTTCGGTCGGCCATTGCAGGCTGCCTTCCGAGCGAGTGAGTATCTTCGATTGCGGAATATAGTTCAAATCACCACGCGCCAGACAAGCGAGCTCAATAGACGCGGTGATACAGCCAACCATCAAGCTGTGCTGCCAAGGCCCCGACCGCTTAGGCTTGATTGAGCTACCAGATCTCTTGAGGGCCGACATTGACGCTGACGACAAATCGTAGACCAACTGATTGTAGCGCGCATCGACCGTTCGGAATTGCTGCAAGGGCCGCGTTAGGTAGGCTCCTTTGTCGGGCGTACGGTCTTCATTGAAGAGATCGGTAAGACGCTCCTTGGCGCGTTTCTCAGATCGATGGGTATCCTTCGCAAAGGCAAGCAGGAAGGATGATGGCAGCGGGCCATGCTCAGCGAGCTTCTCGAACCAGAGCAGGTCTCGAGGCTGCGGAGTGATGCGCTTTCCGGTTGAGATGGGTTTAGTTCGGCATCGCCTACCGAGGGTATCGCGAACGGGCTTTACGGGCATGATTGATCCTCATTTTTCTAGAGGATCAGCCTTCTATGCATGAACTCACGGCATGTAACCGGGCGGCATATTCATGAATAGGCTGCTATGGTCTGAAGTGCGCTGGTATGCTCCGCCCCAAAAAATCACCACCCCTCACCTGGTGTTGGGTCAATATGCCCGCGCCCCGACTTGTCATCGCGCTTTGGCCTCGCAGATTTTGCTTTCGCTTTGTCGGCTCCCGAACCTTTAGGACCGCTGCCACCCGGCTTGGGGCCTTTGGGTTTCGGAGCGTCTGGAGACGGACCATCATCTTGTGGCCCATCGCCTGAATCCTCACCTAACTCTTCATCATCGGGATCATCATTACTTACCTGAGAATGATGCACAGCATAGCGGCTTCGCATCGTCTCACGCTGCGCAGCACGCTCTTCCGCTGACAGAACCGGCAGGCCTTCCATATGCCCAAACGGGAAGGTCAATGGCACGGCGTTTTTGGTGACGCCTCGGACATGCGCCGCAAAGCTGCCCTTACCCTGCGCTTCGATGAAAGCTGCATCGGTATAGAGCTGCGGCGCAAGTGACCGCGCGTCTTTGGCTGACACACCGCCTGCAAACTTGATCGCAGTGTTGGCCGCAAAAGCTTCCTGGAGTTTGGGTTCTAGCTGACCGAGATATTGATGGGCGAGCACCATGCCGACATTGTATTTGCGCGCCTGGGCTAGGATGAGACCGATATTGCGGTCGAAATAGTCCTGTGCCTCGTCGATATATACCATGGCAGGCACGCGTTCCGAACCCTTGAGCGTAGCGCGCTCTTGTGCCGCTTGCGCGATCATTGCGATGAAGAACCGCCCGAATATCTCGGTGCCCTGCTCCTTCAGAAGATCCTTTGCGGTGTTGATAAGAATCACCTTGCCCGCATTCATCTCCTCGAAGAGATCAAGCTTGGATCGAGGGTGCGAGAACATCCGCTCGAAAGTCTGGTTTTCAAGAATACCCCAAAGGCGGCGCAGTACCTGTTTTTTGGTCTGCTCGAATTCTCGGGAAGCGAATTCGGTCTCGAAGAAGTGCTTTGCGGTGCCTTCGAGCTTGGCGATATGTTCAGCGAACTTCACCTCGCTGCCCGGCTCCATCAGCTCGCGCAGCGTATGAATGGTGGCATCTGGGATATGCAGCATCAGCCGCGTGACATAGCGGAAGATGACATTCTGCTTTTGCGTCATCTGCGCATCAAGCAGCGTGCCTAGGACAAAGTCATAGAGTTCAAGGATGGAATTGGTGAGGCGCTCGCGCTCGAGTGGCTCATAGCCCGATAGTCGGTCCTGACCAACATCGAACAGATTGAGCGAGACTGGATATTCAACATCAGTGGGATCGATCAGCACCAATCGGTCATGCAGCGCGCCGCCTGGACCAAACACGTCAAGCTGCGCAATGTTGCGAATGAGATCGCCCTGGCTATCGAGAACAATGATCGAGCGCTTCTCGCTCTCCATCGAAGCCAAATCCTGCGCGATCAGATATTGCAGCGTCTGGGTTTTACCGTGACCGGAGCCCGCCACGATGTGCTGATGTTCAAAGCGCGATTTGGTCGGAATGGTGAAATTGAGGGTTTGATCGAACAAAGCGGCAAGCGGCGTGCCACCAAGATAGGTGGCGACCAACTGCTCTGGGGTCTTGGCATCGAACGCAGACGGCATTTTGGGCGCGCGCTTAAAACTCGCGGGGTCGGCAGGATTGCCGCCAGAGGCAGCGATCAAATTGTATTCAAGCTGTCCATGCAATCGCGGCATCAAACCTTCATCAACAAGCTCAGGTGACAGGCCAACACCAAGCACTGTTTCAGTGACGGTTCCAACATCGCCAAGGCTGCGCATGAGATCAGTTGGAATGCTGATGCCATCGCCCTCATGATCAAGCTCTAAAAGCGCAGGGCAGGCGTCATAAATCGGCTTCAGAACAGCATAGACCACAAGCCCAATCAACGCTGCATTATCATCAAGATTGTCGGCCAGCTTCTGCTGCCGCGTGAGCGTTTCGCGGATTTCCCAAAGCTCCGCAATGCTCCAATCTCGTTCCCAATCGACGCCGGGAAGCAGGAACAAATCATCATATTCAAAAAACTGTTTGACCAAAGAAAGGATGACAACATCCTGATCGCCAATTGCGCCATCGCCAAAGCGGGCCCTAACCTCCGCCACGATCGATGCGACCAGCCTGCCGCGTCCTTCAACAGACCCAAGATCTAAAGCCTCAAGACGCGCTGCGACATCCTGCCACTTTTGCTCGACCAGCGCCTTCTCGCTGGGCCGAAATAACCCATGCCAAAAGCTGTGCAACCAGGCTCCGAAATCTGAGGCCATCTTTAGGTCACAACCTTGCAACAACCTCTTTGGCCTCATCTGGCGGCAGAACCGGGACAGGCCTGGTCTCAACACCATCCCAATGCTTGGCGGTTTCCAGCATTTGGCGGACTACAATGCATGCGCTGTCCAACATCGCTTCCTTCTTCGCCAACTCGATAATGCTGCCGCATTTGAATCGTCGCCCGTATAGCAGATCACGCATCCAGATGGTCTCGCGCTTTTCGTTGAAGTACCAGTAGCCAGCGCCGACACCCAGAAACGCTCCGATCGCAATTCCCTCAAACGGCTGCCGCAAATCGGCAATTGAACCAGCGGCAATAACTGAAAAGATGAAAAGCCCAATGGCGATGGCCCACTTCAGCTGCCCCGTATCGTCATCGCTAAGTAAGCAAGACTCGTCCATATTGTAGCGATCGATCAGCGCGCGCTCGTCTTCTGCCATTTCTGCTTTGGCCCAAAGACGGAAAACAACTCGCCCGCGCCAATTTCGATTTTGTTCTCTTTTTAGAAGCAAGTCCATGGATACCCCCATCCCATGTGTTTCAGGTTCTTACGATGGAGAATAGAGGCTCTCAGGGTCAAGTCTAATCTAGACTGCGTGCGCAATCTTGGGTGCGCGCAAGTTCTAGATATTTCTCTCTATTTGAATGAGAAAGATCTTGAAGTCATTCTGCATCCCCATCGTCCTTGCCGAAGCCATGTGTTGTTATGCGCAGCTATGGATGGGGATCGGTATCGAAGGTTATGGGGATAGAGGAAGCCAGTCTCGTATCCGCATCACATCCCGGTCCCAAGCTGGGCAATCGCCCTGACATCTGAGCAGAGATAGTCGCTGCGGTAATAGCGATAGGCTTTCTCAGTCGGATCGTTCTTGTAGCTTATCCAGATCGCCGGATATCTTGCGTCCTTCTGTACCGTTAAACCACTCCCGTCGGCGATCCCGTTCCGCAATTCGACAAGCTCATAGACGGGGATTTCCTCTCCGGCTGCAAGGATGTTCACCATGCCATAACGCGTTGCTCCAATGTTGAGGGTATCGATTGTGAGCTCAAGTTCCGTATCGCGCCCGGAACCGACACAGGACGCATGATTAGACCAGCGCCCCACAAGTGCATTGGGAAAGCTGTATCCAGCCTCATGAGCAATCTGCGCCAGACCCTCAAGGTTACCGCCCCAGACATAGCCGCCACTGGTCAGCTTGAACCACTGAGAGGTTGGATCGAAGGCTTTCACCTCGCGCGCAAAGATTGTTTCACCGCCTGCAAATGTATGCGTGACTGTCGTGCCTTGGCTGGTCGGGAAGTCTCGTACGTTGGCCGCTCCCATCACGATGAACTCCTCTTCATCGCCCACGAAGACGTCTTCGTAGCTCGCAAAATCCGGTAGGCCATCGTCGGTCAGCTCCGGGCTATTTCCTTCGCCTGCGAGCAAGCTTGAAATGCCATCAGTGAGGGGATTGTCGGTCAATACGACAAGCAAAAGCGCAATGGTCGCACCGCCAGCGATCACCTGTTTGCGATGCGCTTCATCGCTCACATAATCGATAATCCAGCGCAAAAGCTTGCCAGACTCGGTGGTGAGTGCACCAACGACCGAACCGATTTTTTGACCAATAGGTTGGCCGCGTTCCGTAAGCGTGCCGCATTTCGCACAAAAGGCGTCTCGGCGATCAATCGTGGCCCCACACGAATTACATTCCATAACTAGCTTCCCCCAAAGCAAAAGGGTGATCGAGGTGTGCACCCCCGATCACCCGCTCCTTATTCAGGAGTGCCGGACAGGTTTGTTTCGGGCTTCCAAACGTTCCTGAAGCCAGTCCATCACCTCTTCCTCAACGTACCCGACCCGGCTTAAGCCTAGCTGTACCCGCTTGGGGAATAGGCCGGCCTTTTCCAGGCGTGCGATATGCTGAGGCGAATACAGAACAAGCTCCTTAACTTGGCGCTTTGACAAAATCCTCATCACGATGTCTCCTTCAATAGAAGAGCATCGCGACGCTCAGGGTTTACGACAATTCCCCGAGGAAATTGAAAGCTAACACTTGTTTTTGAAAAGGCAAATGTCACCCGGATCAATGGCAAGCGCATTTCTGCTACCTATACGCTACCTAATCGGCATCGTTAGGACACAATTATGCGCTAAGTTATTGAAATAATGGAGCGGGCGAGGCGATTCGAACGCCCGACCCCAACCTTGGCAAGGTTGTGCTCTACCCCTGAGCTACGCCCGCTCGGCGCCGCTGTGACATCGGGTGATTTGCTATCGTCATCAGCAGTTGAGGCGCGCGGTTAGCATGCGTTATGGGGTCCGGCAAGCCCCATTTTTCAATCCTGGGCCATGAAAAGTAAAAATATGCTTGGCTTTGCCGGCTCCATCCCCACATAAAGCCCGGATATATAAGAAAACCGGGCGCGATTCCCGCCGGAAACGGCTAGTGAGAATAGCATCGAAGAATTAAGGTACAGGAGCAGCAATTGGCGACAGCAGGTTTAACAGTAGACGAACAAAAGGCGGTTGAAGAATTTCAGCAAGCCGTAGTTGCGCCCAGCATGAACAAACTGGTAATCTTGGATTTCTGGGCAGAATGGTGCGGACCATGCAAAGCGCTTACCCCCGTGCTGGAAAAGGTTGCCGCCAACTATGCCGACAAAGGCGTGATGCTGGCAAAAGTGAATGTCGATGAGAATAAATTCATCGCCTCCCAGTTTCAGGTCCAGTCGATTCCTACGGTCTATGCTATATTTCAGGGCAAACCGGTCGCCGACCTGACGTCCGCACGGACCGAAAGCCAGTTGGGACAGATTCTCGATCAGCTGCTGGAACAGCTTCCGGTCGGCGCAGGAGGCGAAGAACCGAAACAGGACATCGCTCCGCTGCTTGCCATGGGTGAAGAGGTGCTCGGTCAGGGCGATGGCGAACGGGCGGCAGGTATCTTTGCCCAAATCGTTGATATGGCGCCTGATAATGCCGAAGCGGTCGGCGGATTGATTCGCGCCATGGTGTTAGCGGATCATCTGCCTGAAGCCGAAGCGGCTCTCGCCGGAGTCCCCGAAGCCATGGCCAGTGATCCTGCGATTGAACGTGCTGGATCTGCCTTGGCATTGGCAAAAGACAAGCCGGATGACAGCGCAGCAGCAGCCTTGCAGTCCGCGGTTGACGCCAATCCCGGCGATCATCAGGCGCGCTTTGATCTCGCCAGCGCAATGATCGCATCAGGCGACCATGATGGCGCTGCAGAGCATCTTTTAACAATTATTGAAGCCGACAAGGAATGGAATGAAGGGGCGGCGCGGGCGAAACTGCTGTCGTTGTTCGAAGTGGTCGGCCTAGAAGACGAATGGGTCTCAGCCACCCGGCGCAAGCTTTCTGCGATATTGTTCGGATAGATATGACAGATAGCAAACGCATCTCCATATTTCCCCTGGCCGGCGCATTGCTGTTCCCCGGCATGCATCTGCCGCTTCATATATTTGAAGAGCGTTACCGTGCATTGATCAACGACGCGATGGCCCGGGACCGGCAAATCGGAATGATCCAGCCGAAGACGGATGGAGATGTGCCGCAGTTGTTCGACGTCGGCTGTGTTGGCAAGATTATCGACATTGAGGCGATGGATGATGGCCGGTTCAATATTTTGCTGGAAGGCGTTTCGCGATTCAAGGTCGTTGAAGAGCTGGATGCGTCCACCGCATTTCGCCAGGTGCTGGCAGAAATTGAGGAAAATGCGGAACTGGGCGAGGTACTCGCCAGCGCCGAACGGGCTGCACTGGAAATAGAATCGCGCAAATTTGCTGATCTGCAGGGCTATCAGGTCGACTGGGACAGCATCGGACGGCTCGACGATATGTCCTTCGTCAACGGTATTGCTCAGATCGCGCCTTTTGACGCCGCGTCAAAACAGGCTTTGCTCGAAGTTGACGGATTGTCCAATCGCGCTGAACTGATCATACAATTGCTGGAGTTTTTTGGACGGCAGGATGGTGATGAGGGCCGGGTTACCCTGCAATGAGCAATCAGCCGACAGGTAAGTTTGACGTCAATTTGCTGGATATTTTGGTCTGCCCGGCAACGCGAAAACCGCTGGTCTATGACGCCGACGCACAGGAGTTGATCAGCGATGCGGCTGGCGTCGCTTATCCGATCAAGCGCGGAATACCGGTAATGCTGATTGAGGAAGCGCGCAGACTATAGGACTCAAAAGCTCGCCTTGAGCCCGTCCACCACAAATTGTACCGCGAGCGCGCCCAGCAGCACACCAAGTACGCGGGTAATCACCTGCTCCACTTTGTGGCCCAATATGCGCATCAATGCTCCGGCAAGAAGCAGCCCAGCCAGCGTCAGTAACAAGACCGCCCCCAAAGCGCCCAGAATCACGAAAGTGCTTTCGAGACCTTCATGCCGCGCCATCAGCAGCATCACCGCAGCAATGGATCCGGGCCCCGCAATCATCGGCATGGCCATAGGAAAAATCGAGACATCCTCTATTTCCGGCTTATCGATGATATCCTGCGCCCGGTCTTCGCGGCGCTGGGTGCGTTTTTCAAATACCATTTCCAATGCGATAATGAACAACATGATCCCGCCAGCGATGCGGAAACTATCAAGGCTGATCCCTAGCGCGCTCAGCAATTGTTCGCCAAAGGCCGCAAAAACTGCGAGGATTATCGCCGCGACGACAATGGCGCGGATCGCCATATTGCGGCGCTGTTTCGCCGTGGCATCACCCGTCAGACTGGCATAAATAGGCGCACAGCCGGGTGGATCAATCACCACGAAAAAGGTGATGAAGGCGGAAACAAAAAGCTCAGTCATTCGGCTGACGCTGCAATGTCGTCAAAAACAACATCTTCCCATGCAGAGCCGTTCCATAGGCGAACGACCAATGACCGGGATCGGTCGTCAGAACTCTCTGCGCTCCAGAATAATGTGCCATCAACCGATGATCCATTTTTATTCTTCTCACCAGCCTCAACCGCCCCGACATCGGCAATCATATCTTTCGAACAGCTCGCCACTCTGGTGGTGACAAAGTCCGGTTCCGCTAGAGGTTTGTCCAGTGGCACACCATGATCGAAAACCCATTTCCACTCGACTTCTCTGCCGCGCTGACGCCGGCTCTCGGCATCCTGTTTTTCCCAGATGGTTGTGAAATAGCCAGTACCACCACTGGCTCCTTGCCACGCCCCGGTGGCCACTCCCATGCTGCCATCACAGGACATGAATATCTTGTGCGCTTGCCATTCGGTCGCACGCTGCGGGTCCGCTTTTCCCTTCAGCCAGACTTGCGCGCTCACGATCTCGGGCGTGAACATAATCGCATCTGGCGCAGCTGTTTCGCGAAACGCTGTCCATTGACCTTTTTCTCGAGCCAGTCGGGCAAAGGCGAGCTCCGCCTTGACGATATCGCTGGGATTAGCGACGGGCTTACCGGCGGCTCGTAAAAACCGTTCACGGTCATTTGGCCGGCCGTTACTGGCACAACCTGCCAACAACAATGCTATTCCCAACGCCGCAAATAGCTGTTTCATGGGTTAAAGTCCTTCGGGCTTAGAAAGGCCTGCTCGCGCGGATGCGGCAACCAATGTGTTACGCAGTAGCACAGCAATAGTCATCGGCCCAACCCCTCCCGGAACGGGGGTAATCGCCCGGACGTGGTCCATCGCTTCAGCGGTAGCGACATCGCCGACCAATCGGCCTTTTTCCTTACCGGCTTCGGGGGCGAGCCGGTTGATACCGACATCAATCACCACAGCACCGTCCTTCAACCAGTCGCCCTTGACCATCTCAGCGCGACCAACGGCAGCCACCACAATATCAGCGCGGCGCACAACATCGGGTAAATCGCGCGTCCGGCTGTGCGCCATAGTCACCGTGCAATTTTCCGCGAGCAACAATTGCGCCATCGGCTTGCCAACCAATATCGACCGACCCACGACCACGGCGTTTAATCCCGACAGATCACCAAGCTGATCCTTGAGCAGCATGAGGCTGCCAAGCGGCGTACAAGGCGTAAGCGCTTCCTCGCCATTGGCGAGCCGACCGGCATTGATAACATGCAGGCCATCGACATCCTTGTCCGGATCAATCGCCATAACGACGGCTTTTTCATTCAGATGGTCCGGCAGCGGCAATTGCACCAATATGCCATCGACAGCTTCATCCGCGTTCAATTTTTCAACCAGTGCGAGCAGGTCTGCCTGCGCAGTATCGGCCGGAAGGCGGTGCTCGAAGCTTTCCATTCCAGCGGCCACGGTCGCCTTATGCTTGGACGCGACATAGACCTGACTGGCAGCATCGTCGCCAACCAGCACCACGGCAAGCCCGGGCACCCGGCCAGTATGTTCTTGAAATTTCGGGACTTCGGCCTTGATGCGTTCACGAAGGCTTGCGGCATAGGCTTTGCCGTCGATTATCGCCGCCCCGTTCTTAGTCATAAAACGGGAATGAGCGCCGCACCGAGCGGAGGAAGAATGGCATCCTGCAAGATAATGATCCCGATAATGACGACCATCGGTGTCAGATCAATCGATCCGAAGTCGGGCATAATTCTGCGGACAGGCCGGTAAATCGGAGCTGTCAGCGCATCCAAAGTGGTCCAGATTGCTCGCACAATGTCATTTTGCAGGTTGATCACGTTAAATGCGAGTAGCCAACTCATAATCGCTTGCACGATGATGACGGTAATGGCGACATTCAACAAAATGGCAATAATCTGAAACAGGGCGAAAAACATGAACCGAAACCTTTTTATCTCATGATGGCCATTAAACGATAGTGGCACACAATGCCAAGCAATCTATGCCATCAAATTAGTGTATCAATAATATAATACAGTTCGGCAATTAATCAACCGTTTCAAAATCATCCCGGATCAAGGTACCAGCACCCTTGCTGGTGAAGATTTCCAGCAGCATAGCATGCGGCACGCGGCCATCCAGCACGACTGCGGCATCAACACCCTTCATTACCGCATTAACACAGGTTTCCAGTTTGGGAATCATACCACCTGATATCGTGCCATCTTCCTTAAGCCGTTTGATTTCGCCGGGAAAAAGGTCGGTTAGCAGCTCGCCCTTCTTGTCCAACACACCGGCAACATCTGTCAACAGAAACAGGCGCGAGGCTCTAAGGGCGGCGGCAACAGCACCGGCCATGGTGTCGGCGTTGATATTATAGGTATGGCCATCCTCGCCCACCCCAATTGGAGCGATGACCGGAATCATGCCTGCGGTCGAAATGGTATCCACGACGCTCCGATCGACTCGCTTCGGTTCGCCGACAAAGCCGAGATCAATAATCCGTTCGATATTGCTGTCCGGATCGCGAGCAGTGCGGCGGAGCTTGGCTGCCTTTACAAAGCCGCCATCCTTGCCGGATATACCAATCGCGCTGCCACCGGCTCTTTCTATCCAGCTCACCAGCTCCTTATTGATTGCGCCAGACAAAACCATCTCGGCGATCTCGGCGGTTTCCTTGGTCGTGACTCGCAGCCCGTCGACAAACTCGCTTTCAACGCCAACCCGTTCCAGCATCGCGCCTATTTGCGGGCCGCCACCGTGGACCACGACCGGGTTGATGCCAACGGCTTTCAACAGCACCACATCCTCGGCAAAATTGCGCGCCAGCGCGGGGTCGCCCATCGCGTGGCCGCCATATTTTACGACAAAGGTCTTGCCCGCATAGCGCTGCAAATAGGGCAAGGCCTCGGTGAGCGTTTCAGCCTTGGCCAGCATCGCAGGATCGGGCGCGTGATTATTTGCTTCTTCGGTCATGCTGTCTTTCAATCCAGCTTCACGCCAATTGCAACATGTTTATCAATTTTCAGGCGGCGCAGCGATCTTCGCCCGCTCCAATTGCTTCACCTTTTCGAGCGTCATTTTCACATGGCTTCGGGGGTCCTGCGCGCTGTGCACCAGTGCAATTTTGCTATTCTGATCAATTACATAGCTGGTTCTGTTGGTCAGCGCCAATGTCGGTTCCATACGAACTTGATAACCATCCATTACCTCGTCATCTGCGCGCGCCACCGCAAATTTATCGCGGCACTCCTCAACCGAGAATTTGGTCAGCGTTTCCATATCGTCGCCCGACATGCCAATAACTGTAGCCCCAGCCGCCTCAAAATCAGCCGTGGCTTCGGCAAACATATTGGCCTCGATAGTGCAGCCTTCGGTAAAAGCCTGAGGAAAGAAATAGAGCACGACCGGACCGCTTTGCAGCTTTTCAGACAGGCTTATCTTGAACGGTTTTCCCGCCAGTGCGCCGGTTGTTTCAAAGTCGGGGGCAGCTGCTCCAACCTCCAGCGCTTCGGCATTGGCACTACGCGCACTGTAGACATAAATGCCGCCCATCAATAGCAACCCAGCCATAGCGATAATGATCCAGCGATTCATTCTATTCTTCCTGTTCCAGCAACGATTTTAGCGCATAAAGCCTGTCGAGCGCATCACGCGGACTCAACGCATCGATGTCGAGCTCGTTCAACGCGTCTCTAAGCATATCAGTTTCTGTTTCCTCGTCCGCAAGACTGGCCGCGAATAACGGCAGGTCACCCAATCCAGCCGCAAGCCCGCCAGTTTCCGCTTTTCCGGCCTCCAGCTTATCCAGCACCGATTTCGCCCGTTTCAAAACCGGCTTGGGAATACCCGCCAGTTTGGCGACGGCCAGACCATAGCTGCGATCCGCCGGACCCTTTGCGAGTTCGTGAAGCAGCACAAGATCGCCCTTCCATTCCCGCGCCCGGACATGGTGCAATGACATCGCGTCGAGCCGGTCGGCCAGTCGGGTCAGTTCATGATAATGGGTGGCAAATAGACAGCGACACTGATTGGTTTCATGCACCGCCTCGACAACCGCCCATGCCAGGGCGAGGCCATCATAGGTTGAGGTTCCCCGACCCACTTCATCCAGAATGACAAAACTCTTGTCCGTCGCCTGACTGAGAATTGTCGCGGTTTCGACCATCTCGACCATGAACGTGGAACGTCCTTGTGCCAGATTGTCAGACGCACCAACGCGGCTGAACAAACGGTCAACCAGGCTGAGACTAGCTGAGACGGCCGGCACGAAGCCGCCCGCCTGCGCCAGAATCACAATCAACGCATTCTGCCGCAGGAATGTCGATTTACCGCCCATATTCGGACCCGAAACCAGCCAGAGGCGCTCATCGTTAGATAAGGCACAATCATTGGCGACAAACGGATCACCGGATGCACTGAGTGCCGCCTCGACCACCGGATGGCGACCAGCTCTGATATCGAGCACATTGCCATGGGCGAATTCGGGACGGCACCATTGCCCTTCAACCGCCCGTTCGGCCAATGCGGAAGCCACATCAATCCGCGCCAGCGCGTCCGCACTGATAGCAATCGCATCCTTGCGCTGCAAAACCTTGTCGACCAGTTCTTCAAAATGTGCGGCTTCGGCGGCCAGTGCATGAGCGCCCGCCTGCGTCACCCGTACCGCCTCTTCGTGAAGCTCTGTTGAATTGAACCGCACCACGCCCGCAAGGGTCTGGCGATGGGTGAAACCTGAATCTTCCGCCATCAGGCTATCGCCGTGGCGCGCTGGCACCTCGACAAAATAGCCGAGCACGGCATTATGTTTGATCTTGAGCGTATTGATCCCGGTCGCCTCACGGTAGCGTCCTTCGAGGGTCGCAATCGCCTTGCGGCCATCGGATCCGGCACTGCGCAATTCGTCAAGAGCCGGATCATAGCCAGCGGCAATATAACCGCCATTGGTCATGTCCGTTGGCGGCGATTCGACCAAGGCCTGCTCCAGCAGGTCGACCATCGCAGCATGGCCATCAAGCGCTGGCAGCAAGGCGTCCATCAGATCGGGCAACGCCATGTCGAGCGCCAGACGCTCGCGCAGATGTCGCGCACCATTCAGACCATCACGTATCTGGCCGATGTCCCGCGGGCTGCCGCGTCCCGCCGAAACCCGGCCTAAAGCGCGACTGACATCCGGCATGGCCTTGAGCGCGTCGCGCACCATATCACGAACCGCTGGAGCATCGTGAAACCATTGCACCACGCCCAGACGCTGGTTGATCTTTGCTTCGTCAAATAGCGGCGCAGCCAGATCACGACCGAGCAGACGCGCGCCACCCGGCGTTACCGTGCGGTCGATATTGTCGAGCAAGCTCCCCTTGCGCTCTCCCGCCATTGTTCGTTCAATCTCGAGACTGGCGCGGGTTGCCCCGTCAATCAGCAGATATTCACCTGCATGGCGCTGCACCGGCGGCTTCAGAAACGGTGTGTCGCCTTGCGCGGCATGCTCGACATAAGCGATCAGTCCGCCCGCTGCCGCCAGTTCGCTGCGGGAAAAATCGCCATAGCCGTCCAGCGTGGAAACCCCGAAAAGCGCCTTCAACGTGCGCTCGGCCTTCTGACTGTCAAAATCCTCTTTAGGCCATTCGGTCGCAGTTTCGAGCCGCGCCGCCAGGGACGGACTGCAGATAATCTCGGACGGCGCGATCCGTGCCAACTCCGCAGTCAGGGCATGCTCGGAAATTTGCAGCAGCTCAAAATCTCCAGTCGAGATATCACTTGCGGCGATGCCAATCTGCCCCTGCACCTCGGCGATGGAAACCAGCATATTATCTGATCGGGCGTCGAGCAGCGTGTCTTCTGTCAACGTGCCGGCCGTAACAAAGCGAATGATATCCCGCGCGACCAAAGCCTTGTATCCTCCGCGCGCCTTGGCCTCTGCAGGCGTCTCGGTCTGCTCGGCAATTGCCACTTTGAATCCGGCCCGGATCAGCTTCGCAAGATAGCTTTCCGCTGCATGGACGGGCACACCGCACATCGGTATCGATTCTCCGGCGTTTTTCCCGCGTGTTGTCAGAGCAATATCTAGCGCCGCCGAAGCCAGCTTGGCATCTTCAAAGAACAGCTCGAAAAAATCGCCCATTCGGTAGAACAGCAAACAATCCTGCGCTTTTTCCTTGAGCGCAAAATATTGCTCCATCATCGGAGTCAGCTTTGCGGGCGCCGCAGCCTTCGTTCTAGACTTGTCCGGCTTTGCGCCCTTTGATCCCGATTTCTGTTGAGTCTGTGTTGCCATCCCTCTTGCGATAGCGAAGAGTCCGGTTCGGGAAAAGAGCCCGATTTCTTTAATTGAACAGAGTTATTCGAAATCAGCAATATACCAAGTCTTGTACAACCACCATCATTCGGAGTAGGCACGTACCGGGACGCGCAGCAGGGGGCGGGCACAAGAGGCCGAACCTGAATCACGGAGATATAATTTGGCCGACGAGAACAAAAGCAACGTAGAATTTTCTGAACGCGAAGCCCTTTTATTTCATTCCCACGGAAGACCCGGAAAAATTGAAATTATCGCGTCCAAGCCGATGGCGACACAACGCGATCTAAGTCTCGCCTATTCACCCGGCGTTGCTGTCCCGGTCCGCGCCATCGCCGAAGATCCTGCCACAGCCTATGACTATACCGCCAAAGGCAATCTGGTTGCGGTGATATCCAACGGCACCGCCATTCTGGGCCTTGGCAATCTTGGCGCACTTGCCTCCAAGCCGGTGATGGAAGGCAAGGCAGTCCTATTCAAGCGCTTTGCTGATGTCGACTCGATCGATCTCGAACTCGACACTGAAGATACCGAGGCGTTTATCAATGCGGTCGAATTGATGGAGCCCAGCTTTGGCGGCATTAATCTGGAAGATATCGGCGCGCCAGCCTGTTTCATTATCGAGCAAACGTTGCGTGACCGGATGAATATTCCGGTCTTCCATGATGATCAGCATGGCACGGCCATTATTGCTGCGGCCGGTATCATCAACGCCTGCTTGCTGACCAATCGCGAAGTCAAAGACATCAAGGTTGTCGTCAACGGCGCGGGCGCTGCTGCTATTGCCTGTGCGGCGCTGATCAAGGCGATGGGCGTACCACATGATAATCTCACCATGTGTGACCGCACCGGTGTCATTTATCGCGGACGTGACAATGTCGACCAATGGAAATCCGCTCATGCGATAGACACCGATGCGCGCGATCTCACCGAAGCCTTGAAAGGGGCCGACGTGTTCCTAGGCCTTTCTGCCGCTGGCGCTCTCAAACCCGAAATGGTCAGGGACATGGCCGACAAGCCGATTATCTTTGCGATGGCCAATCCTGACCCCGAGATCACCCCGCCAGATGCCAAGGCGGCCCGGCCCGATGCGATTGTTGCCACCGGACGATCAGACTATCCCAACCAGGTCAACAATGTCCTCGGCTTCCCGTTTATTTTCCGGGGTGCACTGGATGTCCGCGCCACTCGGATCAACGACGAAATGAAAGTCGCAGCTGCCAATGCGATTGCCGAACTGGCACGAGAGCAGGTGCCGGAAGAAGTCGCTGCAGCCTATGGCGGGCAAGCACCGACATTTGGCGTGGACTATATTATTCCTGCGCCCTTTGATCCGCGTCTTATGGACGTGGTCTCCGCTGCGGTTGCCAAAGCTGCAATGGACAGCGGTGTGGCGCAGAAACCGATTGAGGATCTCGATGCCTATCGTCAAAGCCTCAAGGCGCGGCTCAACCCAACCACATCGGTCTTGACGCAGGCTTACGAAACCTCGCGTTTGGCGCCGAAACGCGTGATTTTTGCCGAAGCCGAAGAAGATGTTGTGCTGCGCGCGGCCATCCAGTTTCAGGATGGCGGCTATGGCACACCGGTGCTGGTCGGCCGCGATGATCGCGTGCGCGAAAAGCTCAAAGAACTTGGCGTCAGCGATCCCGACCGGTTTGAAATCCACAACTCGCGCAACAGTCCGCTCGTCCCCGAGATGGTCAATATGCTTTATGAGCGCTTGCATCGGAAAGGCCATATGAAGCGCGACATAAAACGCATGGTCAATCAGGATCGCAATATATTTGGCTCGGCCTTGCTCGCTATGGATCAAGGCGAGGCGATGATCACTGGTGTCACCCGCCCCTATTCCCAAACCTTCAAGGATGTCGCCAAGGTCATTGATGTGGAGAAAGGCCGAACCGCCTTTGGAATTCACGTCATGGTTGGACAAAGCCATACTGTTTTCATGGCGGACACCACAGTCAATGAGCGGCCCAGTGCGGAAGAGCTGGCCGATATTGCTGAACAAACTGCCGCCGTTGCGCGGAAGATGGGCCATGAACCGCGTGTTGCCTTCCTCAGCTATTCAACATTCGGCAATCCTGCCGGACGCTGGCTGGAAAATATTCGGGAAGCCGTCGCGGTGCTTGATAGCCGCCGGGTCGCTTTTGAATATGAAGGTGAAATGGCACCGGACGTCGCGCTCAATCCGAAATTAATGGCAAACTATCCGTTTAACCGGCTATCCGGCTCAGCCAATGTGCTGGTCATGCCGGGCCTGCAATCTGCCAATCTCTCGGCAAAGCTGCTCCGCGAATTGGGTGGTGATGCGGTGATCGGGCCGATGCTGGTCGGTTTGGACAAGTCAGTGCAGATCGCCACGATGGCTTCGACTGCATCTGAGCTCGTTACTTTATCCGTGCTGGCGGCTAGCGGTATTGCCAAATAGCAAGAACGACCGGTAGTTAGGGGCGTGTCGGGTCGTTGCTCGCCCCTTGTGCACCAGGTGCACCAACAGCGCCGATATTACCGAACAGTTCTTCAAAGAAAGAGCGTTCGCGGCCAAGCGTAGGCGTTGCATCGCCGTTTGGATTGATATTGGCAACCAATTCCAGTCCGGTGCGGTCAACAGCAGCGACATTGCCTGCCGCGTCAAAGGTCACGCGCATCACCATCTGATCTCTTGCGCTGGGCGAGTTAAATGCAAGCTGTTTGGTCTCCCGCGATACATAATACCAGACATTTTCATCAAATTGCCCGGTAAATGTGGGGCGGCCAAGGGAAGCCTCGACCGATTGCCGATTGTCAACCCCGGCCTGGATCGCATTGGTCAGCACCGGGTCGACAATATAACCCTGATGGCCACGAACCGGCGAACAGCCGGACACCAGCAGGCCGCCTGCGACCAATCCGGTCAATACGAGTTGCATTTTCAATTGGCTACGCATTAACTCACTTCTCCAAAACAACCACCGAGATGGTGCGGGGCACGATCAGGACGGTTTTGATCCTTGTAGCGGTTTCCCTGCCACTTGTTATAAGGCCCATTGCATCTCGCGATACAAATATCAATATCCCCTGTATGTAGTCTTAACACACAAGGGCACGAGCCTATTGTTTCGCGTCGAAAACCGGGGTCACAATAAATGTCATTCTTGAACAGTCTATTCGGGCGCAAGGACCCCAATCTGGCCATGCAACCGCTCTATAATGCCGTGATTTCCGAAGGGCGCTTTCCCGGTTGGTATGAAAAAGGCGCCGTGCCTGACACGCTCGACGGACGCTTTGACATGATTGCAGCTATTCTTTGCGCCGTATTGATCCGTCTCGATCAGACCGA
Organism: uncultured Sphingomonadaceae bacterium; assembly: GCA_947497455.1. Classification (GTDB taxonomy): domain Bacteria; phylum Pseudomonadota; class Alphaproteobacteria; order Sphingomonadales; family Sphingomonadaceae; genus Parasphingorhabdus. The sequence continues at coordinate 917,969 of CANMGU010000002.1, read as the reverse complement.
AGAGGCGAAACAGGAAATAGCATGGCTCACGGAGTTATTTGTCACTGATATGGAAGGGCAGCTCCGTCAGATTGGAATTGGCGATTTGATTGTCGGCAAGCGGGTTGGCGAGATGATGAGCGCGCTGGGCGGCCGGTTGGGCGCCTACCGGGGCGCATTGACAGGCGATGCTGATCTCGGTGAAGCGCTTGTTCGAAATCTGTATCGCGGAGATGCGCCGGCATCCGAAGCGCTCGATTTCACGACCAGACATTTTGCCGACTTTTACGATCAGCTTGACCAGACTGGAGTCGATCAGGTCATTGCCGGAAATATCGCAAAGGTAGCCTCATGAACGCATCAACGCCCTTGCCCCCACCGGAACTATCCCGGATCATGAAACTGTCCGACATTGGCGGTGCCCCGCTAACCGACAAGATTGTGGCGGATGAGGAACAGCGCCAGGCCTTGGCCAAGCGCTTTGACCTGCCATCGATCGAAACAATCGAGGCAGACTATCGCCTTGAAGCCCAAGAGCATGAGATCAGAATGACCGGCCATATCCTGTCCGACCTGCATCAGACATGCGCAATCAGCGGCCAACCCTTCCCTGTCCAGGTGAACGAAGCCTTCAATATTATCTTTGTCGAAAAAACCGACATCCCGCAGAGCGAAGAAGAAATCGAACTGGCTGCGGAGGATTGTGATGTCATCGAATATGAAACAGCCCAAATTGATCTGGGTGAAGCCATTGCGCAAACTCTATATCTCGCCCTCGACCCCTATCCCCGCGGCCCTGATGCGGATCAGATAGCGCAGAAAAAGGGGTTGAAGAGCGAGGAAGAGGCGGGCCCCTTTGGCGCATTGTCAGCGCTAAAGGACAAGCTTGGTTAAGCGGCGGTCTTTTCGGCTTCCTTCTGTGTCGCCGCATTGGTCAGTTTCTTCTTCAAACCGTTCAGACGAGCCTTGCTCTCAATTTTCCCGCCCAGCAGATCGGTAATGTAGAACGTATCAACCGCACGCTCGCCATAAGTCGCAATATGGGCGCTGTGCACGGTGACTTTTGACTCGAACAACGCATGGGCCAGTTCATTGAGCAAAGCGGGCCGATCCTGCGCGGTTACTTCGATCACGGTGAAACGATTGGATGCGTCATTATCGACCATCGCATTGGGCACGATATTAAACGCCCCAGCGCGCGAATGGGCAAGCGGTCGAGCTTCCAGCTTCGTTGCCAGTTTGGAACGATTGGCCAGTGCGTCCTCCACGGCTTGCTTTAGGCGCGCAAGTTGCGCATCTTCAGCGAAGGGCTGGCCATGCTGGTCCTGCACCAGAAAATTGTCCAGTGCCATGCCATCACGGGTGGTATGAATGCGAGCGTCAATAATGTTACCGCCTGCGACATGAATACCGCCGGCAATGCGATAGAAAAGTCCGGGATGATCGGCAGCATAAATGGTCACCAAAGTCGCACCGCGTTCGGGATAGGCATCTGCCGATATGGCTAGGTTATCATCGCCAGCACGCATCATCAGCCGGGCATTATGGGCGATAATATCATCCGGTTCGGCGATCCAATATGGGTCGGTCAAACGCTTTGCAAGCTTTGTAAATTGCGGCTTCGGTATATCCAAAGCTTCCGCCAGTGCCGCCTTTTTCTGGGTGATCCGTTCCTTGCGGCCACGCTGCTTATGGCCGAGCAGCAACATTTCTTCAGCAGCCTGAAACAGGTCTGTCAGCAACTGCCGCTTCCAACTATTCCAGACCCCCGGACCCACGGCGCGAATATCAACCACGGTCAGCACTGTTAACAAGCGCAGCCGCTCGATACTTTTGACCTGGCTGACAAAGTCCTGAATGGTTTTGAAATCTGAAAGATCGCGTTTAAACGCCATAGCGGACATCAACAGATGGTGCCGCACCAACCAGGCAACCAGCTCCGTTTCATAGGGTTCAAGACCCAAGCGTGGGCATAATTTCATCGCCACTTCGGCACCCAATATGCTGTGATCCCCGCCCCGACCTTTAGCAATGTCATGCAGCAACGTCGCAACAAACAGTACACGCCGGTTTTTCAGTTTCTTGATCGTTTCGGTGGAATTGGGGTGATCATCGACCAGATCACCGCTGCCGATCCGTGCCAGCAGTCCGATCGCTCTTATACTGTGCTCGTCCACTGTATAATGATGATACATGTCAAATTGCATCTGCGCGACGACCCGGCCGAAATCGGGAATGAAACGCCCGAAAATCGAAGCTTCATTCATCCAGCGCAACACCAGTTCGGGATCGCGCGGCGAACAGAGCACATCCAGGAACAGTTTGTTTGCGCGGCGATCCTTGCGGATCTTGTTCGTGATCAGTTTCGCATCACGGCGCGCAGCACGCATAGCCAGCGGATGAATTTCCAGCTCATGTTTATCTGCAAGCTGGAAAATCTCGATCAGACGAACCGGGTCTTCTTCAAAGAAACTTTCGTCAGGAAGCGCCAGCCGCCCGCGGTCCAGTGTAAATCCTTTGAGCTTCTTGGGTCGCCGTGTGATATTGGGGATGAACCGCCTGACGCCTGCATTGTGCGTTTCGTCGAGATGGGCGAGGAACACGCCAGTCAAATTCCCGACCACTTTGGCGTTCAGGAAATAATATTGCATGAACCGTTCCACCGCCGATTTACCAGGTCGGTCGGCAAATCGCATGCGCTGTGCGACGCCGGTTTGCAGATCAAATGTCAGCCGATCTTCTGCGCGACCGGTCATATCATGCATATGACAACGCACCGCCCAGAGGAAATTCGCAGCTTTGCGAAACCGTTTAAACTCCGCCGTGGTCAACAGCCCAACATCGACGAGCTCTTCTGCGGAAGCGACCCGGTGTATGTATTTGCCAATCCAATAAAGTGTCTGCAGGTCACGCAATCCGCCTTTGCCTTCTTTGACATTCGGTTCAACCACATAGCGACTATCGCCCATGCGGACATGGCGCGCATCACGTTCAGCCAGTTTTTCCGATACAAAGGTTCGGTCGGTTCCGGATACGACATCGGCAAAAAACCGGGCCTTTGATTCCTCATAGACACCGGTATCGCCCCAGACATAGCGCCCCTCTAGCAAGGCGGTGCGGATGCTGAGATCCTCGTTGGCCATGCGGACCATCTCATCGATCGAACGGCTGCTTTGCCCGACTTTCAAGCCCAGGTCCCAAAGCCAGTAAAGCATCGCTTCAATCGCTTGTTCGGTCCAGCTGGTCTGTTTATGAGGAGTCAAAAAGGCAATGTCGACATCACTATGAGGCGCCATTTCGCTGCGCCCGTAGCCGCCGACCGCCATCACCGCAATCCGTTCACCCGATGAGGGATTGTTCACCGGATATTGGTGCCCCACCGCGATATCATGAATGATCCGGACGAGCTGGTCGATCAGGAATGACTGTGCCGCCGCCGCTTCGTGGCCCGCAGACGGCTTTTCGATCAATCGCCGACTAATCTCTGCCCGGCCGTCGGCGAGCGCCTGTTGGAGCAGCGGCAATATTTTGGGGCGGGCCCTGGCAATCCCATGTTCGGTGATCAGCGCCTCGATCGCCTCGGACAACTTACGGCGATCGACAATATCCCGCTGCCGTACAATCCGCTTTCCCGGATCAGTTGCCGGCCTGGGTATATTGGCGCGAACATTCATCCCGAAGCGACCAGCATTTCCCGGTGCTTCTTGGCCAACACGATTTTGGCGATTTTTGCCGTTCCCAATTTGGGCAGCGGATCCTCATATTGCCAGATATGCACTGGCATTTTAAACGGCGCGAGCTTGTCTTTCAAAAATTCCAGTAGCTCGTCCTGCGGCAGTGTTTCGCCATCTTTCACATGGTAGACCAGAGCCGGAACTTCACCGAAGCGCTCATCATCAACGCCGAAAATGCAGGCTTCTGCGACAGAAGTATGGCTATATATTGCCGCTTCCACTTCCTGACAGCTGATATTCTCACCGCCGCGAATGATAATCTCTTTCTTGCGGTCGACGATAAACAGATAACCGTCTTCGTCCAGATAGCCGATATCCCCGGTGCGGAAATAGCCATCATCGGTAAAGGCGTCTTTGGTGGCCTGCTCATTATTCCAATAGCCGGTGAAATTGGCGGATGAACGGATGCAGACTTCTCCGCGCTCGCTTTGTGGTACTTTGTTTCCGTCATCATCCAATATGCCAACATCAACGATAGGCGGCGTCGCACGACCTGTACTGTCGGGTTTGGCGAGATAATTTTCATTCTGATTGGAACAACCGACACCATTAGTCTCGGTGAGACCATAGCCAATAAGCGGAAAGCCCTTGCCCATCCCTTCTTTGATCCGTTTGACATGCTCAACCGGACGCGGCGCACCGCCAGCTGCCATGGAAACACAGGTGCTCAGATCATAGTCATTGACCTTAGGATGCGCGTATATCTCCATGCTCATCAGCGGAACGCCCACAAAATAGGTCACTTTTTCCTTCTCGATCAGACGCATGGCCTCTTCTGCGTCCCATTTTTTCTGCATCACCAGCTTGCGGCCAATCGCGTAGCTCACCAGAACCAGTGGCACCGAAGCCGTGACGTGAAACAGGGGAACCGCAACCAAAGCGGTCGGCTGAATATCGGGCAAAGTGCCTGCTTTTTCCATCAGATTTGCCATCACCGCAAAGGCTCCGACAAAGCTCATCGCGCCCTGTACGACCGAGCGATGCTCGGCATAGGCACCTTTCGATCGGCCGGTCGAACCTGAGGTGAACAATATGGTCGCATTGTCCTCCGGACCCATTTGCGGCAGCGGGGTCTCCGCATCACCGCCATTGGCCAGACAGGCCTTCAAGCCTTCAAGCGGCGCAACATCATGATCGAACAAAACGACCTCTGCGCCATGGTCACGACCCGATTCGGTCAATCGCGCTGCGCGCTGCGGATCGGCAAAAACAATCGAGCAACTGACATCTTCAATACCGTCGGCCAGTTCATCACCTTGCCACCAACCATTTAACTTGGTGGAGACACCGCCCGCCATAGTGATTGCCATGTCGAGGATGATCCAGTTGGCGGAGTTGCGGGCAGCGATCCCGATACGGTCGCCTTTCTTGACGCCATGTCCAGCGACCAATCCGCCAGCCAAAACCCGAGCAACGGCATAAGTTTCCTTAAAAGTCAGCCGGATATCACCATCGACGAGAAATTCCTTGTCGGCATGCTGCATGCAGAAAAAGGCAAAAAAGTCAGAGACATTGCTCGGCGCATTTTTAAACATCGGCATATCTACGCCGTATTTGTTGACCGTGGAGAGCTCCAGAAGCTGTCCCGGCTGTGTCATGACGCCCAAGGTTTCGTCGATCATAGCGTCTAATGGCGATGGCATTTCACATTTCTCCCACAAAGTCTATTTGGGTTTCTCTCTTGGTATCGGAGAATTTCCCGTTATATGCCCTTGCTATATGACGATGAAAGCGAACGGGGAAAAGAGTTGATTGATATTATTCTTGCAAGTGCGGCGCAATTTACGCGATTTGAGGAATTGGGACTGTCTCCCAACGCACTTGACCTCGGCTTTTTTCAGCTGAAATGGTATTCGCTTGCCTATCTCGCCGGGATTTTGATCGGGTATTGGTATCTTACGAAACTGATCAAGGAACCCGGCGCACCGCTGGCCCGCCGGCACGCTGATGACATGATCTTTTACGCGACGCTGGGAATCATTCTGGGTGGACGACTGGGCTATGTATTTTTCTACAAGCCGGAAATTCTCAAGACTCCGATTGAGATCCTGCAAGTCTGGAATGGCGGTATGTCACTCCATGGCGGCGTATTGGGCGTCGTGCTGGCGATCTGGTACATTTCTCGTAAGGAGAAGCTCAGCTTCCTGCGCATCTGCGACTATATTGCGTGCGTCATACCCTTCGGCCTGTTATTTGGCCGCCTCGCCAATTTCGTCAATGGCGAGCTTTGGGGCCGCGCGACCGAGGTACCCTGGGCGATTATTTTCCCGATGGGCGGCGATGTCCCGCGCCATCCGAGCCAGTTATATGAAGCGGGTCTCGAAGGGCTGCTTTATTTCATCATCACGTCGCTGCTTTTCTGGAAAACCGACGCGCGCTATCATCCAGGCAAACTGGTCGGCACTGGTCTGCTGGTTTATGGCCTCAGCCGGTTCACCGTCGAATTTTTCCGTCAACCGGATCAGGGGCTCGAGAATCTCAGCTGGGGTCTGACCATGGGACAAACGCTAACGGTACCGATGCTGCTGCTTGGCGTCTATCTGGTGTTCACTTCCAAAGGCCGCCGCGTCCGCGTTGAGCCAACCGCCGGAGAAAAGAGCATTGCTTGAACACAAGTCGGCGGCGCATATTCTCGCGGAGAAAATCGACCGTGACGGACCGATAGCGCTCAGCGAATACATGGCTATCGCAAATACCGCCTATTACGCCGCAAAAGATCCGATTGGCGAGGATGGCGATTTCGTCACTGCGCCGGAGATGAGCCAGATGTTCGGAGAGCTAGTCGGTATCTGGTTGGCCGACTTATGGCTCCGCAAGGAACAGCCGGACCATGTCCATTATGTTGAACTGGGACCAGGCCGAGGCACGCTGGCATCCGATGCGCTGCGGGCCATGTCCAAATTTGATTGTAATCCCCAGGCCCATTTTGTCGAAACCAGCCCAGTGTTAAAGGCTAAACAGGCACAGCTTCACAAAAGTGCCGCTTGGCATGAAACGATCGACAGCCTGCCCACCGACGCCCCGTTGCTCATTGTTGCCAATGAATTTTTCGATGCTCTTCCAGTGGAACAATTTGTCGCAACGCAGGCGGGATGGCGCCGTCATATGGTCGCGCGGGAACGGAATAAATTTATCGCGATTCCGGGAACACAAACAATCGACAATCAGATATCCAAATCCTCCGCAGGCTTGCCCAACGGAACCATATTGGAAAGCTCTCCGGCCAGCATCCAGATTTTCGGCGAACTGTCGCACCGGATAGCCAAACAAGGGGGCGCAATCCTGGTCATAGACTATGGCTATGATCGCCCTGGTACCGGCAGCACATTGCAAGCCGTGAAGGATCACATGCCGATCAGCCCGTTTGACAGTCCCGGCACTTCAGACCTGACCGCCCATGTCGATTTTCATAGTCTGGGCAATATCGCCAAAACACGCCTATTGTCTGTTCATGGTCCTGCGGAACAAGGGCAATGGTTGAAAGCCTTAGGCATTGATCAACGCGCCAAAAGACTGGCCGAGCTGGTACCGAAAAAAGCCGATAATATCCGCGCCGCACATCATCGGCTGACACATGTGGATGAGATGGGACGGCTGTTCCGCGTCATGGCCGCGACATCGATGGATTGGCCGCAGCCAGAAGGCTTTGTTTACGGCGATAGTTGAGCCGCGATGATGTGATGATCAACCGACCCAGTCGGCCACTTCCAATACCACTTTATTTGCGGCCCTATTCAGCGCCTCTCCCACCGGACCCGCCTCTGCGGCAAAAACATTCTCGCTTGCCTCAAAGCGGCGTTTCTCAACCGGTTTACCGTCGCGTATTTTCACCGCATCATAGGTGACCGTGACGGTCAGGCTGGGTCCGTCTAGTCCGAAATTGACCAGTTCGCCGGACAGATAAGTATCGGCTTTGCCCTGCGCCTGAACCGAAGTCAGAACCAGGCGATTATTTTTGGCTGCAATGGTTTCGGTAAGCAGTCCCTGGAAAAGCCGGGCAGGCTTGTCGACCCAGGTCGCTTCTTTCAGATAAGCGATCGCAGTGGTGCTGGTCTGAACCGGTACCCGCAGATTATTGAGCTTTTGCGGTGTGGAAGGCAGCTGGACCACCAGCGCCCCGGCACGCGGCCCGGCCCGAACGGCGCCAGCATCAACCTGTGTATCCGGCGTAAGCGACAATAGAAAAGGCGGCGGTTCTGCGCCGCCAAAGCTAACGCAGCCACTCAGCAGGCCAAGGCCAGCCAATAGCCCCAAGGATCTTATCTTGTGCCATTTCATCATGAATCCCTGCCGTTTCATTGAAATGCCCTCTCTACTTGCCTGGTTCATAATCTGGCAGTGCCGGCGCGGACAGCAAAGAGCCTGCCCCGCCTTGATCCAGCCGTTCGGTGACTGATGTCAGTGATTTGGTAAGTGCCTGCATATCCTGAACCAGTTGATCCACTTCCGGTATTGTCTTGGTCCCCAGTTGCTGCACGCCCGGACGCGCATCATCCAGCACGACACTTAATGCGGCCATGCTCTTCTCGGCAGCAGCCAGGGTTTTGGTTAGGTTCTTCGCTAGCGGTTCGCCATTCTTGCTCAAGAGCGCATTGGTATTGTCAGCAACCGCAGAGAGCTTTTCAGCGGTTTGCCCAGCATTGCGGATCGCGATTGAAGATTCCGCCATTAGCGCTTCAAGACCGGGTGCTTGTTTCGCGAGAGTGCCGGTCAACTGCTCGGTATTGTTCAAAATGCCTTCGATCGATTCCTGGTTCTTGTCCGATAACAGCAATGTCAGCCGGTCGGTCAGCGTTGCCAGTCGTTCAACAACCAGCGGCGCACTGTTGAGCAGTTCGCCCAAGGCACCAGGTTTCGTGGGTATAACCGGAACGCCTTCCGGACCCAATTCTTCGATCGGCGGTGCATCCTTTACCGCGCCATCCAGTTGAATATTGGGCGGAGCGGTGAAGCTGATGCTCTGTATGGTGGCCGTTGTCCCTTGCAAGATCGGTGTTTCCTCACTCACCGCAATCCGCACGCGCACAAAATCCGGGTCCTTTTTCCAAAGTTCGACATCCAGAACCTGACCGGATGGAACGCCTGCAAATGTTACTCCGGTTCCCTTTGCAAGGCCGCCCACCGACTGGGCAAAGAAGATATCATATTCCTTTTGAGCGCCGTCGCCGAAGCGGACGATCCAGACAAGGAATGCGGCTACCAAAGCAAGCAAGGTCAGGGTGACTACCCCGACAAGAATATGATTGGACCGTGTCTCCATTATTTCACCTTTATGGCCAGCCGTACCGGCGCCTGCAACAAATCTCTGTATTTAGACCACATTTTCAAGTCCCGTCCGCCACTTGCGGCATCGCCATGCGCCCGCGCGGACCGTTGAAATATTCCTGTATCCACGGGTGATCGAGAGCCAGGAGTTCCGGAATTGTCCCGACCGCAATCACTTGCTGGTCCGCCAGAACTGCAACTCTGTCACAAATGGCATGCAATGTATCAAGATCATGAGTGATCAGGAAAACAGTCAAGCCGAGAGTTTTCTGCAACTCCTTGATCAGATTGTCAAAAGCCGCCGCACCGATGGGATCAAGGCCGGCCGTGGGTTCGTCCAGAAACAGAAGTTCAGGGTCCAGCGCCAGCGCGCGGGCCACACCGGCGCGCTTTTTCATGCCTCCGGATAGCTCGGATGGATATTTCGGCCCCGCTTCGGGCGGCAGTCCGGACAGGCCGACCTTATATTTCGCCACTTCCTGACGAAACCTGCGATCCATATCGGGATAGAATTCGCGGATCGGGACCATGACATTTTCCGCCACGGTGAGCGTGGAAAACAGCGCTCCCCCTTGAAACAACACGCCCCAGCGTTTGCGGATATCCACGGTCTCTGCTTCCGATCGACCAAGCAGATGCTCGCCAAATACCTCAATTTCACCATGCTGGGGTTTTTGCAAACCGATGATGGAGCGCATCAGTACCGATTTACCGGTTCCCGATCCGCCGACAACGCCCAGAATCTCGCCGCGACCGACATCAAGGTTGAGCTCGTGGTGAATCACTTGATCGCCAAATTGGTTGTGCAGACCCCGGACGCAGATGATCGGCTGTTCTTCTTCCATCAGGACCATCCAATCCATGTAAAAAAGACCGCAAAAAAGGCATCGAGCACGATCACCATGAAGATGGCCTGGACCACGGCAGCGGTTGTCCGAAAACCGACCTGCTCGGCATTCCCTTTGACCTGCATACCTTGGTAACAGCCAGAAATCGCAATGATCGCACCAAAGACTGGCGCTTTGACAAGCCCGACATAAACATCGGTAATCGGAACCACTTCACGGATCCGAGTAAAGAAAGTTGCGGGCGGGATGTCGAGCGCGACCCAACTTAGCACGCCACCGCCAATAATCGCGACAACCGAGGCATAGAAACCCAGCAAGGGTAGCATGATCACCGCTGCAAAGACCCGTGGCAGGACCAGCGCCTCTATCGGCGACACGCCAATCGTCCGCATCGCATCAATTTCTTCGGTCAGCTTCATGGTGCCGATCTGCGCCGCAAAGGCCGAACCAGACCGACCGGCAACCATGATGGCCGTCATCAATACGCCCAGCTCCCGCAAGGTTAAACGGCCAACCAGATTAACCGTGAACACCTCTGCGCCAAATTGTCGCAGCTGCACGGCGCCCTGCTGCGCAATCACCAAGCCGATGAGAAAACTCATCAGGCCGACAATTCCCAGGGCGCGGACGCCGACGACGTCAAAGCGTTGTATGACGGCATTCCACCTGATCCGTCCGGGGTGCAACATCAAGGAAAGGGCCGCTCCCACAACGGCACCAAAGAAACCGACCAGACCGGCAAAGGTTGTAATCGCAATCGTGGTTGATTCCCCGACATCATTCAATATCCGCAATATTGGATTGGGTGGGTCGGGACGAACATCGGTCGGCGGGTCAACCCCGCCCACAGTCCGGATAAGCTGATCCACTGCCGGATCAGCGCCCACAATCTCAACTCTGATATCGCGCGCCGTCCGGTAGATTAGCCAGGCTCCTACCGTATCAACATAACCAACATCGGACAGATCGATTTTCTGTGCATCACCGTCATAGCTGCTCAACCGTTCCGGTAGGTCCTCAACAGTCGCCATAGACAGATCGCCGGAGAAACGAAGTGCCATCACTCCATCTTCCATCATCTCTTCGACAAAGTCACCTGGCACTGTCATCACCGCTATTGGTGACCGAAAATCGCTGAAAGCTCAAGCCATTATAACAAGTCATTTATTTGGTGCATTTTCAACAGTGCTGCTAATAGGGCCGCAAACTGGAATTTGGGGCGCGATGACAAAAATTGCTATATATGATATGGATAGGACAATTACCGTACGGGGAACCTATACGCCATTCCTGTTCCATATGGTTTTCGCGCGCGCGCCCTGGCGGCTCCTGTTCCTGCCGCTCCTGCCATTCGGATTTATCGGCTACGGTCTCAAACTGATCAGCCGAAAGAGCCTGAAAACCTATAATCAGCGCCTGCTACTGGGAAGCAAGCCACGTGTCACGACGCTCGATCCTCATATCGAACGCTATGCCGACAAGGTGATACAGGGAAACAGTTATGCCAAGGCTATTGCTCAGGTAGATGCCGACCGCGCAGAAGGTAGAAAGCTGGTGCTCGCCACGGCTTCCTACGAGCTTTATGTCAATGCGATTGCCTCACGACTGGGCTTTGACGAGGTGATCGCCACCCGGTTGAAAATCGATGAGAAGGGACAGGTGTTACCTGAAATTGTCGGCGAGAATTGCTATGATGTTGCCAAGCTTGACCGGATCAAGACCTTTCTCGACGAGCAAGGGCTAGCGCGAGAGACCGTGCACATCCGAGCCTATTCCGATCATGTCAGCGATGCACCGATGCTCGAATATGCCGATGAAGCGATTGCCACAACGCCCAGCGCGCCGCTTCGCCATCTGGCCAAGAAACGCGGCTGGAAGATATTGGATTGGAACTGATTCCCCTCCCCCTTTTGGGAGGAGAGGAGCATCCCGTCAGACCATTTTCAGAGCCTGCTCAAAGTCAGCAATCAGATCATCCGGGTCTTCGACGCCGATGGAAATCCGCACCAGATTGTCCGTAATGCCAAGCGCCGCCCTGCGATCATCGGGCACCGACAAATGGGTCATTGCTGCTGGCAGGCTCGCCAAAGTCTCTGTTCCGCCCAAACTCACCGCCAGTTTCGCGATTTTCAGCGCATCGAGAAACGCGAATGCCTCAGCCTCGCCGCCCTTGATGAACACTGAGAAGGTGGAGCCCGCACCGCTGCAATGCCGGTTGTAAATATCCTGCTGCGAAGCATCGGAAATGAAACCGAGATAGCCAAGCCCTTCAACCTTGGGGTGATCCCGCAGGAAGGCGCAGACTTTTTCAGCATTTTCGCCAGCCCGGGTCATGCGCAATTCCAGCGTCTCGAGACTGCGCATCAACATCCATGCGGTGTTAGGATCACAGATTGTCCCGATCGTGTTCCGGATCGCCCGGATCGGGTCCATATGCGCCTTGGCGCCGAGAACACCGCCGGCCACAAGATCACTATGTCCGCCAACATATTTGGTGAGACTGTAAATAACAATGTCCGCACCATGTTTCAGAGGTTGCTGCCACAAGGGGCCGAGGAAGGTATTGTCGATTGCGATAGGCGGGGCACCTTCGTCTCCGAATACCGTGTCACGTGCTTTTGTAACGCCTTCAATATCAACAAGCGCGTTGGTCGGATTGGCCGGACTTTCAAGATAAACAATAGCAACCTTGCCGCCATTTTCCTCCGCCTGGACTTTCGCCTGTTCGAGCAGCGCCGAAACCTCATCCGGACTAGCGCCCGCTGGAAAATCCAGAAAGGTCACGCCAAAGCGACCCAAAATCTTGTTAATCAGGGTTTCAGTGGCCGCATAAAGCGGTCCGCTATGCACCACCACGTCGCCCTGATTCACATTGGCAAGTAGCACCGTTGCGATGGCTGACATGCCGCTGGAAAAAACCAGCGCATCTTCCGCCTCATCCCAGATGCTGAGGCGGTCTTCGAGAATTTCCTGGTTCGGGCCGTTGAAGCGCGAATAGACCAGACCATCGGCACCACCCGGACGCTTGCCAGTTATGCCTTCAAAGTGGCGTTTGCCGGCCGCAGCATCTTCAAATGCGAAGGTTGAGGTGAGAAAAATTGGTGGTTTGAGCGAGCCTTCGGAAAGGACCGGATCATAGCCATGACCCATCATCAGCGTCGATGGCTTGAGCTTGCGTCCGCCAATTTCCTCAATCGGCGCTTTCGGCATCCGGCGCGGTGTTACCGGAACAGCATCATCATTTTGATCGGACATTTTCTCTCTCTCCAGGATAAACTATCTTGCCAGAGCCATGCCGCAAAACTCAACTGATTACAAATGAAACCATCCAGATACAGCCGATGATGATCGGTATTCCGGCAATATCGAGAACCAGTCCAGATTTCAGCATTTTCGGCAATTCAATATGATTGGTTGACCAGGCAATGGCATTGGGACCCGTGCCGGACGGCAACATGAAACCCCAGCTTGCCGCCATCGCCGCCGGCATCGCAAGCAATACCGGATCAACTCCGGTGGCAAGAATAAGGCTGGCGACTACCGGCATGATCCCGCTGGCTGTGGCGACATTAGACGCAAATTCGGTGACCAGAATGACCAGCGCAACCAGCGCTATAGCAATGATAATGACCGGGACGTTCTTGAGCGGCTCCAGCGCCAGCCCGAGCCAGTCGGCCAAGCCGGATTCAATAATGCCAGCAGCCAGCGCTAGGCCGCCGCCAAACATCATGATCACCCCCCATGGCGCACGATCCGCTTCATCCCAGTTGAGCAATTTCCGCCCGGTACCATCAGGCAGCATGAACAGCAGCAACCCGCCCAATATCGCGATGCTGCCATCATGCACGGCGCCAGCCGGGAGCACCGCCTTGATCTGGGGTAGGAACAGCCAGCCGAGCACGACAAGGGCAACCACAGGTACGACCCGTTTTTCCGGAAGGCTCCAAGGACCAGCTGATCCGATCGCGGCCCGTGCACCGGCGCCGTCGAAACTATCCTTGCCCACTTTCTGAACCGTAATCAGAATCGCCGCACAGACCGGCAGACCAAGGATCACGATAGGCAAGCCGAAGAAAAGCCAGCTTAAGAAATCAATATCCATGCCCAGAGTCTTGTTGATCAGACCAGCGGCAATCGCATTGGTCGGACTGCCCACCAATGTGCCCAGACCTCCAATTGAAGCGGCAAAGGCCACACCCATGATCAAGGCGCCCGCAAATCCCTCTGTCTCGCGATCCTTCACTCCGCCAGCTACCAGTACGGCCACCGCTATGGGAATCATGATCAGCGTCGAAGATGTGTTGGAGATGAGCATGCTCAATAGAGCCGTCGCGATCATGAAGGCGAATAATATGCCCCACGCACTTTTGCCCGACAGGCTGACAATTGCGAGCGCGAGCCGCCGGTGCAGCCCGACCCGCTCAATGGCCAACGCGAGAAACGCCCCTCCCAGGATCAGAAATAATATCGGCGAATAATATTGGCTGGCGGTTTCGCGCACATCCATCACGTCCATCACTGGCAAGGCGAGAAAGGGCAGCAAGGCGGTCGCCGTGAGCGGTACTGCCTGGGTCATCCACCATGTCGCCATAAGAATGGTAAGTGCAGCGACATGCCAGGCGGCCGGACTCATCGCCGCCGGTGCAGGAGACAGAAGCATCGCAACCAATATCGCCAAGCCCGCAAAAAGTCCTACGCGCTGGGCATTCATGTCCTCTTCCCCTCGTGCCCCTGTCTGCGCAAGGGTAAAACTAGGCCTTCAAGCCGATCAACGATATCTGCCGACCATAGCCAGCTTCGCCGCGATGGCAACTGCGCCGATAGCTGAAATAGCGATCCTCATGGGCATAGGTATCCAGTCCGAGTTTATCGATTCTGACAATGCCGGCCCTGGCCAGCCGATCCGCAACATAGGATTCAATATCAAACTGGAAATGGTCAGGCTGACCGGCGCTGAAAAATTGCACATTGTCGGGATCATCTGCAACAAAGCGTTCTTGAAATCCTGCATCCACCTCATAGCTGTCCTGCCCGATGCAAGGGCCGATGGCGCAGGCGATAGTGTCCCGCGAGGCGCCCAGTTTTTCCATCATCGCAATCGTGTTGTCGGTTACCCCGCCAATCGCACCCTTCCAACCCGCATGGGCCGCGCCTACGACTTGTGTAGCGGCATCGTAGAAAAGCACCGGGACACAATCCGCGGTCAATATGCCGAGAAGCAAACCGGGCTTGTCTGTCACCATTGCATCAGAATGTGGCCGTGCATCGAGCGCGAAGGGTTCCGTCACCGCGACCACATCGGCGCTGTGTATCTGATGCAGCGTAACCAGTTCGCTGTCCGGCAACACCGCTGTTTTGGCGCGCTGACGGTTTTCGAGAATGGCACTGCGATCGTCATCGCTGCCGAGACCGACATTCAGCCCCGCATATATGCCGGTCGATCGTCCCCCAGCGCGACCCAAGAAGCCGTGGGCTGCACCTTCGAGCACTGCGGAAGTGGAGAGATCAAGATCCATGGTTCAGCTTAACCAAAAGGATGACGGAACAAATTTCAGGCAAGGCTCTTGCTCACCTGTTCGGACACATCCTTTGACAAATCTGGAGTCGCACCGATTTTCTCAAGTGCCAGCCGCATCAATTCCGACCGGCCCGGTTCAAACCGGCGCCAGCGACCCAGTGGCGGAATGAAGCGCGCGGCGGTTTGCGGATTCTGTCCATCCAGCGCAATCACCATATCCGCAATCATCTGATAGCCTTTGCCAGACGGATCATGGAAGCGCACCTGATTATTGGTGAACCCGGCATAAAGTGCGCGCACCCGATTGGGGTTGGACAGCGTGAAATCCGGATGATTTGCCAGACGTTCGATGCGCTTCACGGTATCGCTACGCTGCGACATCGCCTGCAATGTGAACCATTTGTCGAGGACCAATGCATTATCCTTGAACCGCTTGAAGAAATCTTCAAACGCCCAGGCCCGCTCGTCGTCGTCCATATGAGACAGTACTCCCAGAGCACCCTGCATCGCGGTCATGTTATCGGCTTGTCGAAATTGTT
Source organism: uncultured Sphingomonadaceae bacterium (assembly GCA_947497455.1). Taxonomy (GTDB): domain Bacteria; phylum Pseudomonadota; class Alphaproteobacteria; order Sphingomonadales; family Sphingomonadaceae; genus Parasphingorhabdus. The sequence continues at coordinate 902,086 of CANMGU010000002.1, read as the reverse complement.
CAAAGGCCATTTCGGCAGCATCCTCAACCTGCGACGCGGCGATATAGCCAAGCGTGACATTACGCAGCTTCCGGTCTGCACGGGCTTGCGCGTCTAGCGAGAAATCGCCAGGCTCGCATTGCTTGTAAAGCCGCCGGAACTTACGCTCAAACTGCACCGCAATTTTTCCGCGCAGTTTCTCGCGCGCATCATGAATTGCCTGTGGATCGACTGCGACCATCTGATCGCCCAGGAACGCTTCGCTTGGCAGCTGAATCAACTCGGCCAGAAACGCCCGGTCGATATTCTCATCGGCCAGCACGGCGCCGACCGCTTGCAGGATGATATCACGATCAGCCGGTGCGCCAGTCACTTGCGCAACCAGATAGCTGGTCATCAGCTGCTGCATCGCCTCAAACCGCGCAAACGGATCATCGTCATGCGAAGATAGAAACGCCAGCTCTTCGGGCGTACGGCTGCTTTCCAAAACAATCGGCGCAGAAAAGCCGCGATTGATCGAAAGGATCGGATGATCCTTCTGTCCTTCAAAAGTAAAACTCTGCTCCGCCTGATCAAGCGTGATAAGCTGCTCGCCTTCATGCTGTCCGGTCTCGGGATCAAGCAACGCAATTTTCAGTGGGATGACCAATTCCGATGGCTTTGGCGCGGCGCCGCTTGCACCCAGAATCTGCTGCAACCCCAAGGTCGCGGTGCCTGTTTGCGGATCATGGCTTAATCTTGCCGACACGCAGGGCGTCCCGGGAGTCCGGTACCAGCCGCGAAACTGGGCAAGGTCAATCTCCCCGCCGTCTTCCATTGCGGCGACAAAATCCTCACATGTCGCGGCTTCTCCATCATGCCGCTTGAAATAGAGATCGGTCCCTTTGCGAAACCGCTCTGCGCCCAATAGGGTCGCCATCATCCGGATGACTTCCGCGCCTTTGTTGTAAATGGTCGCGGTGTAGAAATTTGAAATTTCCTGATAGCTTTCCGGGCGGATCGGATGCGCCAGTGGTCCGGCATCTTCCGGGAATTGCGCGGCCCTTAAAATGCGTACATCTTCAATCCGCTTCAGCGCGGTTGATCCCATATCGGCGGAAAAGCTCTGGTCGCGATAAACGGTGAAGCCCTCTTTCAGGCTCAGTTGAAACCAGTCGCGGCAGGTAACTCGGTTGCCTGACCAATTGTGGAAATATTCATGGGCAACGACGCCCTCAATCCCGTCATAATCTGCATCGGTCGCCACTTCAGGATCGGCCAATATGTAGCGCGAATTGAAGATATTCAGCCCCTTATTCTCCATCGCGCCCATGTTAAAATCGCTCACCGCGACAATGTTGAACAGCCCGAGATCATATTCACGGCCATAAACCTCTTCATCCCAGCGCATCGAATCTTTCAGCGCCTGCATCGCGTGACCGGTGCGCGGCAGATCGCCGTCGCGGACCCAGATATTCAGTTCTACTGGCTTGCCCGAACGGGTTGTAAAGCTGTCAGAATTGGCAACCAGATCACCCGCAACCAGGGCAAATAGATAGCTCGGCTTGGGCCAGGGGTCATTCCACTGTGCCCAATGGCGACCATTATCGCCCTCGCCTTCTGCCACCTTGTCACCATTACACAACAGGATAGGAAAAGTCTTCTTATCGCCCTCCATCCGAACCGAATAGCAGCTCAGGATATCGGGACGGTCGGGGAAAAAAGTGATCCGGCGAAAGCCTTCCGCCTCGCACTGGGTGCATAGCATGCCTTGCGAGGCATAAAGGCCCATCAACTGGGTGTTGGTGGACGGATCCAGCTCGACCGTAATTTCTACCTCATGTGCCGTATCGGTTAGCGGCAATTGCAAGTTACCGTCAATCAGCTGCCAATCTGTCCACGCTGCGCCATCAACCTTGACCGCCGTCGGGATCAGACCGTCGCCATCTAGCACGAGCGGCTCCTGATATTTTGCCGATTTGGACCGCCGCACATCGAGCAGCGCATGCACAACTGTATGATCCAGACCCAACTGAAAATCGAGCGCGATCGTTGGAATGAACCAGGCCGGCGGACGATAATCTTCACGGCGGATGATGGCGGGCTGGATCGCAGGCATGGCTGCATCGGTCTTTTGAATATCTGGCATGTCTATGCTTTATGACCGGCAGCAGATTACGACAATCAAAATATCCAACTTGACCGTATTGGAATTATAATACAGTCAAGCCGGGTATTCTGGGAGGAGACAGTTTGGTGCAATTTTCAAAATCACCTATTCGACCCGTCATCGGGAAAACTCTATTGGTGTTATGCGCGCTGACCATTCCGGCGATGGCGCAGGCTGCGGCAGTCGGTTTCGATGTGGAGACGGCGACGCGCGCCTATATTGATACGTTGCAAGGTGCAGAACTGGAAAAGTCGAACAGCTATTTTGAAGGCGGTTACTGGCTCATCCTGTGGGGAGCTCTGATCACGTTTTTGGTGGACTTCTTCCTGCTGAAATCGCGCCTGTCATCCGGGTTTCGCGCATGGGCGGAGCGCAAAATGAAACGCCAGTGGGCGGTCACTTGGCTGACCTCCATACCTTATCTGCTTGCCAGTTTTCTATTGACCTTACCATGGGTCATTTACACCAATTTTTTCCGGGAAAAACAATATGATCTGATGAGCCAAAGCTTTGGCGAATGGGCTGGCGAGCAAGCCATTGGGCTTCTCATATCCTTGATCATTTTCCCCTTGCTGATCATGGCCATTTTCGCGACCATCCGCCGCGCACCAAAAACATGGTGGATCTGGGGCACAGGTGTCATCTCGATATTTCTGTTCGTCGGCCTGCTGCTTGGTCCCGTATTCATATCACCCTTGTTCAACGATTATACCGAAATGGAACCAGGCCCTTTGCGTGATCGTATTATCGCGATGGCCGCAGAATATGATGTGCCGACTGAAAATATTTATGTCTTCAACCAGTCGAAACAGCACAAGCGGATATCAGCCAATGTTTCCGGCGTTGGTCCGACTATTCGCATCTCTTTGAATGACAATCTTCTTGAGCGCACCGATCCGGAAGAAGTCGCGGCCGTCATGGGCCATGAGCTGGGCCATTATGTCCTTGGTCATACTTGGCGGTCGATCTTCATCATCGGTGTGATCATGGCGTTTGGCCTGTTTTTGATTGCGCGCATCGCGCCCAAGTTGATCGCACGCCATGGGGACAAATGGGGCGTCAGAAACATGTCTGATCCAGCGGCATTGCCCCTGTTCGGAATGTTGCTGACAGTCTATTTTCTGGCGGCGACCCCGGCGCTCAATACGCTGATTCGAGTCAATGAAAGCGATGCTGATCTGTTCGGTCTTAATGCTGCGAAAGAACCGGATGGTTTTGCCAAAGTCGCGATGCGACTTTCCGAGTATCGCAAAATCGAACCCGGGTCGACGGAAGAAATGCTGTTTTTCGATCATCCGTCGGGCGCAACCCGCGTGCGTATGGCGATGGAATGGAAAGCACAGAATGTCGAAAACCCCGTGATTGTTCAGCCGGGCCCATTGAAAGAAGAATAGTCTATGCCGGATATGCTGATTTTCGGTCTGGGATATACCGCGCAGCGCCTTGCCAACCATCTGCGCGCTCAGGGCTGGCAAGTAACCGGCACTCGGCGCACGGCGGTGGATGGTGCACTGGCCTTTGACGATCATGCCGCAGTTGTTGGTGCGATCGACCAAGCTACGCATATCCTGTCTTCTGTCCCACCCGCCCGCGACGGCACCGAGCCCGTGCTGGAAAGCTATGGCGAAGCCATCAAGACAGCAGGCGTGCAATGGACTGGCTATTTATCGTCCACCGGCGTTTATGGCGATGTTGGCGGCGCATGGGTTGATGAAAGTGCACCAATAGGGTCGGGACGGCGCAAGGCGCGCAGCGAAGCCGACCTGCGCTGGCAAACCCTTCGCAACGATGTGCGCGTGCTGCGGTTGCCCGGCATCTATGGTCCGGGCCGCAACCCGATCACCCGTGTTCAGCAGGGCAAGGCAAAGCGCGTTGATGTACCGGGACAGGTGTTCAGCCGCATCCATGTCGATGATATTATTGCTGGCGCAATCGCATCCTTTGATGGGCCAGCAGGCGTTTATAATATCGCTGACGATCTGCCCGCCCCCCAACATGAGGTCATCGCCCATGCTGCGCGATTGGTAGGCATCGAACCTCCGCCTCTTTTGTCGCTGCAAGAGGCAGATCTTTCGCCGTCGGCCCTTGGCTTCTATGAAGAAAACCGCAGGGTTGCCAACGGCAAGGCCAAACGGCTGCTGGCATGGAAACCGCTCTATCCAGACTATAAGGCGGGCATGGCTGGGCTATAGAATGGCGCGGTTTCTTTTGTAAAAGATCGGATAATAGCCGTCTGGTTGGCGGGCGGAATGTGGCCTCTGCTCTTAGAGCTGGCACCTGCAAAACTTGAAAAAACGCATCATTTATTGCATTATGACCCTCCACTTGCAGCGGGAGGATATGCCATGAGCATGGGCCAACAAGCGCAGATAGCGCCAGCATCGGTCGCCAGCGATCTCAAGATAAGTGACCTTCGCGCCGCAATTGCGGCAGGTTGGCGTGATTTCAAGGCTTATCCAAGCTTCGGGCTATTCTTCGCGGCAATCTACGTGGTCACTGGCATGTTTCTCTATTTCGCACTATTTGTTCGCGGCGAAATCGCTTGGCTGGTTCCCGCTGCAGCAGGATTTCCGCTTCTTGCGCCTTTCATTGCAGTCGGACTTTATGAAGTGAGCCGCCGCCGGGAAGCTGGCCTGCCAATGAGTTGGCGAGCGGTGCTCGGCGCGCTGCGCGGGCGCGGCGACGAGCAGATATTGAGCATGGGCGTGATCTTATTTGTCGCTTTCGCATTCTGGCTCATGGTCGCCCATGGCATTTTTGCCATATTCATGGCGGAATCCGGCGTTGGATCTGAATCTTTGGCGCTGTTTCGCACCGGGGCCGGCATCATGATGCTGCTTGTCGGAACTGTGGTCGGTGCCGTGATGGCGCTTGCCTTCTATGCGATCACTGTCGTCAGTCTGCCGATGCTCGTCGATCGCGAAGTTGATTTCATAACGGCCATCATTGTGAGTCTGGCGACCGTGCGGTCCAACAAATTTGTTCTCTTGGCCTGGGCTGTCATGATTGCGAGTGCCCTGTTTGTTGCAATGCTTCCGCTATTTCTCGGGCTTCTCGTTGTGCTGCCGGTCCTTGGCCACGCAACATGGCATCTCTATCGGCGCTCGGTTGGCGACTCCGGAATATAGTTGCAACGCTATCACGCTTGAAATTCATATAATGAGACAACTTCCGATCATTCTTACGACTGATTAGAAACTGATGCTCAGTCCGGCACCAAGCGATGTTGCTTCCGGTCCGATAAACCCCAAGGTCTGTGTAGCGGAAAGGCTGAGCCGCAGGGTGTCTGAAAGCCCGAAAGAGGCCGATCCACCAACTTCCATCCAGACGTCACCTTGTCCCGGTGCATTGCGGATCGCGGCAAGCTGCGCCATCCTTTCGCCGCCGGTTCCGGGTGAGAATACCGTACTGTTGCTGCTCGCCACAATTGCAACATATGGCCCCGCACTGTGGGCCGCTGCCTTACCGAAAAGATGAACGTAGCTGAAAGCCAAAGCGCCGCTCACGCCATCTTCACGCTCTTCGACGGTCAGCAATCTGCCGCCGGGCGTGGTTGCCAAACGGCCAATATCGACACTGTCATAATCCGCTGATATCGAAGGCGAGAAAAATCCATTTTCACCGACCGGAATGTCATAGGTCAGCGATAATCCGGCGCCGAAAATCTCACCGCTGCTATCAACCAGAACAACATTGCCATCGCTCCCGAGGCTTTCGGTATCAAATTTGCGCCGCCCCAACGAGATACGGCCATCAATGCTGACCGCATTGAGACCAATGCCACCGATAACCGTTATCTGCTGGGTCCGTGCCGGAACTGCTCGCAAAAGCCCTTGGGTCTCACTCGGGTCGGTGAAACTTGCCGAGATGCCGATATAGGCATCGCCTATTTCACGTGTGATAGATCCGGCAATATAAAATTGGTCATCACCACCGCCGATCAAAGTCGTGCCGCCTGAGACCCCGATTTCCCATCGCTTATCCTGTACGTCCTCGGCGGCATAAGCCGGTGTGGAAACCGCATAGACCAGCAATGCCAGGTATAAATTTCTCATCATATTCCCCCTAAAAATCATGCAACTGTGATGAGAAAACGCAGCATGGCACAAAACCCTTCAAAAAAATTCGAAGGGTTTTAAGATTTGCAGCGTATTATAGATGTTTGGGGGCGAAAAGCCGCAAAAGCGGAGTGGATATTTGGAGACGGCAAGAGCGATAGACGGTCAGGATGACGACGCGCTTATGCGCGGGCTTCGCGCACGCGATTCCGATGCATTGCGCAACGTTGCCGAGTGCTATGGTGAGATTCCGTTTCGCATCGGTTGCCGGATGCTCACCGATCCGGTTGAAGCGGAAGATATTGCGCAAGAAGCGCTGCTGCGCCTGTGGAACCATGCGGATCGTTGGGTGGAAGGCGGACCGGGAATTGCAGCCTGGCTCAGCCGGGTTGGAACCAACCTGTGCATCGACAGGCTGCGCAAGACACGCCGCCAGACGAATGAAGAAGCCCCCGATCGCGCCGACGAAACACCGTTGGCCGATGCAGCAATAGAAAGTGATGAAGTGAAACAAGCGGTAATCGAATGCATAGGCGGGCTTCCCGAACGGCAGCGGGCATCGATCATTCTCACTTATTATGAACAGCTGTCCAATCAGCTCGCCGCGGACAATCTGGAAATGAACATCAAGGCATTTGAATCGCTGCTCTACCGTGCGCGCGGGATATTGAAAGACTGTGTCGAAGGAAAGGGCGTGGTCAAGGATGATGCGGGAAGGATCTGTCTATGAGCAACGCATCGGCCAACGCATTTTCCCCTGCCATGCGCACGGCGCTAAATCAATATGATGTGCCCGCCCTGCCCAACGGTTTTGCTGACCGTCTGGTTGCCCGGGTGGAAGCAGAGGCCACCGCCAAACCGGCAGTCCACATTGATTCGATGCCGCGTCACCGCTCCTCCTCAAACCCCTGGCGCCGCGCAGGACGCTGGATTGGTTCGGTTGCCACCGTCGGGCTCATGTCGGCAACAGCCGCCGCGATGGGTCTTCTGGGTGAGCCCGTCGAGGTTCCGGTCATCTCAGATATCGCCCGGACCCTGGACATTGTCGCCGAGCCGGAACCCGCAGCCATACCTATTGCCCGCAAGGCCAATGCAGCGGCATCGGAAATCGCCGGGCAAGTTCTGGAAACAGAGGCTGATGCTGGCGAGGATCAGCTCTCTGAAGGTCAGAAGAACGCACAGAATATGCTGGAGCGCGTGACCGATGCACCGCGCTTCAAACAGCTGCGCCCCCGCCAAAAAGCGGTTGTGCTCAGAGCCGCATCGAGAAAGCTGATACGCTCCGGCCAGGCCACACCGGAAGAGTTACGTTCGGCGGTCAAACAAGTGCGGACAGAACGGCAAGCCAGCGGGACCGCAGCGCGAGGCCAGCGGATACGGGAAAAAATTCAAAATGCCACACCGGCGCAAAAGGAAAAACTGCTTGAGCGGATAGAGGCTTTGCCGCCGGAACGGCAATCCCTAGCGAAAGAGCGGCTGGCCGGCATATTGGCCGGAGAACAGGCGGGATCTGCTGAACCATCAGCGCTGGCGTCCCCGGAAGCCGAAAGCGAGACATCCGGGACAATAGATACTGCCGAACCGATAGAGACGGCGGACATCGCCCCTAGCGAAGCTATTACAGACGATTCCACCGCTTCGGCAGCATCAGCGCCAGCGATTCCGGTCGCCCGACCCCGGCTGGAACAGCTTCGCGACCGTTATCAGCAAGCGACACCGGCCGAACGCGCGCGCATGCGCGAACGGGCCAAACAGATTCGCAAGGCGGCCAAACCGCGCCCGAACCTCAGAGACCGTCGCTCACAGATACGCCGCCGGCGCAACTAGGGCTGATCACAAAAATTTTCGAAGGGTTTTTCATCCTCCTGCGTTGAACAGTCAGGAGCGGCAAAGAAGCTGCGACTGAATTGAGTATGGAGAGTAAGATGAAGAAGATTATATTATACCCATTGGCCGCATTGCTGATTGGCGGCCCAGCGGCGGCACAGAGCAGCAAAACGGTAACGGTGGACAACAACCGGATCAGCGGTACCAAGACCATTACCCGTGACGGCGCCGGTACGGTTGTTGTTGACGGCGATGTCACCCGCAAATCGGATGGCGCAACTGCGAGTCATGATTATAATCGCACACGCACCGACACCGGCTGGACGGCCAGTGGTCAACAGACCGACTTCAAAGGCCGATCACGCGGCTTCGATTATCAGCGCGACCGCACGGAAAACGGCTTTGAAGCCAGCGGTTCCGGTTACAATCGCCGCGGTGATCAATATGACTATTCCGCTTATGGCACGCGCGGCGAAAACAGCCGGGAACGCGGCCGGACCGTGTCCAGAAATGGTGATGTCGTCTATGATCGTCTGGACAACGCATCCCGCGTTGACGGCAAGATCGTTCGCAACACACAAGTGACCCGCGACCCCAGTTTTCGGCCAAAGAAAAGAGTGAAGCCACTACGGGTCAAAAATCCAAAACCACGCAGATTTCGCCGCGATCGCTAGAGCGACGAAACGGACTGCGGCTGGCACTATCCTATCACTCAATCAGCCAGCCGCAGTTTTATTGCCCAGTTGAAAACAGGAGACAGGCCATGAAACGAGCCAATATGATGATCATTGCAGCCCTGGTGATACCAGCGCCTGCGCTTGCTGAGCAGCAGTCCGTTGCAGCAAGTCCCGCTCCGGATGCCATTGCCAATGCGCCGGCCCGGCCCATTGCCGAACGCCCCGACGCCAGACCGAATGGGCCCAACTGGAAAGCCATTAACCGCAAGATCAACGCCCGCGCGAAAAACGCTGTAAACAACGGTGCGCGACCAAAAGTCGTTCGCCAAAAAGTGAAGGCTTACAAGCAAAAGTTGCGCCGTCGCTGGAATGCGTCCCGGTAATCCCTGTCCTGAACCAAGAGCCCCCGATGGGACCACTGCCTGTTACTGGTCCCATATGCTTCAAGTGTGAAACCAGAATTGGCGCTTGAAGCCAATGAAGGGCATGGCGAAAGTCATGCCCTTTTTTTGTTGAGCGCCTCTCATTGAATGATTGTACCAAAAATATAATTGCATTTTGGCGTTGGAAGCTCTTGGCCAAAACCCTGCCATCCAAACCTTATGACGGCTTGACCAAATTTGATTCATTTCAATTCTTCTAAAACCAGAACCGCAAACCTATCACATAATTGGTGACGCTAGGATCTTCGCCATCGGCAATCGCAAAATCGCGGCTGCCGCCGAGCTTCCATTCCTGTTCAACGCCGATATAGGGACCAAATTCAGGAGTGATTTCATAGCGTAGGCGCAATCCCGCCTCGATGCTATCGATACCCGCCCCAATTTCCAGTTCCGGAATATCCTGTGCAGCAAGGTTGATTTCGGCGCGTGGCTGCAAAATGAGCTTCTGCGTTAATCGGTGGTCATATTCGCCCTCGATACGGGCCGTCAGATCGCCCTTGTTGGACAGAAAAGTCGCGATATCAATCTCGAGAAAATAGGGCGCAACACCCTGTGCACCGACCACCAGATGGGTGCGCTCAGCGCCATGAAAATCTTGCCTTACACCGGCCTGCAGATCAAAGAACGGACCAATTGCGTGACTCCATAGCGCTTGAACCTCGGCCTGCTCTATGGCCTCGCCAAAGCTGCCTTCACCTTCGCTTTTGAACCAAAATTTGTCCGTGTCATTGCCATAATAGCCTTGGACGTCCCAGAGATAACCATCCTCTCCTTCCCTTGCTCGATACTCAAGGCGATCGCCCTGAACCCAGAATAATGACATATTGCCATGGTCATCATAGAGCGCTTCACGTGATTTCTTCATGGCGTCAGCGCCCCAGATCGCGTCAGCGGCATTGGGTGGGCCTGATCGCGATTGTGAGGGTAGCGGCATGGGCTTTGAATGCATCTCATGCCCTGCATGGTCGCCATGGCCGGTATCCTCGGCCTTTTCTTTCTGGTCATGGTCCATTTTGGAATGATCCATCTGGCCATGATCCATCTGACTGTGATCCATCTGCGCCATGACGGGAGACGCGATCAGTCCGATTGCCAATGCTGTCAGTGGGCGCTTTCTCATGACGCATCCTTGGGAAAGGCGACGCTGACGGTCTGCATCATCCCCCCATGCATGTGATAGAGCAGATGGCAATGAAACGCCCAGTCACCCGGTTCATTGAAAGTGGCATCAAATGTTGCGCTGCTCCCGGGCTGCACAATGACCGTGTGCTTCTTGGGTTGCGCATGACCACGGCCATTCACCAGTTCAAAGAAGATACCGTGCAAGTGAATAGGGTGGGCCATCATCGTATCATTGACGAGTTTTATGCGGACCTTCTCATCATAGGCAAAGCGCAACGGGCTATCCCCGACGGCACTATATTTTTTTCCATCGAAAGACCACATGTAGCGTTCCATATTACCTGTCAGATGAAGCTCCATCTCCCGGTCTGGATCGCGATGATCATGATCGGGATTAAGGGCGCGCAACATCTTGTAATTGAGCACACGGTGCGGGACATTATCCAGACCCAAGCCGGGATATCCCATGCGGTCTCGAGGATTCATCGCCACCATATCAATGCCGGGTCCGACTTCAACACTGGCTGGCAGGAGTGATGTATCGCGCATTTTCATGCCGCCCATATCATGTCCGGAGTGATCCATTTTAGACATGGGAGTGTCAGATTCAGCGTGGTTCATCTTGGAATGATCCATCTGGCCGTGATCCATCTGGCTATGATCCATTTGCCCCCTTTTCATGTCGCCATGTCCCGAATGGCCGCTGCCACCGTGACCATCATGCCCGCCTTCGACCATGCCGCCATGCCCCATATCAACCATTGAGAGCAGCGGCGGGTCACGCAGTTCTGGAAAACTGGCGCGCTGACCCGGTTGTGATGTCAGAGTGGCTTGCGCCATGCCTGATCGATCCATGCTTTCTGCAGCCAGCGCGAATGTGCCGGCCTGAGGCGTGACAATCACGTCATAAGTCTCGGCAACACCAATTTGAAACTCGTCCACTTCTGTTGGCTGGACATTCTGACCATCGGCCTGCACGACCGTCATCGGAATGCCCGGAATACGGACATTGAAGAAGGTCATGGCGCTACCGTTGATGAAACGCAGGCGCACCCGTTCGCCCGGTTCAAAAGGTAGCTCCAGGCCATCAGCCGGACCATGTCCGTTGATCATGTAAGTATAGGTCGGGGCCGAGACGTCGGCAATGTCGGTCGGCATCATCCGCATCCGCCCCCACATCAACCGTTCTTCGGCGCTCATGCCATAGTCATCGAAAGTGGCCGTCTTTTGCTGGCTGAAATACCCTTCGGCAACTTTGAGTTTCTTCATGATCTGATGCGGGTGGATGGAAGCAAATTCGCTGAGCAAAATGACATGTTCGCGATCATATTCGACCGGATCCTTGCCTTCAGGGTCAATGATGATCGGGCCATAATGCCCCATCTGTTCCTGCAAGCCCGAATGGCTGTGATACCAATAGGTGCCGGATTGGCGCACATCGAATTCTGCGGTGAAATTTCCGCCCGGCGAGATGCCCGGAAAGCTGAGTCCTGGCACACCGTCAAATTGAAAGGGAAGGAGCAGACCGTGCCAATGCACGCTGCTGTCCTCACTCAGCATATTATGCACCATAAGATTGGCCCGCGTGCCTTCACGCAAGCGGATCAACGGTCCGGGGACCGTGCCGTTCAACCCAATGCCATGACCCGTTCGATTGCCGGTACGGAACATGCCATCTGCAATATGCAAATGGACATCGGGACCTGCGACCTGATCCATTCCGTTGCGGAGCTTGCCGCCCATCTTCCCCATTGCCCATGCTGGCATTGGTAAAGATGCAATCGCCGCCACACTCGCCAGACTTTGAATCACAGTCCTTCGGCTGGGTTCAATAAGACTGTTGTTGAACATTTTGGTCATCGGTATTGATACTCCTAAGATAGAGGAGCATATATACCCCTATAGGGTATTTCAATAGAAAGGTGTTCTATGCCGTCTGCAACGCACAAGGATAAGCTCAACCGCCTTAAACGTATCGAAGGACAGGTGCGCGGTATCGCCAATATGGTTGAAGAAGATCGCTATTGCATCGATATTCTCACGCAAATGCAAGCCGTAAAGTCGGCATTGTCGAGAGTGGAGGATCAGATTCTCAAGGATCATGCTGCCTGCTGTGTCGCAGAAGCTATTTCATCCGGTGACGAGACCGAGCAGAAAGAAAAATTTGATGAACTTGTTGAGCTTTTCGGAAAGGTGAAGCGATAAAATAATCACCCCATTTGCACGCAATATGTTCACCCGCCCCATCGGGCAAAATCAACCAACTGGCTTTGCCGTCTTCGGCTTGCGTGCCCGCAGAGCGACCAGCAGGCCGGCCATGGCCAGTATTGCGCCGCCGGCCGGCAGTGCGGTCCAGGCATAATCTTCGAACAGGGTAGAGAGAATCATCGCGACAACTGGTACCAGCACGCTGGAATAGGCGGCTTTTCCCGCTCCGATTTCGCGCAGCAGGGCGAAATAGAGCGGGAAGGTGATGACCGAACCGACAATCGCTAGATAGACAATGCCGCCGAGATAGGCTGCGCGCATTTCAATGACCGGTGGACCAACGGTGATCCATGACAGCACTATGTTGATCGCCGCGCCCCAGAACATCGCCCATGCCAGCAAAGTCAGGATCGGATAGCTTTTGAGCCGGGGCAGCGCCTGCATCACATTGGCTATGGAGGCGGACAATATGCCGCAGATGGTCAGCGTCACGCCCAGGAAAACCTCGGTCAGCGTCGCCGGTGAGCTCTTATATTCATGCCAGAAGAGCATCGCGATGCCGACAGCCGCAATGGCGGAACCGGCGACAAAAGCACCGTTAATCCGCTGTCCCAGAAAGATCCGGCCCAATATCGCATTGGGCACCATTAGCAGCGCAAACAGCACCGCAACCAGGCCCGAAGTGATATAAAGCTCTGCATTATAGACAAAATTAAAGTTGAAGGAGAATTGTGCAATGCCGATCAGGATCGCCCAGACCTGTCCTGCGCGTCCCAACCGGAAGGGCAGGCGCTTATATCCGACCAGAACAAACATCGCCGCCGATGCGATCATGAACCGGTAGCTGACCGACCAGCTCGGCGGAACGTCTGATATCTGGTCCTTGATCACCAGCCAGGTCGAACCCCAGATCAGGGAAACGAGCAGAAACGGGATTAATATGCGCGGCGTGAGTAAACTGGGCTCGCCGCTTGCGTTCGCAGTCATAGGGCCTTGATAGCCTCGGCGAGTGGGCGAATATCCTCCGCGCTTTGGTTCCAGCTGGTGACCAACCGTGCCTGCCCCTCTCCCCAGTCATAGAAATCGAAGCCCGCGCCGCGCAGGCTTTCCGCTTCGCTGGCGGACAATGTGATGAATATCTCGTTGGCTTCGACCGGATAGAGCAAGCGGTCGCTGGCCGCCTCGGCGATGATTTGCGCGCCATTATTGGCGGCGTGGGCATTGGCGAGCCAGAGATCGTCGTCGAGCATCGCCAAGATCTGGGCGGCGAGATAGCGGCCCTTCGACTGCAAATGGCCGGCACGCTTGCGGCGATAGTGGGTTTCGCGGGCAAGGCTCTTGTCGAAGAAAATCAGCGCTTCTGCGCCCATTCCGCCATTTTTGACAAAGCCAAAGCTGAGCACGTCAACGCCCGCTTTCCAGGTGACTTCAGCGGGGTGGCAGCCGAGAGTCGCAACCGCATTGGCAAATCGGGCACCATCCATGTGCAATCCCAGTTTGCGCTGTTTGCAAACTTCCGCAATCGCTGAGACCTCGTCTGGGCGGTAGACCAGTCCATATTCAGACGCATTGGTAAGCGATACCGCCGCCGGCTGCACCTGATGGACGTCATCACGGATCGCCGCGCAATGCTCATCAATCGTCTGCGCTGCAATTTTGGCACCTTCGCCATCCACCAGCATCAGCTTCGCCCCGCCGGTATAAAATCCCGGTGCTCCCGCTTCATCCTGCTCGATATGCGCTTCTTTGTGGCATATCACGCCCTGATGTGGCTGACACATGCCCGCTAACGCCAGCGCGTTGGCTGCGGTTCCCGTCGCTACCCACATTGCTTCGACATTGGTTTCGAACAGCTCCGAGAAGGCACCACTTAACCGAGCGCTCAGCGCGTCACCATCATAAGCAGTATCCTGACTATTGGCGTCGACCAATGCCGCCATCACCTTGGGATGGACAGAAGCCGCATTGTCTGAGAAAAATCGCATCCCAAGGCCATGCTGTGAAGTCGCCGCCGCGTCAAGATGATGATTGCATGACCGCCCGTCAGAGGTTCCGGTTCACCGGCACTGTCAGCTGGACTGGAAAAACCCGGTGCAGAAGATCATTGCAATTCACACTCTGATTCAGCCTGCCCTGCCAGTTGAGCTATTGCCCGCATCATCTTTCAGGACATTGGGCTGGGCAGTGTCGAACAATCCGGCCATTCGTGCAAATTTGGTCTGGATCTCCACAAAAAGTTGCTTCATCTGAGCCATCCCCTTGCTCGTCAGGATGATATAGGCTTTGTGATGATCAGATGCATCGTCCTCCTGATAAACGAACCCATCAGTCATTAGCACATCGACATATCGCTGGACCAGATTCTCGGAAATTTGGCTTTCCCGAGCAATGTCCGCAAGCTGCATCTTCCGCCCTGTTCGGCCAGCATGGTCAAGCGCCAGTAAGATATCCCAATTCCCCCCCATAAAATAGCCGTCGGGGAACAGTTCTCTTCTTGCTTTACGCAAATCCATGGCGATTTTACCGATATCCAGCTTCTCGATATTCCGCGCCCAGCTATTGCGTTCCATTTCCTCAAGTTTTTGTCTTATCTCTGTCAATAATGACAATTGATCAGCTGTTTGATCGATCATATTTCTGACTCCAATTTACCGCCAGGGGATTGAATCGACAGCCCATGTTAACGGCGTCAACTAGCGATAAGTCGGCCGTAATAATGTTGGTTTCGAATGATACTGTCACGCAATCGGGGGACAGGTTGTAAATTTTTGCAATATGGCCCATCCTATTGGTGGTCGCGATATTTTGGGGGAATCGCTTCTATGTCCGTTCCAGCCGAGCAAAATATTCAGGTGGGAGAAATTCTGTCCGAAATTGCGCGACTTGGAAATGTTCCGGATATACTGAGGCTGATGGAGAAAATCTGTATTGACCTGGGTGCAAACCGGTTCAGCTATCACCTGACACCGAAGCTCCGCTCTCAGACTGATCGGGCGATCCACCTGGTTGCCAAAGGTTTTTCTCGCCAATGGCTCGCTCTATATGAACAAGCCGATTTTCGTAAACATGATCCGATCCCGGATATCATCATGCAGCACGGTGAACCCATGCTATGGCAGGACGCGATTATATTCCGGCGCTTGAACGCACAAGAACAGGCTTTCGTGCGACAGCTTGACGCTCATGGATTACAAGACGGCATTGGCATTCCCTTGTTCGGACCCAAAGGGCGCAATGCCTATTCGGCTTTCACATTTGAAGAGGCTGATATGCTTGAGGATAGCCAGAAGATTGCCACAATTGCGGCCCTGTCATCAGCTGCACATGTCAGAATTTGTAATATATTGGAACACAAAGATAAAAACACCGTTCAATTGTCCGAACGCGAAAGTCAGGTTATTCAACTGATCGCCAATGGGCGATCAAACAGAGCCATTGCGTCAGATTTGAATATTGGTGGAGCAACCGCTGACACTTACGTCCGCCGGGTTTTTGCCAAGTTAGACGTTAGCGACAGAATTGGTGCCTCCATCAGAGCCTTAGAACTGGGAATCTTACGGCTCTAATCTCAACCTTTCTTGCGTTTGAGATCCTGTGCCAAAGGAATCTCAGCCGCGGGTAGGTAGATCGTCTCAACATTGGGCAGCGATGAATCACTGGATCGCAGGTCCGTATATTCGTCCATTGCTTCCGCCTTGCCGTACAAGAAACCCTGTACCTGATCACAGCCTTCCATGCGCAGCTCATCTACTTGATCTTTGCGTTCTACACCTTCAGCCGTGGTGGTCATTCCCAGATTCTGCGCCAGACTAATAACCGAGCGAATAATCGCACGGCAGTCTTCACGGGTGTCAATTTCACTGACAAAGCAGCGGTCAATCTTGATCTTGTCGAACGGGAAACTGCGAAGATAGTTCAGAGAGCTATATCCGGTCCCGAAATCATCCAGAGAAATGCGGATTCCCAAATCACGCAGGGTATGCAGTGTTCGAATATTGGCCTCACTATCCTGCATCAGGATACTTTCAGTGATTTCCAACTCCAATCGGGCCGGATCGACACCAGAATGCGCAAGCGCGTTCACGATGGTCGACACCAGGCTCGCGCTGCGCATCTGCGTAGGTGACAGATTGATTGCAACCGTCAGTCGTTCATCCCAGGTCGAAGCATCATCGAGGGCTTTGCGAATGACCCATTCGCCCAGTTGAACGATCATTCCCGTTTCTTCTGCTACCCCGATGAAATCATCCGGCATGACAACACCGCGGTCCGGATGCTCCCATCGGAGCAAGGCCTCGTAACCGATTTTCTGTTGTGTCTTCAGATCGACCAAGGGTTGATAATGCAACCGCATTTCATCCCGGCCCAATGAACCACGCAGATCGAGTTCAAGATTACGGCGTGCCTCTGCAGCGATATCCATGCCTTTTTCGAAAAAGGCCACCCTGTTTCGTCCTGAACCTTTGGCAGAATAAAGAGCCAGATCAGCATATTTCAGCAGCTGGTTAGCATCGGACATTTCCGAGTTCCATGCCGCCACGCCGACACTCACTCCAGTCACAACATTATGGTCATCAACCATGAATGGATTGCCAACCTGCTCAACAATAGCCTCGGCAACTTCGCTAACGCTTTGCGCTCTTGCGCCAGTTAGCAACAATGCAAACTCATCGCCACCGATGCGCGCCAAAAGATCGCCCGGCCTAGCCAACTGTTCAAGTCTCCGAGCGATCAACTGCAGCAGCTTATCACCAATCGGGTGCCCCAACGTATCATTGATCGCCTTGAAATGGTCCAGATCGAAAAAGACCAAGGCGACTTCATCATTTGTTTTGGCGCGATGAATTGTGCGGTTCAATGTTTCCGTAAACAGCCGCCGATTGGGCAAATCTGTAAGCCCGTCAAAATGGGCCATGTAGCTGACTTTTGCTTCCGCGTTTTTTTGCACGGTGATATCTTCAATGACTCCCCGTATTGCGATATTTTCATCATCTTGTGCCGCAGCGATTGCGCGAGCGGTGATCGTCCACCATTGCTGTTTGCCGCCAACATCGACAGATACTGTGAGGTCCCGAAACGAACGACCATTGCGAATATGATCAACTAGACGCGCGCACTGTTCCTTGTCGTCGATCAACTTGGTGATCTTCATTCCGTTCATCGTTTCACGCGGATGTTGGGCTGCTTCTGCGAACCGTTCACAAACGTCCACCAATCGTCCCTCCGCATCTAAAGAGAATAACCAACTGGATGACTGTTCTTCGAAATCATTGAGGAGCAGCTTTACCGTCTCTGCCGATCTCTGAATCTCCTGCTTCGCCGAAAGTTGATTGGCAAAATTCTCGAAGATATTGCCACCATTAACATACAGCACCGCCGCAAACATGGTCAGTAACGCGATAGCTGCATAGCTTTCGATCCCGCCGAGATAAAGCAAACCGGCTGTGAGGCCGATATGCATGATGATAGTCCAGGCACGCGATGCTTCCGGAATATGTCGGAATGAGACGACCGCAGTGCTCATTTTTCCGGCCCCGATAATCGCCAGCAGCATCAATTGATTGGGCGTGGCAACCGGCAAAAGACAAGCGACACCGGCACCCCACATATGGGCGTAACCCGCTGCATTGAATGTAATGCGTCTTTTCAATTCCAGCATGGTCTCGCGAGAAAGGTCCGCCATTTTGGACCGCCTGGCCAGATATAGCCGGGTGGTAGAAAGATAGGCAAACATGCCGTACCAAAGGACATGCATGGCCAGCGGTACCTGATCAAAGAACAGGATCGAAAGGATCGCTGCGTTTACGATATTGGCAAATACGGTAACGCGCACAGACTTACCATGTTCGGTAAGCTGTTCCCGCAAAATCAGGTCCTGATCGGATCGCCCCAGCTCCCCGACTCCGTTATTAGACGTCATTTTATTCCCCACGCTTGGTGCGGTAACGGCTAATCGTAAATATTCTATTATTTTCCCAATTTTACATATATTTACAGAGAATTCAGAATCCGTACTAGCGTTTCTTGGCGATTTTGAGCTTGTCTGCCTTGGCGCGTTTTTTAATCGACTCTTCGCTGCGCGTCAGTGCCTTGGAAATTGCTTTCAGGGTCATGCCTTTTTTGGCGAACGCATGTAGTTTTTGAATCTCTTCACTATTCCAAGGTTGTTTATGGCGTTCAAAATGCTCTTTCATTATAATTCCATCCCGATGGCACGCAGGGCATCAGGTGCCTTTTTCTTGACTGGGAAAAACCCCTTGGTCGCCAGCGGCCAAATAGCAGCATCATAGTCCCGCATCACCCATCGCACACTGTTACCGCTAACTTCCTTGCCGATCGCGTCTTTCAGAGCACCAACCGGCAACCATGGCGACAGTAGACGCTCCAGCTTGGCTTTTGCCAGAATATCTCGCAGTTTCTCACCCCTATTCCAAATTACTGTATCACACCCAAAATGATCGGCGGCGCGGGCTATCGCATCGGTCACTGCAGCGATGGAGAAGGCACTTACCTTATCCGAAACCCCTTTCGGGCTCTTTCCATCCGATCCGCTCACACCAATGATCAGCGATGGTTTCTGGGGCAATATAAGGCTTTCGGGGTGACAATCCTCTTCATGCACCAAAAGCGCAAAAGCCGCGGCAGCTGGCGGTGCTGGCGGTATTTTCAATGGCCGTAACTTGTAATTCTTGTCTTCTTCCAGCGGGACAGCTTTCGCAGCCAATCCTACAGGTGCGAAGCGGTTATCGGTAAATTGCGCTATGTTCTCTTTAGTCGCGAGATAGGTTTTACCCTTGGTATGCAGTCCGCCGACCCAACGCCAAGACAATGTGTTAGACGCGGCGTCACCATCAATCAGATGTTGCAAGAAAAAATCTGCACCCAGTTCCCAGGGCAACTTCAGTGTAAAAATCCAGATACTGGCAAACCACATCCGTGCATGGTTATGAAGATAGCCGGTGTCGACGAGCTCCTTGGTCCAATGATCAAACGCATCAATGCCGGTACGCCCTTCGGTCGCCTGTTCATAGATTTTGCGCAAACCGCCCTGCGCCTTGAGCTGTTTGAACTTGGCATCCCGGTTTGTCACATAGTCCGCCCAGACTTCTGGCCTTTGTTCCACCCAGCCTCTGAAATAGGCGCGCCATAGGACTTCCGCGATAAATTTATCGGCATGTTGTGCGCCATGGGCTTTGACCGCAGAAGCGATCACCTCCTGTTCGGTCAGCAACTTGTGTCGGATATAGGGCGACAACCGGGAAACATTGTCGCGCCACTTATCCTGCCGTGTGTCTGTATCCGGCCCATAGTCAAAATTGCGTTTATGCGCATAGTTATGGCCCATATTGGCGGTAAAATCGGCGAGCCGGGACAAGGCTGCGGCTCTGGTAGGTTGGGGGTGTGACATTGCTGCCCTATCGCAGCAATGATGCCACTTGCCAACTGTGCAGATCAGGTGAAGCCTTTGGGATGATAGCTATCAGGCTTGCCAACAGTCCGCCGCATGATCATCGACCATGCCGATGGCCTGCATATAGGCATAGATGATCGTGCTTCCGACGAAACTCATCCCGCGTTTCTTCAAGTCTTTCGAGATCGCATCGCTGATCGGGGATGTCACCAGCATCTCCGACATGTCATTCGGCCGATTGATGATAGGAATGCCATCCACATGATCCCAGAGCCAGCTATCAAAGCTCCCAAATTCTTTTTGCATATCTAGAAAAACCAGAGCATTTTTACGGGTAGAATAGATTTTCAGCCTGTTGCGGATAATCCCTTCATCGCTTCGCAGGGATTCCAGTTCGTCATCAGACATTGCCGCTACACGCGCTATATCGAAGCCGTGAAAAGCACGGCGATAACCATCGCGTTTTCGAAGCACTGTTTCCCAGCTCAGGCCGGCCTGAGCGCCTTCCAGGATCAGGTTTTCAAACAGTTTTTGATCATCATGCTCTGGAATACCCCATTCCTCGTCATGATAGATGCCATAGAATTCCTTGCCTGCTTGGCCGCCAAAGCATCGCCGTTTTCCATCTGTGCCCATTACTGTCATGGGCTCAGCTTATGGTCGTCTTAAGTCTTTTGGAAGCCCCATTATCATTGCTATTCCGCAGGCTGGATTTCCGGCTCCGTCTTGCCGCTTGGCCGCCACCAGCCAATTTTCACTTTCAACCAGTTTATAGCGCGCGGGATAGGTGCGTTGCGATCCATCCATTCGGCATATTCCTTATAGGCAGGATCGCTAAGCAGATGTTTTTCCTCTGTTTTCGCACGCCAATAATAGACGCCGCTGACCGCTGCTATGATGACCGTGTTGCGAACCATATCTGTCAGGCTTCCGGATGTGACCAGAAACGGCATGGTGGCCAACCACCAGTACAGGTTCTTCGCGACATAGGCGGGGTGTTTGGTAAACCGATAGGGGCCATGGGTCAGAATACCGCGATGCGTGAGGTTCGAGAAACGCAGACCAAAAGCAACAGTGGCCCATGCATAGATTGCCGTCAGGATGACCAAGATCGCCCCCCAGATCGCCAAAATGATATCATGCCCCTCCAGCCAATAGGCCCAGTCTGCCGTGTTGACATGATAGTTGAGCGGACCATCCATCAGGATGAAAGGCGGGTAGCAAATCAAGGCCGCGACCCAGCCAGCAAGATAGGGATTAGCCGTGCGAATATGCGCATCAAGCGGCTTCATGGTCAGCAAATAACCGACGGTGGCAAATTGCACATCGACAACAAACATCGCGATAATCAGCCAATGGGCTATTGCCACAGGATTGTTGATGACTTGTGTTATATCGAGGCGGACAATATCGCCAAAACCACCCGGAACGATTGAAATCATGAAAGCCAGGAAGAAGCCTTTGACCGACCAGGCGCGCAAATGACGGAAAATCTCCTCCCGGTCATATTCACCACCATGTTTCTTGCTTCCGCCACCCATCAGGAACTGTCCGAAATGCCATGCACCATCACGGGGCTCAACAAACCTGCGATCCATCCACATGACATAGGGTATGGAGAGCCCAAGTATGAAGGGGGCAGCGGTCTCCATCATGTCCATCGAAAACTGATATTGTCCGGTCCAATACCATCGGCCGACACAGTAAATTAGCGCGATAATCGCCCATGTCGCCCAAAGGCCAGCGAGTTTTGCAACGCTAATATCGAAAGTCTGCTTGAACGGCTTGGGGTTTATCCAGTCAATTCCGGTAGAGGCGCGCAAATGAACCTTGTCGTATAACAGCGACCAGATCACCATCGGGATGCCACAGGCCGCACAAGCGACAAGGGCTGAATAGGGACCATCCATGCCATATTGACGGGCAATCATGATCCATGCCCCCAATCCGATTAGACCAGCAACGCCCACACCGCTAGACACCGCAGATTGCGGACGCGGATCAGCCATGTCTGATTTTCGAGCGAACATGGTACGGTGCTTTAATCAGAAATGGTAAGTAACCCGTGAACATCAGCTGTCAGGCGCGAATATTCTATGAATTATCAAACTTATCCGTTATATTTTTGAAAAAATCGGCAACAGCAACTTATTGGATCACCGCACAAAATGATCATGGGAAAAAATATGAGAAATCTTACGCTCGCTACCGGATTATCTGTCGTTCTTATCGCCTGCGGCAATGGTGATGATGCATTGGCCACGCAGGGTGGTGCAGAGGAATCGCAAGCTTTTGCCGATATCTCGCCAGTTGATCGCAAGCCTTTTGACAAAACGGAAGTGACCAGCTTTGACGAACCATGGGCGATGACTTTTCTACCGGATGGACGGATGCTGGTTACCGAAAAGAAAGGCAATCTGCTGCTTGTCAATCAGGACGGTACAAAAACCGAGATCGGCAATGTGCCAGAGGTCGATTATGGCGGTCAGGGGGGCTTTGGCGACGTTATTCTGGCGCCAGATTTTGCGACCAGTGGCCGCATCTATCTTAGTTGGGTGGAAGCCGGTGAGGACGATACAAGAGGGGCGGTGGTCGCACATGCAGATCTTTCGCTGGCACCGAATGAACCCGGTATCGAGGCTGAAGCGCCGGCACTTTCCAATCTGAAAACCATCTGGATCCAGAATCCGAAAGTAACCGGGCGCGGTCATTATTCTCATCGCATGGTATTTTCGCCCGACGGCAAATATCTCTTTATCGGATCTGGCGAGCGCCAGAAATTTGATCCGTCGCAGGACATGACCGGTAATCTTGGGAAAATTGTCCGGTTGTATCCGGACGGCAGTGTGCCGGAGGATAATCCATTTGTAGGTCAGGACGGTGCGCTGCCCGAAATCTGGTCCTTGGGCCACCGCAACATTCTTGGGATGGCTTTTGATAGCGAGGGCAAACTCTGGAATCAGGAAATGGGGCCAAAAGACGGTGACGAACTGAACCTCGTCGAGGCCAAAGCCAATTACGGCTATCCGATCGTCTCGGAAGGCGACCACTATGATGGCAAGAAAATTCCAAACCACGATACCCGTCCGGAATTCGCGGCGCCGAAAGTCGCCTGGGTTCCGACTATTGCGCCGTCCGGACTGATTATTTATTCTGCCGATCTATTCCCAGCATGGAAAGGCAGCGCTTTTATTGGCGGCCTGGCAAGCGAAGCCATTATCCGCGTCTCTTTCGAGGGAGAGGAAACGAAAGAGGCAGAGCGGTTTGCGATGGACAAGCGGATCCGGGAAGTGGAACAGGGACCGAATGGCGCCCTGTGGGTGTTGGAAGATGGAGAAGGTGGCAGGCTGTTAAAGCTGACACCTCCCAAATAGCACCCGATCAAGAGGCCGCGGTTGTCGTTCCAGACAGATCGCTAAGAAACTGGCGCACCCGTTTCGCATTCGCGCCAAGATCGTGAACACCAACTCGTGAAACCGAACGCATGTCAATGATACTGGCTGCGCCATTTTCGGCGGCGCGGGCCCGGATGACGACATCGTCCTTGAAGCGGAATAGAGAGATTGTGGCGGTGGCTTCCAGATGACCAGAAGCCGGATCAACACTGGCTACTGTCCAGCCACGATCTTCGGCTAAACGCTTGGCTTTTTCAATAACTTCCGCGACCGGCTGATCGATACGGACCGACCGGATATCTGGATAGGCGTCCTGGTGTAAGGTCGCCCAGCGCTGACGCGGATTCATTCCGCGCATCTCTCCATCATCAGCGCCGGGAATATTATCCCAGTTATCTGCGCGCAAAGTCAGAGCGGAAAACTGGGGTGGATCAGCCAGATCGGTGGTGATGTCATGGATTGCTGGAAGCGATCCGATGGTCATGGCATAGCTTGCGAGATAACCAACAAAACCGAGCGAAACGATGGTGCCAAGTCCCAACAGTGGCCAGCGCGTCTTGCGATCCTTACGGCGGTCCAAAATGATCCCAACAATTGCGATCACAAGCGCAATCACGGCAACCAGTCCGGTCCATGGCAAAGCGGCCAGACCGGACTGCCAGCCCCACAGGCCGATACCGGACCCGAAGGCCGCTCCGAAAAACACAACAACCGCCCCGATAGCGAGTGCAAACACGGTCCAGCCTTTCGGATCCTTGCGCAATGCTGCCAGTTTTCCGGTTACAGCTCCGCTGGCATCGGCCACGGGCGGTTCTGTCTGTGGTTGTTGGTCCTGGTCACTATTCACGTGCATAACTCCCCTTTGGTTGCAATCTTTTATACGCGGGAAGGCCATAGTGCAATCAACACTGTATCGGCGGTTTTCTTTCTGCAACCGTGTTGCTCGACAGAACAGCATAATGGCGTTAAACGCGCCCCTTTCGAAGTCTCTCCACAATATTGGATCTAGCATTTGACGACCATCATTCCCCTTGCCGAAGTCGATCCGGCGCTTGTCGAAGACCTGCTTGATGCCGCCTTTGGAAAACGGCGCACGGAGCGAACGGCTTATAAAGTGCGTGAAGGCGTTGACATGCTTGAAGGGTTGAGCATCGCTGCTGTGGACACGGCCGAGAATGAATTGCTCGGATCTCTGCAATGCTGGCCGGTAGCGCTGACCGATGAAGCCGGAAAGATGCATCCCATGATCATGGTCGGCCCCGTTGCGGTTTATCCAGATTGCCAAGGCAAAGGTATTGGTCAGGCGCTTATGACAGGCTTGTTGAAAGAACTTCACAAGGACGAGAGCCTTCCACTCGTGATGATTGGCGATCCGGCATATTATGATCGGTTTTTCGGTTTTTCACCGGAGCGGACCGATGGCTGGAAACTGCCCGGGCCATGGGATCCGGAACGCCTGCTGGTACGCGCGCCAAAAGATGCTCTGTTGCCTGCGCAGGGCAAGCTAGGGCCCTGGATCCGTCCTGCAAGCAACTGAACCCGTTTACAAAAGCGACTTGCCGCAATAGGCCATAGCCATGCCCTATGCACCACCACCAGAACTGGCCTCTCTGTCCCTTTCCGCCATCGCTGAACTGGCAGAAGCGCAGAAACTGCCGCCGGTGGAAGAATGGCAACCGGAAGAAACAGGCGACAGCGAAATGCGGATCAAAGCAGATGGCAGCTGGTTGCATCAAGGCTCGCCAATCAATCGACCGGCCATGGTGCGGGCTTTCTCAACATTGCTTCGCCGCGAACCGGATCTCGGCTATGCATTAGTCACACCCTATCAAAAACTGAGCATCGAAGTGGAAGATGCACCATTTGTGGCGGTCGAAATGGAAAGCGAAGGGCACGGCAAGACCCGGAAATTGGCATTCCGGCTCAACACTGATCATCTGGTTATTGCCGATGCCGACCATTCCTTGCGGTTCCCGGCGTCTGCCGAGGCTCCACAGCCCTACTTGCTGGTGCGCGGTGGATTGGAGGCCATATTGGCACGCCCGGTCTACTACGAACTGGCAGAACAGGCGCTCACCGACGATCTTGATCCCTTTGGCCTCTGGAGCAATGGCGCGTTTTTTCCGATTGATCGTCCAGCATGACTGGTCGTCTCGATCTCAGAACCAGACTTTCGCAGGCGCTGGACAATGGTCATGCCAATGATCTGGATCATGCACTTTCCGACGAACGCGATTTCATCAAAGATCTCAACAGCCTGCGCAACGCAGCCGTGCTGATCGCCATTACCGATCGCCCCAACCCAGGTGTAATTCTGGTCCAGCGGCCGGATCACATGCGCAATCATCCCGGACAGGTTGCCTTTCCTGGGGGAAAAATCGATCCGGACGACAAAGATGCCGTCCATGCCGCATTGCGGGAAGCCGAAGAGGAAGTGCAGCTAGACCCGTCCAAGGTCGATATTATCGGGTCGACCGACCGTTACCATTCGGGCAGCGGCTATAATATCCAGCCCATATTGGGTGTGATCCCGCCCGACCTGCCGCTTATCCCCTGTCCCGAAGAGGTAGATGACTGGTTCGAAGCACCGCTTGAATTTGTTCTTGATCCCAAAAACCAGAGCAAACATGTCGGGGAATGGCGCGGAGATCGCCGCCAATATTATCAAATCAACTGGCAAAATCGCCGTATTTGGGGGATTACTGCTGGAATATTGGTCAATCTGTCAAAGCGGCTGGATTGGCTGCCATGAAGCAGATTCCTCAAAAATTACCCGCAGCCGCGTGGCATCAGCGGCAATCGCTGAAAGACCTGATCACCATTCTGGATGGTGCCAAAAGCGCGACCCGTTTTGTCGGCGGCGCAGTGCGAGATACTCTTCTCGGTGAGCCGGTAAAGGATATCGATCTTGCCACAGTCATGAAGCCCGATGATGTCATGGCACGGCTAGAGACGGCCGGTGTCAAGGCCATTCCGACCGGCATTGATCACGGCACCGTGACTGCTGTCACTGAAGATGGATCAGTCGAGATCACTACCTTGCGCCGCGATGTTTCAACCGATGGCCGACGGGCCACGGTAGCTTACAGCGATGACTGGAAAGAGGATGCTGCGCGCAGGGACTTTACAATCAACGCGCTATTTGCCGATCCGGCAACGTTGGAAATCTATGACTATTTCGGTGGACTTAAAGATTTGGAGAACCACCATATCCGGTTTATCGGATCTGCCGAACAGCGGATCGCCGAAGATCATCTCAGGATCATGCGCTATTTCCGTTTTCTGGCACGGCTGGGACAGCATAATGTGGATCAGGAAACTTTTGATGCATGCCGAAAGGCTGCACCGGAGCTTGCCAAATTGTCCCGCGAACGGATAGCAGATGAGCTTATGAAGCTGCTCAACGCAGCGGACCCAGTCTATGCCGTGCAAGAAATGATTCAGGCTGATGTTTTTACCAATATAGTTGCCGAAATTGACCCGAATGCCGGGCAGTTATTGGCATCACTCATATTGCGCGAAGAAGCGCACCAGATATCCCCTGATCCTGTTCGACGCCTGGTCGGCCTGTTACCCAAGGATACAGACAAAGCAGTAGCAATCGTTGCTGGTCTGCGATTGTCCAAAAAAATGCGCCGTGCCGTGTCTGAACGCTTAGCAGAACCGTCCCCAAGCGCTCAGAATGTCACTGCCCTAGCCTATCATCTTGGCGCGGAGACCGCTCAAGATATCGCCTTGCTTTTCGCAGCGGACGATGAACTCAAAGCTTGTCTCGCCAAACTGATTGATTGGGAAAAACCGATCTTTCCAATAACCGGCGGTGATCTCATCGCTATGGGTCTGGAGCCAGGACCGGTCGTTGCGGAAACTTTGAAGCGGGTTGAAACCCAATGGATCATGGATGGCTTCCCCAGCGAAGAGCATGTCCGTGCGGTGGCACAGGAGATGATCCTGAACCCTTGAAACTTGGGGTACAATCTGTAGGCCATCACAACAGCCAATATACCCAAGAAAAACGGCGTACCCATCGCGACCAATTTAAAGGAAGAATCGATGAAAATAGATAATGAAACCGTAGCGTTCATAACGGGCGGGGCTGGCGGCATCGGTTTTGCTATTGCGGAAACTCTCGGAGCACGTGGTGCGAAAATAATGCTGGCCGATCTTGACCAGGCCAAGCTCGACGAAGCTGCTGCAATATTGTCAGCCAAGGACGTGCAAGTCGGTACGGTTGTGTGTGATGTCGCCGATGAAGCACAAATGCGCGCCGCCGCTGCTGCAACTATCGACCAGTTCGGCAAAGTCCATATTGTTGTGAACAATGCGGGCGTTGCGTTGGGCGGCGTACCCGGTGAGATTGCGATGAAGGATTGGCGCTGGATCGTCGACATCAACTTGATCGGTGTTGCGCATGGTGTGGAGATATTCACGCCGCTGATTCAAAGCCATGGCGAAGGCGGCTATTTCATCAACACCGCGTCGATGGCGGGCCATGGCGCGGGGCCGGGAATGGGACCTTATCATGCCACCAAATTCGCGGTTGTCGGATATTCCGAAGCCTTGAAACTGGAGCTGGCGCCCAGCAATATCGGTGTCAGCGTCCTGTGTCCGGCATGGGTTAAAACCAACATCCACCGTAGTGCCCTGGACAAGCCCACCGGCGGCAGAGATGAGAGCGATCCGCAGTTTCAGGCTATGGCTACGGTGATTGATGGCGGGCTTGATCCAGCCGACGTCGCAGAATGGACAGCGCAATGTGTCGAGGCAGATCGTCTGTACATCTTTACGCATCCCGAATTTGCAGGCGCGATTGATCAGCGATATGCAATGATCAAGAGGGATTATGATGCTTGTGCGGATTTTCCAGCATTTCAGACGAAGGCCGAAAGCTAAATCGATTGACTTGATTTCAAAGGAAAGGTCAGACCATGGAGTTCATTCCAGCCGTCATTCTAGCGGCAACCGCTGCAACTCAGCCAAATGGGTCTGATCCTGCGACACTAGCTGCCATAGACGCTACTTGCCACGACTATGTCGACGGCCAGCTGGAGGGAGACGTTGATCGGGTGGCACGATCGCTGCACCCCGACCTGGCCAAACGCGCAGCCGTTGGAACGCAGCAGTACGAGGCCTTTGGGTTACAACGGATGAGCAAAGAAGAACTTGTTTCTCTCACCAAACGCGGCGCCCTCAAAACGCCGAAAGAGGAATGGGACCGCACTTGCAAAATTCTCGATGTGTCCGGCAATGCCGCCTCGGTTCGGCTCGAAACACCCTGGTTTGTGGACTATTTTCATATGGGCAATTTTGATGGAAAATGGCTTATTGTGAATGCTTTATGGTATATGAAGAAGTAACAGGACAAGCGCCTTCGCTGCGAAAAATCGTCATAACGGAATGCGCAATACCGGCGATTTATTTGACGTCGTCCCACCACGCTTCGGATGCAAAGGGTTGATCTGCGGCAACAACTTCACCAATTTTGGGAGCGACCATCTCAACATTCCTGGCGGTTGCTGCAGTCATGGCCCGTTTAATCGGTTCATCCCAGTCATGCATGCCAAGGTTAAAGGTCATCCAATGCACCGGCAGCAACCTCTTCCCGCCAACATCCACATGCACTTGGATGGCTTCCTCCGGTGTCATATGAATATCCCGCCAAGCCTGCCCGGGGCCATAAGATCCGATTTTTATGATATTTAGATCAAAGGGCCCAATCCGCTCCCCAATTTCAGCGAAGAACCTAGAATAGCCGCTATCACCGCTATAGAATATCTTGTGCGTTTCTCCGGAAATGGACCAGGAACTCCAATGGGTCGATTTATTGTCCAACAATCCCCGATTGGAATAATGCCGATTGGGCGTAGCTGTTATTGTCAGTCCAC
The DNA here is from genome assembly GCA_947497455.1 of uncultured Sphingomonadaceae bacterium. Lineage (GTDB taxonomy): Bacteria > Pseudomonadota > Alphaproteobacteria > Sphingomonadales > Sphingomonadaceae > Parasphingorhabdus. Next base: position 872,932 of record CANMGU010000002.1, on the reverse strand, counting down.
CAAGTTGGGAACTTTGCCACCAGTCCATTTCGATCACCTGATCAGCCGGAATATTCCAATCTTCCAAATATTGCCCAACGCCCAACGGAACATAAAATTTTGTGCTGTCTGCTGCCAAATGACGCACGGTAGCTTCATCAAGATGATCATAGTGATTATGCGAAATCACCACGGCATCTATGCCTGTCAACTCCTTGAGCGGTAGCGGAGCCTCGTGCGTTCTTTTGGGACCGACAAACTGAAATGGTGAAACGCGTTGCGACAGCACAGGGTCGGTCAGAACACGGTAACCGTCGATTTCGACCAATACAGTCGCATGCCCCAGCCAAGCCGCACGCAATCCCGGCTCAGCTTTGCTTTGCAAGTCGGCTGCATCTATCGCAATCACCGGGACCGCACCTTCGGGCTCTCTTTGCTGATCTCCGAAAAACTGTTCCTGCAGAAATGCCATATCAATATCGGTTTCGGCCTGACGCTCTTCATTCACAAATGCACCATCAACATAATGCTCAGAATCCCGCATCCGGCTTTCGCGTTCTTCCGAAATATCGGTATGAAGATAGAATGCCAGCAATCCGGAGACGATTGCGAGAAAGGCAATCACGATTACGATCCATTTCAAAATGCGCAGCAACGTCTTCATTCTTGGGTCGTGACCTCCGCTTGAAGAAACCTACTTTGAAATGCGTGTTGCACCACTAGCATGGTAGACATCGATTCCCAAACTCGCGTCCCAATATTACACTAAAAGTGGATTGGTCATCATGGGCAGATCAATCAAATTTCCCGCTCTTAGGAAAGCCGGTCGGCGGCAGTCTTCCCGCCGCTCCACGCGCCACCCGCCACATGGTCAGGTCATGTTCCGTACGAGTACGGCCGGTATCGCCGCCCATCGCCCAACTCAGGCCTTCTTCCAACTTGAAAACTGTCGCGTCTGACAAACCTCCATCCTTATAGCGTTGCAACATAACGCCCTGCCCTTTGGCCATTTCCGGCATTTCGGAAAGCGCGAAGACAACCAGCTTGCGATTCTCGCCAATGGCAGCGACATGGTCCGCCTCTTCCGTAACTGGTCGCACAACCAGCAATTTCGCATCGCCTTTCAGATTCACGACCTGGCGGCCTTTTTTTGTCTCGGCGACGACATCTGAAATGTTGGTGATAAAACCCCGGCCCCAAGTTGAAGCGATCAGCAATTTTGCCTTCATGTCGGCAACCATCATTGCAATCGGCTCGGCGCCAGCTTCAAGGTCAACCATGGATCCCACCGGTTCACCAAAACCGCGCGCGCCGGGCAACTTGTCTGCACCCAATGTATAGAAGCGCCCATTGTTACAGCACATGAGCAGCTTGTCCGTTGTCTGTGCGTGGAATGCGAATTTGGGGCCGTCACCTTCCTTGAACTTGAAGGCTTCTGGTTTGGTCAGGTCGGCATGCCCCTTCATCGCCCTGATCCAGCCACGCTGCGACATGATCACGGTCACCGGCTCTTTCTCGATAAACGCTTCAAGCGAAATTTCGCGCGCAGGGGCTGCTTCTTCAAGCATCGTACGGCGGGCACCCAGCTCCGTGTCTTCGGCATAGAGCTTTCGCATCGCCGCCAGATCTTTCTTCAGACGCGTTTTCTGACGTGCCGGGCTCTCAATCAGCTTTGCTAGTCCTTCACGTTCCTCAAGCAGTTTGTCACGCTCGGTCCGTAACTCCATTTCCTCAAGCTTGCGCAGCGACCGCAGCCGCATGTTGAGAATCGCCTCAGCCTGACGGTCATTAAGCTTGAATTCCTCCATCAGGATCGGTTTCGGCTCATCATTATTGCGGATAATCTCGATCACACGGTCGAGATTGAGATAGGCGATAATATAGCCTTCGAGCAGCTCCAACCGGGAATCGATCTTGTCTATGCGATGTTGCGAACGGCGCACCAGCACTTCGATTTGATGGACAATCCAATGCTGCAGAACTTCGGTAATGCCCATGACTTTGGGTGTGCGATCCTTGTCGAGCACATTCATGTTCAGCGAGAATCGGTTTTCCAGATCACTCATCCGGAACAATGCGTTCATCAGATCATCAGGATCCACCGCGCGGCTTTTGGGTTCGAGCACGATACGCACTTCTTCGTCCGATTCGTCTCGGATATCGGCGAGGATAGGAAGCTTCTTGTCGGCTATTATCTGGGCAATCTGCTCGATCAGCTTGCCCTTTTGCACCTGGTAGGGAATTTCAGTGACGACAATCTGCCATGCACCGCGACCTTCGGCATCTTCCTTTTCCCACTTGGCCCGTACACGCATCGCTCCGCGTCCACTCTCATAGGCGGCATCGATAACCGATTTCGGATCAACGAGTGTGCCGCCAGTGGGAAGATCAGGCCCTCTTATAATTTCCATGATCTCGGCATGTTCCGCCTTGGGTCTCTCGATTAGCAAAGTCGCCGCATCGATAATCTCCGCCACATTGTGGGACGGGATGCTCGTGGCCATGCCAACCGCAATTCCGCTTGCGCCGTTGGCCAGCAGATTGGGAAACAAGCCCGGCATGATTTCCGGCTCTTCATCTTCGCCATTATAGGTCGGTTTGAAATCAACAGTGCCTTCATCGAGCCCGTGCATCAGTTCAATCGCCGTACGGGTCAGGCGCGCCTCGGTATAGCGATAGGCAGCAGCATTATCGCCGTCGATATTACCGAAATTCCCTTGACCGTCGACAAGTGGATAGCGCATCGCAAAACTCTGCGCCAGACGGACCATCGCGTCATAAACCGACTGGTCGCCATGCGGGTGATATTTACCAATGACATCGCCGACAACGCGCGCACATTTCTTGTAGCCTTGTGCCGGGTCCAGCTTCAGCAAACGCATCGCCCATAAGAGCCGCCGGTGCACAGGCTTAAGGCCGTCACGCAGATCAGGAAGCGATCGCGCAGTAATGGTCGACATCGCATAAATTAGGTAGCGCTCGGACAACGCCGCATCAAAAGGCGCGTCCACTATGGCATCAAATTCATCTTCGGGTTCAGCGCCAGGCGCATCGGTTACATCACTCATAAGCCATGCGATAGCAGGGTGGATTCATGCTGTGTAGAGGGATTATTCTGTGAGCCACTCTTTTGGCAAATCCACGCCCTGACGCTCATTGTCCCAGATCATCGCCATGATCCACCACCGCCCGGAACAATTGGCGCCGTCATTCCACAAATGGACCATATTCACTCCGCGAAACTGAATTTCTGAATGATCCGGTGTCTCTCGCGCTTCATAGCTCGAATAGACATGAGCGATCTGCCCGAACAGATCCGTCTTGCGGCCAATTTCTATCTCGTAAAACGACCGTCCTGCGAGCAGCGGAATGGTGGCCTCGACAAACTCATCATAAGTGAAGGAAAAGATCACTGGTTCGCCGTCCACAATACGCGTGCGATTGATCAGCGCTTGGGGATGATAAATCTCCCGGTCACGTGTCCAGTCTTGCCCACCCGGCGGACCGGATATGCAATCATAAAGTGTTTCCATGACTTCATCGATAGTGTCATATTTGGCCAAAATGCCCTCCGATTAACAGTTCGTCGCTTATAACAAACGCTTTGTCGTTGACTATGTGATGTTGTTACATTATTTCTGCCGTCCCCAACATGGAGAGGATATATGCGAATGCGCAAGACCTTATTCACGACTATAGCCATTTTGAGCCTCGCTGCATGCAGTGGTGTGGATCAGACAGCCTCCGAATTTGATCTCGCTGAATCAGAGGCAGCTGGGTCAGATGCTGGAGTCGCTCGCGATGCCGCAATGGCGTCAATGGCTCCGCCGACAGAACAAGCCACAGGCGAAATCCCCGTCAGCCGACCACAAATCGCATATAATTATGATTATGGCTTCCGGCTTCCATCATCGGAAATACCAACAGCTCAACAAAAACATATTGGTTTGTGCAATCAGCTCCCCGCCAATGGTTGCAGGGTTCTCAACATGTCCAATAGTGGCGGTGAAGCGGAATATGCGAGCGGCCGCCTCCATCTCGAAGTGGCTGCCCCGAAAGCACGTGCATTTGGTGAACAACTGGCTGCGGCGATTGATGAGAGTGGCGGTAGTCAAATCGCCGCTTCGATCACTGGAGAGGACCTGTCCAAGCAAATCGTTGATACAGAAGCCCGGTTGCGCAGCCGCGAGCTGTTGTCAAAACGCCTTACCGAATTACTGCGGACCCGCAAGGGGACCGTGGCAGAACTTGTTGAGGCGGAACGCGCCGTCACTGACGTGAACGAAGAAATTGATCGAGCACGCAGCTGGCTGAAAGAAATGCGCGGGCGCGTGGCCTATAGCAAAGTCATTATCAACTATCAGTCCAACGCACCAGGATCAGGCGGCTTCTCTCAACCGATCCGTGAAGCCTTTGGCGACATTGCCGCTACTCTCGGATATTCAGTCGCCGCTTTGGTAACCTTGGTGGCCATAGTCTTCCCCTGGATATTGCTGCTCGCGCTCGTCATCTACCTCCGCCGGCGGTTTAAAAGCACCGATCGCACTTTTTGGGGCCGGGCAATTGAACCGACCGCAGTGCAAGAGGATTGATTGCACGACCATCTGCTTTGGCTTATAGAAAGAAATCGTTGCCCCGATTTGTCCGAGTCCGCTTGATTCGCGCAATCGGGGCTTGGTTTTTGATGCTTCTTCCTGTGAGTAGGAATCCATTATGTCCCGTCGTCGCCAAATTTATGAAGGCAAGGCCAAAATCCTTTACGAAGGACCGGAGCCCGGTACGATCATCCAATATTTCAAGGACGACGCAACCGCATTTAATGCTGAGAAAAAGGGTACGATCAACGGCAAGGGTGTGATCAACAACCGGGTCAGCGAGCATATTTTCACGCTTCTCGGCCATATTGGCATTCCCAGCCATTTCATTCGCCGCCTGAATATGCGTGAACAACTTGTGAAACAGGTCGAGATTGTCCCGATTGAAGTAATCGTCCGCAATGTTGCCGCCGGTTCCCTGAGCAAGCGCCTCGGCATCGAAGAAGGTACACCATTGCCTCACACACTTCTGGAATATTGCTACAAAGACGATGCGCTGGGCGATCCGCTAGTTGCCGAAGAACATATTGCCTGTTTTGGTTGGGCGACACAGGAAGAAATGCAGGACATTTCAGCCATGGCAATCCGCATTAACGACTTCATGGCCGGTATGTTTGCCGGAATCGGGATTAAATTAGTCGATTTCAAGCTTGAATTTGGCCGGCTATTTGATGGTGATTTTTCGCGGATAATCCTCGCCGACGAAATTAGCCCAGATGGATGCCGCCTTTGGGACATAAATACCAATGAAAAGCTCGACAAGGACCGTTTTCGCCGCGATCTCGGCGGCGAAGCCGAGGCATATCAAGAAGTTGCCCGGCGCATGGGATTGTTCCCGGAAGGGGGCCTCAGCGAAGTGCTCGATCTGGATAGTGAACGGAAAAAGCGCGGAAAGTAACCATAGTTTTTCGGCTTATTGTTAGGTGATCCGATGCATTTAGCTCCTCAGGGGGCGTGCAAATTACCCAAAATAGCGACGATGGTTTACGCGAATTTAACCATTAGACTGATAGCACCGCCCTCATGTGGAACTCATGTGAGGAATTTGTCCGATGCGCCTTTTGATTTTGTTAGCCAGTACAACAATGCTTGCCGCATGCGGCGGAGCAGGGCCCCAATCTGCAGGCAGTGCTGCACCGACCGGATCAGGTGGTGCCGGTGGCGGCGATGGCAGCGGCGAGACGCATACATTTGTAAATCCTACGGAACCCAAAACCTACACAGCCGTTGGCAGCACGCATAGCTACCAGTATCAGGTCGTCGACGCTGGCACACCTGGCGCCGGGCAAGGCGCTCAACTGTATCAGGGCGATGCGAAGACTGTTCGCAATTCAAACCTGACCATTGAATATAGTCCACGCGATGCGATTTTTAATGTGAGTTTTAGCAATGGCCTGGCCGGAACAACCGGTGCCAGCCGCTTCCAGGATCCTATCCACCGTACAGACTTTGGCGGTGCAATCGAACCACAATTTGGTACACCTAATCTCGAGTCCGCTGCTTTCGGTCTACAAGAGATAAACTATCTTGAATCGGGTTCTGCAGATAACGTCCTTCTAAGGCCCGGTGGGGAGTTTATTTTTGATCTCATCAACCCGGGCGAAGCCGGTAGCTATGACGTCACCACATTTTTCTACCAAACACCGGGAACGGAAACGCAATATGTCACCTTTGCAGGTTACTTGCGCAACACTGCTGGAGTGGTTCAGTCTGAAATTGACAATCCGGATGGCAGCACCTCCACCATATTGACCCAGTCCAATACGTTCGAGCGCGGTGCACTGGCCTATGGCGAACTTACGCCAAATGACCAAGTTCCAACAAGCGGCACCGGAACCTTTACAGGAGCCATGCTCGCATCAATGGTTTTCAATGACAGCCCCGATGCAACCGGTAACCTTGATACATATTTTCAATGGATTGCGGGTAACGCGACCACCAATGTCGATTTCGGCGCGAACACCTTTGCCTTGTCGCTAGATGGTACCGTCGGCGCGCCCTTGTTTGATGGCACAAGCCGACAGTTGAGTGTTCTCGAAAATGCACAATTTCGCGCTAACGGAGCAGGTCAAATCGATCTGGTCGCAGCGGGCGGCTTTCTTGGTCAGTTTTCTGAAGCCTGGTTCGTCAATCCCGGCGGGGCCCGCCTGGATCTGAACATCGCTGGATCCAGCATTGATGGCTCATTCTATGGACCTAATGGAGAAGAACTGGGTGCCGGTTATCGCATTGTCGGTGGCACTCCGGATGAACGGATCGATATTCTGGGAACCTTCGTCGGCCGAGGAAACTAGGAGCCGGACATGAAATTGCCGGTCACTGCCGCAAAGATTCTGCTTGTCGGCGGGGGGATTGCAGCTCTTTTACCAACAGCTCCAGCCGTCGCCGCAGATGACGACGGCGAAGGAGCTGTTGAAACGGCTGCCATTTCGCCAACACCCAAATGCAATACCGCAGGCGATTGCCAGTTTCAGATCACGCCAGCACAATTGCTGGCCAAGGCAGAAGCCTTGGTGCAAGCCAAGAAATATGATCGGGCTCTGCCACTAGTGGAAGCTTTGGGACAAGTCCCTGATCTGAGGATGCAACAACAGTTTCTTGCTGGCTATATCGCGGTTGAAACTGGTGACCTCAAAAAGGCGATCAAGACGTTTCGATCGATTCTGGATGAAAACCCCGGTCAAACACGCATCCGTTTGGAACTGGCGCGCACCTATTTGTTGAGCGGTAAAGAAGCCAGCGCAGATTATCATTTTCGTCTGGCGCAAAATGATGAAGATCTTCCCGATGAAATTGCCCGCACCATCCGCAACACTCGCAGTATCCTGAGAGACCAACGGGTCTGGCGCTTCAGTTTTGATTTCGGCTTTGCACCCGACACAAACATTAATGGCGCCACCAATGCCGAAACCATCGATGTCAACTTTGGAGCCATTTTCCCGGTTCTCGGCGACGCACGCGGAGAACTGGAACTCGATGAGAGTGCACGGCGAAAATCCGGGATTGGGCAAATTGCCGGCTTCTCTGGTGGCGTACGGTTGAAAGCCAGCGATAAGCTCGCCTTCCTGTTCGACGCCGATAGTAAAGTGATAAACTATCAGGGCAAAGCCGCTGATGATATAGTTGGGCAAATTGCCGTCGGTCCGGAATTTAGGATCGCCCGTTATGCCAGTGTTTCACTACAGGCTGTGGGCCAGCAACGCTGGTTTGGTGGCCGATTAGCCACCCGCGAATATGGCGCGCGCCTGGGCTTCCAAACAGCGCTCAGCCAAGGGCAACGGGTTGGCATTGAACTCGATGGCCGGCGCACAGATTCGAAACTGAGCGACAGTTTCAGCGGTTGGCAATTGGGCGCGAATGCAACCTACGAACATTTGATCGGAAAATCGCTAATCGCATCTGCAAGCGTTTTTGCCCGGAGGGACTTGTTGAATTCGGACGGCTATTCCAGCATCAACTATGGTCTGAATCTTGGAATTGGCGGTGAATTGCCCCTTGGGCTGAACGCCGGCATCTCGGGAAGCGTCAGCCGATCGACTTTCGATGAACCTTTGATATTCTATTCAACAGACAAACGGAAAGATTGGCGCAGTTTTGCGCGTGCTTATATCGGCAGTCGGCAAATTAAAGTGCTCGGCTTCTCGCCATCGATTGATTATAATTATTCGCGAGTAGACAGTAACTACGACTTGTACCGGATGAATCGCCATAGGGTGAATTTCAAATTCGCTAAATTTTTCTGACCGAAAGCGCAGAGCCAGCGCTATTCTATCTCTTAACCAGACAAGCACCTCTTGCTCCTTTCGGCGACCGCGCTATAGGCATTAAAACCTTATCACGGTCATTGAAGAGCGAGTTCCATGAAGATCAGAATTTATGTGACACTGAAAAACGGTGTCCTCGACCCCCAGGGAAAAGCTATTCACCACGCACTTGAAAGCCTAGATTTCAATGGAGTTAATGATGTGCGTGCAGGCAAGCTAATTGAGCTGGATGTCGACGATAACATGGCAGATGCCGATATCGAAAAAATGTGTGAGAAGTTGCTAGCCAACACCGTGATCGAAAATTTCGAGATCGAAAAGCTAGCTGCCAAAACAACAGAAGAAGCCTGAAAATGAATTCCGCTGTTCTTGTTTTTCCTGGGTCCAATTGCGATCGTGATATGGCTGTTGCACTGGAAACTGTCACGGGAAAGAAACCACATATGGTTTGGCACGGTGATAGTGATCTGCCGGACAATTTGGATATTGTCGCAATCCCAGGCGGATTTTCCTATGGTGATTATCTCCGTTCTGGAGCGATGGCCTCGCGATCCAACATCATTGATTCTGTAGTACAAGCCGCGAACAAGGGCGTCAAAGTACTGGGTGTCTGCAATGGTTTTCAGATATTAACAGAGATCGGACTCTTGCCCGGTGCGCTGATGCGCAATGAGAATATCGAGTTTATATGCAAGGATGCGGCCCTTACAGTCGACCATGCCAGTTCCACGTTCACGTCTGCTTATACGAAAGACGAATCTATCAGTATTCCGGTGGCTCATCATGATGGAAATTATTTTGCAGATGAAGCAACGTTGGATAGCCTAGAGGAAGAAGATCGGATTGCTTTCCGATATACAACCAATATCAACGGATCAGCACGCGATATTGCCGGCGTTTTGAATGTAAGCGGTAATGTTCTAGGGATGATGCCGCATCCAGAGCGCGCAATTGACACCAAACATGGCGGAACCGATGGCCTGCGGTTATTTGAAAGCCTGATGAGCTAACCAAAACAACCTCGTGTTGGTCCATCGACAAATGTCGATCGTGTAGAAAAACACAAAGCATCAAAAAAACATCAAGCGCTGTGTTCTGTGAAGACGAAATATCGGAATTTCGTTGTCGCAGCACAGGTGGTTATGAGAGTGCAGCGCAAGGCGCGCGGCAGAAGATTCTCATTCAAACGGAGAAATTATTGATGAAGAAAAATCAACCGGTCATTCACCAGCTTGTTGTGGCGCGGGTGCGGTGTTTGGTGCTGCGGTTCTCTTGGGTGCAAAGCGACAATCAAGAAGATACTTGAAAATGTACAAACTCAATTTCAATCCAAGGCTGAGGTAACTCTAGCCGAATTTCCCACCATTCACGATGAACAAACAAAAAAAGGGCCGGTCCGAAGACCAGCCCTTTTCATTAAATCGATATGGGAAGTTATTAGTTACCTGAACCAGGACCATACATAACTTCAACACGCCGGTTTTGTGGCTCACGAACGCCGTCTGCGGTTTCAACGCGAGGACGCGATTCACCGAAGGCTTCGCTGGAAATTGCTCCGCCGCCGATGCCGCGTGATTCGAGATAAGCCCGAACCGAAGCGTTACGACGTTGGGACAGACCAACGTTATAACTGGCTGAACCAGATTTATCAGCGTGACCCGCCAACATAACCTGAGCCGAACCACAATCACCATATGCTGTAACCGCATTGTCCAGAACTGTAGCAGCTTCTGGTGTGATGTCTGACTGATCCCAGTCAAAGAACACGATGTACGGTCCAGGTGCACACACAGCAGCCGGTGGAGGCGGCGGTGGTGGTGGAGGCGGTGGTGGTGGTGGTGGTGGAGGCGGTGGTGGAGGTGCCTCTGGTTCGCCACCAAAGTTGTAGATCAAACTACCGAGGATAGAATGTGTCCGCAAACGGGTGCTGACATCGTTGCCTACTTGGTCAACAAGATCAATCTTGTCGGCATTGAAGAAACGATATTTGACACCAACGTCCCAGTTGTCACTCAATGGCGCGCGGATACCCGCAATTGCCTGCCAAGCGAAGCCTGTGTCCGAATCATCAAGATAAGGACCAGCGAAAATATTGGTAACTTCGGTACGAGCTACACCAACACCGCCGCCAACAAAGCCTTGAACGCCGTCATCATCGCCAAAGTCGAGCATACCATTGAGCATAAAGCTCAGAGCATTCACTTCGCCGTTAATGTCTGTCACGCCGGCAAATGTTCCAGTGCCAGCAGCAGTATTTGGGATACCTGGTGCGCCAATTTGGAGCCGATCAGCAGCAGCTGATTTATAGGCCACTTCTGTTTCCAGACGGAAACCGCCGAAATCATAACCGACGATACCGTCAAAGTCGTAACCCGCGTCGTGGTCGACTTCTGATGCATTATCAAAAGCGCCGACATCAGATGTAACATCTTCAACCAGCACCGCGCCGCCTTCTACGCCCACATACCATTGGCCATCACGGGCCAGGGCAGGTGAAGCGAGCGCCGTGGAGGCAAGCGCCAATCCTATGGCAAGCTTCCGCATTTATATTCCCCTTCTCATTTAGGTTCTGAATTCACGGCGCTTTGTAACCCGTCCCCTGTGGCAGTGCAAGCCGACAAATTGCGTAACTGTTGCGAAAATGTCGCCATTTTCGTGATTTAGCCTAAAAAATCGCATCTAAGGTGCTGCAAGTAGGTCGAATTGCTGACAAAATAAGAACAAATCTAGTTGATTTGAGGTAAAATTTTCATTGTTCTTAGCGTTTCCAGAATCGAATCAATCGCAGCTCGCGCCTGTGAGTCGATGGTCATGCCACCAGCAGGCTCCTCTATGGGCGCTGCGGAAGTCCAAAATCCCGCACTGTACGTTGCCGCAACTTGATCGCTTGCCACAATAATTCGCATTGATTCCTGTGGGTTAATGAAGTGCCAGCCAGCTGAAGACCAACCCGCGATCTGATTGGACCTCCCCTCCCATTCTGCGACCGCATCAAGTCCGATCAACCAACAATCACCCAGCTCAGGAACCAATGATTGCGGATCGTTAGCGATGGCGTGAACAACAGGGTGGGACAAAAAATCAAGTAATATCAGAGCATCATTATGATATAGCTCTTTATGCGCCTGACCAACTGCGAGTAAGGGCAGTTGAAAGCGCGGAGTTTCAAGTGCAGACATTTTTATTCCTTTGCGTGATAGAAGAAGCGACGAACAAGCCTCCGCTCAGAAGTGCTAGATCGCGATAACGAACAACAATGGGTCCGAGATATTATGTTGGCCGATCTGCCGGACTTCCAGCGCCAGAGATGACACATCCAAATCTCGGAAGGATTGAACCTCTGTTGGGGAAAGAACCACCTCTGGATTTGTCGGCTCCGCAATGGGCTGACCGTTGATACTGACTCGATATTTCTCGGCTTCCTCAGCCAGAGGTGTTTCGATATTATCCGGCCATAACAAGCCTGCACGGGATCGCCTTACCCACGAGATATGGAGATCACCATTCTGACCAAGATCATATCTGGGATGCACAGGTGACCAAGGTTTCAGCGCACGGCCCGGCTCCTGGATTACCATCGGCACGGGAAAATCGTCGCCTCTGCCAAGAGCAGATATGGTTACGGGCAGAAAAGAGGTAAAATATCGCGGATCAATTTCCGCCAGATCAGCGCCATTTAACAAGACGAAGTCTTCATTTGCACCATGCCGATCGATTTCCCTCTCGGTGCCGCCCAGTCCTCGATAAAGGTGAGACAAGATATAACGGTCATCGCCAATCGGTTCAGCAGAACCAAATTGGATAATCTCTTGGCCAATGGACGCGATATTTTGCCCAATTAAAAGTCGCCCCTGATCCGCGTGGTCTAAATGCATATTGCCATTGTGCATCTGGATCAATAATTCGTTCTGACGGTCAATGATATGCTGACCACTGCTGTTCAGCGGCTCCAAAGCGGTACCTATTCTAGCTGGCGCTGTTACCTGACCGATGGAGTCATAGGTGACATCCCCTGCATCCCCTGCAAAAAGCTCTGCTTTTCGCCAGCCCAAGCCACCTGCAGCAGCGGCATATAGTCTGGGAACATCGCTAACCTGCATCGGTGCATCGGAAGCAAATGGCAGATCAACCAACGCCAATCTTGTCATGCCGGCCAACGCGTCAAGCTCCTTCACCGGACGACCATTGTCTGCTGATCCATCCACGTTTGGCAAAACATCTCCTGCCTTTGACAACCCAAGACTGATGTTGCCTCTGTTCAGTTCCCAACTTCGCACCAGCCAAATATCGCAGCGGTCATTCCAGCTGACAAACGTGCCGGGCTTCAGGGAAGACGCCGTGCATAAAACATGCAGCTGCATGCTAATACGCTCCTGATAGAGCGACCATAATCTCGCTTGAGCAATAGTTTTGGCATGCGTTGAAGAGAGCGCGGCAGGAAAATCCTGATTGAGGATCACTCGGCTAGTCCCCGGGCGAAACGCATTTTGCAGGCCTGATTGATAATCGCGCTCAGGCTCATAATAGCGCAGAGTATGTTGCCGTGGGATCTTTAATTCGGAAACCGTATTTGTTTCCGGTCGGTCGACCGGGCGGCCATTGTGGTTCGACACGATCAAACCGCGCAGCGAAACTATCTCCGTGTCAATTTCAGGGTGCCGGTATTTTGCGTTTAGCGCACCTGAAACGGAAGAAAAGGACAACGAAAAACTATCGCTAATCGTGGTCACTGCTTCTCGCCGATCTTCACCGGCGGCCGCGAAGCCATGAAGATGCTCGTCGATAGATGCCTTGATCTTATCGTCTGAAATATCGTTGATAATCTTGCCCAGACTGACAGAGCCATCGTCGGCAATAACCTCGAAGGTGAGGGAAGGAATCCGATTGCCATAGTCGGTCAGATCCATATCCTCAAAGACCGCCAGTGCGATCCCGCGATGGGCTGGCGTTCCGTCAATGGCTTCAGCGCTGGCCATTAATCCATCGACGGCCTGATCCTCATGCCCCTTTAAAAAGCGAAATCCGGTTTCGGTTTTGAAATCACCAGCGCTGCCGCGGAAAACTTTTCCATCGGCCCAAATACGGCCGATATCGCTTATATTTCGGTTCGAGAGCGCAACCGCGAGACTGACGGAGTAGCTGTAAGTGGCGCTGCTCGGCCGCCCCTTGCCGCCGCCACTTGATTCACGGATTTCCTTCAGATCGGTGGCCCAGATCACCGTCCCGGCCACCCGCATCTTGCCATAGATACGCGGGATTTGCGTACCATAGCTGGAGGTTTGCACAGCCAGTTCCTGTAGCCGGTGGCCTTCCCGACCGCTGGACTTGAACAGGATATTCTGGTCGACCTGCTGCCCTAAAACTGCTCCCAGTGCTCCGCCTATTGGGCCACCCACGGCGGTGCCGACGGCTGTCAAAACCAAGGTTGCCATCTAGTTTTCTCCAATTCTAAAGACCATTTCAATCGGCCATTGCGCCTCACCAGGGGTAAGCACCACTTTGCCGAGGCCGGCATGAGCATGGACGAAACCGCAGTCGGTTCTGATCATCAGATGCCATTGAACCGGACCCGGTCGGACCAATGCAATATCGCCCTCGCGCAGCCGTGCGCCAGACGGCAGAACGAAAAAGCCGGCGAGAGTCATCACCTCGGAGATTTGCTGGGCAGACCCGCCACGCATGGAATATCCGTTGGGCACATCGCAAACCAGATCCGCGGAACTTAGGCACCGGGCAGCCAGCCCAACACAGTCAAGGCCATGTTCAGCATTCCGTCCGTGAAGACGGTATTTGGTGCCACATAATTCCATCGCCATCTTGGCGATCATCCCCGAACGGTCTGTTACCAGTTCATCAGATGTCATCTTATGCTCCCGGGTAGCGCGTGAGCAGATCATTGCCGGGCAAATAAGGCTCCCCGCGAAAATTGATGCTGTTTTGAAAGCGGTCCCGGCAGGTGGCAAAATTCTTGTCGCAGCCGGCTGTAAGCAGTGCTTTATCACCAATGGACACGGGTCGTGTTGGCTGATCAGTCAACCGGATCGCATCACCGTCACCGCTGATAATGGCGAATCGCAGCCCGCAATTTTCGCCGCTCAACCAAAGCAGCTCGCCAAAGATATAGTCTGCCGCCAGCCCTTGAAGATCAGCAAATTCGAGCTGCGGCATTGCTATCTGGGTAAGCGTCATCTCAGCTTTATGCGCAGCAAGGCTTATCTTGCAGGCGCGGTCACCCAATCGGGCGCGGCAAGTTGGTGATGTCAGCGGCGCAATCGCTTCATCGAGACAAGAAGTCCCACCAAGCACCTCCACTCGAAAAGCATCGCCGGATCTCGTAATCTCACCAAATTCGCCACTGATAAGATGGAGCGGCTCGTCCTCCGGACTTTCCCAGTTGACCAGATATATCTGCAGCTGCGCACCGTTCCAGCGGCCCGCAATCAAGTCCTCTTCGGCAATCGCCGAGCTAGTCATCACGCCTTCGATATCGACACTGTCTATCTGCAAACTGTCGGACAGCGCGATAGTCGAGGGCACCATTCCGGGTGCTGCGCAGTATCGCATATGGTCGATCACCAGATCGCGGTCATGCGACACAAAACCGATGGTGACACCATCTGCCCGCTCGAGCCGCCACGCATAGCAGCTGGTTGTCAGCGGCTGATCCAGCCATGCCAGATTCACGATCCTTCCCGCACTTCGATCAGACGGATATCCGGAATCTCGCCAGCCATGAATGTGCTGGCGCTAACCTCCAGCCGATCCTCGGCAAAGCGTACAGGCACGTCGAACAGGAAACCGGCGGTGACCTCGCTATTTGACGCTGGCGGGCTGTCGAAAACCACTTCGCCCAACATACCAAGCGACCAATTGCTGGTAATGACGCCATTGACAGCAACGAGCAGAGATGCCGGCTGCGGTCGGGTGATCAGACGCTGCTGTGCCTCGCAGTCCTCGGCGGCGGCGTCCAAGCCATAGCTTTTGGTCAGTTGAAACCGAGTCTGTTCGCCATCACCAATGCCGATATTCTGATCCATCATTGTCGGCGGATCGATCATGGCATTGCTGCTATGATCATAGGGGTCGCTAAAACGAAACGCTTTCGCGGCGCCACGCCGCGCACGGAAAAATGCTATCAAACTGCGCAATTCTTCTTCGGAGCGTATACCCGGCCCGGCATCAAATTCCAGCCGCGCATCAGCCCAGTCGCTATTGCGCTTTTCATGGCCGGAGAGGGTCGTTACAATATCGGTCGAAAAGCGCGGAGAAACTGTTGCGCCGCGTCCGATCGAAAACGGAAATTGCACGTCATCAAAGGCATTCACATCATCCTCCTGTTCCTGAAAATAGGTAAATCCATCACGCGCCACTTGCGGCAGCGCCCAGACAAAGATTTCCGGTGTACCCCGCATCTTTGCGGAAGCGACTGCATCAACCATGTTTGTCCAGACAAAACTGGCGTCGGCGGTCAGCACAAAACCGGCAAAATAATGCTGCTGCTCCATCGGATAGCCGAGCCGCTCAGTGGCCAGATCAATGCCACGCCGGGTCGCGGACTGATCGCCCGCAATCACCCAGTCATAATCCTCAAGCTGCAGGATATCGAAAGCCGGGCTGGCCCAGCCGAAAGGCAGGTTGGCGCGCCTTGCCTCCGGCGCGGCATCGTCCAAAATGGTTGGCAGATAGGCGAGCAATAGTGCTTCAACCGGTGCGCCATGCGCTTCTTCACGCACCGCTGCTATAAGGTCTTCCGTAGACTGCGCTAGAATGGCTCCGGCCTGGTCTAGCATCGCATTCTGAGCTGCCGTTTTCGGACCGCGAATGTCCGGGATACTCACTAGTGCTTCGCCAAATTCCGCTTGTGCCGCTGAATCATAAAGGCAAATCCGACCGTCATCCGGCGTCACCCACCACCATGGCTCACCAATCTGAAATTTTATCGCCGCCCCGGCGTCCCTCGCAATGCTCACAAATGCTCGCGCCACCGCTTGCAAATAACCCATGGCAGCTGGCTCTGCTGGCGATAACAAAGTCGATGGCGGTACCCAGCCGGTCAGCGCGGGATCGCCATTTTCGGCGCGTTGCTTCCAGCTCGCCCAGCAATGCGCGTCGAATAGTTCGTAAGAAAGCGAGAAAATAACAGTGAAATCCATAGCCCCCGCACGGGTGACAAAATCGCGATGCCAGACCGCACAGGGCTGATTAATTGTCGAAAATTCTTCATCCGCCTGCGGCTCGGACTGGCTGACGTAAAGATCTTCGCCATTTGACTCGAGCCTGAAATAGTGGCTCATTCCGACGTAGTGATTGATCGATCCGCGATAGCCGAGCGCTCGGATTGACCGCAGCAGGCGTTCGGGTGTCTGGTTAAAACTATCATCATAGCCGGTCGCCATCGACAGGCTATTTTCCGGCACCATGATGTCACCAATTTCGAGCACCGCACCGCCACCATCAGCCTTGATGGCGCTCATCTCTACCCAGCCAATTTGCGGCGTTGGATAACAGCTGCCCGCACCATCATAATCTGGCGGAATGATCGAGATAAACAAGCGATCAATATCCTTGGGCCGTACCGGATCGGCCTCCCCGGGAAGCACGAAACCGCCATCAAGACTAGAAAATTCTAGACTGATATCAGCGTCAGTCGGCGTACCGCTGGCGTAGTTCCAGAGGCGCACATACCAGGCCTTTGCGTGACCCAATGCATCGCGACCCTCAATGGTCAGCGTCGGTCCGTTGACCTGATCCAGTGGCATTATCCCAGACGAGCGCCAGTGAAAGCGCAGGCTGAGCCGGGAATAGTCGCGGCTTGTCTCGTAAGCCAGCAACGGGTGGTCAAGTAAATCCTCGCTTTCCCAGATCAGCCCTGCGAGATCGTCGGAATTATAAAAGGTCGCATCGACCCGCAGCGCATCCGCTGCGGTCGTCACAACCGATGCCATCATCGGGCGCGGAAAATTGACGGTCCAGAAACGCGGATCAAAGCGCTGGATAAAATTGGTCTGTTGCGCTGTGCGCTCTTTCGCTAGCCAAAAACCCATGGCTTATCCCTCCCGATGGGCCAGTGCATTGCGCACTGCGCGCGCCACCTGACGACCGGAGCGGCGTATCTGGTCGGGCGCGCTGCCCTGGCCATTATCTGATAGGTTGATGGTGAGCTGGATATTCGGCGTAGCGGACATTCCTCCACTGCGCTCTATTCGGCCCGCTGCAGTCGGCACAAATAGCTCTGGCCCCTGCTCTCCGACAAGATATGCATGGCCACCGGTCACCGGTCCACCAGTCGCTCGTCCTGGTGCACCAAGCGCAGCGCCAAGGATTGACGTCCCGATCCCCAGTAAGCCGCCGCCGGAACCGCCACTGGAATTGGTACCAAACAGGTTGCCGATACCACTGTTGATTGCCGCATTGGCAATATCCGCCAAGACCGACAAGGCGACCTCCCTCAAGCCTTCAAAACCCAGCGATCCGCTCCGAATGGCTCGGCTTAAGCTGGTTTCGAGAACAGAGCCGGCGCGATCCATACCGCTGGCAAGCGGACCATCGAGCTGGCGGTTCATGGCCGCTACATCTTTCGCAAATCCAGCCGTATCGGCCCGCACGGCAATGATAAGGCGTTCAATTTCTTCATCCATAACTTAAGGTTTCTTTCAGCTTTTCGAGTTGGGTTCGGCAAAGCGGCTCGGCAGTCTGATTTTCCGGAATTGCTAAGGAAAGTGCAGATAGGATTGCGGTCAATTCGGCGGGCGTCGCGCTCCAATATTGGTCCGGCGTCCACCCAAGGACTGTGGGTACGATCCCAGCGCAATGAGCTGCCGAAGTGCGGAAGTCTTTGGTCATGCGGCAACTACCGTCCTTGCAAAATCTGTTTGAGCAGAATCTTCAATGGAGGCGTAACGCCAGTTAGGCCCAGCAGCAGCATTGCCTCACCGAAACGCTCTCGAGTCAAATCCTCCGAACGGTCCTCGATCAGATGCCAGAATAGGCCCGCAATTTCCGCCAGCAGGAGCCGGCCATTCGCGGCTCTTTCAACCAGATCAAATAATGAACCCAGCTCCTCTTCCGCCGCGACAAGCGCTGCAAAGCTGGGCCGCAGAACCAGCCGCTGGCCATTGATAATCAGTTCAGCTTCTCCGCGAAGCGTATTGGCGCGATCAGACATGGGTCACCGCACCAGAGCTTTCGAGGCTCAGCGTGTAGCTGCGCTCGCCGTTATAATCACCGCTGTAATCCAGTCGGGTAACGAGGAAATTACCGCGCATGCTATCGCCGCCTTCAAAGCTGAGTTCATAGGCGTCGATCACGCCTTCCAACGCATGGTTTTTCATACGTAACTCGGCGTCCGAGCCCGTAAACACACCGGCGCCTGATACCGATACGGACCGGACTCCGGCGCCGGACAAAAGCTCGCGCCAGCCGCCGCTGTCCTTATTGGTGATCGTCACCGGTTCGCCATTGACCGACAATTGCGTGGTTCGCAGACCGGCAATGGTGGAATAACTTATCGAGTCCGCCCCATCGCCAATTCTCAGGAGAAACGCACTCCCTCTTTCTGCTGCCATGATTTGATTCCTTTTTGATTGTGTTGGTGGATTGCTCTTGGGCCTCAAGCGCCGGGCGGGAGGAATTTTTGTTGATTCCCTCAAGCACCGGGCGGCGACATCCGTCGCCTTGGCTACGCGCCAATAAGGCGCGGCGGCCGGTCGGCCTTGCCTCGCTTCGCTCGGACGATGCTCAATAAAGGTGTTCTGTAAAACTAAACTCTCGAGGTCTTGCTGAACCGACGCAAAGCGGAGGCAAGCGCGACTGCGCGCCCGAGCTTATGCGAGGAAAGCCAAGCGGGCGGATGCTCGCGCCCGGCGCCTGAGGGAATCAACAAAGACTCCTGCTCTAAACCTTCAAAACCCTTGCGCGATATTCGATCAGACCGCTCCATGGGCTCACGGCATTGCGCAAGACTCGCGAGCGGCGAAAATCGAATGTCACAATCTGCCAGCCTTCCGGATCGGCCAAACGGTTTTCCAGAGCCTCTTCTACCAGAGCCATTATCTGGTGAAGACGCACAGCGCTTAACCCGTCGTCATGGATGGTCAGAGCCAAACTGAGCTCACGCCCCACAGCACCTTTAAAGCTCCAGTCCAGTGCCGCACCGGTTGCGAGCGCAATATAAGGAAAGCGTGCCCGAGATGGAGGGCCATCATAAATAGCATCGATTTCCTCCGTCAAAAGCATATGCGCGTTCAACGCAGCGATCAGACTTTGCTGCACGGCTTCGACAGCACCCGTCACCGGACACCTCGCATCAGAAAAGCGACGTCGCGTAGACCATGATTGCCGACGATCTCGGAGCCGAGACCGGAACCTGAAATCACCAAACCGTCGCTTGTTTCTTCTATGGACAGCTCGTTTGACAGTTCTTCGACAAGTGCCAATTTGATGTCCGCCTTGGTCTTTTGCGCCGCCGCGCTTGCTGCTTTCTCGGCTTTGTGTTTCAACTTATTCACACCCGTTTCTCCTCAGCTTGCAGAAAGGTTCTTGGAATGAACCGGTGATCGGCGGCGACCGACTGGACAACCATCTCGCGGTCACTCCAGATCAACCTGTCACCGGGTCGAATGGCATTGGTCTGGCGCAAGGTGAAGCGCCAGCGCGGCAAGGCAGAGCGGCTGCCAGCGACCGCTTCATCACCGAAATCCAACGGTTCTGCCGATGCCAGGAAATCGCCAATTGGATCATTTTGATCTATTGCTGACCCGGCGGCATCGCGCTGAGAAGACTGGCGTTCAATATGGATCAGCTCACGTAGCAAACCGCTAAATTCCGACCCGACAGTTTTGGACACGGTCATGCCATGCGCATCCGACGATGAGGCCGCCAAAGGGCGGTCACAGCGCTTGGAGGACCGCCGGCATCCAAGCGGTCACGGTGCGTATAGAAATAGCCAGCCAGCCGAACGACGCCCTGCCGCAATGTGGTGGGCACACTCGCCCAGTCTGCTGCCAGGCCAGCGTCATAGGTTATCACAATGCGTGCGACAGTGTTGACCGGATGCAATTTGACCCAGCCAACACCATCCGTGTCGATATCAAGGGCATAGTCATTCGATGGCAAAGATGTCAGCGCGCCATCAGGCCCGACAGCTTCGACCAACGTGATCGCCTGCACCGGTTGTTTTTTCAACTTCTGCCATTCTGCTCGCGCTGGCATCCGGTCGCAAACCGAGCGGGCAATCAGCAACTGACCGATAAAATTTTCGCACAGATGCGCGGCGCTGCGCAATAGCTGGGCAATGGCCTCATCATCTTCATTATGATCGAGACGCAGAAAATCTCTAACCTCTTCGATCAATTCTGCTGGCACAGGAGGCACTTCATCAGGAGGAGAACTCACGGGTGGGGTGTCCTTTCTAACGGAATAGGAGACGCCCGTGCCGGGGTAAGAGAAAACCCTGGACACGGGCGCGCATCGTCGCGGCTAAGCACGACCGTGGGGAGTAGCTAGGTCGCGCTAAACTGCATCAGCTTGATCGCTTCGCTGTTCATCACCTGCCCACCGACGCGCTTGGTCGCGTAGAAATGGACAAACGGCTTGTTGGTGAACGGGTCCCGTAAAATGCTAGTCGCGCTGCGCTCGGCAATCAGATAACCCGTGCGGAAATTTCCGAAAGCGATCGACAGACTGTCGGCCGCCATATCTGGCATATCTTCTGCCTCAACCACTGGATAGCCGAGCAGCATATCCGGCTGACCCGATGCCAGTGACGCCTGCCACAGGAACGCGCCATCGGCGGTTTTGAACTTGCGGATTTGAGCCAAGGTTGCGCTGTTCATCACAAAGCTTGCGCCTTGCCGGTACGCGGGCTTCAACGCGTGAACCAGATCAACAAGCGCATCCTCGCCATCGCTTCCGGCAAAGTCACCAGCAGCACCCGACGGAATATATTGCAGCGTTCCGAAGGCGCGAACATCATCTAGCTCCTCTGTCACTGGTGCATTGAGGAAGCCGCGCGGCTGATTGACCCCGGAGCCCCCAACAAATGCCGTCCCCTCTGCCTGCGCAAATTCACGGGCAATTTCATCCGCGAGCCACGCCTCGACATCAAAGGCCGCGTCATCCAGCATCGCCTGCGATGCCGCTGGATTGGCATAAAGCTCTCCGGTCGGTGGTGCGATTTCGTTGAAATTGGGTGTGTCGGTTTCTGGTCGTTCGGCGGTTTCGCTGACCCAACCGGAAGGGGTACCACCATCTGTGACGAGCTTGCGATATCCCGCGCTGCCGGTCTGTACCACGGTCGCAATCGAACGGATCGGCGAGATGTCCTTGAGCGTCCGACCTATCAAAGCATCAATTTCCTGTGGCACCGCAAAACCTCCTTCGGGGCCGGATGCGCCGGAAAAGCTTTTGAGCTCGATACCGGAATGATCACCCCGACGAAGATACTTGGCTATAAAATCCTGAGCATCGGTGGAATGCGGCATACTCTTCGCGCCGTCCAATGCAGGCCGTGCCGAGGCTTTCGAGATATCGACCATCTGGCTTTTCAGCCCATCGACATCACTGCGCAGATCGGCAATCGCCTTGCCGTGAATATCGTTTTCTTCGGCTTGGAAGACCGCGTCAAACGACTCTTCAAAAGGGTCTGCCTTTGTTTCGATAGGGGTATTGGAAATTTCCATGATGTTCCTTTCTTTTGGGTAATGAAAAATCGTCCGATGTCGGACGGCGTAATTCGTTGAGTTAATTCTTTGATCGACAAGCCGCAGGGGACCTATTATCCCGCTGTTCATGCATATGATTTCTGGCTTGGGCGCCTTGGCTGCCCTATTCATGGCCTTCCCGCTCGCGGCACAATCTTCAACTTCTGCACCTGCGAACGCTAAGCCGGGCGCCGCAGAGAAAAAGACGATCCCGATTGTTTCACCGCCGCGACAGATTCACCCGATCCTCAAAATGACCATAGCGCCAGAGAAACGCGGCGACCTGTCCACCTGCGGCGACCGGAATAAGCCTTCTCTCAACTTTGTCGCAAAAACTTGCTGGCCGGTCCTGCAAGCCTATCAGGATCTGATCCGTTTACAGCAAGCCAGCAAGGCAGCAATTTCCGCGCAAAAGAGGAACGCCCCCAATGCAGAAGTTTTAAAAAACCGCGCGCTGACGCTGGCGATGAAGTCAGCGAAACAACATGGCGGGGGCCGCTGGCCAATGCAGGACGAGATCGCGCAAGGTTCCTATCGTTCGCTTATTGCGCTGCTCAAACAATTTGGCGATCAAGATGCTGCGCTCACAGCTTATGACGGCTTGATTGCGGTGCAGGCACGCAGTCTGATGCGCGGTGGTGCCGCGCGTCGGGGTTATCTCTACAAAGACAAAAGCGAATATCTCCTTGAACTGGGCCGCCGCGATGACGCGCTGACCAATTTTAACGCGGCGGTCACCCTGGCGGACAGCCAGCCGATCGACATGATATCCAATGTCGAGCATGCAGAGCTGATTGCCTATGATGCGATCATCGCCAAAGACGAAGAACGCGCGCTGGATGCGATCAACCTGTTTCTAAAAAAGACCGAGCGCCATAGCCGTCACCAGGATCTCGTTTATTATCCCGTCCGCATCCTGAAAATCTATATTCTGGCCGGGCGCGAGGATCATGATGGCGTGCTGGCCGAACTGAAAACTTTCAACAGCCTGGCGCGGCGCAATATGTGTCAGCAGGAAAAGCCCGTTGAATTATACTTTCCGCAGGTCATTTCGCCGACCCAGAGCGATACGCGTATTGCCAACGAGCTGAAGACATTCGGGTGCAGCGACGCGGTGATCGCCGCGATGGATGCCAATATGGCCAATGGCGTGCCTGCTTCCGATGGAGTCAAACCACTACCGCCCCGCTAGTTCTGCTCTCCCATATATGGACCTGTGCCAGAGGTTGCATCGGAGCAGTGACCAGCGATATTTCCGCAACATCAAGATCACCAATGATGCGTGGTCCATAGCCAGTCGCCTGTTTAACGCGATAGCCAAAGCTGAGGCCCTTTACCGCCCCATTCGCCAAGATCACCGCCGCCTCTCTCCCAGCGTGTGTGGCCGTCGACAGGGTTCCGATGACCCGTAGGCCGCGCTGGTCTTCACAGGCGTAGGTGATGCTGCCGATCCGGTTGTTTTGTCGGTGTTGCCAAAGCAAAGGCAAAGATTGCCCTTCGGCAAGTGATCCAAAGGCGCCGGGCCGGATAATATCGCCACCCCTGTCGATACGATTGAAAATGGCAGCATAACCGGCGAAACGGATGGTGTTCACGTGATCAGATTCCCGAACCCGAAGCGCATCGCGATCCCGATCAGGAGCAGTGCCAGTGCACCGCGGATCACCCATGTGATCAACGCTTTCCAGGCGCTCGCTTTGGCATCACGCCAGGCACGCAAGAGTTCGCGCAGTTCGTCGAGATCATCGGGCGCCTTGTGATCGGCTAATCCTAGCCGGTCGAGTACCCGTTCCGCGCCGCTATCCGTCGCTTCCTCAACAATTGCGCGTAGCGTGATCAAATCAGCGCCATCGCCTTCCGCTTGTGCCACCAGGCGGGCAAGCATTTCTTCATTCTGCATTTTTGATTCCTTTTTTTGGACCTCAGGCGCCGGGCGCGGGCATCCGCCCTCTTGGCTTTCCTCGCATAAGCTCGGGCGCGCAGTCGCGCTTGCCGACGCGATGCGTCGGATCAGCGCGACCTTCTACGCCACGTCTGTGAGCATCGTCCGAGCGCAGCGAGGCAAGGACGCCAAGAATAGATGGCCTCCGCCGCACCTTATGGCGCGATAGTCAAGGGCACGGACGTCGTCGCCCGGCGCTTGAGGTTGAATAAAAATTCCCCCTGCTACGCACTTCCACTCTTCTCTACCCAATCCCCAGCATCTCCCGTTTCTCCTCGGGAGACAGAAAATCAGCATCACTCACCTGCTGCCACAACCTTTCGCGGTCCTCCGACAAAGCCGGGATCTGATCACGGTCTACCGCCAGGGCGGCATTCTCGAACCAAATGCCTAGTGCGCTTGACAGTCCGTCTAAAATTTTCCCCGCCAGCGGCAATATCGTCAGCCGCCACAGCGCCCGATTGGCTTCGCGGTAATTGGCATAGCTATTGTCGCCGGGCAGCCCCAAGAGCATTGGCGGCACACCAAAGGCCAGCGCGATTTCCCTTGCCGCGGCGGCCTTCAGTGCAACAAAGTCCATGTCGGCCGGAGTCATGCTCATGCTCTGCCATTTGAGGCCGCCTTCCAGCAGCATTGGCCTTCCGGCATTGCCGGATCCTGCAAAACTCGTCTCCATCTCGGCCTTGAGCCGATCAAACTGGTCCGACGACAAAGTCGTCCCATCCGGTCCAGGATCAAAAACCAGTGCACCTGACGGCCGCGCAGCATTATCAAGCAAGGCCTTGTTCCATTGCGCCGCCGCATTATGCACCGAAACTGCCTTTGCCGCTGCACCGAGACAGCCAAGGCCATAATGGTCATCGGTTGGGTGAAAAGCCTTGATATGAATAACTGCGGGCGGCCCCATTTCATCCTGAGTAGCAAAGCGAGTTTGATGCTCGCCTGCACGATAGACATAGGCGGCTGGCCAGCCCTTTTCATCCGGCTCGATCGTGATCCGGTCGGGCCGCAGGGCGAAGAGTTCGACTGGCCGATCATCAGCCCCGCGCACCACATGTATAAAGGCATTGCCATGCAGCAACAGATGCGCGGCAACGGTTTCAAACAGAGGCTGACCTGCGTTGGTCGCACCCAGGAGAGAGGCGATCCCGTCATCCATCGGCGCAAGCGGCGCACCACCTACCCCTTCTGCCACGATCCGGACAGCGCGCTGTGCCACCGCATTTTCGACATAGGCTTCGCGCACACGGCCCTCATAAGAAAAAGGCGCTTCTCCCGAAAACCAAGCGCCCCCATAGGTGCCTATATAACTGCGCCCCAAAGGCGGCCGTACTTGTCCAACCCCGCCCTTGAAGGCGAGGGACAGGTTTTTCCAAAATTTCATTCTATTTCCCTTTTCATTGAACCTCGGGCGGCTTCTAAATCCGCACCCGCGGCTGCCGCTTTTTCCGCAGCATCAATTCGGTCAGCGCATAGACCAGCGCGTCAGCACGGTCTGGCGATCGGCCGGGACCTTCATAGCCGCCGCCAATCAGCAGACCGCACAGCTCATCCTCCAGGCGCGGAAAGGTGGCTGCATGGAACACCCGCCTCGCTTCATAAAGCGCCGCCACCGGTTCCGCCCGAGCGACTTTGCCTCGCGATGCGTGCACCAACCGAACCGGAAGAGAAATATCGGCTGCCTGGAGCACCGATCTGACCATCTCTCCACCCTGATTGGCTTCGGCAATCACCCGGTCAGCGTCCCACGTCCGGGCCGCATCCGCGACTGCTCTTGCCCATGTTTCTGGGCTGGCCTTCTCAACACTTTGGTCGGCGAGAATGGTGGCTTTATTGCCTGCACGCAGGGCAGCCACAATGATTCCGCAAGCGTCACCATATTGTGAGGCAGGCGGGTCGACACCGATAACCACGCGTATCCTTTGGCCAGTATCTTCGGGTTCCATCCTGCACTCTTCCAGCATCGCCCGTGTCCACAAAGCGCCTTCCAGTTCCTCGATCAATTCTCCGCCTAACTCCTGCCGTCCTAGCCGGGTGCCGCCATAATCCGCCTCCATCACTTTTATGTACGCTCCGGGTAAGTTGGCGACATTATCCTGCGTGGTGCCGCGGGTAATGACAGTACCGCTGTCCTTGACCAGTGCCCGCACCAGCGGAACCGGTCTTGGTGTCGTTGTCGCCGCGATTTTGGGTGCGCGGCCGAGCCGCAAACCCATTTTCAGATTATCCCAGGCCGCTTGCGCCTGTCCGGCATTGTTGGTCCATTTGGCGATTTCGTCGCACCATGAATGACTGTGCTGTGGCCCGCGCAGGCCTTCCGGTTCCGCCGCCGAATAGAGATAAGCCTCAGCGCCGTTCGACCAGCGCAAGCGTTTCAACGACGGTTCCCAAAGCGGTCGGTTTTTCGCTGGCGCGATCGACAATAGGCCGCTCTCTCCCTCGACCATCACCATCCGCGCCTCACCAAAATTCGCACCGACCAGAGCAAAGCGTGCGCTGCCATCGGCCTCGGCAATCTCACGCACCCATTCCGCACCGGCACGGGTCTTGCCAAAACCGCGCCCGGCCATAATCATCCACACGGTCCAATTGCCAGCAGGTGCCAATTGTTCATCCCGCGCCCAATAGTGCCAGCTGGTCTCATATTGCTGGCAAGCTTTCCGGCCCATAAGGCTGAGACAAAGCGCACGGTCGTCGTCTTCCAGTGCACCAATTTCAGCTGCCTTCAATATATTACGATCCTTGAACTGCACCGTTTCGTTTTCCCGCATCAAGGATGCGTGCGGTCGTTTTTGCCACCTTATGATCTACGCGGGGATCAAAGCGATTATTCGGGTCTTCATTTGTTTCAGCCATATCTATCCTCATGCCTGCATCGCCAATGGCGCGGGCATTACAAAGGGCCCGTGCTCTGAAACAACTTCAGCCCGATTGGGCCGGCAGGCTTCAGAGCCGCAGGGCCCGAATCACAATTTTTCGATGTTCCTGTTATGTACCTAAATAGCGTGACGCTGTCAACTGTTTTTACCTATTTGGTTACTATAGAAAATTTGGTAGTGTAGGAACTGGTGGCAGTTTTATCCCGAAAGCGGACATTAAGAGAAATTGCAAATGTCTAGAGTGTGCCGTTTCCAAAACGAATTTTCGAGACAATGTGATGTGTCACACAGCCGACATTCTAAAATCATGCTCTATCCATCACTATTGCGACGGTCGACCCGTGGAAGCGGTCGCCATAGCTTCAGCAAAGGGAGGCAAATCATGTTTAGATATTTATCAGTTTTGATGACCGGAGTTCTCTTGACGACGGTTCCGTTTTCCTTTGAATTGGGACAATCTGCCGCCCATGCACAATCGAAAAAAGCAGTTAAAGAAAAAGCGGTCAACGAGGGGCCGGCTGTGAGGCGTGTGAGGAAAGAATTTGACCAGCGTACTGCTGCTTCGATTGAGGGTATCAATCTCGGGGTGTATGAAAAATTATATGATGAGTTAGTTGAAAATCGAGAAACTTTGAAAAAGCAAGCCGAGTTATATTCTCCTGACCGCTCTTATCCAAGCAAAGAAAGAGAGCAATACGCGGCCGGGCGCTTCGCTGATATCAACGCTGCACAGCAGATCACGGATAAATATATCATTGCGATCCGTGACGCCCATGATGTGGGAAGCTTGCGCTCGCGTATCGAATCTTTGAGGCAGCAATGTGAGAATGAAAAAGCCGACAAGCTATTGGAACGGATCAAAAACCTTATCCCTGAATTTAAAAAGCGCTGGCAAGCTGCAAAACTTGCTGGCTCCCACAGTAAAATTGATTCCGAAAGTGCGTTCTATGAATATGACAGAGCGCGAAATTTCTATCTGATAGCCAAGAGCTACCCCCGGAAAAAATGCAAGATCAAGAACAACTCAGGCGATTCAGACAGTGGCGGTGAGGTAATCGAGCTTGATGATATTGGCGGCGAACCAGCTGCCGAGCAAGTTGAACTTGATCCCTGCGAGCGAGTTGATGGTCGACTTAATCCGATGAATGCAAGTGAATGTAGAGCTTGGGCGCCCGTCTTGGGCACTTGGGTCAACCGTCAATATGGCGGCTCAATCACATTCCGCTTGCGATCTGATCGTACCGTATCCGCCTACATCGGCAATACCAATGAACGCATGCGCTATTACGGTTATGAAAACGGCATGGAAATATTGCATGGCTGGCGGCTTGCTGGGTCAAATGGCGCCACTTGGCTAGTCTGGGCCAATGGCGGATTTGAGTTTGCTGCAAAGATGCCCGGAAGAAAACCGGGACAGACCTTTGGCCAAGCCGCTTGGAATCGAAGTGGAACAATCTTTGTTGACAAGAAAAATCCGAACTCAATCAGTTTACCAGGTCAACTGAAATGGCGATTGTCAAATGGTACCGCTTGGGTACGCCAGCAGTAAGGTGTGGTTATCCGAAGCTCCGCAAAATTTCTTCGTTTACGCGAATGGCGCATCTTTGCCGATGAAGGAAAGCTTTGTTGCCGTACGTTTCCAATGTCCGCTTTTGCGCCCAAAGCGGGCACTAGGCACACCGCACAAAACAAAACCCCGCCACGAATGAACGCAGCGGGGCGATGCCTCATCTTTCGATTTTGGTTTGTGCCTACCGTGAGAATTATGAGACACAGCCACAACCATTGTCAGTCAGCTCAAAGCTCACTGTTTCTGTCAATGTGGTTGTTTGATTATTGAAATTTCTTGCGGTTGCCGTGACAAGGAATTGTCCGCTTCGTATGCACCCAAGAGGCCCGCCATCAAACTTAAGAAATATCGGCTCATTACCTGCGTCTGGGCCGGGGGCATCGTTATGTCCAAATATACTCAGAGATGTTGGTACTTGCCCTGAGACATTTGGTGAAGACGTTGTCGTTGCGATTAAATCTGGATTTGAGCCAGGTAACATTATGGTAGTTACTTCCAATTCTTGAACGCCGCCAGCAGGATTTGACGCTCCTGCCATTATCATCACGACCGGCGGGTCGCATTTTTTCTTATTGGAAACTGTTACCTGCGCGGATAAGCCGTCCGCAGAACTTACTGACTCTTTATCGATGTTGGTCGCTCCACCTGGAGAAAAATTGCTTATTTTTACAATAGGAGGGGAATCATTCGGTGGAGGTGGGATCGGAACAAATGTACTGGTACAACTTGCCAACAACGCGCAAACCAGCATGACTGATTTTGGATACCGATTGCCTGTGGTCATAGTGCGCTCCTCTATTCTTTGCAGCGCGACCCACTATTGTTTTTATTATTGCAGGAAACTTTACTACAATCTGTGCTCGGGCGCAACATACCGACAAATGCGGACACGAGAGCTGGGTTCGATCAACCTCAATGGGACGAAAGTGCCTGCAAACGGTTTACTCCTATCCTTAGGTTCTAACCAACCGGCCTCGCCGCTTACTTCACCTCCGCCAAAACCTCGCGGTAAATATCCGCCTTTTCGTCAATCATGAGCCGTTCGGCAGGCTCCAGCTTTATTGGCTTTGCCAGGGGTTCGCCCGTGATATCATCAAAGAGGGGTGATTTTTTCAACTCCGGGTTGAACCGTGCCTTGATCACGCGGACCAGCAACTGCCACAACATGCTTGCCATTCCTGCTGTCTTGACCTTGCCCAGATCGCCAACGCCGGATGGTATCGCGACATGCTCGACACTTGATCCCAACACGGCGTTGGTTTTCTCCTGATCAAAGCCAGACAGGATCAGCGAAAGAAACGGGAAGCGCGTGGAGCTGAGCGTATTGGCAATCGGTGTTTTGCATGTCGCGCAATACCAGCGCAGCAGCGGTCCGCCGGTCACGGTGACGCAGGCGAGCTTATCTTGCCCTTTGGAGATTTCAAATTTCGACGAATCCATCTGATAGACATGGGTGCCGGCATGATCATCCAGCATCTGTTTTTCCTTGCCCAGATAATGGGCAAAAGCCTGGCAGTCATTGCAATGGCAGACAAGGCGCCGACCGCTTGGCGGGGCGGATTCGTGCACGACGCCTTCTACGGCACCACATTGACATTGAAAATCAAGAGTTTGCGGGGGATTGGCGGTGGAGGTCATGCGCTTCATTCCTGCTTTAGGGCACAGCCGGTTCGCGGCTTACCTGCCTATAGATGCTTCAGCCCGGCACTTTCGATCACCTGGCTGGTAATATATTCTGCGGCCATTTCAGCCAATTCACGACCCAAATGCCAGTCGAGTATTTGCATATCAGGGATGATCGGCGGATTAACCAAGATATCCTCATCGCCGAGCATTTCCTTCGACGCCATCCGGCTCGCCACCACCATGGAGCGCGACATGATCTCGACGATGGAAGGAAATTCCGCTTCGCGCTTTTTGCGCAGCAACACGTCTTTCATCAAGGTCCAGCGGCCTCGGATATCCTCATATTCCACATCGGTTCGCCAAATCTCGTCGGGGTCTCCCAGTGACACCACGATATTGGGGCCAGTTTTCAGGCCATGCATGACCTTGACCGGAACATTGTCGAGCACGCCACCATCAACCAGGATATTGCCATCACCATCGATAAAGGGCGGCAAAATAGTCGGCAAGGAGCCCGATGCCCGAACGCATTCCCATAAAGGTCCGCGGCGATGGATATGCAGGCCGTTGGTCGACAGGTTGGTCGAAACACCAAAGAAATTAATCGGCTGGTCGGCAATATCCTTGGTTCCATAGCGCTGTCGCAGTTCGGCATCGAAAACGGTCGGATCGAGCAACGAATAGAGCGGCAGGGTCAGACGCCGCATTGCCTTGGCCTTGATAAACATCGCCTCCATCTGATCGAGCGTCTCTTCGACGGTCATCCCTCGCGCAATCGCGCCGCCCATCGCCGCGCCGGCACTGGCCCCGCCGATAAAGTCGATTGGGATATTGGCCTCCCTCAGCGCCTGCACCACGCCCAGATGCGCACAACCAAGCGCGCCGCCGCCGGCAAGCACCAGCCCGATTGCACGACCGGTCAGGAAGCGCGCGACCTTGGCGAAATCGGCATCACTGTCGAGCCCGACATGATGGTGCAGTTTCGGTTCGCGCGGGTCTATCCAATCCGCGCTCTTGCTGATTGTCTTGTCCGCTTTTTCCCGCACCAGCAGAAGAGTGCGTTGCGATGCTGCAATCCAGCGCATCGCGGTTTGCTCCGTCGCGTTGATTTCTGGCTCTGCCTTGCCCGGACGCCCCACCATCACCAGCGCATCGGCATTGCGGCAAACTTGCCCGCTCCAGTCGCTCGATCCGCTACCATCGATCAGGACATAGGCGCCCTTGGCTTCCTGTTCCGCAAGCCACGCCTGATAGGCCGCTCCGTCGGAGGCTTCGCTAGTTCCCTGGTCCACGGCAATGACGGGCGTCTCGGCTTTCACGACCCCCTCAAAGGCCGCCGCCAGTCGCGACAGCAAACCATCTGGCAATTGGCTGGTTCCGGCAGGTAGCAAGGCGATTACACGCGGTGTCCCGGCCGACACGGATGCGGTGCGCGTGGTCGCGACCGCGAGCCGCTCCGAAACGAGTTTCAGCATGGCCTGGGTCAGTTCGGGATGATCGCGGGCGATATCGTCAAACGCTCGGCGAGAGACCTCCAGCACAACCGAATCGCGCGTTGCGATTACATCCGCCGTGCGTTTTCCGCCCGCGAAGAAGGCCAGCTCGCCAACCGCTTCTCCGGCTTCGATATGGGCGACAATATGCAACTTGTTGACGACCACGCGGAACCGGCCGGATTCGACAAAATAGAGCGCATCGGCATCATCACCCTGCACAACCAGTTTCTCTCCGCCGGACACGGGCTTAAGTGTGGAAACCGATTCCAGCGCATCAAGCGCCGCCACCGACACACCATCAAATAGCGCGTGGCGGGCCAGATTTGGGCCAGAAACCGGTGTTTCAGTCATGTCGTCCCCTAACAGGCGCGACCCTGTTCAGACTATTATCCGCCGTTCTTCGTTGATAATCAACGCTTTTTCAATCTCAGCCCAGCGTACAGATCAACCCGCGATTGGGCGCGACCTGATTCGCCAGCATCTCAAGATAAGCGCTTTGCAAAGCATCCTGTCCGGAAAGATGCTCGACCGACAGATGGTTAGCAACCCCGTCAACAAAGGCGGCAAATTGCTCGTCGACTTTGGCCCGAAAGGTCGCGGGACCGACTTCCTTCATCAGCGTTTCAGCGGCGGTTGGGGCAAAAAACAGCACAGGCTCAGGCCCTTTCAGCTCGCCAGTACCCTTACGTTCCTCAAAATGGGTGGCACCCACCATGGAACTGAATTTCAGATTACCATCCCAATGGCCATGGATTGCAGAGAGCAGCGTGCTGTTGCCAGCAAAGTCGACCGACACGATGTTTTGCGATGCATCCGCGCTTGGTAGATCATCATAGCTTAGCACTTCATCATAAAGCCCGGTTTCTTCAACAAAGGCCTTATTGCCCGCAGAAGTCAGGCCAATACGCTTGATATTGGGACTCAGATTTTTGGCAACCATTGCCAGACCCAGCGCCGTTTTGGATGATGCGCTGGTGAGCAGCACGGCTTCGGCACCAAACCATTCCGACTTGCGCATCATATCTTCGATCAGGAAACTGGTCGTGAACAAAGGCTGGTAGAGCGCGCGTTCCTCTTCCATCTGCCCTTCACCCGTTCCGAGACGGTGATATTGATTGTAAATAATCGCCAGGCCCTGCCGATGTTCGGCATGATCAACAAATCCCGCGTCGGTCACATTTCCCGGCGACACCACAAGATGGCTGGCCATGGGCAGATAACCATAAACCCGCTCGCCAACCGTAATATCAGCATTTTGCGAAGCGGCCACTTTGGCAAAGCCCCAAACCGGGACAATACCCCAATCTTCATCACCAGTCGGAAAAAAGTTCCAGTAACCAAAGCCATCACCCACCGCAGCATAAGTGATGTTGTTCGCGGTCAGTGCATATTTCTCAATCTCGAGCAAAATCTGGCCCTCACCAAGCGTTGGGGCAGGTCCGGCATGCCATTCACTTTTTGGAAGATCGGCCCTTTTCACCCATAGGCTGCTTGTCTGGTCACTCATGTGTGCTGCTCCATCTGTCAAAGAATCATGATATTGGTTTTGATTTTCTAACTTTATCATAGGCTTTCACACCGGTTTGGCAAAAGCATTTGCGAAAAACCGCGGGACTGCTAATCCTGTTGCGATTGTAATTAAATTACACAGCAAATTTCAGCATCAAAAGCATGCGAAACGGGGAGAATTTGAGTGAGTACAGCGCCAGTTTCCGGGTTTGAAGCGGCTATTCAGCCAGTCACTAATGTATCGGACTTTATCTGGGGCGGGAGCTGGAACGGAGAACCCGTCCTTGCCATTGCTGGCCAGCCGATACCGCCGATGGTCATCATCTTGCTAGGGGCTGGTATCTATTTCATGATCGGTCTACGTGGCTATCCATTGCGTCGCCTGTTCCCGGCCCTCGCTGGTCTTTTCAAGAAATCGGAGAGTAAGGGTGCAGGCGAGATATCGCCGTTTGCTGCCTTGTCCACCGCTCTTTCCGGGCAAGTCGGAACCGGTAATCTGGCGGGCGTTGCGACTGCCATTACGCTAGGCGGGCCCGGTGCCATATTCTGGATGTGGGTCACCGCCCTGTTCGGCATGGCGCTCGCCTTTGCCGAGGGGTCTTTGGCCATCCGTTTCCGCGAACAAGCCGAAGACGGCACCTATCGCGGCGGACCCATGACCTATATTACCCTTGGCCTCGGCCCGAAATGGACCTGGTTGGCGGTGCTTTTCTGTATTGGCGCTCTGTTTTCAGCGCTGGTCACCGGCAATGGTATTCAGGCCAATAGTCTGGGCGACAGCGCCAATGAACTGTTCGGTGTCGAAGAATGGATTGGCGGAGCGGTTGCCGCTGTAGCGGTCTTCGCCGTCATTATCGGCGGCATCAAATCCATCGGTAAAGTCGCTGAAACGATCGTTCCATGGATGGCAGGCGCTTACCTGATCATGGCTTTCGTCGCTTTGATGATTAATCTGCCTTACCTTCCAGAAACCTTTTCCCGCATCTTTGCCGGCGCATTTGGTTATGACGCTGCTGCCGGCGGCTTCCTCGGCGCGATGATCATGATTGCCATTCGCGCTGGTGTGGCACGTGGGCTGTTCTCCAATGAGGCAGGCCAGGGTTCCACTCCGATTGCCCATGCTGTGGCACAAACCAATGACCCAGCGGCTCAGGGCCGCTTCGCAATGATGGGCACATTTATCGATACCATCGTCATCTGCACCATGACCGCCTTGGTCATGCTGACGGTCGCTGGCGACTTTACCGTGACCGATGCCAATGGCGTCAAAACAGCGGTCGAGCATGCGTGGCAGTCGGATCTCAATGGCTTTGCGATGACATCGGGTGCCTACGGAGCGGCTTTCCCGTTTGAACTGTTCAGCATTCCTATTGGGACATTGATCGTCTCTGTTGCGCTGATCCTTTTCGTGTTCACCACCCTGCTCACCTGGAGCTATTATGGCGAGCGTGCGATCACTTATCTCTATGACCTGCTGCCCGGTTCGAGCCTCAGCGGTGAAAAGAAGCTGCACTTTGTCTGGCGCGTCCTGTGGTGCGTGGTGATCTTCTTCGGTTCTTTCGCACCGTTGCAACTCGTCTGGCGCCTGGGCGATATTTCGAATGCGGTGATGACGCTGCCAAATATCGTCGCCTTGCTGGCCCTGTCCGGTGTGGTCTTTGCGCTGGCCAAAGGTAACCGGACGGCGGGTACAGATCATGGCCGCGAAACTCCGAAGGAGCTGCAAGAGGAAGTATCGGGAGCCGCGGGGCATTAGGTTTTTGATTCCCTCAAGCGCCGGGCGCAGGCATCCGCCCGCTTGGCTTTCCTCGCATAAGCTCGAGCGCGCGGTCGCGCTTGCCGACGCGGTGCGTCGGATTGGTGGCAACCTAAAGGTTATCTGCCTGGCGCAAAGCTTGAGAGCTTCATCCGAGCGCAGCGAAGCAAGGGGGCCAAGAATAAATGGCGTCCACCGTGCCCTATGGCGCGTAGCCAAGGGCACGGATGTGCCCGCCCGGCGCCTGAGGTTAAACAAAACATTCCCGCGCCCAGCGCTCGAGGTACGATAAGAATGCTCAAACGCCTTTATGACTGGATGCTCGACAAAGCCGGCCATCCACAGGCCACCAAATGGCTTGCAGGGATCAGCTTCGCAGAGTCGAGTTTCTTTCCAATTCCGCCTGATGTCATGCTCGCACCCATGTGCTTGGCGAAACCGAAACGCGCCTATTGGTATGCCTTTATCTGCACGGTTTCGTCAGTGCTCGGCGCGCTGCTGGGCTATGCTATCGGTTTTTTTCTTTTTGAAACCATTGGCATTGCGATCCTCGATTTCTATGGGCTGGCCGACAAATTTGACGTGTTTGCTGAGAATTTCAACGAGCAGGGCTGGATCGTTGTCCTGCTCGCGGGATTCACGCCGCTCCCCTTCAAGGTGATCACTATAGCCGCTGGTAGCACCGCCATGCCGCTTTATATCCTGATCTTTGCTGCGATTATTGCCCGTTCGGCGCGCTTCTTTCTCGTCGCGGTTCTTCTCGCCAAGTTTGGCGCACCGATGAAAGACTGGATCGACAAGAATTTCGCGCTCGCGACCACACTCGGCGGCATATTGTTTGTCGGCGGATTTGTTGCGGTGAAGTGGTTGTTGTGACGCCCAAGAATTAGTTTCAGGCGGAACAGCTTTTTTTCAGTAGCATAGCGCCAAATCATTTCCTAAAGCTGACCGATGAGCACAAGACAAGTTTCAAACAGCAACGATCCTGTGATCGAGGATGTCAGCCAGCTTATCGCGCCCATGCAAGGGGGGGAGAAGCCGAAAGAACAATGGCGTATCGGCACCGAGCATGAGAAATTTGTCTATTGCACCACCGATCATCACGCCCCCAGCTATGACGAGCCCGGCGGTATTAAAGACCTGCTGCTCGCGTTGCAGGAATTTGGCTGGAAGCCCGTGGAGGAAAACGGCAAAGTCATCGCCATGGCGGGTGACGATGGCACGGTGAGCCTAGAGCCAGCTGGACAGCTCGAACTTTCTGGTGCCCCGCTCGAAAATCTGCATGAGACCTGCAATGAAACCGGTCGCCATTTGCAGCAAGTGAAAGCGATTGGCGAAAAAACTGGCAAAGGGTTTCTGGGCATGGGCATGTGGCCGGACAAGACCCGCGCAGAGCTGCCGATCATGCCCAAGGGGCGTTACGGCATCATGCTGAACCATATGCCGACCGTCGGCAATCTCGGCCTCGACATGATGCTGCGTACCTGCACGATTCAAGTCAATCTCGACTATGGCAGCGAAGCCGACATGGCCCAGAAATTCCGCGTCGGTCTGGCTCTCCAACCTCTGGCAACAGCGCTGTTCGCCAATTCGCCATTCACCGAAAACAAGCCGAATGGCTTTGAAAGCTTCCGCAGCCATATCTGGTCAGACACTGACCCCCATCGCACCGGCATGTTACCCTTCGTGTTTGAAGAGGGTTTTGGCTATGAACGCTATGCTGAATATATGCTCGATGTCCCTATGTATTTCGTCTTTCGCGACGGCAAATATATCAATGCAGCGGGCCTCAGTTTCCGTGATTTCCTGAAAGGCGAATTGCCGGTTTTGCCCGGCGAAAAGCCGACCATGGCCGACTGGAATGATCATCTTTCCACCGCCTTTCCCGAAGTACGGTTGAAAAGCTTCCTAGAAATGCGTGGAGCGGATGGTGGGCCATGGAACCGCATTTGTGCCCTGCCGGCTTTCTGGGTTGGTCTGCTCTATGATCAAACCGCCCTTGATGCTGCATGGGACCGAGTGAAGGGTTGGAGCATGGAAGAGCGTGAAGCGCTGCGCAACGCGGTGCCGAAACAAGGATTGGATGCACCGTTACCTAATGGCGGGAAACTTGTCGATCTGGCGGGAGAAATTCTCGATATCGCCTCTGCTGGCCTGACAGCTCGCGGCCGACTCAATACCAGCGGCGACAATGAAAGCGGTTTCCTCGATCCACTGCGCGATGTGGTTGCCAAAGGCACATCACCGGCAGCTCAGCTGCTCGAACGCTATCACGGTGAGTGGAATGGCGATTTATCTCATATCTATGACGAGATGAGTTTTTGATAACCGGGACCATCTAGCGATCAGCAATGATTTGTAACGCAATTGCAACAGTTGTGCAGAATTCCGCACGATTGCAGACGTTAACACCTCCGTAAACTTGACCAGTGGTCGTCCGATGGTCAGGGGTTGCGGCACGGAGAACCGGGAAGCTCTCCGAGTCCATTACCAACGCCATTGCCGGAGATTATCGTCATGCGTCGCATATCCGTATCTGCCATTTCACATTTCGCCCTTGCCGGAGCTTTGCTCGCAGGTGGCCTGTCACAGCCTGTTTTCGCACAGGAAGAAACCGGTGTGGACGATGATCAGCTCGGCACCATTGTTGTAACCGCACAGCGGCGCGAAGAAAATTTGCAGGATGTGCCACTCTCCATCTCGACTCTCAGCGATGATAAACTCGCTGCCATTGGCGCCGGTGGTCAGGATGTTCGCGCCCTGTCCTCACGGGTACCTAGCCTAGTCGTTGAATCTTCTTTCGGACGCACCTTCCCCCGCTTTTATATTCGTGGTCTTGGCAACACTGATTTCGATTTCAACGCAGCCCAGCCAGTCAGCCTTGTCTATGATGATGTGGTTCTGGAAAATCCGATCCTCAAAGGCTTTCCGATTTTCGATCTTGAACGCGTCGAGGTTTTGCGCGGACCACAAGGCACATTGTTCGGCCGGAACACTCCGGCTGGCATCGTGAAATTTGACTCGGTCAAGCCGACAAATGATGTGAATGGATATGGCCGTATCAGCTATGGCCGGTTCAACGCGGTCAATGCAGAGGGCGCTGTTACCGTACCGTTGATCGACAATGTCCTCTCGGCGCGCATCTCGGCGCTCTATCAGCGTCAAGACGATTGGGTAGACAATACAAACCCGTCCACACCTGAAAACAATGCCTTTGAAGGCTATGACGAATTTGCTGTTCGAGGCCAGTTGTTGTTCACACCTAGCGACGAACAGGAATTGCTGATCACCGGTCAGTATCGCGATCTTGAAGGCACAGCGCGCGTGTTCCGTGCTAATGTCTTTACGCGCGGACAATCCGGTCTGAACGCCGATTTCGAACGTGATGAAGTAGCAACCGATGGCCAGAATGAGCAGGATGTCGAAACCTATAATATCGCAGCACGCTATAGCTATGATTTCGGACCGGTATCGCTAATCTCTGTCACCAGCCTATGGGGCGGCGACGCCACGTCAGTCGGCGATGTCGACGGCGGCTTTGGTGCCAATTTCCTGCCGCCTGCGCTATTTGGCCCGGGCGACATTCCCTTTACCGCCGAAACTCGCGACAGTGTACCGTTCCTAACCCAGTTCACGCAGGAAGTGCGCCTGGAAAGCAATGGCGACGGCCCGTTTAACTACCAGGCTGGTTTCTTTTATTTTGACGAACAGCTCAGAATTGACAGCGAGAATTATTCGACGCTCGGCGATCCTTTAAACGCGCCCGGCGGGATCAATATTTTTGTGCGCCAACGTCAGTCGAGTGAAGCCTTTGGCATATTTGGTGCTGTCACTTTTGATATTACCGATCAGTTGAGCATTTCCGGCGGATTACGCTATAATGATGACGAACGTGACTATAGCGTGGTGCGGTCTCTGGATACGCAGTTCCCGACCTTCCTGCAAAACCCGCTCGGCACCGTTACCCGCTCGGTTAGCGATGACAATGTGACGTGGGATGCCAGCATAACCTATGCTGCCAGTGATGATATCAACCTTTATGCTCGCGTCGCCAGAGGCTATCGCGCGCCGAGCATACAAGGCCGGATACTGTTTCCTCCGGCAACCGCAACGCCACTGGAAGATGGTGTGACGATTGGCGATTCCGAAACCATCCAATCCTATGAGGCAGGCGTCAAAGCCACCGTGCTGGACGGCCGCGGGCGGATCAACCTCAATGGCTTTCTTTATAATCTGAATGATGCGCAGCTTACAGCTGTGGGCGGCGGCATCAACGCCAATCGCCTGATCAATGCCGACAATGTCCGCGGCTATGGTTTTGAACTCGACACAGAATTCAAACCGATCCCGGAATTGCTGCTCAGCGCAAGCCTCAGCTACAACAACACCGAGATCCAGGATGACGGTCTGACAACAGCTGCTTGCGGCGCAACCCGGGTGGATACCTTCCCGGATGTATCGCTTTGCACCATATTGGACCCGATCGTCACTCCAGCAGCACCTTTTTCGGCAGCAATTGTGAGTATTGATGGCAACAGCCTGCCACAGAGCCCGCGCTGGATTGCCAACTGGACGGCTCGCTATTCTGTCCCTGTCGGTGCTGGCGAAGTCTACGCCTTTACCGATTGGTCCTACCGGTCGAAAATCAACTTCTTCCTCTATGAATCGGTTGAATTTCAAGATGGTGGCGAGCTCGAGGGCGGCCTGCGCATCGGCTATCAGACCGACAGTTTTGATGTTGCCGGTTTTGTCCGCAATATCACCAATGACGAGTCAGCAGTGGGTGGAATCGACTTCAACAACCTGACCGGTTTTGTTAACGAACCGCGTATCTGGGGCATTGAAGCCGGGTTCAAATTCTGATCATCACCTCTAGTTGAAGCGCCGGCTATAGCCGGTTGCTGACTTCGACCAGATTTCCATCCGGATCATTGAAGTAGACGGATAGCAAATCACCCACGGCCCCGGATCTTTGTCCGGGGCCGTCTCTTATTTCGACACCTTCAGAAACGAGATGGTCTAGCAGACGGTCCAAAGGAACCGATGTGATCAGACAGAAATTGCCGCTGCCCGCAACTGTATCCGTGGCGATATCTGGGACCGTCGACGCATCCTGAAGACTGATCTTGGCATCACCGAAGTGAAGCGAATATTTCCCGGGCCGTTCCTCACGTGACTCCATGCCGAGAACACGTTCGTAAAAGGCGCGTGTCTTGCTCACGTCTGCTACACACAGTACGATATGATCAATTTTCTCCAACTGGATTTTCATCTCATCCGGTCTCCTTCAAAATTCAAACGCAGCCTGTCCTTTAACCTCATTTGTTTCTTCGATTTCGTCCACACCTTCGAGATTCGCAAGCGTGAGGCCCAATAGCCGAACGCCATTTTCCACCGGCATGATACTCGCCAGCAACTCCCGACCGATATCGGCAAATTCGGCCTTGCCTTCGACGTTGCGATCTAGTGATTTGGATCGTGTGATCTGCCGGAAATCGGCATATTTCGCTTTCAGCGTCACCGTCCGCCCGTGCGATCCGGATTTCTCGATGCTGTTCCAGACAATGTCGATAATCTTCTCGATCGCTTCTTCGAGATCTGTGTCACTGACCAGATCTTTTCCATAGGTGCGTTCGCCGCCAACAGACTTGCGGATACGGTTTGGTTTGACCTCGCGGTGGTCCACGCCGCGAGAGGCGCGGAACAGATAGCCTGCCGACTTGCCAAAATGCTGACGAAGAAACTCCTCTGACTGCGCGCGCAAATCCGCGCCGGTGTGAATATCGAGCTTGGCCATGCGTTCGGCGGTTTTGGGTCCAACACCAAAGAACCGCCGTACAGGCAGCTGGGCGACAAAATTCGCTCCCTGATGGGGCTTGATAACGCAAATTCCGTCCGGCTTGTTCTGGTCCGAGGCTATTTTGGCGATAAACTTGTTATAGCTCACACCGGCGCTGGCAGTCAGTTGGGTTTGTTTCTTGATCTCCGCACGTATCATTTCTGCAATGCGGGTCGCGTTGCCAATACCCATTTTGTCTTGCGTCACGTCAATATAGGCCTCGTCGAGCGACAATGGTTCAACAAGATCACTATGGCTGCGGAAAATCGCGCGGATCTGTTGTGACACCTGCCGATAGACGTCAAAGCGATGCTTAACGAAAATCAGATCGGGACAGCGCCGTTTAGCGGTCACCGAAGGCATGGCCGAACGCACGCCAAATTGCCGTGCTTCATAGCTCGCCGCAGCAACCACACCGCGCGCTGCTGAACCGCCAACCGCAACCGGCTTGCCTTGCAGTTCCGGATGATCGCGCTGTTCAACGCTGGCAAAAAACGCATCCATATCGATATGGATGATTTTGCGGATGCCGAGCTGCTCCGTCATCGTTCTGTTTCGGCAGCCTCTCGGTAGCGCTCGATCACTGCTTCAGGAACCGCCATCCGGATCATGGGCGGAAAGCTCGCCCGTGCGCCGCAACTGACATAGTTCATCATTGGGCTGTCTTCATCGCCGCGCAATTGCCCACTTTTATAAACTTCCACGCGCCCGTCATGATAGCGCAACACGGGAAAGTTGCGGGTCACGCCATCTTTTTCTTGCGCTATACTGTACCAGCCGGTGGCCCGATCAAAACGCAGGCCCCTGACGCCTAGCCCGCATAAATGAGCATTGGCACCAATTGCATCTCCAAAAGCTTCCAGACTGCCATCCATACTCCGTTTGACCAACAGACTCGCGCGCGCTTCTCCCGCAAGGATCGGAACCAGCTGACCATAGCTAGGGGATTGTTTGATATCATCAGTCAGCGGCAGAACATCTTCCAGAAACAGAGCTTCTTCGCCGGGTTTCAGCCAATCCGTTTCTCCCAGAAGCCCGATCAACTGGCCAACACGCCGATCATAGGACGCGCGAAGGCAATCGGTTGGATATTGTTCAAATCCGCAAGCATTTCGCTGTTTCAACCAAGCTTTCTGACTAGCCTTCACACTCCGATCCCGTTTGAGCACCTCTTTGTAAAGTGTGGCGACTTGCCGGTCATAGAAACGCATGGTGCTGTTATATTCACCGCAAATCTCTTTCTCGATATCCGTTCTGGCTCTGCCGCAATCAAAGGAAGGCGCATCGTCATACTTGGCCTCCAATGCTGACGCCATCAATACCGCCCAGGTTTCGGGCAGAATCATGACCTTTTCATCGCCGCCAGCCAGAAACACTGCCCCCATATTGCTGGCATCCTTGAAAGCGGTTAACTGACGCGGACTAATGACGGTCTGGTTTAACAGCGCGCCGGTCAGGTTGGCGTCGTAGAAACCAAAGCTGCTTATATCGACGAAAGCGAGGTTCGTCACCTGCGCACTAATGCCATTCCGCGCAATCGGACAACCATCGCTAACCGTAATTCCGCAATCAAATTTGAAACCAGTTAAGTTGGCCCCGTCCAGATTCAACCCTTCGACGTCACCGTCCCAGCCGCCATCTAATTTGCCGCTGCTCCAGTCTACAGCTTTGGCATCGACACGCGAAAAAACGCTGCTGCGGATCAGGATATCCTGCATTCTCGCGCCGATCATTCCGGCGGCATCCAAATTTGATTTAATGAAACCAACGCCGGGAGCCTTTACCCCGGTCCAGTCCGATCGACTGAGATCGCTCTCCACAAAACAGATATTGGACAATTCGACACCAGTGAAATCCCATCCCGAAAAATTACCGCCTTCAATCAAGATAGTCTTGTCACCAGCGACTTTGGAATAGCTCGCGAGCTGTTCGGGCGACGCGATCTTCGTGCCGTCATAGGTTTTCATCGCTTGGCCTAAGGCGGCGGCATCAGCACTGCCATAGATATTCCCATAGGCATATTGGCAACCGGGAATCGGCGGCGTTGGCAATTGAGCAGCGGCCGGAGTTGCCATGAAAGGCAGCACCATCAACATGCCCCAAAGCCACAACTTCCCGTTTTTCACGATCCCGAAAACTCCCTGTTGGTTTGCCGGCCAGCTAACATAGCATTTTCACCTATAGCCACGATGAATAATAGTTGCCATAGCCCGCCAGTGAATACGAAAGAGCTTCCTTTTCCCCTGGGCCGTACCGAGCTGATCATCATGATGGCCAGCCTAATGTCGCTGAACGCGCTGGCAATTGACATCATGCTGCCGGCACTCGGCCTGATCTCCGATGATTTTGGGTTGGCTAGTGAGAATGACCGGCAATGGACCATCACATCTTACATTTACGGCATGGCTATAGGGTCGATCCTTTATGGTTCGCTCGCCGACCGTTATGGCCGCAAACCGATATTGCTGGTAACAACCGGTATTTATATCCTGTTTGGATTGCTCTGTGCGATTAGCGACAATTATGACCTGATGCTGCTCGCGCGGTTCATTCAAGGCCTCGCCGCATCAGCCATGGGCGTACTGGCCAACAGCATCATCCGGGACCGTTATGAAGGCGATGCGATGGCTCGGATGATGTCGACCATCATGATGGTGTTCATGGCCGTGCCGGTACTCGCCCCGATGATCGGCCAGCTGGTGCTGGTTTTCGCACCTTGGCGAACCATTTTCATCGTGTTGTCTGGAACTGGTATGCTCGTCCTTCTGTGGGTGATGATACGCCTTCCCGAAACCCTACATCCTGGCGACAAGATCTTGATCAACACTGCTTCGGTGGCGAGGACCTGGGGTCATGTGATGACGCATCGCAACGCGGTTGGCCATGTCTTTGCCAGCGGCCTGATGATGGCACCGCTTTTTGCGTTTATCGCATCGGCGCAACAGATATTCTTCAAAACTTTCGACGCGGCTGATCTGTTCGTATTCATCTTTGCCGTCAACGCTATGGCGATGGCCTTGTGTAATTTTATCAACTCGCGGATTGTCATGCGCTTTGGCGCGCGGAGGGTTTCACAGGCGGCATTGCTGTTTTTCATCTTTGTCGCGATTATCCATCTGTGCATCACGCTGGCGGGCTGGTTGAACATGCCGATATTTGTCCTTTTGCTGGCGGCCTCGATGGGAATGGTCGGCTTCACTGGTGCGAATTTCAGTTCCATTGCGATGCAACCTTTTGGCAAAAGCGCAGGGGTGGCATCATCATTTCAGAACTTCACCCGATCCCTAATTTCCGCTGCAATTGGCGGTGCAATTGGCTTGCAATTTGATGGTACGACCTTGCCACTGGTCACTGGATTTTTCTTTTGCGGGGTCGCTTCCTTTCTGTTTATCCTTTGGGCCGAAAACGGGGTATTATTTCGACGCGTTCAGATGACCGCAAGCCAGGAACCATTATCGTCGCAGACAAAGACGTCATAAATTCAATCGGGGTGGACCGAAACTATGAAAAACCTTCAGACAATCGCCATTGCTGGCAGCCTTTTAATCGCTTCACCGGCGCTGGCTGCGGATTCGATTAACGGCAATTGGGTAACACAGGATCGCGATGCGATTATCAAAATCAGCAAATGCGGCAATACGGTTTGCGGACGCATTCACAAATATCTGGTGACACCGCCCAATGGCGTCAATCAGAAAGACACCGAAAATCCGAACAAGAAGCTACGTAACCGGAAACTTCTGGGCACTGCGATTTTGACCGGGTTCAAATCGGATGGCAAAATCTGGCGTGGGAAGGTTTATGATCCCAAAACGGGGAAAACCTATCGCTCTGAAGTAAAGCTGCTTTCGCCCACAAAGTTGAAAATGAAGGGCTGCATCGCCTTTTTCTGCCAAGGCCAGAACTGGACCCGCGCGAAATAGGACAAGAGCTATTCTTTCTCCATCTCCGCAATCCATTTGCTGAGCAAAGCAGCGCCTTCTGCATGCACTAACGAGCGTCCAACCTCGGGCATCGCCACGCCAGACTCCAGACTTTTGAGGCGATGCATCATGATACTCTCGTCCGGGTTTCCCGGTGCAATTGCAAATTCGAACCCGCCGCTCCCACGTCCAGCGGCAACCGGGCGTTTACCGACACCCAGATGGACCGGCGATTCTTCTTCATAGGTGAGAAACAGACCGCTATTGCTCGCCGAACCTTGCCGATTGTGGCAATGGGCGCAGTTAATATCGAGATAGGCGCGCGCGCGGCTTTCCAGCGGCATGGCGGCGTCGTCATAGTCAGCCACGGGTGGATGAGAGCCGGATTTCTGCTC
This sequence comes from uncultured Sphingomonadaceae bacterium, assembly GCA_947497455.1. Taxonomy (GTDB): domain Bacteria; phylum Pseudomonadota; class Alphaproteobacteria; order Sphingomonadales; family Sphingomonadaceae; genus Parasphingorhabdus. The sequence goes on along the minus strand of CANMGU010000002.1, from coordinate 827,959 downwards.
CAGCATCGCATTACTCAGCAGCATGTCGAGCGTATCATGCGACAGGTTGCGCGACTTCGGGCCGATCGGCATCACCTCACCGGACAGAGAATGGCATTCCTTGCACTGGTTCTTGTTCGGCACCGCGTAGCTAATATCACGCGATTCGCCGGATGGATCGGTGAACCGCACCGGAATCCGTTTCCCTGCAACCTTCAATGTCGCCTCGGTCTGCTCGGCATTCCAGACATAGGGCAAGGCAATCCAGCCATCGGCGCGATGCAACAGAACCCGCGTTTCCAGAAGCCGATCCTTCCCGTCGATTTCATAGCCGAAACTTTTTATCAGTGCTGAACCGACTGGAAATTGGAGTAGGCCATCGCCATCGGCAACGGCGCGCTGTCCTGCGGGTACATAGATATAACGATATTTCTCGGCATAGTCAGTGAACAAAGCACTGTTGAGCTGATAGAGTTCAACCCCCTTATTGGGCTTCCAGCCGGCGGCATCGGTAAAAAAGCCGAAGTCCGAGAGTTTTTTAGGCATGCCCTTCGCTGTGATCACCGCATCAACCACCGGCGCCGTGGGCGCGGCACTGACCGCAAAACCGGCAACGCAAATAGCAATAGCGGCGATCAAGGTACGCATTATTTGAGTGCGGCCTCCATCGATGCGGGCAGGACGATTGGCGATAAGGCCACTGTTTCGCCTTTGCCTTTTTGCTCATGGAGCGTCGGCTTGGCTTCTGCAGGCGACTGCCCCACTTTCGTCAGCCCGAGATTGAGCACGGACACGGCGTCATTGACAATCAGGCCTTTTCCAAGCCCATCATAGAAAACCCCAGGCAGCGCGCCACCGAAAGCCGCGGCCAATTGCTGCCCCCCTTCAAAGTCCGGAGCAAATCCGGCGCGGCCATAGACATTATTGGCGATATAGACATCTCGCGGGGTCGGATCATAGTTGGGATCATCAAAGCTCTGCGTATAGGCCACCACCATAACGTTACTGGTGCCGTTGTTGATCATCGCATTTTCGACGACTTGCACGTTGCGATTGGCCATCACCATCACGCCCGTTCCGGCGGGAACGCTCGCGACGATATTGCCTTCGGGCGCAAAATTATCGGTATTATTATTGATGATCGCGTTGCGCGCGACCAACACGTTATGCCCACCCATTTGTGGTAGGTTGGGCAAGTCGAAAACCAGTATGCCGCCAGTATTTTCGGTCACCAGATTTTCGGTAACTTCCGCATCAAAGCTGTTTTCTATTTCGATCCCCGCAACATTTTCGATCGCAGTGTTGCGACGAACAATGATATTCTTGGACTGGCCGACATAGATACCGGCATCGGAAGCTCCGCGCACTATGCTGTCCTGCACCAAAATGTCGCTCGCTTCGACTGGATAGATACCATAAGCGCCATTGCTCGCCTTGGGTCCACCTGTCCATTCAACGCGAATGGCGTGATAGACGATCCGGTCTGCACCTTTCGATTTTATCCCGTCACCCTTGCTGTCCTCGACCGCAAAATCTCTGAGGACAACATCATCAGAGGTGACTAATAGGCCTTCACCTGCACCCAATTGCCCCGCGAAGCTGAGGATGCTCTTGTCCATTCCCTGTCCACGAACAGTCACTTGATCGACATCGAGTGACAGGCCGTCGGTAAGCGTGAATGTCCCTGCTCCCAGTTCGACAACGTCACCCGGCTCCGCGAGAATAAGCGCTTCCTGCAGCTTTTCCTGCGCATCCGCGCCGGCTTCGACAGTAATGGTTTTGGCCAGCGCTGGCATAGTGCAGCACAAAGCAGTGGCGACAAGTAACGTCCGGATCATATTTCTCTCCCAATTGCGCGGATAATGACGCAATTTTGATCCCTTGCCAAGAGCATTGACAATACTGTCAGTAATAGAGCTCACTGGCGCAACCCTGTGAGCTTCTCCCGGGCTGCCGGACAGTCAGTCTTCGGGGATTGTCCCAGGACGCAAATACGCAAACATGTGCGGAACATAATCTGCCTTGCCGAGCGCGATATTCTCGCTGCGCATTATTGCATAGGCGGTCATCAGGTGGAAAAAGAACTGGCAGAGTGCCCAGTCGCGGGCATATTGCTCCGCAGTCAGATCGAAAATCATGCCGCTTGGTAGTTCATGCGCAACAGCTCTTTCGGGATCTCCATCCAATGCATCATCGGCAAGGCCATCCAGCAGAGCGAGCGTTTCATCGATTCGGACTTGGGCATCTGAAAACGAGCCGGGTCGCTCGCCGCCGTTCCGGCCTTCTTCGACAAGGTCACTAAGTGATACCGGAAAAGCCGCTCCCTGAAGCCGGTATATCGCTTCTTGCGCCTGAACACAGACAAAGCGAACTTGAGTCGACAACGGAAACATGTCGGGAGCGAGGCGCGCAGACAATAGCGCTTCGGCATCAGTTGCGGGCAGTTGCGCTTGTGCTTTCTTGAGCCAACCCGCGAGCGATTGGAGCATATGTGTATAGGTCGGAACGAGGAGCTTTGTGAGGGACATGGGCTTCCTTCTTCTTGACAATATTTAGCCTGACAGCATTTGATGATCAGTTTTATAACTGCCAATGTGGTCCAAAGAAACCGCTTTTCCGCATCCTTCAGCCCATGATCTTGCCCTCTGCAATACTCATGGCATCTTCCCTGTCTTTGGCCAACAGAAGAGGGCCATCGAGATCCACCCACTGGGCGCGCTGGGCCAGAGCAAAAGCAGGGCGAATAGCGAGCGAGGTGGAAAGCATGCAGCCAACCATTAGTTTGAGGCCGACCTGCTCGGCAGCGTCGGCCATGCGGATAGCCTCGGTCAATCCACCGGCTTTATCGAGTTTTACATTCACGGCTTGATAGTAAGGTGCGAGGGCCGGGATGTCAGCGCTAGTGTGGCAACTTTCATCGGCGCAGAGCGGCACAGGCGAGCGAATGCCGGCGAGCAAATGATCTAGGCCCGCACTTACCGGCTGTTCGATCAGTTCGACGCCCCATTGGGCCAGCGTGGCAGCTTCGGCGGCAATGTCGAGATGGTTCCAGCTTTCGTTGGCATCAACGATTAGGCGCGCATTGGGCGCTCCGCGATGGACGGCAGCAACGCGTTCGTGGTCCTTGTCGCCGGAAAACTTAAGCTTGAGCAGACTGTGGGTACCAGCAGCAGCGCGGGCATCGGCCTCCATCTGGACAGGATCGCCGAGCGAGATGGTAAAGGCAGAGGTTAGCGGCCGGGGTTCTGGCAGAAAGGCATGGCGCCAAAGCGGCTCACCGTTTTGCTGGCATTCGAGATCCCACAGGGCGCAGTCTAGCGCGTTGCGGGCCGCACCTCTGGGCATCTGATCCAGCAGAGTTAGCCGATCAAACTGGTCTTCAAAACCGGCATGCCTGTCAGCAAAAGCCTGGATAGCAGCGACACAGCTTTCGGCTGTTTCACCTTCATAGTAAATCGGAGTGGCTTCACCAACGCCCTGGTGCGTGCCGTCGCTAACATTGCAGACTACGACATCGACATGGGTCTTGGCCCCGCGGCTGATGACGAATGAACCATCAACTGGCCAACGTTCCGTGGTGGCTGAAACTAAGACAGGAGAGGCGCGTGATGTCATGATTTGACCCTAGCGCACGAGCCGCGCCTGTCATCTGCTTTGTGATATGATTGCTATCGGGAAGCGGCTTGCGACCACCCGCCGGTTGGCAAACGTTTGGCAATCGGACCCCATTTCGCCTCTTGTGCGCGGCGGCTCATATAGGTGTCGAGGCCGATTTGCAGCGCGACTAACATATAGACAAAGGGCTGGAACGCGACGCCGACAAACAGCGATCCGACCATATAGATAATATGGGCATTGCCTAGCGCGATGGCCAGCGGTGCAACCCACATCTCACCTTCTTTGGTCGTCTTGCGATAGCGGCGCCGGAGCACTTCCATCCGCCAAATCCCGCCGAGATGGATGAACAACCACAGGGCAAGGCCAGGATAGCCCTGTTCACCGAGCATCTCAAAATAGCTACTGTGAAAGGCGCGGGCTTCATCAATCACTTCGATCGGCCCCTCATCCTCCAGCTCGTATTCATATTCCGGTTCTGGCTGGCCATCCTTCTTGTCGGGAGCCAATTCATAGCGCAGCTTGTTCAGCCGATAGACGTTAAATCCACCGCCCATCGGATTGGCATTGGCATATTCAATGGTCCACTCCCAAACCGCGATGCGGGTCGAGGCCGACTCATCGGCCTTGTAATTCTGTATCGTGCCCATCCGATCAGAGAAGCTTTGCGGTAGAAACGGAATTGCCATCAGTCCGATGGTCACCGCCAAGCCGGCATAGAGAAAGCGATATTTGACAAAGCGCAACTGCAGCACCGCGAGCACAGCAATACACACCAGACCGGTCCGCGCCTGGGTACCGATTGGGATCAGCAAAGCCGCGAAGATAAGCGCCATGGTGAAATATTTGACCCGCCAGTCAGGCGGAAAGATTGTGCCATGTTTCGACAGCCAAAGCATCAACGGGATGATCGCAATCGCCACCATCGAGATGATCGAGCCTTCATACAGTCCGGCATTATCGTCGATCAGCAGCACCAGTGCCCCGTAACCCCCACCGGATCCCAGCGTCTTGATGCCGCCGGTTATGATCAGCGTGCCGGCGCACAATACCATGAACAAGGTCAGCGCCTCGATCCGGAGCTTTGTCCTCAACGTTAGGGGCAGAAATATGGCAAAAACCAAGGCTTTCCAAACCCAGTCCCATTTTTCCATCGCATCTTCGGGTAACGCCCCCTGAAATGTCGTGTAGCCGCAATAGAGCAACAACAGCACCATCGCCCCTTGTCGCACTGAAAAGCGGCTGTCTTTCTTGTCGTCGGCGACCATATAACCCAAGAACGCCATGCCGAAAACGATCAGCGATAGGGGTATGGAATTGAGCAGAAAATAGCTTAGCCGCTGGGGAGCAACAATGTCGATATAGGCATAGACAAGCGTAAAGATAAACGGCCGCTTAAAAGCCAGAAACAGTAGGGCGAGCAGATAGGCGACAAAGACCAGATCACGCATCGGATTGGCCTTTGGGCGATTGACCCTTGGGGATGTGAAAGCCGTCAGGCTCGGCATCAGGTTCCGGTGGTTCCTCGAAATCTAGGTCTGGCCGATGAATCAGGCGCCATACCGCGATCAGCAGCAATCCATGGGTCAGAGCGATGGAAAAATTATCGATCATGTGGAGTTTGGCAGCCTCAACTAACGCATCAGATTCATATCTACATCTGCGTGCGATACAGGCTTTGGGTTGACGGGACGTTAATCCTTTTCTGGCAACGACTTGCGCCATGACGCGGATTTTGCACATATTGGATCACAGCCTGCCGCTGCACAGCGGATATTGCTTTCGCACACGGGCCATTATGAAGGCGCAAATCGCCGGTGGTCTGCACGTTGCTGGCGTAACCGGCGTTCGACAGGATCAGCATGGTTACGAAGCAGCGGCACCACTGGAACAGGTCGACGGGTTGGATTTTTTCCGCACCTTGAGCGATGTGAGCGGTCCATCACCGGTTCGCGAATGGCGGGAAGTTTCGGTCCTCGCCGACCGCATCACCGAAGTGGTGCAAGATTGGCGACCCGATGTTCTGCATGCCCATTCCCCGGCGCTCAATGGGCTGGCAGCGCTGAGGGTGGCTCAGAAGACCGGATTGCCCCTGCTTTATGAAATTCGCGCTTTTTGGGAAGATGCGGCGGTCGGAAATGGCACTGGCCGAGAAGGCAGTCCGCGCTATTGGCTAACGCGACAGCTTGAAAATCATGTTGTGGCCGGGGCAGACGCAGTTGCCGTCATTTGCGAAGGTCTGAAGTCCGATTTAGTCGCCCGCGGCGTTGCGAAAGAGAAAATCACCGTGTCGCCCAATGGTGTTGATATGAGCTTGTTCGGGAAGCCACCAGCGCCTGACGAGAATCTTAGAAATCAATTGAAACTGAAGGGCAAGTCTGTCCTCGGGTTCATCGGCAGCTTTTACGACTATGAAGGGCTGGATGATCTGATCGCTGCGATGCCGCGACTTCAAGAACTACGCCCGGACGTGCATCTCTTGCTGGTCGGCGGGGGCCCCATGGAAAAACAATTGAAGGAGCAGGTCAAGAGCTCGTCAGCGGCATCTGCGATTACCTTTACCGGACGCGTGCCACACGATGAGGTGGAGCGTTATTACGGCCTTATGGATGTCATGGTTTATCCCCGAAAATCAATGCGGCTCACCGAATTGGTCACGCCACTAAAACCTTTGGAAGCCATGGCTCAGGGCCGGATCGTGGCGGCATCCGATATTGGCGGTCATCGCGAGTTGATAAAGGACGGCGTTACCGGCACATTATTTCCGGCTGGATCAGCAGAAAAAACTGCACAAAAATTGGCTGATTTGCTGAAAAATCGCGCTGAATGGCCGCAAACCATTGAAGCAGCGAAGAAATTTGTTGAGGCGGATCGTAACTGGTCGTCAAACATTTTGCGTTACAAACCTGTTTACCAAAGGTTGATTGCACATAAATCCTATGAGCGAGCAGCCTGATATGGCGGAGAACATGGTGGAACAGACGGATCGCAATATAGCACGGTTTAAGGACCCAGTCCTTTCGGTAGCCGCCGGATTTGGCGCTGCGCTGGTTATTGTCACGCTTCCGCATGTTTATCTGGAAAACATTATCGGCGCGACGGGGCTTTCGGAAATTGTGCCCGCCGCGGCGCCGCCTCTGGGCAATACAGCGCGCGGCCTCATCGCCATTTTGGCGGGGCTGGTATCCGCATCAACCATATACTTATTTCTTAATCGCAAAGGGGGCTCTGACATGGGCGTTGCACTTCGAGAACAAATTAATGCTGCCAGTCCAATCGAACTGGACTTGGAAGAGGAAGCTAAGGCGAAAAAGGGCCGCTTCAGCCTTCCAAAATTCGATGCCAAATCGCTGACCAAATTTCTGAAGAAGCCGAAAAAGGACAAGGCCAGAGTTATGGATCTTGCCGACTTGCCACAATTGCGCAAAGTCGATAGCGAATCCGCTGCACCAGGGCGTCCGCCTCTATTTGCGGAGACGGAGGAAATGTCGCCAGTTGAAGAAGCGATTCAACCCTTTGAAGCCACTGTTGCATCAGACAGTCCAGTCCAGGAAACTCAAGAAGCGCAAACGGATGAAACGCCGGATGCTGTTGTTCCTTCGATTACACCCTTCACAGCACCGACACCGGATGCCGCTCTTGAAACCGCAACGGTCCAGCCGGAATCAGCGATACCAGCATTGCCTGACATGCCAGTTGCCTCGCAAGATCTGTCCAATCTCTCGATCGCGGAACTGGCTGACCGGCTTGAGTCCGGCTTAAACCGCTTGAAACAATTGGATGCGTTTAGTCGAGCTACTGATGCGATGATGGCGAACGCAGCAACCGTAGAACCAACAGAACCGGCGCCCGCCCCAGAGATGCATGGGGAAGCACCTGCTATTGCACATCCGCCGCTCAAGGAGGTGGAGAAAACCGCCGAACAGGTGCAAGCGGCTCAACAGGCCGATATGGATGCTGCACTGAAAGCGGCGCTCGGAACTCTCGAAAAGATGACGGCACAGCGTTAATCAGGTTTCATCAATCGGCTATTCCCGCTGGCCACTGGATCATTGATGGTGAGCAGCTCGATTGTGAGATGGTTGTCGCTGGTGCTTTCATGGTGGACCAGAATGTCAGCAACAAAATGACCGGGCAGATTAATTTCGTGGTCAGGTAACTGATCGCAAGCTGAACCGATAACGGTCATTTCACCGCGCACCGTTGGTTTAACAGCGAGAATATGCCGGGTTCCAGAGAAGGTGATACTGGCCCATGGTCGCTCTCGCACCATCGTCACCACATAATTTGTACCGAACAGCTTTTGCAGCTGTTCAACTATTCTCGACGCCGGATCCCCACGGCTGCTTTTCTGTGACTTCTCTCTCTCAACGGCATCAGCCCGCATGATCACTCCTCCATTTGTTCATGAAATGTTCTGTGCGTTTTGATATTTTTCTCCCCGGTTGCCTACCGTTGCGTAAGTCGTCCACAAAGCGTGGATCGCTGACCGCCAGGCGTCCGAATTTCGTCGATGCCATGTCCGATTCGCGCATGAAAACCTCGATTTCCCTTAAAAGATGCATTGCTTGATCTCCGTTCAGTTTAAGCAGTTTGCGGACAAGAATTCGGCTGCCGACTCGTCCAGATAGGTATTTTCCTATTTGAAATGTAATTTCCTACATGTCTAGGAATTTTCCTATTGCCAATTCCGGTCAATGAGGTTAAATCGGTTATATGGCCCAAGCGATATCAATGGCGATGGGAGATCCACGCAGTAATCTGGAACAGTTGATCCGGAAAAATGGCGACGATTTTTCATCATTATCCCGGATGCTGGGCAAAAACCCTGCCTATATTCAACAGTTTATAAAGCGTGGTACACCCAAGAAACTGGATGAAATTGATCGTCGCAAGCTGGCAGAATTTTATGCAGTCGACGAGCAAGTGCTAGGCGGCGCGGGTCAGATACCAGGGAGCGGCTCGGCCAGTATTGCCAGCCATAATCTCGTGCGGATCAAGCAGTTGCAAGTCGAAGCGTCTGCCGGCCCCGGATCATTGGCCGACGATGATGCAATTCAAGACAATATGGCCTTTGGCGCGAAATGGCTGAAACAGCTTGGTACTGATCCTGCTAACTTGTCGCTAATCTCTGTCGATGGCGATTCAATGGACCCAACCTTGTGTGATGGCGACGATATCATGGTCGACCACAGTGCTGCTGAACGGCCTTTGCGCGATGGCATCTATGTGCTGCGGATGGACGATGTTCTGCTGGTAAAACGGCTGGCACTTCGGCCGTCAGGCAAATTATCGATTCGCAGTGACAATGATCGCTATCCGAACTGGGACGATGTCAAACCGCAAGAGGTCAATATCATTGGCCGCGTGGTTTGGACCGGTCGGCGGTTATAGGCGGTCGCTTTGACCACTTAACACTATCAGGCCTTGCAACTTGCTGGCCGTCCCGCCAAATAGCTGTGCATGACAGAAGCTCCTCTAAAGGCCGTGATTATTCCGGTCACACCGCTCCAGCAAAATTGCACCCTCTTGTGGTGTACCAAGACAAACAAGGCTGCGCTCAGCGATCCTGGGGGGGACTTGAGTCGCCTCAAGGCAGCGGTAGCGGAACATGGTGTCGATCTGGAAAAAATCATCATCACCCACGGCCATCTCGATCATTGCGGCCAAGCCGGGATGCTTGCCGAAGAACTGGGCCTGCCGATCGAAGGGCCGCACCGGGACGATCTGTTTTGGATTGAGCAACTGGACGGTGATGGCGCGCGTTATGGAATGGAGGCAAAAAGCTTTGAACCTGATCGCTGGCTAAATGACGGCGATCAAGTGACTGTTGGCGATCTCGTTCTGGATGTCATTCATTGCCCGGGGCATACGCCTGGTCACGTTATTTTCTATCATCAGCCGTCGAAGCTCGCAGTGGTCGGAGATGTAATTTTTCAAGGCTCCATCGGCCGCACTGATTTTCCGCGCGGCAACCATCAGGACTTGATCGACGCCATTACTCAAAAACTATGGCCGCTTGGCGATGATGTAACCTTCATTCCCGGCCATGGGCCAACCAGCCAATTTGGCTATGAGCGCAAAACCAATGCCTTTGTAGCGGATGATGTGCTGGCCTCGCGTTAGGACCGTTTGGGAACGACGCGCAGAATTTTGCTGACCGGCCCGGATTTGTCTTCCGTCAGAAGATATAAATAACCATCCGGTCCGGTTCGCACGTCACGGAAGCGCGCTCCCAATTCACCAAAAAGTTCCGTTTGCTTTCCCAAAGAGCCGTCGGCTCCTATCTCAACGTGACGCACGTGCTTTAGGACCAAAGCAGAGAGAAAAAGATCATCCTGCCAGTCCGGAAAAGCTTCACCGGAATATTGTGCGAACCCGGAAGGGGCTATGGAGGGAGTAAAGTGGACCAGCGATTGCTCCGTTCCATCACGCGCTTCAAACGGTGATATGCGTCCGCCGGAATAATCTATTCCATAGGAGACCGTCGGCCATCCGTAATTTACTCCAGCCTTGATCTCGTTAATCTCATCTCCGCCAGCGGGTCCATGCTCATGAGCGAAGACCCGCCCATCGGTGGCCAGAATGATTCCCTGCGGATTGCGGTGACCGTAGCTCCAGATTTCCGGCAAAGCCCCTTCCCTATCCACAAATGGATTGTCTGCTGGCACCGAACCGTCATCGTTCAAGCGGACAATTTTGCCGAAATGGGTATCGAGTTGCTGCGCTTTTTCGCGAAAATGAAATGCGTCCCCGACCGGCATTAGCAATGTGCCATCGCCCAGAAACTGGATACGGGCACCATAGTGATTCCCCTGCACACGAGCCGGTGAAGCGGTAAATAGCTGTTTTCCCTCCGAAAGACGCGGTGCCGCGCTGTCATCATATTTAAACCGCATCAGCAGCAAACTATTCTGGCCCCCTTGCTGCGCGGCATAGGAAATATAGATCTGACTGTTGGACTCAAACTGCGGATGCAGAACAACGTCAAACAGCCCGGCCTGCATGCTGTCGCCGAAGTGTACTTTTGGGTGCGGTTCGCCCGTGGTAAAATCGTGAACCAGATCAATCTTCCCATTTTTGCCGACACGCTTCAGTCTGCCAGTACGTTCGGTCACCAGCATGTCACCATTGGGCAGGAAGGCGAGAGACCAGGGATGATCGAGGCTATCTGCGACGGTCTGAATTTCATAGTTTATTGGCGCAGGGTCCGCCTTGCCAGCCAATTCGCTGGTTTTGGTACCGGAGGAAGATGCCCCCTGATCGGCACAGGATATCATCAGACAGGACGCCAGTATCGAAAGAATGATAGAGTTGCTGCGCATTTTGTTTCCCCGGAACTTGATGTGACGACTTTCAATGATGTCCAAGCTTTTGTCTATAAGCATTTACGCTTGATCAGCCTGCCAAAGAAGCTAGGTTCGATGCACTTCTGGAGTTTACCACTATGGCTGGCTTTTTTCGCTTTATTCTCGGGTTATTTGGAGGAGCATTGATCACCTATATCTTGGGAACAGCGGTCAATTCTCAATTTGTGATGAACGCGCATGGCGTTCCTGTAACATGGAGCGATCGGCTCAATATGACCCTATTCGATATTTCCAATATGCTACTATATTTTGTGATTATTGCCCTGAGCTTTTTGATCGCATTTTCTATTGCAGCTCTCCTGAAGCGGCTGCTCCCCAATCTGGCAAATATTGCCTATCCGGTCGCTGGAGCAGCGGCAATTGGCGCCGCATTGGGGCTAATGTATATGATGTTTCAAACCGTTCCGATCAGCGGCGCGCGCTCGACACTCGGCTTTCTATCCCAAATGGTTGCAGGCGGACTCGGCGGATGGATTTTCGGGCGCTTCTTGGTCGCAAACCAAACACATTCCTCCGGCGCAAGCGCTTAGTCGAACGGTTAGCTAGCCTGCCTGGACTGTTACCGGCGGCGTGCTTGCGTCTACCGTACTAAAATAGGGAATCGCGATGGCATAAGCCCCAAGACCAAGCGTGATAAGCAGTGTAAATATAGTACCAACCATGCGGCCTTTGCCCAGTTTTCCGCCATCCATTCCGATACCATGGGCAATTCGGCCGAGCATATAGAGGCCACCAACAATCCATAGCCATGTATGGGAACCGGTTGCGAGCTCGATTACCGCAATCAGGATCAATATGATCGGCAAGCTTTCGCCATAGTTGGCATGCGCACGCATCCGGCGAATAACCCTCTCATTTCCTCCATCGCCGACACTAACTTTCTCTGATGTGCGGACCTGCCCGACGCGGATCATCAACCAGATATTGACCATCGCTGCGGCTCCGGCAATCGTAAGTGTAATCGGTAAAATCATCGTTCCCCCAAAAAGCTTTTGAATTTATCCCCTGCCTATAGAAGCACAATGCTTGCAACGCACGGGAAAATCGTTATACGCGCCCCTTCGCGTGTAATTCGCTTACGCATGAGTCGGTGATTCTCTGTTGTTATATAGAGGTAAGCTTGCTCAACAGCGGCGTTTGGCTTATTATACACATATATGAAATTTGAAATTTAACGAACAGGCTTAGCAATGGCTGTCCCTAAACGAAAAACTACGCCGTCCAAGCGCGGAATGCGCCGTTCTCATGATGCTTTGAAAGTCGAAGCCTATCAAGAATGTTCCAATTGCGGCGAACTGAAGCGCCCTCACCATATGTGTGGGGCTTGCGGTTTCTATAATGGCCGTGAAGTAATGGCAGTCGACCTTTAGTCTTTCGGACTTTGGTCGACTAACGTCACGCCATCACGCATTTAATCAAGGGGAATAACCGGTGGGGATGAGGCCGCGAATCGCAATTGACGCGATGGGCGGTGATATCGGCGCGCGCGTAATGGTTGCAGGCGCTGCTCTAGCCCGGCATCGGCACGAAGGATTTCAATTCCTGTTTGTTGGTGATGAAAACGAGATCAAGGAAGCGCTGAAAAGCCATCCCAATCTTAGCGCTGCTTCCGAAATATTACACGCTGAAGATGTCGTTTCCGGTGATGCGAAACCCAGCCAGGCGCTGCGCGGCTCCAAAAAAACATCAATGGGCATGGCAGTCAGCGCGGTAAAGGCTGGCGAAGTAAGCGCGGCGGTGAGCGCTGGCAATACCGGTGCCCTGATGGCGATCTCAAAACTTGCGCTACGCACCATGCCGGGCATTGATCGTCCGGCCCTCGCGGCTTTGCTGCCAACCATGAAAGACAGCGACGTCGTGATGCTGGATCTGGGCGCCAATGCCGAGTGCGACAGCCGCAATCTCGTTCAATTTTCCGTAATGGGCGCAGCTTATAGCCGGATCATGCATGGCTTTGAAAAGCCAAAGGTGAAGCTGCTGAATATCGGAACGGAAGACGGTAAGGGCACAGGAACATTGCAAGTCGCTGCCGAAGCGCTGAAAAATGCTGATGGTCTGGCCATGAATTTTCAAGGTTTCACGGAAGCGGACAAGATCTCAACCGGCGAAGTTGATGTTATCGTGACAGACGGCTTCTCAGGCAATATTGCACTAAAGGCGCTTGAGGGCACAGCACGCTTTGTCACCGATCTGCTGAAACGCAGTTTTTTAAGCTCTCTACGCTCCAAGATCGGTTTTCTGATCTCTCGACCAGCGACAGAATTGCTGAAAGAACATCTCGATCCCAACAATCACAATGGTGCGGTTTTTCTGGGCTTGAACGGTGTCGTGGTAAAAAGCCATGGAAGTGCCGATGAAAAAGGCGTAGCCAATGCGGTAGAAGTTGCCGCAAGGTTGGTAGAGGACAGCATTTTGGAACGCATTAGCGAAGACCTGAATAAGATCAGCAGCTTACCTCCAGTGGAGTTAGCTGGCAAATGAGTGGCGCGACCGCCCGCCGTGCGGTCATTAAGGGGACCGGCTCGGCCCTACCGCGGACGAAAGTGTCAAATGCCGAACTCGCAGAAAAAGTCGATACCACCGACGCATGGATTGTTGAACGTACCGGCATAAAATTTCGTCATATCGCAGAGGATGATGAAACAACGTCAAGTCTGGCGACAGCCGCAGCACGGCAAGCACTCGACATGTCGGGACTGACCGCAGATGATATTGATTTGATCATATTGGCAACTGCAACGCCGGACCAGACCTTTCCCGCAACCGCAACGATCGTGCAGCATGAACTGGGCTGCAATGGATGTGTTGCCTTTGATGTTGCGGCGGTCTGTTCAGGCTTTCTCTATGCGTTGTCCGTTGCAGAGAGCATGATCCGCGCTGGCAGCGCACAAAATGCGATCGTTATCGGCGCGGAAACATTCAGTCGAATCCTCGACTGGGAAGACCGGGCGACCTGCGTATTATTTGGTGATGGCGCAGGTGCGATCATTCTGTCTGGCGAAGAAACCGAAAAAGGAGTGCTGTCCACACGTCTTCATGCTGATGGCGAGCATAACCAGTTGCTTTATGTAGATGGTGGTGCCGGCACAACGGGAACGGTTGGTAAGCTTCGTATGAAGGGACGAGAAGTGTTTCGTCACGCCGTCGTAAATCTGTCATCAGTATTGACTGAGGCATTAGATGCCGCCGGTGAACAAATGGATAATGTTGACTGGGTTGTGCCGCATCAAGCCAACGCCCGCATATTGGATGCGACTGCCAAAAAACTAAATCTAGCGCCTGAAAAGGTGATCAAGACAGTGGATCAGCATGCCAATACGTCAGCGGCATCAGTGCCTTTGGCGCTTGATACGGCTGTTCGTGATGGCCGCATAAAACCGGATGATCTGCTGGTACTCGAAGCGATGGGCGGCGGTTTCACCTGGGGCGCAAGCGTCATTCGCTACTAGACGCCAATATTGCCTGCGCTAAAGTTATCTGATTCTCCGCGTCAGTTACATCGAAGCGCTCCATCCAGACTGTAATTGACCTGTTGATCGTCAAATTTACAATTTGGTCGAAAGAGCATTGAGCTTTCAGATATCCTGCCCCTAGCTGAACCGATGGGGCAAACCAGTTACGACAATATCAGTGTTTCATCACAATTTCTCAATCGGCTCTTCCGCAGTTGCCTGGAGATTGGTGCGCGAAAACCTGTCTTGCTGGAAGCATTGGGTCTTGCCGAACCAGAACTGCGCGATCCGCGAACGAAATATGGGAGCAACGCGGTCAGTATCTTATGTCAAACGACGGCCCAAGAACTTGGCAGCGGTGCCATATTATCTGATATTGGTAGGGAGATGATGCCCTCCGGTTTCTCAGATTTTAGTCATGCAGCAATGTTTGGCGCAACGTTGAGAGATGTACTACAGGCTGCCGCAGCGGCACTTGATTTTGGTAGGCATAGACCGCTTATGAAATGGCAGGAGCTTGGTCATCAATGCCGTTTGACCTGGGACCGCGAATCAGATGCGGCTGACGAACTGGTTTCCGTGGTTTTTTCAATCTTGTGTCATGTTGCTCAGACGATAACCCGTGGCGGAACACCGGTGATTAAGGCCGCATGCTTTCGCAACCGGGGAGGGAAAAACTACGACAGTTTAATCAGTACAGAATATCGAACGCCCAAATTATCATGTTTTTTCAATCAACCAGATACCTGTCTCGAATTTCATCAGAGCCTTGTCGATCTTCCCAATCCTTTCCGCAATGCAGCGGTTGTGCGGGCTGCAGGACAACAGTTCGCACAGTTTCAGATCAATGGTGGAAAATCGGTTCCATTGGCTAAACTGAGCTATAATTACCTGTTTCATCTGCTGGACAAATCAGGGCTCGGTCTTGACGCGGCTGCGGACACTTTCGGAATGGCCGAACGGACTCTACGACGCAAGCTCGTTGCGGAAGGGGCCTCCTTCCGGCAAATACTGGAACAGGTACGCCGCGATACCTGTCAGCTTTATTTCCTTGAGGGCACACGTTCACTTTCGGAAATAGCAACCAAACTGGGTTATAGCGAATTGAGCGCCTTCACCCGGGCATATACAGCGTGGCATGGTCGTTCACCCAGCCGAGATCTCGCGGCGCATATTGCGCTCGCTGCCTGACCATGGTGCATTTTCTGATACATGATTAAGAAAAATGGTGGGCGTAGAGAGAGTTGAACTCCCGACCCCTTCGATGTCAACGAAGTGCTCTACCACTGAGCTATACGCCCACGCTGCAGGCCGTCTAGCTACCCCCTAGACGGGGCGCAAGACTTAATTCAGTTCACCGATACTATCTGGTTCAAATAGCCGTTGCACTTCGAGAACGAGATCCTTCAAATGGAACGGCTTTGACAGAATTTTTGCCTTCGGAACCGATTCACCGGCACGCAAGGTTACACCAGAAAACCCTGTAATGAACATGACTTGCGTATCAGGAGACACTTTGGCGCAATGCTGAGCCAACTCGATACCATCCATCTCAGGCATGACAATATCGGTCAGCAACAGATCAAATTTTTCCGCTTCGAGATAGGGCAAAGCTGCTGTCCCGCGATCAACCGCGACGACATCATAATTGGATTTTTGCAATGCGCGCGTCAGATGCTCACGCATAGCCTGCTCATCTTCCGCAAGAAGAATTCTTATCATTTCCGGGCCATTCCCTGTCGTTATCGTCTTCAAAAACTAAAGCGTTTATGCCTAAACTTAACTATAGGAGCAAATCTCTTAATATTTTGGTTCTGTGATCTCTTTTTATGCGATATTGGGAAAAGGAACGAGTGGGAACATAATGACCGATCAAAATATCGATAGCTTGAGCGATATTGAAGCTCTCGGTGGTCCTTTTTCCTCCTATAATATCAATAACATGCAATTTCCACTCCTGATCAGTGTCCCGCATGCAGGACGCGTGTATCCTGATCAAATAATGGAGAATTTGGCCGTACCGGCGGCGCATCTTTTACGGTTGGAAGATCGGTATGCCGATCGCCTGGCCAGCACGGCAATCGCTCGTGGTTTCCCGGCAATTATTGCTCACCGGCCTCGAGCATGGGTGGATTTGAACCGCAATCGCTCGGAAATTGACGCTGATATGATCATTGATTTGACCGCATCTCAAGTACCTACACCCAGCAGGAAGGTTCGCGGAGGTCTGGGCGTCGTGCCCAGCCGCTTGCACGGTATTGGCAGCTTGTGGAGGAAAAAGTGGCAATGGAAAGACATAGATCACCGTTTGAATAGCTGCCATGAACCCTATCATGACAGCATTGCCGGTATTTTAGAGCGGATGCGCCTTAAATTCGGCTGTGCCATTTTATTGGATCTGCACAGCATGCCGCCATTGGATGAAGATCAAGGCAATGCCGATATCGTTATTGGCGACCGATTTGGTCGCAGTGCAGGCTCCCGATACTCAGAGCTTTCAATGTCCTTCTTTCAGCAATCTGGTGTCCACGCGCGACTAAACCATCCTTACGCCGGCGGATATATTTTGGAGCGCCACAGCAAAATCGAGAAAGATATTCATGCGCTGCAATTGGAAGTTAGTCGCCGCTTTTATCTAGATGAACCCCTACGGGAGCCCGGTAGCCGGTTGCCGGAGATGGCTGGCCACATTGCTAATCTGGCTTCACGATTGGCCGGGCAAATAGACAAGCAGTTTCTACTTACCGCCGCCGAGTAAGCGACTGTCATGGCAGAGCCCAAAAAAAACCACCCCGCCATTACGGCGAGGTGGCCAAGGTTCAGGGAGGTGGCATTCAAAGAATGCCGGTACAGATCCAATCGGGGGATGTGAACCCGTACGACTCGTAATGTGGTCTCTTGTGCAACGAGTTGCAAGACCCAATCACGAAATTATTGGTCCGATTCTGCGGTATCAATAAGGCTATCCCAACTAGAAGTGAGATAATTCAACCCCATCAAGCCCTCAGGGGCCATTTAATACTTCCGAAAAACGGATGCGGTAGGTCCAGTGATCCAGCGAAGCACATCTAACAAAGGATAGCACACTTCACCGGATCACAATCATACTCGACTGCCTGGTGACGCCAATTACAGGGTTGGCGCCTCAGTTACCTGGGGCATTTTACCTGCATCAACCTGCTTCGCGAACACCTCACGCATGATCTGCAGCGACAAGAGGTGCGCATAGATCAGGGGCAACATACCGTTCTGATTAATTTTGCGCAGTTCATCGCCACGCATATCCCGAAGCTTTTCCTCATTGACCATCTGAAAACCACGATAGACAAACGGCTGTTCCACACCGGCCTGTTGGATGGCTACTTCACCATCCATCAACAGGTCCAGATTCTTCAGTTCCTCAACAAACTGGCCGGTCCGCTGGCCAGCCTGTTCAAATTGTTCACAAAATTCCAGGATACTTTTGGTTTTCTCACTGGGCTGGTCTTTGTCGAAAAGTGCCTCGCCATCTTTATATTCACCTATAGCACCCGTTGTAGGATCAAAACAAAGCGAAAGCTCATCCGCGTCAGGCCGCAATTTGGCGAGCATGAACGGATAGCGGCGCACATAAGCGGGAACGTAGGCGGGCTGGTTGAAACGACCATCTTCGCCCATGAACGTGTTCACACCTTCGTTCAAACCCATCAATATCAAAGGAACGCTGTTCTCACCCATCGAGAAGACAATGGGATAGTTGCGAGCAGCATTGGCAAACTCGTCAACGGTTATGGGAATCGCATGCTGTTCTTGCATAAAGGATGCATCATCGAGCCCTTTGACTCTCCAATTTCCATGTTCTTTGGAATTGAGTGGAACCAAGTCCTTGTAGAACATCGGAAGAGCTTGGGCTTGCGGCGCGCTGGCCATAATTTTTCTCCAAAATAGATTACTGTAAACTTGTCTGTTGGGGCTGCTTTAAGAGGCTGGCGTGGCAGACGCAAGGGGAACTAGTTTACCCGGATTCATTATATTTTGCGGATCAATCGCTTGTTTTATTGCACGCAGCGTCAAAGTCCGAGCATCGCCAGAAAGACGGGCCAGCTCGTCGCGCTTGGATTGACCAATGCCATGTTCGGCAGAAATTGAACCACCCGTCGCCACAACAAGATCATGAACCATTGGTGAAACAGTCTGAGAGGACTGCAGCATCCATTTCGCTCCGTCAGGGCCGGCCGTCACATCACCAGGTGCCTTCACATGGAAATGGACATTGCCGTCTCCCATATGGCCAAAAGCCGCAACTTCCGTGCCTGAAAATGCGTTTTCAATTTGTGCACCAGCCTCAGTGATAAAATCTGCCATTTGCGCCACCGGTACACTGATATCATGTTGCAGCGCTGGACCATCAGCTCGTTCTGCTTCAGAAATCGAATCACGGATTTTCCAGAATGCCTCGGCTTGGCTTTCATTCTCGGCGATAGCAGCATCGCTAATAAGATTCTCACCAATTGCCTCGGTAAGCAAAGATTCGACGACTTCACGCGGGTCAGCCGCACCGGGTTGGTCGCGGACAAATTCGACCAAAACATTCCATGGTGTTCCTTGTTCCAATGGCGGGCGCGTATCAGGAATATGCTTTAGCACCGAGTCCAGGCAGGTTCTCGGAATGATTTCAAAACCTTCCAGTGATTGATTTTCGCGCGAGCAAAGAAACTTGAACAGCTTGTGGGCCGCTTGCGGAGAAGCCAAGCCAACCCAAGCTACGCAGCGGTCAATCAAAGCCGGAACGGTTTTAAGCGTCGCGCCAGTTACGATACCCAGCGTTCCCTCTCCGCCAATAAGAAGCTGTTTAAGATCATATCCACGATTGTCTTTTTTGAGCGCTGACAGTCCATGATAAATGCTGCCATCTGGCAATACCGCCTCTAGCCCGGCAACCAATGCTCGCATCGTGCCGTGACGCAAAACCTGAGTACCGCCGGCATTAGTTGATACAAGGCCGCCAATGGTCGCCGATCCCTTGCCGCCCAGCGTGAGTGGGAAACGTTGGCCATGCTCGTCTAATGCTGCATGAAAATTCTGAAGAATAACGCCAGCATCGCAGACCGCCAACTGATCTCCAGATGCGATTTCGCGGATCCGGTTCATGCGGCGTAGCGAGAGCAGAACAGATTCGCCTTCTGAGTCAGGTGTAGCGCCTCCGACCATTCCACTATTGCCGCCCTGAGGCACGAGTGAAATCGCGTGGGCATGAGCGACTTTGACTATCTCTGAAACTTCGTTGGTGCTGGCTGGTGAAAGGAGGGCAAGCGCCTTTCCAGTATAGCGGCCACGCCAATCAGTCAGCCAAGGTTCCATCTCGTCGGGCGCATTGGTAAAACCTTTCGGGCCGACAATTTCAGCCATGCTCCTTAACCAATCGGCCATTTCCGACATCATATGCTCCAGAATTTAAGGGACTTTCCAGAATATAGCGGCATTGCTACCAAAGACCAAGAAATGAGTAGAAAAGATAGTTCATCAATTGTTCAATCTGCACCGTTATAGGCATGATGATGATAACTAGGGGTTTTCGGTGAGTCTTACACTCTATGCATCATTGCTGTTGGCGACACCGGTCGCCTCAGAGCTGCCCGAAACCGGTATCCCCGACAAGACCGAGGGCTTTTTTGTTGCCCCCGCTCGTCAACGATTTGCGCAAGTGCGGATTGAGAAACGGGTCATTATCCGGGTACCCCGTCGCCGCCCGTTAATGGCTTCAGCGGTGGCGGATATTGCCCGTTCGTCTCGGCCAACAACCTATAAGCAAAAGAAAATTGGCAAATGCCTGCCAATGCGAAGCATATTGGGAGTCCAAAGATTTGGCGAACGGTATCTGGATCTGGTGACCAGAGACCGCAAACAAATCCGCGCGCGTCTGAAAAAAAAATGCCAGGCGCGCAGCTTCTACTCCGGATTCTACATGGAAAAATCGAGTGACGGAAAAATCTGCGCTGACCGGGATATTCTGCACTCCCGGACGGGCTCCAAATGCGAAATTGACAGATTTCGACTTTTGGTTCCCGAGTGACTATTTCGATCTAACGGTCTGATAGTTCCAGATAGCTTGACAAAAGCGGCGTTTCGCACCATCCCCCGGTTAAGCTTTTACAAGCTTGTTGATTGTGCGTGTATGCACCGTAATTTTCCGGAAACACTATGAAATTCGCCGACCTCGGCCTCTCTGATGAATTGTTGAAAGCCGTAGCAGATGCCGGCTATGATGCGCCCACGCCCATTCAGGCGCAGGCCATACCTCCCGTTCTGATGATGAAGGACATTATCGGGATTGCACAGACCGGTACCGGCAAGACAGCAAGCTTTGTTTTACCCATGATCGACATTCTGGCGCATGGGCGATCCCGGGCCAGAATGCCGCGCTCCTTAATTCTCGAACCGACACGGGAACTGGCTGCTCAAGTCGCTGAGAATTTTGAAAAATATGGCAAGAACCATAACTTGAGCATGGCGCTTTTGATCGGCGGTGTATCAATGGGTGATCAGATCAAGGCGCTGGAAAAAGGTGTCGATGTATTGATCGCAACACCGGGCCGGTTGATGGATCTTTTTGAGCGCGGCCGCATCTTGATGTCCGGGTGTGAACTGCTGGTGATCGATGAAGCAGATCGCATGCTTGATATGGGATTCATTCCGGATATCGAGCAAATCTGTTCAAAACTGCCGACAACCCGGCAAACCATGCTGTTCTCGGCCACGATGCCGCCACCAATCAAGAAACTGTCTGATCAGTTTCTCAACAATCCAAAATCTGTTGAGGTATCGCGACCAGCAACGGCCAACACCTCTATTGACCAATCAATTATCCATGTCGCGCCCAAGGCAAAGCGCAAATTACTCTATGGCATATTGGACAATGAAGGCGTCGATACCGCGATTATCTTTTGCAACCGCAAAACCGAAGTGCGCGATCTTTGCCAGCAAATGCGCAAGGATGGTTTTGATGCCGGGCAAATTCATGGCGATATGGACCAAAGCTCTCGTCTTGCAGAGCTCGACCGTTTTAAATCTGGCGAGATCAATATCTTGTGCGCCTCCGATGTCGCGGCCCGGGGGCTGGATATCAAAGGCGTCAGTCATGTAGTGAATTACGACATTCCCTGGCATCCCGATGACTATATCCACCGGATCGGTCGTACAGGCCGGGCAGGCGCGACCGGTGTTGCCATTACATTTGTCACCAATCGCGATGATGAACATGTTGATAGTATCCAAAAGCTAACTGGCACGAAGCTTCCGGTGAGGGACAGCAAGTCGGTTAAGCCTGAGAAAAAGCAGGGCAGTAAAAAACCGGTTCCGGACAAGCCAAAGAGCGACAAGCGCAAGAAGCAACCTTCTGATGACCAACAGATAAGCGCCAAAAAGCGTCCGGAAAAAACCGCGAAAAAAGATACCAAATCAGAAAAACAAAGCCCGACTCAAGACAGAGTTGATGAAACGGATGATGGCTGGAATGGCCCAGTTCCAGGGTTTCTTGATGCAAAACTAGATCGCTAGCCATAAGTCCATTCATCAATGGACTGACCAGACGGTGACTATTGCAGTGTCAGACTATCCAAAATCTGCTTTGCCAATGGATCAATGGTTTCGGCGCTATCCGCCGGGTAGGTTATTGCCGCTTTGATCATTGTTCCGTCTGGTTTGCGAAGGATGCGCTGTGCGGTTTTGCTGCCATCCTCAATAAGACCGGATGCTCGATATTCATTTTCGTTCACATAGTCACCGGTCATGGCTTCTCCGGCATTTTCAAGCTCGGCTACAGCTGCGGCAAGATCAGCATCTTCGCGATTTTCGATCCAGCCAGCGGTCAGCTTTGCCCGTGATTGCGCATCGTCAAATACACGGCCATTATCGTCGCTGGCCGCTTCATCAGCTGCCCAATCTTTCGGAACCATGATCGAAAATCCACGAAGAGCATTGGCGTAGCTGGTCATCTCGGCGCTATCTATAACCGGTGCATCACCATCTGCATTGGCTGCAGCCTCTTCGTCACGAATAGCCTTGCTGGCAGCATCTGCTTGCGCGGCCAGTTCTTCACTCGACGGCACGTCACCAACGGCCTCCTGTTTACCGCAGGAAGAAAGAATCAGAGCCGCAGAAAGAGCCGCGCAAATCGATAATGAAGGTCGCATGTTTGTCATAGATGGTAGACTTAGGGAGTGAAGCCCCAAACATCAACTGGGAAGATCAGGCCGCGTTATCGATTCCCAGGTCTGCCAGTTTGCGGTAAAGAGTCGAACGGCCAATGCCGAGACGGCGAGCGACCTCTGTCATCCGGCCGCGATAATGGCCAATTGCCAAGCGAATGACATCGGCTTCAATCTCTTCAAGCGGTCGAAGGTTGCCGTCTTCACTATATAATGTGATTCCAATACCTTCGGGGCTACCGGCCACATGATGATGCTCATCTCCTGATTCCGCTACAAAGGAAGCGATCTGAGGAAACTCATCGCAGGTCAGTGCATCACGGTCGCACATTACAGCCGCACGAAACAAAACACTTTGTAACTGACGGACATTGCCAGGCCATTGATAACTGCGCAGCAAGTTGAGCGCTTCATCGGTGATACCAAGGCTGCGCAGACCGGGCTGGAGCGCAAGGCGTGACAGAAAATGACGCGCCAGTGCCGGAATATCACCGGTGCGATCACGCAAGGGGGGAATTGTCAATTGAACGACATTCATCCGGTAATAGAGATCTTCGCGGAACCGTTCTTTTTTGACTTCCTGATCAAGAGTGCGGTTCGTGGCCGCAATGATCCGTACATCAATCTGAAAACTATTCGGGCTACCCAAAGGTTGAATTTCGGAAGTTTTCAAGAAGCGCAGCAGGCGAACTTGAGTCTCGGCTGGTATCCGGTCCACTTCATCGAGGAAGATTGTCCCGCCTTCTGCTTGCTGCAACAAACCAATTTTTCGGTCAAATGCACCTGTAAACGCGCCTTTTTCATGACCGAACAGGATCGAATCAAGCAAATTTCCAGTAATCGCACCACAGTTGATTTTCAGCATGGGCAGTTTGGAACGCGGACTCGCAGCGTGAATGGCGTCAGCGATTACTTCTTTACCGACACCGCCTTCGCCCTCAATCAGGACAGGAACGCGGGCCCTCGCTGCTTTGGCGGCAATAGCCAAGGCCGCACGAAAGGCCGGAGCTGCGCCAACAATTTCTTCAAACTCCAGTGGTGCAGAAATTTTTTCCGTCAGGGGCTGTAGTTCGCCAACCTCCTTGGAGCTTTCAACCGCCGTTGAGAGTGCTTGTAGCATCTGCTCCGGAGCCACGGGCTTGATGAGATAATCGGTTGCACCGGCACGAACCGCATTTACCGCTTCGGTTACCGAACCAACGGCAGTGAGCATCAAGATTGGCAAGGCCGGACGACGGGATTTGAGTTCGGCAATCAGTTCGGTGGCTTCAGGGCCTGGCACCCAGTGATCAAGGATGATCGCATCCAGCATCATGCCGTCTTGCGTACCCAATGTCGCGATCGCAGTTTCGGCGTCACGCGCAAAGATGGTGCGATAGCCGGCCCGCGATGCAAGGGCAGATATCAACCGGCATTGTGCCGGCTCATCGTCGATTAACATCAGCAATTTTGTGCCGTTTTGAGCCATTTTTATCCCATATGTGCCAGAATGAGCCAATAATGTAGCAACGAGGGGTAAAGACCGGATTAAGAAGGGCTGATATTTTCTATCACTCTTATTAGGATAAATCAGTCTGCGAGGCCTTGAGCGATGCGATATATAAGGTTAGAGCTGCGGCAATCTTTATTCGAATATTTGGAGGAACCATGGCTTCTGATAACAATATGAAATCGGCGGAAGAGAACTACAGCCGCTTTTTGTCCTGGCTGAAGATCGGATCGATCATCACAGCTCTGGTGACGATATTGGTCATCATCCTCATTGTCAGCTGATTGGAATAATCCTTGAAAATTGCGGTATTGAAAGAACTCGCCGACGGTGAGCAGCGGGTTAGTGCTTCTCCGGAAACGGTAAAGAAGTTCACGGCACTGGGCGCCACGCTTGCGGTTGAAAAAGAGGCTGGTCTATCAGCTTCGATTTCAGATGCAGATTATGAAGCGGCTGGTGCCAGCATCACCACCCGTGCAACGGCACTGAAAGACGCCGACATTGTTTTGGGTGTTCAGGGGCCGGAACCCAAATCACTCAAGGGAATGAAAAAGGGCGCATGGCTGGTTGCCAGTCTCAATCCCTTTGGCGAGAGAGAGCGGGTTGATGAATATGCCAAGCTGGGCATTGATGCGCTAGCGATGGAATTCATGCCGCGAATTACCCGGGCGCAGTCAATGGATATCCTGTCCTCACAATCAAATCTTTCAGGCTACAAGGCCGTCATTGAGGCGGGCTCGCATTATGGCCGTGCTTTCCCAATGATGATGACGGCGGCTGGCACGGTGTCGGCCGCAAAATGCTTCGTTATGGGCGTCGGCGTTGCCGGCTTGCAAGCGATTGCGACAGCGCGGCGTCTCGGCGCACAGGTGTCGGCAACCGATGTGCGGGCCGCGACCAAGGAACAGATTCAATCGCTTGGCGCCAAACCAATTTTTGTCGAGGATGTTGCAGGCATCGAAGGCGAAGGCACCGGCGGCTATGCCACCGAAATGAGCGAGGAATATCAGAAAGCGCAAGCCGAACTGGTATCCAAGCATATTGCCAAGCAGGACATCGTGATCACCACCGCTTTGATCCCGGGACGTCCGGCACCGCGACTGATCAGCGATGCCCAGATCGCCACCATGCGCACTGGCAGCGTGATCGTTGATCTGGCTGCGGAGCAAGGCGGTAATGTCGAAGGCGCGGTTGCTGGAAAAGTCGTCGAGAAGCATGGCGTGAAAATCTATGGCGCGAACAACATGCCATCGACCATGGCGGCAGACAGCTCAGCGTTATTTGCCCGCAACCTCTATAATTTTCTCAGCGCCTATTGGGATGAAGAGGCCAAACGGCCAGTGCTGCCTGATGAAGATGAGGTGACAATCGGGATACGCCTGACCAAAGACGGCAAAGTTGTGAACGAGCGCCTTCTGGCGAGCTAAGGGCAAAAAAATGGACTTTATTTCAATTCTCTCAATTTTTGTGATGGCCTGTTTTGTGGGCTATTATGTGGTCTGGTCGGTGACGCCGGCGCTTCATACGCCGCTTATGGCGGTGACCAATGCCATTTCTTCGGTGATCATTGTCGGGGCGCTGATTGCCGCGGCTGCGGGATCCCAAGCTGATGGTGGCCAGACTGCGAAATGGCTCGGACTGGTGGGCGTTGTTCTGGCCAGCGTAAACATATTTGGCGGCTTTGCCGTGACCGAGCGCATGCTTGCAATGTACAAGAAAAAGGAGCGCAAATAATGCGCGCATTATTGGGGGGCGCAGCGGCGCTATTCTTTGCCACGCCGGCAATGGCGGCGTCCGGCGAAGCAGTTAATCCTTGGGTGGCGGTGGCTTATCTGGTCTCCGGTGTCCTGTTCATTCTGGCTCTGCGTGGTCTATCATCACCGGAATCCAGTCGGCGCGGCAATCGTTTCGGCATGATCGGTATGCTGATCGCAGTAGTGACGACGCTGGTTACCCATGATATTGCCAGCCTGCCGGAAATCGGTGTCGCTATTGCCATTGGCGGGGCGATTGGTTTTGTCATTGCACGCCGTATTCCGATGACCGATATGCCGCAGCTTGTTGCGGCTTTTCACAGTCTTGTTGGTATGGCAGCGGTGCTGGTCGGCATCGCCGCCTATCTCAATCCGGGCGCGTTTAATATCCTTGACGCAGCCGGTGAAATACTTGTTGTCAGCCGGATTGAGCTCGGACTGGGCGTTGCCATTGGTGCGATTACCTTCTCCGGTTCAGTTATCGCGTTCTTGAAACTTAACGGCAATATGTCCGGTGCACCGATCATGCTGCCGGGACGCCATGTGATCAATCTGGGTGTGCTCGCGGGCATCATCGGCCTAACCGCTTATTTCGCGGTCCTGCCAACCGTCGAAACAGCGATGGTCTTCTGGATCATTGTAGCGCTCGCTTTTGTCATCGGCTTCCTGCTGATTATCCCCATTGGCGGCGCGGATATGCCGGTCGTGGTGTCGATGCTCAACAGCTATTCCGGCTGGGCAGCGGCGGCCATGGGCTTTACGCTCGGTAACACCGCAATGATCATAACCGGCGCTCT
The DNA here is from genome assembly GCA_947497455.1 of uncultured Sphingomonadaceae bacterium. Taxonomy (GTDB): domain Bacteria; phylum Pseudomonadota; class Alphaproteobacteria; order Sphingomonadales; family Sphingomonadaceae; genus Parasphingorhabdus. The sequence goes on along the minus strand of CANMGU010000002.1, from coordinate 801,317 downwards.
GGTGGGCTCGTCTGGTGCGATCCTGTCCTACATCATGTGCAAAGCGATGAACCGCAGCTTCATCAGCGTGATTGCTGGCGGCTTTGGTGCCGACAGCGGACCATCGGAAGGGGCCGAGAAGATCGACCGACCTTGGAAACGCGGCAGCGCCGAAGACGCGGCCTATATGATGAAGCAAGCGGAAAATGTCATCATCGTTCCTGGATACGGCATGGCGGTGGCACAGGCCCAGCATGCTTTGCGGGAAATGGGTGATATGCTCAAAGAAGAGGGCGTCAGCGTCAAATATGCCATTCACCCTGTGGCGGGACGGATGCCGGGCCATATGAACGTGCTGCTTGCCGAAGCCAATGTACCTTATGACGAGGTGTTCGAGCTGGAAGATATCAACAGCGAGTTTGCGCAGGCGGATGTTGCCTTTGTCATTGGTGCCAATGACGTGGTCAATCCGGCGGCCAAGACCGATAAGGGGTCACCTATTTACGGCATGCCCGTTTTCGATGTCGACAAGGCCAAGACGATCTTCTTCATCAAGCGCTCGATGGGCGGAGTTGGCTATGCCGGCGTCGACAATGAAGTATTTTACATGGATCAGACCATGATGCTGTTGTCCGATGCGAAGAAAATGTGCGAGGATATAGTCAAATCGCTTTAGGATGATCCGATTCCTGTAGAGCGACTCACTTTATCAGGGATGTAATCAATGCGTAAATTAGGTCTGATTGGCGGGATGTCATGGGTCTCGACTGAGAGCTATTATCGCCGGATCAACAGTGAAGTTCAGCGTAAGCTGGGCGGGTTTGCGAGTGCACATCTGCTGATCGAAAGCGTCAATTTCAATGACTATGCGCGTCTACAATCGGACGATGATTGGGATGCAGCGGCGGGATTGATGACCCGCTCGGCAAAACGCCTGGAAGCATCGGGCGCCACTGCCATCCTGATCTGCTCCAACGCTATGCACAAAATCTACGAACAGGTGGCTCCCGAAGTCGGTGTGCCAATAATTCACATTGCCGATTGTGTCGGTGACAAGATGATTACGGACGGGGTCAAGGCCGCAACCCTACTGGGTACACGCAACGTGATGACTGAAGGCTTCTACCGCAAACGGCTGGTCGGCAAGGGCATTACTCTAACCCCGCCGAATGAAGACCGGGTCGAGGAGATTGAGCGGATTATCTACGAGGAACTGATGTTCAATCAAGTGAAGCGCGATTCAGAGCGGACATTGAAAACCTTCATCACCAATATCGCCAAACAGGAAGTCGAAGCCATTGTGCTAGGCTGCACCGAACTTGATCTGATCATCGATACCAAGGCCAATATTCTGCCAATTTATAACAGCACCGAAATCCATGCCGATGCCGCCGTAGACTGGATCTTGGCGGAGAAGTAATCGTACGGCGCTGGTTCGACATGGCGCCCCTGATATGTGGTATGGCCTGCTAGCCAACTTTATCCGTTTCTAAGGCAATGGCTGCGCGCAAGTTACGTTTGGCTAATATCGCTCCATATATCTAATTTTGCTAATCATATTGTCATTCGACGCTTCCGCCACACAATTGCGGCCATCGGCTTTGGCTTCATAAAGGGCTCGATCCGCCCGCCTTAATGCCATGGCGAAGCTCTCGTTTTCATCAATGATAGATATTCCAAAGCTAGCAGTCACTCGTTCGGAATCGCCAAGTTCCGGGTGCGCAAGCATACCAACGGACAATCTGAGATGCTGAGCCACGACCAAGCGATCTGCCGAACTTGGCCCATCCAAAACTACGACAAACTCCTCACCGCCAATTCTGGCAACTTTGCCCAGTGTACCAGTGACCCTTTGCAGGATTTTTGCGGCACGTATCAATATTTTGTCGCCGGTTTCATGACCGAAATTGTCATTTACCCTTTTAAACAGATCGAGATCGATGATCATGATTGCTCGGTCAGCGGCACTTTCTTCCGAAAGTTCCTTGATTATATATTGATCCAATCCGCGCCGGTTCATGATTCCGGTGAGCGGGTCGATTGTTGCCGCCCTCTGAAGCTTTTCAATAATGTCATGTCCAACAACAATCAGCATGACGACACCGCAGGCCAGACCGCAAAATGCACTGGATGCATGCAATAGGATTGCGAAGGTGGAATGTTGATAGTCTGCCACAGTATGAGCCGCGTCCAAGACATCATAAACAATATAGGGACGTAGAAAGTACATCGAGCACAAAGCGGCAATCATGATGAACATGATATTCTCAAGGGCGCCACTTCGGTTCTTCCAAAGCAGCGGCAACGCGCACATCAGAATCAATCCTGCAGTAACGGACGAGAACACAGATCGCATGATGACATCTGTTTGAACAAAACTGAACCACAGCAACAGAACAAACCCGATGCCTACAATCCCGCCTATTCTCCGCGAAGGGTAACTGGATTTATATCGGTCAAAAAGGCCCAAAACCATGGCAATGCTGAAGCACCAGAACAGTGTTTTTGCGATGATGTCGGATATCACCGGATCTAGAATCGCGCGACTGATATCCATCAAAAACGCGGCGAGGCCCGCGATATAGGCCAAGGCAAGCCAACCGGCCATACGTTGCTTTGAATCCCGCAAATAAATGATCGCAAACACGCTTGCAAACAGCACGAGTATGACGATCATCAAGCCGCGAAAAACTAGATTTGGTTCTATCATATACATCTGGGAACGGTCGAACCATTCCAGAATTAAGGGCTATCTACGGCTTTCTTGGATCAGACCTATGGAGAAATTTGCCTGCAGCGGCTGGCGCACTCTAAGCGAACTGCAAATATCTCCTGATCGCTCCCCAACAACGTAGAGACAATGTTGGTGCCGCGCCAATCCTGGCGCGGCACCCTGCACACTATTCCATGCGTTTTTTATAGCATTTCTTGAGCGCTTTTTGCCGTTTCTTCGGCTTGGATAACGTATCGGCTTCGGCCTTGCACTGTCCGAGAGGCGTGTTTGCCACAGCAGCGGCCATCGCGCTTTCGGAATCAAAAGATGGCGACAAGCTGCCATCAGGCGCAAATTCCAAAGGTTGGGCAACCTGGGACAACAGTTCCCGGCCCATAGGAAGGCGGGCGCGCTTGCCGGTAATGAATCCGGCAAAAACACCTATAGCCAAAACGCCAACCCCGGTTGCAACTGTGTTGCCCTCGCCTTCCTGCCGGAAGTCACCGGTAATGGGTATGCTTTGACCATCAAGTTCGACAGAGCGCATAGAAAATTCCAGCTTGCCGGACTTTCCAAACGCCCCTTTACCAGTCCGCCAGGTTATCTCAGCCGAAGCTGGAGTGCCGCTTGGTATGACGACCGTGTCACTGACCCGAACATCCTCCAACACGGTTAGCCCGAACATATCACCCGCATCATGCGTGCTGCTGTTTACTTCTTTAGACACTGCCAGTTTTAACGGTGTCCCGCTTTTCAGGATCAGCGGTTTCAATTCGACAGGCTCAGGAGCTGTTTGCTCAGGGCTGGCGATAACCGGAACCACCGGAGCCACCGGAGCGACAGCTTGTGTTTCCTCCGCCATCTGCGCGGACACAGGCGTGATGGTCAATGCGGCAATAGCCACACCTGCAAAAAGTCTTTTCATGTATTCCCCCTTCTTAGCATCGACGAACTGTGATGCTGTACTGGCTTTGCTAACCAGCTTTACAGATGTGTACAACTTCCAAAACATCCATTTTGCAAGTTAGATTATTTTGTGCTGTTTAGCGCTTCTTGACCAACATGATGCGTGCTGATCAACCTAATCGGATTGTTCTTGCCAAGCCACAATTTGCGCGTGCTTTCCTGACGGAACCGGGCGCAGTGGGGCGCAGCGATCATCGTCATGATCGGATCAATAGCAAAAGCTTGATTTCATATCTTTATTCTTTGTGATATTCGAATCCCCTGCCCGAATTTCGAGCTATGTCTTCACGCCGCGCCGCATGTCTTTGGCGTTCAAACATGACCTTGCAGGAGAAAAAAATGTCTGTCGTCACCACTGAAAAACATGAGAATATATTGGTCATCATTTCGAACAACCCACCGGTCAATGCGCTTGGTGCGGCCGTACGCCAAGGGCTTGTCGATGGTATTGATGAAGCGCTGTCCGACGATGAGATTGAAGCTGTAGTCATACGCTGTGACGGACGGACGTTTTTTGCCGGTGCGGATATTACGGAATTTGGCAAACCGATGCAGGGGCCCAATCTGGGCGAAGCAATTGATCGCCTAGAGGCTAGTGACAAGCCGGTTGTCGCAGCAATCCACGGAACCGCATTGGGCGGAGGCTGTGAAGTTGCCTTAGCTTGTCATTATCGGGTTGCAGTGCCATCAGCAAAAATGGGTCTGCCAGAGGTCAAACTCGGCCTGATCCCCGGTGCTGCCGGAACCCAGCGCTTGCCGCGCGTGGTCGGGGCAGAAGCCGCTTTGCCGATGGTTGTGATCGGCAACCCTATCTCGGCCAAAAAGGCCCATGCAATCGGTTTGGTGAACCAGATTGTCAGCGAAGACAGTCTCGCCGATGATGCGATAGCCTTTGCGCGCGAACAGATCGGCAAGGTACCACCGCGCTCGTCAGAGGGCACAGCCAATCAAGATGGCATCAAGAACCCGGCTATATTTGACGAATTTCGGCAGAAAAACGGCCGCAAGATTCGCGGGTTCGACGCCCCGGAAGCCGGTATTCAGGCGGTGAAAGCAGCCGGCGAACTTTCCTATGCCGATGGCGTGAAGAAAGAGGGTGAGCTGTTCATGAAGCTGATGACCGGTACCCAGTCGGCAGCCATGCGCCACTATTTCTTTGCCGAACGTGCAGCCAATAAAATTGACGGCATTGATCCCAAAATCGAGCTGATCCCAATCAAGAAAGTCGGCATTTTAGGCGCCGGAACCATGGGCGGCGGCATTGGCATGAACTTTTTGTCGGCGGGCATTCCAGTGACTATTGTCGAACTGAAAGAGGAAGCGCTGGAGCGCGGCGTCGGTGTCATCCGCAAAAATTACGAGAATACAGCGAAACGCGGACGGATGACCGAAGAACAGGTCGAGGGCGCGATGAGCCTTTTGACGCCTAGCCTATCCTATGATGATCTCGCCGATTGCGATCTGGTGATCGAAGCCGTGTTCGAGAATATGGATGTCAAGAAGGAGGTCTTCACCAAGCTCGATGGCATCGTGAAGCAGGGTGCAATCCTCGCCAGCAATACGAGCTATCTGAACATTGACGAAATCGCGGCGGTGACGAAGCGGCCCGAATATGTGCTGGGCCTGCACTTTTTCTCGCCCGCCAATATCATGAAATTGCTGGAAATCGTGCGTGGTGAAAAGACTGCGGACGATGTGCTGATGACCGCGATGAAGCTGTCGAAGAAAATCGGCAAGGTTGCAGCTGTCTCCGGCGTCTGCCCTGGCTTTATCGGCAACCGGATGCTCAGCCCGCGTCAGGAGCAGGCGAATATCATGATCATGGAAGGTGCCAATTACTGGGACGTAGATGATGTATTGCTGGATTTCGGCTTTCCAATGGGGCCGTTTCAAATGTCCGATCTCGCCGGTGTTGATATCGGTTGGCATCGCGATCCAGAGCGCATTGAAACGCTGCGCGACGCCCTGTGTGCTGCTGGTCGCTGGGGACAGAAGGTCGGCAAAGGTTTTTATGATTATAATGAAGCACGACAACGCACGCCCTCTGATGAAGTTAAAGAGATTATCGCAGGATTCGCGTCGAAAGCAGGCAAGGAACAGCGCGACATTTCAAAAGACGAAATCCGCGAACGCCTGCTTTATCCGATGGTCAACGAGGGCGCGAAAATCCTTGAGGAGGGCATGGCCCAGCGCGCAAGTGATATCGATGTCGTGTGGATTAATGGCTATGGCTGGCCACTTTATACCGGTGGCCCGATGTTCTGGGCGGATACCGTCGGGCTCGACAACGTGGTTGCAGGCTTGAAAAAACATGGCCTGCCAATTGCCAAGCTGTTGGAAGAGAAAGCCGCTACAGGTGGAAAGTTTAACGGATAGGGTCGCGTCTATCGATCAGGAGAGATTATTTGTCAGCTGAAGCTATAGATCCACTCGAAACGTGGACACCGCCCGCTGGATGGCCCGTGCGATCACGCAAAGACGTGGACGCTTTGCTGTGCGCACCAGGTCAACCGTTTGAAATGGAGACGGTCGAGATTGATGGTGTGCCTACCCGCGTTTGGAAGAACGCACATCCTACACTCGCGGCTATGGCAGAACATGCGCGCAGCCACGGCGAGAGTGAATTTCTGATATTTGAAGATGAACGCGTCACCTATGCGAGCTGGTATCGGGCGGTGGCGGCTCTAGCTCTGGAGCTTCAGAATATCGGCGTCTCCAAAGGTGACCGAGTGTCGCTGGCGATGCGAAATTTGCCGGAATGGCCGGTGATATTCTTCGCGGCAACCTCAATTGGCGCCATCGTCGTGCCACTCAACGCATGGTGGACCGATCAGGAGCTGGTCTTTGGTCTCGCAAATTCTGGGACGAGCGTGTTGCTCTGTGATGCCGAGAGATGGGATAGGATTGCTCCGCATCTGACGGAACTGTCCGACCTCAAGCATGCCATAGTGGCCCGAAGCAAAAGCGCTTTGGTCGATCCGGCACGCGCGTTGGAAGAGATAATCGGTCGGCCCAATGCATATGCCGATCTTCCGGATCAAGATTTGCCAGCCATGGACCTGGCACCTGATGATCCGGCAACGATATTTTATACCAGCGGTACAACCGGCCAGCCCAAAGGCGCACTCGGCTCGCATCGCAACCTGACCACCAATGCGATCTCGGTAGGCTATTCCGGTGCCGCAGCGGCTTTACGGCGAGGTAATGAACTACCGGAGCCGACGGTTCGGGTCGGCCTGACAGTGGTGCCGATGTTCCATTGCACCGCCTGTTCGGCGATCATGATGCCAACCGTGCATGGCGGCCATAAGATGGTATTCCTGCATAAATGGGACACGGTGCGGGCGATGGAGATTATCGAACGCGAAAAGGTCAATGCAACCGGCGGCGTCCCGTTCATTGCCTGGCAATTGATCGAGCATCCCGACCGTGAAAAATATGATCTGAGTTCCATCGATGCAATCAGCTACGGCGGCGCGCCTTCTGCACCGGAGCTGGCGCGAAAAATCTATGAAGTCTTTGGCGCCCTCCCCGGCAATGGTTGGGGCATGACCGAGACCATGGCGACAGTCACATCCCACAGCGCCGAGGATTATCTCAATCGCCCGACCAGCTGCGGCCCGCCGGTCGCAGCGGCGGACCTGAAAGTCATGAGTGAGGATGGTGCCCACGAAATACCGATCGGCGAGGTTGGCGAGCTTTGGGCGCGCGGACCAATGGTGGTGAAGGGCTATTGGAATCGGCCGGATGCAACGGCGGAAACCTTTGTCGATGGCTGGGTTCGGACCGGCGATCTGGCCCGTTTGGACGATGAAGGCTTCTGCCATATTGTTGACCGGGCAAAAGACATGATCATTCGCGGCGGGGAGAATATCTACTCGTCCGAGGTTGAGAATGTCCTTTATGATCATCCTGCAGTGATGGATGCAGCATTGATTGGCATTGAACACAAGACACTCGGCGAAGAACCCGCGGCGGTCGTGCATCTGGTTCAGGGTCAATCCGCCAATGAAGCAGAATTGCAATCATGGGTGCGTGAGCGGCTGGCAAATTTCAAGGTGCCGGTGAAAGTGCTGTTCAGTGAGGACAGCCTACCCCGTAACGCCAATGGTAAGATCCTGAAACGTGATCTGAAGTCCCTATTTTGACCTTCAATCGTTTTTCGGTGTGACGCGGATAAGGCCTTCTTGCACGGCCGATGCGACCAGCTTGCCATCCTGTGTGTAAAGCGAACCGCGATTAAGGCCGCGTGTGCCTCCGGTCCAGTCGCTGTCCATCACATAGCAGATCCATTGATCGATCCTGAAATCATCATGGAACCACATTGCGTGATCAAGACTGGTGGAGAATAATCCGGGCGTGGTCCAGTGTAGTCCGTGCGGGATCATCGAGGTAGAGAGCAATCCCATATCGGATGCAAAGGCCAGCGTAGCCCGGTGGGTCAGCGGATCATCCGGCATCGGTGCCACCGTCTTGAACCACTGATATTGCCGGGCAGGCTGCGCTTTCCCTTGTGGACGAACGCTGCGAACATCAAAGGGCCGCGGCATGCTCATCCGCTCTATGTGCTTGTCCGAAATTTGCGGGTTACGCGCAATGTGCTCCATCATGCTCATGCATTGGTCGGGCGGCAGAACATCCGGCATCGCCACCTGATGATGGAGTCCCTCCGCTGGTTTTTGGAACGACGCCGTCAGGTTGAATATAACTTTGTCATCTTGCCGGACAACAACCCTGCGGTTGGAAATACTACGTCCATCAAAATCCCGGTGCACACGGAAATGCAGCGGCTTGGTCTCGTCTCCGGCGCGCAGAAAATAGGAATGCAGCGAATGAATAGTCTTTGTATCATCAACCGTACGATCCGCTGCCACAATGGCCTGAGCAATTACTTGCCCACCAAAAATGCGCTCCCGCGCTGTCGACGATAGCGCGGGATAGGAAAATTCATCAGCATCATCTGCCGTGAGGCCCAATGTGCGGAGCAAGCCGGCGATCAGTTTCTCCGCGGGCACCGAGGAGCGATTGGCCAAAGCTTTCGAAAGCCGGCCTTCGACTTGTTCGTCGGTTAGTTGATCCAAAATTGCTTTTATCCCTTACGATAAATTGGGTTTTGAATATCTGGAAAACTCAGGAATATATCTCGAACAGTCCGGCACCACCTTGGCCGCCTCCGATGCACATGGTCACAACGCCCCATTTGGCACCGCGCCGCTGGCCCTCCTGCAACAGATGCCCGGCACAACGCGCGCCCGTCATGCCAAAAGGATGGCCGATAGAGATAGAACCGCCATTGACGTTATATTTTTCCGGGTCAATGCCCAGTCGGTCACGGCTATAGAGACATTGGCTCGCAAAGGCTTCGTTGAGTTCCCAAATGTCGATATCATCGACGGTCAGACCCTGCCGTTCGAGCAGTTTGGGAACAGCGAAGACCGGACCGATACCCATTTCATCCGGCTCACAACCGGCCACTGCCCAGGATACGAAACGGCCCAGAGGTTCCAACCCGCGCCGTTCCGCTTCTTTGGCTTCCATCAGCAGGACCGCAGCGGCACCATCGGACAGTTGGCTGGCATTGCCAGCAGTAATATATTTGTCCTCACCCATGACCGGCGGCAATTTGGCCAGGCCTTCGAGAGTCGTTGTCGGGCGATTGCACTCGTCCCGGTCAACCGTATAGTCGACGATACTTTCTTCCTTGGTTTCCTTATCGACGACTTTCATCTTGGTCTGCATGGGCACGATCTCATCGGCGAAAAGCCCGGCTTCCTGGGCTTTCGCCATACGCTGCTGTGATTGCAGGGAATATTCATCCTGATATTCGCGGCTGACATTGTAACGCTCCGCAACAATATCTGCAGTGTCGATCATCGGCATGAAGATATCAGGTGCAATTTTCAGGATTTCGTTATCGATGCTGCCTTCCGGAGCGCGCTGCCCTTGCATCGAAATGCTTTCCACTCCACCAGCGACAACACAATCCGCACCATCGCCGCGAATATGGTTCGCCGCCATGGCAATGGCTTGCATACCAGACGAGCAGAAGCGGTTTATCGTCGCTCCCGCCGTTGTCTTAGGGAGCCCAGCGAGAAGTGCCGCATTACGGCCAATATTGGGGGCTGCATGTGCGACATTGCCCATCAGACTATCGTCGACAAAGTCACTTTCAACACCTGATTTGGCGACCGCATGTTTGATGGCATGAGCCGCCATCGTCATTGGCGGTGTGATATTGAAGCCACCGCGGCCTGCTTTGGCAAGACCGGTGCGGGCATAGGATACGACGACAGCTTCACGCATGATATATTCTCCATTTGGTGATCAAAGGCGGCGCTTTGATTGGATCTGTTGTGATTATTTGGCCTAAGTCTATTTGAGGCCGTGTCAAGATGCGCGCCGCTTGACCCGCTCCTCGGTCTTCTCCAGATATTCCTCGCGGATCATGAAATCCCGGACACCAATGCGGACTTCCCGCAAAAACTGGATCAGCGCAAAAGAAAGCAGGCTCATTGCAAGAATGAACGCACCGGCTATCACGCCGGATAGATCGAATCCGGTCAATCCCATGACAAAGAGCAGCCCGATCAGCACGCAAGCGACAATCGCGCTGATCACGCTGAGATAGATAGCTCTGTTGACAATTTTTATGCGCAGCTGAAGGTCATGCAGTTCATCCACAACACATTGATGCTCATATCCCTCAGTTTCCCCAAAAAGATCCTGCAAGATCCGCGACCGGTCGATAATCCGCGCCAGCCGGCCAGCAAACAGGCTAAGCAGGCCACCAACTGCTACCAAGAGAAAAGCCGGCGCAAGTGCCGTTTGCAGCACTGCGATGATTTCGCCCTGTCCCAATGATAATGTCATGCCGATCCCCCGTTTCGTTTAGCCCCAGTTTCGTTCAGTTACGACGTATCACCAACGTCAGACCAGTGATCTGAGCCGGATCAAATTTAGCCAGATCAAAACGTTCGGCATCCGCACGCGCACGGACCAAAATGGCTTCCGCTATGCTGCTGTCCGCATAAATTATATCGGCTTGGCCCAAAAGCCGGGCCTGTTTGATGGTCAGTTCATCCGGATCGGCGCTATGCAGTTTCATTTCAAACAACCCAGTCCGGTTGCCGGTCGCCGGGTCCTCCAGCCAGTCGTCAATTGCCGCAGCATCGTGGTCAACAAACGGATCCAGTGGTCCGCCGGGATTTAGGGCCGCATCAATTGCGCGGCGGCGATCAGCTCCGTCTGGCCAGAGATGCTTGATTCGCTTGCGCGCTGTAAAAAGTCCGGTGGCAAGCTGCCCCAACCTTGCTGGCAGCAATTGTTCCAGTCTTTGCCGTACCGCTTTAGCAAGGCCCGCCGAAGCCCCGCCGGTACCAATGGCGATCAACACCGGCTCCCGGTCGACAATTGCTGGCGTGGTGTAATCGCACATAGTCGAGCGATCCACGGCATTGACCAGCAGACCGCGCGCCTTCAACCGCTCGACTGCCGCCGCCGCTGCGTCGTCTTCTTCCAGCGCGACAACGGCAAGGGCCGCATCAGCCTGCTCATCGTCCGTAATTTCTGCGCCTGCTCGCTCATAAAGGCGCCGTTTGGCATCCGCCATTTCCCCGCTGCCGAGCAAGATGACCTTGCGTCCTCTCAGCGTTACGAAAATGGGAAGCTGATCCATCGGCTATTTCAGCCAGTCCGGCACATGTTCCGCCGCCATGATCGTTGCCGGTTCGATGCGTTCGGCGACCACCGCATATTGGTCGCCATCGACGAGTACCTCGGGCACGAGCGGGCGGCTATTATAAGTGTTGGCCATGGTTGCTCCATAAGCACCAGCGGTCCGGAAAATACCGAGATCATCTGTTTCCACCCGGTCCACTTCGCGCTCTCTTGCAAAAATATCGCTGCTCTCGCAAATCGGACCAACAATGGACGCGGTCATTGTCTTCCCGCTGGGCTGGACCGCTTCAAAATGATGCCACGCATCGTAGATGGCTGGTCGCATCAAGTCGTTCATCGCCGCATCGACAATAACAAAATCGCTGTTCACACCGGGCTTGATCCGGATTACCTGAGTCATCATCACTCCGCTATTGCCAGCGATCACGCGGCCGGGTTCGAACATCAAAGTAACTTCCCAGCCCTTGGTTACCCGCGCGACCATCGCACCATAGTCAGCCGGGCTTGGTGGATTTTCCTCTGGCTTGTACGGCACGCCAAGGCCGCCGCCTAGATCGACATGGGTGATGCTGTGTCCGGCATCACGCAAATCCTGAACCAGCTGGCCCATACGTGCATAGCATTTTTCCAGGGGATCAAGCTTTTGCAGCTGGCTGCCAATATGAACGGCCACACCGCGCAGATTGAGACCCGGTAATTTGGACAGTCGGGCAAAAATATCAGGCGCAACATCAATGGCCACACCGAATTTATTCTCCGCTTTCCCAGTCGAAATTTTCGCATGCGTACCCGCATCAACATCGGGATTGACCCGCAAGGTGGCCGGTGCCCGCTCCCCTCTGGCAGCGGCGATTTCGGCCAGCATCTGCCCTTCTTCTTCCGATTCCAGATTGAACTGGCCGATGCCCTTATCAAGGCCGAGAGTTAGTTCCGCACGGCTTTTGCCAACGCCGGAAAAGACAATATCCTCGGCTTTCATCCCGGCCGCCAGGGCCCGCTCCAGCTCCCCGCCGGACACAACATCGGCGCCATAGCCCTGATTGGCAAGAATACGCAAAACCGCAAGATTGGGGTTGGATTTTACCGCAAAGGCCAGATGGATCTTGCCCGCATCTTTCAATCCTTCCCGAAACACACGCGCATGACGTTCCAGCGTTGCGCGGGAATAGACATAGACCGGTGTCCCGACCTGCGCAGCAATATCGGGGAGCGCGATATCCTCGGCATGCAGCACGCCATTTTTGAGTTGAAAATGATCCATCAAACGGGACTTTCGGAATTGGGAAACAGTGTCAGGGCGGATTAGCCAGTTGGCGGCAGATCGAATTTGTCATCCTGCCGTTTCTCGGACCGGCGGAGCAACTCATCGCTGCGTTCAGGCTGCGCCTGAGTCGATGGCGTGATCAGCTCTTCGCCGGTTGGCCTTTCAGCTTCGCCATAAACAGCTTGCGGCAGCGACTGACCCTTGGGCGGCTCCAACGCACCGCGATTGCCACAAGCGGACAATAGGACAAGCGCCGCCAGGGCCACTATTTTACAGGATGTTTTCATAAGCGATTCGTCTGTTCCAGTTCTGCGATCCTCTGTCTTACCTGCTCTGGGGCCGTTCCGCCATAGCTGGTCCGGCTGGCAACAGAACCTTCGACACTCAGATCGGGTACATCATGGCCAGCAATTCGCGGATCAATCGCGGTCAAGTCTTCGGCCGTCAAGTCTGACAGGTCGCATCCTCGTTCTTCGCAAAGCTTGACCGCAGCGCCGGTGATGTGATGGGCCTCACGAAAAGGTATGTTAACCGCCCGTACCAGCCAATCAGCAAGATCGGTTGCAGTAGAAAAGCCGGTATCCGCCGCTGCGCGCATTTTTTCAGGGATAAAGGTTACGCTCTCGACAATGCCGGTCATCGCCGCAAGCGAGAGCGCGAGCAGGTCATGTGCCTCGAATACCGGTGGTTTATCATCCTGCATATCTTTGGAATATGCCAGCGGCAGACCCTTCATGGTCATCATCAAGGCATTCAAACAGCCGACAATCCGGCCCGCATGACCGCGCACCAGCTCCGCCGCGTCTGGATTGCGTTTCTGCGGCATGATCGAGCTGCCAGTGGACCATTGATCCGACAGCTTCACAAAGCCAAATGGCTGCGAGGCCCAGACGATTATCTCTTCCGCGAGCCGGGACAAATGCAACGCCGTCTGGGCGGCGGCCATTAGATAATCGAGCGCAAAGTCGCGATCAGAAACACTGTCCATCGAATTATGGGTCGCGCCTGCGAAACCCAGAGTTTCGGCGGTCATTTGCCGATCATTGGGAAAGCCGGTTCCGGCCAGCGCCGCTGCGCCGAGGGGACATTCGTCCAACCGTTGCTTGGCCGCCCAAAACCGACTGCTATCGCGGGCAAACATTTCATAATAGGCCAGCAGATGATGGCCCATGGTAATCGGCTGAGCGACTTGCAAATGGGTAAAGCCAGGCATGATCGTATCGGCTTGCTCCTTGGCTCGCGCAATCAGTGCCTCCCGTAATTTCCACAAGCCAGCCGAGACCTGGTCTTCTGCATCGCGGACCCAAAGGCGGAAAGACGTCGCCACCTGATCATTGCGCGAACGCGCCGTGTGCAGGCGTCCGGCAACAGGGCCGATAATCTCCGTCAGCCGGGCCTCGATCGTCATATGGATATCTTCGAGGTCCAGATTTTCGGGTACGCCGTTTGCTTCATATTCCTGAGCAATTTGATTGAGGCCGCCAATTATGAGAGTGGCATCTTCCGCCTCGACAATATCCTGTTTGGCCAGCATAGCGACGTGCGCAAGTGATGCGCGAATATCCTGGCGCCATAATTTCTTGTCGAACGGGATCGACGCGTTTATCTCGCGCATGATGGATGAAGGGCCATCCGCGAACCGGCCGCCCCACATCGCGTTTGAACTCTGGCTGTTGGAATCTGATGTGCGATTAGTAATGCGAATATTCCTGTTTCTTGGCTTACCGGCGATGCTTGCCGCTTGTGACATGCCATCAGGCGATAAGCAATCTGGCGAAGCGGAGCAAGGGAATGATGGCTCCCAAGTACAAGAACAGACCATCGAGAGCGATAGCGGCCTCGTCGGAAAGCTCGATATTTCGCAGCGCGGCAGTCCGATGGTTGATACGCCGTTCAAAGACCCCAATGGCAACGTGGTGCGTCTATCCGATTTCACTGGCAAGCCGGTGCTGGTCAACATCTGGGCCACATGGTGCGCACCGTGCGTGGTCGAAATGCCAATGCTCGACGAACTGGCCGCGCGTGAAAAAGACCGGTTGCAAGTATTGGTGGTCTCACAAGACATTCAGGGGCCCGAGAAAGTCGATCCCTTTTTTGCCGAAGCTGGATTTGATGAGCTGGAGGCCTATACCGATCAGGAAAACGGACTGAGCTTCGGATTCGGGTCCGGCCTGATGCCGACTACCGTCCTGTATGACGCCCAAGGCAAAGAGGTGTGGCGTGTCATCGGTGCCATGGATTGGGATGGCGCACGCGCAGCTATGTTGATGGAAGAGACGCTGGCCGAGGGATGAAGTGAGAGGGCTTTATTCAACCTCAGACGCCCGGCGCTTGAGGTTAAATAAAAAATGGTGGGCGATGACAGGCTCGAACTGCCGACATCTTCGGTGTAAACGAAGCGCTCTACCAACTGAGCTAATCGCCCTTACATAGGTCAGCCCCATGAAGTGTTCGGGGCCATTGCCAAATCATAACGGCTTTGGCAAGCATCTTCGCGCAGAGTTTTTCAAAATTACAAATTTCCGGCGGTTTAAGTGGCCTTTGCTGCACTCGAAATTGTAACAAGCTGCAAAACCTTAGCTCTCTCCGCGATTCGCAGCTTCTGCCTGACTATCCACAGAATTTATTCTTTTTAAATCAATTAGATAATCAGAATAATCGATTTTTCCACAGGTTGCCGCTGTCAATCTAATTATTTCATTTTTTTTACGTCGACAGCCTTGTCCGACTCGCTGCGACGCGCTTACTAAGAGACATCGGCTGGTGGTTACGGATTCGAAAATTCGGGCCTCTATGACATTGAAAATATAGCGTTGAAAACGGGTTTTCAACATAAGGTTTTCTGTACCTTGCGGTTCCTTTGGCTGGGAACCGATTGGAAAGTTCAGGAAATTTCGGGCTGATGAGCGGTCCCGCAATGACGCGGGTGGAGATAATTCGGGGGATGTTAGTGGTACAAGAATCGGGCAAAGCGGGGATCAAATCAGCTATTGAGGCAACAGCGGTTACCGTGGAAAATCACAGTATAGAAAATCGGGACGAGCTTGTTTCTCAGTTGGAAAACTCATGGCGGACAATCTGTTCCGGGTTGCGCCGAGACCTTGGCGCCCAGATTTTTGGCCAGTGGATTAAGCCAATCAGGCTGTCACGCTTCGATTCTTCCAACGGTGAGCTGCAACTCATCCTGCCTTCCGAATTTGCTGCGAATTGGGTGCGTGAACGTTATGCAGATCGGCTGACTCTGGTTTGGAAAAACCATTTTTCAGACGTCAAAACCATCACCTTCGCCGCCAAAGCAGGCACCGCGCGAATAGCGCAGGTTAAACAAAGCAATAATAGTACGCGCGAAGATATTACTGACGCGCCATCTGGAAAATTCCGGCTCGACCTCGACCCGCGCATGACCTTTGACGAATTTATTGCCGGGAATAGCAATGTTCTCGCGCTCAACGCAGCGCAGCGCATGGCATCTCCGGAAAAGCCACTGTTCAGTCCGCTATATCTGCAATCCTCAACCGGTCAGGGCAAAACCCATTTGATGCATGCCATTGGTCATGCCTATCGCAGCGAGTTTCCGGATGCGCGCATCATCTATATGTCGGCCGAACGATTCATGATCGAATTTGTTTCGGCGATGCGGCGCAATGAGGCCATGGAGTTCAAGGCCGCACTGCGTGAGGCCGACCTTTTGATGATCGATGACATCCAGTTCATTGTCGGGAAAAACTCCACGCAGGAAGAATTTCTTCATACGGTTGATTCCCTCATCAGCCGAGGCAAGCGCGTTGTTGTTGCCGCCGATCGACCACCACAGGCACTGGACGGCGTAGATCAGCGACTATTGTCACGCCTGTCGATGGGACTGGTTGCGGACATTCAATCTGCGGGCCTCGAGCTCCGCCGCGACATCCTGCAGCACCGCATTGCCAGCATGCCGCATCAGGATGTGCCGGAAGATGTGATCGAGTTTCTTGCCCGGACAATCAGCCGCAATCTGCGCGAGTTGGAGGGCGGTCTGAACAAGCTGCTGGCCTATGCCCAGCTTACAGGACGGCCGATCACCAGAGAGCTAGCCGAAGAACAGTTGTCGGATATATTGAGTGCGTGTCGCCGCAGGATCACAATTGACGAAATTCAGCGCACGGTCTGCGAATATTACCGACTCGACCGGAACGAGATGTCATCCAAACGCCGTGCCCGTGCCGTTGCACGGCCGCGCCAGGTGGCAATGTATCTGGCCAAGGTGATGACGCCGCGCAGCTATCCTGAAATCGGTCGCAAGTTCGGTGGCCGAGACCACAGTACGGTCATCCACGCGGTCAAACTGGTCGAGCAATTGCGCGGTGAAGATACAGAAATGGATAATGACGTTCGGATGCTGCTCCGTCAGCTGGAAAGCTAACCGAACAGACCGCGCACTTAAATCATCGCATTACGAAGACTGTTGCTGGCTATTGTTTCTTTTCCGGCGCCACTGAGATTCGGACCCGTTCCCCGCTATTGCCAGGGAAGTCGGTAAACATCGCCTCGACCAGATTGGGCACCAGATAGGTCAGATTCTTGGAACGTGATCTCGCCTCTGCCTTGCCTTCAAAAAGGCGTTCGCCATCGGCTTGTCGGTCAATCTTCAAATCCAGCTCAGTGGTGAAGACCGTAAAACTTCGCACGCTGCCATAGCCTGAGAAACCATGCCCGCCAAACAGGAACGGGTCGTGGAAACCGTAACGATAGCGATGGCGGCCATAAAAGCCTCCACGTCGACCATAAAAACCGCCGCGCCGGCCATAAAAACCGGTGGCGAAAAACGGATCATAATCGGCAACCACTTTTTCACGTCCGGTATCGACATCATAATCCATGCTGACAATGAGCTGCGCTTCTGCCGGATCGTCGCTGCGCTGATAACCGAGATCGGTCATCCTCTGTTCCACTAGTGCTGCATATTGAGCAAACTCTATACCACCGGACAATTCCGGATCGGACGCAACGACGGCAAAGCTTTGGCCCTGCGCTGGCGGTAGCGCTTCAAAGCGTTGAACATCTGCACGAAACGGGCTCGCACATGCACCGAGTGCCAGAACAGCGAGAGGCGCGAAAATTGTTAATTTCAATTTCTTGGGCCCCGTAAATTTGGACACTGTCATCATCATTCCTTCCATTGCCCGCCATCTGGTGTGTATCTTACTGATATCATACTGAACAACCATTGAACGACTATATAATTCGACTCACCGCCAATTTTGTACTTTTTAGACGAAATTTCTTGATCCTCTGCAATTCTATTCTCCACAGATTCATTAAAATGGATGGTATTTTTTACATCATTTGACAAACGCAACGATATTATTTTGACGCAAGCAAGCAGGATGTTAGACAACGCAGAGTATTTCTACCGGATAGTATGAAAGAGTTATTTCGCCATGGATGAAATCACCAGCGATAACCTTTGGGGCGGGCAGATAGTCCTTTTATCCGACGATCCGCAGCTTCGTGCCCTCTATATTCAGGCCATCGAATTGCTCGGTGGACATTGCATGCCACTGGCCATGGAGTTCACAGCGGATAGTCTCGACCAAACATCCAGTATCGCGGCTATCGTCATTCACATTACAGAGTGGGACAAAATCCAGGAAACAGCTTTGGGCAAGGTTGAGGACTTCTGTGAAGGTGCAAGCCTGCCCTTGCTCATTCGCACCAATCTGGATCTGCTCGACTTCACATTAGCGGCCGTTGCCTACCCCAATGTCGAACATCTGCTGAGCGACAGCGTCGCGGAACTGTTTGTTTCCCTCGAACATCGGACCAAGCAACCCATTAGCAGTCTCTTCGCTGACAGGGACAAAATTGATCTCTCGGATCTCAAGAACATCTCAATCGATGTCGAGCGGGTTGCCAAGGCGCTCGTCCGATTATCGGCGACAGATCAATCTGGGGCGGAACAATCCCTGATCGATAGCTCGTCTCACGAAGCGGAGGCAGATAGTACAGACTCGCCAGTCAGTTTCAAACCGATGCCATCGCCGGATCAGCCGTTGGACGATACAGGTAACGAAGCTCCTGGTCGCCAAGCACATCCGATATCTGCCACGGAAGTGCGCGGCCTGATCAAGGCTCGGCGATTGCGCGATGAATATTTTGATTCCGAACTTTTTGCCGATCCCGCCTGGGACATGCTGCTCGACCTCATGGCCTCACAAATCGAAGGTACTAAAGTGTCAGTATCCAGCCTGTGTATCGCAGCGAACGTTCCACCGACAACGGCTTTGCGCTGGATCAAGAGCATGACCAGAGAGAAAATATTCGTCCGCAAAGCGGATCAAGAGGATGGTCGACGCATATTTATTGAGATGAGTGACGAAACCGCCGCTGGCATGGACGGTTTTTTTGCCATGATTCGCCGCAGCGGATTGATGCTCATTTGATTCGGGCAAAAGAAAACCCGCCAGAAACCGGGCGGGTGATTCTTTTTTGATTTATCCGGCCGCAACCGGAACCGCTTATCCCAGCGCAGCAACCCGTTTTGTAAGGCGGCTGAATTTCCGTGATGCGGTATTCTTATGGAATACACCGCGTGCCACACCACGCGCCAATTCTGGCTGAACAGCGGCAAGAGCGGTGGTTGCAGCAGCTTTGTCGCCTGCTTCCAGAGCCGCCTCAACGGACTTGATCTTCGTGCGAATCTGGCTCACCCGGTTCTTGTTAATGACCGTGCGGCGCTCGTTACGACGGATACGTTTCTTTGCTTGCGGCGTATTAGCCATGAAATTTCCTCAAAACTGAAATGCTGGTTAGCCGGCAATCGCATATGCAACATCGGCTCAAGTCGGCGGTCATTAGCTTCCTAGATGATTCCCGTCAATAGCTTAGTCAAACCAGTACAGATGGGCGTTAGCGCTGGCATTTCCGGCAGTAAAAGGTGGATCGACCACTATCGACTTTACGCAGGACCGGAGCACCGCAGGCGCAATCCTCTCCCTCGCGGCCATAAACCAGCCATTCCTTAGCAAAATAACCCAGTTCCCCGTCCGGTTGGACAAAATCGCGCAAGGATGATCCGCCTGCCGCAATGGCCGACGCCAGCACCTGTTTGATCGCCACGACCAATTTTTCATAGCGGGGCTTTGAGATATTGCCACCCATCCGGCTTGGCGAAATTCCTGCCATATGTAGCGCCTCACACACATATATATTGCCCAGCCCCGCAACATTGCGCTGATCAAGCAGCAATTGTTTGATTGGTGCCTTGCGATCCTTGGTCACGGCCTTGAGATAGGAACCGGTGAAATCGTCTCCCAAAGGCTCCGGGCCCATTACAGCGAACGGCCCATATTGATCCATTTCATCCACACGAACCAGGTCCAGAGAACCAAAGCGCCGTGGGTCATTGAGCACCAGCCGCCTATCCTCCTCGGTTTCCAACACCAGATGATCGTGTTTTTCCAGTTCCGCTGGATCAATCCGCCATCGTCCCGACATACCTAGATGAAAGATCATCACGTCTCCACGGTCCGTCTCGATCAGTCCATATTTGGCACGGCGCGCCAATTGCGTCACCCTCGCCCCTGTCATCCGCTGACGCAGGTCGATCGGGATAGGACGGCGCAGATCGGCCCGGCGTGGTTCCACCAGAGTTAGTCTTTTGCCCTCCAGTACCGGCCGTAAACCGGCGACGGTGGTCTCAACTTCTGGTAATTCCGGCATCATGCCCCTCAAAATATCGCAATTTCGCTCTGTCCAGCAGCTACAGGGTGATTGCAGTGCTGCCAAGCGTCGTCTAATGCTTGTCATTGAAAATAGCTCCTGGACAGATTCTAAGGGGCCGATTCCAAAGATACGAGCAGCCAATTTTATGATTGAAACCAAGACAGTCTCCTTCGGCTATGAAGAGGTGGATGAAGACGAAAAAGTTGGCCGCGTCGGTCAGGTCTTTTCCAGCGTCGCGAGCAAATATGATGTGATGAACGATGCCATGAGCGCGGGCACCCATCGCCTGTGGAAGGATCGTTTTGTTCGTCGGGTGAAACCACGCGCAGGCGAAGAAATTCTCGATATGGCTGGCGGTACCGGTGATATTGCGTTTCGTATGGTCGACAGCGGAGCCAATATAACGGTGGCCGATATCAACCCAGATATGCTCTCCGAAGGGCTCGACCGCGCGATCAAAAAAGGAGAAGGCCGACTGGTCTGGAGCGAACAGAATGCGGAAGAGTTAAACTTCCCTGACGCCCATTTCGACGCCTATACGATTGTCTTTGGTATTCGCAACGTCACCCATATTGAAAAGGCGTTGGCCGAAGCACATCGCGTCTTGCGCTATGGCGGGCGCTTTTACTGCATGGAATTTTCCAAGACGCTGTGGCCGGGTTTTGACAAGGTCTATGATTTCTACTCACATAGAGTTTTGCCAAAAATCGGCAAAGCCGTGGCAGATGATGAAGACAGCTATCGCTATCTGGCCGAATCTATTGACCGGTTTCCACCGATGGAGAAATTTCGTGGCATGATTGAGGATGCGGGTTTTGCACAGACCAAGGTTGAACCGATGATGGGCGGTTTGGTTGCCATCCATAGCGGCTGGAAAGCCTGAGCACCTATCTGACATGACATCATCCCGAACCCATATCTTTCGCTTGCTCAAATGGGGCCGTACGCTGGCCAAACATGGCGCACTGCGCGACATAGAAA
Organism: uncultured Sphingomonadaceae bacterium; assembly: GCA_947497455.1. Taxonomy (GTDB): domain Bacteria; phylum Pseudomonadota; class Alphaproteobacteria; order Sphingomonadales; family Sphingomonadaceae; genus Parasphingorhabdus. The sequence goes on along the minus strand of CANMGU010000002.1, from coordinate 780,033 downwards.
AGCACAAGACGACACCGCCACAAGTGCGTCGCCTCTTCCGGATTGCGCGGCTAGGAACGATCCAGCCGAAGACGCCTAATTATTCCGCCGCATTGCAAGCCATTGGCCCTGCCGCGATCAAGCTTGGCCAGACACTGGCAACGCGCCCCGACATTATTGGCGAAGAAGCGGCCCGTGACTTGCTCCAGTTGCAGGACAATTTGCCACCGGTTGCCTTTGAAAAAATCGCAGAAGAAATCGAGGCAAGCCTCGGCAAACCCATTGATGCGCTTTACAGCCATATCGACCCCGAACCTGTCGGTGCGGCATCCATTGCCCAGGTCCACCGTGCGACCACCATCGAAGGCAAGGACGTTGCGGTCAAAGTGCTGCGCCCGGGTATTATCAAAAAATTCACCGCCGATATTGAAACCTATGAATGGGCGGCGGCCCATCTTGAAGCCTTTGGCGGCGAGGCCAAACGGCTGCGTCCACAGCTGGTTATTGCCAATTTCCGCCGCTGGACCATGCGCGAACTTGACCTGCGCCGAGAAGCAGCATCGGCATCCGAACTCACTGAGCATATGGCCAATGTCGAGCAGTTCGAGATTCCAGCAATAGATTGGGACCGGACATCGGGGCGCGTGCTCACGCTAGACTGGGTTGACGGCATCAAAATATCGCGTCGCGATGACCTGATAAGTGCGGGCCACGATCTCAACGATATTGCAAACCGGCTGGTCCACACCTTTCTGAAACAAGCCATCGAGGCCGGTTATTTCCACGCCGATATGCATCAGGGCAATTTGTTCGTGAAAGCAGATGGGACGATCGTTGCCATCGACTTTGGCATCATGGGCCGAATCAACCGCAAGGCGCGCTTCTGGTTGGCCGAGATTCTTTATGGTCTTACGACCGGCAATTATAAGCGCGTGGCAGAAATCCATTTCGAGGCACAATATGTGCCCGATCACCATAATATGGAAGATTTTGCGACAGCTTTGCGCGCGGTTGGTGAGCCAATGCGCGGCAAACCGGTCAGCGAGCTTTCTGTCGGCGATATGCTCGATGGCCTGTTCGCGATTACCCGCGATTTCGACATGGAAACCCAGCCGCATCTTCTGCTGCTTCAAAAAACTATGGTAATGGTCGAAGGCATTGCCACCGACCTTAATCCTGGCATCAATATGTGGGATGCCAGTGGACCTTATGTGAAAAACTGGATCCGCGGCGAATTGGGGCCAGAGGCAGCGATTGCCGATAGGATCAATTCGGATATGGATACATTATTGATGTTGCCTGACATTGTCCGCCGGTTGGATCAGCAGCTTCCGCGTCAAGGCGGCGCTCCACCGCCTCCGCCAGTGGCCGATGTGGAGCTAATCTGGGAACGTCGCAAACCCGGACAGAATGGAGGATTTTGGCGTTATGCCCTGACAGCTGTTATAGCCGCATCGGCAGGCGCTGGGGCGCTATGGATGTGGGGACAAAACTGGCTATGACAAAATCCCGACATATCCTGCTGATCATAGGTGGCGGTATTGCCGCCTATAAGGCCAGTGAACTGATCCGGTTGATCAAGAAGGCTGGTATGACGGTACGCTGTGTTCTCACCGAATCAGGCGCGCAATTTGTCACGCCCATGACACTAGCGGCACTTTCCGAAAATGAAGTGCACACAACGCTTTGGTCGCTGAAAGACGAGACCGAAATGGGTCATATCCAATTGTCTCGCGAGGCGGACTTGATCGTTGTCTGTCCAGCAACAGCTAATCTGATGGCCAAAATGGCGGGCGGGATTGCCGATGATCTCGCCACCACCCTGCTTCTTGCCACCGACACCCAGGTGCTGGCCGTGCCGGCGATGAACGTGCGCATGTGGGATCATCCTGCAACCCAGCGCAATATCGAACAACTCCGCACCGACGGTGTCATTGTCATGCCGCCCGACGAAGGGGACATGGCTTGCGGCGAGTTCGGACCGGGCCGCTTGCCCGAACCGCCTGCTGTAATGACCGAGATCATGCGTCATCTCGACGACGATGCTGAACCATCTGCCCTCATTGGTGAAAATGAACTCGGTCGCAACCCACTGGAAGGTCAACCTGCTTTTGCACCCGACCAGCATCGACCGCTTCACGGAAAACATGTGCTCGTCACCGCAGGCCCAACGCGCGAACCGATTGACCCAGTGCGCTATATTGCCAACCGATCGTCTGGCCGTCAGGGCTTTGCCATTGCTGCAGCGGCGGCCTCAGCCGGCGCGCAAGTGACTTTGGTGGCTGGGCCAGTTCACCTTCCAACCCCGGCGGGGGTAATGCGAGTCGATGTCGAAACCGCCTTGGAAATGAAAGCAGCCGTGCACGACGCTCTGCCTTCCGATGTTGCGATCATGGTAGCCGCCGTCGCCGACTGGCGGGCAGACGCACGTTCGGATCAGAAGATAAAAAAGCAAAAGGGCGATGAACCCGCACCGCTGGCGCTGGTTGAGAATCCGGATATATTGGCGGGCCTCGCAACGCACGAGAACCGTCCAGATTTGCTAATAGGCTTTGCCGCCGAAACCGAGAAAATCGAAGAGCACGCCCGTGCGAAGCTGGCCAAGAAGGGTTGCGACTGGATTGTTGCTAATGATGTATCGGGTGACGTCATGGGCGGCGCAGAAAACAGTGTGCATATTGTTACCTCTGACGGTACCGAAATCTGGGAACGCCTTCCCAAACCAGAGGTTGCCCGGCGTCTGATCAGCAAAATCATTGAAGAAATTTGAGGGACGAATGTTTGAACCAATAGAGATAGAGGTGAAACGGTTAGATGGGGCTGGCGACTTGCCTTTGCCCGGTTACGAGACCAGCGGCTCTGCTGGCATGGATGTCCGTGCAGCCGAAGCGACCTCTATCGCTCCGGGAAAGCGCGGTTTGGTCGGAACCGGTTTCGCTTTCGCCATTCCGGAAGGCTATGAAGTGCAGGTGCGCCCGCGATCTGGTTTGGCGCTGAAGCAAGGAATTTCCGTGCTCAATACACCTGGAACGATCGATAGCGACTACCGTGGCGAGATAAAGGTGATCCTTGCCAATCTTGGCGACGAAGACTTTGTCATCAATCGCGGTGACCGAATTGCTCAGATTATTGTGGCACCTGTACAACGTGGAAATCTCGTGGAAGTAGCCGATCTCAATAAAACTGAACGAGGTTCTGGTGGTTTTGGTTCCACCGGTGTATAAATTCAAACTGGAAATCTCTTAGAAAGGAATGACCTATGATTGATCTTCTTCTTGCCATGGCTCTCGCCAGCACCGCTACACAAGATGGTGATATTGCCTCTGCTATGCCAGCGGATTATTCAGCTTTGAAAACGGTGCAGTTTACCAAGCCAATCTACTATGCGGCGCGTCATGAGCTAGCAGCGGAACGTGCTGCCAAGAAAGCCAAATGCAAACTGCCGACTGATCAGCAATGGGTCCATGCCAGAATCGAAGCTGCAATACTGGTCACTCCAAATGGCAAGCTGGCCAAGATTGTTCCGGTGGAAAGCGGATGCCGGGAATTGGAAGTCTATATGGTCAACCATCTCAACAAATATGGCAGCAAAGCCGGCCCGGTATCAAATAGCCGAAAAAACACCTGGTATAAAACAGCGATGCATTTTCGCTGGCCTGAATGACAGCGCTAACCGACGACCAGCTTGATCGATATGCGCGCCATATCGTTCTGCGAGATATTGGTGGCATCGGTCAGAAGAAAATTCTTGATGCCCATGTGCTTGTCATTGGTGCCGGTGGCATTGGCTGTCCGGCAATCCAATATCTGGCGGCCGCTGGAATCGGTGCACTGACGGTCATTGATGATGATGTGGTATCCTTGTCGAACCTTCAGCGTCAGGTCCTGTTTACGACAGAAGACGTGGGATTGCCGAAGGTTGATGTCGCCAAAAAGGCCGCACAACGGATCAACCCCGATGTCCTTTTAAACTCTATAAGTCAAAGACTTACCGCGCAGCATTTTTCCGGCGATGCTGCAGCATTTTTTGAGCAGTTTGATGTGGTCCTGGACGGGTCTGACAATTATCAGACCCGGCTTCTGGTATCGGACTATTCGCTTGCGCACCAAGTCCCCCTCGTGTCGGCAGCGATCGGCCAGTTTCAGGGGCAGCTTGGTGTTTTTCGCGGCTGGGAAACAGACAAGCCCTGCTATCGCTGCTTTGTTGGCGATGCACTCGATCCGGATGATTGCGACAATTGTTCGGAAGTTGGCGTGCTCGGGGCCATGGTGGGACTGATGGGAAGCTTTGCCGCCATGGAAGCGATCCGGGTGGTTACTGGCTTTGGTGACGATCCAGCGGGCAAGCTGCAACTGTTCGATGGCCTCAAGCCTGCGATGCGCAGTCTCAATCTGCCCAAAGATCCCGAATGCAAAAGCTGCGGAGCGCCGGCAGAGAGCTAGCAACGGGACGGCCAATTGCGTTTCTCCCGATATTGCGCAATTATCGCTCGCAACAGGGGAGAAAATTCATGACATTACCAGTAACCGCCTTAACCGCCGCCATCTGCGCCTTGCTGATGGTATTTCTGATGTTTAAGGTTATCGGCCAAAGGCTCCGGACCGAAACCAGTTTCGGCGCTGGTACAGATCCCAAAATGGATCTGGTACGCGGTTGTCATTTCAATCTGGTTGAAAACGCGCCGATCGCGATTTTGCTCCTGGCCTTGCTGGAAATGGCTGACGCCCATCACTGGACCCTGACCGGATTGGCCGCGCTTTTCCTAGTCGCCCGGGTCATCCACATTTACGGTATGTATCAGCATTTTGCCGAAAAAACCTTGCGGTTCCGTCAGCTTGGCGTTGTCGGCTCGACCCTGTCCATCGTTGCGATGGCACTGTGGGTCATCTATCTGTTTGTGACGGTCAATTTGTTCAACTAAATCTTCGGACTAAAGGCTCGCTCCATCCACTTCCCGGACCGGCAAATGCTGCCAGTCTTCGGGAGTAAATATGCGCATATTGATGCCCATGCGGTCCGGCGGCGCCGTGCGCGGTGTCCAATGGGTATGCGATCCGCAATGCTTGCAATTCCACAGTGTGATCATCTTGTCGCCCTGCACATAGCTGTTCAGCATTGCTGGCTGTGAATAGATTTCCACCACTGCCGGATTCCAGTAACCGCCCCGCCAACCCGTTTTCCGGCACAAGGAACAATTGCACTGCAATGTCTCTTCAGGCGGTGCTGGAACCGTGATCTGTACTGCGCCGCAATGGCACTGCCCCTTCATCTCACCCATCGCTTAACATGTCCTCAACCCATGCGGGGACCAGCTCTCCTGCCTTGCCCATGCGGCTTTCATCAAAATAGAGGCTGCCATCTGACGGATCCAGATTCATCTCCAGTGTCTTGGCCCCGTAATGCTGAGCCGACCGGACAAAGCCGGCCGCCGGATAGACCGCGCCAGAGGTACCGATGGAAACGAACAGATCACACTGTACTAGAGCCAGCTCGATCCGCTCCATCTGATAGGGCATTTCGCCAAACCAGACGATATCAGGCCGCAGCGCGATCTGATCGCAATGGGGACAAGCCGGGCCGCTGGACAGATTCTCAGTCACCGCAGAGCGCTCGCCACAGGCGAGACATAATCCGCTCAAAAGCTCGCCATGCATGTGAACCAGCCGCTGTGATCCGGCCCGGTCATGCAGGTCATCGACATTTTGGGTGACCAGCAAAAGATCCCCACCCCAGTCCGCATCAAGTCGGGCCAGAGCCTTGTGGGCGGCATTGGGCTGGACGGTCTGCAAAGTGCCGCGTCGTTCGTCATAAAATTTCTGCACCAGTGCCGGGTCCCGCTGAAATGCTTCCGGTGTCGCGACATCTTCTACCCGATGCCCTTCCCACAATCCATCAGGCCCGCGAAAGGTTGCAACGCCGCTTTCCGCGCTAATCCCCGCACCGGTTAGAATGACAATATTGTTTATTTCGCGCATAACGCTATGCCAGCAGCTTCAGCCCAATAATGCAAGCCTAGGGACAGGGAATTATGACATCAATCGGGATAATCGGTAGCAAAGGCCGCATGGGTCACGCGCTGGTCAACGCTATTGGCGAACAGCAGGAACTGCATCATGCAGGCGGCGTGGATCAGGACGATGATTTTACCGAATTGCTTGCCAAGAGCGACGTGCTGGTTGATTTTTCCCTACCAGATGAGCTGAGTCAACGACTCGACTTATGCGCCGAAGCCGGCAAGCCGGTGCTCGTCGGCACAACCGGCCTTACGCCCGCACATCATTTGTCCATTGATGCCGCCGCAAAGATCATTCCGGTACTGCAGACCGGTAACACTTCGCTGGGCGTGAACATGCTGGCGGCGCTGGTAAAGGAAGCCGCGGCGCGCCTTGGCGATGACTGGGATATTGAAATTGTCGAAATGCATCACCGGCATAAAGTCGATGCGCCGTCCGGCACCGCCATTTTGCTGGGCGAAGCCGCTGCACAAGGGCGCGGGATCCGTCTCGAGGATAACAGCGAACGCGGGCGGGATGGACAGACCGGCGCACGGGAAAAAGGCGCAATCGGCTTTGCATCACTGCGCGGCGGATCGGTAGCCGGTGACCATCAGGTTGTTTTGGCTACGGATGAAGAGCGCATCGAATTGGGCCACCGCGCTGAAAACCGGATGATTTTTGCACGCGGTGCGGTCAAGGCGGCGCTGTGGCTGACCAAGCAGCAACCAGGCCGCTACGACATGACCGACATGCTCGGCCTGAAATGAGTGCACGCACATGAAAAAGGACGATATTTTCGAATTTTATTCGCGGCTGGCTGCCGACAATCCATCACCCGAAACGGAATTGAATTTCGGCAATGTCTATCAGCTGGTGGTCGCCGTAGCGCTGTCCGCCCAATCCACCGATATTGGCGTCAACAAAGCGACACGGCTGCTTTTCCAGCAAGTTAAAACGCCGCAACACATGATCGATCTCGGCCTTGATGGTCTGAAAGAGCATATCAAGACCATCGGACTTTATAATACAAAGGCAAAGAACGTCATCGCTCTGTCGGAATTGCTGATCGCCGACTATGACGGAGAGGTTCCCGCGGATCGCGACGAGCTGACCAAGCTGCCCGGTGTCGGCCGTAAGACCGCGAATGTTGTTATGAATTGCGCCTTCGGAGCAGAGACCTTTGCCGTCGATACGCATATCTTCCGGGTCGGAAACCGCACCGGACTGGCACCGGGAAAAACCGTATTAGCGGTCGAGAAAAAGCTCGAGAAACAGACCCCTGGCCCGTTTCGTGTCCACGCCCATCACTGGTTGATCCTGCACGGCCGCTATATCTGCAAAGCGCGCAAACCGGAATGCTGGAGCTGTCCGGTCACTGACCTGTGCCGGTTCAAAAAGAAAACGCCGGCACCCGCAACGGCGTCCTGAACGATGCCCCGAGTAGCTGGCTACCTCCAGGGTTGTTCAGCTTTCAGAAATCCGGATAGGCGTAGATTTTTCATGGTTCGGGTTGTTACTTAACCCAGGGAGAGACCTTATGAAACTATTCGCTCCAATCCTTATCGGTTCCATCATCGCGACAGCTGGCGTCGCCTATGCTGGCGAAAAACGCTCGAAGGACGATAAATATATTATCGAAAAAGTCGGCGAGCCGAAAAGCTGCATCACCCGATCACAAATCCGCTCAACCGACGTCATTGATGATCGGACGATCGACTTCAAAATGCGCAACGGCGACATTTATCGTAACAATTTGCCAAACAAATGCAGCGGCCTGCGCTTTGAAGAAGCCTTTTCCTACCGCACCTCAACCAACCGTTTGTGCAATGTCGATATAATCCGTGTCCTGGATAACACGGCAGGGCGCATAGACACACGCGGCGCTTGTGGTTTGGGACGGTTTCAGGAAATCACCAAGACCAAGCGCGAAAAGGCGGAAAAGAGCGAAAGCTAGTCTAACGCCGTTTCTGCAAAATTAGTGATTGGCAAAACGGTCTGCCCGCTGCTAAGCGCTCTGTCGGTATCTGATACCAAGCACCCGTAGCTCAGCTGGATAGAGCGCTGCCCTCCGAAGGCAGAGGTCAGAGGTTCGAATCCTCTCGGGTGCGCCAATTCATGGTTGGTTGCTCGGTGCTCTTGGCTTAATCTCCCCTATCATGGCGATGTTGTTGCGGGTGTTACCTCACATCGCTTGGTCCGTGCTTTGCGAAGCGAAACCGACAGCCTGAATATGCGCCGATCCATCTGCAATCAGCGGATATTATTTCTCTTCCAGTTGCAAAATATAAGAATCATATTAGAACATATAGAGAACATAAGTTAGGATTCTCTGTGCAGTGCGGAACTGGAAACGTTACAAAATTGCCCTTAAAACGGGTGGGGGCACCCGTGAAAAATGGCGGGAATATGCTGTCAGAGGCATTTCCTGCCACGGCGGCCGATGCGGGAGCTGTCGGGTTTATCTTGTCCGAATTGCGGCGCATATCCGGAGCGATTCTCTGGATTCAGGACCGCCAGTCACAAATGGAATCCGGACATCCTTATTTGCCTGCTTTGACCGGCCGGTCGATGATTCAGGTCGATCTGAACCGTCCTGTCGATGTTCTATGGGCTGCCGAAGAAGGTTTGCGCTGCCAGTCTCTGGGCGCCATTGTCGCAGAGCTGTGGGGCGATCCGCACGCATTGACGTTCACCGCAACCAAAAGGCTGGCGCTCAGAGCGGAGCGTTACAAGGTGCCGTGCTGGCTGATCCGCCGGGGTGCCTCGCCCGATCTGAGCGCGGCGCGGAACAGGTGGCGCATCGCGTCTCTGCCATCGCATCCCCATATCCACGACTCGCAAGCACCCGGCGATCCGCGCTGGCAAGTCGAGCTGTTCCGCTCACGCACGCAAGCGCCTGGCACATGGGTGGCGAGCTATGACCGGGCGGCGGATAATATCAATTTTTCTGCCCCATTTCGCGATGGAACGCTGGTCCAGGATGATGGAACGGAGCGGAGAAAAACCGTCTGATGATGCCGCAACCATTTTGGCCACCGAAGCCCAGCATGGCGCCATCATCTATGCCACAAACCAGGCGGCACGGCTTGCGGACATAGCCGAAGGTGCCAAGCTTGTTGACGTCAAGGCAGTCTGCTCTGACCTGCGTGTTGAATATGCCGATATTACCGGGGACACACTGGCCCTGAAACGGCTGATGCTCTGGACCCGGCGCTGGTGTCCGTGGTCTGTCGTGGATGGCAAGGATGGTCTTATTCTGGAAACCACCGGCGCTGATCATCTTTGGGGTGGCGAAGCGCAGATGCTGGACGAGATCGAGGCGCGCCTGTCCTTGCTCGGAATGACAACGCGGCTTGCCATAGCACCGACATGGGGAGCGGCATGGGCTTTGGCCCGCTATGGACCGGTGAAGACGATCTGCCCGAAAGACGACATATCAGAGATGCTGGCTCCCTTGCCAGTCAGTGGCTTGCGCCTTGATGCCGAGACACTGATTTTGCTGCACCGCCTTGGGCTCAAGACGATCGGGGCCTTGGCAAAGGTACCGCGCCTTTCCCTCACACGGCGATTTGTGCGAGCCAAACTGGATGGCAATCCGTTGCTGCGCCTCGATCAGGCCATGGGGCATCTTGCGGAACCCGTTGCCAGTGTCGAAGCCTTGCCGAAGGTCAAGGCGCAAGTGCGTCTGGCAGATCCTATCCAGGATCCAACCCACCATTTGCCCGGCCTATGCGCCGATTTATGTGTACAACTGACGCACCGGGATCTTGGATGTCGCCGTTTGCATCTGACGGTATACCGGACGGACGGCGAGATCAGCACCATCGCCGCAGCCACATCTGCACCGACCCGTGATGCCCGGCATTTGCAGCGGCTTTTCGATGACAAGCTTGAACGGATCAACCCTGGTTTTGGCTTTGATCTCATCACCTTAGAGGCCGGCGTAGTGGAACCAATTGCGTGCGTGCAGAATCAATTGGACGGAAAGGCCGAGGATGACCTTGCCTTGCCGCACCTGATTGACCGTCTCACTGCGAAATTTGGACCCCATGCTGTCAGGCGCCCGGTCCTGCACGAAAGCCACATCCCGGAACGTGCAGAAATCAGGGTAGCCGCGCTGCATGATGCCCCCCTGTCCAGCACCTCTCTGGTCGCGGAAGAACGGCCCATCCGGCTGCTCTCGCTGCCAGAGGAGGTACGCGTGATCTATGCTGTGCCAGAAGGCCCACCCGCACAGTTTATATGGCGCAGACAGACCCACAAAGTTATCCGCTATACAGGCCCTGAACGGATTGCCCCGGAATGGTGGACAGACCGCGCGGGCACACGGTTGCGTGATTATTACAAGATCGAGGACCAGTCCGGCAAACGCCTGTGGCTCTATCGCGAAGGCCTGCATGATGACGGGCGCGGTGGCGATCCGCGCTGGTTCGTGCACGGAATGTTTGCCTGATGCCCGAGATGGACAACCAGCGTCCCAGACGCACCCTGGATGCAGAAGGCCTGACGCGAAACGCCGCTGCGCCTTATGTCGAGCTGGGCGTGACGACATGCTTTTCATTTCTGCGGGGGGCGTCTGATGCTGTCGATCTTGTCTCGACAGCATGGCAGCAGGGCTATGATACTCTTGGCGTTGCTGATCTCAACAGCATGGCGGGCGTCGTAAGGCTTCATGCAGAGGCACTGAAAGCACATATACGGCCCGTCATTGGATGCCGCCTGCGACTCATCAGCGGCGAAGAGTTTCTGGCCTACCCCTGTGACAGAGAGGCTTACGGACATTTGTGTATGCTCCTGTCCAAAGGCAAGATGCATAATGTGGAAGGAGAATGGCAAGCAAAAGGCGCCTGCGACATCACACTGGACGATCTCGCCGCGCATGCAGAAAATGTGCAACTCATTGCGATACCGGGCGACAATATGGAATATTTTGCTGCTGGCTTGCCCGATCTGGTTCGCGTTTTACCGAGCTTGCGCCACATCGCAGTCAGCTATCTCTATCGCGGCAATGATCGCGCAAGGATCAACTTTCTGGATCGTCTGGCGCAAGCCAATGGCCTGTCGATCCTTGCGACCAATGATGTGCATTATCATGCCCCTGACCGCCGGCCTTTGCAGGATATCCTGACATGTATTTTACATAAAACCACAATCACCCAGGCTGGATTCATGCTTGATGCCAATGCAGAGCGACATTTGAAATCACCGGACCAGATGGTGGCTCTGTTTGCCGAATGGCCGCATGCCATCTGCGCGACCCGTGATGTGGCAGATGCCTGCACCTTCGATCTGCGGCAGCTGTCCTACGAATATCCGCAAGAAACAATCCCGGCAGGGCGCACACCACAGGAATATCTGACGGAGTTGACCTGGAAAGGGGTCAAAGACCGCTATCCGGACGGGGCACCGCACAAGGTACAGATGACCCTGGAAAAAGAACTCGCACTGATCGCAAAACTCGACATCGCGCAATATTTCCTGACCATCCATGACATCATCCAATTTGCCCGTCATGAAGTGAGTCCACCCATATTGTGCCAGGGACGCGGATCTGCGGCAAATTCGGCCGTGTGCTATGTCTTGGGGATCACTGCCGTTGATCCGAGCAAAAATGATCTGCTTTTCGAACGTTTCATCAGCGAAGAACGTGTGGAACCCCCCGATATCGACGTCGATTTCGAACATGAACGCCGCGAAGAGGTCATTCAGCATATCTATGAAAAATACGGTCGCGACCGCGCTGGCCTTTGCGCAACGGTTATCCACTATCGCCCCCGCATGGCTGTGCGTGAAGTCGGCAAGGTCATGGGTCTGTCGCCGGATGTCACAACGGCATTGGCAAAAACCATCTGGGGCAGTTGGGGGCGTGAGGTCGGCGCAAAAGAGGCGATGGAAGCCGGGCTGGATCTGCGCGATCCATTAATCGCCCGCACGATCAAGCTGGCCGACCAGATGATCGGGATGCCGCGCCATCTCTCACAACATGTCGGTGGCTTCATTTTGACGGAGACTCCGCTGACGCGCACGATCCCCATCGGCAATGGCGCGATGAAGGACCGCAGTTTCATCGAATGGGACAAGGACGATATTGATGAGCTGCGCATCCTCAAAGTCGATATCCTGGCACTGGGGATGCTCACCTGTATCCGCAAGGCGTTCGACCTGATCGCAGCCCATCATGGCAAACGATTTGACCTGGCTACCGTGCCGCAAGATGACATCGCCGTTTACGATATGCTGTGCAAAGGGGACAGTGTCGGAACATTCCAGGTTGAAAGCCGGGCCCAGATGAACATGCTGCCGCGTCTCAAGCCAAGGGAATTTTATGATCTGGTCATTCAGGTCGCGATTGTCAGACCGGGGCCAATTCAAGGCGATATGGTCCATCCATTTCTGCGCAGGCGGACAGGGAAAGAAAGCATCATATACCCGTCCCCCGGCCCGCAATATGATCCTGATGAATTGAAGAATATCCTGCACCGGACTTTGGGCGTGCCGATATTTCAGGAACAGGCAATGAAAATCGCCATTGATGCCGCCAAGTTCAGTCCGGCTGAAGCCAACGAACTGCGCAAGGCGATGGCCACATTTCGATCACGCGGGACCATTGAGACACTGCAGGACAAAATGGTCGGACGGATGGTCGAGCGCGGCTATGATCCCGAATTCTCCCAGCGATGCTTCGATCAAATCAAGGGATTTGGGGAATATGGATTTCCCGAAAGCCATGCTGCCAGCTTTGCGCTGCTGGTCTATATTTCGAGCTGGATCAAATGCCATTACCCGGATGTTTTCTGCACCGCATTGCTGAACTCCCAACCTATGGGCTTTTATGCACCAGCACAGATTGTCCGCGATGCCAAAGAACATGGTGTCGCAGTGCGCCCGCCGGACGTAAATTATAGCGATTGGGACAATAGTCTGGAGCCGGTTGCGCCGGGCATATTTGCTGTCCGCCTCGGACTGCGGCAAGTAGACGGTATCCCCATGACAGTCGCGAAGCGCATCGTACAGCCTCGTCACGCTCCCTTCACGGACATGCAAGACGTCAAAACCCGCGCGAATGTTGACAGCGGGAGCATGCGCAAGCTGGCCGCGGCTGATGCGTTTCGGTCAATCGGACTGGATCGCCGCCAGGCACTTTGGAACAGCCGGGCATTGCGTGATGCACCGGATTTGCCGCTGTTCAATAATCAGCGCGACGAAGGTCCGGATATTGATTTCACTTTGCCCCAGATGCCGCTGTGCGAACATGTCGTCGCCGACTACCAGACCCTGCGCTTGTCGCTTAAAGCCCATCCGATGGCCTTTTTACGACGAAGCATGTCACGCCAGGGCTATACCAGCTGCGATGATCTCAAACATATGCGTAACGGACAACGCGTAGCGCTTGCTGGTCTGGTCTTGATCCGGCAGCGTCCCGGCAGTGCCAAGGGTGTGTGCTTCATCACATTGGAAGATGAAACCGGTGTCGCCAATCTGGTGATCTGGCCGAATGTGATGGAAGAATATCGCAAAGCCATCATGCAATCGCGGCTGATTGACATACGCGGCATCATCCAGCGTGACTCCGATGTCATCCATGTTGTGTCAGATCATCTGACAGACCGGAGCGATGCCCTGCAAAGACTGTCCAATGATATCATGGATGTGCCGCTGGCCCGTGCAGATGAAGTCCGCAAGCCTCTGCCTCATAGCGTCCATCGCCATCCCAGAGACGTCCGCATCATTCCCAAATCACGGGATTTTCACTAGCGTCATTTCACTGATCATGCGTAGCCTGCTATTCCGCCTGCACTATGGTGGTCAGCACCGGGTCAAGCGTAACGCTCACGGCTTTTTCCGGGTCTAAAAGCGAGGAAGCTGGCGCTCTTGCATCCCAGCATTCGCCGGATGGCGCTCTGACCCTGACCGCATTGGTTGCACCCAGCGGATGGGACTGCACAATCGCAAAAGGTCCGTCGGGCTTTTGCTCCAAGACCACGCCCTCGGGGCGCACCAAAAGCGTTGCATCCGTGCCATCGGCAAATCCAGCCGCTTTTACTGCGCCAAATGGGGTGTGAAGAAGACCTTCCGCAACCGGGCCTGACCACTCATTCACTTCACCAAGCAAACGCGCTCCGGTCAGCGACTGTGGCTTCAGATAGACTTCCGAAGGTTTGCCCGACTGGATCACTGCTCCGTCAACCATCAAGGCCAGCTCGTCCGCCATGAACAGCGCTTCTTCCGCATCATGGGTGACCACCAGAACCGCAGCCCCGGATTTCTTCAGTTCGCGTACGGCCATGTCGCGTAAATCCGCCCGCAACCGGGAATCAAGACCAGAAAAGGCCTCGTCAAGAAGCACGATCTCTGGCTCGGGAGCGAGCGCGCGGGCCAGCGCTACACGCTGTTGTTCGCCGCCTGACAATGTATGCGGATAAGCCTTGGCCTTGTCCTCCATCTGTACCGCCTTCAGCCGGTCCATTGCTATTTCGCGGCGCGTCGCAGCCGTACCGCTACGCAAGCCAAACATGACATTATCAAGCGCCGTCAAATGCGGAAAAAGCGAAAAATCCTGAAAGACCAGACCGACACTACGCTGCTCTGGCGGAATGATCACCTGCCCGTCTGTCAACTTTTGGTCCGGACTTGTCACAATACCGGTATCGACGTCCTCAAGGCCGGCAAAAACACGTAACAATGTTGACTTGCCCGCGCCTGACGGCCCGAGGACCGCCGTGATCGTCCCGCGCTTGAGATCCATGTCGACATGATCGAGTACGCGCCGTCCCCGCCATGACTTGGTGAGCGCACGCGCACTCATTACGAATTCGGTCATGGTGCAGCGCTTTCCGCCTGCCGCCGCGAGACCAGCCAACTTACCAAGATCATGATCGGCAGGCCCAACGCGACCAGCATCAAAGACGGCAATGCCGCCTGAGCCAACCGCTCATCAGACGCATAGTGATGCGCACTCACCGCAAGCGTTTCAAAATCTAGCGGTCTCAATATCATTGTCGCGGGCAATTCCTTCATGACTTCCACAAACACGAGTAATGCCGCTGTTGCAATGCCGCTGAAAGCCAGCGGAACATGGATGCGCCCGATGACCGCCCAGCGATTGGCGCCAAGTGAACGAGCCGCCTGATCCATGCTGGGCGTAATCCGGACCAGCGCACTTTCGCACGGCCCTATTGCCGCAGCCGCAAATCGCGCCTGATAAGCGAACAGCAATGCGACCAGCCCTCCGCCCGCAATTGTCGGTGCAGCAAGGGGGGAAACATTGTCGAGTAGGTCCTGCATAGCGGCCAGAATGACGATCACGCCCAAAGCCGCCACCGCACCGGGAACTGCATAGCCGGTATGTGCGGCGCGAACCGAGGCCCTGGCAAACCAGCCGCCGGTGCGAGCCGCATAGGCAGCACCCAGACCCAGAAATGCGGCGACCAGAGCGGATAGCGACGCGACCGTTATAGTACCCCAAAAGGCATCAATGGGAGAACGCACCGGCTGCGTTTCCAGCGCCAGGGTTAGAAGATGCAAGCCCGGTGCAATCAAACCGAGTAATACCGGGACAGCGCAGCACAGGCAGACGAACAGAGCAGCCGAGCGTGACAGCACAACGCGATGCTGTGGACGGTTACGACCACCAAGTTCTGCGACACGAGACTGGCGACGAACCAGTCTTTCGCTACCAAAAATGAACAAGGTAACAATCAGCAATATGAGCGCCAGGCGCGCTGCAGCCTCTGGGTCGCCAAAGGAAATCCATGACCGCAAAATTCCCACCGTGAAGGTTGGTGTACCGAGAAAGTCTACAGTGCCATAATCGGCCAGCGTTTCCATCACCACAAGCGCCGTCCCCGCCATAATCGCAGGTCGAGCGAGCGGCAGAGTGACTTTCCTGAACGCCTGCCACGGCCCAGCACCCAATGTGCGCGCGGCTTCAAAACTGTTGGTGCCGTTGCTTTCAAAGGCCTGCCGCGCCAGCAGATATGTGTACGGGTAAAAGGATATGGAGAAGACAAACCCAGCGCCCAAAAGACCGCTCACCGTCGGGAATAAACCACCAGTGGCGTCATGGACCGGGCCGCCAACAGCAGTCATCGACATCCAGGCATAAGCAGAAACATAGCTTGGCATCGCCAGAGACAGAGGCAGCGCGACCAGCAACAGTTTGCGGCCCGGAAAATCATAACGTGTCGTTAGCCAGGCGGTTGGCACCCCCAGCAAGATCGTGCCGATGACGGTAATCACAACGAGCGCAGCAGAATTGCTGACATAGCTGGTCAGCTGAGTGTCGATCAGGTGGCCCATATGAGAACCACCGCCGGTCAGCGCCATAGGGATCAGCGCCACAACCGGCAGCGTGCAGACCAAAGCCGCAAAAACGCCAAATGGCGCGGGACCGATCCCGCGCCACCTTTGCCTGTTATGATGCCCGATTGCGTTCAAATGATGGGTCAGGGCCAACCGGCTCGGTCAAACAACCGCTGTGCTTCCGCCTGATTCTCACCCAGCTTAGACAGGCTGATCGGATCTTCTTCAAATTCACCCAGTGCCTCGAGCGCGGCATTGCTATACTCAACCGACGGAACCGCCGGATATTCGTTGGTCAATTCGGCAAAAAAGCGCTGCGCTTTCGGGGTCATTGCAAATTCAATGAAGCGTCGAGCCAGGTCGGGGTTGGGCGCGTTTTTCGCAACGCCAGCTCCCGATACGTTGACATGGACACCCTCTTCACCGTTCGGCCAGTATACCGCAAGATTTTCGACGATTTTCTTGTCGTCATCATCGTTCATCAGGCGTGCAAAATAATAGTGATTCACCAGGGCAATGTCACATTCCCCGGCGGCCACAGCCTTGATCTGATCGGTATCGCCGCCCAGTGGATCACGGGCAAAATTGTTCGCCACGCCGCTCGCCCAGGCCTGAGCCTTTTCGGTACCCCAGCGATCGACAAGCGCCGCAAGCAAGGAAATATTATAGATGTTACCGGAAGAACGGGCACAGACTTTGCCTTTGAAAGCAGGGTCAGCGAGCGTTTCGTAACCGGTTAGCTGATCTGCATTGACCCGATCTTTGGCATAGACAATGACGCGGGCACGTTTGGCCAATCCATACCACAAGCCATCGGGATGACGCATCCCGGCCGGAACCGTTTCATTGAGGCTAGCAGATTCCAGGGGTGCAAAAAGCGCTTCCTGCTCCGCTCGCCAAAGGCGGCCCGCATCAACCGTGACAATCACGTCAGCCGGGCTGCGCTCGCCATCTGCCTTGAGACGCTCAACAAGCAAATCGCCGTCGGCTTCAATTGTGCGGACGTCAATACCGGTCTCTTCCTCAAAGGCTTTGTACAAAGCATAATCAGAATCGTAATGACGTGAAGAAAACACGATCAGCATTTTTCCTTCGTCACCACCGGACGCAGCGCCATCGCCAGACGGACCAGCATCGCAAGCGGACAAGGTCAGTGCCGCTATAATCAAACCGAAGATACCAAATCGCATATATTGTTCCTTAAACAGTGAAATCGATGTCCCCAAACTTGCTGGCAATTGCAAGATTTATTTTCATTTTTGCGCGGTTCTCACAGCACCAGGCTTCGTTGCATCGGCAATCAGGCTGCGGGCTTTTTCTGTGGCGCTTTTCATATCCATTTCGCCATCTGCTATTTTTGTCCCCATGCTCAGCAATTCGCCGCTGATAACTGTACCGGTTTGCGCTTCTTCCTCCACTGTAACGCCGCGATGGGAAGCAAAGGCTTGATCCCATGAGGCGCGAACTGCGGTCCAATAGGCTTTGGTCTTTGCCCAGTAATCATCGGCCGCCTTGACGTTATAATCATCAAATTTGGTGTAGGTATTAAGCACATATTCCTGAACGATGGGTTTGAGTTTGCCATCAACCAATCCCATTTTCGTATTGTCCTGGAAGTGGATCCAGCCGCCGGGTTTCGGGGAGTGGCGGTTAATCGCAAAATAGCGGTCATAGACCGTATCCCGTACCGCATCGCGCCGAGCCAGCGGACGCCAGGTCCAGTTGGAACTCCATCGCCTTACGCCAGCCTCGGTTTCCCAGGCGCCAAGCCCGGCATAGCGTGGACTGTCGTCAACCTGATAAACGGTCTGCGACCATCGACTGGCCCGCTGGTCCGTCGGCACCGGTTGCAATTCCCAGCGGTTGCGGTCGGAGTAGACCAATATTTTTTCCGGCTTATATTCCCAATCCTGACGCCAGTGCTTGACGATAAAGTCCTTTCCGTCACCCATATCGACGACAAGCAAATGCTGAAGAATGATCTTTGTGCCTGTGTCTTCGATTACCCTCACCACTTCATTGCCACCTGATATCTTGCGATCGAGAGGTTCATAGCCGGCTTGCCAGGCAGTGGTTTCCTGCATGTCGAACCGCACTTTGTAATTCCCGGCCATGGCAAGGATATCGGCCCGGTCTTTCTCAAAAGCAGTCTTTTTGATCGATACTGTCTCACTGGAGCCAGGCTGCATTGCCCATGCTTGAGTTGGCGTGATGGCGAAGGCCAATAGGCCAGCATAATATCTAAGTTTCATTGTGGATCTCCTGTATCTTTGAGTGTGCTCTGGACAATTCAGAAGCTGGCGCTGATCGAAATGCTGGCGTTGCGTCCGGGCTGGGTAAATGCGTCGGTGATATCGGATGATGCCGCGAGTCCTCTCACGTCGCTCCACAGCGCATATTTTTTGTCAGTGATATTGAAGATGCCCGCACGAACGGCGATATTTTCGGCAATCCGATAAAATGCTGTCGCATCGAATATAGCTGACTCACCTGGGCGAAAACATGCATCCGTGCACACGCCAATAGTCTCGTTTGCTTCTTTACGGGCATTGTAGGACAGGATCACCTCGCCGCCGAATCGATTGTCCGGATCACGATAACCTAAACCCAATATGGCATTCAGCGGATCGATCGTTGACAGCGAGACATCAGTCGAATCTGGCGCCTCCACTGTTCCATCGGCAAAGGCGATTGCAAACCTGGCACGAAAGCCATTCGCAGCCTTGTAGGAAGCGCGGGCCTCGATACCGCGAACGTCGACATTATTGAGATTGACGAACTGGAACACGGCCGGATCAGCAGGGGAGAACGAGCCGGAAACGACTTCCTGACTGATGAAGTCGTCATAATTTGCGGTGAAGGCTGTGAGGCCGAGATCAAAACCATCGGCATTGTAACGAACGCCCGCTTCGATGCTCTCGCTGGTTTCCGGTTTCAGATCGGGATTGGGCGCGGACGTATATCCAAAAGCAAGATTCTCAAAAAAATTGTTTACCTGGCTGGGCGTCGGAGCACGAAAACCGCGTGCATAGTTCCCAAATAGCCGCACATCGTTACCCAGCTTTAAAACGGCGCCAATCTTAGGGGAGAATTTTGACCCGTCTTGCCCGGCTGGTACAAAATTAGGCAATAGCGGATCATCTTTCGGGTCGAGATCATAGAAATCAAATCGTAATGCGGGATAAAGAGTGAAGGTGCCGTCACCAAATTCCATCGCGTTGCCGATAAACAGGCCACCCAATGAAAAGTCGGTGACCGGAAAAGCGCGCGAGGGGAATGTTTCGCCAAAGGGCGGTTCGATGCCATCCCGCAGGCCTTCCTGCCGGGTGATACTATAATCGCCTCCATAGGTCAGCGTGTGGGTAATCGGTCCGGTGGTAAAGTTGGTTCGGAAGTCGGCAGCAACACCATAGACACGGTTTTCAAAGCTGTTCAGCCGCTCTCGATCCGGACGAGGCTGAGCGCCGGTTGGCGATCTGTCTTCATCGGAAAACTGGACATCTTCTCCGTCTTGCCAATAGGCAGCAACATGCGCGTAACTGACCAGACCAGCGGCATCATCACTGGCGTCATAAGTCCAATCAAGAGAGGCCCTTACCCGCTCTGTCTTGTCTTCGGCGGTCAGATCATCGACGATCCAGCTTGGCGGTCCCGGAAACAAGAAAACAGGTCCCCGGCCAGAAAGTATGTCGGAGAAAATCTCGCGTTCCAAATATTCTCCCGTCAGGCGGACACGATGATCACCGCTGTTGAAGACCAGCTTGCCTAAGAAGGCGTTAGACTCCCCGTCCTGGGGATTGGGGGTTGTTCGCAAAGCCCCTTCGATATCAACCGTGCCCTGATTATCCAGTTCTTCAAAATCCCGCCGGGAATAAGCAAGCATCGCCGATATATTTCCAAGCTGACCGGCAATGGCAACGGTTTCAGAAAACTCATTGTCAGCAGAACTGAATTGAGCCCGTGCGAAGCCGCCGACATTATTGCCAGCTTGTATAAAATCAACGGGATCGGAAGTTGTGAAGCTCACGGCGCCGGATAGACCATCACTGCCATATAAAGCCGAGGCGGGACCACGGAGAATTTCAACGGATTTGATCAAACCGACATCGGTCGCATTCCCGCGTCCGACATCCTGCGCGCCAAAGCTGAAACCCTGTGGAGACCGAATACCATCAACCTGGATAAGAACACGGTTGCCACCAATACCGCGAATATTGAAATCTTCATTCCCGGCCCGTCCCGTCGTTCCAAGAGCTGCTCCAAAACGTGCAGGCGCACGGCGTACTGAAATTCCGGGTTCAAAGCGGATGATATCACGAACATCGGTTGCCAGTTCATCGGCGATGCGCTCACCATCAATCACGGTTACAGTTGCGGGAGCATCCTCAATCGCAATTGGTGCCCGTGTTGCCGTAACGGTAATGCCTTCTTCTTCGTCGAAGGACCCGTCAACCTCGTCGGCTGCATAGGCCGTTTGTGAGCAGCAAAGCGCGAGCAGACTCGATGTCAGGGCCGGCTTGCGCCAGCACAGCAGTGATTTCATAGAGAGTTCCCTCAACCCATATTGATAATGCAAATGATTCGCATTACTATCTAGTTTGCATGATATGGAACTGTCAAACGGAAAGTGAATTTTGGGGAATCAAGACAAGAGACGCGCCACGGTCACCGCGAAAAACAGGCCTGGTGCGCGCAGATATTGCGTGTGATCAGCGCGCGGCAGCCAACCGTTCAACCAAAAGATTCAGGGTGATCTGGTAGTGACCGTATAGATTATGGAAGGCGGCGCACCGGAACCACCAGAGGATCACCCGCATCGCTGGTCCCGATCTGGACTTCAACACCGTATGCCTGTGCCATGATCGGCGCCGTCATCACATGGTCTCGCGGTCCAGCAGCGATGATCGCACCCTCTTTCATAACCATGACATCATCGGCAAATCGGGCCGCCTGGGTCAGGTCATGCAAAACGACAATAACACCGTTACCGGCCGCAGCGTAATTTTTGAGTCGCTCCAAAACATCAAATTGATGAGCGGGATCCAGACTTGCCAACGGTTCGTCTGCGAGCAACCATTCTGGTTCTCCGGCCAATACCCTGGCCAGCAGCACTCGGCCTTGTTCCCCGCCAGACAAACGCATCGCCTTGCGATTGGCAAGGCTTGTGCAATCCGTTGCAGCCATCGCCTTGTCGACAGCCTGATGATCCGCACCGCTCATTCCCCAACCACCGGAGTGAGGCAAGCGGCCCAGTCCAACCAGTGATTTAACGTCAATGTTCCAGTGAATATCCGGTTGCTGGGGCAATAAACCGATCAGCCGTCCGCGCTCCTTGCCATCCAGAGACGAAAGTGGCCGTTCTTCGAGCGTTATCGCCCCCCTTTGCGGGGACCGCAAACCGGACAGGCAGGACAAAAGGCTACTCTTCCCCGCCCCGTTCGCCCCCAATATCACCGTGACGCGCCCCAATTGGAATAGGCCGCTAATATCATCCAATATAGTTCGCTCGCGCAAGACTAGAGACAGGTTCTGAAAGCTTAAGGTCATCAGGCCAACTCCCTGCGCATCTTGAAGAGCAGAGCCATGAAAAAGGGTGCGCCAATAAGCGCCATCGCAATACCCAGACGCAATTCACTGACAATCGGCAAGATACGCACAAGACTGTCGGCCAAGACAAGCAACAGAGCGCCAGCAAGAGCCGATGGCAACAACACGGCGGACGGTCGATGACCGGCAAAGGGGCGAACCAGATGCGGGACCACCAGGCCAACAAAGCCAATAATCCCCGCCGCCGCAACCGATGCTCCCACAGTCAACCCGACACCAATGATGGCGAGCCATTGTAGGCGCAGCACATTGACGCCCATCGATCGCGCTGCATCTTCACCTAAAGTAAGGGCATCCAGCGACCGGCCGGTGGCCAACAAAAAAAACATACCCACAGCGATAATGGGTACCGCGAGCTTGACATCATCCCAGCTGCGATCTGTCAGCGCACCCATCAGCCAGGTAATTATCTCGGTGGTCGCAAACGGGGTTGGCGCGAGACTGATCAACAATGAAGTCAGCGAACCGGCAAGACTGGAGAGAATAACACCGGCCAGCGTGAACAGGATTAAACTGCCTGATCGCCCGGCCAGCAGAGCCAGTAGCCCCATGCCTATACCCGCACCGGCCATGGCAAAGGCCGGTAACAACCACGCTGCAGCCGCATATCCGAAATAGAGCGAGGATACCGCACCTAGTGCTGCAGAGCTTGAAACACCGAAAACTCCTGGATCAGCAAGCGGATTGCGCAAATATCCTTGCATGGTGGCGCCTGCCATGCCGAGGGCAGCACCAATAGCCGCACCCAACACAGTACGCGGCAGGCGCAGTTCCATGATGATCAGGGCACCAAGATCATCGCCCCACCAAGCGGAAGGATCAACCCAGACTTTGCCAGCCGCCAGCGACAAGATAATCGCCAGAACAAGGCTGACAAAAAGCAAGATATTGAGCCGCAAGCTTGTCATGAGGCCGTATCAAGCTTGCGCCGTGCGGCAGACAAAACCGCCACTGCTTCGATTAGCGTCGGCCCCGCGCAGTTGAGCAAACGCGCGGGATAATCCGATATGGTGATCCGATGGGAAAGACGTTTCAAGACCGGATGAGACAGCATCCGATCCCGCGGACGCGCCTCTTTGTCACCGCCGGCATCGGAAAATAACAGGCGCGGCGGTCGAGCAACAAGATGCTCCAAAGGCAGGATGTCCCATTGCTTTAGGCCATATGTATGGCTCCGGTTTTCAAAACCGGTGCGGCGCAGCAACTCGTCTGGTAAAGTCCCGCCGCCCGGCACCAACCCTCCGCTGCGCCAGATCAGGGCCGGAACCGGCCTGTTGTCTTGCGGCCTTGCCTTTTCGAATGCCGCTGAGATCCGCTGGTTCAGTTGCCTGCCGCGATCAGGGGATCCGACTATGGTTGCCAGCTCGGCAATTTGCTGCTGACTCTCTGCCACGCTTTGTGGAATGGACAGTTTGATCAATGCAATGCCAAGCCGTTCCAAGGCGCGTTCTGTTTGCGGCGCGACAATAGAACTTGCCACCACCAGATCGGGGCGCATTGCGATAATTTCCTCGGCCGTGCCAGACGTCGCCTTGAATTTCAACGCCTGCGCCAACGGAATAGAAGTAGCTCGCTTGTCATGTGAGTAGTGGCTGATTGCAGTGATATTCCGAGTCTCTGCCAATTGCACGAGCAATGCGTCAGCGCATGGGTTGATCGAGACAATCCGCCTCGGCCGGTCGGGCAAGGCCACCTTGGCGCCCCGAGCGATCACTTCCGCGTCTGCCAGAGAAGAGGGCCAGAACATAAGTGCAGCAGCCGCCAGACATCCTGCAGCCATGGCTTGCGTGACAAGATAGGAAGGCCTGGCGGCTGCTTGCTTCATATCAGTAACGCAACCTGACACCAGCAAAGGCCGAGCGACCGGCTGTACCGAACTGGAATATCGTTTCATATTCCTCATCAAACAGATTTTCGATCCGGCCGTAAATCTCTATATTGTCAGTGACCGGCATGGCCGCACGCAGATCAACAAGCACATAGCCGGGTGTCGGAACGGTGGTGAATGCGTTGTCGAAGTTGGAACTGACATGCGTAATGGTCGCACCGGTTTGGAGACCGAAGGACCAATCATAATCCACCGATGTATTAACGCTATGCCGGGGGCGCCGCGCCAGAGTACCGCCGGTATCACGGTTTTCGGCATCTATCAGGCTGTAGTTGGTCGCAATCGTCAGTTCTTCAACTGGCCGGATAGTCACACCCAATTCGACCCCTTGTGCTCGCGCCCGTCCCACATTGTCATAAGTACCAAAGGGCCGGTCGTTGCAAATTCCGGCTTGGATCGGGCAGCTGATAAAATCGATTAGATTCCTGCTATTGCGCCGAAAGACGGTCGCGCTCAGCTCCAACTTGCCATCGACCAAGAGCTGCGTGACACCTGCCTCCCAACTTTTCGAAGCTTCAGGTTGCAGCAGTTCATTGCCGAAGTCGCTGAACAGCTGAAACAGAGACGGTGCAATGAAGCCCTCGCCATAGCTGGCACGGAACGCTGTATTGCCATCATTCGGACTATAAACAATATCGCCAGCAATGGTTGTTTCGCCACCAAAACTATTGTGATCGTCATAGCGCACACCGGCATTGGCGGTTAGCCCTTCGAACGGCGTCATGCGCAATTGCCCGTAAAAGCTGGTCAAGGTTGCATCCTGTTCCGGTGTCACAGAACCAAAGCTGGTGGCGCTAAAGCTCGATCTCTCGGCTTCCGCACCAAAGGTCGCTCCAAACATCTCGGAAATATCCAAAATACCCTGATATTCTACCCGTTCATTCTCGCCGCGAGATTCAAATGTCTGAAAATCCAGATTGAAATTGTCGCGGCGAACATTTGTGTACGCAAAGGCAAAACGGTTTTTAAACCGGCCTTCGAACAGCGCGACATTCAGACCTGCATAGCCCACAAATTCCTTTGCTTCATTGGTCTCAGGCGTGTCGCCAAATTGAAATGTCGGCGTAAAGCCGTCAACATCGGTCTTGCCGTCGGAATAATAGCCGCGCAGATCGACCGAAATTTCGTCGCTCAGTGTGATGTTGACTTTACCGTTTGCACCGAAATTTCGATAGCCATCACGCTCGACACCACCGCGCTCCGTGTTAAAGGCAGAAAAACCATCGGTTGTGAAATAGCCGGCACCAAAGCTGGCTGCAACTGGGCCAAAAGCACCCGAAATATTACCGACCAGCTGCGCCGTATCACGCGATCCATACTCGCCGCGCGCGTTGATTTCGACTTGCTCGGTTGGTTCACGGGTTATGATGTTGACCACACCGCCAATCGCCTGACTCCCCCAGATCACTGATTGTGATCCGCGCAACACCTCAATGCGAGATATATTACCGGTCAACAAATTACCGAAGTCAAATCCACCTCCCGGTGACGCGGGATTATTGATTTTCACCCCGTCAATCAAGGCAACGGTCTGACTGGAGTTAGCTCCGCGAATATTCACGGCACTGACTGTCCCGACGCCGCCATTGCTGTTAATGGTGACACCCGGCACAGTGCGCAGCAAATCAGTCACGGTGACACTCTGAAGCCGTTCGATCCGGACCTGATCAAGGACGGTAACGGACTGGCCGGTTTGAGACAGCGCCTGTTCAGACCTGCCAGCGGTAACAATGATGACATCCTCATCCGGCGATGCCTCGATCGTTTCGGCAAAAGCAGGTTGTGAGAGCGACAATGCTACAATAGCCGTTGCGGAAGTTGATATTAGTTTTTGATAACGCACGATATTTCCTTTTTGACAATCATTCAAAAAGGCCACGCATATTTAACGCCTATGGAAGTTCCACATGCGGGGCCCGATAGTAATCGTCGCCACGCGAGGAAATCCTCGATCATATGGCACACCCCGTCCGCATGATAGAACGACAGCTACCGGCAGGTCTCCTGGCTCTTGGATCATCGCTAGGTCCGCCCCCTTCCCAGACATAACGTCCAGTGGGATTTGACAGACCGGCTCACCAATCACAGTTGCGGGGGCAGCTTCGGATCAGGAAATGGCTTCCCTTCCGAATTCCCTATTAATCCCGTCTCCGGGAACCTGTAGCAAACGGCTGTCTAGGGAGCTTCAATTTGCGGAGCAAGGAAAATTTGGTGCGCTGAGCCGAAGATAAACAGGGAATTAGCCGGTTTCTCGGCAAAACCAGGTATAGGGCGGTGCCAGACGAACTTAAGCCGTTGGCATTGATATGCGCCACTGGGCCCTCATTTGCCTCGCCATCACCGCCTGTACAGCGCGCTCTTCAGATGCGCATAAAAAAGGCCGCCCCATTTCTGAGACGGCCCTTTGGTGATAGGTATCACAATCTGATCTTGTCGGATCAGTCTTCCTTGACCTCGTAATATTGCGGTGCTGCAATATTCAGAATTTCTAGGATTTTCGCCAGAGCCGTTGGCTCGTCGGTTTCCTCCATCGCAGCCAATTCACGAGCCAGACGGCTGGAGGCCGCTTCAAATATCTGACGTTCGGAATAGCTCTGCTCAGGCTGATCATCAGCACGAAACAGATCGCGGGTCACTTCAGCGATTGAGACAAGGTCACCGGAATTGATCTTTGCTTCATATTCCTGCGCGCGGCGCGACCACATGGAGCGTTTGACCTTGGGCTTGTCTTTCAGTGTTTCAAGCGCCTCTTTCAGCGTTTTGTCGGAGGACAGCTTGCGCATGCCTACGCCTTCTGCCTTGTTCATTGGTACACGCAATGTCATGCGTTCTTTTTCGAAGCGCAGAACATAAAGTTCCAGTTGCATACCTGCAATTTCTTCATTTTGCAGTTCAATCACACGACCCACACCGTGTTTTGGATAAACAACATAATCGCCCACATCAAAGGACAGCGTATTCGCAGCCATAAAAAGCCTTTCTTTCTCTATGGAAAAGAAGGATGATTTCGATCAAATTTCTCAAAAACCCCGACGAAAAAACCCTTTTGTTCATATATATAACGACCGAACACCCCCCGTGCCCAGCCGCTTACCAACACCATTGTTAACAGATTCGTCACAAAAAAGCAATTTATCGTTGCAATGCACAACTTTTGGGACCTCAGGCGCCGGGCGGCGACATCCGTCGCCTTGGCTGCGCGCCATAAGGCGCGGCGGCTGGTCAGCCTTGCCTCGCTGCGCTCGGGCGATGCTCTCGGGGTCGTGCTAGAATATCATGCTCTCGAGGTTGCGCTGATCCGACGCAAAGCGGAGGCAAGCGCGACCGCGCGCCCGAGCTTATGCGAGGAAAGCCAAGCGGGCGGATGCCCGCGCCCGGCGTCCGAGGTCCTAAATGACTCTCTTAATCGCCTTGGCCGGGTTTTTCCGAGAAATGCGCCTCGAACTTGCCTTCGACGCCCTTGAATTCATCAGCATCGGCAGGAGGCTCGCGGCTGACGGTAATATTGGGCCAGCTTTCCGAATATTTCGTATTTACTTCGAGCCATTTCTCCAGACCATCTTCGGTATCCGGCAAAATAGCTTCAGCAGGACATTCCGGTTCACATACACCGCAATCGATGCATTCGCTGGGATTGATGACGAGCATATTGTCGCCTTCATAAAAACAGTCAACGGGGCAGACTTCAACGCAGTCCATATATTTGCATTTGATACATGCGTCGGTAACAACATAAGTCATCGGGTCGTCTACTCCATCTTAAGAGCCGCCTTTTGTGCGGTCATCCCATCCCTGCTATTGTGCAAAATTGGCAACGTCAACAGTTGGTTTTCGGTCCTATTTCATTCACCAGTGCGCAGCCGTTCAAAACAGCTTTGTGCATCCGGAGCGCTACCACGCCTGAGCGGCAACATTGATATGCGTATGACATGCACCTCTCGGCCTTGCGGAATAGTTAAGATGTCTCCTTGCCGTACCATCATATGTGCACGATCTACGCGCCGGCCATTCAGGCGGACATGTCCTTTGTTGGCAAGTTTTTTTGCCATTGTCCGGTTGCCGGCAAAACGAAGAAACCACAGCAGCTTATCGATCCTGAGCGCCAAAGGGTCAGGGTCCGGTTTAGCAACCTTTCTATTCTTCAAAGCAGCATCCTATTTTTTCATCGCCTCCTTGAGAGCGGCCAGTTCGGCAAAAGCACCGCCTGCAGTGGCCAAAACCGGCTCGGCCTTGCGAGATCCGGGGGCAGGCTTACCGGGGCGCTTGCCGCGCGGCTTCTTGCCCTGGTTTTTATTTGGTTTTCCGGACCGTGCCTTTCCCATGCCCTTCCATCGCCAATAAACAGATGGCGGCTTTGGCTCGGCAAGCTGATCTGGCGTATCTGACGGATTAGATGCTGACGGTGCGTCATCACTCGATGGTTCGCCCGACATTTCCGGCTTGGTTGAGTCTGGTGTGGCTGTCGCGGTATCTTCAGCTTTTTTTAGCTCTGCATTTTGGGGCTCATCATCTGTTTTTTCGAATCCAGCCATATCAAGCAGCGCGTCATGTACCGATGTCGACAAGCCCAGCGAAGTTGCAAGCGCAGGATCTATAGCAAAAACGGAACCGGCTTGCCGCGCCTCATGCGCTTGCTTTACCAGCCGTTCGGCCATGTCGACCCGGACATATTCACCGCCAATTTTGCGAAAGCCCAGTCGGCTCGCATGATCGGGCGCTGCGAATGTCCATTCCTTCAAATGAACAGCATTATCGCCAGGGAGTGCAATCATTGGCTGTTCATCCAGCGCGGCAAACAGGGCCGTGCGCCACAGCACAGAGCCCGGCTTCATCAGGGCGTGATGAAAAATATCAAGCGCTCCGAAAACCAGCCCTCCGCGCCGGGCAACCCCGCGCATATCATTGTCGAGCGCACGCACCGCCTGATCGATTTGTCGGCGTGCGATGATACCGCCTGCTTCGACAATCTGGGCAAAAAGCGCGCGCACCGTTGCCGGTGTATTCTCATCATTGGCAAGCACATCAATTTTGACGAGCCCTTCCAAATGCTTCGCCTTCATCGCTTCAACCCACTGTTTGATCCGCGCTTCGGCTTTTTTGCTATTCTCTGGCGCAATATCCTTCAGTGCTCGATCAAAATTAATCTCCGGGTTTAAAAGGTTCTTTCCCTTGATAAGCACAGCAAGCTGGGCGCCTTGCCAATAGATTACGGGCTGCCCGGCGTCATTTGCAGCTAGCGTTAGTTCACTGTCAGGAGCTTTAGCGAGCGCGTCAGCTTTATCAGTCATAATCGGTCCCAAATATCTTTCCGCTGCAGCAAGCAGCATCTTGCGGTCTTCCCTCCGGCTATCCGAAGGCACGACAAATTGAAAGCCCTTCAGCGTCCCAATTTCCAGCCCGTCAACCAATACCGCACCGTCGGCTTCCAATGCAACGTCTTGCGGCAACGCACCCTTCAGCAAACCGCGCATCAAGACGCGAGTGCGCTTGTCGACAAATCTTTGGGTCAGTTGAACATGCATTGCATCGCTCAGTCGCCGTTCGAGTTGACGGGTGCGTTCGACCATCAGGTCCGCTTGTTCCACCCAACGCGTTTTTTGTGCAATATAACTCCAGCTGCGGGCCGCAGAAATTCGGGCAGCAAGCGTTGAGATATCGCCTTGGACATTTTCCAACCGAGTGATTTCCTGCGCCATCCGGGCATGCGGAATCCGACCATTTCCCTGCGCCAGATAGGGCCAGAGCGAGGCGATAAACCGGGCCTGATGATCAGCGCCTACTTTCCGAAAATCGGGAATACAGGCGGCCTCCCAGAGTAAACGCACATGATCGCGACCGACCGCGAGACGCCTGATATTGGGATCCTGTGCAAGCCGCTTCAAAACCGCCAGATCAATGGCTTCTGGCGCGGCCTGCAAGAGACGGTCCCTCGGCTTGTCCTCAAGCGAAGCGATCAGACTGGTTACGCTTTCCAAATCCGGTTCAGCATTGCGCCAATAGAGCCACTCCAGCATTGGAAAACTATGGTCTTCCAATCGTTCAATTTCTTCCGGCTCCAGCTCGTCTGAAGATGCCAAACCCGACAATATGCCGAAACTGCCATCCTTTTGATGGCGCCCTGCCCGACCAGCAATCTGGCCTATTTCCGCAAGCGTCAAACGGCGGCGGCGGCGGCCGTCAAACTTTTTCAGGGCTGCAAAAGCGACATGGGACACATCGAGATTGAGACCCATTCCAATTGCATCGGTTGCGACAAGATAATCAACCTCGCCGTCCTGATACATTTTGACCTGTGCGTTACGAGTTTGCGGAGACAGCGAACCCATCACAATGGCCGCTCCTCCATGTTGTCGGCGCAGCATTTCAGCGATCGCGTAAACATCCTCCAGCGAAAATGCCACAATGGCAGATCGCCGAGGCAACCGGGATAATTTGCGCGGTCCTGCATAGCTGAGCGTCGAAAAACGCGGACGGCTGACAATCTCTGCTTCGGGAACGAGTTTTTCAATCAGCGGCCGCAAGCTGTCAGATCCCAAAATCATTGTTTCGTCCCGGCCGCGGATATTCAGCATCCGGTCGGTAAATATATGCCCGCGCTCCGGGTTAATGCCGAGCTGCGCCTCATCAATTGCGACAAAACTGAAATCGCGATTAATCGGCATGGCTTCAGCCGTACAGAGGAACCAGCGCGCATCCTTGGGGATGATTTTTTCCTCGCCGGTTACCAAAGCGACCCGGTTAACGCCCTTTAGCGCGACTACACGATCATAAACCTCACGCGCCAGTAACCGCAGCGGAAAGCCGATCATGCCACTGGAATGGGCACACATCCGCTCGACCGCCAAGTGGGTTTTACCTGTGTTGGTAGGGCCAAGAACGGCAATAACGGAAGACTGGGAGAAGTCAGACATTGCCGCTATCTCACCGTATCTTCACCAAACTGGCAAGCAATTTCAGTTGAGAAACAGTAAGATTCTTGGGCACCTGGCCGGATATCGGCGATTTTACACGTTTTACCGCATAGCGCGCGTTCTGGGCCGGATCTTAAATTGACATTAACCTTGTTCCTTCACAGAGACAGAAACAACATTGCGATGGAGTTCTGTCTTTGCGTTGATAAGACAGCGTCGCCAAGGGGTGCATTTGTTCAAGAGTATCGACATGCTTGCCGATCAGGGAAATGGGGCTGCCGCCATTGCAGCAGACCCACCCGCGCCGGTATTTGTCATGCCCGAGCCCTGGTCCAGCAGGATCGAGAATTGGCAAGAAAGGCTAGCGCAGACCGATTGGGTCCCTGATCTTGGTCAGGATATCGGAAGCTTCACCTGGCTGCGCGGCCTCGCCACTTTGGTTCTGCTTTGCAGTGTCGCTATCTCTTGCTTACCGGATTTTGGCCCTATCAGAGGTCATCAAAGTGCTGCACTAACCGGCGCCCGCGCCGATCAAGCACGATCTCAGACCATTGCCCCGCTTGCTTATGGAGGCGACACCGGCATCCGGATGGCCGCCACCGACGCCGTGCGACCGCTCGCACAGAGCCCCGAGCGTCCATCCATCGAGCTGGTAGCAACCTTGGGCCGTGGCGATAGCCTGCGCCGGGTATTGCAACGGGCCGGAGTGGCCAACCAGGAAGCAAGCGACGTGACCGAGATGGTTTCTGGTGCTGTTTCTTTAGGCGAAATTAAGCCGGGCACCAAAATTGATGTAATCCTCGGCCGCCGTCCTGCGAAAAACCAGCCTCGACCGCTAGACCAACTGGCGTTTCGTGCTCGCTTTGATTTAAATCTGGAAGTGGTCCGCAGCGATGGTGCGCTAAAGCTCAACCGCAAACCGATCATGGTCGATGACACGCCCCTGCGTATCAAAGGTGTGGTTGGTTCAAGCCTCTACCGCTCTGCTCGCGCGGCTGGCGCACCGACCGAAGCTGTCCAAAAATATCTCCGGGTGATCGGCAAAAAAATGTCCGTGTCCCGTGATATTCGATCGACGGACGAGTTTGATATCATATTGGGTTATCGCCGCGCTGAAACCGGCGAAGTCGAAGTTGGTGAGCTGCTTTATGCTGGTCTCGATCGCGGCGGCAAATCGAAAGCGCAGATGCTGAAATGGACCAGCGGCGGCCGGGCAAACTGGTTCGAAGCTTCCGGCGTTGGTCAATCCAGTGGCGAACTTGTCCGTCCAACGCGCGGCCGCAAGACTTCTGGCTATGGCATGCGCCGGCACCCAATTCTGCGCTATAAGCGCATGCACAGCGGCCTTGATTTTGGCGGCGGCTATGGCGCCCCGATTTATGCGGTGACCGATGGCAAAGTGACATTTGCTGGCCGCAAAGGCGGCTACGGCAAATTTGTAAAGATCAAACATAGCGGCGGCCTTGCTTCAGGCTACGCTCATATGAGCCGGATCGCGGTGAGCAATGGCCGCAGCGTCCGCAAAGGTCAGATTATCGGTTATATTGGATCAACAGGCTTATCGACTGGGCCGCATCTCCACTATGAACTCTATCGCAATGGTCGCACGATCAATCCCAACTCGGTCAAATTTGTTCAACGCTCAGAATTGAGCGGCAAGGAACTGCGCCGCTTCAAAGGTGAATTGCAGCGCCTGAAACAAGTCACACCTGGCGCAGCATTGGGAAGTTTGAAAAGCGCATCAAACGCACCAAAGCAACAGCGAGAAATTAATCGGCTGGCAAAGGCTTCGATCAGCTAGTCGGCTGGGTTCTAAACATCTCCGAGGCAAATCTCGGTGGCTGCATCCAACTTCGCTTCTGGCGGGTTCATTTTCTCGCCAAGGCCATCCAACGATTTACCCAACTCTTCAACCAGGCAATTGCATATCGGCGTAGCAGCCTCTTCGGTCGCGCCGGCCTTGGTTGATTCGGTAACGCAGCCTGCTAAAAATTCGGTCGTCCAGCTTTCATCAAAGCTTTTGTTGAACGCACCTGCCAGGCTGTTTTCATCATCTGCATTGCCACATCCAGACAAGATAAGAGTGACGGCGAGAGCGACGGGGACAACGCAGTGAAACCGGTGAGACATGAAGCGTTCCTTTTTTGACGAGAGAAAGCAAAGTTGACGAACAGCGAAGCGGATGGAGAAAATCTGAAGGCTTTACTCATCTTCGTCCACGTTTCACATTATTTGAGATGGATGTAAAAGAAGCAATCCCCCACCGCAAGCTGTTCAGGATGCTATTTCAATTGCCCTCGCGTATCGTCGCTCTATATAAAGCTTCATGACCCAAAGCTCCGCTTTTCCTCGCACCCGCCTGCGCCGCACTCGTGTTTCTGCATGGAGCAGAGCCATGGTACGGGAAAATGTCCTGACGCCGGCAGATCTGATCTGGCCTCTCTTCATCTCACAGGGCAGCAATGTTGAGGAACCGATCACCTCGCTCCCCGGTGTTTCACGATGGTCAGTGGACCTTGTTGTCGAGCGGGCGAAAGAGGCGCGTGATCTGGGAATTCCTTGCATCGCCCTCTTCCCGAACACACCGGCCGATAAGCGCAGCGAGGACGGTGCGGAAGCGCTCAATATCGACAATCTCATGTGCCGTGCCACAAAAGCGGTAAAGGATGCGTTGGGAGACGATATTGGCGTGCTCACCGATGTCGCGCTCGATCCCTATACCACCCATGGCCAAGACGGGTTGATCGATGCCAATGGCTATGTCGAGAATGACCGGACTCTCGATATGCTGACCAAGCAAGCACTGAACCAGGCCAATGCCGGGGCAGATATTATCGCCCCGTCGGACATGATGGATGGACGGGTTGGAGCTATTCGCGACACGCTGGAACTAGCGCATCATCATAATGTCCAGATCATGGCCTATGCCGCCAAATATGCCAGTGCCTTTTATGG
The DNA here is from genome assembly GCA_947497455.1 of uncultured Sphingomonadaceae bacterium. Classification (GTDB taxonomy): domain Bacteria; phylum Pseudomonadota; class Alphaproteobacteria; order Sphingomonadales; family Sphingomonadaceae; genus Parasphingorhabdus. The sequence continues at coordinate 746,394 of CANMGU010000002.1, read as the reverse complement.
ACCGTTCCGCGATGCAGTAGGTTCGAGCGGCACCCTGAAAGGGGATAAGAAAAGCTATCAGATGGATGCTGCCAATAGCGATGAAGCGATGCGGGAAATCGCCCTCGACATTGCAGAAGGTGCAGACAGCGTGATGGTCAAACCCGGCCTCGCCTATCTCGACATAATATATCGCGCCAAGACAGAGTTTAATGTTCCGGTATTTGCTTACCAGGTGTCTGGTGAATATGCTCTGGTCAGCGCCGGTGCAGAAGCTGGCGTCGGCGACCGGGATGCTTTGATGATGGAAAAGCTGATCGCGTTCAAACGCGCTGGCTGTTCTGGCATCCTGACCTATTTCGCCGCCGATGCGGCCCGGCTTCTCCATGAGTGATATCATATTGGAAACCGAACGGTTGCGCCTGCGTGGTTGGCGGGACGAAGATATTGAACCGTTCATGACATATCTGAACACGCCGAAAGTCACACGCTGGCTCGGCGGTGTTCAAACCCGCGAGAAGTTTCTGGAAGCCGTTGAAAGAATCAGGGGTTATGATCGCGATTTTGGCCATACCTTCTGGATTGTTGAACGCAAATCCGATGATGCCTTATTGGGCTTCTGTGGGTTGAAACGAGTCAATGCGCCGCAGCCCAAATTAACTGGTGCCTTTGAGATTGGTTGGCGGCTGCGCGAGGATGTCTGGGGGCAGGGCTATGCCAAGGAAGCCGCAGCCGCGACCATGGATGCCGCCTTTACACGCCATGAAGCTCCCTTTGTCGTTGCCCTCACTGTTCCCGGAAATGAACCATCTTGGGGCCTGATGAAACGGCTCGGCATGACCCATCGGCCGGAACTGGACTTTCATGATCCCAACTATGGTGAAGATTTGAACCCCACTATTGTCTACCGAATTGAAGCCAAGGACTGGAAACCTGACGCATGACTGACCCACTTATCCTGCCGTTTAACGGTAAAACACCGAAAATCCACGAATCGGCTTTTATTGCGCCGGGCTGCAAGATCATTGGCGATGTAGAAATCGGGCCAGAGGCTAGCATCTGGTATAATTGCGTGATCCGTGCCGACGTGAACTTCATTAAAATTGGCGCGCGCAGCAATATTCAGGACGGCACGACCATTCACTGTGACAGCGCGACACCGGTCACGCCCAACGGCCATCCGACAATTATCGGTGAGGATGCCCTGGTCGGCCATATGGTCATGTTGCACGGTGCGACACTGGAAGACCGGGCTTTTGTTGGTCTCAGCACCACGGTCATGGATGGCTGTGTGATTGAGGGCGACGCGATGTTAGCCGCTGGCGCGACATTGACGCCCAACAAGCGAATTCCGACCGGACAGCTATGGGCGGGATCACCAGCCAAATATATGCGTGATCTGACAGAACCAGCCATTGCGGGCATGCGGATGGGTGTTGCCCATTATGTTGAGAATGCCAAAGCCCATAAAGCAGCGGTAGAAGCCGCTCAAAAATAGCCCAGGTCAGCGCATACCTGATTTTAGCTGCTCAATCTCTCTTTGCTGGGAAATAACCTGCGCTTCGATTTTTTCCCGTGATTTGGCAATAAGGTCAGCTGCCCCTTTTTGCTCACCGGTAAATTCCTGATCCAACCGCTTCATGAAAAGCGAATCGAGGTCTGCCAGTGCCGATACCGAAGGACTGCGATTCATTTCCAGCGATGAAAGTTCCATTTGAGCCACCACCCATGATTCGCTCGAGGGTGCAGCACCGCGCGCTGCCGATACGCTTTTCTGTACCTTGGGAAGGTTCTGTAAGAAGGATTGATGTGCCGTGTTACTTTTTTGGACGGCCGTATCAACCGCGTTTCTCAGCGCGGACGGCAGCGCTTCCATGGGATCAGCCGTCGCTATATCCATGGCAGGAATCGCAGGATTATCCTCATAGGGCCGTTTCGCAAGCGATGGAAAATCTCCCTCTTGCATGACACAAGCGGACAATGACAAACCAAGAAGGGGCATCAAAAACACAGATGATTTCATGAAATCATCTTTACGCTGAGGCCTTTGATGCGGCAATGGCCTTTATGTTGCGATAGCGGTGCGGTCACAGTGGCATGAGACGACAGCAAAATCTTGCCTGAAAATCGGCCAATACCGGTTGACACAGCCATGTCCATCTAGTAGCTGCGCAATCTTTCCAGCGTGAGCCGAGAGACTCGCGTTTCCTTGCTTGCGCGCTGGAACCACAAGATTGAAACGGAAAAATGCCATGTTCGCTATAGTGCGCACCGGCGGTAAACAATATCGTGTTGCCGCAGGAGATATAATCGCAGTCGAGAAACTAGCTGGTGAAGCTGGTGATTCGGTAACCCTTGATGATGTTTTGCTGGCCGGTGACGGCGGCGAGATGAAAGACGTCAAAGGTCTGACCGTGGCTGCTGAAATTGTTGCGCAGGAAAAAGGCGAGAAGGTCATTATCTTCAAGAAGCGCCGCCGGCATAACTATCGCCGCAAAAATGGCCATCGTCAGCAGCATACGGTGCTGAAGATCAGTGCCATCGGTGCTGCGAAAGCCGCAAAGAAAGCTGCTCCTAAAAAAGCAGCGGCCAAACCTGCTGATGAAAAACCGGCTGCTGAGAAAAAAGCTGCGCCAGCCAAAAAAGCGGCTCCGGCCAAGAAAGCTGCTGCTAAACCAGCTGCGAAGAAGGCCGCTGCTAAGACAGAAGCAAAACCAGCTGCTGCCAAAAAGGCTCCAGCAAAAAAGCCAGCTGCTAAAAAGCCAGCTGCGAAGAAGAAGGACTAAACCATGGCACATAAGAAAGCAGGCGGCTCGTCCCGCAACGGCCGTGATTCAGAAGGCCGCCGTTTAGGCGTCAAGAAATATGGCAGCGAAGCTGTTGTGGCCGGCAATATTATTATTCGCCAGCGCGGCACCAAGACCCATCCGGGTCGCAATGTGGGTATGGGCAAGGACCACACTCTATTTGCGCTCGTCGATGGCAAAGTGTCCTTCCACAAGGGCAAGCTCGGCCGCAAATATGTGTCAGTCGATGCCATGGCGGAAGCTGCCGAATAACCGGACAATCGATAACGGGTTGTCCTTTGAGGGATGACCCGGATGGTTCAAAAAGAACCACCAAATTTCAGGGAGAGGGTCACCCCCTCTCCCTTTTTTTGTCTCTCCCTGTCGAAAATGTCACTGCGTTGTCATCGGCCCATTGTAGGGGCCGGTCATGCCAACACAGGGGCAGTTAATTTTGACTTTGGCCAAGGTTAGCCAAAAAATGGAGAGTCCCGATGTTTGCTAGAACGCCAAGATTATTGTTGAGACCAGGTTGGCCCGAAGATGCCGATGCGCTATTCCGCGCGATTAATGACGAAGCGATTGTTCGCAATCTGGCGAGCGCGCCATGGCCTTATAATCGCGATGATGCCGATCATTTCCTGTCGCTGCCACATGACCCCAAAAGCCCGCGCTGGTTGATCTACCGGCGCACGGCGGGTTCCCCTTGCCTAGTTGGGACTTGCGGTATCGATGTGATGGCTGACGGCAGCGTCGAGCTGGGTTATTGGATTGGCCGTGATCATTGGGGCCTCGGCTATGCTACCGAAGCAGGGCACGCTGCTCTACAGACGGCCAAAGCCCTTGGTCACCGCGAGATAGTCGCCAGTCATTTTGTCGATAATCCGGCTTCGGGAAATGTCCTCACAAAATTGGGTTTCCGGCGCACAGGTCGCACAGCACCCAGATTTAGCAAGGGACGCAACAGCTCGGTTGCTGCAGTTGAATTTCAACTGTCTCTGGAGTGCGACATGGAAAGCGACGTCGTCCGACCGCTAGCAGCGTGAACCGGTTACGCGACCTTGTTTAGCGGTTTCTTCGTTTCATGCTTGCCCAAAGTGGCAATATTGTCGTCTTGTTCGGACGGATCCATGATCGCAGCTTCATATTCGCTTTCGGCCAGCTGTATCAGCCCTCGGTCATCTTTGTTCCAGGGGTGAAAACCGGGTAGGAAAAAGTGGAACCACGGCAATAGGGTCCGCCGGAATGGGGCAGGACCAATCAGTGCATAGTGAAGAAAGCCAAACCATGCGCGCGGACCCGAAATGCCGTCTTGCCGCAAAAGATCAAAAATCCCTTTTGTGCGGTTCTTCGCGAATCCGAGCGAAATGCGGACCATGAACAGCGATTTGGTTGCCCAGCGTCTTGCCCGGCTCCAGTCTCTGGTCGCGTACAGCCAGGTATCGTAAGCAACACCTTTATGCTCCACTTCTTCAGAAGCATGCCAAAGCCACATTTTGCGCTGCTCTTCGTCGGCGTCCTGAAAATGCTTGGGATTGGCAATAAATTCAGCCGCCATGATAGCGGTCAAATGTTCAAGACAGGTTGTCGCAACCAGCTGCATGATAAGCGGCTTGCTGGCGATATTATCGATGACATCACTCAGCGTCTGTTCCAGCCGTGAAATATCAAAATCAGATTCTTCAATATGTTTGTTGAAAAACAAATGCTCGCGGCTGTGCACGGCCTCTTGTTGGACAAAGCCGCGAATTTCCCGGGCAAGTTTTTCCGGTACTTCGTCGCGATATTGCTTGAGAACCTTCATGAAAAAGGTCTCACCTTTTGGAAATGTGATCGACAAGGCGTTGAAAAAGGCAGTGGCGTAAGGATCGCCACCAACCCAGTGCCGACGCTCCATCACCGCGTTGGCAAAGTGCCGGTTGCGGGACTGAATATTCAGATCCGCCGGGGTTGCGCTGCCCACAATTACGGGCGCAGCATCTGCCACTTCAGTTTGTGATGAAATGCCGCCCATTCCTATCTGTGGCCTCCTAGAAAATCCAATAGCTGTGCGACCAGTCTTTTTGGTTAAGCAATTTATAGATTGGGAGGGTTAACAAAATACCTACGACAGCGAATAAATTCACGGTTAACTGGCTGTTTACAAGGCGATTCAAATATAGATTGCAGTAAAACGACGTTAACGCCGAACAGCGCCAAAGTCTCATTTGCGTTGATAGCGAAAATACCAGACTTCATGCCCCTGCCGCCGGGCTTTGGCCTCATAACGGGTTTCTGGCCATCCTCCTGGACGATTCGTCCAGCTTTCTGGACCGTCGCACAGCCAGCTAAACTCGTTGCGCTGGTTCATGATCATCATCGCCCATTCCAGATAGACAGGATGATCAGTGCCGAAACGAAACTCTCCACCGGGTTTCAGCTTGGCTGCGATCAGATCGACCGGACCATGGTTCATAAACCGCCGTTTTGCGTGGCGCGCCTTGGGCCAGGGATCGGGGTGCAACAAATAGACAAAGCTCAGGGTGTCGTCTGGTATGCGTTCCAGCACATCAAGCGCATTGCCCATATGTAGTCGAATATTGGGTAAGACCTGCTCGCGTACATGCTGCAACGCACCGACAACACCATTCAGATAGGGTTCGCAACCGATGAAGCCATGATCTGGCAGCATATCGGCGCGCGCTGCCATATGCTCTCCAGCACCAAAACCAATCTCAAAATGCAGCGGCCGATCATCACCAAATAGGACCGGCGAGGAAACCGGTCCCTCTGTCGGTACGCTGATTTGGGGCAGCAGCTTTTCCACCAATTCGACCTGCCCGTCGCGGAGCGCATGGCCTTGCCTCCGTCCATAAAGCTGACGGATGGTTGTCGGATCCTGATTCTGCTTGCTAGTCATCCAGCGCCGTTAGCAGCCCTGATGTGATTTAAAAAGCCGCTTTTAGAGCATCCACCAAATCGGTCTTTTCCCAAGTGAAAAGGTCGCCATTGGCCTTGCGTCCGAAATGCCCATAGGCTGCGGTCGGGCTGTATATCGGCTTATTGAGACCGAGATGGGTGCGAATGCCTTTTGGCGTCAACCGGACCAGTTTCGGCAAAATTTCTTCAAGCTTCTCTTCACTCACCGTTCCGGTGCCATGCAAATCGACATTGATCGACAAAGGTTCCGCGACACCAATGGCGTAAGACAGCTGGATGGCACAGCGTTTGGCGAGACCGGCAGCAACGATGTTTTTCGCGAGATACCGGGTGATATAGGCCGCAGACCGATCGACTTTGGTGGGGTCTTTACCGGAAAAAGCGCCGCCGCCATGCGGACTGGCACCACCATAGGTATCGACAATGATTTTGCGCCCGGTCAGACCCGCATCACCGTCCGGTCCTCCAATTTCAAAGCGGCCAGTGGGATTGACGTGAATGACCGTGTTATCGGTAATAAAACCATCTGGCAGCACGGAATGGAACACGCCCATTACATATTCGCGCAATTCTTCGTAAAGCGCAGGATTGTCGCTATCCTTATAATAGCCAGGCGCATGCTGCGTGGAAACGACCAGCGCGGTCGCTTCGACGGGCACTTCATTGACATAGCGCAACGTCACCTGACTCTTGCTATCAGGCTCTAGAAACGGTGCCTTGCCGCTGTGGCGATCTGCTGCCATCTGCTTCAATATCTGATGTGAATATTGCAGCGTTGCCGGCATCAGATCCGGTGTTTCGTCGCTGGCATAACCGAACATGATGCCCTGGTCGCCGGCACCTTCATCCTTGTTGCCGCTTTCATCGACGCCCTGTGCAATATGGGCAGATTGCGGGTGAAGGTGATTCTCAAAAGTCAGGTTCTGCCAGTGAAAGCCGTCCTGCTCATAGCCGATTTTCTTCACCGTCTCGCGGACCACGGTCTGGATTTCTTCCTGTGCGCCCGGCGCCCAGTTGCCATCAATATCGATCATACCCTTGCCGCGTACTTCGCCGGCAAGAATGACCCTATCGGTCGTTGTCAGGGTTTCACACGCAACACGCGCTTCGGGATCTTTGGACAGAAACAGATCAACAATCGCATCCGAAATCTGGTCGGATACCTTGTCCGGATGGCCTTCAGATACAGATTCAGAGGTGAAGATAAATTCAGAACGCATGGCTTTTCCTAGTATTTACCGCCTGGGGATGCGGAGTTCGGATATAAAGAAAGGTTTATATGCGCTCCTTAACGCGAGCGAAGCCGGATGGCAATGGCGCAGATGAGCAAAATCAGCGCAAATCCCAGCGACAGGATATTTCCATATCGCGCGAACAATGTGGGGTTTTCTGGCGGCGGCAATTTGGTGTCGATCCGGCCCGCCTGCCCCATCGGGACGCTTTCAACTACTCTGCCCTTACTGGTGATCACAGCGGATATTCCGGTCGGCGTCGAGCGAATGACCGGCAACCCTTCTTCAACCGCTCGCAACCGTGCCTGAACGAGATGTTGCGGCGGCCCCCATGCACCGAACCAAGCATCGTTGGATGGATTGAAGATGAAATCGGGTCGGTCCTCCTGATGCACGACCTGGCCGGAAAAGATAATCTCATAGCAGACCTGCAGGCCAGCTTTACCAAAGCGGTCCAGTTCCAAGGAACGCGGACCCGGACCCGGCCAGAAATCAAAATCTCCTGGCGCTAGCCGCGATAGACCAATAGCAGAGAGAAGCGGCCGCATCGGGAGATATTCGCCATAAGGAACCAAATGACTTTTGTCATAGCGGCCAATCAATTCGCGATCTGAATCCATTGCAAAGACACTATTGCGTGCTCCAATAGCCCGTCTTCCATCCGGCGGAGCGGTATCGTCAAATTCCAGCTTCAGCGCACCGAGCACCAACACGTCGCCAGGCTTCATCAAGCTGGCGAGCTGCGCGCGCACCATTGTCGGCGGGCGACCATAATAATAGCGCTGTGGATAGCCGGTTTCGAGATAATCTGGAATCGCGGCTTCCGGCCAGAAAAGAATGCGCGGTTCATTATCTTCGCGTCTGGTGAGTCCCGCCAATTTGGCGAGGTTTTGTTCCTCATAACCGGCCTGCCACTTGTCCTGTTGTCCAATATTGGGCTGGACCACGGTAATATTAGGCTGATCGAGAGAGGGCGTGCGATCAGCTCCGCTTCCGACTATAGCCAATGTCGCAGCACCCAGAGCGACAATGACCAGATCAAAGATTCTCCGGATAATGATCCGCCATTTCAAGGCGATTATTCCGCCTACCGCCGAACCCACAAGACCAGCGATGCCAATGACCACGCCGGAAAGGCCATAGGTTCCAATGGACCGGGCACTTAAGGCATATCTGCCTTCGACCGCAATCACCCCCAGCGGATTCCAGATAAATCCGCTAAAGACCCAACTGCGCAGCCATTCGGTAAGGATCCAGAAACCAGCAAGGGCAAGAACGAATACAAGCGGTCGTCCCCTTCCCAGCAACCAGGCACCAAGCGCTGCTAATGCGGGATAGACAGCCAGGTAGAGCGACAACAGAACCACCGCGATATAGCCCAGCCATTCGGGCATCGCCGCTTGAAAGGTAAAGGCTTTGGCAATCCAGTTGAGCCCGACGATAAAATGCCCGAGACCAAATAGCCAACCGGAAAAGAAAGCCGCCTTTCGGCTTTCGACACGGTCAATAATCGCGAGCCATAAAGCCAGCGCGAGCAGGCTGATTGGCCACAGGCTCAATGGCGCAAATCCGGTTGCCGAAAGCGTACCAGCAACTAGCGACAGCCAGAATGGATATTTGCGGAGCAGGTCAATAAGAATTTGCACCGTCGGTTTGTGCCGTTTTCGAAGGACAGGTTCAAACATTAATTACCAACTACCGACTATCCGTTCTTTTTGACCATATATATCGGGACACGTTTAGACTGTTTCGGCAGAGAATCACCCGAAAACAACATCGCAATTTAACTATTTGGGACATTCGAGCAGACCAGCAGATAGTGGTTTGACAGGACGTAATTGCTGATTTCCATTCCGGCTGGACTGCAGGAAAGCGTTATTTGGCAATTGTTGTTTGCCGCAAACCATCATGCCCCGCTATAGGATCGGCATGGAAAAAATCATGCTGCTATTGCTGGCGCTAGCGCAACCCACACCAGCCGATGACAAGCCCGATGCAACCGCTCTGACCGATATTCACAAGCGCGATCTGTCTTGCGTGGCGGCCTTTGCGATTGTTGCATCGGAACAGGAGCGCGGAATCGAAAGCGCACTTTCCTATCCCTTGCTCACGGAACGTGGCCGGACCTATGCTGGTCAGGTTGGCGAGCGGGTCATGGTGGAGACAGGTCGGTCGCGCGAACAAGTGCGCGACGCGATTCTGACTGCGGTTGCGGACCAACAGGCTAAAGTAAAAAATGTTGCTGAGCCCCAGGAAGTCGTAGCTGAAGAAATGGCCAGATGTCTGCCGCTTTTAGAGACCGAACTGCCCGCAAAGCCCAAGCCGACGCTGAATCAATGCGCAGCGATGATGCAGCTTGCTTATGAGGAAGTTTATCGCCGGGAAAAGCTGTCAAAAATGGCTCAGGATTTGAAGACTTTGGCCTTTGTTCTCGACAGCCGGGCCCGCGAAACGATGCGGGAGGAGGGCAAAAGTGGCAATGAAAGCGATGTCATTCTGACTCAGATTCGCGAAGACATGAGCGTTCGGCGAAAGGACCAGTCCGAGTTGGATATTGACCATTGTTTTGCACTGGCCGCGCCCAAGAAAAAGGAGCAGAATTTTGAACATTGAACTTCGCCCCTTTCACCTCGCCTTTCCGGTTAATGATTTGGCGGCCGCCCGTCGTTTCTACGGCGACTTGCTGGGCTGCGAAGAAGGCAGAAGCAGCGATCAGTGGATTGATTTCAACCTTTACGGTCATCAGATTGTCACCCATCTGGATTCCCATGCAAAGCCCGACACAGTTACCAATGCGGTAGATGGCGAAAACGTGCCCGTGCCCCATTTCGGTGTGGTGCTGACCATGGTCCAATGGGAAGCCCTGGCAGAACGATTAAAGCAGCATGGGACAAAATTCGTGATCGCACCAACCGTCCGCTTTCGCGGTGAGACCGGCGAACAGGCAACGATGTTTTTTTGCGATCCCAGTGGCAATGCGCTCGAATTCAAGGCCTTTGCTGATGATGATGCGCTGTTCGCCACTGCCTGAACCGGCACACTGATTCTCGTTCAATAGCGGAGTTGTTCCCTAAGGGCAGCCCAGTCAGACTCCGTGTTCCTGCTTCCAGCGATCCAGTGCATGTTCCAGATGCCGCTCGGCCAGGTCACGAGCACTATGCCTGGGCAGATCGAGCGAACCTGCAAGCCGCTCTCCGATCAATGCATCCCCCAATGCCATCAGGACCAGCGTCAGTGTGTCCTCATGCATCTCGCGATCTTCGTGGCCACCTTCACCGACTTCGTCGACAAGTGCGTGAATAGCATCGACAATCGGGTCCAGCGCATCTTCATTGCCAGTTAGCAACATCCACGACGACAAGGCACCTGCTCCCTGCTTGTCAAAAGCATCGAAGGTCAGATCGACAATATCCCGCACACTACCCTCACCTGTCCGCGATTTCAGCACAGCCTCTGCGATAGACCCACAAACCTGATCCGTGAGATACTGCGCGAGTGACTTTTGCAAGCCCGATGCGGACCCAAAATGGTGTAGCAAATTGGCGTGCGTCCGGCCGATCCGGGACGCAACGGCCTTCAGCGTCACCGCCTGTGGCCCTGCTTCAATCAACAGGTCACGGGCAGCGGCCAAGGCCATGCTGCGGCTTTCCTGAGGCGAGAGGCGTCGTTTAGCTATTGACATCTATGTAAGTAACCCTAATATCCAAATTGCAATTTAAACCGCATTTTATGCAAAAGCGACCCCTTATGAACATGCCCCTTATGAACGAGCTCGGCAGCGGGCAAGCTGAACCGGAAACAATTGAAACTCCGACGCCGAAAGGTCACGTGATAACACCGCGTGATCGCCGCTTTGGGCGGGATTCTGAAGAGCAGCCAGGTCGATGGTGGCTAAATGACGATCCCGTTGCCACCGCCTTTTATAATTCACTATCCCTTACCTTCCCGCGCGGAGAAGCGTTTTTTATTGAAAGCGTGAAAGCCTTTCGCGATGTCACGCCGGAGAAACTTCAGAAAGAAATTCGGGCATTCGTAAAGCAGGAAATCATCCATACCCGCGAGCATGTTGCGCTTAACCGCCGTGTGGAAGAGTCCGGTTATGACACCGACAAAATCGAAAAGCGGATTGCCGAATCGCTCGAATTGACCAAGGGACGACCTGCGATCGCTAATCTCGCGGCGACCATGATCCTCGAACATTTCACAGCGATCATGGCGCAGCAGTTCATCGCCAATCCGAAGCATTTTGAAAATGCCGACAAGGAAACTGCCGATCTGTGGCGCTGGCATGCGCTCGAAGAGATCGAGCATAAGGGCGTGGCCTATGACACTTGGCTCTATGCAACCCGAGACTGGACGCGATGGCAGCGCTGGAAAGTCAAATCACTGATGATGCTAATCATCACGCGTAATTTCTGGACCAATCGCTACCGGGATTCGCTCGATCTGCTCGCACAGGATGGCTTTACCGGCTTGCGCACCAAGATGAAGTTGCTTGGCTTCCTGCTATTCACGCCTGGCGTGGCGCGGAAGGTCATCGTACCGTGGATCAAATTTTTCCTACCCGGCTTTCATCCGTGGAATGAAGATGACCGGCATCTTATCGATCTGGCGGAAAGCGAATTTGAAGCCGCCCTGCTGGACAACTTAAACACTGCCAGGACTTAATCCTCGCTTGCGCTTTCTGCGCTAGCCTTCAAAGTCACCGCCTGACCCACCTGATCACAGCGTGCCGCGATATTCTGTTCAGAGGCGAAGATACACACCGTGCGGACATGGCCGCCACCACCGAAACGCATGATCTGGCGGAGCATCATTTGTTGTCCGCCACTATTCGTCCCGCTACCGGAAATCAGGACATCACCATCCTCTTCGACCTCTGTGGACTCGGCCCGAAAATCCGTGAAGTTCAGGCCCTGGATGGCCTTTACCGCCAATTGTTCACGCTGCTCTTCGCTCAGTGCTCCGATCGCAGGATTGTTACCAAGACTGGAAGCGATGATGACAATGGGTTGTGACCCGTCAGCCACGACGTCCTTGGGGCCATCGGTCAGGATCATGCCGCTACCCGCCAGAGTACGTACGGCCCGGAAATCAGCCCGATCACCGATAGCGAACGGCAATCGCGCAATTTCGTCCTCCAATGACCCGCGCGGTTGGAAGCGAACGGATTGTAGCGCCGCTTCCACCTCGGCATCGGGATAGACCTTGCTGGCTGATGGTATCTGCACGGTCACCATTGCCGTGCTGTCGCTATTGCGCGCGATCATTACCCATTTGCGATATTCGATACCCGCCTGGGTCTGCAAACCTGTTGCCAGAACGGCCTCGACATCACCGGCCAATGTTAGCTTTTCAACCGGCCTAGTGACCTTCATACGCGCCGCCAGAGTTTCTGCAGTAAATTTCGGTGCGATTTCCGCATAGGCTTCCACTGGAAATTCCGCGATCAATATCGAGGCCCCTTCTGCACTATCGCGAAATCCTGCGAAACTGTCCGCCACTGTCATGGCTCCGGGTGGCTCCAGACCAACCGCACCGCCACCCGGGAACACAGGTTCGCCGGCCAGCGCTGGAAAGGCAAGAAACAGGCATAGCCATGCCGCAATCAGTTTTGGGTAGGGACGCATCTGTATGTCAGCTTTCTTTGTGTCGATTACAACTGACTATCATGGAGACGCTCGACAAGCGCAAGGCTGTTCCAGCAGAAACTCTTATTTCCCGCCGGTTGCTGATGGAAAAGCCGGCAAATAATCGCTGAAAGAGCCGGCTTAATGTGCCGCCTTGTTCATATCGACCTTCTCGACCCATTCAGGAAAGAAACTAGGCTCGCGGGTAGACCAGCCAGGTGCAGTGGCAGCCGCTTCGCTGATCGACTGCAACAGGCCCTTGCGGGTCTTCGGATGCAAATGCGGCAGAGAGGCGGCGGCACAGAAACTGCCGGGCAACCATGGCCGTGCATCAGGTCCGAGCAGCCGTTCATAGAGAAAACGGTAGGCCGAAAAGCAATTGATCCGCCCTTGCCCCAGATCATAGGCCGATAATGTCATCAGGGCTGGCATGAATTTTTCGATGCTGTCGACCGCACAGTCTTGCGGAATGGCTTTACGAATGTCGGCCAGCCGCTTGTAGAGCTTCATCTGTACCTTGATACCGGCTTCCTCAACCGCATCGCGTGACCAGGTTTCGATCGCATCGGAGCGTTCCAGTCCGACATCAAGCGAACGTCGGATATAGCGTTGGGTCGCCGAACCAAAGCTCGCAAATTCTTTCATTTCCGACAGGGTCATCGCGCCTGGTACCGGTTGCATCGCTTTGGTCATCGTAACTCCTACTCTGGAACAGTGTCTGTCCCCACGAACGTCACTTGACCAAAACATGGTTAGGATTTGATTAATCATAGTAGAATTTGGCGGTAGTTTGTTCCCAAGAGGTTCAAAAATCTTGGAAATTACACGGCCGCAACCGAAAGTTTCGACCAACGGCAACCCTGTTTCGACCGGACACGATTCCGATAGAGACAATTGATACCATTTTATCCTAAGCTGTCAGCCAATGAGAAATTAGGCGTCTAATGAGAAAATTCGACATCGGAAATCACAAACCATCGGTTGGTCAACAGGTCGCAATCCTGTCGATCCTCGGTTTTTGGTTATTTTATGTGGTAATCATTACTTTGCGAGCCGCTGTCGGAGACTGGCCGGCGCAAGAAGAACTGGCCGTGCGCCGGGTCTTCGTAACCATTCTGGGTATCGGTATCACCTACATGTTGTACCGGTTGCTGCGGCTTTTTGAGGACAAAGCGCTTTCCACCCGGATCATCACAGCTTTTGCAGGAGCTATCCCCTGCGCAATCGCAATAGCCGCTTTCAACTTTTACATGTTCAATGTCTACGATCCCCAAAGCCTTTTCGATGAAAAGAATATGGAGGAGATGCGCAAATATATGGAGCAGGAGAATTTCGCGCTCAAGGTGATTGTTGAAGACAGTATCTCGCGGTTCTTCTTCATGATCAGCTGGGCATCGTTATACCTGACGCTCAGCTATGCCTCGGAAGTCCGCACGGTAGAACGCAAGGCGGCCCGTTTTGCCCAGGCTGCGCAGGACGCCGAATTGCGCAGCTTGCGCTATCAGGTCAATCCGCACTTCCTGTTCAACACACTCAACAGCCTTAGCACCTTGGTTATGCGCAGCCAGCCCGAAGAAGCCGAGGAAATGATCCTCAACCTGTCAAAATTCTATCGCACAAGCCTGTCTGGAGATCCGCTCGAAGATGTCGCCCTCTCAGAAGAAGTGCATCTGCAAAATCTCTATCTCGATATTGAAGCCGTGCGCTTTCCCAAGCGTTTGAAAACGGAGACGCATATTCCAGCGGAATTGGACGATGTGCTGGTACCGGGCCTGATTCTACAGCCGCTGGTGGAAAATGCGATCAAACATGGCGTGGCCCATAGCAAGCGGCCTGTAACCATCACCATCAGCGCGTCAGCCAAGGGGGATTTCCTGAAATTAACCGTTGCCGATGATGGTGAAACCAAATCGCAAGACAAAGCCAGCGACCAGAATAATGGCATCGGCCTGGCCAATGTCCGTGACCGGTTAGAGACTAGATTTGGCGCGCAGGCCAAGCTACAAACTCACCGACCCGAAACCGGCGGATTTGTTGCGGAACTAACCATGCCTCTGTTAGCGGATATCTGAATATGGCGGACGATACGGCCCCTGCTCTTGTACAGCTCAACACATTGATTGTTGATGACGAGCCACTGGCAATTGAACGGCTGCAACTTTTATGTGCGCGCCAGAAGCATATCAACCTGGTCGGCACAGCCAGTGACGGGGAAGCGGCTATCCGCCTGACCGAGCAGTTGCAGCCCGATTTGCTGCTGCTCGATATTGCGATGCCGGGCATGGACGGACTGGAAGTTGCCAAGAACCTCTCGGATCTCAGCAAACCGCCCGCGATTATCTTTGTAACCGCCTTTGATAAATTTGCCGTAGAAGCTTTTGGTGTCGCCGCGATCGATTATGTCCTGAAGCCGGTCGAGACCGACAGGCTTTCACTCGCGATTTCTCGGGTACTCGAACGCAAAACCGAACAAGCGCCAATAGCCAACAGTGAATCTCCGTGGGCAGAGGAATTCTGGGTACCCTATAAATCAGAATTGCGCCGGATTGCTGCTTCTGAAATCAATCGGGTCGAGGCCGAAAGAGACTATATGCGACTGCATGTTGGCGGCGAAGCAGACGGCGACCATGGTGGCACCAGCTATCTGCTGCACCAGACAATTACCGGTCTTGAAGAGCGACTCAATCCCGAACATTTCATCCGCCTGCATCGGTCTCATCTGGTTCGGCGCGACTGGATTGGTGGCCTGCGGCACGATGGCGGTGGCATCTGGATCGCATGCCTAAAATGCGGCACCGAAATCCGAATCGGCCGTACTCATCTGGCAGAAGCGAAAAAACTGGCAGGACGGTAAATTCGTTCGTCTGGGCTTGCGCGCGGCCGCTGCCATCCACGTTAACACCATTCATAGGCAGGCAGACAAAAATAAACCCCGGTGTAAGGGCACCGGGGTTATCAGGTAGTTTGGCCAAATAGAGGGCCGCTTAATTGGGTTTCGCGGCTCTTGCGTTGTTTTTCACGTCGATCTTAGCGACCACCAACTACCATTGCGCCGTTGCCGAGCGTACCGGCTTCGGCCCTGGCGATCAGCGACACTTTGGCGCGCTTGGCCGACAATTTGGCTTCTTTGACGCAGCCGCCGTGATCAGCCATGTCGCGAAGACTTTTGGAGTCATAGCCACCGCAGACTTTGCGGACAGCGCCCTTGATGCGACCATCCAGTGTTTCCTGGCCTTCCGTGCTCGTCAGATCGAGGTCAGAATAGCTTACTGCCACCGATGTGATCGTCCGGTTTTGTGCGCTGGCGCTAGCCGAAAATCCGGTTGCGGTTACAGCAATCGCGGCAGCAGCAAAAAGGCCTTTGCTTAAAATAGAATGTTTCATGTGTTCACTCCTCAACAATATTGGGGGCGCACCGGAAAATTGGGGGCCGGCTTCGCCCTGATGATCCCGCTCAAAGCAGGAGGGGGTATGACGGCAGGAGCAGTATGTTTCGACCAGCTCGGGGAAGAGCCATGAGACTGTGTTGCTGCTCCCGCCTCGTATTCTTAGATACAAAAAGGGGTGTCGGTGAGCATCTGAAAGTCGATAAACAGCCATTTTGGTCGACGGGCAGCAAAAAGCTTCGACCAACGACATCTCTACGTCGATCAAAGTAAAATAATGTAACTTTTGTTACTATTCAATTGGTTACGGATAACACCAATTCTGGGTGTATTATGGTGGTAAATCAGCCCTGATTCGAAAAAACCGGCCCGGCCGCTAGATCAATCCAGAGAGTGGACTAGATGGATCGGCATACATTCGCCGCCCCATACGGCCGGACAGATAGGCTTCTCGCCCAGCTTCCACAGCAAGCTTCATCGCGCGAGCCATCCGTACGGGCTCCTTGGCCTCGGCAATGGCCGTGTTCATCAGCACACCGTCGCAGCCCAGTTCCATTGCCACCGCCGCATCGCTGGCAGTGCCGACGCCGGCATCGACCAGCACGGGCACGCTGGCACCCTCAACGATCAAACGGATGGTGACACGGTTCTGAATACCAAGCCCCGAACCAATCGGCGCACCCAAGGGCATGATCGCAACCGCGCCTGCGTCCTCCAGCTGTTTCGCAGCGATGGGATCATCCACGCAATAGACCATCGGCTTGAAGCCTTCCTGGGCTAGCACTTCGGTCGCTTCCAATGTCTCACGCATATTGGGGTACAGCGTCTTCGCTTCGCCCAGCACTTCCAGCTTCACCAGGTCCCAGCCGCCTGCCTCGCGCGCCAGCCGCAAAGTGCGGATCGCGTCGTCGGCATTAAAACAGCCCGCAGTATTAGGCAGATAAGTCACTTTCCTGGGATCGATAAAGTCAGTCAGCATTGGTTGATTGCGATCCATCACATTCACCCGCCGCACTGCCACGGTGACAATCTCTGCACCTGCCGCTTCAACCGCCGCGGCATTTTCTTCAAAATCCTTATATTTGCCGGTTCCGACAATCAGGCGGGAATTGAATTTTTGACCGGCAACGCTCCAGCCATCATTGGCGCTAACTTCCGCCGCATGATCACCGCCGCCAACAAAATGGACAATTTCCAACTGATCGCCCTCTTCGACCGTGACATCAGCCAACGTTGAGCGGGTAACGATTTCGCGGTTGCGTTCCACGGCGACCTTCTCAGGTTCGAGATCCAGTGACCGCACCAGATCGGCGACCGACATGCCGCCTGCTATGCGCTTGCTATCGCCATTCAGCTGAATTGAAATTTCCGGCATTACCAATGTTTCCATGTGTTTGATCTCGCTTTTCGGAATCGAGCCCTATAAAGAGGCCATATAAACAGCTAAGCAGTGCCGCAACCAAAAGCGCCATATAGGGGACAATATATTGTCAGAGGGAAAAAGCACCAACAAGACCGTCTTTGTCCTGAACGGCCCCAACCTCAATCTTCTGGGAATACGGGAACCGGAAATCTATGGAGCTGATACGCTCGATGATATTGCAGGGCAACTTGAAGATCAGTCCCATGGCCTGGGCCTTGATGTCGATATCCGCCAGAGCAATCATGAAGGGCATCTGGTCGACTGGCTGCACGAAGCCGCCGCTGACGAAGCGCAGGCGGTGATACTGAATGCCGGTGCGTTAACCCACACTTCCATTGCGCTTCACGACGCTATCAAAGCGATAGACGTGCCGGTGATTGAAGTGCATTTATCCAATCCGGCTGCGCGCGAAGAGTTTCGTCACAAGAGTTTGATTGCACCGGTTGCAAAAGGAACGATTTGCGGCTTTGGTGCTTTGGGTTATCAGTTGGCGCTCGACGCCGCGCAAAAATTTTAGAAAATAAATTCAACTTCATTATGGGAACCAGAAATGGCCGCAAAAAAAGACAGTGATGGCAATATGAATGTGGACCTCGACGTGGTCAGGGAGCTTGCTGGGATATTGGATGGCGCTGGCCTCAGCGAGATTGAAGTCGAAGATGGTGACCGGAAAATCCGGGTTTCTCGTGGCGGTGGCGGAGCGCCTGCACCAGTCCATGCTGTAGCTGCACCAGCCGTCATGCCAGCAGCCGCCGCTGCTCCCGCAGCCGAAATGGCACCTGCTTCGACGCCAGCAGATGATCATGCCGGTGCACAAAAATCGCCGATGGTCGGCACCGCTTATCTGGCGCCCGATCCCGATGCAGGCAATTTTGTAAGCGTCGGCGACAAGGTCGCTGTGGGCGATACGTTGCTGATCGTGGAAGCAATGAAGGTGATGAACCCGATTGCCGCCGAAAGCGCCGGCACAATAAAGGCGATATTGGTGGAAAACGGCCAGCCGGTCGAATTTGACCAGCCGCTCGTTGTGATTGCTTAGATGAGACGCGGCGCATGACCATCAACAAAATCCTGATCGCCAATCGCGGCGAAATCGCACTCCGCATCTTGCGCGCAGCCCGTGAACTCGGCATCGACACCGTCGCCGTTCACAGCACCGCCGACGAAGATGCGATGCATGTCCGGCTTGCGCACGAAGCCATCTGCATCGGACCACCCTCGGCGACCGACAGCTATCTCAGCATCCCTGCGATTATCTCCGCAGCGGAAATCAGCGGCGCGGATGCGATCCATCCTGGCTATGGATTTCTGTCTGAGAACGCACATTTCGCCGAAGTGGTCGAAGCGCATGACATTAAATGGATCGGCCCGAAGCCTGAACATATCAAGGTCATGGGCGACAAAGTCGCGGCCAAAAAAACCGCTGGCGATCTCGGCATTCCACTGGTGCCCGGTTCCGATGGCGCGGTAAGCGACATTGAAGTGGCCAAACAGGTGGCAGCTGAAGTCGGTTATCCGGTCATCATCAAGGCAGCCTCTGGCGGCGGCGGACGCGGCATGAAAGTCGTGAATAGCGAAACCGAGCTGGAAACCCAGATGCAGCAGGCCGGTACGGAGGCCAAGGCGGCCTTTGGTGACGCAACTGTCTATATTGAAAAATATCTCGGTGATCCGCGCCATATTGAATTTCAGGTCTTTGGCGATGGCCGCGGCAATGCCATTCATCTTGGCGAACGCGATTGCTCTTTGCAACGCCGCCACCAGAAAGTGCTCGAAGAAGCACCTTCCCCCGTGATCAGTGAAGAGCAGCGCGAGGAGATGGGCAAGGTCTGCGTGGATGCGATGAAGGGCATGGGCTATCGCGGCGCGGGTACAATCGAGTTTCTATACGAAAATGGTGAATTCTACTTCATCGAGATGAACACCCGCCTGCAGGTTGAGCATCCGGTGACGGAGATGATCACCGGATTTGACCTGGTCCGCGAACAGATCCGCATTGCCGACGGTCGCGATCTTTCAGTCAAACAGGAAGAGCTGGAATTCAAAGGCCATGCCATCGAGTGTCGGATCAACGCCGAAAATCCAAAAACATTCGCGCCCTCACCCGGCAAGGTCGTAAGCTATCACGCCCCTGGCGGCATGCATGTTCGCGTCGATAGCGGGCTTTACGCCGGATATTCGATCCCGCCCTATTATGACAGCATGATCGCTAAACTGATCGTCTATGGAAGAACCCGTGATGGCTGCATGATGCGACTGGCCCGCGCGCTGGACGAATTTGTTGTCGAAGGCGTCGAAACAACCATCCCGCTGCATCAAAAGCTGGTTTATGATGAAGGTTTTCAGTCTGGCGAATATACCATCAAATGGCTCGAAGAGTGGCTCGAGAAGGATGAAAAAGCCTAGTTTGTCGTCACAACAAGCTAAATTTTGTTCATATAAATCGATTCTTTCCTGAACATTACAGCCGAGTTCAGCTATCTGACAGGGTTAACAAGCTATGACTTGTTCCACAGATGCGGCAAACGGAGTCGCATAGTGAGGAGTAACCTATGCGACTATTTTATATAACCGGCTTGATGGCAGCCACCATGTTGACGCCTGCGACAGCGTCCGCCGCAGACCTCGCCCCCAATCTCGATCAGAACACGCGAGCTATCGCTCCTATTGTTTTTGACAATAACCTTACCGGCAGCGCCGCGCTGCAACGTGATGGCCGTGGTGAGCGCCGCGCCAATCGCGGTAATCGTGGCGGCAATCGTGAAACGCGCCGAGCCAATCGCGGCAATCGCGAGGCGAGACGGGCCAATCGTGGCAATGGAAATCGCGAAGCGCGTAGAGCTACACGCGCCGAAAATCGCAACAATCGCGGCAGAGCCAATGTGATGACCGATGGCGATCGCGCCGAACGGCGGCAGCAGCGCCGCACCGTTCGTCAGCAAAATGGCAATGTCGATCGTGGGTTTTCTAACAGCCGCAGCAGAGCCGATGTTGGTAGGTCTAATCGGCAAGCAAGACGGGATGCTACCCGGCGGAATGATAATCGTGCAGAACGGCGTGCTATCAGGCGCGGCGACAGAAACCGGGATGGTCGTGTGGATCGGCGTTTTGACCGGAACCGCGACGGCCGGATAGATCGCAGGTTCGACCGCAACAATAATGGCCGGGTAGACCGCCGTGTCGATCGTAACCGGGATGGCCGCATAGATCGTCGTTTCCGTGAAAATCGCCGGGCCGCTGCGCGCGGAGACCGGAACCGGGATGGTCGTGTGGACCGGCGCTTTGACCGAAACCGCGACGGCCGGATAGATCGCAGGTTCGACCGCAACAATAATGGCCGCGTTGATCGGCGTTATCGGGACGGGCGCCGCTATGGCTACCGCAATGACCGCCAGGGTTATCGCAAAGGATATCGCGATGCACGGCGTGACTATCGCAAGTGGAATCGCAGCTGGCGGAACGACCGGCGCTATAACTGGCGGAACTATCGCAAATACAACCGTAATTACTATCGGGCAGGCCGCTATTATGCACCCTATCGCGGGCATAACTACCGGCGCTGGAATATCGGTATCTATCTCGGATCAGCCTTCTTCGGATCGCGTTATTGGATCAACGACCCATGGCGTTACCGTCTGCCACCAGCCTATGGCGGCTATCGCTGGGTACGCTATTATGACGATGTCTTGCTGGTAGACACCTATGACGGACGTGTTGTCGATGTAATTTACGACTTCTTCTACTAAGCCAGAAAACCAAATTCCTTAGGCAAGGCCCGTAATCAGCGATGATTGCGGGCCTTGACCCATATTTCCCTTGAAACACCCTGCCGCTCGTCGCACACAGGTCAAAACATCTATAGGGGACGACTGAGATATGATCCGCCAACTAATTGCAATCGCGGCACTGGGAATTGCAGCTCCAGCTGTGGCAGCGGAAGAAAAACCGATGGCACCGGTCACCATCATTAAAGTCGGCAACCTGATCGCCGATCCGGCCGAAGGTGCTTCCGGTCCGGCAACGATCACCGTCAGTGGCGGTAAAATTATCGATATTGCCTCGGGGTCTGTCGTGCCTTCCGCACCTGAAGAGCACGTCACCATCGTCGATATGTCTGGCAAAACCGTCATGCCCGGCCTCATCGACCTGCACGTCCACCTGACTGGCGATCCTGGCGGGGATTTCTGGAAACAGGCTACCGAACCAGCCGAATGGGGCGTTGTGGTTGGTGCGAAAAATGCACTGCTTACGGCCAAAGCCGGCTTCACAACTGTTCGCGAAGCGGGTTCTTCGCAATATTCTGCCTTCTCGCTCCGCAAAGGGACCGCCGAGGGGGTCATTCCCGGGCCACGGATTATCGCAGCGGGTCCTGCACTCGCGATTGTCGGGGGTCATGGCGATACGACGGGTTTCAAGGAAGATATCAACGATGCACTGGCTAGCGGTTATAGCTGCACCGGCCCGGTACAGTGCGCGGAGAAGGTACGCAAAGCCTCTCGCGCGGGATCGGACATTATCAAGATTACCGCAACCGGCGGTGTGCTCTCCCAACAAGGTCGAGGCCTAGAAGCACATTTCACTGATGCGGAAATGACTTCCATAGCCGATACAGCCCATTCGCTTGGCCTGAAAGTCATGGCGCACGCACACGGCGCGCGCGGCATTGAGGCGGCAGCCCGGGCCGGAATCGACACTATCGATCATGGCACTTTTGCGGATGAAGCCGCGCTCAAAGCGATGAAAGCCAATGGCTCAGCGCTCGTCCCCACCCTGATGGCATTTCAGGGTGTGAGCGAGGGATTGGGCAAGGGCATTTATACCCCCGTTGTCGAGAACAAGATTCGAGAGACATTGGGCAGCGTTGGCAAGGCCGTTACCATGGCGAAAGACATGGGTGTTCCCGTTGCCTTTGGGACCGACGCCGGCGTATTTGGTCATGGCCGCAACGCGGAAGAGTTTGCGCTGATGGTTCGCCATGGCCTGACACCCCGTGAAGCGGTAATAAGCGCAACCACTTTAGCCGCCAAGGTGCTGGGCATGGAAGGGCAAATTGGCCGCCTTGCTAATGGCTACTCGGCTGATCTAATTGCCTTTGATGGCAATCCGCTTGAGGATGTTACCGTGTTGGAAAATATCGACTGGGTCATGGTTCGCGGCCGGGTGATTGACTAAGATCGATGAACACGCCTGCCATCAAGACCAAAGCAACCCGCAACAACAGCCCTAAGCGACTGGCCGAAATAACCCGTTCGGTCACAGACCGGCTCAATGCCCATCCTCATGTCCAGTGGCTGGAAAGCCCGCATGCGCAGCTGTTCGTCTGTCAGAATTTTCTGACCGACAAGGATTGCGCATTGCTGATTGACATGATTGATGCCCAGGCTGTGCCCTCCAGTCTCTATACCGGAACAGAGCGCGACGGTTACCGGACCAGCTATAGCTGTAATGTCAGCGCGCATGACACGAATATCCAGCGCATCGAGCAATCCATCTGTGATCTCATGGGACTGGAAAATTCGCATAGCGAGGTCCTGCAAGGGCAACGCTATGAGGTCGGCCAGGAGTTTAAGGATCATCACGATTTCTTCCACGAGACGGAAGATTATTGGACCAAGGTTGAAGCCAATAATGGCGGCCAGCGGAGCTGGACCGCCATGGCATATCTGAATGAGCCGGAAGAAGGTGGCGCCACCGCTTTCCCGCAGCTCGACTATCAGGTTGAGCCGCGCAAGGGCATGTTGCTGGTCTGGAACAATATGGGACTGGATGGCCGGCCCAATCTCAATACACTGCATGCCGGAACGCCCGTCGTCAAAGGCACAAAATATATCATCACCAAGTGGTTCCGCCTCAATCGTTGGAAAGGGCGCTGGAAACATTAATCAGTTTGGGCTGCATGGGGCTGGGCAACGACCGACACAGAATCGAAGATCAACGACCGACTCCTTTCGACCAACGACATCGGCAATCGTTGCAGGTGAAACCAAGGCGTGTTAGCCGTGCATAACAGCATTTAAAACTAGGGAAATATCATGATTAAAAAATCTCTTGTCCTCCTCGCGGGTGCGAGTCTGCTGGCCGCGACCTCGGCCGCCCACGCCCACAGCGTATCCATCGCCAACACAGCGGCAGCACAAGAGGATACCACCCAGAAGAAAACAGTGCGCGCAACCACCGAGAGTGAAAAGTTGAAGCAACTTTTTGCACAAAGTGATGAAGACAGTTTACGGCGCAATCCTATTGGGGGCCTGTTTCGCGGGGACGAACGCTATGCCGACCGTCTGGGTGACTATATCAGCGATGAATATTTTGCCGCTGAATTGGCTGCAGAAGAAAAGGAACTGGCCGCGTTGACGGCGATTGACCGCAGCAAGCTGAATGTCACCGACAAGATTGCCTATGACGTTTTCATGCGGAACAAGAAACAGGCGATCAAAGGCATGTCCAAAGAGATTATGGACCTGACCGTTGTCCGCCCGCTCAACCATTTTAGCGGCTTTCACACTTTCTACCCAACCTTTGCGTCCGGCAAGGGTGCGGCGCCGTTCAAGACGGTCAAGAATTACGAAGACAATCTGAAACGGCATGCCGAGTTTATCACGTTGATCGACCGCTCGGTTGGCCGGTTCCGTCAGGGCATGGACAGCGGCGTAGTGGAAACCAAGCTTACTGTTGGCAATGTGATCGAGCAGCTTGCCACACAAATTGGACTGGGCCTTGAAAACAGCCCGTTCATGGCGCCTACTAAAGCATTTCCAGAAGATTTCAGCGAAGCCGACAAAACCCGTTTGACCGCTGAATATGAAGCGATGACCACGAAGATATTCGCCTCCTATCAGACGATGCATGATTTCCTGAAAAACGAATATCTGCCGGTGGCTCGCGAAGGCGTTGGGCTATCTTACATGAAGGGCGGCGACGTGATGTACAAGCATCTCATCGAGGGCACGACGACGCTGCCACTGGAAGCCGACTATATTCACAAACTCGGCGTCAGCGAAGTCGCGCGGATCAAGACTGAAATGGAAGCGATCAAAGACGAAGTCGGTTTCAAGGGCACCTTGTCCGAATTTTTCACTCACTTGCGCACCGACCCCAAATTCCATCCGGAATCCCGTGAGGGCTTGACCCAGGGCTATTATGATCTTGGCAAGGAAGTCGACAAGGTGATTGCGACCCAGTTCAAAGTACTGCCAAAATCTCCTCTTGAGATCCGCCCTTATGATGAGTCGATTGAAAAATTTCAGGCCGGCGGTTCTTACCAGAGCGGCACCCCGGACGGTTCGCGTCCTGGCGTATTCTATTTCAACGCCTATGACCTGCCATCCCGCAATACATCCGGCATGACCACGCTCTACCTTCATGAAGGCGCACCGGGTCACCATTTCCAGATTTCGCTGGCACAGGAAAATGAAGCGCTACCCAAGTTCATGCGCTTTGGTGGCAATACTGCCTTTGTCGAAGGCTGGGCGCTTTACTCAGAAAAACTGGGCTTCCCGATGGGAATGTTCGATGATCCTTACCAGCGTTTTGGCCATCTCGACGACGAAATGCTCCGCGCCATGCGGTTGGTTGTCGATACCGGCCTGCACAGCAAGAAATGGACGCGCGAACAAGCCATCCAGTATATGCTAGACAATAGCAGCATGGGTAAAACCGATGCGACCGCTGAAGTCGAACGCTATATTGCGATCCCGTCACAGGCACTCGCCTACAAAATCGGCGCCCTGACCATTCAGCGGCTGAAGAAAAAGGCGCAGGACAGTCTCGGTGACAAATTCGATCCACGTGAATTTCATGATCAAGTGCTGAACACCGGCTCTTTGCCGATGACAGTGCTGGAGAAGAAAATCGACGACTGGATCGTTACCCAGAGCTAAAGCCTCGTCTGTCTCTTGGGCTTTATTAATTTTAGGCGCTCGACAGCTTACCAATTGCTGTCGAGCGCCTTTCCGTATCTGCTGGTCTTCATCGAATTGGTGGATGGCCGGTAAGTCCCACCCCTTTGGCGACTTCGTCAGCATGCTCGGCGGTCGCTAGAAAATTGTTCATCGCAGCATAACATTGCGGCATGTGGTGGGCGAGAAGCGTACCAATATGGGCGCCGTTGACCTGGGTATTGGCGCAAAGCTCTGCAAGCACCGCCACCCAAGTTGTCACTATAGCTCCCGCAGCAGCGAGACGCTGGGTTGTGATCTCGGTAATCTCTTTGTTGAAATCGGCGCAAGCGTCGATCACAACATAAACTTCATAGCCTTCACGCAGCGCGGAAATCGCGGGGAACGCTGCGCAGACTTCAGTAGCGAGACCGGAGATTACAAGCTTCTTGCGCCCGGTTGCTTGAACCGCCTTTCGTGAGGCTTCGTCATTCCGGAAATTCACAAAGGGTCGATCTATAATTTCAACATCCGGAAACACCTCAACCAGCTCAGGTATCGTCGGACCATTGGGTCCAAGCGGCCAGCTCGTCCCCATAATAACCGGGATATCAAAAGCCTTTGCCGTTTTTGCATGACCAAGGATATTATTTTTCAGATGCAGCGGCTCCATCGAGGTTAAGAACTGGAACAACCCGACTTGATGATCAATCATGAGAAAGGCACAATTGTCAGGTGTGAGTTCGGAAGTTGGAAGGGTCATAATGAATATTCTCCATTTCATGAAATGATCAACGCTGGTTATGGGGAGCTAAAGCCCTATATCCACTGTGGAATATTGACCTTCAGACGGCGGGAAATCCATGAACAGCTTCAGATCGCAGCATTGTTGAAACCGGTATGATCATTGCAGAAATCATCGATGCGAAAATATTGATCGCTCTTGAACGCCACCTCAACTTCAAGGCGGCCGCGGCATCACTACATATGCCGGCAGCCTCCTTCAGTCGGCGCTTGCAGAAGATGGAGGAGCGTGCGGGTGTAAAGCTTTTTACGCGGAGCAGCCGGTCTGTGAATACGACCGAGGTCGTTCTGGCAATCCTGGATCACGCCCGGCAAATAGTTGAGGAAGCGCAAAGCGTGGAAACAATACTGGCGCGCACGTCCGATCGCATAGCAGGAAATTTGAAAATTACCGCTCCAACAATTTTGGGCCAGGCCTTGCTGGCACCAGCCATCGGATCATTCCTTCAAACCTATCCGGAGGTCAATCTCAGCATCGATCTTTCCGACAGAGCTGTCGATTTTATTGCCGAAGGCTTCGATGTCGGTCTGCGCGTTGGTCCGTCACAGGATGAAAGCCTCATCTCGAAAAATATTGGCATGGTAACAGCGAGCCTCTATGCTTCGGTTAGCACGCTTCGCAGTCTCGGACCTATCGAGGATATCGGGTCGCTTACCGACAAACCGCTAGCGCTTCTCCATCACGGCATGCGCAGCGCACCATCATTAATCTTGACTGATCCGGCAGGCGAAAATCACACAATCGATCTGAAACCGCGTTTGATCGCGATGAACCCGTGGTTACTGATGGCACTTGCAAAGTCGGAAACCATGATCGCAGTTTTGCCGGATATACTGGTGGACCGGTCGACCGAACCATCCTCCCTTCAACAGATACTCCCGTCCTATTACGCGCGTTCCGTTCCCGTTTCCATCGCCTTTCCCTCTCGCAAGCTGATCGCCCCTCATGCGCGCGCCTTCATAGATTTTATGGCAAAGGAGCTTACCGGCCTCGGCCGTTGAGGCCGGATGTTATTCGAGTGAATCGATTGATATGCGAAAGTCCCTGTTGCCCGTATAGCCAACCCTGATTAGTGTAATATACAATATAGGGGCAATATTGCATGTTTCGTTTTCTTCTTCTGGCCATTTTTTCACTGACGTTCGTCGCGCCAGCTCAGGCGGCCTGGCATGAAGCAAGCAGCGACCATTTTATCGTCTATTCCAACCAGAGTGAAAAGGACGTCCGTAAATTTACCGACCGACTGGAACGTTATCATGGTGCAATGCGTTGGCGGTTCAATGGCAACAAAGCCGCGCCTAGCCCATCAAACCGAGTGACTGTATATGTCGTCAATCGCGCCAGCGAAGTACGCAAGCTCTCAGGAGGAGATAACAGGTATCTGCAGGGTTTTTATATACCCCGGGCCGGCGGTTCCCTTGCGATTGTCTCAAAGGTCAAAACCACAGCGCAGCGTATTTCACTATCAGAACAGACCCTTTTGCACGAATATGCCCATCATTATCTGCTGGCATCGTCAGCGCGCAGCTATCCTCGGTGGTTCAGCGAAGGCTTTGCGGAATATTATTCTGCAGCCAAATTTGAAAAAGATGGTGGCGTTGGTTTAGGCTTGCCAGCTTACCATCGCGCCGGCGAACTGGCCTTTGCCAAGCCGGTACCGATAGAGCTTCTGCTCAATACCAGCGCCTATGACACCAAAAAATCAAAAGCGTATGATTCCTTCTATGGAAGAAGCTGGGCACTTTTTCACATGCTGCAATTTTCTGAAGCCAGGAAAGGTCAGCTGCCCAACTATCTCAAAGCGCTGGCCCGCGGTAACAGCGAGATAGAGGCGGCTCGAGCAGCTTTTGGAGATCTTAAAAAGCTGGACAAAGATATTAATCGCTATCTCAAAAACCGAAAAATGTCATATCTTGCGATCCCCGCAGCCCGGCTGAACACTGGTCCAATTATCATTCGCCAACTTCGCGCAGGTGAAGCGGCCATAATGCCAGTGCGCATACAATCAAAACGGGGCGTAAACGAAGAACAGGCGGCAGAACTTTTACTGGAAGCACGGGAGATCGCTGCGAAATATCCAAATGACCCCGCTGTCCTCGCCATACTAGCCGAAGCAGAATATGATGCAGGCAATGATGCCGAAACGATCACTGCCGCCGACCGGGCATTGGTGCTAAACCCTAAAGAGATCAACGCACATATCCAGAAAGGCTATGCATTGGCTCGACTGGCCCCTGATGCCGAAGATGAAGCCGCCGCATGGAAGAAAATGCGCCGACAATTTGTGAAGCTGAACAGAATCGAAAATGATCATCCCATTCCACTGATTCAATTTTATCGCAGCTACCGGGAGCAGGGGGTGGATCCGCCGATGATTGCTGTAGATGGCCTTGCCCGTGCATTGGAACTGGCGCCTTATGATAGTGGCTTACGCTGGATGATGGCCAATGAGTTTATTCTGCAGAAAAAATATGACTGGGCGGCCCATACACTCGGTCCACTTGCCCATAGCCCGCATCAGACAAATTTGACGGAACGCGCACAGGCATTGCTGAAAGAGGCCGAAGCGAAGGCACTGGAAGCAAAAAAAGACAAAGAGGCGGCTGGCGGTTCCTGACTGGTAACAAAGATCAGCTTCGCAAGCGATCGAGAAACACCCTGATCGGGCTTAGATGTGATAGAATGGCCTGCCAGTCTGTCTCGGGAATATTTTTCCGCAATATCTCTGCCATTGGTGCGAGCGCTGCCACTGCATCATTTCTGAGCTGCGCTCCAGCCGCTGTTACGGCGACCCGTCTGATCCGGCGATCATCGGGTTCATGTATCAATTCCACCAGCCCCTTGTCTTCCAGCTTGCGAACGGTTGATGACATGGTCGGCTGAGCGACTTGCATGGCACTGGCAAGCTCACTGATGGTTTCCCGCACATTCAGTCGCAGAAGATGGTTGAGCACCGAAAATTGCGCCACGGTCATACCTTTGGGCAAATGCGCCTGGAACAGGTTATCAGCAAGCTGGTTGATGATTCCTATTTCGGTCATCACTGCAAATTCAATCGGATCGCCTTCCAGTCCTGCCGGCTTGGCTTCTGCATCTTTGGTCATAATTCCCTTTAGACGTTCAGGATTAGGGATTCTACCGGCCATCTGGGCGAGGCTTCCGGAGCAGGAGCATAGCCGAAGCGGAAGAAACCTTGAACCCTAGCCGGCGCCGCCACCGCAAGATAGTCGTGATACTCGTCATACAGATCAGCCATTTCAGGAAATTCCTGCAATATCTGGCTGACCGGATGCATGGCCAGCCCCAGCGCTGTGGCCGCCTGATTGATCCGAACCCAGGCAACACCAGACTGCAATTGTGTTGTTCGGCTATTGTCCGGCGAGATCAACCAGCCGAAGCTGCTAGTGTTGTTCAGGATCTCCTTATACATGGAAATACCGGACTCATAAGCAGTTGACCCCTTGGTCGCGAGCGCCTCGCGCGAGACCACACCGCTCAGCCGCATTGCTTCCATCATTGGCCCACTCATATCAATACCATCCGGATTGGCATTTACCTCGGCAGCGCCGATCCGCATCAAATCGACGCTCTCTTTTTGGGTACGTGCAACATCATATTCTACCGACCATGCCTTCCAGTTGAGTTCCCGCAATTTGGCGACACGTTCGGCATCGCTGGTTGTCGCAAGTGATGCCGATAGTTCGGGGCGTCCGGAAAATGCCATAGTCTGGAGCTTGGCAAATACCTCTTTGTCAACGCTACGTGGAGCAAAGGCTTCCTTAGTACTGCGGCGATTCAATATCGTTCCAAATAATGGATCGCGTGGAACCGATGGTTCCCTTGTAAGCTTTACAGACGCAATGGGACGGCGATCGAGAACCGGTTCCGGCTCGCCTTCGGGGAAAGGCGTAATTTCCGCAGAATAGCCTTTTTCTGCGGCGGCTTGGCGGAACAGTTCAAGAAATGTTCCAAAGCCAATCGTAATCTGACGATTGGGCGGGTCGGTATGCTGCAAGCGTTTTTCCAGATCGCAATAGACCGTAAAGCTGTCATCGCCTTGAAGACGAACCTGCCATGGTTGGCGATTATGTGGATTGGGGGCCAAGATAGCGTAAGCCAGCGCGTCAAGCCGTGGATCTCCGAAGCCAGTTGCGGCCTGTTTCCATGGCTCCTGCGCCTTGGCAATTGAGCGCGTTCCAATATATGCTCCGAGACCTCCACCCAGCAGCACAAGCGATGCACTCCCGGTCACCAGAACTTTCCTCCGTGAAACCATATTCGAATCTCCATAGCTGTATAATATATAGATATCTATGTTAATATCGAAAAATGTCAAATATGTTTTGCTGCACAAAAGTGGGTAATTTCCCGTGGAGAGATCACTCAGACATTCGATTTGTTGATTCAACTCGTCTGGCGTTAAGGGCAGAACAACCGTCTTGACTATCCAAACAGCAGCAAAAATTTATAAGGCGCCGATAGGCTTTAAAGCTAGCTTACACCTGGCTTTGCGGCATGCTGAAGTCGCTTGAATTGGACTAAAAAGTCAAACGGTTGAAAACCGGCTGTTAACACTTTTTTAACTTTTTAGTTTAATAAAGGTTAACGCAATCAAAGCGAGTGGGGCATACTTAATTTGATCTGGTCTGCGAAAGAAAATGACACCTGCTTACTCCCCCGAAGCGACCTTGTCCGACACAGAACTTTATGTTCTCGGATCGCTCAACCAAGCCTGGCCATCCTCGGCTACGATGACTCCCGACGTGATCGAGTCAGAGGATAAAGGCAGCAATCCCGCGCTGTTTGTCGACACTGTCCAAACACTTAGCGACAATGGCATGATCCTTTATGAGGCATTTTTGACCGGATCGGGCTCCGGGCCTCGGTTTCTCGATTCCATGATCACCGCACGCGGCAAGGCGGCCTTGCAGTCATCGGAAATTGACGCCTGAAAACAGGTCAACGCCACTTCGTCACCATTCTGCAATTGTTAAATGACAGCGTTAATTTTTTTAAGCATGAATGACGGCGGATGCTATCGCCGTGATATGCTTCAAAACACCCAGTTCGTTGTCGGTTAAATCCCGTGCTTCGTCATCAGCACAGGCAACCATACCAATAGTTGATCCATCACCATTGCGCAGCGGGACAGAAGCATATAGCCCCAGATGCTGAGTCATCGCACTTCGCGGACTGCCCAATTGCGCAATATCGATATTCGGATTGCTGGCTGCCCATGCGGCATCACAAGCCACGGCGGTATGCGAAACTTTACGTGCAGTGGCACATTCGCTTTCAGTGCCGTGATCGTACAGAGTAATTGTTGCTATCGGCGTCGCGAGCAATTTCGCAGCCAGTCCAGCCAGCAGGTCCAAGTCCTGTTCTACGGAATTATCTCTGTTCATAAGCGATTTGGAACCTTTGATCTCAGACCGGTTTACAAAATTTTTTTTAAACATTTGGTTAACCATCCGGTAAGTCGCCCTAACCAGATTCCCTCAACTCTCCAAACAGGTCTGTGTAACTTGCTGTAAAACTCCTGAAAGATAAAGCTTTTTTTAAACTGATTCCATTCTGTTCATGCTAGGTTTATGTAATTGTTATGACAAATCTGTTACTCGAACCGGCTTTATCGACCCTCGATTCGCTGATTTCCATCGATACGACGTCCCGAAATAGCAATCTTGAGTTGATCAGCTGGGTCGAGACCTATTTGTCAGGACACGGGATTCGCTCGACACGCGTCAGCAATGCCGACGGATCCAAAGCCAATCTTTACGCAACTGTAGGTCCCAATGTCGAAGGCGGCGTTATATTATCCGGTCATAGTGATGTCGTGCCGGTGGATGGACAGGATTGGTCAACCGACCCATTTGTTGTGACCGAGCAGGAGGGCTTGCTACACGGGCGTGGCACGTGCGACATGAAAGGCTTCATAGCGCTCGCGCTCGCCGCCGTCCCAATGCTGAAGCAAGGCAAGCGCCCGGTGCATCTGGCCATCAGCTATGACGAGGAAGTTGGCTGTCTTGGTGCACCGGCGATGATCGACGAGATTGCCGCGACCCTGCCACAACCTGCTCTGGCAATTATTGGTGAACCGACGATGATGAAGGTTGTCACGGGTCACAAGGGCATTTGCGTCCATGAAGTGGAAGTACTGGGTCATGAAGCGCATAGCAGCCTAACTCATCTAGGCGTTTCCGCGAACATGGTGGCAATTGAATTGATGCATGACCTTGCCGATCTAGCCCGGCAGCTTTGGGAGAAAGCCGACCCCAGCTCTCCATTCACGCCGCCACACGCCACGCTGACGATCGGAAAGATGGAAGGCGGCACTGCAGCCAATATATTAGCCCGCCGCGCACATTTTATTTTTGATCTGCGCTGCCCTCCTGATGTCGACCCTGATATGATTTTGAAACCATTCAAGGCGAAAGCGGCCGCCATCGACGCGCAGCTGAAAGAAGCCTTTCCGGGCACTGGTGTGCGTGTGGAGCAACTATCCAATGCGCCTCCACTGGGCCAGTCCGGTTCCGAGGAAGCCGAAGCTTTTGTCCGAAAATTGACCGGTGACAATACGCCCGCCGGGGTCGTTTCCTATGCGGCAGAAGCAGGTCAGTTTCAGCAGGCCGGCTTTCCAACCGTGGTTTGCGGACCCGGATCGATCGAACAAGCGCATCAGCCCAATGAATATATCAGCATAGATCAATTCTCGCGCGGGGCTGACTTCATGTTAAGATTGGCTGAAGAACTGCAACAGGAGTAAAATCATGGCCAAATTATCTCGCTATGCTGGACGCACCGCTCTGGTGACGGGCGCGGGTGATGGCATCGGCAAGATGCTGGCGATGAAGCTGGCCGAAGCGGGCTTGCTAGTTTGTGTCCAGGACATCCGTGAAGACGCCGCAGCAGAGGTGGCCAAAAATATAGGCGGCAAGGCCTTTTCAATGGCTTTCGATATAAGCGACCGTGACGCTGTCGCCGAGGCGGCTGACCAGTTCGCGCAGGACTATGGCGATCTCGCGATGCTTTGGATCAACGCAGGCGTAGGCGTGGGAGCATCGATCCTGGAAGGCAAGCCCGATCAAGTGCGTTGGGCTTATGATGTTAATGTACTCGGCGCGATCTGGACGGCACAATGCTTTGTCCCCCTGCTGCAAGGTGATCCGTGCCATGTCGGAATTACCGCCTCGACCGCAGCACTGCGCGCGCCCGAGGGCGACTTTCCACTCTATGCCGCGACCAAACACGGCACCATGGCGGTGGCCGAAGCGCTGCGCGGCGAGCTGTCTGCCAAAGATATTGAAACAACCATATTATGCCCGGGCCTGCTCAATACTGAAATCTGGGATGGCGCGAAGGCCCGGCCCGAGCGTTTTGGCGGAGAGCGGCGGATGGACCCGAAAATTGCCGGTATGTGGCGGGATGCCAAAACACCCGAGGCCATGTGGCCTGATATCGAACGCGTGATGGCGGCAGGTGGCGGTGCATTGGTTTGCGCAACAGATGATGGTGAAACTGGCGCCGCTATGCGTCAGCGGATCGACGCCATCGAAAAAGGTCTGGTCGAGATTTAGCGCTCAAGCAGTCACAAAGTTGAATCGTAACCGCTAAGACCAATCACCAATGCTCATCAGATAACACCAGCAATGCCGAATTACGGTACGGAATGCTGAGGTTATTGCAGGTCATGCAAAATAATGGCTTTTTGGCGGAAATTGGCCTATTATGAGCATTATGCCAGCCGTTAAAGCCGCCCGACCTACAGATGTTTTTTCCCGCGAAGATTGGGCCCGCTTGACGCGTGTATCACCCTTGCGAGGGCTTTGGCTGACCCTGCATGGCTGGTTAACGATTGCGGCTATATTGGCGGGTACGGCATTTTTATGGGATTGGCACTGGCTAGCGGGTCTCGTTGCTTTCCCATTTGCCATCGCAATTGTCGGCGGACGTCAATTGGGTCTCTCCATCTTGATGCACGAAGGCGCGCATGGTCTGCTTCATCCCAATCGCAAGATTAACAATTTTGTCGGACAATGGCTGACTGGCGCGGCGACTGGAAGCGACCTCCACAGCTACAGAGCCTATCACCTGACCCATCACAAATATACGCAACAGCCAGAAGATCCTGATCTTGGGTTGTCAAAACCGTTTCCCACGACACCAGCCAGTATGAAGCGCAAAATTATTCGCGATTTGACCGGGCAGACCTTCTTGAAGCAACGCAGCGGCCAGATGGTCGCGGCATGGCTTGGTCTAAAGGCCATGCTACGGGGATCGCCTGCAACCAAGGGTAATGGCAAGCGGGACACATCTGCCGGCACCGCGCTTAATCGCGGTGGTGCTGCGGGCGTTTCTGCTCCGGTAACGGATTTGGACGGAGCAATGCGCACCACAAAGACGGTCGGACGCTTTCTTCTGATCCAGTCGGTTGTTCTAGTGGCCAGCCTCCTCACACTGGGGATCATTCCGTTTCTTATCTGGATTATCGCACTCGCCACAACCTTTCAGCTGGTCTTGCGTATTCGCAATATTGCCGAACATGCCTGCACCGCCACAGGAAGTGGGGATCCGTTCACCCACGCCCGGACCACTTATGCGAACCTGATTGAGCGCACGACAGTCGCTCCCTATTGGGTGAACTATCATAGCGAGCATCACCTGTTCATGGGCGTGCCGTGCTATAACCTGCCTAAAGCGCATGCGTTGTTATTGGCGGAAGGCATGGACAAGCGGATGACGATCGCGAGCGGATATAGGGATGTTTTGAAACAGGTGACGCGCCCCGTCGCAGCCTAGGCAGCAAATTTCCCAAGCTTTTCAGGTGTCAGATGGCCGGTTTTTGTCCAGGCCAGACATCCCTCTTCACTATAGGGTGTGTGCATCCATCCCGGCGGTGTGCGATCCCATGTGCCAGTGGGATAATCACCATGCTCGTCTGACAGACTGCCTTCGAGTATATAGGTTTCACTACCACCTTCATGAACATGCTCGGGATAGCTGCTACCCGGCGCCCATCTAACGATCTTGACATCCTCACCTTCAAAATGATGCAGCCAGGCAAATTCCACACCGGGCGCACCACCGTCTTCAAATTCCAGCGCATTGATATCGAGCGAAAAATGCGCGGTGTCTGTCAGGTTAAATTGATGGAGTTTCACCAAGATGATACAGCCATCCTTGCTGTGCGGCTTATGGCTGGTGCCGATAGGATTGCGTACATAGGTGCCAGTGGGGAAGTCGCCATGCTCATCAGAAAACACGCCCTCGACAACAAGAAACTCCTCGCCGCCACTATGGACATGCGGATCAAAATAGCTGCCAGGGGCATAGCGCACCAGTGAAGTCGCACGCGCAACTTCGCCGCCTACCCGGTCCAGCATCTTGCGCTCGACACCGGGCAACGGGGAAGGAACCCAGTTCATATCCTCGGGCCGAAGCACCACAGGTTTGTTAAAATCGGCGTTGATGCGCATGCCTTATATCTAAGCGAAGACACGGCTAATTCAATTCACTTGATTGAGAAAGTGGAATAATCGGCTAAGCAGAGTAATAATGACCGCCTTCCTTATCATTCCCTTGGCTTTTCTGCTTGGCTTCGCGCTGGTTCGGGCGGCGACTTGTACAGTTGCAGCAACGATGCGCTGGATAGATGATGGTAAGGTGGACTGGTTGTTCGGCCTGCTTATTGTTGCCTCCTGGGCAGGGCTGGTGCTGTTTCTGCTTCTGCAATATTCGGGACGAGCGCATATTCCTGTCGACATTGAAATCGGCTGGCAGCTGTTTTTCGGGGCCGCGATCATGGGGGTAGGTGCACTTATCAATCGCGGCTGTTTTGTGGGCACGGTTGGTTATATCGGGGCGGGCAAGTTCAGCTATATCTTGACCTTTGTCGGCCTGGCGCTTGCTATGTTATTGCTGCGCGTCGATCCGCTTAACCCCTTTGACCCGGTGGTGGTGATCGGACGAACCGCAATCGAAGACAGTGTCGTGAAGCAAGCGGTGCTACTCGGTTTTGCTTCCCTTTCTCTGCTGAGTCTCTGGCTGATCATCGTCAAGCGCAACATGGCGATGCTCGCCTTGCTCACCATCGGGATCACGGCCGCGCTGATCTACGGTACGCGCCCTGAATGGTCCTATGCAGCGGTGCTCAATAGTCTGCTCGCTGGCCAGGGTCTGTCCGTCGGCATGACGGTCGAGCTTGCTGTCATTGCCCTCTTCGCCGGAGCGGTTTTCAGCAGCTGGTTGAAAAATAGATTTCAGCCGCAATTCGGTACATGGAAGCAAGCCGTGGCCAATCTGGCTGGCGGGTTCCTGATGGGTATTGGTGCTGCAACCGTGCCGGGTGGCAATGACGTGCTACTGATGTGGACCGCGCCCGGTCTCACTCTTTATGGCGCAGTCGCTTATTTGGTGATGATTGCAACCATTGCGGTCATGCTGTTCGCCATGCCCTATGCGACAAAAGCCATTGCCCGGAGCCCGTGGTTGCAGAAACCTATGCACGAATGAAACGGTGCGCGTCGCGATCTTTCTTGGTAATTGCGGGATCGAATACTTCGCCGTTCATTGCGATATAGACGCCATGCGGCAATGTCTGGGTTGCGGCCAGTGCAAAGCCGACATTAAATTCAGCGTCGCTATTGCGTAAGGTTGCCGGTTGCATGGCACCCGTCAGTACGATGGTTTTATTTTTTATATCTGCCAGCACCATTCCGGTCTGCACCATGGTATCAGTGCCATGCGTCACCAGGATCTTGTCGGCGTCGCTGGCTGCTACGGCATCGTGGATAGCCTGACGGTCGTCATCGGTAAGCTCCAGACTGTCCTTACGCATGAGCTGCGTCACGCGGTGCGGAACGTAGACATTATTCTCCGCCAATATATCCGGCAAAGGAGTCGGCCCGATATGATATTCCGATAGTGCATCGAAATAGATCTTATCAATCGTCCCGCCAGTGGTGAAAATGTCGATCATCAGGCGCATTCATCCAGTACAGGAATGGCAGGCGTCCCGTCCGGAGCATCAAAGGGTTCCCGGAAGGTAAAAGCGTCAGCCGATGCGCCATTTTGTTCCAGCATATCGATTTTCGCCAAACCTTCTTCCACCGAAGGGATATGGCCAACCGGAATCCACCATAAAGCTTGATAGACCTCCATATGCTCGGCCCATTCTTTGCGGCGACGCATGATCGCGAGATGCTCCGGGTTTTTGTAAACGAAATCTCCCAGGGATTGGACATCTTCCCAAACCGACATATTCACAGCCAAACGCGGGTCGTCTGGAACAGGATCAATATCAACGGCATCATTGCCCTCGCCCACCAACCGCCAGACGAAGCCTGGTGACTCATCCGCCAGCGCATTTACCGGGTCCAGGGCGTCCATGAAATCGGCGTTGGCTGGATCGTCCTTTTGCCGTTTAAAGCGCAGGATATTGATCTGCACGAGGTGATAACCGCTCATGACCCCACTCATGACCTTACTCATGACAGGGCCTCCGCGATCAGCTTGCGTGTATTGTCCACCCCATAGAGCGCGATAAAACTACCCATGCGCGGCCCTTGCGAGCTGCCCAGCAAAGTCTCGTAAAGCGCTTTGAACCAGTCCCGCAGATTGTCGAAACCACCCTCTTTGCCGATTGTATAAATAATCGTCTGAATGTCCTCGGCAACTGCATCATGGGGCAACGCACTCAGCTCGCTGTCCAGTCGTTCCAGCGCGGCCACTTCCACGCCTGCCGGTTTGCGCCGGTGCAGTGTCGGCGCGATGAAATCCTTGTGATAAGCCATCGCATTGCCGATTAGTTCATCCAGATCAGGATATTCCTCTGGCGTCGCATCCGGCGCATATTGGCGCAGATAGCCCCAAATCTGTTCGCGGTCCGCGTCGCCCATTACGCCAACAAGATTGAGCAACAAACCGAATGTCACCGGAATCGTGTCGGACGGCACATCACCGCCATGGACATGGTGCACGGCGTTGCCCAATTGCTTGTCAGGGGCCTGATCATGCCAGTTCGCGCGAAACTGAAAATACTCATCCACAGCTTTTGGAATCACGCCCATATGCAGCTGCTTGGCTGATTTGGGTTCACGGAAGATATAGAAAGCAAGGCTGTTTTCGGAGCCATAGCGCAGCCATTCCTCCAGGCTCAGGCCATTGCCTTTCGATTTGGAAATCTTCTCGCCTTTTTCATCGAGAAACATTTCATAGATCAGGCCGTCAGGCTTGCGTGCGCCAAGCACCTTGGCAATCTTACCGGACTGCACGCCACTGTCTGTCAAATCCTTGCCATACATTTCATAGTCGACGCCCAGAGCGACCCAGCGCATCGCCCAATCGACTTTCCATTGCAGTTTAGCGCCGCCGGTAAGAGCGTTATGCTCGATCATCTCACCGTCATCTTCAAACCGGACAATGCCCGCTTCCGCATCGACAATCTCGACTGGAACCTGCAGGACATGACCGGTTTTCGGACTGATCGGCAAAATGGGGGAATAGGTTGCCTGCCGTTCCTTACCGAGCGTGGGTAGCATGATATCGAGAATTTGCTGGTTGCGCGCGAGCACCAGTTTCAGCGTCTCGTCAAAAGCACCGGATGTATATTGCTCGGTTGAAGACATAAACTCATAGTCGAAGCCAAAGCGATCAAGAAATGCGCGCAGCATCGCGTTATTATGCGCCGCAAAACTTTCATATTCGGTGTCAAACGGGTTCGGCACCTGTGTCAGCGGCTTATGCAGATGCTCGGCTAGCATATCCTGATTGGGAACATTGGTCGGCACTTTGCGAAAGCCGTCCATATCATCGGAAAAGGCAATCAACCGCGTCGCGTTGCCGGTCAGCACCTCATAGGCTCGACGGACCATGGTGGTCCGCAGCACTTCGTTGAACGTACCAATATGCGGGAGGCCTGAAGGACCATAACCGGTTTCGAACAACATCGGTTCTCCGCCTGGTTTGGGCGCAGGTGCACCGCGCTCGCCGCGATAGCGTTTGAGCAATTTGCGGGCTTCTTCAAAAGGCCATGCTTTGGATTGCTGTGCTGCTTCACGATAATCGGTCACGATAAGATAGTCCTGTTCAATCAATTAGGTCGTTTATTTTTCTTGGTTCTGCGCCAATAGTAGCATTACCGTCTATAGCAAGTTAGAACAGCACAAAAGCAGGAGAATTCAAATGGGTGCATTGATCGCAGGCGTGTTGCTCTGGAGCATCGTTCATCTCGTCAAATCGGTCGCGCCTGGGTTCAGGGCGAACATTCGGACGAAAATTGGAGAAGGCCCACATCAAGGACTTGTGGCGGTGTTGATTGTCGCTGCCATAGCCCTGATGATCTATGGCTGGCGCACCGCCCAATATGAATTTGTCTATGATCCGCCGACCTGGGGCCGGCATCTCAATATGCTGTTGATGGTCTTTGCGATTTTCCTGTTCGGTGCGGCGCAGGGCAAATCCCAGATCAAGCAGTTCATCCGTCATCCGATGCTGACCGGCATGCTGGTCTGGGCCGCCGGGCATCTGCTGGCCAATGGCGACAGCCGCTCTGTGGTCCTATTTGGCGGTCTGGGTCTTTGGGCATTAATTTCCCTCTTTACGGTTTCCCGCAACGAAGGCGCTTGGGTGAAGCCAACCGAAACCGCCACCGTCGGCCGCGAGATTTTGGGCATGGTCATAGCGCTGGTGCTTTATGCTGTCTTATTCGGAGCACATCGTTTCTATGCCGGTGTCGCGCTGGTGGGTTAGCCTCCATCGGGCCATATGTTCAACAGGCGCTCTTATCCCTCTTTGCCAAATGATAGTTTGCTACAAGAACGAACCTTGAAGCTAAACCAAGAAGCTATCCTTTGGGAGCAAGCCTATCGGCCTCGAAACTTGTGGCTTTCTCTGATGTTCGTTGTGGCCCTGGCACTGGTTTTCATCATCGCAGGATCGCTTTTCCTGATCTATGGATCGGATACCACAATGAGTTTGGCCACCATTTTTTCTGGTCCCCAAATTCAGCTAGCAGAGCTATCCCAGATTATTCTTCCCTTATGCTTCATTCTCTTGCCGCTATGGATATTGCTGAGGTTAGCCCGTAATATCTGGATATCAAGAAGATCAAAATTGCAGATTAGTAGAAGTTTTTTGGTACATGATTTGGGAAGCAAGAAATTCGCTTGGTCTCTGAAAGACGTCATTTTGGTCGAAGCGATCCCACTAACCGACGGGCGGCAGCAGCTAATTTTCAACCTCTCGGATGTTAACAAGAACGGTGAAAACAAGACCCTTGATACAGTAGGTAAATTTGATCCCTCTTTAGTCAGGTCAGCATTATCGCATAGTCAAGTTCCACTGGATATAGATCCATCGCTTACTATTTTTGAACATGATAGTGACTCTGATATGCTTGGCCCGGGCGAAGTCATTTACTGGTCCGAGCGACTGGGTCTGGGGGCAATACAGCGATCTCATATTATGATATTCGGGCTTTTTGGGATCATATTTTCAGTATTTGTCTTTTGGGTCATTCATCTCTGGACCAATGGTGATGAGAAACCGGAATATTCGTTTTTGACATCAGTGCTCTTTTCATTGCTCCCCATATTCCTGCTCGGTTTACCGCTGCTAGGGGCATGGATGGAAATTCGTAAAAGCTTTCATGATCTTGCCGCCACTGTTTTGGGGACGACATTGGTCACCAATCAACGGATCATCACAACACGGCCATTTAGAACGGAAATATATCGAGCGATAAGAAATGATATCGTTTCGGACGCCACGTTTGTCGAAGAAGGTCGGTTCGGGGGCTGGATCATGGTGGAAACATGTACGCCGGACAATGGCGGTTCCGAGATATTGTATAAGAACATAGACCTTATGGGCATTGCAGACTCGAATAAGGCGCTATCAGCTATTCGAAAAATGGCCCGCTTATGACCAATACCTCTCACCTTTCAAATCTCCCCTATCCCGCCTTGCATGCCAGCCATAGCGGTATCTGGATGTGCGGCAGCGATGGTGTATCCCGTGCGATTGGCAAGGGCGAGGCCATTGGCTGTGTAGCCGAAACACCGCATATTCTGCTCAACGCGCCGCTTATGGGTCAAAGATTGGGCTATCCCGATCTTTCCGGTCTCGACCTGCTTGAGCTGTTCGCCTTCATTCACCCGGCTCAATTTGTGGTGCCCACACCAGCCGGTCTCGCCAAAACACTGGGGCTGGAGCCGGTCGAACAGGAAGCGGAAATTGCTGGACTGTACCGCATGGCTGCAGATCATTTATTGGCAGGACTACAAGCACCGCATTGGGCAGAACGCGAAGGCGCCTGGAGCAGCGCGCAAGCCCTCTACCGCTTGCGTTGGCCATGGGCAGGCGAAATATCCAAACGTCTCGACAAACCTCACAACACCGAGCGCTGGCTGTTTTCGAAGCTCGAGGAATGGGAAGAAGAAACTCCGCGTTCTGCCCCGCGTACGGTGACAATGGATGAAAAGTCTACGCTTGCCCAGCTTGGCTCTCTGACTGGTCAAGGGTCGGAGGAACGCGAAGGTCAGAAAAGCTATGCTGCGGCAGTTGCCAAAATTTTCAATCCCCGGCGCGTGAAGGGTACGCCGAATATGCTACTGGCGGAGGCAGGCACGGGGATCGGCAAGACTTTGGGCTATCTTGCACCAGCGTCACTTTGGTCAGCGGAAGCAGGCGGCGCTGTCTGGATTTCGACATTCACTAAGGCCTTGCAACGGCAACTCGACCGGGAAACCCGGAGAATCTATCCGGACGAGGATATCTTCCGCAAAAAAGTCGTCGTCCGCAAAGGCCGTGAAAATTATCTCTGCCTGCTCAATCTGGAGGATGCATTACAGGGCGGCTTTGCCGGCCGGGCGGCGATACTCGCTCATCTGGTTGCGCGCTGGGCGGCCTATAGCAAGGACGGCGATATGGTTGGCGGCGACTTGCCGGGCTGGCTGACAACATTGTTCCGGCGCAACGGGTCCACGGCCTTGACCGATCGGCGCGGGGAATGTGTCTATGCAGGCTGTCCCCACTACCGCAAATGTTTCATCGAGAAAGCCGCGCGGGCCAGCCAGCAAGCCGATATTGTGATCGCCAATCACGCGCTGGTGATGGTCAATGCAGCACGCGGAAGGGAACAGCAGAACGCGCCCACACGGCTGATTTTCGATGAAGGTCACCATCTTTTCGATGCAGCGGATTCCATGTTCGCCGCGCGCCTTTCCGGACAGGAATCGATTGAAATCCGCCGCTGGGTGATTGGCCCGGAAAGCAAAAATCGTGGACGCCGCCGGGGCCTTGCGGCGCGGCTTGCGGATCTCGCCTCCTATGACGACGAGGGTGGCCGCGCGATTGAAAGCGCCTGCCATGCCGCAGAAGCCTTGCCGAGCGACGGTTGGCTGCAGCGCTTGTCCGAAAGCGAACCCTTCGGACCGGTCGAAGCGCTGCTCGGCGAGGTGCGTCATATGGTGTTCGCTCGCGACGAGAGCCAGAGCGCTGATGCTGGCTATGGCCTCGAAACCGAGCTTACTGATGTGGAAGGTCCGATGATCGACGCGGTCGCCAATGCCGCCGAAGCGATTGATGCATTACTCAAACCTCTGGTTCGCCTTGGCCAGCGGATAGAGCATCTCATCGAGGAAGGGCCGGACTGGATGGACGGACCTGCACGCGCCCGCATGGAAGGCGCCCTATCTAGCCTTGGCTGGCGCTGCGACACCTTGTCCGGCTGGCTTGCCCTGTTGTCACGCATTGGCGGTCCGGCGGATCCTGATTTCGTCGACTGGCTGATGATCGATCGGTTCGAGGGCCGGGAATATGATATCGGCATCTGCCGCCACTGGCTTGACCCGACCATTCCCGTGACCGAGGTCGTAACCAAACCCGCCCATGGTCTGATGATCACATCGGCGACGCTGAAAGGCGGCGGCGATTGGGAGACAGCCCGCGCGCGCAGTGGCGCGGTGCATCTCGATCAGGCCGTACAGGAATTCGAGGTCCCCAGTCCCTTCAATTATGCGGAACAGGCCAAGGTTATCATCGTCACCGATGTGAAGCGTGGTGATATGGCCGGACTGGCCGGTGCCTATGCGCAATTGATCGAGGCATCAGACGGCGGAACATTAGGCCTGTTCACAGCAATCCGGCGGCTGCGCACCGTTTATGCCCGGATTGCCGATCGCATGGCGCAAAGTGGCTTGCCGATCTACGCGCAGCATGTTGACCCTATCGATACAGGCACGCTTGTGGATATCTTCCGCGATGACCCCAAGGCCAGCCTGCTCGGAACTGATGCCTTGCGCGATGGCGTCGATGTGCCGGGACGCAGCCTGCGCCTTGTGGTGATGGAATCGGTGCCATGGCCGCGCCCGGATATCCTGCACAAGGCCCGGCGCTTGGCCGGTGGCGGCAGCGCCTATGACGACCGCATTATCCGCGCTCGGCTTGCCCAGGCCTTTGGCCGGATCATTCGCCGTGCCGATGATCATGGGCATTTCGTCATCTTGTCCGCGGCTTTCCCGTCTCGTCTGCTGACCGCTTTTCCGGATGGCACGCCAGTTGAACGCATGCCGCTCGCACGGGCATTGGCAGAAATAAAAGCGGCTAAAATCAAAACTGTGCAATCCAGTCTTTCCCCTGACATATCTTTCGGGCATGACGCTGGGCAATCGGATATTTCAGATGATAAATCGGGCGGTATATGAAAAGACTGACACTTTTACGGCACGCCAAATCCAGCTGGGACGACCCCGTAGCCAGAGATTTTGATCGTCCGCTAAATGACAAGGGCAAACGCGCGGCCGCGATCATAGGCAAGTTTATCAAACGCAATGCTACGTCCTTTGATCAAATCCTCGCTTCTCCGGCTGTTCGGGTTATCGAAACATTGGAACATGTCGAACCGGCGAGCGGTTTGTCTTTCGAACCAAAATGGGACCGTAAAATCTATCTGGCATCGTCGGTCACATTGATGGATGTATTGCGCGGAGCCGACGCAGATGCCGAACATGTACTGATGGTCGGTCATAATCCGGGTCTGGAAGATCTGATTTTTGATCTGGTTCCCGACGACGGGTCTTCAGAGGCGCGAGGAGCGGTAGAAGTGAAATATCCAACCGCCGCCTTGGCCGAGCTTAGTCTGGATATCGACAATTGGTCCGACATTACAGACAGCTGCGCGACACTGAACCGGTTCACCCGCCCCCGCGATCTCGACCCGGAATTGGGACCT
The DNA here is from genome assembly GCA_947497455.1 of uncultured Sphingomonadaceae bacterium. Taxonomy (GTDB): domain Bacteria; phylum Pseudomonadota; class Alphaproteobacteria; order Sphingomonadales; family Sphingomonadaceae; genus Parasphingorhabdus. Next base: position 702,125 of record CANMGU010000002.1, on the reverse strand, counting down.
GACTATAATTAGTGAGCGGTGAAGCCGGACTTGGACACAAAGACGGACATTGGTTTTCAGGTCTGATATACTTTTGGCATGAGCCTGATTCTTCGTTCACTAAGCCCGGCAGAGTTATCGTCAGCTTCAGAATTATGCCTCCGGTCCAAAGCCTATTGGGGGTACGACGAGGCATTCATGGCTTCGTGCCGAGAAGAACTTACGCTAACAGCAGCCGATCTAACTGAAGCACAAGTCGTTGCGGCTGAGGATCGGAACGGTTTAGCAGGCATTGCACAGGTTTCGAATGATCCAACCGGGTGCTATCTGGAAAAACTTTTTGTCGATACTGATCGCATTGGCCAGGGGATCGGAAAGCAACTGTACGACTGGTCACTGGCCACAGCCCGCGATTTCGGAGCCAAGGCATTGATCGTAGAAGCAGACCCAGATGCTGCCCCATTTTACGAGCGGATGGGATGCGAGAGAGACGGACAAGTCAAATCTGGTTCTGTGCCGGGCAGAGTCTTGCCGCGATACGTGCACATATTGTGATGTACGATCCGCAATTAAAACGACTAGTCCGACAATCGGTACAGCTTGATCCAATTTTTCAAAGCCCGCTTGCTAACTCGTTCTTGGGGACGGGCTTGTCGGAGGTTGACCAAAAGGGAACAGATACTATTCTCCGAGCATGCGATTGCTGAAAACTGCTATTTTGCTTTTGGGATTCTGGGCGCTTCCAGCACATGCTGACGACCGGGTCGTGCCACTGGAAGTTGTTCAACAGCTATATGCGAAACCAGAAGCCGGCGATGAAAATACAGAAATTGTCGATATCCCAATGCCGATGTCTGCGGAACTGGGAGACCTTTTATCAGACGATCAAGCTCGCGGTTCGATCAATGGCACCGGAATCGGACATCTCGATTTTGATTGGATGGTCAATGGCCAGGACGCTAAGATAACCAATTTGCAAATCAAAAGAGTCGCTGTAACTGCCCTTTCCCCGGACGATCCAAAAAGGGAAATCATCGTTGCTCAGTTTGACAATTTCGATGACCCAACACGAATATCCTACTTTTGGAAATATGATGCGGATCGCGGGTGGTTGATTGAAGATGTCACAGGATGGAGCCAGGACGGCCTTGTTTGGACATTGTCATTGCTTTTGAAATATGGGCAGTAGCAATATATTTTCATTCGACCGTTTGTGAACAGGCCAATGTCCGATCTTCGAAGCTATACGCGTTTTGGCAACTTCTAAGTGGAACGAATACGCTACCATCCAACCGAAAAATCGAATCCCTTCCCTTTGTGCTCCACCAGGGTTAAGTTTCGATATGACCCAACAGAATGACGTAACATACGCGCGCTATCTCAGTCTGGATACGCTCCTTTCAGCGCAACATCCTCAGTCTGATCTGGATGACGAAATGCTGTTCATCATCATCCATCAAACCAAAGAGCTTTGGCTGAAACAGATTATCCGCGAATTGCATCTGGCGGTCGCTCAAATTTCGGGTGATGCGCTGGTACCCGCTTACAAGGCGCTGGCCCGGGTTAGCCGGATACAGGCTGTCATGACCCTCAGCTGGGACGTGCTGTCCACGATGACGCCAAGCGACTACAGCCGGTTTCGCCATGTTCTGGGAAGCAGTTCGGGCTTTCAGTCCGATCAATTCCGGACCGTCGAATATTTGCTTGGTCTGAAGGATAAGACATTTCTGAAATATCAAGAAGATCGGCCGGATGCACAAGCCGCAATGCAATCCGCATTGGAGGGCCCCAGCCTTTGGGACCATGCGATTGCGGCGCTGGCCAGAGCCGGTTTTGCCATTCCGGAAGAGCTGCTTGACCGCGATTTCAGTAAGTCGCATGTCCCGTCCGCCGATGTCGAAGCAGCCTTTCTCGAGGTTTATCGCAATCCGGAGCGCTATTGGGAGCTTTATCAGCTTGGCGAAAAGCTGGTTGATCTGGATGATGCGATGGCCACCTGGCGGCACAAGCATGTTCTGACGGTTGAACGGATTATCGGCGGAAAAATGGGGACAGGTGGTACCGCTGGCGTTTCTTACCTCCAGTCCACTTTACCCAAACGTGCCTTTCCCGAACTCTGGTCCCTGCGCACAGCATTGTGAGCTGGAAACATCTTTTTTCCAAAGCATTGTCGGCTGATCCTGGCCGACTTCACTTCGCCGCGCACAGCCATCACCTTTGGCCCGACGCGAGTTTTGACGGTCACATGAAGGCCTGTGATGATGCGATGCATCTGGCGGATCACAAATGGGATAAGATCATGGGCCCGGTCTGGGATCAAGCACAGCGCCATGTTGCATCCGAACTCAAACTTCCTGATGCGCAAACCATAGCCTTTGCGCCCAATACCCATGATTTTATTGTCCGGATAGTCTCAGCGATTCCGACGCGGCCAGTGCGGATTCTGACCACAGATGGCGAATTTCACAGCTTCCGCCGGCAGATCGAGCGTTGGGCAGAAGATAAAGAGGTGGTAGTCGACGCCGTTCCTGCTGATGGGTTATTCGATAAGGCAGAAGCAGGTGGTTATGATCTGATATTTGCCAGCCAGGTTCTCTTTAACTCAGGTACGGTTTTACAGGATATCGAACGCCTCGCTGCTCTCTCTCGGCCCGAAGGCCCTTGGACAGTCATCGACGGCTATCATGGCTTCATGGCTCTGGACACCGATCTGTCAGGCGTTGCAGATCGGCTATTTTATCTGTCCGGCGGATATAAATATGCGATGGCCGGTGAGGGTGTCTGCTTCCTGCACGCGCCGCCCGGATTTGCGCCACGGCCGACGATCACCGGATGGTATGCGGCATTTGAAGATCTCGCACTGTCGCCGGGAGAGGTCGGTTATGCACCGGACGGCCGGCGGTTTCTTGGCAGCACTTTCGATCCATCGGGGCTTTATCGTTTCAATGCCGTGCAGACCATGCTCGCAGAAACAGATCTTACAACCGGCAAGATTTCAGACCATGTCGGGAAGCTTCAGCAGCATTTTCTGAACGATACCCGATTGTCCGCAATGCGCTTGCTGAACCCGGTAGATGGCAAACCGCATGCCCGGTTCCTGGCGTTCAAAGGGGAAAATGCCGGCACGTTACACCAGGTACTAACGGAAAGGCAGGTCGTCACAGATGTGCGCGGAGACGTTCTACGGATCGGCTTTGGCTTATATCATGATGTTGAGGATGTTGATCGACTCAACGAAATATTGCGAGAAACCGGCTGTGCTTCGCTTTTAATATGACGCGGGTTCTGATTGCCGTCGGATAGCCTGGTCCAGCAAATAGGGCACGTTACGCCTGACTTAGTGCGCTGGACAACCGGTCACGGATGGCTTTCAGTTCCTTCAGCATCAACCCGGTATCTTCACCCGCTTTTACGGCCATCGGTATCGCCGCGGCTGAGGTTTTCTCCGCCGCTGGAGCCGTTGGTCTATTCTTGCGAGACGTCAGAAACTTGCGCGCGCCCTTGATCGTATAGCCTTCTTCATTGAGCAGGCGGTTGATAGTCTTGACCATTTCGACATCTTCAGGACGATAATGACGCCGCGAACCAGCACGCTTCAGCGGTTGGAGCATTCCGAATTGATCTTCCCAATAACGCAAAATATGCGGCTTGATGCTAAGCTCTTTGGAAAGCTCACCTATTGTCCGGAATGCGCCACTGTCTTTGGTCATACTGTTACTCGACCTTTCAGATTACCCGGCCGCAATGATACGGTCGCGCATCGTCTGACTGGCACGGAAGGTCAAAACCCGCCGCGGTGCAATCGGAACTTCAACGCCGGTTTTCGGGTTGCGACCGGTCCGCTCGCCCTTGTCACGCAAAACGAAGGTCCCAAAACCCGAGATTTTCACATTTTCACCATCAATCAAGGCCTTGATCATGTGATCGAGAATGGATTCCACCATCACGGCGCTATCGGCGCGGGATAGGCCAACTTGGCGATTCATCGTGTCAGAAAGATCGGCCCGGGTGAGAGTGCTGCTGTAACTCATATGAAATATCTCCTAGTAAGAGATTGAAAATCCTTCCCTTCCTATAGTCCAAGTTGCGAAATATGTAAATCGCGGCTGCAATCTATTAGTGGATTTCGTTCATTTCTCGCGATAAGCCGCAATGATGACCGATCAGATGACCAAAAATGCCGACAAAACGGTAACATTAGCTGAACTACTCAACCAATGCGGGACGGGAGGAGAGGCCAATCCGATAACCTTACCCGAGGGCTGGACTCAGGGTCGGACGGCTTTTGGCGGCGTGTCAACGGCGCTCGCTTATCACGCGGCCAGTCATATCGAAGATAGCTTGCCAGGGCTGCGTTCGGCACAGATTGCATTTACCGGACCATTATTCGGCGCGCTTACCGCCGAAACAAAAATGCTCCGCCGCGGTCGAAGCACCGCCTTTGTCCAGTCGGAACTATTCGGTGACAAGGGGCTTGGACTGCACTGCAATTTCATTTTTGCAAGCGAACGGGAAACTGCAATCCAGAGCCATGACATGACAGCTCCAGATTTCCCTCCTCTGCCCAAAGAGGAAGAATTGCACAGCGGCCCACCGCAGTTTTTCACGTCAAAGATGGAATTTGTCGGAAAGCGGATCGACACCAGCATCAAAACCAATCGCCTGACCCGTTGGATGCGGCTCAAAGACCGTGAAAATCTTGATCCGGTTGCGGAGATATTGTGCATGGGTGATAGTTTGCCACCTTCGATAATGGGCCTGCTCGACAAGAACGCGATGGTTAGCTCGATGAACTGGCAAGTTAATATTATCGCCGATCATCCGGTGACAACCGATGGCTGGTGGTTGATCGACTCCCAGACTCATCATGCTGACCATGGCGCCAGTAGCCAGTTCATGAGTATCTGGAACAGCGATCAGCAACTAATTGCAACCGGAATGCAAAGCGTCGCCTATTACGCCTGAAGCCAGACGTTTTTAACCTGATTCAGGCCGTCGCTGGGGCTTCACCGCGCGCCGCCCACCAGCTTTTCACGCGCTGTTTACCGCGAAATTCCAGAACCGCCAGCGCGGGGATCAGCAATTGCAGAATCACTGTTCCGAACAACACACCAAAGCCAAGGCTTGCCGCCATAGGCACCAGAAATTGAGCCTGCAAACTGGTTTCGAAGGTAATAGGAGCAACGCCCAAAAAAGTCGTCAAAGATGTGAGCATGATGGGCCGAAACCGTGACTTTGCGCCCTTCATGATCGCGTCTTCAATTGGCATACCATCTCGGAGATTCTCGTTGATAAAATCAATCATGACCAGCGATCCGTTGATGATGACGCCAGCCAAAGCCGTAATCCCGAATACACTCAGTATAACCAGCTGAATATCGAGCAACATATGACCGATCAGCGCGCCAATTATCCCGAATGGGATAACCGCCATGATGATAAGGGGCTGAAGATAGGATCGAAACGGGATTGCCAACAATGCGTAGATCGCCAGGAACGAGAAGGTCAAGGCGGGGAAGAAGGCGTCAAACGACTCCGCTTGCTCTTCCTGTTCACCGCCCATTGTGTAAAGCAATTGCGGATAATCCGCCTGTAGACGCGGCATGATGTCATTGTTGAGCGCATCGGCAATTTCCTCACCGGTGACGACCTCGTCATCAAGATCGGCCGTGACCGTTGTCACTCGGCGGCCATCGGTCCGGCGGATGATTGAGGGAGCCTGGCCGAATGACACCTCTGCCAGAGCGCCTAAAGCCACCTCGCCACCCGGAACCCGCACCCGGAAGCGTTCAACATCCGCAACGGAATTGCGCTCTGCTTCGGGCAGGCGGATATAGACCCGCACATCTTCACGCCCGCGCTGCACACGTAGCGCTTCACTGCCGAAAAAGGCTGCACGAACTTGAGAGGCGACATCCTGCAGTGTGACGCCGAGGGTCCGGGCTTCCGGTTTGAGGCGCAGCTGTATTTCCTGCAATCCTGCGTCTTGGTCCGTCTCGATGTCAAACAGTCCGGCAAAGCGGTTAAGCTCAACCATCAGCTTGTCGGCAGCGGCTTCGACAATGGCGGGATCAGGGTCAGATAACTGGACATTGACTGGCGCGCCGACCGAGATCAGTTCTGATGCAAACACGAGTGAACGCGCTTCGACTATGGGTCCGACCTCTTCGCGCCATGCATTTTCGAATGCCTTCGCTTCGAGATCGCGCTGGTCCCCGGGGATGAAACTGAACTGCACGCTGGCGAGATTGGATGACGCATTTCCGCCATTGGGTTCCGGGCCACCACTGGGCGCTGCCTGGCCGATTCTGGTAAATATCCCGCGTAATGGCGACTCTTCATCTTCGGGCCGTCCCGATTGATAGTCAGCGAAGGCTTTGCGTCCGCCTTCTTCAATCAGCAGCGCGATTTTTTCTGTCTGCTCAATTGTTGAGCCGGCTGGCATTTCCAGGCTCGCCGTCACGACATCGGCCTCGACTGAAGGAAAGAAACCGACCTTGATCACACCGGCGGGGATCAATGAGCCAAAGACGATTAACAGAGCCACAGCGCCAGCAAGAATGACAAAAGGCATGCGGATGGCGAAATGTAGCGCCCGATCCAAAGGACCATCAACAAACGCCTGATAATATTCGTTCACCTTACCTTGCACACGCTCGAAAAACAGCGTGATCGGATTGGTGTGTGGCGAACCAGGCGGCGGCAGATGGCTGAGATGGTTTGGCAAAATCAACAGGGATTCGATCAGTGACAAGATCAAAACGCACACGACGACCAGCGGGATATCCGCAATCAGCTTGCCGATTACGCCGCCAACGGCAAATATCGATGAAAAGGCCGCAATCGTTGTCAGAACAGCAAATATAACCGGCATCGTGACGCGGCGCGCTCCGGAAACGGAGGCGCCGAGGCCGGTGCGACCGCTCTCCCGCTGAGCATAGACGTTCTCGCCTACAACAATGGCATCATCAACCACCAGCCCCAGCGCAAGAATGAATCCGAAAAGCGAAAACATGTTGATACTGGATCCTGCCAGATCGAGCAGGAAAATCGCTCCGACAAAGGTCACACCGATCCCGACCGCCGTCCATGCCGCAAGACGAATATCAAGAAACAGAGTAAGCGCCAATAAGACGAGGACGAGGCCGATGGCAGCGTTTTTCAGCAGCAGGCTCAACCGGTCGTCCAGCAACTCGGAATCATCACTCCAGATGGCATAGGATACGCCTTCCGGAAGGGTCGACCTGAAATCTTCTTCGAGATAGAGGCGCACCGCCTCCGCAACATCCAGAACGCGTTCGTCGCTCGTCCGAAAGACTTCAACAAAGGCTACTGGCTTGCCATTATACAAGGAGATCAGATCCGAATCCTCAAATCCGTCTTTGACGTCGGCCACCTGACCCAGCCGGATGAGCGCACCATCTGCGTTGCTGACCAGTACAATATCTTCGAAATTCTGCTGATCATAATTCTGACCGATGGTGCGGACACGCACCTCTTCATTGTCGGTGTCAATGGAACCTGCCGGACTATCAAGGCTACTCGCCGCGACGGTTCGCGAGATATCATTAAGCGACAATCCCAAGGCCTGAAGCGTGTTTTGCGGAACTTCTATTGATAACTCATAATCGCGGATCGAACTCGTATCGACAAAAGACACTTCATCCAGCGCAGCAAGCGAGTCTTCCAGCCGGTAAGCGACTTCCTTTAAGGCATTTTCAGACACATCACCGAAGATCGCAATCCGGACCACGCTCTGCCGCGTTGTCAGTTCCCGCACATCCGGCTCTTCCGCTTCGTCTGGGAATGTCTGGATCTGGTCAATCTCCGCTTTGACATCATCCAGTGCCCGGTCAATATCGGTACCCAGTTCCAGTTGCACAGAAACAGAACCCGACCCCTCGTTGGCGCTTGCCGTCACTTTCTTGACGCCATCGACCGCTTCCACCGCTTCCTCGATTTTCTGGACAATCGACTCTTCGACTTCATCGGGTGTCGCGCCCGGATAGGCGACGCTTACCTGTACTGTATCGAGGCTGTTTTCAGGAAAGACTTCCTGCACAATCGTGCCGAACGACGCTATGCCGGCAATCAGAAAAAACAGCATCAGAAGATTGGCGGCAACGCCGTTGCGGGCCATGAAGGCGACAACGCCGCGCTGCTCCATCACCGCTTTGCTCGGTATCTCCGGTCCCGATGGGGGCGTTCCGGACGGATCGGCCGGTACGTTCATGGCACTTTATCCGCCTTGGCCTTCTTGGTCGCCGGCTTGTCATTCGCCGCCGCTTCTTTTCTCGCTTCGGCAACCCGAACCCGCTGACCATTTGTCGGTGTTTTCAGAGCGCTCAAGATCACCACTGGTTTTGCACCGAGACCGGCGGTGGAAACAAGCGCTTGGGTGTCGGTTCGCTGAATGATATCGACATTTACGATGCGCAATTTGCCTTCCTGCACGAGCCATATCTGATTGCCAGGTCGCAGCGCCGCCAGTGGCAAGACCGCGTATTGATCGAGCGCCCGTCCGGTAATTTCCGCGTCAACGAAGCTACCCACAAATAGCGGTGGCGCTTCCGATGCACCGGCTGATTTCTGACCTTCTTTCTGAATCGCTGCTGGTGCCGCGCCGCGCAGGGGGTTGGGGATCCGCAGGAACACATCAATCGTCCGGGTCTGCGGATTGAGCACGCTATTGGCGCGATCAACAAAGGCCTGCCAGCGATAACGTGTCCCGCCATAGTCAGAAAAAACCGAGGCCTCGATACGACTGCTGCCTGGTCGCCACAGCGCCGGGATCAAGGCGGCTTCGCGTTCCGATAGAGGGATGACCGCTTCAAAATCAGCGGTGCCAACCATCGAGCCGAGCGACTGACCGGGTGCTACATAGCTGCCTACCGCAATATCCTCAGACCGTACCACACCTGAAAAAGGTGCACGGACCGTGGTTCGCTTCAACGCGGTTTGCGCATCAGCCAACTGCGCCTTGGCGCGCCTCAGCCCCGCCCGCGCAGATTGCAATTGTGGCTCGCGTGTCGCCAGACCATTGGTCTGTGCTGCACTCGCCGTTTGGCCGTTGGTGCCCCGACTCTTCGCCAATTCAGCAGGCGGCAAAATCCGCGCCGCATAGTCGCTATCATCAACACTTGCATAAGCGCTGCTGCTTGCTCCGCGCTGCTGAAAGCGTTCAAGCTCTGCCTTGGCCAGAGCCACTTCCTCACGCGCCTCCATAAGCGCGACATTTTGCGAAGCGACATCAGCCTGCGCGGTCTGTACGGCGTTACGATAGTCCGATGTATCAATACGAAACAGGATCGCGCCGCGGCTGACTCTTTGGCCTTCTCTAAGCCCGGGATTAACATAAACGAGCTTACCGGCTACTTCGGCGGAGAGAGTCAGCTCTTCGCGCGCGCGGACAGTACCAGAACCCTGCACCATTAAATTGCCGGAGCGAATTTCCAACGGTGCCGCCTGCACCAGCGGAATATTTTCTTCCTCTGGTTTTTCAGCCGGCTCGGGTCGCAAAAAGATCAAAAGTGCCGCAATTGCAATAGCTGCGAGCAAGATCAGTCCGCCGATAACGCGTTGACGGTGCACTATTTGTCTCCTTCAGTTTCTGCCGCGCTGACGACAGGAAATTCACTATCAACGGCGGATGCGGTCGGCACTTTTTCGTTCCAGCCGCCACCAAGCGCCCGGTGCACCGCCAATCGTGCGAGGGCCACGTCACGGGCCGCCGAAGATAGCGCCGATTGCACCTGATATTGCGCCCGCAAAGCATCGAGATAATCGACATAACTGCCGACACCGGTCGCAAAACGCCGCGATTGCAGTTCGGCGGCGGCCGTTGCTTCATCGAGTTGCGAGAAAAGAAAGCGATAACGCTGCCGCTCTTCCTCATAGCGTTCAATCGCCGCCCCAACTTCTTGATAGGCGGTGAGCACGGTGCGGGCATAGACCGCCGCTTGTTGTGAATATTGCGCATCCGCAACATCGATATTGGCTCTGATTCTACCGCCTTGGAACAAGGGGGCCGTCAAATTGGCACCAAGATTGAACACCCATTTATCGAATATGTCCAAAAGACCGGACGGACTGCCTGCCTGCGTTCCCGTGCCAGCGGAAAGACTGATCGATGGGAAGCGCTCGGCTTTGCGGGCACCGAGATTGAACCGTCTGGCTTCCAACCGCTGGCCCTCGGCATAGATATCCGGTCGCTGTGCCAGCAGATTAATTGGCAAGCCTGAAGGAATGGAGGTGAATATCAGCTGTGGTGAGAGTTTCTTTGCGAGAAACTCGTCCATATTGTCGGAATAGCGGCCAACCAGCACCGCCAATTGTCCCTCAGTTGCCGTCAGCTGGCTCTCGCGCTGCGGCAATCCGGCCTGAATATTTCGGAAATCCTGCCGCACTTGATAGAGTTCGAATGACGACGCCAAGCCACGACGATAGCGATTTTCGGTCTGTTCAACTCGGTCTCCCAGCACATCGATGATCTTGGTGGTCAAAGCGATCTGATCGCGGGCATCCACAATATCGAAATAGCTGGTGATCGTCTCCGCCATCACGGCGAGACGCGCGGCCTGCAAATCGGCGGCTGCAGCAACGGCATCGGCGCGCGCCGCGCGCGCATCATCGCGCAGCCGACCCCAAAGATCGACTTCATAGGAAAAACCCAGACTGGAAGTGTAGCTTTCCACCTGGAAACGCGAGCCACCGCCGCCAGCGCCAAAGCCCGTTCCAGCGGTTGGTGTATCCGAATAGCTGCTACCCAGATCGGCATTGATTTGAGGAAATAGACCGCTTTTAGAAACGCGGGCTTGGGCTTCTGCCGCGCGCAATCGCGCCGCCGCCTCGGCCAGGTCAAGATTTTCCGCCAGCGCCTCATCCAGCAATGCATTGAGAACCGGATCCTGAAAAGAGGTCCACCATTGCGCAGGTTCATAAGCACCATTCGCATCGGCCTTGTTATATTGCTGAGGAACGCCAGCGGCGATATCCGGCGCCTGCGATTCGGGCGTCATGCTCACGCAACCACTCAACAGCACCGCAAAGGCACTAGAGGATAATAATATTCTGAAAGGACTTCTGGTCACAATTGGGGGCACCATTACAACGACCTGGACTCTACCAAGCATTATTAAACTGCCACCGAAGAAAATGAACGTCAACGTTTTATTTGTACGATAGCGTTCAATTTGGTAGAGTAGAGTCATTACCAGGGGATTGCCGTGAAAAATACGGAAAAGAAACAGACACATGCGCTTACCGATAGACCGGCAAGCCAGCGCAAAATTGCCGAAATACTGGCTGCGGCGCGTGTGGAATTTTTCGCCAACGGTTTCTCTGCCGCCACAATCGAAGCGATAGCGGCGCGCGCGCAGGTCTCCAAAGTCACTGTTTACAGCTGGTTCAAAGACAAGGAAAATCTGTTCGCGCAAGTGGTCCGCACAGAATCTGCCCAAATGCGCGAGAATTTTGTGCCGGAGAATCTGGCAGAGAAAGGCTTGCGCGAGATTCTCTTGCATGCCGCGCGCGGCATGCTCGACTTTCTGATGCGGGAAGACAGGGTCCGTATGGAACGTATTCTGGCTGCGGAAGTGACACGTGATCCGGCGATAGGCCAGATGTTTCTGGAAAACGGGCCACTTAGAATGGCCGAGGGCCTCAAAGCTCTCCTGCGGGCTTCGGTTGAAAAGGGTGAAATTCAAAGCGATGATTTAGAAGCGTCGGCGGAGATGTTCGCCGGGTTGGTGATGGGTCGCATGGATTTACTCCTGCGCTATGGGCATGAAATCAAGATGACCGCCGCGGACAAGGAAAAACGTGCCAAACGGGCTGTTGACGCCTGGATGCTGGTCCATCAGCCGTGATTGACACGATGATCCACAACTTATTGGAAAAACTAGGCGGCCTGCATGTGCGCCCAAACCGGTAAGTGATCAGAAGCTTTGCGCGCCGCTGCGCTGTCGTGCACGCCGCTGTCGGTTGATTCCAAGCGGTCACAATGCATGATCCGGTCAAGCTTGGCGATCGGTCCGCGAGAGTGGAAACTGCGACCACATTCAACCAGATTATAGCTGCGGCCGAAGTCGTTCAGACAACCGCGTGCAGCGCTCCATTCATTCAGATCACCCATTAATATAGTTGATCGATGCAGGCCATAATGTTTCGCCAGTTTAATGATCGCAGCAGCCTGACGACGGCGCCAGAGGCCGGACAAATCCAGATGCATGCCGAAGATAGAGAGATCAAACCCGCCTATTTCGATCTGCGCCATCACCGCGCCGCGCGGCTCGAGATAGGGGATATGCAAAATGTCATGGGTTACAATGCGGGCGGACTTGTGCGCCAATATCGCATTACCATGCCAGCCCATTGAATCCGTTTGCACATCCAGCGGGATAGCGCGGTAATCGCTATATTGTTCCAGCAGCAAAGACGGAATAGCCGCAGCCCGCGCACCAAAGCGGCGGTCCGCTTCCTGCAAGGTGATGATATCCGCTTCCAGTTCATTGAGCACGTCAATGGTCCGTCCCGGATTGCGCCGCCGGTCGGTGCCGATGGCCTTGTGGATATTATAACTGGCAACCTTTAGCATCGAAGAGTCTGCAATAATCCTGCGCCTAGTCCGTTTAATAAAGCTGCCGTCAAATTACGGCCAAGCGCAGATCATGCAAACATAATCTGGTCCAGAAGAGCCCGATGGGTTCGCGCTCAGCTCTCGGCCTGCATCAATGCGAACAGCGCCCCGGTCGGATCGCGCATCAGAACAGACCGGCCGTGGCCCGATCTCGTCTGTGGCGCCATGATCATCTTCGCGCCCAGCGATTCGGCTTTCCCGGCCGCGGCATCAATATCCACCACAGCCATATAAGGCACCCATTGCGCCTTGACGTCCGAGCCCTCCGGAAACGCCGATGCACCTACCACCGGGCAGTCATCAGGCGCGGTGAAGTCGACGGAAAGCCCCCTATCTTCCGTCTCGATCTCCGCGGCAGACCACAAAAAGAGAGTCTCGTAAAAAGGCTGTGCCCGTGGGATATCCTCCGCAAACAGCATATCCTGCATGAAGACCCCGGTCGGCGCAGGATAGTTGTGGCTGGCAACAAAGGGACAGATCACCGCGCCTTGCGGGTCGCCTATGACGGCGCTGCGACCGACACCGGGAATATCAAAAGCGGCTCTCACGATTGTCCCGCCCAGCATTTCGGCTCGGTCTGCAGCATCATCAACATTGTCAACCGCCACAAAGGCCAGCCAATGGGATTGCTGATCCGGTTCGATCGCGATGAAACCGCCATGCGCTTCGCCATGATGGAGGATCAGCGGATAGTCTGCCTCACCGGATTTCCAGACAAATTGCTCTGCATGTTCCACTTCATAGGTCCATCCCAGCAATTCTGCATAAAATTTGCGCGCCGCGCTGACATTGGTCGTCAGCAGGTCATGCCACACAACATGGCCGGTCGTTGATGGTTGTGCCATGGCTCGCTCCTCTCAATATTATGGGATGCAAGCCATCGCACAGACCGGTCTGCTGGCTCTTGATCCAGATCAATCCTCCGTCTGAAATTTGCTGATAGACGCTCTGCTCATCACCTTCGTCTGAACAGCCGCAATAGTCTTGAAACGCCGGGAAAGGGCGCATACCATCCGCCCATGCAGACCCATAGCATTTTAGCAGAGGCCTGACCGTGCATCCTGAAATACCCTATCTTCGGGAAACCATCATCTTCCTGGTCGCCGCCGGATTGGTCGTGCCATTGGTCCGCAAAGCCGGGATCAGTGCGGTGCTCGGCTTTCTGTTTGTCGGCCTGGTCATCGGGCCATATGGTGTCGGACGACTGGTTGGTGAAACGCCGGTGCTGGAACTCATGGTCATCGCCGATGTAGAAGGCGTCCGCCGTTTTGCCGAGCTGGGGGTTATCTTCCTGCTCTTCACCATCGGTCTGGAATTGTCGATCGCGCAACTATGGGGCATGCGGCGTCTCGTCTTCGGCTTTGGCACGGCGCAGGTCACGATCAGCGCTCTGGTCATCGGTGTGATCGCCTATCTCTTTGGCAATTCTCTTGTCGCAGCGGCAATATTCGGCCTGTGTCTAGCGCTCTCGTCCACGGCACTGGTGATGCAGTTGCTAACCGAGACGCGGCGGCTCAGTGCACCGGCTGGTCGCGCCAGTTTCGGCGTACTGCTGCTTCAAGATCTTGCCGTCGTGCCGATATTATTTTTCGTCGGCATTGCCGGTGCCACAGTTGAAGGTTCGCTTGCCATTGCGGCGCTCAAAGCCATTGGTGAAGCAGGCCTCGTCATTGCGCTGATTTTCCTCGTTGGCCGCATTGCCGTACGCCCCTTCCTGCGCTTTGTCGGTGGCACTGGCAGCCGCGAAGTCTTTATGGCGGCGGTGATCCTGCTGGTGCTCATTACCGCAGCACTGACCGCTCTGGCCGGCCTGTCCATGGCACTCGGCGCGTTTCTCGCCGGGCTGCTATTCGCCGGAACCGAATATCGTCATCAGATCGCCAGTGACATTGAACCGTTTAAAGGCCTCTTGCTTGGCCTGTTCTTCATCTCGGTCGGGATGAGTCTCGACATTCTTGCGGTCTGGGCGGATATCCAATGGGTGTTGTTGTCGGCTTTGGGCCTGCTGTCGATCAAGGCCCTCATTCTCTTTGCCCTCGCCCGCGCCTTTCGCCTGCCCAAAGATGTTGCGGCAGAGACGGCGATTTTGATGAGCCAAGGCGGGGAATTTGCCTTTGTCGTGATCGCGGCTGCTTTATCCTTTACCCTGCTTGATCCCGATACCGCGCAATTCATGTTGCTGGTTGTCATCGTGACCATGTTTCTCACTCCGCTACTCGCAATAGCGGGACGACGGGTTGGAGCGACTTTGCGGCACCGCAATACCGATAATGGCGATATGAAGGTGAACGTGGACGACGAACATCCCGTCATTATCGGCGGCTTTGGCCGGGTTGGCCGTTTGCTGGCACAGCTGCTCGAAGAACAGCGCATTCCCTATGTCGCCATCGATAGCGATCCTGATCTTGTCGCCGCCGAGCGCGCAAAAGGCGCGGCAGTCTATTTTGGGGATGCCAGCCAGCCGGATCTGCTCAAGCATCTTGGCATCGAAAGAGCAGCCGCCTTTGCAACCACCATGGATGTTCCGGAGTCGGCGGAACATGTGATCAAGGCCGTGCATCAGCACTGGCCGCACGTCCCGATAATCGCGCGGGCCTGCGATGTCAGCCATGCCGAGAATCTGCGTGCCAGCGGAGCAAAAAGCGCCGTGCCCGAAACGGTCGAAGCCAGCCTGGAACTGTGCGAACAACTGCTCAGCAATATCGGCTTTCCGCAGGAGGCCGCCCGCGCCATCGTAGATGACCAGCGGACCTGGCAGACTGATAAAACGCAAGAATAGTAGCGGAACATGATGGCTGAATAGACGCACCCTATGAAAAGGCGCGCCATCAATCGATTTAACAATCTGCCTATGCTCATGATACTGAGATTTACATCGCTTTACATATTGTAATCTTTTGAAAGACTTATCCCCTATGTCAAACCCATCTGACCAGACGATATTCCTCACCACTGACCTCACCGCACGCGGTGACCGACCAATGGATCGAGCGATTCAGCTGGCAAAGGCCACAAACGCCAAGCTGGTCGTGTTTCATGTGCTTGAAAAAGGGCGGCACGACAGTGCTGCAGTGGATGCGGCGATGGCAGAAATCGAACTGGATCTCGACAGCTATGACATCAAAGGCGACATTATCATCGAACGCGGCGATGTGGTGAGCCAGATTATCGAGCATGCCGAAGCCCGCAAAGCGGCGCTGATCGTCGCTGGCGTCGCACGCATCGGCAGGCTTGGCGATCTTGTCATGGGCACACAGCTGGAGCGGATCATCCATCACAGCCCGCTACCTGTGCTGATTGCCAAAAACCGAGCGACCACATTTTATAAACGGCTGGTTGCGGCGAGCGACTTTTCGTCACCGTCAGGCTATGCGATTGAACGCGGTTGCGCCCTGTTTCCCGAATTGCAAGCGCATATCATCAATGCTTTTCATGTCCCGTTTGAAGGCTTTCTGCATTCCGAAACGGCAACCGAAGAATTCAGGACCGAACAGCATCTGCAGATCACGAAATTTATCGAAAATCTCAAAATATCAGCGGAAGCCCGGAAAAACCTAACCTATAGCGTGGAATATGGCGATACGTGCAGCGTCGTCCAGCAAGCATTGAACAACCGCCACACCGATCTCGGCGTGATCGGCACACATGGAACCGGTGGATTCCGAGCCAACATGATGGGTAGCATGGCCCGCGCGCTGATCACCTATCTGCCTTGCGATATATTGGCTGTACGGCAACCACCAAAATAGCTCCATAACGATAACATCATGAAAGCCAGAGGTTTTTCCTGCCACTAGAGTCTTGCTATCAAGTCCACCTTGCTGTATTACTATGACAATACACACTGGAGGGATTTCATGAAAAAACTTTTGTTCGCCGTTCCCCTGCTCGCACTTACAGCTTGCGAGGGTTCTATCGCCGAGGCGGTTGGCAATGCTAGCGTGAGCAGCTTTTCTGACGGGAAAACCATAAGCTCGACAGATACCGACCCCGGCGAATTTGATGGCGTTACACTGGCGGGGCCAGACAATGTTGTCTTCACCACCGACTCGGATTTCGCAATCCGGGCTGAAGGCGATGCGGATGCGGTGGAACAGCTGCGCTACAAGCTCAGCGGAAGCCAACTAAAAATTGGCCGCGAAGGTACAGGTATCTGGAGCGGCGGTTCTGATCGCGTGACTATCTATGTAAGCGCCCCGTCTCTTAAAAGTGCCAAGCTGGCTGGGTCAGGCGATATGCAGGTCGATAAGATGAACAGTGACAGTGCGGCTATCAGTGTTGCGGGGTCCGGCAATGTCGCCGTGGCGGAAATGGCGACCCAGTCGCTTAGCACCAAGATTGCCGGTTCCGGTAATGTAGAAATGGCCGGCACCGCTGATTCGGCCAAAATATCTATAGCTGGCTCAGGCGACGTCGATGCCAAGGCATTGAAAGCAGACACGGCGACAATCAAGATTGCAGGTAGCGGCGATGTGACCATGTCTTCGGACGGCACTGTCGATGCCAAAGTCGCCGGCTCCGGCGATATTAGAGTCCACGGCAAAGCTGAATGCACGAGCAAGACACCAGGATCCGGCAAGGTTAACTGCGGATAGAATTTGGCAGCCGGCTTCCACAGTCCATTATTGGGTCGCTGATTTCACTTTCCTACGGTCAGCGCCTTCTGCTAACCTGTCATCCTTACTTTTCGGGAGGGGGTAACGATGACAGGGCAGAAATTTCAGCGCAGATATCAGAATATCCGGGCAGCGGAACCGGCACTGCCGCTCGTCCGCGCAAAAGACCATGTGACATGTGTGATCTTTAAAGGTCTGCCCCTGTTCCAGAAAGAGCGTGTGAATTGTGTGAACTTTGGGATGTTATCGCAGTCCGGAATGTACAATCGCGCCCGACACTTTTGTGGAGTATCGATCCATGCCTAATTTCTGGGAAAAACACGCCGTTCCGCGGCTGATCAAATTTGCCTGCTCACAACCCGCAGTGATGAAGGATCGCAGCGAAATTGTCCCGAAAGCCGACGGTGAGGTGCTGGAACTCGGCTGCGGCGGCGGTATCAACCTGCAATTTTATGATCGGTCGAAAGTCGACAAACTGACCGGACTCGATCCGTCCGCCGAACTGCTTGACTATACACGGCAAGAAGCCAGCACACTTGGCTTTGACATGGACATATTGGACGGCGTCGGTGAAGCCATGCCTTTTGCGGACGACAGTTTTGATACTGTGCTGACCACCTTTACTCTTTGTTCAGTTCAGGAAGGTAAACAAGTCCTGAAAGAAATGCGCAGGGTGTTGAAACCCGGCGGCAAAATCCTGTTCCTGGAACATGGACGCGCGCCGGACAAAGGCCCGGAAAAATGGCAGCAGCGAATCGAACCTGTATGGAAACATATTGCCGGTGGCTGTCATTTGCATCGCCCGGTCTCGAAACTGTTCGCGGCAGAAGGTTTTGCGCTAGAGGATGCAGGCGGGCACTATGCCCCGAAAACGCCCAGATGGCTGGGCTGGATGGAATTTGGAGAAGCAAGGCCGTTATGAAAAACCTCTATGTCTTTTTGTTGCTCAGCTTTGTCGCGATCGTCACCCCGGCAAAGGCGGCGGAACGCAATTTTTCTATCTCCAGCTTTGAAGACATCCGCATTCTCGGCAGCGTCAATGTATTCATCACCACCGATCGCGGTGTATCTGCCAGCGCGGAAGCCGAAAACCGGGAAATATTGGACCGCGTCTTACTACGCAGAAATGGCGGCCAACTAATTGTCTCAGTCAAACCCTTTAGCGGAGACAATAGCCGTTTCTCGGCAGAAGAACCGGTTACGGTCACGCTCAGCACCTATGTTGTTAAAACGATAACCCATTCGGGATCTGGCACTGTATCCCTCGACAAACTGGGAGGCCGTGACCCCCGCGCCAGATTAACCGGCTTTGGCGTGCTGACAATTAATGATGTCGAAGGCGATACGCTCAATGTAGCGATGAACGGCGGCGG
The DNA here is from genome assembly GCA_947497455.1 of uncultured Sphingomonadaceae bacterium. Taxonomy (GTDB): domain Bacteria; phylum Pseudomonadota; class Alphaproteobacteria; order Sphingomonadales; family Sphingomonadaceae; genus Parasphingorhabdus. The sequence continues at coordinate 683,520 of CANMGU010000002.1, read as the reverse complement.
GCAAATTGTCATGGCCGGCGAGGCGAAAAAGGGCACTATCCAACTGCTGGGTTCCAGCATATTTGACGGATCGCAGCTAACGCTCGAGACATTGGAACTCGTTCAGCGCGGGCCCGCCAGCAGCCATATCTTCGTTGAAAGGGAAGCAAATATTTCCAACAGCGGTACCGGCAAAATCCAGATTGATGGCCGCCCCAATTGCAGTGTAAAATCCGGCGGATCCGCGCAAATTATCTGCGATCCAAAACGCTGATTGCCTTTTAATATCAGTGGTTTAGTGCACTGTTCCGATGGATTGATCGATCGATAGCAATACGCATAGCCGTTCAACCTGGCGCCATTTGCAATAGTGCAGATGATTACCGACAGACCGGCTTTTGTCCGCCCGGTTTGCAGCTTCCAATCCCGCTTCTTCACCGAAATTGGTGATCAGGTGTTCGGCATCGGAAAAATTGGTGGAGTCTATAAATACGGGTAGTTGCAAAACAGGCTCCTGTGCTTATTGAAAACGGCCTTCTCGTGCCGCGTTGTGCAATCACAGGTAATAGCGATCAGGAATGGAAATTCCGTCAAAAGCAATGGTGAACGAAAGCTTACTTTTTGGTAACGAGACTGTTCTGGCCATTCACCGCCAAGCATGGCATGGGGCCGCCATATTGTCGCATGAAACGGACTATCGAAGGGAACCCGTGATGGCAGAAAGCTCCGACCCGCAAAGGGGTTCAAACAAAAGCGCTGGTGGTTTTTTCATTGCGGCGGGATGTATCGCTGGCGCCATTATTGGTGGCTTTCTCGGACAGCCGTCCATCGGGTTTCTGGTGGGACTGGCAAGCGGTGCTGCAATCGCCGTCGCAGTCTGGTATTTTGATCGTTAGATTGAACTCGGCGAGAACGGTGATGCTGACAGCATGCTTGTCATCGGACGCCGTGCTTCCTATTGTTGGCACATGCTAAAACATATCCGCAATGTAACGATACTGATCATCCTGATCGCGATTGGCGCTGGCTATTATGTCACGCGCGGCGATACGGCCCGTTTGCCCTTGGAAGCAACAACCGGCGTGCAACCCGAGATCACCAACGTACGCAAAGAAAATTTTCCGACCATCAATATCGCCGAAGCCGATCCCTGGAAGTCGGGCGAAGGTCCAGTGGCTGCCGAAGGACTGACTGTCGAACGTTTTGCCGAAGGACTGGACCATCCGCGCTCCATGCTGCGCTTGCCCAATGGCGACATACTGGTTGCTGAAACCAACAGCCCGCCACGCACCAATAAAGGCATAGAAGGTTGGATCATGCGGAACCTGATGGGCAAAGCCGGTGCCGGAACGCCTTCAGCCAATCGCATCAGCCTGCTGCGTGACAGCAATGCTGATGGCAAGGTAGACGAGAAATTTGCCCTGCTTGAAAATCTCAATTCTCCATTTGGCATGGCTTTGGTTGAGGACACGCTTTATGTCGCAAACACCAATGACGTGGTGGCCTATCCTTATACCGTCGGCGATACGAAAATCACGGCCGAGGGCCGCAAGGTGGCAAATCTAAATGCCAAGGCACCAAATAATCATTGGACCCGCAATCTGGTTGCCAGCCCTGATGGCAAATATCTGTTTATCGCTGTCGGATCGAACAGCAATATCGGCGAGAACGGAATGGATACCGAGAATGAGCGTGCCGCTGTTCTGCGTGTCGAACTGGCGACCAATGACAAGATTGTTTACTCAGATGGCCTGCGCAACCCCGTCGGCCTCGCCTATGAACCGGTCTCGGGCCGACTTTGGACAGTGGTCAATGAACGGGACATGCTCGGCAGCGATATGGTGCCAGACTATCTGACTGAAGTCGTATTTGCTTCTCATTATGGCTGGCCTTGGCATTTCTGGCGCGGTCATGTTGACCCGCGGGTTGAACCGAAAAATCTTGATCATCGTCAATATGAGCGGCGACCTGATTATGGCCTTGGCGCCCATGTCGCACCGCTCGGACTGGCCTTTTCCAATGGCGAAGCTTTGGGCGCGCCGTTTGACAGCGGTGCCGTTGTCGCAAGACATGGTTCGTGGAACCGGAAACCGTTGTCCGGTTATGATGTCGTCTATGTGGACTTTGACGAAAAAGGCAAACCTAAGGGCAAGCCGAAAATGGTTCTGGGCGGCTTTATTGATGATGACGAAAAGGCCCGCGGTCGACCCACGATGGTGGAGTTTGACCAGACCGGTGCTCTGTTGGTGAGTGATGATGTCGGCGGCATTATCTGGCGGGTTTCAAAACCGGGTGCGACAAAACCGAGCGCCGAAGCGGAATAGGCTACGCGATTGGTTTGCCGGCACGCCCGGCAAGCTCGACAACATATTGCCAGGCAACCCGGCCTGATCGACTACCCCGCTGTTTAGCCCATAAGAGTGCGTCTTCACGGTCAAATTCGAGTGCATGCACTTCTGTATAGCGGCTGATCATGGCCAGATAGTCTTCTTGCGAAGCGGCATGGAAACCCAGCCGCAAACCAAAGCGATCCGAAAGCGCCAGCTTGTCATCGATCACGTCGCGCGGATTGATCGGATCGTCCTGCTCCGCCATGTGCCGCGGAACAATATGCCGCCGGTTTGATGTCACATAAAGCCGCACATTAGCCGGCCGCGCCGCCGCGCCGCCTTCCAGCATCGACCGCAACAGCCGAGGAGCAGCACTGTCCTCTTCGAAACCGATATCGTCAATGAACAGAACAAACGCACGATTAGTCTTGCCGAGAATTGCGAACAGATCAGGCAGAGTTTCGAGCATGTCGGCGCTTGCCTCGACCATTGCGATGTCTGTCCTCGCCTCATGCATTTCGCGGATCACTGACTTGGCGAGAGCAGACTTGCCCATCCCGCGCGATCCCCACAACAAGACATCATGCGCGGCGAAACCGCTCGCGAGACGTTTGCTGTTCTCCAGTAACCGTGCTTTTTGATCATCAATCCCGGTCAACAAATCCAGTGCGATCGGAGCAAAATTTTCAATCACCTGAATGGTATCGCCGGCCCAATAAAAGGCGGGACCAGAACTGATATCGGCAGAGCTTGAAGGTAAAGGGGACAGACGCTCCAAGGCATCGGCGATCCGTTGGAGCGCTGCCCCAATATCAAAACTGCCCCGCCCATCCGTCATATCAGGCGACCAATTCCTCGCTATCGAGGCGATATAATATGTCGGCGCCGTCCATTGCTGCGGCTTTCAAACCGATGGCTTCGGGAACCAGATGGTCAAGATAATATCGGGTCGTAACCAGTTTCGACTTCAGAAACGGATCATTGCCATCGGCCAGCTCCGCCTCGGCAATGCGCTGCTGCTTTTTCATCAACATGCCGCATGTCGCCGTCGCCAGCATGGTCATGAACGGATAGCTTCCGGCGAGCCGGTCATCAATCGAGGCGTCACCACTGGCCATCCACTTGGCGATATCTTCAACCATCAGGGCCAGTGTCATCAGGGCCTCTTCGTCTTTCGCTTCGGCCTTGATATCAGTAATCAGCATCAACATCGCCTCACCACCATCGAGACCAAGTTTACGACCGACAAGGTCCGCCGCCTGAATACCGTTGGTTCCCTCATAGATCGGCGCGATCCGGGCATCACGGAAATGCTGGGCGGCTCCGGTTTCTTCAACAAAGCCCATGCCGCCATGGACCTGTACACCGAGAGAGGCCACTTCATTGCCAATGTCGGTGCCATAGCCCTTGATCAACGGAGTCAGGATTTCCGCTCGTGACTTCGCGCCTTCTATCCCCAGAGTCGCGCCATCCACATGAGCAGTGGCATAGTAAAGCAGCGCGCGCGCTGCCTGTGTCAGGGCCTTGCTGCGCAAGATCATCCGGCGCACATCCGGATGCTCGATAATCGCAACCGAGTCCTTGCTGCCGCTACCGGCACGGGATGACTGAACACGGTCATGTGCATATTGAATGGCTTGCTGAGTCGCCCGTTCGGCAATCTGCACACCTTGCGAGCCGACATTGATGCGGGCATTGTTCATCATCGTGAACATGGCTTTCATCCCGCCAAACTCCCCTCCAATCATCTCGCCGATACACGCGTCGTTCTCACCATAAGCCATAACGCAGGTGGGCGAAGCGTGGATGCCCAGCTTGTGTTCGATGGATACACAGGTCACATCATTGGGGGCTGCGCTGTTACCCTCTGCATCCAGATGGAATTTCGGAACGATGAACAAGGAGATACCGCGCGTCCCTTCGGGCGCACCCGGCGTCCGCGCCAGCACCAAGTGAATGATATTGTCGGTCAGGTCATGCTCACCAAAGGTGATGTAAATCTTCTGGCCCTTGATCTTGTACTTCCCGGCATGCTCACCCTCGGTGATCGGCTCTGCAGTAGAACGTAAGGCACCAACATCAGATCCGGCCTGCGGTTCGGTCAAGTTCATCGTTCCGGTCCATTCGCCGGATATCATTTTTTCGAGATAAGTGGTCTTCTGCTCATCGCTGCCATGCGCATGAATTGCCTCAACCGCACCAAAGCTCAACATCGGGCAAAGCGTGAAGGCGAAATTGGCTGCGCCGCAAGTCTCAAGGATCAGAGCGGACAGAGAATAAGGCAGACCTTGCCCACCAAATTCTTCTGGCCCATCGATTGATGCCCAGCCACCTTCGACAAACTGGCCATAAGCCTCTTTAAAGCCGGCAGGCATGGTTACACTGCCATCATTCCATTTGGCTCCCACCGTATCGCCGGTGCGGTTAATCGGTGCAAATTCACCAGCGGCGAACTGCCCAATACCCTCAACAATCGCTTCCACCATATCTTCACTGGCACCGGCAAAGCGTTCATGCTGGGCGAGCGCACCGACATTGGCGATATGTTTCAGGACGAAATTCTGTTCTCTGCTGGGCGCTGTAAAGCTCATCTAATTGGTATCCGCTATTGCTTGAAATCTCGCTGGGCTATAGCGCCCTATCATGTCTGGCTCAAATGATCATATTGACGATAATGCACAACGTTACGGCAAGCAGGCAATATTGGCCGCAGCTGAACGACTGCAGTCGGGTGGGCTGGTCGCTGTACCCACCGAAACGGTCTATGGTCTGGCTGCCGATTCGACCAATGCCAGCGCAATAGCGGAAATCTACCGGACCAAAGGGCGGCCCGATTTCAATCCCTTGATCGTCCATGTGCCGAGCATCGCAGCCGCAGAGAAATTGGGCTTGCTCAACGATCTCGCTAACAAGCTCGCCAAGAAATATTGGCCTGGACCGTTAACGCTTGTGGTCCCCAAAACACCTGACTGCCCCGTCGCGCGCGCCGTAACCGCTGGCCTCGAAACCATTGCCTTGCGTTGCCCGGCACATCCGCTGATGCAGGAATTGCTTGCGACTTCGGGGCTTTTCCTGGCAGCACCATCGGCCAATAAGAGCGGCGGCATCAGCCCGACAAAGCCAAAGCATGTCGAACATAGTCTAGGAATGGCCACACCGATGATCTTGGACGGCGGGCCTTGTGAAAACGGCATAGAGTCCACCATTGTCGCGATCAGAGGCGACGATTATCAGATTTTGCGTCCCGGACCGATAACGGCAGAACAACTGGAAAAATGTGCCGGAAAACGACCAGTTGATCAACAGGGTGAAAAGATTGAAGCGCCGGGCCAGCTTGCCAGCCACTATGCACCGAGTAAGCCCGTGCGCCTTAATGCGACACAGCCAGAACCTGATGACTATCATATCGGTTTTGGCGCTATTGCAGGCGTTATCAGCCTGTCTGTCAGCGGTGATATGGCCGAAGCGGCAAGCAATTTATTTGCCGCCCTGCATGTCGCTGATTCCAGTGATCGGCCGCATATTGCGATCGCCCCCATCCCAAAAATCGGCATTGGGGTAGCCATTAATGACCGATTGGAACGCGCAGCCCAAAAAGCCTGACCTTTTACATAGATTTACGGTCCGAAATTAGGCGAAATCACAGAATTGCGCTAAATAACCGCTGCGCAGCTCAATAGAGGCTGTGAACATTTCTTGGGGAGGTCAGGAATATGACGGCAGTACAAAAATCACTGGCAGAGTTTCTCGGTACATTTTGGCTTGTTTTTGGTGGGTGTGGCAGCGCTGTTATCGCAGCTGCGTTTCCCGATGTCGGCATCGGCTTGTTGGGTGTCTCGTTGGCCTTTGGTCTGACCGTAGTTACCATGGCCTATGCGATCGGACATATTAGCGGATGCCACTTGAACCCGGCTGTTACTATAGGCCTATGGGCCGGCGGTCGCTTTCCAGCAAAAGAAATCCCGGTTTATATTATCGCGCAGCTTGTAGGAGCTGTAGCGGCAGCTGCGGCGCTTTATTTAATCGCGACCGGCAATGCCGACTATGATGTCGCGGTCAACGGCCTGGCAGCCAACGGTGTCGGCGACAAATCACCCGGCGGATATGCCATGGGTGCCGGTATCGCGATCGAGATATTGCTGACCTTCTTTTTCCTGATGATCATATTGGGCGCAACGGATGGCCGGGCACCAGCCGGCTTTGCGCCGTTGGCCATTGGCCTGGGTCTAACGTTAATCCATCTCATCAGTATTCCGGTTACAAACACGTCCGTTAACCCGGCGCGAAGCACTGGTCCCGCACTGATCGAAGGCGGCATCGCTTTGTCTCAGCTCTGGATATTCTGGGTAGCACCCATCATCGGTGCAGTACTGGCTGGCATAGCGTATAAATTTGTTGGCGGTGACGGTCAGAACGTGGTTGGCACGAAAGACTAATATTCTCATCATCATATAATGAAAAAACCAAAGGGCCGGTCGGATGATCCGGCCCTTTTCGTTGCAAATCGCAATTTTCTGTTTGTCAGCGCCGTTTCGCGACTTATGAAGGAGCGTCGGGAGGGGACAAGATAGGTATATATGGCGGGGCGCAGTCAAAAATATTTAGGGAAAAAATCTCTGGCGTTGATGGTAACGGCCTTGCTGTTCGGTTGCAGCGGAACCGAGGCAGAGGAACAACCGAAAGACCGAGATCCGATTCCCGCAGCGACGATCACTGTCCAGACTGCTAGCCAGAATGAAACCATCACTGCTGCAGGTACGGTACGCCTGCGCAGAGAGACGGAATTAGGGTTTACGACATCTGGGCAAGTTGCATCGGTACGCTATGAAGAAGGCGATCGAGTAAAACGCGGCGCCACACTGGCAGCACTGGATAACAGCACCGTATCCGCTGATCTGGAATCCGCACAGGCAGAATTGGACCGGACAGAAGCGGATTTTCAAAGGATCAAATCTCTTTTCGCCGATGGCTGGGTCACCAAAGCGCGCCTGGAACAAGCCGAAGCCGCAATGCGAGCAGCCAGGGCACAGGTCAACGCGAGCAGTTTTGCCAGCAGAACGTCCCATATTCATGCACCGAGCAATGGCATCATCCTCAGCAGAAATATCGATGCTGGGCAAATTGTGAACGCCGGTACAACGGTTCTGGTGCTCGGTGAAACAGACAAGGGCTTTGTCTTGAAAGTCCCGTTGACCGATGCAGACGCATCCCGTGTTCGGGTGGGCATGCGCGCCAATGTCACGATATCTGCGGTTTCAGACAAGCCCATCGAGGCTGTGGTTAGCGAAAAGGACGGCCGGGCAGACGAACAGACCGGAACCTTCGAAATCAGCTTTCTGCTGCCAGCCAATGAGCGGCTGCGCTCTGGCCAGTTGGGGACGGTTGAAATTGAAGTGTCGCGCGATAGTGATGGATCTGTCGCCGTTCCCGCAACGGCAATATTTGGCGTGCGATCCGGCGAAGGTCTTGTCTACATTGTCGACGAGAAGAAACGAGTCAAAGCGCGCAATGTGGTCATCGGCAAATTGACCGACAACAGTCTGGAAATAACCTCAGGATTGGCGGAAGGCGACGTCGTGGTTGCACGTGGTGTCGAAAAACTGCGCGATGGCAATGTCATCAAGCCGATCAGAACGAAAAAATGAACTGGGCCCGATATCCTTTTGGCGAGATTTCCTTAGATGCTCGCTAAATTCGTCATAGAGCGTTGGCAGCTTTCCCTTATCTTGTTCTCGCTGCTGGTAGTTCTGGGCATCAGCGCCCTGTCGAATATTACGAGGGCTGTTGATCCCCATTTTCCCATACCGGTTGTCAGCATCATCGCCATCCTGCCCGGTGCCGATGCACAGGATATGGAAGAGACCGTCGCGAAGCCGATCGAGGAAGCTGTGCAAAGCCTGGATGATATAAAGGAAGTCCGGTCTAACAGCACCGATGGCGGCAGCACAATCACCGTCGAATTTACCGATTGGACGGGGGACGTAGAGGGTTATTTTGACGATGTTGTTCGCGAAGTTAATGCCATTCGCGAGACATTGCCCCAAAATCTCCAACGTCTGGAATTCCGCAAGGTGCGCACCACTGAGGCCGCAGTGCTGCAGCTCGCTTTGGTCAGCGAAACCGCATCTTGGCGGCGGCTGGACAAATATGCGGATGATCTGGTTGATAATCTGACCCGCTATCCCGGCGTACGCGAAGCGCGGATATTTGGTCTGCCGCAACCGGAAATCAGCGTCGAGATTGATTCAGCGCGCTTGTCAGAATTGCAAGTCCCGGCAAGCGCGGTTGCCGATGCCCTGAAACAAGGCGGGATAGAGCTGCCCGGTGGAGCCGTACAAAGTGGTAATCGACGGCTCAATGTCAAAGCCGGTGGTGCTTTTCGTAGCCTGGAAACCATTCGCAATTTGCCGCTGCGTGCAGCGGCAGGCGCTTTGCTGACCGTTCAGGATGTCGCAACCGTCAAATGGGGCGCAGCTGAGCAAATTTACCGCACACGGCATAACGGCAAACGGGCAGTAATTGTAACCGCAACCCAAAAGGACGGCGTTGATGTAACCCGGCTGAGGAAAGAATTGGACACGGAACTGACCTATCAGCGGGCTACTTTGCCTCCGGATATTAAGCTGGCATTACAATTTGACCAGAGCCGCGACGTCACGCGCCGCTTGAATGAGTTGACCCGCGATTTTGCAATTGCTGTCGGATTGGTGATTTTTACCTTGTTACCGCTTGGTCGGCGCGCATCGGCAATGGTGATGATTTCGATTCCATTGTCATTGGCATCAGGGCTGCTCGTTCTTTATGCAATGGGCTATAATCTTAGCCAGCTCTCCATCGCCGGCTTCATTGTCTCATTGGGCCTGTTGGTCGATGACTCGATTGTGGTTACAGAAAATATCGCACGCCATTTGCGCATGGGAAAAACGCGAACGCAGGCGGCCATCGAAGCCACGTTGGAGATCCGCGGCGCTGTTATCGGATCCACTTTCGTTCTTATCTTTGCTTTTGCGCCGCTTCTCTTCCTGCCAGGTGGAGCGGGCTCATATACCCGTTCTTTCTATCTTGCGATTATGATGACCGTGGCGGCATCGCTGGTCATTTCACTATCGCTAATCCCGTTTCTAGCCAGCCGAATGTTGCGCCGGGATGAAAATCCAGAAGGCAATGCCCTTCTGCGCTGGCTGAACGACAGGATCCAAACCTTTTACAGCCCGCTCTTGCATATCGCTTTGGGCGCGCCGCGGCGGACCGTGTTTCTAGCGATGATGCTATGCATATCGGCCTTTGCGCTTGTCCCCTTAATGGGCTTCTCGCTTTTTCCAAATTCGGATTCCCCCTATTTCAGAGTTTCTGTGGAGACCGAACAAGGAAGTAGCTTGAATCAAACTGATCAGGTTGTCAGCCAAGTCGCAAGAATCATGGAGGCGGAACCATCGATCAAAGTCCGGGCTGAGAATATCGGTGCTGGAAATCCGCAGGTCTTTTACAATATTTTTGTCAGTGCAGAGCGCACCAACTATGGTGAAGTGCTAGCGGTGCTTGATGAATGGGATGCCGATGACGGGCCGGAATTGATTGAGCGCTTGCGGACAAAATTTGATGCCATCGCGGGCGCTCGCATAAAATTGGAGCCCTTTCAAAATGGTCCGCCGATTGAAGCACCAGTGGCCATTGAGATATCGGGACCACAGCTTGATGTCTTGAAAAACCTGGCCGGTCAGGTTGAGGATATCTTGCGCGACACAAGCGGCGCCAGAGACATTGATAACCCAATCAGAACAGATAAGATCGATCTTGATATCGGACTGGACGAGAGAAAGGCGGCACTGCTTAACATTCCGCCGGGCGAAGCACGCCGTGCCATTCAACTGGCAATAAGCGGCGAACGCGCGGCGACTTTCCGAGATGAAGAAGGCGATAATTATCCGGTAACCGTGCGCTTGCCGTTAAATGGAACGCAGCCCGTTTCTGTGCTGGACGATATTTATCTGGCCACGCGCAGTGGTGATCCGGTCGCCTTATCACAAGTCACCGATCCAAAGCTGACCAACGTGCCTCCGCAAATCCAACGCCGTCAGTTGGAACGATCCGTTACTGTGACAGCGCAGCTCGAGTATAATGAAGTGGCATCCATCGTAACCAATGAAGCGGTTAAGGAAATTCAAAAAATTGATTTTCCAGAAGGTTATTCTTTCTCCATTGGCGGGGAAAGCGAATCTATTGGCGACACATTTGGCGATCTGGGACCGATTGTTTTCACCGCCATTCTTTTCATTATGGCGATTCTGGTTGCTGAATTTGGTCGCTTCAGAGAGACAGTGGTGGTTGCAGGTGTTATTCCATTGGGCACATTTGGCGGATTGATTGCCCAATATCTGACCGGCGATGCGCTGAGTTTCATGGGCGTAATCGGCTTTATTGCTTTGATTGGCATCGAGATTAAAAATTCCATTCTGCTCGTCGACTTTACCGCCCAGTTGCGCGAACGAGGTATGCCTTTGCGGGAAGCCATTGAAAAAGCAGGTGAGGTCCGGTTCTTGCCCGTATTATTGACATCCGTTACCGCAATTGGTGGACTATTGCCTTTAGCCTTGCTGGGCGGAACACTTTATGCGCCGGTTGCGATCATTATTATCGGCGGTTTGATAAGCTCGACCTTGCTTTCCCGCGTTGTGACCCCAGCTATGTATTTGCTTATCGCGCGGCGAGATGAGGAAAAGAAAAATGGTGGCACCCCTGCTTCCGACCAGATAGCGCCCGCTTAAAAGGAGTTTGTGACAATGCAGGAAGCGATTTTTGCCGGCGGCTGTTTCTGGTGCACAGAAGCGGTGTTCAATGACATTGCTGGTGTGCACAGCGTCGAAAGCGGCTATATTGGCGGGGAGAATGCCAATCCCACTTATCGGCAGGTCTGTTCCGGCACCACCGGTCATGCAGAAGGAATCAAAATCGGATTTGATCCTGAAGTGGTGAGCTATGATGATCTGCTGGATATTTTCTTTGCGACCCATGATCCGACCCAGCTGAACCGGCAGGGCAATGACATCGGGACGCAATATAGATCGGCTATCTTTCCGTTGGATGATGATCAGCGCGCTGCGGCTATCGCGGGCATAGAACGGGCGGGCGCAGAGCGTTCGGAACCCGTTGTAACCACGATAGAAGGGTCGGCAACCTGGTATGTAGCAGAAGATTATCACCAGCAATATTGGGCGGATGAAGGGCGCGGCAACCCTTATTGCGTTGCGACTATCCCGCCGAAATTGCAGAAGTTACGAACCAGTTTTGCGGACAAATTGAAGGATTAAAGCCATTTCCATGAAACCGATCAAAAAAGCTGTTTTCCCTGTCGCCGGCATGGGCACGCGCTTCCTACCTGCGACCAAGGTCATGCCGAAAGAACTCTTCCCGATCGTTGACCGTCCGCTGCTGCAATATGCTGTGGATGAGGCACTGGAAGCTGGGATCGAGCAGATGATCTTCGTCAATGGGCGCGGCAAGGGAATGATCGAAGATCATTTTGATCTCGCCTATGAGCTGGAACGCACTATGGGCGACAGAGGCAAGAATGACTCGGTGCTCAACGGAACGCGCCTGACACCCGGCAACAGCGTCTTTGTTCGGCAACAGGAGCCGCTCGGGCTGGGTCACGCAATTTGGTGCGCACGCGATATTGTCGGAGACGAACCTTTTGCCATCTTCCTGCCTGATGAATTCATGGTTGGCAGCCCTGGTTGCATGAAGCAGATGGTCGATGCCTATGACAAGCTGGGCGGCAATATCGTCTGTGCTCTCGAAATCCCGATTGAGGATACGCCGTCCTATGGCGTGATTGATCCCGGTTATCGCGATGGCCCCATCACCGAAGTCAAAGGCCTGGTCGAGAAACCGGCGGCCGGCACTGCACCATCCAATTTGATCCTGCCGGGCCGCTATATCCTGCAGCCGGAAGTGATGCGCATTTTGGAGACGCAGGAAGCAGGCGCCGGCGGCGAAATCCAGCTCACTGATGCGATGGCGCAAATGATCGGCAAACAGCCCTTTCATGGCATGACCTTTGATGGTGCCCGCTATGATTGCGGGTCGAAGGCTGGTTATGTTGAAGCCAATCTGGCATTGGCATTGGCGCATCCGGAAATTGGCGATGACATCCGCATTGTCGCCGAAAAATTGCTCGCAAAGTCATAAGCTTGTAAAGTCTGGCCCCATTGTTCAGCCGGTCTTCATTCAGCAGAGCGCAAGGGGTCGGCCGAGGAGATCATCCATGCGTCTATCGTCCATAGTCATATCATCGCTTGCCCTCACCATGCTGAGCGGCTGCGTCGCCAGCAAAATCGTTACGGCCCCGTTCAAGGCCGCAGGCACGGTTGTCGAAACTGCGGTGGATGCCTCTACCCAGACCGAGTCTGAGAGGGAGGAAGATCTTGGTCGCAAGGTGCTCGCAGAACGCAAGCGGGAACGGGATGCCTGCCTTGACCAAGCGGAGACCAAGGAAGAGCGTAAAGAATGCAAGCGCGCCTATAAAGACGATTAAACCGGACCAGCGGCTACTCGGCCGCGTTCGCTGCGAGTAAGGGCGGTGCAAACTTGCCTGCAACCGGTTCCATTTGCTGCATTTTTGCTATTTCCTCAGCAAATAATTTCACCCGTTTCTTCCAGCGATAGTGGGTAGATGCGGAAAAAATGCCCTTGCCATGCTGCTTGCCGTAGCGAGTCCAGAACCGGATCGCGGCCTGCGGATCATAGCCGGCATTGGCCATCAGCCAGACTGATAGCCGATCCGCTTCTATCTCCGCGGCTTTAATCCTTTTCGCACTCTTGCCAAATTGCCCGAAAAAGCCGCGATTGACCTTTTGCGCATTCAGGCGCTCACGATGTTTGAGAAGGTTATGGGCCAGCTCATGAGCCGCGATAGCGGCGAGTTCATTATCACCGCGCACATATTCTGCCAGCGTTGATGAAATGCTGACTATTTTTCCGTCAGCAGACGCTTCGCGCTTCGTGCTCACTCGGATTTGAAACTGGCTGGGACATGTCGCTTTGGGTGCGAGGATGACTTGTTGACTACTGCCGCCGCGCTGAATCGTTAATACCGCCTCGCCGTCGACAGCCGCCTCTATCAACTTCGCCTTCACCGCCGCAATCTGCCGATATTCGGGCTTTTCATTGCTCAGTTTTTCGGCGTCTGTCGCAATGTCCCGCACCGCTATCCCGTCAATGGCTGTCAGGCCATCACCGACTGCCAGTTCCGCAACGGCAGCCGGGCTATCAGGTGCAACCGCATTAATCGTGATCGGGCTTGAAAAGCCGAGAGCAAAGCGAGCGGTGTCTTTGTCGCCATATTGATCGAGACCATGGAGCAGGATTCCAAGATGCGGAACCGTTTCTGCGCAAAATTCCGCATTGGCCGAGACCAGTCGATAACCGGTAACATGCATGCGCTGATCAAGCCTTTGCAAGGATTGAAGCGCCAGCACGGCTTGAGAATCCATTGCCTGGCCTTCCGTTGACCGTGCAGTACCTGACTCCGGCTGCACAACCAGAATGACGACAGATAGAAGATATAAAAAGCGGAGCATATGCCTCATCTACCCGAACCTGCCTTTCACGCCGTTGAACGCCAGATCAACGCCAGCCTCTTCAAGATTGAGGAACGCCATTACGAGCGCCACACAAATCAGGACGGCAGCCGCTACATATTTGAAAACATCCTGGACCCGGTCGGCGCTGCCCAGGTTGCGCGCTCTGGACGCCAGCGCGGCATAGAAGGTCAGACCCGCGGTTTCGGTCAATATGGTCAGTCCAGCCAATATACCGAATTGCACCCACAAATTGCCGGTTGGATCAACAAAAGGCGGGATGATCACCGTGTAGAAGAAAAGCGCTTTGGGGTTGGACATATGTACAGCCAGACCGCTTAGAAATCCGCGCTTAAACCCTTCTGCGGTGGCTGCGGATCCACTGAGATTCTGGCTCGCGCCGCGAAGCATAGCGATACCCAGCCAAGCCAGATAGGCCACGCCCAACCAACGCAAGACAGCGTAGGCCGATGGAAATGCCTGTATCATCGCGATCAAGCCAAAGGCGGTCAGTGCATACCAGATGAAATTCCCCACGTTGATCCCGACAATAGGGCCTAGCGCGCCGCGCATACCGCCTTGTCGTCCCGCAGGCAGGGCATGGCTAACCGTCACCATGGTCGCTGGCCCTGGAGTAAAACAGAAGGTCAGATCCGTAATCAGGAAAAGCAAGATGGTTTCGAGCGGCATATCAGGCAGATGCGCTAGGCTTAATATGAATTGGTCTATACGGTTTCGATACAGAATCGCACAAAAGCCTTTGCCCCTTTTTTCCGACGATGGAATGCGCCGACGCTACCGACCATCGCTTTCCTGTTATATATAAACCGCCTGATGTCGGACAGAAGATTTTACCGAGGTCACCATGCGTTAGCGAAGATGTTTCTTCAGATAGCTGATTAGCGCATCCACGCGAGCCGGGCGATGCGGCGATGGCGGCATGACCAGATTCAGGGCCATCGTGCCAAACCGCCATCCCGGCAAGAGAGTCCGCAAGGCACCACGGTCAATCGCGTCCTGACAGAGAAAGTCCGGCAAATAGCCTATGCCGCGACCGGCTATCAGTGCGGGCAACATGATATCGCCATTGTTACTGCGAAACCGACACTGAGGCCGAACCGACATTTTTTCTCCCTGGGGTCCGATCATATGCCACATTTCCGGCGTGGCTTCGTTGGAATAAAGAAAACAATCATGTTCAGCGAGCTGCTCTGGCCTTGTTGGCGTGCCGTGGCGCTCCAGATAGTCAGGTGCGGCAATAAAATGGGCCTGCATGTCGCGAAGGCGAACAGCCCGCAAGCTGCTATCGGGCAAGTCGGCAATGCGAATGGCGAGATCGAATCCCTCATCAATCAGATCAACCTGCGCATCGCTCAGTTGTACATCAATCAGTATCTCCGGAAACTCACACATGAAATCGGCGATTATCGGCGCGAGATGAGACAAGCCAAAGCTTAAAGGTGCCGCCAGCCGGATCTGGCCGCGCAGCAACTGAGCGGTATCGCGGGCCGCCTCCATTGCCGCCTCTCCATCAACGATAATCGCCTGTGCAAAAGGAAGCAGCGCCGTACCCGCAGTAGAAAGTGATATTTTTCGTGAGGTTCGATGGAACAATACTGTGCCCAGCGACTCCTCCAGGCGCGTTATCGCTTTGGAGACCGTTGGCTTCGAAATCGCCAGCTCATGGGCCACGGCAGTAAAACTGCCGAGCCGGGCCGCTGCTGCAAATATCGCCCAGGCTTCAAAGTCAGGAAGATTCATAAAGGCTTTATTATATAATTTTTAGAAACAATCAATTTCGTTATTTGATATTTAAGAAACAATAAGATCACCCTATTTCTTCTGCAAGCAAGACGGAAACGCTTCCCAGCAAGGATAGCGTAGCCGCCAGAAAGAAGGAGAAAGACAATGATCGAGAAACGCACATTTGCAGAGCTGGCTCACATCAATCACGATTGGTTGCAGGCCCGGCATCATTTTTCATTTGGAAGCTACTGGGATCCCGCCCGCATGGGCTTTGGCCCGATCCGCGTCTGGAATGATGACGAGATCGCTACCCAAACCGGTTTTCCAATGCATCCACACGAAAACATGGAAATCATCACTTATGTTCGGGAAGGCGCGATCACCCATCGCGACTCTCTCGGTAATGAAGGCCGTACCGAAGCGGGTGATGTACAGGTGATGAGCGCCGGGACGGGTGTGACCCATAGTGAGTATAATCTGGAAGACGAACAGACCCGTCTGTTCCAGATCTGGATCGAACCCCGTGCACCGGGCGGCGATCCACGCTGGGATGCGAAAACCTTTCCCAAAGGCGAGCGTGCCGGACAGTTGGAGATACTGGCCAGCGGCTTTGATGAGGATATCGATAGCGGTGCCCTGATGATCCGGGCTGACGCACGGCTCTACGGCGCGACACTGAAGTCCGGGGCTTCCATCCAGCACGATATCACGGAAGATGCCCATGTGTATCTGGTCGCCTCGGCTGGAACATTGCGGGTGAATGGCGAAGAAATCGCAGCCCGCGATGCCTTGGCAATCCGTGATGTTTCCACGCTGGAGATCGAAGCCTTGGATGATGCCGAACTGGTGTTCGTCGAAGCCTTTGAAACCCACAACTAACACCCGCGAAGGAGGGGCGCTCTAATATCCCCTGAACCTTGAGCGCCCCTTCATTTAACCCCTGAAAGGAGAATGGAAATGGCAAAAATACTGGTATTATACTACTCATCCTATGGTCATGTGGACAGTCTGGCGCAAGCAATTGCCGATGGCGCACGAGAAGCTGGCGCGGACGTAACCGTCGGACGTGTGCCTGAAACCGCACCACCGGAAGTGGCTCAGGCATCGGGTTTCAGCGCCAATGAAGCGCACCCTGTAATCGAAACCGAAAGCCTGGCCGAATATGATGGGATCATTGTCGGATCCCCTACCCGCTTTGGCCGGCTATCAAGCCAGATGGCTTCCTTTTGGGACCGTACCGGCGGATTATGGATGAAAGGGGCTCTGGTCGGCAAAGTCGGCGCGTCCTTCACATCTACCGGCTCTCAACATGGCGGTCAGGAAACGACACAATATTCCATCCTCAGCAACTTGCTCCATCATGGTATGACAATTGTCGGTCTGGATTATGGCTTTGCCGGACAGATGAACAGCGATGAAATCGTTGGTGGTTCTCCTTATGGCGCATCAACAGTAGCAGGTGGCGATGGCAGCCGGACACCGCATGAGAACGATCTTGACGGAGCGAAATATTTGGGCGCAAAAGTCGCAAGAACAGCAGCGAAATTGATCGCCTGATATTTGAAACAAAAAAACCCCGCTGGATCGGCACCAGCGGGGTTTTGTATCTTTGCGAAAGGTAAGTGCTTAAGCGTAGCTGACTTTCACATTGGCTTTGCGTTGACGACGCATAGCGCCACCAATGGCACCAAAGCCAAAGATCATGAATGCCCATGTTGCTGGCTCAGGCACAGCGCCTGCCAATGAGGACACCTGGGCCAGGACATTTGGTGTGTAGATATTGCGGAAGCTGTCACCATTGCTTCCGCCGCCATCAATATAGAAATCGAGTGGGATGGAAGAATAGTGCACGGCACCGGATCCGAATGAATAGCTGAAATCAACGACATTGCCGGCCGTTCCGTTATTCAGGAAAGCGGTTGCACCTGCAGGCAGAGAGCCCAAAGTAGCATATCCGTGAGTGGAGCTGTTCCCGCCGTCGAGCGTTGTGTCGTCAATTGTTCCACCAGGACCGGTCGTAAATGGATTGACCGCATTTTCAACATCAATATTTGAGCCGAGGTCACGGGTAAAGCTGATGGCACCGCCACCCACTTGACCCAGACCGGATGCTGCATCCGTTACGTTACGATCATGATAGAGAAAGATACCGCCATTGCTTACGAAAGAACCCAAAGCAGCGTTGCCAATCAAATCCGCAGTCTGGCTATTGTTGCTGCCATTGAGCACCCAGAGAACCTGAATACCCGCCAAGCTTACGGCATCCAACGAACCCAATATGCTCGCCGTGTTACCCTGCGCTTGTGCGGCAGCCTGTGCGTCAGAAGCAGCGCTACCAAAAACGCCAAAAACGGTGGCGGCATTTGCGGAAGTGCTAAACGCAATGACCGAAACCGCGGTCAATAAAATCTTTTTCATATTAATACCCCAATACTAGCGGGAGACTCGAGGCATCCCAATTATTGCAAACCCTAATAATCTATTAATAGCTTTTCCAAGGTTTTTCAATGCTCATGACTGTAAAATCATATTTGCACCAACCTGGGACATAAAGACTGGAACCTGTAAATAAAAACCCCGCTGGATCGGCACCAACGGGGTTTAAATCTTTGCAAAAAGTACGCCTAAGCGTAGCTGACTTTCACATTGGCTTTGCGTTGACGACGCCGATTTGATCTCAGGGTACCGCCAATGGCGCCAAAGCCGAAGATCATGAATGCCCATGTTGCTGGCTCAGGAACCGCAGCAGCAGCATCGAGAACCACGTTGGTGAACGAAACGCCGTTGTCATTGTCGCGTTGACCACTGAACACCAGGCTATCGATCAATGTTGATGGTGACAGAGAAAACTGCGTTTCATAAACATCTGTTTCGATCCCGAACACATCGTTGAAGATTGTGCTACCGCCAAACTGGCCTGCTGCAAACAGCGAAGACTGGCCGGTGCCATATTCCCGCTGCAAATCAACTGAACCGAAGGAGAAAAGACCACCGTCAGTACGACGAATGGTCAATGTTCCGCCGGAATTACAGCACAATGGCTCTACTTCATCCTGGCCGGCATCAATGAAAAAGCCATCAAAGATGAGGTCAAAGCCCGCTTCTGTAAATGTGTTACTTGAAACACCGGTGTTTGGCAGACCGGTAAATGTAATGGTAGTCGCCGCTTGTGCTGGCGCTGCAAATGCCACCGGCGCCGCCAGCATGGCAGCGAGATAGGTGAGTTTCTTCATTATTTCCCCCTTTTAGGCAGATGACACGGCATACAGATAAAGCCAGCCACCTCGGAATTTCGCGAACCCTAAGAAAACATTAACAAATTTTACAGTTCTAGGCAATAACTCAGTCCAATGCCCATCCTATGTCCCAGATCGGGACAAGTGCTGCCGGACTTATAACCAAGAAAAACCCCGCCGAAGACATGCTCCGGCGGGGTTTTATTGTTCAACGAAGAGCGGAAAAGCTATGCTTCCTCTTCTCCCGCTTCAGGAGTTGCTTCTGGAGCGACGGGGGCGTCTTCCACCATCACGTCTGCCGCTGGCGCCTCTTCAGCAAACGGTGCTTCTTCGGCCGCTGGGGCAGCCGCGACTGCCTCCTCAGCCTTCAGATCATCGGCAGCTGCCATGGCATCCGCAATTTTCTGCTGCTGCGCCCGAAGCGCGGCGTCACGGCCAGTCGCCGCAATCCGTGCCCGGTTCATGCCTGCACCCGTACCGGCTGGGATCAAGCGTCCAACGATGACGTTTTCCTTCAGACCGATGAGTGAGTCTTTCTTCCCTTCGACAGCCGCCTGGGTGAGCACCCGGGTGGTTTCCTGGAAAGAGGCTGCTGAGATAAAGCTACGCGTTTGCAGGCTCGCCTTGGTGATACCCAAGAGAACCGGCTTGCCTTCGGCAGGAACCTGCTTCTTGGTTAGCTTGGCATTATATTCCAGCATTTCTTCAAGATCGACCTGTTCACCAGGAAGAAGTGTCGTATCACCGCCATTGGTAATCTCAACTTTCTGCAACATCTGACGAACAATCGTCTCGATATGCTTATCGTTGATTTTAACGCCCTGCAGACGATAGACTTCCTGAATCTCTGCAACCAGATATTCAGCCAGCGCTTCCACGCCAAGGACTTCAAGAATGTCATGCGGGTCAGGCGAACCGGAAACCAGGTTATCGCCTTTCTTAACATGATCGCCTTCCTGAACGTCGATGACTTTCGTCTTCGGCACCAGATATTCTACTGGTTCGCCTTCCTCGGGAACAATCGCAATCTTACGCTTGGCTTTATAGTCGCGCAGATATTCGACGCGGCCGGAAACCTTCGCAATGATTGAATTGTCTTTCGGAATACGTGCTTCGAACAATTCGGCAACACGGGGCAGACCACCGGTAATGTCGCGGGTCTTCGCAGCTTCGCGAGAAACACGCGCGATCACGTCACCAGCAACCACTTCCTGACCATCGGTCACAGAGAGCGTAGCACCGTTGGCAAGCATATAGCGGCCAGCTTCGCCACTGTCGCTATCAAGCAGGGTCAAGCGCGGACGCAGATCCTCTTTGTTAGCGCCGCGGCCCGATGCGCGATATTCAGTGATCACACGCTGTGCGATACCGGTCGCTTCATCGGTCTGCTCGGTCATCGTTTTGCCTTCGATGACGTCCTGATACTTGATAACACCAGGCTTCTCGGTGATCATCGGCATGGTGAATGGATCCCATTCAGCGAGACGATCGCCCAGCTTGACCTTCTGGCCATCCTTGACCAGCAGGCTGGTACCATATGGAAGTTTGTCAGCACTACGCTCACGCCCTTCATCATCGATAACCGCGATTTCACCGGAGCGAGCGAGCGACAGGAAACGACCGTTCTTGTCTTCGATCACTGGCATGTCGCGATATTCAACCTTACCTTCGGCAACCGCCTCCAGATTGGATTGCTCGTTCAGCTGCGCTGCACCACCGATATGGAAGGTCCGCATGGTTAGCTGCGTGCCTGGCTCACCGATGGACTGTGCCGCGATAACACCAACGGCTTCACCGATATTCACCGGTGTACCACGAGCAAGATCACGACCATAGCAAGTGCCGCAGACACCCATTTTGGATTCGCAAACCAGCGGAGAGCGAATGCGCGCGGATTGAATGCCGAGATCTTCGATCACCTTGATGGCTGCTTCGTCCAGCAATGTGCCGGCCTTGATCACAACAGTGTCGTCTTTGCTGTCGACAATATCTTCAGCCATAGTCCGGCCCAGGATACGCTCGCCAAGTGATGCGATAACCGAACCGCCCTGGACGATGGCTTTCATCTCCAGCGCATTTTCGGTGCCGCAATCATTTTCGACAATCGTACAATCCTGCGAAACGTCCACCAGACGCCGCGTCAGATAACCGGAGTTAGCGGTTTTCAGAGCGGTATCGGCCAGGCCTTTACGTGCACCGTGGGTCGAGTTGAAATATTCGAGAACCGTCAGGCCTTCTTTAAAGTTCGAGATAATCGGTGTTTCAATAATCTCGCCAGAAGGTTTGGCCATCAGTCCGCGCATACCGCCCAGCTGTTTCATCTGGGCTGGGCTACCACGGGCACCGGAGTGGCTCATCATGTAGATGGCGTTAATCTGACGCTCACGACCATGCTCGTCTTCTGGCGTTGCCGCCAGCTCATCCATCATGGCGTTCGCGACCTGGTCACCACAACGGCTCCAGGCATCGATCACTTTGTTATATTTTTCCTGCTGCGTGATCAGACCGTCCTGATATTGCTGCTCATAGTCAGCAACTAGAGCGCGGGTCTCTTCAACCGTTGCATCTTTCGAGTCCGGAATGATCATATCATCCTTGCCGAAGGAAATACCAGCCTTACACGCGTGGCGGAAACCAAGATCCATGATCGCGTCGGCGAACAGGACCGTGTCTTTCTGACCAGTGTGACGATAGACTTGGTCAATCACGTCACCGACCTCTTTCTTGGTCAGCAAACGGTTCACAATGTCGAACGGAACCTTGTGTGATTTCGGCAGACATTCGGCGATCAGCAAACGGCCCGGTGTGGTTTCGAAACGCTTGAGAATGGGATTACCGTCCTCATCAGTCTGTGGAACCCGGGTATGGATTTTAGAGTGCAAGGTCACCGCACCGATTTCCAGTGCCTGATGCACTTCAGCCATATCAGCCAGCATCATGCCCTCGCCCGGCTCGCCTTTGCGATCCATGGTGAGGTAATAGATGCCGAGAACCATATCCTGCGAAGGAACGATGATTGGCTTACCATTGGCTGGTGACAGGATGTTGTTGGTCGACATCATCAAGACACGGGCTTCCAGCTGCGCCTCAAGGCTCAGCGGAACGTGAACAGCCATTTGGTCACCGTCAAAGTCGGCGTTAAATGCAGAACAGACCAATGGGTGAAGCTGAATGGCTTTACCTTCAATCAGTACCGGCTCAAATGCCTGAATACCCAGACGGTGAAGCGTCGGTGCGCGGTTCAGCATCACAGGATGCTCGCGGATCACTTCTTCAAGAATATCCCAGACTTCCTTGCGCTCTTTCTCAACCCATTTCTTGGCCTGCTTGAGCGTCATCGAAAGACCTTTGGCATCAAGACGCGCGTAGATAAACGGCTTGAACAGCTCCAGAGCCATTTTCTTCGGTAGACCGCACTGATGCAATTTCAGCTCAGGACCGGTCACAATAACCGAACGACCAGAATAGTCGACGCGTTTACCCAGAAGGTTCTGACGGAAACGGCCCTGCTTGCCTTTCAGCATGTCGGACAGAGATTTCAGCGGACGCTTATTCGCACCGGTAATGGTACGACCACGACGACCATTATCGAACAGCGCATCGACAGATTCCTGCAGCATGCGCTTCTCGTTGCGGACAATGATGTCCGGCGCGCGCAGTTCCATCAGGCGTTTCAGACGGTTGTTCCGGTTGATCACACGGCGATAAAGATCATTGAGATCAGACGTCGCGAAACGGCCACCATCAAGCGGCACCAGCGGGCGTAGCTCGGGTGGGATCACAGGAATGATTTCAAGGATCATCCATTCCGGTTTGTTGCCGGATTCAATGAAGCTTTCGACAACCTTAAGGCGCTTGATGATCTTCTTGGGCTTCAGCGTCGACTTGGTCGTCGCCAGCTCTTCCATCAAATCTTCTTTTTCCCGCTCCAGATCGAGGTCCTGCAACATGATCTTGACGGCTTCTGCGCCAATGCCAGCGGAGAATGCGTCTTCGCCATATTCATCCTGTGCTTCGAGCATCTCGTCTTCGGTTAGCAGCTGGAATTTTTCCAAGGCTGTCAGGCCGGGCTCGATAACCACATAGCTTTCAAAATACAGAACCCGTTCAAGCTGTTTAAGCTGCATGTCTAAGAGAAGCCCGATGCGGCTAGGCAAGGATTTCAGGAACCAGATATGCGCGACAGGTGCGGCCAGATCGATATGACCCATACGCTCGCGGCGAACCTTGGTTACCGTAACTTCGACACCGCATTTCTCGCAAACAATGCCTTTATATTTCATGCGCTTATATTTACCGCACAGACATTCATAGTCTTTGACCGGACCAAAGATACGCGCACAGAATAAGCCATCACGCTCTGGCTTGAACGTCCGGTAGTTGATCGTTTCCGGCTTTTTGATTTCACCGAATGACCAGCTGCGGATACGCTCTGGTGAGGCCAAACCGATTTGAATCTGGTCAAATGTTTCCGGCTTTGCGATCGGATTTGCGAAATTTGTTACTTGGTTCATTTTTTCTTCCTTCGGGGCCTAGGCCCAAAATTGAAATGCTAGTGGCGGGAGTGAGTTTTAGATTCTCACTCCGCCGCAATCGCTACGCCGTCATCATCACCGTCTTCATCTTCGTCACCGAAGCTGGAGAGTTCGACATTGAGACCAAGCGAACGCATTTCCTTGACCAGAACGTTAAAGCTTTCAGGCACACCGGCTTCGAAAGTATCGTCGCCTTTGACGATCGCTTCGTAAACCTTGGTCCGTCCGATCACGTCATCCGATTTGACCGTCAGCATTTCCTGCAACGTGTAAGCTGCACCATATGCCTGCAGAGCCCAGACTTCCATTTCCCCGAAGCGCTGTCCGCCAAACTGGGCTTTACCACCCAATGGCTGCTGCGTGACGAGAGAATAAGGTCCGATAGAACGGGCGTGGATCTTATCATCGACCAGGTGATGCAGTTTGAGCATGTAGATATAGCCCACTGTTACCTTACGATCGAACTTGTCTCCGGTCCGTCCGTCAAACAGGTTGACCTGCCCGCTGCGGTCGAGACCAGCAAGTTCCAGCATGTCGGAAACATCGCTTTCATGCGCGCCGTCAAATACCGGCGTTCCCATCGGGACACCATTGCGCAAGTGACCAACCATCTCGACAATCTCGGATGGCTCACGGGCATCAATATCTTCGTGATATTGCTCGCCGTAAATGGTCTTGAGCCGCTCTTTCACCGCATCAGGTGGCGCTGCCGCCTGCGGATCGGGATTAGCCAGTTTCCATTCTTCCAGAGCATTGGTTACCTGCTCACCCAGACCACGTGCGGCCCAGCCGAGATGGGTTTCGAAAATCTGACCGACGTTCATACGCGATGGCACACCCAGTGGGTTCAACACGATATCAACCGGCGTTCCGTCTTCGAGAAATGGCATATCTTCTTGTGGAAGAATGCGGGAGATAACCCCTTTGTTTCCGTGACGGCCAGCCATTTTGTCACCAGGCTGCAACTTGCGTTTCACAGCGACAAAGACTTTGACCATTTTTAGAACGCCAGGAGACAGTTCGTCACCACGCTCAAGCTTCTCACGGCGATCTTCGAAACGCTCGTTAATTTCCTTGATCGCTTCGTCATATTGACCACGGGTTGCTTCAAAGTCGGATTGGACCTTGTCATCCTTCACAGCGATTTTCCACCAGTCGGCATTGTCCAGTTCGGACAGGCCTTCTGCGGTAATCTCTGCGCCCTTCTTCATTGGCTTCGGCGCGGACGTTGCTGTCTGACCAATCAGCATGTCTTTCAATGCGTTGAAAGTTGCACGGTTCAGAATGGCGCGTTCGTCATCACGGTCTTTCGTGAAGCGCGAAATTTCTTCGCGTTCAATCGCCAACGCACGCTCGTCCTTGTCGATGCCGTGACGGTTAAACACACGCACTTCGACGACCGTCCCTGCAACACCCGGAGGCAGACGCAGCGACGTGTCACGAACATCGGAAGCCTTCTCACCAAAGATCGCGCGAAGGAGTTTCTCTTCCGGCGTCATTGGGCTTTCACCCTTAGGCGTGATCTTGCCGACCAATATGTCGCCAGGCTCGATTTCAGCACCGATATAAACGATACCCGCTTCGTCGAGGTTGCGCAGCGCCTCCTCTCCGACATTCGGAATATCACGGGTAATATCTTCAGGGCCAAGCTTCGTATCACGCGCCATGACTTCAAATTCTTCGATATGGATCGAGGTGAAGACATCGTCTTTCACGATACGCTCGGAGATGAGGATACTATCCTCGTAGTTATAACCATTCCAGGGCATGAAGGCGACGAGGCTGTTTTTGCCGAGTGCCAGTTCGCCCATGTCGGTTGAAGGACCGTCGGCAATGGTATCACCTTCCTGAACAATATCGCCGACTTTAACGAGCGGACGCTGATTGATGCAGGTGTTCTGGTTGGAACGCTGGAACTTCTGGAGGGTGTAAATGTCGACGCCGGACTTGCCTGCCTCGACATCGCCTTGCGCGCGGATCACGATCCGAGTCGCATCGACCTGATCGACAATACCGCCGCGGCGAGCCGCGATTGCAGCACCAGAATCACGAGCCACGGTTTCTTCCATACCGGTTCCGACAAACGGCGCCTCTGCTTTAACCAAAGGCACAGCTTGACGTTGCATGTTCGATCCCATCAGGGCGCGGTTAGCATCATCATTTTCCAGGAACGGGATGAGCGACGCCGCAACAGACACAAGCTGCTTGGGCGAAACGTCCATTAGGGTGATCTGGTCGCGCGGAGCGATCAAAAATTCACCCGCTTCCCGAGAAGAAACCAGCTCTTCAACAAAGCTACCGTCTTCGGTCAGCTCAGCATTGGCCTGTGCCACTGTGTGCTTCTGCTCTTCCATCGCGGAGAGATAGACAACATCGTCAGTGACCTTGCCATCCTTGATCTGACGATATGGCGTTTCGATAAAGCCGTATTTGTTCACCCGGCTGAACGATGCCAGCGAGTTGATGAGACCAATGTTCGGTCCCTCAGGCGTTTCAATCGGACAGATACGGCCATAATGGGTTGGGTGAACGTCGCGGACTTCGAAGCCAGCACGCTCACGCGTCAGACCGCCGGGCCCAAGCGCTGATACACGGCGTTTATGGGTAACTTCCGACAAGGGGTTGGTCTGATCCATAAACTGGGACAGCTGCGAACTGCCGAAAAACTCACGCACTGTGGCCACAGCTGGCTTCGCGTTGATCAGATCGTTTGGCATCACAGTGGATACGTCAACGCTCGACATACGCTCTTTAACCGCACGCTCCATGCGCAACAGGCCAACGCGATACTGGTTTTCGAGAAGCTCGCCAACCGAACGCACGCGCCGGTTGCCAAGGTTATCGATATCATCAACTTCACCCTTGCCGTCCTTCAGATCGACGAGAGTTTTGACAACAGCCAATATGTCTTCCTTGCGAAGAACCGTATAATCATCCGGCGCATCGAGATCGAGACGCATGTTGAGTTTGACACGGCCAACAGCAGACAGGTCATAACGCTCAGGATCGAAGAACAGTCCTTCGAACAAAGCTTCTGCGGTTTCACGGGTTGGCGGCTCGCCAGGACGCATGACACGATAAATGTCGGACAGCGCGCCATCACGGTCGTCTGCCTTGTCGACCTTCAATGTGTTGCGGATCCAAGGACCGGTTGTGACATGATCGATATCGAGCAACTCCAACTGGTCAATGCCAGCGCCATCAAGCTTCTCGAGATTTTCCACCGTCACTTCGTCACCGGCTTCGATGTAGATCTCACCGGTTTTCTCTTTGATCAGATCAAAAGCACTGTAGCGACCGAAAATTTCCTCGGTTGGAATAACGACATTTTTCATGCCGTCTTTTTCAGCCTTGTTCGCACCGCGTGGCGTAATCTTGTTGCCGCTGGCAAAGACAACTTCACCGCTATCAGCATCAACAATATCAAAAGTCGGTTTCTGACCGCGCCATTGCTCCGCCACGAAAGGAATGGTCCAGCCGTCTTTCGCGCGCTTGTAAGTGATACGGCCGTAAAATTCGTTGAGAATATCTTCTTCGGAATAACCCTGCTTCAGGATTCCAGTGATTTCCGCACTCTTGGTCCGGCCTTCATCTTCAATCTTGCCCTGAATTTCGATCGCACCCATGGGCTCTTTGATCGTAATCCGGTTGCCTTCGACTTCGATAATCTCGGCAGGCTGCTTCATACCAGCAACGCGCACCATTTCGCCGACCTTAAACGGCGGCTTCTTCTCTTTCACTTCGATGGTCGCATCACCCAGCGAACGCAGCAGCGCGGTCACAGGCAATTTACGCTTGCGGTCAATACGAACGTTGACGATATCTTTCGCATCAAATTCGAAGTCCAGCCAAGAACCGCGATAAGGAATAACGCGGGCGGCGAACAGGAACTTACCAGAACTGTGGGTCTTGCCACGGTCATGATCAAACAAAACACCGGGCGAACGGTGCATCTGGCTGACGATAACGCGCTCGGTACCATTGATGACGAACGTACCGTTCTTGGTCATCAAAGGCATGTCGCCCATATAAACGTCTTGCTCTTTAATATCGAGAACGGAGCGTGCTTCTGTTTCCGGATCGACTTCAAAGACGATCAGGCGCAGCGTCACTTTCATCGGCGCTGCATAGGTGATGCCGCGCTGGCGACATTCTTCAACATTATATTTGGGATCTTCGAGCTGGTAGTTGACGAAATCCATTTCAGCGGTGCCAGCAAAATCGCGGATCGGGAAAACGCTGCGCAACGTTTTTTCCAGACCGGAAACATAATCGATCGACGGATCAGAGCGCAGGAACTGCTCATATGATTCGCGCTGAACCTCGATGAGATTCGGCATATCGATGACTTCATGAATGTCGCCAAAGATTTTGCGGATACGTTTTTTGCGGGTCGGTGTGAGAGCTGTTGTCTTTACCGAAGATGCTTTCGTCGCCATGTATTTTTGCCTTCTCGCCATCACCGGATTTGCGTTTCTTATAAAACGCTTAGCCAGTGGAAAACCAAATTTTGTGGGGCGCCCCAGAACAAAAAGCCACGGCCTCTCAAACCCATTTTCTTGGGCAGAAGAGTCGCAGCTCATAGCGTCCTGAAAACCGGTCAGATCTCATTTCTTCTGGCGCGCCGCGCAACTGCACGCCCTGTCTCGAAATCTGTGGTGAGCCGCCCATATAGGGAGATGTTGGATAGCGGTCAAGAGGTAGACGTGGGCATTTCTGCACTCGAACTCGGTTCCCCTTCATACCATCTGGTGGCCAATACGCGCACAATCCAAAAGAGCATGCTTGCCAAGATAATCGGTTCCGGAGCCGACAACAGACCGGTCTCTCGAATTTGTTCGGGGAACGCGGTTGCTCCAGGGCCGGTAAACAAGGAACCGGCAGCAATGAAATAGGCAAAGCACATGCGCCATAAATGACGGGCGATGCGCTTTTTCCCGGAAATACCCTGCCGGGCAATCATCACCGCGTCGCCCAACGCAGCCAGCAGGGCGAGACCTCCAAAAAAATAATGCGGGAAGGCCGGCAACCCATCCTTCAGTCCCCCTGGGCTATTTTGCGCTTCCAGTCCGAAAAACAGTCCGCCAGCAGCAACGCCCAATGCACCAGCAAGCGCAGCATAGTGCAGCCAGATAATCGATTCATCTATCCGCCGGGCTGCCAACCAGGACGTAACGACAAGATAGATAGTGAAAGCCCCAACCAGGACAGAAATGGCCATCGGAAGGACGAGGGCGAGATAGATCCCAGCAGCAGACATGGTCGTCATGGTTATGAGAAAAATATTGCCGACACCTCGATGCACCCGCGAACCTTTGCGAACCAGCAGCGCGGCTGCGCCAGCCAGCACCGCGATCGTACCCATGCTGATATGGAGAAACATGATAAGCGTCATTGAAAATATCCTCGTTCAAAGGTTCGGAACGAATATGCCTATATGATCTGTTTTATTGAAAAGCAATAAAACTATTGACGTTTATCGATAAATGTGTATTGATAATCAACGAAACCTATATCGCAATTCAATAATCACTGGAGACTATCATGACCAATATCGCGGCCAAAGGAGAGGAAGACATCGTCCTGAAGTCGGCCCGCCTGCTGCTCGGCTTTTTTCGCTTTGCGGTGATCTTCGCATCCATAATCCTAGTCCTGTCATTGCCCATCATGGCGATTTTCGGTCAAGAGATATTGGCAGAAGTTGGCGAGCAGTTTGTAGATGTGCCGCCGACTGCGGTGCTTTGGGTGTCAGCCGGCTTTGTATTCGTGATGCTGTTGATCATGCTGTTCAGCTATTTCACTATCGATCGACTGCGCAAGGTCCTCGCTTCAGTTCGCGAGGGTGATCCGTTTAATCGGACCAATGGCCTGCGCCTCCGCGGTATGGGCATTGCCATTTTCGTGATTCAGATCCTGACTGGCGTGCTCGGCGCTTTGATTGGAGTTATCATCAGCTTGCTGGGCGAGGTAAAAGAAGGTGAGCAAATGGTCATCTCGGGCGAGTTTGGAATCTCGCTTTCGGGTATATTACTGGTGCTGCTGCTAATCGTTTTGGCCCGGGTCTTCGACCGTGGCGCGGATATGCGCGATGAGCTGGATGGGACCATCTGATGTCCGTCCAGGTCAAGCTCGACGATCTGCTGCACGACCAGCGCATGACGCTGACCGAGCTTGCTGAGCGCGTAGATATTACCATCGCCAATCTGTCGATCCTGAAAACCGGCAAGGCAAAAGCAATCCGGTTCAGCACTTTGGATGCCATCTGCCGAGAACTCAAATGTCAGCCTGGCGACATATTGCATTATGATGATGGTCAGAGCGATGGCAGTTGACAATAGTGTGTTATTTGAACAATACACTATGATATGACCACTTCAACTAACCTTTCACCGTCGGACCCTCATTCATTGGCGCGCATTGTGGGCGGGTCGCTGTTGGCCACGATCCTCGTCGGGATGGCGGCTGCACTGACTGTCGCTCAGGGCATCGATATCAACCTCTCTGCGGATGTTGTCGCAACTGCGCAAAATATGCTGGAAGCCGAAACACAATTGCGCGCCAAATCCTATATCGCGCTTATGATGTTTGGTCTGGAGGCGGCAGTTGGTGTCGGGCTATTTCTGCTCTTGCGTCCAACCGGACAATTGCTCGCGGCGTGGAGCTTGATCGTCAGTATTGCCGCAGCCATTCTGGCTCTGTTGGGTGCCGTCTTTAACATGAATGCGGCCGAGATAGCCGGCGATTTGGCCTATGCACAGCTGGCCAGTGAATCACAACGCTTGCTACTGACCGGCGTCCAGGCGACCTCAGACTATACATCCTTTCACCTCGCCCTGGTGCTATCGAGTGTCTCCAAAGCGGGCTTTTTCTATCTCTTCCTGAAATCCGGATTAATTCCAAAACTGATTGCCGGTTGGGGCCTGTTTGCATCTTTATTTGTGTCTACGGCTATAGTCATGCGCGACTTTATTCCAATCATCGGACATAGCGGTGTTACGATAAGCTTCATGGCATCAAATCTTATCGCGCTGGTCGCAACGGCGCTCTATCTGACGATCAAAGGCGTTCGTTCCGCCTAGCCGCTAGTCCCGCCCAAAGTCCGTAATGGTCACAACTTTACGGATCATATCCGGGTCATATTCCACCTGACCGTCGAGGATTAGCATCGCCAGTCCGTGCACCAGCGACCAGGCATGAAGCGTAGCCGTCGCCCGATGTTCCGGTGAGATATCTTCCGACATGGTCGCGGCAATGCCGGCCCGCAATTGATAGAAGGCCTCTCCCATTTTGGTAGGATTACCCGCAGCGAGATCCACTTTTCCAACCCGGTCATAGATCAGACGTACAAGTGCCGGATGCTCGACGGCCCAGCGCACATAGGTGACGCCCATTTCCCCGAACCCCTCTCGGCCGCCGCCTACGGACTGAGCCGCTTGGGCTTGATGTGCTCCAAGCTGGTTCAGCGCCTCGAGCGCCAATGCATCAAGCAATGCATCCTTGTTCGGAAAGTGGCGGTAAAGAGCAGTTGCCGAAACCCCCAATTCGCGGGCCAGCGCACGAAGACCGAGTTCAGGATGATTCTGCCCACCGAATTTTTCCATGCCCGCCGCAATCGCCGCCGTTCGCAGGTCGCCATGGTGATAGGCGCCAGAATCCTTTGGTGTATTCTTGGAAGCTTCTTTAATGTTGACACTGTTATCTTTAACGTTCATGTTAACACCATAAACATCAAGAGTCGTTAAGCCAAGGAGAGTTTGCACCAATGCTGATTTTTGCAATTGCCACGGCTATCCTCGCTGTCACCGTCGCGGCGGCCCATTACATCCTTGGCGAGCGGGCAGTGCTAAAGCCGCTGTTTGCCGAACCAACAGATGGTCTGCTGGCTGCGCCAACCATGCGCCATCTCACTTGGGCGATGTTTCAACTACACTCATTGGTATGGGCCAGCTTGGGTGTTGTAGTTCTGCTGAACCGACTTCAGGGCGGCGGCGATCTGATCGGGTATCTCGCGATTCTGATCTTCACCACATCCGGAATTGGAAATTTTGCCTCTCTCCGGCGTCCGCATCCTGGCGGCATATTATTGTTTCTCGCAGCAGCAATGACTGCTGCCGACATCTGGTTTAACTAAAAAGGATTTGATCATGGCCAGCGTTATTGAAAATACTATCCGCTCTGCAGTTACCCCCGTGATGGGTGCAGTAGCGAATTTCAATCGCAAGCGGATGAAAGCACCGGAAGGCGGTCATCCTTATCTCACTGGCATTCACAAGCCGATGACCGAGGAAGTGACCCTTGCCAACCTGCAAGTCGATGGCGAAATTCCGGCTGAGCTTGACGGTCGCTATTTGCGCATTGGCCCCAATCCGGTCACCGCGCCCGATGAAGCTAGCTACCACTGGTTTGTCGGTGACGGCATGGCTCATGGCATTCGCATCGCAGACGGGAAGGCCGAATGGTATCGCAATCGCTGGATCCGTTCCAACGCTGTCAGTGACGGGCTTGGCGAAGAACGCAAGCCGGGCACACGCAAACCGCGAACCGATACTGCCAATACCAATATTGTGGAAATTGGCGGCCGGACTTTTGCCATTGTCGAAGCCGGTGGCTTTCCGGTTGAACTGACCGACGAGTTGGAGACAGTTGCTCATAATCCATTCGATGGCAGCTTGCAGAACGCTTTTTCCGCTCATCCGCATTTCGATCCCAAAACCGGTGAGATGCACGCGATCTGCTATGATGCACCGGTCATGGACACGGTCTGGCATGTGGTGCTTGGACCAGATGGCAAAGTGAAGCGGGAAGAACCTATCCCGGTCAAACAGGGCCCTTCCATACACGATTGCCAGATCACCGAAAATCATGTGCTGGTCTTTGATCTGCCCGCGACTTTCTCAATGAAGCGCATGCTGGCTGGCTATGCGTTCCCCTATGACTGGAATCCAGAACACAAAGCTCGTGTTGGCCTGTGTCCACGCAATGGCTCCGGCGCAGATACGATCTGGTGTGACGTCGAGCCCTGCTATGTCTATCACCCGGCCAATGCGTTTGAGACTGAGGATGGCAAAGTCATCGTCGATGTTGTGGTCCATGAAAGCACCTATGCCCGCACCACCTTTGGTCCCGGCGGCGAATGGTCACGACTCGAACGCTGGACCGTTGATCCGGTCAGCAAAAAAGTATCCCGAAAAATTCTGAGTGATCGCGCACAGGAATTCCCGCGCTATGACGAGCGGCTTACCACCAGCGACTATCGCTATATTTACAGCATCGCCCTGGCCGGCGAACCGGATCAGCTCGACATGGCGGGCAACGAGCTATTTAAACATGATCTGAAAACCGGTGAAACCGGTGTCCGTCACTTTGGTGACAACCGTCATCCAGGCGAGTTTGTCTTTGTGCCCCGATCACCCGATGCGGACGAGGATGATGGCTGGGTCATCGGCCTGGTCATCGACATGAACAATGAGACGACCGAGTTGCAAATCCTGAAAGCCAATGACTTTAATGGAGAACCGCAAGCCGTCATCCATGTCCCACATCGTATCCCGCCAGGATTTCACGGCAATTGGGTCAGCGCGGCTTAAGCGCTATTTTTTTCGATTCTGGTAGAATCGAAGCCTTCAGAGAATTGCGGTGCTTCATCGGTGATTTCCTCCCAGGCCGCTTTGGATTCGACAAAGATATGGACAGCATAGC
This sequence comes from uncultured Sphingomonadaceae bacterium, assembly GCA_947497455.1. Classification (GTDB taxonomy): domain Bacteria; phylum Pseudomonadota; class Alphaproteobacteria; order Sphingomonadales; family Sphingomonadaceae; genus Parasphingorhabdus. The sequence continues at coordinate 650,416 of CANMGU010000002.1, read as the reverse complement.
CGCGATGGCCTGGGTCATTGTCGAGCAAGCCAGCCGGTACGAAGAATAATTCGCTTTTCTGCCCGTCCAGTGGGAGCGGGCTGCCACATGTCTTGCAAAAAACCGAATGCCAGCCGTTCCCATCGGGAACAAAGAAAGTAGAAATTAGGTCTTCCCCGCTTTCCCATGCGAAATTATCGCGGGTGGCGTGGAAGACCGCATTTCCATTTGTGCCTGATACCTTTCGGCATTTGGAGCAATGACACTGTCCAATGGGACCTGGCGGTCCGCTAATCGAAAATGATACGCCGCCACAGAGGCAACTGCCGGTTAGTTTGTCGACCATGATATCCATCCTTTCCTACAATCTACACTTAATGCTCATTGTAAGCGATCAGCAAGGGGAACGGAGCAGCCTGTTGACAAAACAATGTGATCGCTTGGATATGCTGGTCATTGAAAAGCGAATGATCAGCAAACTGCCGAGATAGTTTTAACTTACAAATAGGAAATTCCGATGGCCATCTCCTGGATAAAATACCAGCCACCCCTGATATTCCTTCTCGTTGTCGCTATTGGTGGTGCCACATCCGCGCAAGCAGCAATCGGATATCCGTCCGGCCATACCGCTTTGGAAGTTTGGGATGCCGAAGGGCAAGCCAATGCCCCGCAATGGGTGCAGGTCTGGCTGATGATCATGCTGGCCAGCTTTGCACTTGGCTTGCTTTTTGTTTGGAAGCGCGTTGAAGCGCGCTGGGTTGTCGGTGGCTTCATCACGGCAATTCTGATTAGCCGACTAGCTATCCCGGCTGTGGGGGTTGTCAAACTATCGGGGCTGGTTGCGCTGGTACACCTGATTTTCTGGTCACCGGCTCTGTATCTCCTGCTGAAAAACCGGCCGTTTATGAAAGAGCGATCGCTGTTCGCCATCTGGTCCGGGCTGATCACCGCCGTGATCCTGTTTTCGTTTATTTTCGATATCCGTGATGCCGCAATTTATCTCGACCATATTCTCGGGATCGGAATCCTATCCGCCTAACAAAAACAGCGATTGCTCAGCGCCTGGTTGTCGTTGACACTCCATCTCCGGCAACAAATGGAGACGGGCATGAGAACGGTGATAGTCACAGGTGCATCCAGCGGCATTGGCGAAGCCACTGCCCGTAAATTGGTAAAGTCCGGCTATAATGTCATGCTCGCCGCCCGGCGGACCGACCGCTTGCAATCCATTGTCGAAGAGCTGGGGGAACAAGCCGCCTTTCATGCAACAGATGTCAGTAGTCGGGAAGATCAGGACGCACTGGCTGCGGCGACGATTGAAAGATTCGGTCAAGTGGATGCACTGGTCTGCAACGCTGGGATTATGCCAGTATCGCTGATTGAAAAAGGCGATGTTGGAGACTGGGATCGAATGATCGATGTCAATCTGCGCGGCGTTCTTTACGGCATAAATGCAGTGCTGCCGCAGATGGTTGAACGCAAGGACGGACACATCATCATCATTTCTTCCATCGCGGCGCTCGAGACCTTTCCCTCTAGCGCAGTCTATTCCGCAACCAAGTCCGGTGTGCGATCGATGAGCAATACGCTCCGTAAGGAAATGACGGCACACGGTGTTCGCGTTACGACCATATTTCCAGGCGGTGTGAAGACCGAGCTGGGCACCAGCATCAAGGATCAATCGGTCCTCGAAATGATGGGCGGCGTGTTTGATTTCGAGTTTCTCGTGCCTGAAAATCTTGCCGACAGCGTTGCCTATGTGCTGAGCCAACCGCCATCAGTTTGCGTCGGGGAATTGATGATCCGACCAACCGGACAAGCCTGAACCAGAGCGGCTAGATTCCCTCCAGCCGGCAACCACGCTCTTCCAATATGTCCCGCATTTCGCGATAGGCGCGCGGTGTATCAGTCAATGGGATATAGGGATGCAGGTGATGCACAATATGATATTGCATGCCCATTGATCCGATATTGCCCCAACTGCTTTTGAAAGCACGTGTATCGCGATAACGCCCAGTCTTGTTCGCCGGATGATGGGGCGCCCAGCTTAAGAAAAACTGGATATAGGTCAGTCCGATCTGCCGGGGCAACCACCACAGCAAAGCCGCCTCCAGCGCATAGCCGGACCAGGCCAGCGCGATCAATATTCCGAAATGAACAATTTGAAAAAGCGCACCATCGAGTAACGCATCCGGCCGACCAATATCTCGCAGAACGTCGCCATATTTATTGAACCCGCCCTCGGCACCCGGCTGGCGGTTCTGAATGGACTTCCAGATGGCATGCCACGGTCCCAGCGCTTTACTGCTGATATCAGGGTCAAGTTCCGGGTCATTAGCATGCAGATGATGTTGAATATGAGTCAGCTTGGCCACACGATAGGGCAAGACCAGCGGAATGGTTGACACATGGCCGACCAGTTCATTCAACCATCGCCACTTCGTGCCTTTGCGCCCGATAATATCATGCTGTGCCTCATGAGATGGCAGATAACAGAGCATCACGTTGAACGTTGTAATGATGAACCCTAGCCACAATGGCATGATGCCCAAAAAGACCAACGGCCAAAGCGACAGCCAGACGAGCAAATTGCCCAATCCCCACACCACTGCTTCCCATGGCAAGCGATCAGCATATTTGCGGGCAATTGCCAGCTCCCGTTTGCGGAGATCATTGGCGGTGATGGCTCCGCTCATATCCAGCGACCCTTAAGCTGCGCAAATCCACCCCATGCTCCGCCGATGATCAATCCCAATGTTAGCGGCGCGAGTCCTAATGGAGCCTGCAAACCGAACATTTGCATGATCTGCGCCAGCAACGGTCCCAGAAACCCGACGCCAAAAATCAGCGGCATGAAATGAAGAATGTTTTTCAGAACAAATTGCACAGTGCCGTCCTTTTCAGGCACCGATACTATCGCAGCATCGCCGAATAATCAACTATTTACAATGTTGTCAGTAGCCCTGCTAATCGAGCTGCAATCAGCCTGTCTTTCTTCGCCGGATTTTCCGGGGTGTTTTCACCGGCTCTGGTTCAGCATTTTGCTGGCCAATTTCAGCCATTTCTGAATGGGTCTTGGAGGCGTCGTCAATCCGGCCCTCCACATTTGATGCGGGCATGGCTTTGCTAAACAAATAGCCCTGCACTTGGACACATCCTTCTTCTTTGAGCTGATTTAACTGATCGCTTCGCTCCACCCCTTCGGCGGTCGTTACCATTCCGAGGCTGGAAGCCAGACCGGTAACGGCGCGAATAATCGCCCGGCAATCTTCGCGGCTATCCACTTCCTCGACAAAGCAGCGGTCAATCTTGATCTTGTCAAACGGGAAGCTTCGCAGATAGTTGAGCGAACTATAGCCGGTACCGAAATCATCCAGCGCAATCCGCACACCCAGGGAGCGGATCTTGTGCAGCAATTCTACATTGGACTGATTGTCATTCATCAACACAGACTCGGTAATCTCGAGTTCCAGCCGATGCGGGGCCACACCGGTTGCTGCCAGTGCGTTGACAATCGTTGGTATAAGATTGGGACTGCGCATCTGCGCCGGGGAGAGGTTGACCGCGACACTAAGGTGATCTGGCCATTTCGCAACCTCATACAAGGCCGATCGGACAACCCATTCGCCGAGCTGAACAATCAGCCCGGTATCCTCTGCAACCGGAATGAAAACATCCGGCATGATCAAGCCCTTCTCGCTGTGATGCCAGCGAAGCAAGGCTTCGTAACCAATTGTCTCGTTGGTATCGATATTGACCAACGGCTGGTAATAGAGCTCCAATTCATTACGCTTCAGTGCAGCGCGCAAATCCATTTCAATATTGCGCCGGTCCTGTACCGCCTCATGCATCGATCTTTCAAACACCGAGGCGCAACCACGGCCATTTTCCTTTGCGTGATAGAGCGCAATATCTGCATGTTTGATCAACTCTTCTCCGCCATTACCGCAATCGGGTGCTAGCGCTATCCCGATACTGACGCCCGTTGCAACCGGCTGCCCTTCAACCATCACCGGATCTGAGATTTTGTCGATGATGTTTGCTGCCACCTGCATGACATCTTCATGCGTTCCCACATTGCGCAACGAGATCGCAAATTCATCACCGCCCAGACGTGCGACAACGTCTTCGATGCCAATATTATTCTCCAACCGATTGGCGACGGCCTTGAGAACAAGATCACCCGCACCATGACCGAGTGTGTCGTTGATTGTTTTGAAATGGTCGAGGTCGAGATACAGGACCGCTAACTTCTGGTCAGTCTTCATCCGTGCGATCGAACGTTGCAACGACTGGTTGAACAGGGTGCGGTTTGGCAGATCAGTCAGGCTATCAAAATGGGCCAGATGAGCAACTCGCGCTTCGGCTTTTTTGGCGCTGGTAATATCAGCCGCGACACCGCGGATATGTTGGCTTTCGCCGTCCGCGGTCTTGATGCGTCGGCCGGATAGCCTCCACCAGCATTCTTCCCCATCAAGTTTAATGGGCACATGGATATCTCGAAAGGCCTTTCCGGAAGCTAGGGACTGTGCAAGCTGGTTTCGCTCCATCGAATCTTCAAAAAGATCAACCAGCGGCAAATCGCGCAAATCGCTTATTTCCATATCCACGGCGGTGGCAAAGCGCGCTGAGGGATTGACGATCAAATGTTCACCATCCACTTCCCACAACCAATCTGAACTTTGTTCAGCATAGTCATGCAGCAAAAGTCGAACCGTTTCCGCCGCATCCTTTTGCTTGGCTGCGTGCAAGTGACGCTGGACAAAGTTGAAGAAGAACATGCGGTAAATATAGTCGATGCAGAGCGCGAAAAAGATCAGCAATATCGCTGTACTTAGTCCACCAGCGCCTTTTGCTGCAACGAATGCACCGGCATAACATATTGTCGTGATCGACAGATTATAGGTCTGCGCGCGCGGGACACTGCCAAAAACAAACCCGCCGACCACCAGACCGCCCATCGCTAATATTGCAATATCAAGGCTGTACGGGATCTGGCCAAAGGCCACCGGGATCGCCAGAACGCAGGAAAAACCTATGCTGCTGATAATACTTTCGGTCCGAATATTCTTGATGGTTTCTTTATAATCGGCTGTGTCAGGGTCCAATGCCGCCTGACGCAGAAAATTGCGAACACTCATGAAGGCAGCGATGGCGACATAGAAACAGGCCGTCGCGATAAATTCCACTTCTGCATGGGTAAAGAGCAGGACCAACGCATAGATGGTCAGGGGCAATGCGATTAACGCCCCGAGTCGCGATATCTGGCCGAATGACTTGATCTGCTCACGCGCAACCAGTTCGGTGGTTTCATGATCGGCACTGATCTTGAAATTCCACACCTTTCTCTGCATCTCCAGCAATCGCTGCAGTGTGATCGTCTCTCCCATATGCGCCCCGTTTTACTCAATGTTACAAAACGTGCTGACAGTAAGTCGAGAGGGTTTGCATAACGTTAATGAAGGTAAAAATCATTGTACATTAGTTGGTTACAACTGGTCGTCGACGTTCAATGTTCCAATTAAATGTCTATTGTGAAGGCATTTTTTGACAAAACATGCTTATGTTATTCTCTTTGCGCTGCCTCACCTCTGGTCGGCAAATCGTTAAGATATCTCGATCCATCTGACCCAATAGGAGACTGGGTCGCAACCGTGCTTTGCTATGTGCCAGACGAATTCTATAGCTTGAATCAGCCGTCTGAAAATCGGGCGGCAATCGGCATGGGGGCCGTGTCTATGAAGCATTTTTATATTTTGTTTTTCGCTTTTTTTGCTTGGTTTACGGTGACACAGACCGCTGCCGCACAGGAGATATTTGTCGGCGTTGCCGCTCATGAGGTCGACACCCCGTTATCCATGCAAATCGATGAAGAAGGTGTCGACTTCCAGCTCGGTTATCGCGGCAAGCGGATCGAAGCGCTGGCGGCCATCGGTGCGCCATCACCCTATATATTCGCATCCGTAAACAGCGCTGGTGACACCAGCCTGGTCGCGGCTGGGCTCAGCTGGAAAATTGGTAACACATTTTATCTTCGACCGGGCATCGGCCTCGCAATTCATGATGGGCCATCCTTGCGCTTTGCACCTGATGGCTCGCAAACCCAGTTGGGATCCCGCATCCTGTTCGAGCCGGAATTGGCGATTGGCGTGCAGTTATCGGAACGTATCGATCTCGAAGCAAGCTGGGTGCATGTCAGCCATGCGCAGCTGTTCAACGACGGACAGAATCCGGGCCTGGATATTATCGGCGCGCGGCTGGTGATCAAACTGCCTTGACATCTCAAAATATATGTAACAACTTACATATATGGAAAATGACTATCTCCGCGAAGCAGGAATAAAGACGCTCGGCACACGCATAAGGCGTCTGTTTGAGCGCCTTAATACCAATGTGACGGAAGTTTACCGGCGCGAACTGGACTTTGAACAGCGCTGGTTTGCGCTTGGCATGCTGCTCAAGGATCATGGCCCGATGAACAGCCGTGATGCCACGAAGAGGCTTGGCCAAAGCCATGTCGCTATGGTTCAGGTCGTACGCGCCATGGAAAAAGCCGGTTTGCTTAAGCGCAAGGCCGACCCCAGCGATGCGCGCAGCAAAATATTGCACCTAACCCCCGCTGGGTCGGAAAAACTCGAACAGGTTTCCGCAATATCTCGGTCGGTGGACCGGGCTGCCGCAGAGCTGCTTGCAGAAGCAGCTCCAGATTTTCTCAATCAGCTTGATTCCCTGGACGATGCGCTGGACCGGTTGAGCTTCGCAGATCGTATTGAAATAGCGTTTTCTCAAGGAGGATCAAACACGTGATAACCGCGATATTATTGGCAATGCAGCCGATACCGGCAGATTGCACCGATGAACATGATGCAATCACCGAAATGGCAGAGGCGATTGAACAAAAATATGTCCTCCCCGGAACGGCGAAACGCTCGGCAATGGCGGTCAGGAGCAAACTGCAACAAGGCGCATTCAACCAGAATTGTAACGATAGCGAAGCGTTTGCAAAACAAATGACGGAACAATTGCGAAACATCTTGAACGATGGTCACGTCTTCGTCGAATATGCTCCCAAATCCTCTCGGGCCGGCGAAGATGACTGGCTGCAAGAATGGAGAGATGGCGCGCGAGCTAGGAGTTTTGGTGTCAGACAAGTGGAACGTCTAAGCGGCAATATCTCCTATCTACATCTCACCGACTTTTTCGAATTTTCTGTTGCCAAGAAAGCAATGGCGTCGGCTTTTGAACTGGTGAGTAGCAGCGATGGCCTGATTCTTGATTTGCGCCAGAACCCCGGCGGATCTCCGGAAACCGAGTGGCCCGTGCAATGGACATTCATGGCATCGGGATCCACAATCCCGCTGCACCACGAAACCCGTGATGGAAAAAAGTCGGATATGAAAGAACCGGCACTGCAATGGCCGCGATATGGGACCGATCGACCGCTCGCTATTCTTGTCGATAAAACGACCTTTTCGGCACCAGAGGCCGTTGCTTATTCGCTGCAGGCACAAGGTCGGGCGGTTGTGTTCGGTTCCCCAAGTGGCGGCGGTGCACATATGTTGGGGGATGCCGTGCCCCTGACCGGTGGTTGGCATATCGTCATTCCAGAAACGAGACCCTATAGCCCCCATACTAATGGCAATTGGGAAGGCACTGGCGTGATTCCCGATTTTCAAACGTCAAAGGAAGACGCAGTCACTGCCGCGCAAAAATGGATTGCCGCCGAACTGGAATCAAAAAGGGCGGCTTCCAAAACGGAAACCGCCCCTTGATCTTGTCAACAAGCCGAACGGCTTATTGCAATGAACTCATTACTTGAGTTCAACCGTACCACCAGCAGCTTCGATCTTGGTTTTGATCTCTTCAGCTTCAGCTTTGTTAACGCCTTCTTTAATTGCTTTAGGCGCGCCTTCGACAAGTGCTTTCGCATCGGTCAGGCCAAGGGCGGTGATCGCACGAACTTCTTTAATCACCTGGATTTTCTTACCACCGTCGCCGGTCAGAATGACGTCAAATTCGTCTTTCTCTTCAGCAGCAGCTTCGCCGCCGCCAGCAGCTGGGCCAGCTACGGCAACAGCAGCAGCAGCAGATACGCCCCACTCTTCTTCAAGAGCTTTAGACAGTTCAGCCGCTTCCATAACGGTCAGTTTAGACAGTTCTTCAACCAATTTAGCAATATCAGCCATTTTCAATATACTCCAAATTTCTAATCAATTATTTCGGTAAAAATTATTCACCCGAAGCGGCATAAGCGCCGACTACGCGTGCAAGGGCTCCAGCTGGTTCTTTGACAACCCGCGCGATTTTCGTTTGTGGTGCAACAAGCAGGCCAACAATCGTACCGCGAAGTTCATCAAGAGAAGGCATGGAAGCCAGAGATTTAACGCCTGCTTCGTCGAGAAGGGTGTCACCCATTGCGCCGCCAACAATCTCGAGAAGATCATTGGATTTTGCAAATTCGACTGCGATTTTTGCAGCCGCCACCGGATCATCCGATGTGGCAAGTGCGACCGGGCCGGACAGCATATCTGCTATCGGGGCATAGTCGGTTCCTTCCAGAGCCCGCTTGGCAAGGCGGTTTTTAGAGACTTTGAAGCTTGCTCCTGCTTCACGCATCTTTCCACGGAGTTCCGTGGACTCAGCCACGGTAAGGCCCAGATTGCGTGTCACCACAACAACCCCGGCTTCCTTGAAAGTCGCGTTTAGCGCAGAAACGGCTTCGGTCTTTTGACCACGATCCATATTTTGCTCCTTCACGTGGATTGCGTTTTTGAAGCACAATCCGCTTTCTTCAATAACGCCACCCCGGTGCGAACCAGAATGACGAGCGAAAAAACCAACCGAAGTCAGTTCTGTATAATCCGAAGGGGGGTTTTGGTCGCCTGATCGCGCTAGAAAACGCTGATTGCAAACCCGTGAGTTTCCTCACGAAAAAACTGATCCCCGTCTAGGCTGGAAATTAAGAGAGGCAAATTCCCCTCACCGGCTGTCTCGGACGGAAATTGCGATTCTTTGTCAGAACCACAATTTGTGAGAGCGCAATAGCGGGATCGGGCATTATGTCAAGAGAAGCATGTCCCCGCCAATGACCGCTTCTGCGATAGAAACCTGCAACCGCCGCTGAAATCTTACAGCCGCTCGGCCTGCGCCACAGCTTCGGAAGCCCTGAGTGCAGACAATATGCGCATCAGGTGGTGGACATTATGTACTTCGAGATCAACTTCAAACGTATGGAAAGGCGCATCCCGGTTGGTCATGCGCAACCGCAGGATATTGGCATTATGAAAGCCGAATATGCCGGCCATCTCGGCCAATGTACCGGGTTTGTTGTGCAGCACCACCATCAGCCTCGCAGCCGCACCGTCGGTTTCGGTGCCCCAGCTGAGATCGACCCAGTCCGCGTCAACCCCGTCAGCCAGCTTCATGCAATCAATCGCGTGCACCTCGACATTCGCACCGCTGCGGCGCAGACCGACAATCCGGTCGCCTGGTACCGGATGACAACATTCGGCAAGGTTGAAAGCAACACCGGGGGTCAGGCCCTTGATCGAGATGGCGCGGTCCTGCTCTGGCCATTCGCGGTCGTCATCATTGTCATTCACGCTGCCGGGCATCAGCGCTTCCATGACTTCCCGGTCACTAAGTTCCCGCGTACCGATGGCGATCATCAATGCGTCATCATCTTCCAGGTCAAGACGTTTCAGCGCAGCCTTTAGGGCCTTTTTCCCAATTTTTCCGGGTAGACGTTCGACAATCTCATCATAGAGCTTGGTCCCAATTTCAACAATCTCGTCGCGTTCCTTATGGCGAACGAATCGCCGAATGGCAGCGCGCGCCTTCCCAGTAATCACGAACGACAGCCAGCCTGGCTGCGGCTCCTGCCCATTGGATTTAAGAATTTCGACAACATCGCCATTGGTCAGCTGCGTGCGCAGCGGCACGTGGCGACCATTGACCTTGGCTCCGACGGCCTGATTGCCGAGATCCGTATGCACCGCATAGGCAAAGTCGACTGTTGTTGACCCTCTTGGCATCTGCAGCAACGCGCCCTTCGGCGTGAACGCAAAGATACGATCCTGATACATGGCCAGCTTGGTGTTCTCGAGCAGCTCCTCCGCATCCTCAGCATGATCAAGAATTTCTATGAGATCGCGAATCCAGCCTGCTTGCCCGTCCGGTCCACCGCCCTGTTTATACGCCCAATGTGCCGCCAGACCATATTCATTGTCGCGGTGCATGCGCTCCGAACGAATCTGGATTTCCACGCGCATGTTATTGCCATGCATGATGGTCGTGTGCAGCGACTGATAACCATTGCGTTTGGGCGTCGAGATGTAATCCTTGAACCGCCCCGGGACAGTTTTCCATTTTTGGTGCAAGATACCCAAGGCCCGATAACATTCCGCGCTGTTGTCAGTGATCACCCGAAACGCCATGATATCTGTCAATTGCTCAAAACTGACATGACGTTCCTGCATCTTGCGCCAGATCGAATAGGGATGCTTTTCCCGGCCACTCACCTGAGCCGCTAATCCTCCCGCAGCAAGGGCTTTTTCCAGCGATCGGGCTATTTTATGGACCTGACCTTCGTCACCCTCTTTGATCGCGTTAAGCCGGCCAGTAATCGTCTCGTAAGCCTCTGGTTCGAGATGGCTAAATGCCAATAACTGCATCTCGCGCATATATTCATACATGCCGATCCGTTCAGCCAAAGGCGCATAAATATCCATCGTCTCATGGGCAATCCGGCGGCGCTTCTCTTCATTCTTAATGAAATGAAGCGTACGCATATTATGCAGCCGATCGGCAAGTTTGACCAAAAGCACGCGTATATCATCGGACATGGCGAGTAGGAATTTTCGCAGATTCTCTGCTGCGCGTTCGTTGTCCGTCTGCGCTTCGATCTTGGATAATTTGGTGACGCCATCGACGAGCCGGCCGATATCAGTTCCGAAGAGTTTTTCAATTTCTTCGACAGTCGTCAGCGTATCTTCAACCGTATCATGCAATAAGGCCGTGACGATGGTTTGCTGGTCCAGCTTGAGATCCGTCATCAGCCCGGCCACTTCGATCGGATGACTGAAATATGGGTCGCCGCTGGCGCGTTTCTGGCTGCCATGCTTCTGCACGGAGAAGACATAGGCGCGGTTGATCAGATCCTCATCCGCCTCCGGATCATAGCTGCGCACCCGCTCAACAAGTTCATATTGCCTCAACACTCCCTCAAACTGTCTGGCTTTCCGCGCAGGGGCAACAAAAAAATAGCGTTGAAGCCTATGCCTTCGAGGGTGGAGGGCATCGCTTCAACGCTTGAGTATGACCGGCGGAGCCATTTTCATGGCCGTTACGGGATTGAGTGGCCGGTCGTGAAGGCTTAGTTATTGACGATTATTTGCGATTGGCCAGCCGCTGTGCCGCGCCATTCTTGTCGCCGTTGCACTTAGACAGAGCTTCGGCATCCATAGCTTCACCTTTATAGGAAAAGGAAGCCAATGGGCCGACTTTGCGGGACAAACGTGCGCAGACGGTCTTGATCGATGAGCTGCTTTTGGCCGCTTTGCACTCGGTGCCAGCACAGTGCATCACCGTACCTTTGATAATGTGGCGCGACGTTTCAACCGGTTGTTGGAGCTCGGCCGTGTAGGCCACCGGCTTGCTACGCGCATTAGCCGCACTGGCGGTAAAAATAAGTGTGGTTGTCATTATAGCGACAAACAGCATAGCCAGATGGCGCAAGGGGGTTTGGGAGATAAGCATTTTTAAATTCCTTTCGATTCAGCAATTCCCATTTTGTTGCACCGAAATATCCTGGGGAGGAAAAGTGAGGAAAAATCGGCTTGCAATTTAGGTTGCGAATCAGTACTTAGTTTATTAGGTTTTAAGTTGCAACTAAAAACTTATATTTTTTTTTGGGATTATCCAAAACTGGGCTAGGGTGCGATATGGACAAATTAACCGAAAATCTTGCAGAGCTTGGAAACGGCTGCTCTCTGCCTATTTCTCTGGAAGTCATTGGCGAGCGCTGGTGTTTCATGATCTTGCGTGCATCGTTTAATGGCGTTCGCCATTTTGAAGACTTTCTCAGTGAAATAGGTATCGCGCGGAATATATTGGCAAACCGCCTGACCCGACTGGTCGAAGCGGGCATCATGTCCCGCCGCCCCTGTGATCATGACAAACGCAAAGTCGAATATCGCCTGACCGACAAGGGTGCAGATCTGCTTTCCGTCATTGTCGCCATTCGCCAGTGGGGCGAAAAATGGGAAACCGGTGTGCGATCCAATCCGGTGCTGGCCGATGCCAAAGACCGTCAGCCAATCAGCCAGATTAGCATCCGCGCTCATGATGACCGCATTCTTGGCCTGGATGATCTGTGCTGGATTGATGAAGCCGAGCTTAAAAGCCATGCCGCCGACCATAGTGGTTCGGGAAACCGCGACGACATGGTTGTGCGCCCTCTTAAGGAAATTGGCGAACCGTCTGCGGCTTGATTGCGTCCATTGCGAATAGCCGCTTGGCGCGCAAAAGGGATACTCCAATACTGCCTGAATGATATGGGGTTATAGCGGAGGAAATTTGGGTTCTGCAAAGTCTTCCGGGAAGTTTACAGACCAGTTGAACGCCTGCTCCGCCGCAATACGGAGTTCGTAACCCAATTGCCGCCCCGCTTCCCCATTTGTCAGAACGATGAAACCATTGCCTTGATTTGGATGCCCTTCAATCCACGATTTATAGCTGTTATTTGCGCCGCCATGGTGGAACACATATTTTTCGCCAGCGCCATTTATTCGAGGACCAAGGCCATGCCAGCTGCGTGGAACCTGGGTCAGCATTTCGGTACGCAAGCTATCAGACAGAAAAGATTTATCGGACATTATCGCTTGAACAAAAATCGCCATATCTGACGCGCTGGTCCACAGTCCCGATGCTGCCATTTCCGGCATTGATTCGTAACCGCGAGGCAGTGCTCGGGCCCTGCCCTTCTTGTTGTGCGCCTTGGCGATATTGCCATGTGTTTCTGGAAGTGGATTCAAGAAACTGCTTCTCGCCATTCCCAACGGTTCAAACAGATATTTCTTTGCAACATCATTATAGTGCATTCCGGTGACATCCTCGATAACCAATTGTGCTACGGTGATGCCTCCACCCGAATAATCCATATTTTGTCCCGGTTCGAACATAAGCTCAACCGGGCCATGTTTTGCTGGCCCGCTGCCGCTTAGCGTTTGGACCGTAGTTGGCAATTGTTCGCCAGGTTCAAAATCTGGAAAACCATGCTGACTGAAGCCGGAAGTATGCGAAAGCAAATGACGCAATGTCACTTTTTTGGATTGGGTATATCCATTCTGCGGCACCTTCCAGGATTTGAGATAGTCATTCACATCTTTATCGAGGTCGAGAATGCCTTCCTGCACCATGCGCAAGATCAACGCGGCGTTGGCAACTTTGCTGACCGAACCGGCTGAAAAGACGGTCTGATCATCGACCGGAACATTGGAATTTGCCGAAAGAACACCATAGCCTTTGGTCAGGACTATTTTTCCGTCGTGAATGATTGCCACGCTAGCGCCCGGCACGCCATAGGCCTTCATTCGGTCGGTAACTGACCAGGTTTTTGCATCCTCCTTTTTACGATCCTTTAGCTTTTTAATCGCAGTTTCGAATTCGGCAATTCTTGCATCTGATGACCCGGAGGAGGTCGCGACACTATTGGCATTTAGCGAGGCCGCCGAAGACATCGCAACCAGCGCAGCAATAAGAATGCCGGTGTGATTGCTGGATTTCCAAAATTGCATATTTCTCTTCCCTCTGAAACTCAGATGAAATTCCTCTAACACGTGTTATTCAGAATTTATAATGACTATTTCATGTCTAAATAGTAAGCATATCTAATGATAAGTTCTGATGATCTCACGCTGATTTCCTATTTGGCAAAGGGGAAGTCTATAGCGGCAGCTGCAAGAGAATTATATCTCACCCCTTCTGCCGTAAGCCAACGATTGACCATACTTGAAGATAAGCTTGGCCTGGAACTGGCTATGCGAAACGGGCGCTCAGGTATTGTGCTGACGTCAGATGGTGAATTTCTGGCTGATAGGGCTGTAAATTTACTCTCTGAGCTGCAGCTCATTCAGGACCAGGTGAATGAACGCAAAGGGACGGTGAGCGGCAATATATCGATCACGGCACCTTATGGTTTTGGCAGGCATTATATTGCACCGGCCATTGCGACACTTTGCCGCAAATATCCGGATCTATCGATCGATTTGGAACTCAGTGCAGATCTTAGCCGCGTTCCTCACAACAGTTGGGATATAATCATCCGGGTATCACCTATTGTGGACTCGAACTTCACCAGCATGATGCTCGCCGCAAATCGCAGATTGATCTGCGCATCACCAGAATATATCGAGCAACATGGAAGCCTCAGGCATCCTGAAGACATTCGGCAACATCAATGCATAGCGATTAATGAGGATGGCAATGCCGGAGCTTATTGGAGTTTCACGTCGGATCAAGGCCAATCCACCACCATCAAGATAAAACCGAAATTCATTACAAACGATGGAGAAACCGCATTAAACTGGGCCATTGGCGGCATGGGGCTCTTGGTCCGGTCAGAATGGAGCGCATTGCCGGCCATCGCAGAAAAGAAATTGATTGAATTACTACCCGGCTGGGATGCTCCGGCTGCTCCGGTGGTCGCGATCACCAGCCGCCAGGGTGCAGATTCCCTCAGGGTTCAAGCCGTGCTGGACCATTTGGTCAAAACTATCGAAATTTGCTAGCCGGAACAGTGACACTGTTTATCACCGCAGTCGGATTGCGGCCGCCACATTGATCAATATCGGTGGTCAATCAAAATTCAAATGGTCCAATGGACCGTGATATGGTCCGCAGAGATACTCCAAAGCGTCGAATCTGATGGTCTTGAATCCCGAGTTACACTCCCAAAAAACCATCTAATCCGATATCTATTCGTTCACATAGATGCTGTTGATCGGCCGTGCCATGACTTTGCGGACAATCGGTTCGAAAAATTCCAGCGGCGCACTTTCATAGTTGGCATCAAACGCGGACTGGTCATATTTTTCACAAAATTCCGCACAATCTTCAAAATGCTCATGTCCACGGAACTGTTCGCGCATGTCGCGGTCCTGTCCGAGATGATGGAAAAAATAATAGCCCTGAAAAATTCCGTGTTTCTCTGTAATCCAATGCAGTTTTTCGCTGACAAAAGGTTTCAGGATCGCAGCGGCAACATCGGGGTGGTTAAACGTGCCCAATGTATCCCCAATATCGTGCAGCAAAGCCATCACGACATAGTCATCCGGCCGACCATCGCGGTGCGCGCGGGTTGCGGTTTGCAAACTATGCTCCAGCCGATCGACTGGGAACCCGCCATAGTCGCCGTCCAGCAACCGCAAATGATCGAGGACTCGGTCTGCCACCTTGCTGGCAAAGGGCATGTAGTGGCCACCAATAATGTCCCAGTCTTCTTTGGTGCCCTCCTCCATGGAAGGGAATTTTGCTCTGACTTCGTTAGGACCGCCCATGACTCTCTCCTTTTGCATGCATCTTGAAAACGCATTTTATCCGACAAGTTTATGCGATTCTTTCCCAAACGGCAATGCCGCGCTATAGATAGGACATATGGCCGTTATCGAAATCCGCCCCCAGCCCTTTTTTGGCAATAAAAACCGCGCATTCTGGAACCTGCAATCCGCCGGCTGGGCCGCGGTGCTGGCGCTGCGCGGATTATCCGGTATTTCCAATGGCTTGCCGCTGAGCTTTCTGGTGCCAGCGATTATCGGCACGATAACCGGTTATTCGATTTCGCTATTGCTGTCGGTAATCTATCGTAACCTGATCAACCGCAAGCCTCTGGTGACATGGGGCGTGACCGCCGCTGCGCTTGCCGTGGCAGCATCGCTCTACGCATTTGTCGATGCGTGGGTTTTCCGAATCCAGAACCCGACTTCGGAAACTGCCTTTGGTACATTATTTCTCGGCGCCCTGTTCCTCGGCAGCATGTTGCTTGGGGCATGGTCGGCGCTCTATTATGCGATTAATTTCTTTTTGCGAGTCGAAGAACAGAATGACCAGCTTTTGCGGCTGGAAACGCAGGCCACCCGGGCCCAGCTCGCTATGCTGCGTTACCAGCTCAACCCACATTTTCTGTTCAATACACTTAATAGTATCTCGACACTCGTACTGCTGAAGCAGACTGAACCGGCCAATGCGATGCTGTCTCGCCTGTCTTCCTTTTTGCGGCATACTTTGGTCAACGAAGTACACAGCCGCGTGACTTTGGCTCAAGAGGTTGAAACACTGCACCTGTATCTCGACATTGAAAAAATGCGCTTCGAAGATCGGTTGCGGCCGAGCTTTGACATTGATCCGGCAGTCCGTGACGCGCTGCTACCATCCCTTTTGTTGCAACCATTGGTAGAGAATGCGATCAAATATGCGGTCACTCCGATGGAAGAAGGCGCCGATATCTCGGTGTCGGCTCGACTTGAAAATGATAAGGTCCGCATAATAGTTGCGGATACCGGTCCTGGAAAAAATGGTCCAATCCCTAAAAATAGTCATTCCACGGGCGTGGGTTTGGGAAATATTCAGGAGCGATTAAACCAAGCTTATGGAGAAGCGCATGCGTTTGAGATCAAATCTTCAACAGGAGGCGGTTTTTCTGTGATCATTGCATTGCCATTTGAGACCAGAGAACAGATTGAGAAAGAGGCTGCGCAAGATAATGCGACAACTGGCCAGATCAGAAACGAAGCAATATTTGGGGAGCATGCATCCGATAAAAGCCATGGGGGTCTCGTCACCGCCCCCGCTATGGCTTCATCGCACCAAAAGGATATGAATCCATGACGATAAAGACGATATTAGTCGACGACGAAAAACTGGCCATTCAGGGTCTTCAAATCCGTCTCGAGAAATTCGAAGATATCGAAGTTATCGATACTTGCAACAATGGGCGCGAAGCCATTCGCAAAATCAAGACGCTGAAGCCTGATCTTGTTTTCCTCGACATTCAGATGCCCGGCTTTGACGGCTTTTCTGTTGTGCAGGGCATTATGGAAATCGAACCACCCCTGTTCATTTTCGTTACCGCCTATGCCGATCATGCTGTCCGCGCCTTCGAGGCAGAGGCGGTTGATTATCTTGTCAAACCGGTCGAGCCGGATCGTCTGGCCGATGCACTGGAACGAGTGCGCAACCGTCTCACCGAAAAACGCGGTGCTGAAGAGATTGAAAAGCTGAAAAATGTTCTCAGCGAAGTGGCCCCCGCTGCTATGGCAGATCTGGAAAATGCAGAAGAACCTGCTGCAGCCAGCCGCTATGAAAAACTGATCAACGTCAAGGACCGCGGCCAGATTTTCCGCGTCGATGTTGATACGATTGAACGGATTGACGCGGCAGGCGACTATATGTGCATCTATACGGCCGACAATTCGCTGATCCTGCGTGAAACCATGAAGGATCTTGAAAAGCGCCTTGATCCTCGCAATTTTCAGCGCGTCCATCGTTCGACCATTGTCAATCTCGGTCAGGTACGCGAAGTAAAACCCCATACCAATGGCGAATGCTTCCTAATCCTGGGATCAGGCGCGCAGGTCAAGGTTAGCCGCAGTTACCGCGATGTCGTTGCACGGTTTGTGCACTAAGCGCATCATCTTTCAGTCACGGCGATTTTTGAAAAATCCCTTCAGCAAAGAAGCGGATTCGGCTTCATCAAATCCGGTGTAGACCTCGGGTGCATGGTGGCAAGTGGAAGCGGCAAAGAAATTCACGCCGCTCTCCACTGCCCCGCCCTTGGGATCAGCCGCACCGTAATAGAGGCGCCTGATTCTGGCATGGGCAATGGCACCGGCGCACATTGTGCAGGGTTCGAGCGTCACCCAGAGATCACAATCTTCGAGCCGATCGGTTTTTAACGCACTACAAGCCTGACGAATCGCTGCAATTTCTGCGTGAGCACTGGGATCATTATGGGTACGGGTTAGGTTATAACCGTGCCCGATTATTTCTCCTTGGCGAACAATAACGGCCCCGACCGGCACTTCGCCCGATTCGGCCGCCTTCCTGGCCAATGCCAGTGCTTGCGGCATATAGGAATGGAATGGATCGGTCGTCATATGCAGCGATTAGCGCGAAGCATTGGTAATGACCAGACGAACCCGCTGGCCGTCGAGAGAATGCCGACGCAATCAGGCCCCGACAGGGCGGAAAATCTTGGCGGGACGCTTGACGGACTGACCTTTTGCGGTTAGGTGCGCTGTCTTTCCTACGGGAATCACTCATTAACAAGAAATTGGACAAGCAAGATGTCGCGGATTTGCGAACTGACAGGTAAGACTCGGCTGGTAGGTAATAACGTATCGCACGCCAAAAACCGGACCAAGAAAACCTTTTTGCCCAACCTGCAAAATGTGACCCTGTTGTCCGACGCTCTCGGCAAAGGCATAAAACTGCGCGTATCGACCCATGGTCTGCGTTCGGTCGAGCATGTTGGCGGGCTGGATAACTGGCTGCTGAAAACATCCGACGACAAATTGAGCTTGCGCGTACGCCGCATCAAGAAAGAAATCGCCAAAAAGCAGGCTGCTGCTTAACTTACTATCCAATAGTATTTAATTTGGAATTGATGAAAAGCCGGGGCGAGCCTCGGCTTTTGCTTTTGGAGGTGCAGGCTCCGTGCTTCCTTCCTTGCGCTTCTTCTTTTGCTTGCCCTTGGCCAGCCGGAACTTCATCAATATCGTTTCCTGAATCGCATTGAAGTTATCGTCCGATGCGATCCAGATGATCGTCTCATCACCTTCGACCGTCACACTCAACGCTTCCATATTATCGACCTTTAAAGGCGGTTTCAGTGAAGCAATCCGTTGTGACGTCCACAGCTTACCAGCCTTGATCTCCGACAGATCCCCTATCGAAACAATGGCGGAAACGCCCTCAAGCGGCGTAAAGCGTCGATGCAATAGAAGCGCACGGCCATCGGGCAACAAAGTTGCATCGGTCAATTCATATCCTTTGGGCGGGCGATAGCCAAATAGTGTTGGCTTCACATCTGCTTCCGCCGGATCACCGTCAAAAATCAATGCCTGATATCCGCCTTTGCTATAATCGGCAGATTCAGAAAAAACCAAAAAGCGGTCCTTTGTATCTTTCGATCCTGGCAGCCGAAGCATCGCCTCCGCGCCGCCATTTGGCGGCCAGCCTTGCATCTCTTTGACTTGTTGCTCTGCTTCCTTGCGCGCAAAGGAAGGGCCATAACGCCAGATCCCGTGATAGCGCTCATAGCCAACCCAATATTGACCGGTCTGCGGATTATGAACCAGAGACTCTGCATCCCAATTCTTCTTTGCAAATCCGTTTTCTACCGGCGGACCATCGGGCAGCGGCGCAATAAATGGCCGTTTAGCCAAGCCTTTTTCTTCATCCAATGTGAAGCCTATGAGAACACCCGCATCACTCAACATAAAAATCCGGCTGTCCGGAAGAACCAGCATCGATGATATGCCGCCAAAATCAGCATTGTCACTTGTGAGTTTCCAGCCCGCTAAAAACTCCAATCGACCGGTCTTTCTGCGATTGGGGTCTTGCGAATCAAAACTGATCGTTTGCAACCGGATATATTGACTGTCGTTCTTCGCCGGCGGCGAGCCGTGAATAAAGGTCACCGGAACCAGGAAGAAAAACAATGAAAGGCATGCAAATATTCGGGTCACAAAAGCGCCCATAACCGATAATCTGGTGCAAATATATTCTATTCTGGACGGTTGCCAAATAGGTGCGCTAGAAACCATCAATGTCATCCTGAAAGGTTCCATATGAAGACAATTTATCCTGACGCGGCTGCAGCTCTAGACGGGCTCTTGTTTGACGGCATGCATTTGTGCGTCGGAGGATTTGGACTGTGCGGTATTCCCGAGCGCCTGATTGATGCGCTTCAGGTCGCCGAGATCAAGGATCTGACAATCGCCTCGAACAATGCCGGAATCGATAATGAGGGGCTTGGCAAGTTGCTGCGCTCGAAACAGGTGAAGAAGATGATCTCTTCATATGTGGGAGAGAACAAGGAGTTTGAGCGGCAATATTTGTCCGGGGAGTTGGAGGTAGAATTCTGTCCCCAGGGAACACTGGCCGAACGTTGCCGGGCTGGCGGCGCTGGCATACCGGGTTTCTATACCAAGACAGGCGTGGGCACGCAGGTTGCAGAGGGCAAGGATGTGAAGAAATTCGACGGGGAAGACTATATACTCGAACGTGGAATATATGCCGACCTATGCCTGATCAAAGGATGGAAAGCGGACAAAGCAGGCAATTTGATATTCCGCAAGACAGCACGAAACTTCAATGCGCCGATGGCAACGGCAGGGAAGATTTGCGTCGCTGAAGTAGAAGAAATTGTTGAGGTCGGCGAACTGGATCCCGACGCGATCCACCTACCCAGCATTTATGTCAAACGGCTGATCGACGGCTCGCCCTATGACAAGAAGATCGAGTTTCGCATGACTCGCGAACGAGGAGACGCGTCATGAGCTGGGATCGCAATCAAATGGCAGCGCGTGCTGCACAAGAGCTGCAAGATGGCTATTATGTCAATCTCGGCATTGGCATTCCAACCCTGGTTGCCAACCATATTCCGGATGGTGTGGAAGTCACGCTTCAGAGCGAGAACGGCATGCTGGGCATTGGTCCCTTTCCCTATGAGGACGAAATTGATGCCGATCTGATCAACGCTGGCAAACAAACGATCAGCGAACTTCCCTCCTCAAGCTATTTCGGTAGCGCCGACAGTTTCGCCATGATCCGCGGTGGGCATATTGATTTGACCGTTTTGGGTGCGATGGAGGTTGCCGAAAATGGAGATATTGCCAATTGGATGATTCCCGGCAAGATGATCAAAGGCATGGGCGGAGCCATGGATCTGGTTGCTGGTGTCAAAAAGATCATTGTTGTGATGGATCACTGCGCCAAGGATGGCAGTCCCAAATTCATCCCCGCGTGCACATTGCCGCTCACCGGAACCAATGTGGTCGATATGATCATTACAGATCTTTGTGTGTTCCACCGTTCAGATCATGAGACACCATTTAAGCTTATCGAACTGGCTCCCGGTGTGACAGCTGAGGAAGTGGCAGAGAAGACCACTGGCTTTTACCTGACTTGATCGCCATCCCTCTTGTAATAGTTCATTTTTACCCATGGCCCCATGCGTGAAATTAGCTGATTCCGCAGTTGTTAATCCTCCGCCTCCATCAATAGTGAAACAATGCTTGATTTATTGTGAAAGGAAGCACATCACATTTTTATATCCGAAATGGATGTAATTCGATTACATATCGAAGACGTTGAAATAATTGAATAAAATATAGGTCGGGGGGCCAAACATGTCTGAAGAAGATAATAGAATGGACGAAACGTTGATAGCATTAACGTCACAGATCGTCGTTGCGCACGTGAACAACAATAGTGTCGCCGTTTCTGACTTACCGCTGCTGATTAACAGCGTTCACAGCGCCATGTCTGAACTGGCTGGCAAGCCAACATCGACAACGACCAAACAGGAACCAGCTGTACCCATCGAAGAGTCAATCAAACCGGACCATATTGTCTGTTTGGAAGATGGCAAAAAATTCAAAATGTTGAAGCGCCATCTGATGACGCGATACAATATGACACCAGAGGAGTATCGGGCGAAATGGGGGCTTCCAGCCGATTACCCCATGGTCTCTTCAAACTATTCCAAAGTGCGCAGCGGGCTGGCAACAAAAATCGGCCTGGGTCGCAAGTAACTGTCCAGGCAGGCTTTGTCGCCAAGACAATTTTCTGCTTGCGCGATTATGAGCGCTTTCTGAAATCTGGAATATGGCCATGGGTCAGCCTGTATTGGTGATCCATGGCCATCCGCATTGGCCTGTTTTGGGACCGTGCGTTTCTCAATCAACCGATCATAGCCGTGCTGCCCGAGTCTCAAAGACGTCTTTACCGCCAACCGATAGACATGTCCGACAATAGCAAAAAGTCATCAACCGCGTGGCCAGACATCCAAAGCTCACCCAGCGTTGATCATGTTGAAACATTATCCCCTTAAAAACCAAATAGATAGATGATATTTTCTGTTTCATTTTTCAGTTTTACAAATCTGTAAAGTCACCGTTGCGTTAAAACTTCATGTATTTTCTAATATAGAGATTGATGCCGTATTTCATTGCTGAATAGCCCCTAATATTATTGGTTGCCCCTGTAACCAAACAGGGGAATCCAAAATGAGATCCAATTTTAAAACTAAAACCCTACGCCAGTCTTTTGCATCGGCAGCAATTATGGCGCTAGCTATCTCTGCCACAACAGCAAAGGCACAAGATCAACAAGCGGCAGAATCCGGACAAGAATCAGAAGACAGCAGCGATCTCATTGTCGTAACCGGCTCGCGTATCGCCTCGCCCACTGTTGAGTCTGCTGCACCTTTGCAAATCCTGGATGACGCCGCGATTGACGACTCAGGCGTAACCAATGTTCAAGAGCTGCTTCTAGAAAATCCTGCCTTCGGTACACCAGCCCTCAGCCGGACGAACTCGGCATTTCTAACCTCCGGTACCGGTGTGGCGTCTGTTGACCTTCGTGACCTTGGCTCAAACCGAACATTGGTATTGGTCAATGGTCGCCGTGTCGTTGCTGGGATTCCCGGTACGTCAATTGTTGACCTTAACGTCATTCCAACACAATTTCTTGAGCGCGTAGATATTCTGACCGGAGGCGCATCTTCGTTATATGGTTCAGATGCCGTCGCTGGCGTTGTGAACTTTGTCTACAAAAAGGATTTTGAGGGCATAGAAGCCAATGGCCAAATCGGTCTAACCGAGCGCAGTGATGACTTGCGCTATCAAGCCAATTTGACCTTTGGGACAAATGTCGCGGATGGCCGCGGTAACGTGATGGTTCACTTTGGCTATTCAAATGAAGACGGATTATTGTCACGTGAACGTTCAAATACTCAGGTTGATGCCATTTCGAATATTTTCTTCGGCGGTGACGTAAACGAGGAACTGGAACCATTTTTCTCCAGCTTTCCCCCGCAAGGCAGATTCGATGTCGCGGGAACGCCGGGTGTAGGTGATGATTTCACCTTTGATCCAAATGGTAATCTTCAGCCCTGCTTTACAACCAATGGCACGACATGTCCGGGTGGGGTTGGACCGAATGGGTTCAATCGCCAAAACTTCCGTACACTGGCAGTTCCCGTCGAACGATATTTATTCGCAACTGTTGGCAGTTACGAAATTTCGGACCACGTGAATCTGTTTTTTGAAGGAACGTATAGCCGCACCGAATCATCACGCATTATCGAACCCTTTGCTTTGCAATCGGGGGGCAGCACCGGCATTTATCCAGGGACCGGTCGGATGCCAATTGAGAATGATGTTAATGGTGCAGTATTGGTCAACCCATTGGTTCCAGCAGATATTGTCGCAGCCGCTCAAGATACCGATGGTGATGGTCTGAGAGACATCGGGTTCCAACGTCGTCTAGTCGAGTTTGGTCCACGATCAGGTGATACAACCCGCGATTTCTATCGTTTTGTTGTCGGCTTTGATGGCGCAATATTTGACGATAAGTTCAATTGGGACGTGAGCTACAATTTTGGCCAGACTTCTGAGAATCAGACATCCAGTGGACAAGTCAACATCCAAAGTTTCCAGCAAGCATTGGCCGCTCAAGCTGATATTGATGATATTGATGGCGACGGTGATGTTACCGAAGCTATCTGTATCAATGCTGATGCTAGGGCCAGTGGTTGTGTGCCGATCAATATTTTTGGCGAAGGTAACATTTCACAGGACGCGATCGCCTTTATTGACGCGCAAGCAACCTTTCAAACCAAGATTACTCAACAAGTTGTTCAGGGCAATATTTATGGCTCTCTTTTTGACTTGCCAGCCGGTCCGCTCGGCATTGCGGCAGGCGTAGAATATCGCCGTGAAGAAAGTGAAGAAGACAATGACGCCCTGACCAATGCTGGCTTAAACGGCGGCAATAAGCTGGGCGACTCTTTCGGTGAATTTGACGTTCTCGAGGGTTATCTTGAAGTTAAAGTGCCCATCCTCGCCAATACGCCAGGCTTTGAGTTGCTAGAGGCAGGTGGTGCTATCCGTGTTGCCGATTATTCCACAGTGGGAACTGTCGTAAGCTACAATGGTACACTGACATGGCAGCCGATCGAAGACATTCGATTGCGCGGTACCTATTCACGTGCTGTGCGGGCGCCGAATATCGATGAGTTGTTTGCAGGCGCTGGACAGACATTTCCACCCGGCCTGCAAGATCCTTGTGCAAATGGCGGAACTGGCCCGAATGGTGGCGTTACAGCAACTGAAACAAGCGCTTTGGCAACAGCTTGCCGGGCCTTTGCAGGGGTAAATGCAAATATTGCGGCAAATGGCGGCGAATTCCAGCTGGTACAGGCGGACATCCAAGGCATAAGTGGCTTCAACCTGTCCAACCCTGATCTGGAAGAAGAAAAGGCAGATAGCTGGACCGTTGGTGCGGTGATCAATCCGCGTTCTATTGACGCCCTCCGCAACCTCACAATCACGGTCGACTATTATAATATCGATGTAAGCAATGTGATTGCCGCTCCAGGGCGGGCATTTACGCTGGACCAATGCTTTAACAATGCTGATGCGGTATCCTGTTCGTTCATTACTCGACGTGCAAATCAGACATCGACAAATAGTGCAGGATCAATCGAATTCGTTGATGCTCAACAGCTCAATGGCGCGAGCTTGAAAACAGAAGGTATTGATGTAACCGCTTCATATAATACTGGATTGGACGCTCTGGGCCTTGATGGGAGGTTGAGCGCCAGGGTCGCCTATACTCATGTGTTCAAAAATGACTTCCGGCAGCGGGATGATCAACCAGTCGATCCGTCGGCAGGCGAGATCGGAACCTCCCAAGATCGCTTCACTGCAAATCTGGGATATTCAGAAGGGCCGTTCCGCATCGGGTTTACCGGAACTTACATTAGCTCTGCCGTGACAGATGATCAGTTCTGTGTGGATTGTGGTGATGCTGTGGATGCTCAGTTCTACTTGGACAGCCAGTTGAACTATAAAGTATCAGAGGAGTTTGAGTTTTACTTTGGTGTAGATAATTTGCTCGACAACGATGCGCCCCTAATCCCGACCTCTGCGCCATTTAACGTCACTGGCTCTGACACAGCAGCAGACGTCTATGACATATTCGGTCGGCGTTACTATACGGGTGTTCGGATGCGCTTCTGACCAATCCGACTAAACTAAACAAACAGGAAGGCCGCGTCATCGCGGCCTTCTTTTTGTCGTTCACCGCTGTCACCCAAATCTGGAATGAAGTTCTATTCCGCGCTCAGATGAAAAAGCAAAACCGTTTCTGGTGGCGCGACCGGGAGCTGCATTCCAACCTTGGTTAACAATTCACCAGAAACCACTTGCCCTGCTGTCCCCAAGTCCAGCACTTCGACAATCGATGGAGATTTCTCGCTAGACCAGTCTTCCGGCCAGATTTGCCGGATTCTGTAATTTGCTTTGGGATCTAATCCAGCAAATCGGAAGCGGCCAGGAAGTGCCGGGACCTGTCCGGTCAAATAAGCGACGGAATAGAGCGCCTCGCGCTGGTCCTTCGCCACGACGCCCATGATGTTAAGATATTCTGGACTGTCCACCCGGCTAAAATCGCCATCATGCAAAAGGTTTCGGTGATCTTTGTAAAGCACGATAGCGGCTTTCAACTCTTCCAGCTCTTCTGCAGGTTCCTCCAGCAAATTCAGCTCCAACCCCATATGGCCCATCAACGCGGTACCTGCGCGCATGGCCATCGACAATGTGCGCCCTGTGATATGACAATGGCGCGGACCAACATGGGCACCCATCACCTTGAGCGGCAGGAAATGGGATGCGCCCCGCTGAATGGTCTGACGATCAAGTGCGTCGTTGCTGTCGGAAGTCCACACCCGGTCGGTTCGTGCCAACATGCCATAGTCGGTACGCCCGCCGCCCGACGCACAGCTTTCAAACTCGACATCGGGATGGGCGCTGCGCAGGCGATCAATCAATGCCCAAAGCGCCTGCACATGCATATATGCTCGTGCTACGCCCTGATCGTTGCCAGGGTGATTGAGGTCACGGTTCATGTCCCATTTGACGTAGCCGATATCATGATCAGACAATATTGCGCTGACCCGCTCAAACAGATGATCGGATACTTCCGATCTGGAGATATCGAGCACATATTGATTGCGGAAGGGCACCTGTTCAACACCATCCAGACCCAAAATCCAGTCCGGATGAGCACGGTACAGATCGCTGTCGGCGTTGATCATTTCCGGCTCAAACCAGATGCCCATCTCCATGCCGAGTCCCGTGACGTGATCAATCAAGGGTTTCAGTCCATCGGGATAAACCGCGTCCGAGACATGCCAATCGCCAAGGCCCGCCGCATCGTTACGGCGCGCACCAAACCATCCGTCGTCAAGAACAAAACGCTCCACGCCGACATCTGCAGCCCGCGTCGCCAAAGCCTTTAATCGATCCGGGTCATGGTCGAAATAGACGGCCTCCCAGCTGTTATAATGCACTGGTCGCCCGCGCGATCGCGTCGATTGGCGGAGCAGCTTGGTGCGCACATGATCATGAAATTGTTGGCTCAGTGATGACAGCCCCGAACCGGAATAAGCGGCAACCAGCTGCGGGCTATGATAGCTCTCACCTGGCTTCAGCCGGATTTCGCCAGGGAACAACAAGGCCCCCATGGACGCGAAGATACGGCCATCACCATTGCTATCGACACGCAGACGGCTGTTGCCGCTCCATGCCAGATGAAAACCATAGGCTTCACCAGACTGTTGGTCGCTATTGTCTTCGCACAATATCAGCGCGGGGAAACAGTCATGGGACGTGCGGCCACGCCGGTTCTCCCGCATATAGGAACCTGAAAACCGGCTGATCCTTTCCATCTGGAACTCACGCGCCCAGCGGCCGGAAAATCCGATAATGTCCGTTATATGTGCGGGTATCGGTAAGCAGATTGTTGCCATATCGACCAGATCAAGCGGGCAATCCTGCTGATTGGTGATGGAAGACGAAAATGTCAGCAAACCATTGTCGCTATCGACCACAATATCATAATCGAGAGCGATACCGGTGCGATGATCATGGCAGCTTATCTGACAGGATTGCAAATCCTGTTTGACGTTCTGCACAACGAACCGGCTACCCCAGTCCTGCCCTTCTCGATGGGCAGAGAAGCCGGTTGGCCCCGTATAGCCGATCCCAGGCTCCATCGCCAAAGATGGCTGAATATTGACATCTTCTATGCCGTGGGCGCTTTGCCTCGTGGAGAGCAGACGAACCTGTTCAAGGGATATGTCAGGAGCAAGGCGCGGCCCCCAGTAAAGAATGAAAGGTGGCTCTCCTTTGGCACAGCAGAGAATGAAGGACATTTCTCCGGCATCAAAGCGGATTGTCTCCATGCGATTGTCGATTTGCATTTCTCCAGACATGACAAGTTCGTAATCGAATTTTATATTTTGCAAAAAGAAAAACCGTTCTGGCATGCACAGCCGAAAAATACTATTAATAGTATGAAACGGGAGAGTTTGCGTATGAATAGCGGGGGAGTGTCGGCGGTCCAGATCGGTGTTTTTGTCGGGATCATGGTTCTGGTTGGGCTGCTTACCTATCTGAAAGTGCGCGGCAAAGGCGCTGGCCAGGATGGGTCTGCCAAGGACGTCTTTCTGGCAGGCGGAGGTCTAAGCTGGTTCTTCATCGCTGGTGCGATCACCTTGACCAACCTGTCCACCGATCAGCTTGTCGGTATGAATGGCAATCAAATGCTGCTGCTAGCCTGGTGGGAGCTTTCCGCCATCGTCGGCCTGTCGATTCTGGCCTTTGTTTTTGTGCCGATCTATTATCGCAATAATTGTACAACCGTTACCGAACTTCTGGAAAAGCGCTACAATAAGCGCAACATCCGTACGACGATTTCCGCACTATTTCTTATCGGCAATGTTGTTATCTATCTGCCAGCCGTCATTTATAGCGGCGCATTGTTCATGCAGTCGCTATTCGGTGTGAATATTTCCCTTATCCTGATTGCCGCGGTTTTCGCAGCCGTTGGTGCCGCTTATGCCATATTGGGCGGGCTGCGCGCGGTGGCTGTGCTCGACACCTATAGCGGTGTTGGCATTCTGGGATTGGCGCTGGTCGTTGTCTTTCTTGCGCTACAAGCCGTCAATTTCGATATTGTCACCGATGTACCGCCAGAGCGCATTACGATGATCGGGTCCAATGACTCCCCCATTCCTTTCCATACGCTGTTTACCGGCATGCTGTTCATCCAGATTTTCTACTGGAGCACCAATCAGAACATCACGCAAAAAGCACTGGCTGCTCCAACAGTCCGTGAGGCCCAGAAAGGCGTGATGGCGGCCGCCGCGATCCGGTTCTTGATCATTCCAGCAATTGTCGTGGTGCCCGGCGTGGTCGCGTACAAGCTGTTCGGCGATGTCGGCGACCGCGCTTATGGCATGCTTGTCGCACAGGTCTTGCCGAGCTGGACGAGCGGGCTGTTTGCCGCGATGATCGCCGCGGCTGTGCTCACAACATTTTCGGCTGTGCTCAATGCCACGACGACGCTTTATACGATTGATTTCCACCAGCAATATATCAACCCCGGTGCAAACCCGGGGCGGCTCAACCGCATTGTCGGAATTGTAGCGTCGCTTATTGCCATCGCGCTAGTGCCGCTATTTGCGAGTGCGGAGAGTATCATCAATCTGCTGCAGGAATTGAACGGATTACTGTCCATGCCGATCCTGTCGACCTTCATTGTCGGATTGCTGTTCCGCCACGTCGATGCCCGTGCTGCGATAGCCGGTCTGTTATGGGGCTTTGCGCTTTATGCCTTCCATAATTTTGTCTTGTACAAGCCCGGCCTGATTTACGAGGGCGAGACATTTTACCAGCATGTCGGGCTGCCGTGGTTGCATTATATTGACGTCATGGTTGTGGTGCTGGTGACGTCGGTGCTATTCGCACTCACCGTAAACCGGCTGATTTTCGGAAACCGGGCCGTCTTTATCTTTAGCACTGAAGGCAAAGCGCAGCGGGCAGCCGAAGCGGCCTGATATTTCCGCCCCCCGATGAGGTATGTGCATGACTGAATTGATAGACTCGTTTGACAAACAGCTTTCGGCCATGCCCGTGGTTGCCATATTGCGTGGGGTGCAGCCGGATGAGATTGAGGCCATTGGCGAAGCGATTATTGCCGCTGGTATCACCATATTGGAGGTGCCGCTCAACTCGCCTGATCCATTTAAATCAATCGAGATCATGGCGCGTTGTTTCGCCGGAAGAGCCATTGTCGGTGCCGGTACTGTTTTAAATACTGCTGATGTCGCGCGGTGCAAGGATACCGG
This sequence comes from uncultured Sphingomonadaceae bacterium, assembly GCA_947497455.1. Classification (GTDB taxonomy): domain Bacteria; phylum Pseudomonadota; class Alphaproteobacteria; order Sphingomonadales; family Sphingomonadaceae; genus Parasphingorhabdus. The sequence goes on along the minus strand of CANMGU010000002.1, from coordinate 620,958 downwards.
CAGTCAGCTGATTGTTTCACCCAATATGCGGCCGGATGTTATCAAAGCCGCAGTGGCAGGTGGCATGCTCTCCACGCCAGGCTGTCTGACACCGAGTGAAGCCTTTGATGCGTTGGATGCCGGAGCGCACGCGATCAAGCTATTCCCGGGAGAATTGGTCCCGCCTGCAGGAGTAAAGGCGATGCGCGCTGTGCTGCCCTCGGAGGCGAAAATGCTCGTGGTCGGAGGCGTTACGACGGAAAATTTACCGACTTATCGCCAAGCAGGTGCTACCGGGTTCGGCATCGGCGGATCGATATACCAAGCCGGTGACAGCGCCGCTGCAGTAAGCGCCAAAGCAAAGGCCTTCGCTCAACTTCTATCCTGATTAGATATTTTCGAGAGCGGGGATCTTGCCTTGCAAAAGCTGTTGGGCTTCCATGATCAGGTTTGTCATATACGCTTTTGCTGCTTCCCCGTCTCCTTCCCTGATCGCGTCGGCAATTTTCGCATGATCAGCAACGCTGGCCAAGGCAACACCCTTTGACCGGTTGGTCACCCGGATGGAAATATTCAGCGCTACGTCAACCGTATGCCGCATGTTCACATAGAAACGATTGCCGCTGGCGTGCAATATCGCGACGTGAAACTCGATATCGGCGGCCAGCGAATCATCCTCGCCATTTTTTGCCGCTTTCATCCGGTCCAGTGCCATGTCTATTTTCGCTATGGCCGCCTGATCACCAAGTTCAGCAGCCAGCATCGCTGCCATCGGCTCGATCGCCAGCCGAAACTCCATAAATTCCCGGATCAAAGGCACGGTATTGCCCTTTACATGCAGAAACCAGTCCAGCACATCCGGATCAGACAGGTTCCAGCTTTCTTCCTTCTGGACAATGCTGCCGACACTCGCACGAGAGGTTACGAGACCTTTGGCGGTCAGCGCTTTCACAGCTTCCCGCATGACCGTGCGGCTAGCATCAAACGATCTGCAAAGGTCGTTGATCTGAAAGACCGAACCCGGTTCATATTCTCCAGACACAATCGACCGGCCTAGTGAAGTGGCCACATGATCAGTCAAATTTCCTCTTGGCGTTCGTGCCACAGTTGAATTCCCTCGCTCCTGAAGAGCATCTTTGCGGACGCGATGAGTGCGTTGCAAGTATCATCTGTAATTTCGATACTTGCGACCCAGATCATACCGATCGACAGACTACCTCTGGAATCCCTGTTTTATCAATCTGGTACGCAAAAAGAGCGCCCGCTAGTGGCTGGTTTGAAAGCTGCTCCTCACTCAAGTCAACGCGCGCAGTTGTCACAAACAACAGATCAAGGTTCGGACCGCCAAACGCAACGCAACTGGGTTGACTTACCGGAAGTTCCAGCCGTCTTTCTATGCTGCCATCCGGTCGATATCGCACAACCTCACCAGCACCCCATTGCGCGTTCCATAAATGGTCTTCGCTGTCGATGCAGCTACCATCGGGGTGCACGTCTTTATCGGTCTTGGCGAATATGACGGGATCACCAATCGGCCCCTTGTCCGGATCAAACGCGTAACGCCAGATGGTATTTTGCGGTGAATCCGCGAAATACATCGTCTCACCGTCCCGGCTCCAGCACAAGCTATTGGGGATCTTGAAACCCGTTAGCGTCGGGAAAACTTGATCACCCCGATCATGACGCCACAATGTACCCCAAGGCTCCTCTCCTTTCGGATCTTGCTCGGCCATAGTGGCAGCCCAAAATCGACCCTGCCGGTCTACGCGACCGTCATTCATCCGCAGATGTTTGTGTTCCGCAGATACGGGCGCGATGAGCTGGAACAGGTCTTCAGACGGCGTGAAGATAGCAAAACCGCTCTCAAACGCTCCCAGATAAGTGCCGGCCATATCCGTAAGGGCAAAACTGCCCAGTCTTTCGGGCAGCTGGAAACTTTGTGGTTCTGCGTCAGGGAAATGCCATGCCCAGAACTGGGATGATTCAATATCTGTCCACAATATGGTCGACTGTCGTCCATCCCATAGGACACATTCTCCCAGCCGGTTTTTGACGTCGAGTGTTTTTGTCGGCGAGATATCCATAGTCATGCAAATATCTCCTGATAGGCTTTGGTAAGGCCTGCCAGACTGGCAGACTGACCGTCTATCTGAATTGAACTTTTGCCAGCCCTATCGAGTGCGGCGGCATAGAGAGTGGTCAGGCCAGGTGATCCGATCAGCTGCACGTTTTTGACATCATCATGTATCGCCAATGCAGAGCGAATCTCGGCTCCAACCAAAAGCCCCGTCAGATAAGAATCAGCTTCCGTGTCGGGCAAATCACCCGCAACTTGCTTACTACGCACGGTGAAGAGCAAAGACTCCAGCCCCAAACCATTGGCAAGCGCCACGTCCACCCCATCCGCAAACGCATGTCCAACAACTGCCGCTGGCGCTCTTCTTGGGTTCAGCAATATGCTGTGCTTACCGATCAGCTCAAGAAGCTCGCCCGTTTGCGCGGTATGAAATGTCGCTATCATCCCCCCTGATAGCTGGACCCATTTCGAGTGCGTTCCCGGCAGACAGATCAAGCCGTCTTCCGCCGCACCCATTATCTGCGTTTCCTCACCGCGCATAAGATCAGGTAGGCCATCGCCTACACGATTAGTCTTTACACCGGGCAGGATCGCAAATCTTGCGCCCCGAGCTTCAAATCGCGATGCAACGGAAAGTATCGCCTTAGCTGAAGCCGGAGTTTGGGCATAAGCAACTTCACGCCAGCCGATGTTGGATCCGACCATACCTGCCATCAGCACCGGCAGTGAAGTGTCCCGTTCGATCCAGTCACCAATAGCATTAAAGCAAGTCGCCTCAATCGCATCCGCATTGCCGATTTTCGCGATGCCTGGGCCGTGCGATTCATCAAGCCGCACGCCCATTTTGTCAGCCAACACAAATCGCGCATTGCTGGTGCCCCAGTCAATCGCAATAAAGGCAGGCTTTGTCATGAGTTTAGTGCGATTCACGCGTGACGGTGGCGCCGCTTTTACCAACCAGAAAATCAAGATCGCAGCCCTTGTCGGCTTGCTCCACATGATTCACATGGAGATGAACATAGCCGCGGTCGCTGTTGGGCGGCGCGGGTGGAGCCGCCAACTCCGCTTTGCGCTTTTCAAGCTCGACATCATCGACGAGCAGCGACAGCGACCGAGCCGGACCATCGAGTTTGATCCGGTCGCCATTTTGCACCAAAGCCAAAGGACCACCGAGATGGGATTCCGGCGATATATGCAGGACTACCGTACCATAGGCCGTTCCGCTCATCCGCGCATCCGATAGTCGCACCATGTCACGCACGCCGGCCTGAAGCAGTTTCTTGGGCAGAGGCATGTTGCCCACTTCCGGCATGCCTGGATAGCCTTTGGGTCCGCATTGTTTCAGCACCATCACCGAGTCTTTGGTGATTTCGAGGCCGGGATCATCGACCCTTGCCTTGAAATCCTCGATCGATTCAAAGACCACTGCAGGCCCTTCGTGCGTCAGCAGTTCAGGCGTAGCGGCGTTTGGCTTGATGATCGCGCCGCCCGGGCACAGGTTGCCTCGTAGCACCCAAGTGCCGGACGAATCTTGCACAGGGTTGTCGAGCGGGCGAATGACCGCATCATTGAAACACTCCCCTGAATTGGCGATCTCGCCAATCGTCTGGCCCCCAACGGTCGGAGCCGTACCGCGCAAACGGTCGGCGATACGGTTCATGATTGCTGGCATCCCGCCGGCATAATCAAAATCCTCCATGAGATATTCACCGGAAGGCAAAAGATTAGCGAGCAAGGGCACGTCCCGCGAGAACCGGTCAAAATCCTCCAACTGCAGATCCACGCCGCAGCGTCCCGCAAGCGCCAGCAGATGGACGACCGCGTTGGTTGAACCACCCACGGCTGCGTGAACCAGTATCGCATTTTCAAAGGCTTCCCGGCTCAAAAAAGTGGATAGCGGCAGGTCTTCCTCAACCAGCGCCACGATCCGCCGTCCGGCTTCATGCGCCATCGTCCGGCGGCGTGCGTCTACGGCAGGGATGGAAGCATTGCCGGGCAGCGCGACACCCAATGCTTCACTCAAACTGCCAATCGTCGACGCCGTACCCATAGTGTTACACACGCCAGCACTGCGCGACATGGCCGCTTCTGCACTGAAAAATGTCTCTTCACTGATTTCACCTGCTCGCGCTGCTTCGCTCAGACGCCAGACGTCTGTGCCCGATCCAATGGTCTCGCCGCGAAATTTGCCGCTAAGCATTGGGCCGGAAGAAACAACAATAGCGGGCAAATCGACCGATGCCGCTCCCATCAATTGACCCGGCGTTGTCTTGTCACAGCCGCCAAGCAGAACCACCCCGTCCATAGCGTAGCCGCGCAAAGCTTCTTCGACATCCATGGCCAGCAAATTGCGAAACAGCATCGCCGTTGGCCGCATCTGGGTTTCGCCCAAAGACGATACTGGAAATTCCACCGGCACGCCGCCCGCTTGCCAGACGCCGCGTTTCACATGCTCCGCAAGGATACGCAGATGCGCGTTGCAGGGCGTCAGCTCCGACCATGTATTGCACAAGCCGATGATAGGACGGCCATCAAAACTGTCGTCGGGAAGCCCCTGGCTCTTCATCCAGCTACGGTGAATGAAGCCATCCCTGTCACGCTTGCCATAAATAGCGGCGCTTCTGCGGGCCTTTTTGTCGGTCACCTGTTTTCCCATCACGATTATTATGTCGTCAGCAAAGCTTGACAAAAGCGGCGCCAGACGGTCATTCACATGATCATATTGATATGATTTATGCAAGCCGAATGTCCCAAGCGGTCGTCGCCTTTCAAGACAGTTTACAGCAACAGGTCATGCGCGTTACCGCCTAGAGAGGTGATTTCAAGATGGGACAGGCCGGGGACGAGATAGTATGACCAATTTGCGCATCGCGATCATGGGCTATGGCAAAATCGCAAAAGACCAGCATGTCCCGGCCATAGCGAAGACTAGTGGTGCTGAGCTGGTCGCTATTGTCAGCAGTCGTAGCGAATCCCCGGAAGGTGTTCCGGTCTTTGCTTCACTGAAAGAACTGGCCGATAGCGCTGTTGCGGTGGATGCTATCGCCCTTTGTACACCTCCCAAGGGGCGCACCGAGATCGCCCGGGATGCGTTAAGCAGAGGCTGGCATGTCCTGCTAGAAAAGCCGCCCGGCGCGACACTGATGGAAGTGGAACATCTCTCCGCCAATGCAGAATCAACCGGCCAGACCCTGTTCGCGACATGGCATGCCCAATATAATGAGGCCGTCGATAAGGCCGCTGCTCTTCTGGCTGATCAAGAAATATTGTCCTTTGCGATCCACTGGCGGGAAAATGTCCGCAAATGGCATCCTGGACAGACGTGGATATGGGAGGCGGGTGGTTTCGGTGTCTTTGATCCCGGCATCAACGCCCTGTCCATCGCCACCAAAATACTGCCGGTGGATTTTCATGTCCATGAGGCCAGCCTGTTTGTGGCTGAAAACCATCAGGCACCAATTGCCGCAGATATACAGTTTTCAGGCAGTTTTGCCGAAGACGCCAGCGCTCATTTTGATTTTCGCATAACAGGTGATGAAATCTGGACGATAACGGTGAAGACCGATGCTTATTTGCTCAGTCTGGAGCGCGGCGGCAGCTTGCTCAAAGTTGATGATAAGGTGATCGTGGATCAGCATGCGAATGCGGAATATCAGCTGATCTACGAGGAGTTTGCAAATCTGGTCCGATCCGGGCAGTCCAATGTCGATCTGGCTCCGCTCAAGCTAACCGCCGATGCCTTGATGATTGGGCAGCGTCATTCGGTCGCACCGTTTATCGACTGATTTTCCTGTGAACCGGTTATTGCCTAAGACCAAGCGACCTGTCATAGTGACTTAGTTAGCTAAGACAGAGGTGAAGTGATTATCAAACAAGCATTTTCATGGATGCGTCTTCATCCTTACGTCTCAGGTCTTATCGCCCTTGTCGTCATCGCAATTCTGTACAAGATCGTTATTCCCTCACCGGCGAGTTATGAATATGTCACCGAACCCGTATCGCGCGGTGATGTTGCCCGTATCGTGTCAGCCAGCGGGAAATTGAGAGCACTCAACACAATCAATGTCGGATCGGAAATTTCCGGGCAAGTAACTGACGTCTTTGTCGACTTCAACTCCCCGGTGACGGCGGGACAAGTGCTCGCCCGGATCGATCCCACCCGGATCGAAGCGCGCGTCACTCAGGCGCGGGCGCAAGTGGCCTCGGCACGCGCGACGCTGGCACAGGCCGAAGCCTCAATTATCCGCGCACAAACAGACTTTGAAGTGCAAAGCCGTGAATATGGGCGGCAACAGCAGCTTGCGGACAAAGGCTTTGTGTCCAAGGCGGGGATCGACCAGGCCCGCAATGCGCTGGCCAATGCCAGAGCGTCGCTGAGCACCGCAAAAGCCCAGGCACAAAGCGGGCGCGCACAAATAGCCCAGAGCGAGGCAGAACTATCCTCTGCGCAACTTGATCTCGACCGCACGCGAATCATTGCTCCGACCAGCGGCGTAGTGATCAACAAGCTGGTCGAGCCTGGAACGACCGTGGCCGCCAGCTTCCAGACACCCAACCTATTTGAAATTGCTGCCGATACCAGCCGGATGCAAGTCGAAGCCTCGGTCGATGAAGCGGATATCGGGCAAGTCCGGGTAGACCAGCTGGTGCGCTTTACCGTGGATAGCTACCCTGATGACACATTTGTCGCCAAGGTCGGCCAGATTCGCAAATCGGCCACCGAAGAACAGAATGTCGTCAGCTATCTGGTGATCCTTGATGTTGACAATAAGCAAGGCAAATTGCTCACCGGAATGACCGCCAATGTTGAAATTGTAACCGGTACCAAGACCAATGTGCTGCGTGTTCCAGCACCCGCTATCCGCTTTCGCCCGCGCAAAGATGACCGGCCCGATGAAGACAAAAAAGATCAGAAGTCGGCTTCCAAAGAGAAATTCAAAAACCGTACCGCCAATATTTGGTTGGCCAGCGATGATCCTTACAAGCCGGACCCACGCACTGTTACCATCGGCCTTGCCGGAGAAGATTTTGTCGAAATCATCAAAGGGGTGACAGAAGAAGAAAAAGTCCTCGTCCGTTCCAAGAATCTCGAAAATGAAGAGGACGAAGAAGAGGACGAATTTGCGCGCGGGAACACTTAGATAATGGCTCTTGTTGAAACCCAGGATCTGGTTAAAAAATATGAGCTCGGCGGTGAAACAGTACGGGCAGTCGATGGGGTTTCGCTATCCATCGAACGCGGTGAATATGTTGCTATCATGGGGGCAAGTGGCTCCGGCAAATCAACCTTCATGAACATGATTGGTTGTCTGGATATCCCAACATCAGGTATTGTCCGCATTGATGGCATCGCGACAAGTGATCGCGATGGTGATGCGCTGGCCGAATTGCGCAACCAGAAAATTGGGTTCGTATTTCAACAGTTTAATCTGCTCGCGCGCACAACCGCGCTCGACAATGTGGCAGTACCGCTCATCTATGCCGGTCTCGGTACTGAGGCGCGGCGGGAAAAAGCGAAGGCGAAACTTGAAGAAATGGGACTTGGCGACAGGCTGGATCACAGTCCGGCCAAATTATCAGGCGGCCAGCAACAGCGCGTGGCGATTGCCCGCGCGCTGGTCACCGACCCTGTAATCTTGCTCGCGGACGAACCAACAGGCGCGCTCGACAGCAAGACGTCCGAAGACATCATGCAGATTTTTGAAAGCCTGAACGAACAGGGCATCACCATCATCGTTGTTACCCATGAAGCGGAAATTGCAGACCATGCCAAACGCCGGATCGAATTTCGTGACGGCAAGGTGATCGAGGATGTCGCAGTGAACAATCGCCAGAAGGTTAGTTCATGATCGGCAATATCAGACAACAGGCATCCGGATGGCTGGTCAATGTCGCCATTGCAATGACGGCACTGCGCACCAATTTGATGCGCTCGATCCTCACCACGCTGGGTGTCATGATTGGCGTGTTTGCTGTAACATTGGCGGTGGCTGTTGGGTCCGGCGCACAGGTGTCGGTGATGCAATCAATCAACGCGCTAGGCTCCAACATGGCGCTGATATTTCCGCAGCCAGATACCGGGGAAGGCGGACGGCGCTCCTTTGATCGTGGACGGCTGACGATGCGCGACGCACGCGCGATCGAAAAGCAGATAAGCGGAATTGACGACATCGCCCCACAACTGCGCTCAAATATTCAACTCATTGTTGCCGGACGCAATGCTTCAACCAATGCGGTTGGTACGACCCCGGGCTATGGGAAAGTCTCCAATCTTGTCGCCGAGAACGGCCGCTTCATCAGCGATGCCGATGTTCGCTCTGCTGCGCGTGTCGTCGTGCTTGGCCCCACGGTCGCACGGAAACTATTCGGCGACTTTGATCCGGTTGGCGAGACTATTCGTATCAACCGCGCGCCGTTTACTGTCATTGGCATTACCGAATCCAAAGGGTCGAGCTTTGGCAATGATAATGACGATATCGCGCTCATGCCGATCAGCACAATGCGCCAACGATTTTCCGGAGACTCCCTTGCGGGGCCCGATGATTTGCAAATGTTGTTCGTCGGCTTTCAGGATGGAATATCGTTGCCGGATGCGAAGCGCGAGATGACAAAATTGCTGCGCGAACGCTATCGGGTGCGGGGCAAGGATATCAACCCGTTCACCATTCGCACGACCGAAGAATTTATGAAAGAATCCGCGCAAGTCACCGGTATCTTCCAGATTGTGCTCGTTGCAATCGCATCCATTTCGCTACTGGTCGGCGGAATTGGCATCATGAATATCATGCTGGTCAGCGTCACCGAACGCACCCGCGAAATCGGGCTACGCATGGCCCTCGGTGCCAAACGCAGCGATATCCGCAACCAGTTTCTGGTCGAGGCGGCAGTGCTTTGCGTGATTGGCGGCGCTATGGGCCTGATACTCGCTATTGCGGGCGGCACAGCGCTGACTGTCTATGCGGATTTCCCGGTGCCTATCGGTGTTGGAGTCGGCGTTGGTGCGATCATATTCTCTGCATTTATCGGTTTGCTATTCGGTGGTTATCCGGCCGTGCGCGCATCGCGTCTATCGCCAATCGAGGCACTGCGCACCGAATAATTCTGGATTGCCTTTAGGGGTACAGCGATGATATCAGGATAGAGCTCGCAACTGGCGCGATAGGGTGGTTCACCACCGGGGAGCGGGTGCATTGTCAAAGATGCAATTTTCAGTCGGGCGCCTGGGCATTTCTTGAACCGAAGGAGACATGCTCATGACCGACACACAAAAACCTTTCCATATCGTCTTTCTATTGTTCGACGGCATTACGCAGCTTGATTTTACCGGGCCTGCCCAGTTTCTAGCGCGCATGCCGGGAGCTATTGTCCATACGGCGGCCAAGGCCGTGCAGCCCATTCAGACCGACAGCGGCTTTGCGATGTTGCCCAGTACGAACCTAGCCGATTGTCCGCGAGCAGACCTTCTATGCGTCCCGGGCGGCTTTGGCACGCGCGATGTCATGCAGGATGAAGAAACTTTGCAGTTTCTGCGCGATCAGGCCGCGGGGGCGCAATATGTAACCTCGGTTTGCACCGGATCGCTGGCATTGGGTGCGGCGGGCTTGCTGAAAGGCAAGCGCGCAACCAGCCATTGGGCCTATACGTCCTTGCTCGAAAAACTTGGTGCAACCTATGAGCCCGCGCGCGTCGTCAAAGATGGCAGTGTCATTACCGCTGGCGGGGTCACATCGGGTATCGATTTTGCCCTGACCGTGATTGCCGAAATTGCCGGACCGCAATTTGCCGAGGCGGTGCAGCTCGGCCTGGAATATGATCCTCATCCGCCATTTGACAGCGGCAATCCCAGCGTCGCCGATCCCAAGCTCGTGCAGTTGCTGAATGATCGGAACTACGGCGACGTGCTGAAAGAGTTGCAAAAAGTGATCGACGCTAGCTAAACAAATAGAGGACTTGGGGCTCCGCTTTCGTCATGGGCATCGCAAGCCCTTTCTGGCCTAAGATAGAAAGCCGATAAACTGACCGACGCAGCCACACCTTCTACCAAAACTGCACCCCGCCGGATTAGCGAAACGAAACTGTTTCTCTTTTCCATGGCTTGCGCCGTCGCTGTGGCGAACGGCTATTATATCCATCCGCTCATTGCACCCGTGGGTGATGATTTTGGTGTAAGCGGTACCCTGCTCGGATTAGTGCCTGCGTTGAATCAGATTGCGCTGGCGTTCGGTATATTGCTGCTCTTGCCGCTTGGTGACCGTATCAACAATCGCAAGCTCGTCACCACCTTTGTCGCAGGTCAGTTTCTGGCGCTGCTCGCTATGGCCACGGCACAGGATTTCCGTCTCTTCGTCGCAGCATCATCGCTGCTAGGTTTTGCGACCATCACGCCCTATTTGCTGCCCGCCTATGTCACCAAACGGGTGCGGCCAGATCGTATCGGTCATGTTACCGGCATCCTAACGGCTGGGATTACCGTCGGCCTGCTCGGCAGCCGGGCGGGGGCCGGCGTCTTGGGGCATTATTTTGGCTGGCGTTCAGCCTATTGGGTGGGGACCGCACTAACTCTCCTGCTGCTAGTCATCTTGCCGCTGATCATGGAGAAAGATGAAAAGCTCCGCGATGACAGCGAGCCGCAAGAGAGCTATGGCGCGCTAATCGCTTCACTCTGGCCGATCATCAAAACTATGCCGGATGTATTGCTTGCGGGACTGTTGCAGGCTTTGTCCTTCGGCTTTTTCCTGGCTCTATGGCTCGGCATAGGCCTGCACATCACCAGCCCACAGATGGGCTATGGCGTGGATGTCGTCGGCTATCTTGCGCTGCTCGCAGGCACCAATGTGTTCATCGCACCCTGGTCGGGCCGATTGGCAGACAGGATCGGGGCTGAAAAAGCCCGTATGCTTTTTGCTATTGCCCAGATGATCGGCGCGGTGATGCTGATATTCGCCGGCCATAGCCTGTGGATCCTGATCCTTCCGATCCTGTTCAGCAATTTCGGTGGCGCTTCGATGGATGTTGCCAATCGCACGATCCTGTTCGGCCGCGCGCCAGAAATCCGCACCCGATTGATGACCATTTATATTGTTATCATGTTTACCGGCGGCGGCTTGTCGAGCTGGCTGGGCACGGCCGCCTACGCCTGGGGCGGTTGGGACGCGATCGTCGGGATATCGCTGGTTTTTGCAACCCTGATCATGGGCTTCTCGCTCTGGGGTTTACGGATACGTCCTAAAGCTTGACCAATACCTTACCGATATTGCCGCCGGTAAAAAGCTTGTCATAAGCAGCCAACACATTCTCAATACCATCGGTCACATCAAACGGCGTATCAATCAGCCCCTGATCTAGCCAAGCGTTGAGCTGCACCGTTAGTCGCTCTCCCTGATCCATGAAATCAGGAGAGAAAAAGCCTTCAACCCGCAACCGTTTCATCAGAATCTGATCAAAATGCTCTGGCCCGTGACCGCGCCCATCGCCCTTATACTGGGCCAGCAAGCCGCATAATGCCACCCGTCCATAAAGCGCCATATTGGGTAGCACATCGTCAAGAATCGGCCCGCCGACATTGTCGAAATAGGCGTTGATCCCGCCTTCAACCTTCGCCAGCTCGGCTGCGATATCGTCATTTTTATAGTCAATTGCCTTGGTGATGCCCAACTCGCTTTCCAGCCAACGGCATTTGTCCGGCCCGCCTGCGAGACCATAGACATTGGCACCCAGTATTTTCGCAATCTGACAAGCCAGCACCCCCGTTGCCCCAGCGGCGGCCGAAACCAGGACATTGTGACCGGCCTTCACCCCTGCCGTTTCCTGTAATCCCCATAAAGCCGTCCAGCCGTTAAAGCCGAGCACACCAAAATGCTGTTTGATATCGCTTATGGTGTCATCCACTTTGACCAGCCCGGCCAGTTCCGGTTCGATCACGGCATGTTCAGCCCACTGGCCAAAACCGCGAACAAGATCACCCTCGGCAAATCCGTCATGGCGCGACGCCGCAATATGACCCAGCACGAGACCGACCATTTTTGTGCCCAGTTCTAGCGGCGGCTGATAACTGTCTTGCCGTTCCGTCATCCACATGCGGGTACCCGCATCCATTGAGAGATATGCCGCTTTTACCAGCACTTGGCCCTGAGCCAGTTCCGGCATCGGTTCACTTTCCAGTGACAATGCGCTCGCGACATCGTCACCCTCAGGCCGTTTGTTCAATTGCCAGAAACGATTTGTCGTCATTGCCTGCCTCCCCTTTTCAGGGCCCAGTCTAGAGCAAATCCCGTCGCTCGATATTATCTGTATTGGCAGGGAGAATGAACAGCATTCCATCCTTGCCCATCACCATTTCCCCGCCGAAGCCAGTGGTCACATCTTTCAGATAATAGGGTTCCAGAAAACCTATCGGCACCGCCGGAACGATATGGGAGAAGACCAGCATCTTCGCTTTGGCAGCTTTCGCTGATTCCGCGACCTCGGCTGGTGTGGCATGATAATCAGGAATATCAGCCATGATCTTTTCAATCCTTGGTCGTCCCGCTTTTTTCATCGCCGCCTCGACAATCGCAACCATCTCGGCGTTCAGCACTTCGTGCACCAATATGTCACAGCCCTTGCAGGCTTTTTCAATCGCCTGGCTTCGGGTGGTATCGCCGCTAAACACGATCGACCGGCCTTTATAGTCAAAGCGATATCCGACCGCTGGCACCACCGGTTCATGATTGACGGCAAAAGCTGTGATTGTCAGACCATCCTGATCATAGACAATCTGTTCAGCCTCATCTGTCGGTAAAGCAAAGGGCTGCGCGACCCCTCCGATTCCGGATGGTGGCATGATATCTTCGCCATGATGCGCCACCCGGTAGCGGGCATCAGCAGCATAAGCCGTGTTTATTCCTTCGACGATCGGCGCTACGCCTTCGGGAGCGATAACCGGCAAGGGCTTGTCATGGCCACCACCCGCCCAGCGTTGCAGCAAGAGTTCGCCCATCCCGTCAATATGATCACTGTGAAAATGGGTCAGAAGCAGCGCTTCAACCTGACCTGGATTAAGCCCCATTTCTCCCAGTCGGCGCACCGCTCCGCCGCCAATATCTATAATGAACAGCTTGCCCTCGATGATCACGGCGGAACAGGGGCCCGCACGACTGGGGTCGGGCAGTGGCGATCCGGTCCCGCATAAAGCCAGATGCATACCGTCGGGCAGATCACCCGTCACATCACGGGTAACCGCGGTTTCCACGGCGCTGACAAAAAGCCGGGCCCCTATCTCCGGACGCAGAAGCCATGTCGCGCTGACAAGCACGCCAGTTCCGATGGCCAAACCCCAGAGCAGACGTTTGCTGAAAAATTTTGATCTGCTCATTTATTCCTCCGGTCGGACTTGATGGTCTTAGCATTCCACCAGATTGACGGCGAGCCCACCTTGTGATGTTTCCTTGTAACGCTCGCTCATATCCAAACCGGTTTTGCGCATTGTTTCGATAACTTCATCCAGGCTCACCCGGTGCGTACCATCACCCATGATCGCAAGCCGGGCCGCTTCAATTGCTTTGACGGCGCCAACAGCGTTGCGTTCGATACACGGCACCTGCACCAATCCGGCGACCGGATCGCAGGTCAGTCCGAGATTATGCTCCATACCGATCTCGGCCGCATTCTCGACCTGCAAAGGTGTCCCGCCCCAGGCCGCTGTAAGACCCGCCGCTGCCATCGAACAGGCAACACCAACTTCGCCCTGACAGCCCACTTCAGCCCCTGATATAGACGCATTTTCCTTGAACAACGACCCGATCGCTGCGGCGGTTAGCAGAAATTTCTCGATTCCCTCAACATCTGCCTGTGGCGAAAAGCGTTCATAAAAACGCAGGACTGAGGGCACTATACCTGCAGCCCCATTGGTCGGCGCGGTGACCACTTTACCGCCTGCGGCATTTTCCTCATTCACCGCCAGAGCCCACAGATTCACCCAGTCGAGAACGGTCAATGGATCGGACAATGCCCGTTCCTGACGCTCCATCAAGCGGGCATGGATCAAGGGCGCCCGGCGTTTCACTTTCAAACCTCCGGGCAAGATTCCTTCAGACCGGATGCCGCGATCAATACAGTGTGACATCGCATCGGCGATCTGCCGGATACCCACGCTGATCTCTTCGTCGGATTTGGCGGCGCGTTCGTTGTTGCGCATGATATCGGCGATGCACAGGCCCTTGGTCTTCGCGATGTCAAGGAGATCGGTGCCGGAACAGAAAGGATGCGGCACGTCCCACAGGCCGTTTTCGGGATTATTGGCCCCAATCTGATCCTCATTCAATATCGCGCCACCACCAACCGAATAATAGACACGGCTCGCCAGTTCCTCCTCATCCTTGAAGACCGTAAAGCGCATCGCGTTGGAGTGAAAATCCAGGCGCTTGCGTTGATCAAAAATGACATCGGCCACTTCATCAAAGTCAATATCCTGTTTGCCATCAAGGCTGATCCGCTCCCGCGTTCTGATCTGATCGACCAGAGCATCAGCGGCATCCGGTTCGATATTATCCGGAACCTGGCCGGACAGTCCAAGCAGGATGGCACGGTCGGTCGCATGCCCCTTGCCGGTCAAGGCGAGAGAACCGAACAGCTTGGCTTCCACGCGCGTAATATGATCAAGGATGCCCTGATCCCGGAGGCGTGCGACAAAATCCGCCGCCGCTGACATCGGACCCATGGTGTGCGAGCTGGATGGCCCGACACCGATTTTAAACAGTTCAAAGGTGCTTGCGACCATCAGTGTCTTTCCCGGTAGTCTCTTTCAAGGCAGTCTCTTTCCAGACCACGTGTTTTCAGGATGTTTTTTGTTTCACAATCCATTGGTTCACCTGCTTTTCCAATATGTTCAGCGGAACCGAACCGCCGCCCAGTACGGTGTCGTGAAAACCTCTGATATCGAAGGCATCCCCCAGTTCCTTCTCGGCCTGGGCGCGCAGTTCCTGAATTTTCAGCATACCGATTTTATAGCTCGTCGCCTGCCCCGGCATCACCAGATAACGGCGCACTTCACTGCGCACGGCCGTTTCAGGAATAGGCGAGTTGGCAAGGAAATATTCCACCGCCTTTTCCTCGCTCCAACCCTTGCTGTGCAAGCCGGTATCAACCACCAGCCGAATTGCGCGCCATATTTCTGTCGTCAACCGGCCAAAGTCGGAATAGGGGTTTTCATAGGCACCCATTTCTTTCGACAACAGTTCGGAATAGAGCGCCCATCCTTCACCAAAGGCCGGGATATAACCACCCTGCGCGCGGAATTTCGGAATGCCCGTCAATTCCTGCGCGATGGAGCTTTGCATATGGTGGCCCGGATTGCCTTCATGATAGGCTATGACCTCCAGACTGTGGATCGGCATCGCTCGCATATCCGACAAATGCGCATAATAGGTGCCGGGCCGCGTTCCATCCGGCGTACCGGGCCGGTAATGCTGGGCCGCGCCATCTTGTTCGCGAAAAGGCTCAACCCGTTTTACGACCAGATCAGCCTTTGGCAGAGTTCCGAAAAAGTCAGGCAGACGGGTTTTGATAAACGCCAGATGCTTTTCGGCGGTATCAATATAATCCTGCGCGCCCTTGTCATCCTCCGAGAAATAGAACTGATCGTCCTCGCGGAGGAAAGTGAAGAAGGCTTGCAAATCACCCTTGAATTCTACTTTGTCCTTGATCGCTTCCATCTCGCTGCGAATGCGTGCGACTTCCGAAAGACCGATGGTGTGAATTTCTTCCGCCGTCAGACTGGTCGTTGTCTGATTGGCCAGGCGGTAATTATAAAAGGCTTCGCCATTGGGCAGCTCGGAAACACCAAAGGGTGCCTCTTTTGTGTTGGGCAGATCCTGTTTGAACCAGGTGATGATCCGCTCATAGGCTGGCTTTAACGATCCGGTAAGCGCCGCCCGCGCCTGCTCCTTCAATTCGTCCGACCGGCGTTGCGTAATCGTGCCTGCTTTCACCAAAGCCGCCAATTTATTCTCGGTCGCCTCCCAAAGGGCCGACGGTTTGCCATCATCAAACGGCGCGCCGGCGGTGATTTTTCCAGACTGCTCGATCACCCCTTCATAGGCAAAGCGCGGTGGCCGTGTTCCGGACTCGGCATTGGCCTGCGCGCGCGTGAGCAGCTGGTCGAGGGCCCGCGCGCTGCCTTTGAGCCGTTCGATAAAGGCGACCATATCAGACTCGCTTGCAACACGGTGCTGATTGATCAGAAAGGTTGGAAAGAAACTTTGCTGGCCATTAAATTGGTGCAGCACATAACCATTCTGGCGAAACGGTACGCCGACTTCTGCCTGCTCCAACCGGAACAACCACATGTCCCAGGATATTTTCGCATCCGGCGTTAGTTTATCATAGTCAAAGTCTCGCTTCATCTCTGCCGTGGCATTTCTCATCCACGCCAACTGACGGTCTGCAGCTTCGACCGAATAATCGTCAATCTGATCATAGGCGGTCCGGCGGCCCAAGAGGGTCTGACGGATCGGACTGAAAGCCAGCTGTTCTTCAAATTTTTTGTCAAACCAGATGTTCAGACGGTCCGTCTCGGTTTCCATCGCATCTGCAACGACCGGAGCTGGCGTTTGGGTTTGAACCGACTGCGCTGTCGCCGCGCAACCCGCCAATGTGGTGGAAGCCAATAGGAGCGTGAAAAATTTGGTCATGCGGTCTGATCCCTGTGTAAGAAGTTACATTAGCAACTGCATGGCACAGTCCGCGATGTTTGAAAACATAGCCGGCAAATTGATAGACCACCTAAATCAAAAAAGGGGCCGGAAGTTTCCTTCCAGCCCCTCATGTTTTTCGGTGTTAGCCGAGTGGTTGGGTTTAGAAGCCCATGCCGCCCATGCCGCCGCCCATGCCGCCCATGTCAGGCATAGCAGGAGCACCGCCAGCATTGTCGTCCGGTGCGTCGGAGACAGCTGCTTCGGTGGTGATCAGCAGACCGGCAACCGAGCTGGCGTCCTGCAGAGCAGCGCGGACAACTTTGGTTGGGTCGATCACACCAGATTTGACGAGATCTTCGTACTTGTCGCTAAACGCGTTAAAGCCGTAGTTCTTGTCTTTCTGATCCAGCAATTTGCCAGCGACAACCGCGCCGTCAAAACCAGCATTTTCAGCAATCTGACGGACAGGAGCCTGAAGCGCTTTGCGAACAATGTCGATGCCGCGGGTCTGGTCGTCATTATGGCCTTCGAGACCTTTCAGAGAAGCCGTTGCATAAAGAAGCGCGGTTCCGCCGCCGGGGACGATGCCTTCTTCAACAGCAGCACGGGTCGCGTGCAATGCATCGTCAACACGGTCTTTCTTCTCTTTCACTTCAACTTCGGTCGCACCACCAACTTTGATCACGGCAACACCGCCAGCGAGTTTCGCCAGACGCTCTTGCAGTTTTTCTTTGTCATAGTCGGATGTGGTGTTTTCGATCTGCGCGCGGATCGCTTCAACACGGGCCTTGATGTCTTTCGACTTGCCAGCACCGTCCACGATGGTGGTGTTGTCTTTGTCGATCGTGACATTTTTCGCTTCACCGAGCATACCAAGCGTAACGCTTTCCAGCTTGATGCCGAGATCTTCAGAGATCATTTCACCTTTGGTGAGGATCGCGATATCTTCGAGCATCGCTTTACGGCGATCACCGAAACCGGGGGCTTTCACTGCTGCGATTTTCAGACCGCCACGCAACTTGTTGACCACCAGAGTAGCCAGCGCTTCGCCTTCAATATCTTCGGCAATGATCAGAAGCGGACGTCCGGCTTGCACAACAGCTTCCAGGATTGGGAGCATGGGCTGCAAGTTGGTCAGCTTTTTCTCGTGGATCAGGATGTAGGGATTTTCAAGGTCCGCAATCATCTTGTCCGGGTTGGTAATGAAGTAAGGCGACAGGTAACCGCGATCAAACTGCATGCCTTCAACAACATCAAGTTCAAAGTCGAGGCCTTTGGCTTCTTCAACCGTGATAACACCTTCTTTGCCGACTTTTTCCATCGCTTCTGCGATTTTCTGGCCAACTTCTACGTCGCCATTGGCAGAGATAACGCCAACCTGAGAGATTTCGCCGGAGCCTTTTACGTTTTTGGAGCGTTTTTGCAGATCAGCAACAACCTTATCAACCGCTTGGTCAATACCGCGCTTCAGGTCCATTGGGTTCATGCCAGCGGATACGGATTTCATGCCTTCGCGAACGATCGCTTGAGCAAGAACAGTCGCTGTGGTGGTGCCGTCGCCAGCAACATCATTGGTTTTCGATGCGACTTCGCGAAGCATCTGGGCGCCCATATTTTCGAACTTGTCTTTCAGTTCGATTTCCTTGGCAACCGATACACCGTCCTTGGTGATGCGCGGTGCGCCAAATGATTTGTCGAGAACCACGTTACGGCCCTTAGGACCGAGAGTTACTTTTACAGCGTCAGCAAGAATGTCGACACCGTTCAGGATGCGTTCGCGTGCGTCGCGACCAAATTTTACGTCTTTAGCAGCCATGTTATTTTCCTCTGCTTATGAGAATGAATGTTTAGTGGAATGAAATGCGATTACTCGATGATACCGAGGATATCGCTTTCTTTCATGATGATCAGGTCTTTGCCTTCAACGGTGACTTCCGTACCGGACCATTTGCCGAACAGGATCTTGTCGCCTTTTTTGACGTCGAGCGGCGTTGACTTGCCGTTGTCGTCTTTCAAACCATTGCCAACCGCAACAACTTTACCTTCAGATGGTTTTTCCTGAGCGCTGTCTGGAATGATGATACCGCCAGCGGTTTTCGTGTCCGCTTCGACGCGGCTAACCAGTACACGATCATGTAGTGGACGAAATTTCATAAGTTTGCCTTTCTTATCCAAATTTACTTTCCTGCGGCCCCGCTCCTTTAGCCCGGGCCATCAAGATATATTCAATGGAGGATTAGCACTCCTTTGAGTCGAGTGCTAACGACGCCCATATGGGCTATTCTCAGCGATCGTCAAGGCTTAGCTGCAAAAAAAATCTGATTCTTTTTTCCGCTGTACCCAACAGAAAAATGCCGTTTTCAAAAAATCATACACGGATTTTTCTTGGTCTTGAGAAAACAACTGTAACCATCCGAACCGATCCCGCGAAACTATCAATGAGCCTGCGAGACAGGTTCATCCTTATTATCCCAATTCCAAGAGAGGAAAACCCCATGTCCAACTCCATGATCAAAGCAACAGCTGCTGCCGCCGCCCTCGCCGCTGCTGCAACCATTGCCATTTCTCCAACCACCGCTGTTGCGGCAGGCGCCAAAGAAAAATGTTTCGGCATCGCGCTGAAAGGCAAGAATGATTGTGCCGCAGGACCAGGCACCAGCTGTGCCGGTACATCAACCGCAGATTATCAGGGCAATGCCTGGAAATATACCGCCAAAGGCAGCTGCACTAAAGCTGGTGGTTCGTTGACCGCGAAAAAAGGCAATAAGAAGCCGGTGCCGCAGAGAGGCTAACCCTTCTGTAAGTCTCTGGCGCAAAACTCTGTTTTACGCTAGGTTTTGCGGATGCTACCAAAGCTCACACCTCAAATTTTGATCTGTCCGTTATGAAAACGCCTGTGTCACGCTCCCTCCCTCCATCAGGTGGCATAGGTCTGAAGTCGGTACATTATAATGATGTATTGTCTGAGGAAGTCGGATCAAAAAAACCCGGATGGGTCGAGGTGCATCCGCAGAATTACTTCGGTGATGGTGGTCCGCTCCATCGTTGGCTGACCGCCATCGCCGAAGACTATCCATTGAGCTTTCACAGCGTTGGGCTCTCCCTAGGCTCAGCTGACGGTCTCAATGCATATGATCTCGATAAGATTGCGTCTCTATGTGACCGTTACCAGCCAGCCATGGTATCCGACCATCTCAGCTGGAGCGGCAATGCCCATGATCGCTATCCTGATCTGCTCCCCATTCCCTACACCAAAGAAGCGCTGGATCATTTTGCCGCCCAGATTGGCAAAGTACAGGATCGGCTGAAACGATCCATGCTGATCGAAAACCCGTCGCGTTATCTCAGCTATCGTGACGACGAGATGAGTGAGACCGATTTTATCACAGCGCTTTGCAATCAGGCGGGCTGCGGCTTGCTGTTCGATATCAATAATGTCGAGGTCACCGCCACCAATGTCGGGCTCGACATGGAAGCCTATATCGATGCGATCAATCCCGATATTGTCGGCGAGATGCATCTCGCTGGCCATGCCCGTGAAGACCATGAAAGCGGTCCTCTGCTGATCGATGATCACGGATCTATTGTCAGCGATATCACTTGGCGGCTTTACGAGCGCTTCATCACACGCGCTGGCCCGAAACCGACGCTGATCGAGTGGGATACCGATATTCCCGCATATGATGTGCTGATGACCGAGGTTGCAAAGGTTGAAAAAGTGCTCGGCAGCCATGTTCTGGACGAGAATCAGCATGCCCTCGCTCGCTGAAGGCCAATCGCGCTTCATTGCGTGTCTGCAAAAAGGTCCGGCGCATTTTCCCGATAATCTGTTCAGCGAGAGTGCGGATAGAGCACTTCTGGGTCTTAAGGCCCACGCCAATACCGTATCCCATGCGCGGCTCGTGGCGCTGGAAAATGCCTATCCCAAATTGCACGAGCATATGGGCCATGAGCCTTTCCATGCCGTTTCTCGGGATTATATCGAGCAAGATCATATCCTGACCTGCGATATGAACAATATCGCGTCGAATTTTGCAGAATTTCTGGCGAAACGTGGCTTTAGCGAAACAGAAGTTGATCTGGCTCGGATAGAATGGGCCTGGATCAAAAGCTATCACAGCACTGAGGCGGCGGCGCTGGTGCTCAATGATATCGCAACACTGGATGAAGCAAGCCTGCTTGGTCTCCGCGTCGGTGCACACCCAGCGATGCGGCTGGTCAACCTCACCGGTGCACTTTCTCCCGAACTTGCGGAATTGGGCAATGAAACGCCCGATGCGTTGCTGGTTGCACGCCCGGAAGCCGAAGTGTTGTTCCACCCGCTAACCCAGTTAGAGCATGATATTGCGGAAAAAATTGCAAATATTTCAACAATGGGTAACCTTTTGGCTTCGGCCATCGAACTGGGTGGTGAAGACACTGCAATGGAACGCCTTATAAAACTGATCCAAGCGGGTGTGATGATAAAAATTTGATGGGGTAATGAACATGATGAACCTGATTAAAAAAGCGATTAACTTGGTAAGCGGCGCAGTTCCGGAGGCGATTGCTTTGCTCTTTGCCCGCGTAGCACTGGCCGGAATTTTCTGGCGCTCAGCGCGTACCAAGGTCGAGGATGGCAGTTTTCTGACAATGAAAGAGTTGACCGTCGACCTGTTTCGCGATGAATATGGCATGCCATTTCCCGAAATTACCGGTTTGATCGCAACCTATGCCGAGCATTTCTTCCCGATATTGCTGGTATTGGGTCTTGCAACCCGCTTCGGAGCTGCCGGACTGCTTGTCATGACTTTGGTCATCCAGTTTTTCGTCTATCCTGAAGCTTGGTGGTCTGTACATATTATCTGGGTTGCTTTGGCGCTGGTTCTGATTACGCGTGGCGGTGGTCTATTCTCCCTCGACAAGCTGGTTGGCGGGAAACTGGGCTAAGCTGGTAAGCGGAGAGCAGCCATGATCGCCAACGAAGAAACATTGCGCCACTTAATGGTCAAGGCGCAGGGCGGGGACAAGCAATGCTATGCCAGCCTGCTGACCGAGTGCGAAAAATGGCTAAGACGCTATTATGCGCGCAAGATCAATCCGGCGGAAGTCGATGATCTGGTACAGGAAACGCTGATCTCGCTGCACAAAAAGCGAGCCAGCTATGATCCGACCAAGGCGTTTCTGCCCTGGCTCGCAGCAATTGGGCGGTATCGTTGGATTGATGGCTTGCGCAAAATTTATCGTCACGAACATGGCGAGTTGAATGAAGAACTGGTTGCTGATCCACAAGATGAGGATGTAACCGCCAAGGTGAGTCTGGAACGTTTGCTGGGTATGATCCCGGACAAACAGGCCGATGTTATCGCCATGGTAAAGATTGAAGGACTAAGCATTGCCGAAGCCGCGGCAAAAACCGGCCAGTCGGAATCACTGGTGAAAGTAAATATCCATCGGGGGCTCAAGAAAATGAGCGCCCTTATCGAGAGTGAATGAAATGAGTGAAGTAGCAAATAGTCTGATCGATGACCTGGTCGATGATCTTGCCCCGGTCCGTACCCTGAAGCCTTCGGGTGGTATGGCAGTGACAGCGATCCTGATGTTGGCTGTCTCTTCCAGCGTAGCCTTCTTTCTGGGCGTACGCGGTGATCTGGCGATGGGCATGGCCCATCAGATGTTCTTCCTGCGCAGTGGCGTGCTCTTGATGCTTGGTATTGCAACCGCCTTTGCTGCGGCCAATATGGCTCGGCCTGGTGTTGGCAACCTCAACCGCGGGTGGATTTGGGCGCTGGTCACAGCAGCACTGTTCCCGCTGACGGCGGCCATCATGAGCGCTATAAATATGCCACCGGTAGAAGCTTTGCGACCAGCTGAAGGTCTGCGTTGCTTGACCGTTAGCATGATGTCTGCGCTGGTCATCGGCGGTGGCCTTACCACATGGCTGCGTCAAGGTGCACCAACCTCACCGGAACGTGCTGGCTGGCTAGTCGGCATCGCATCCGGCGCTTTGGGAGCGGCTGCTTATAATATTTTCTGCCCGTTTAATGACATTTACTATATCGGATTGTGGTTCACCCTACCGGTATTGGTCAGTGCCATAGTGGGTCGGATTATCGTACCGCGCCTTATCCGCTGGTAATTTCCCAAAAGCATAACCATATTAAAGGCGGCGGTCAGCAATGATCAGCCGCCTTTTTTGTGGAGAATGACGACAATGCAGTTTGCCCGTGCAGCTTGGAAATTTCTGGTGGCGATTAAAGACGCTTTGGTTCTGATCGCGATGTTGCTGTTTTTTGCGGTTCTGTATGCGGCGCTTTCGGCCCGACCCAATGTGGCCGCGATTAGCGATGGCGCACTGCTGCTCGACCTGAAAGGCGTGATTGTGGAACAGCCTGCTCAGCAGGATTTCACCGCAATGTTCACCAATAACGAAAATACGGTTCGTGAATATCGCCTTCGGGACGTGGTCCGCGCAATTGATGCTGCGGCCAAGGATGACCGGGTGAAAGCGGTGGTTCTGGACCTCAGCACGTTCATGGGTGCCGGACAAACCAGCCTCAACGCGGTCGGCGAAGCGCTGGCACAGGTCAAACAGGCGGAAAAGCCAATTTATGCCTATGCCAATTTTTACAGCGACGACAGCTATCAGCTTGCGGCTCATGCCGATGAAATCTGGATGGATTCGATGGGCGGCATTGTCTTTGCAGGGCCCGGCGGTAACCGGCTTTACTATAAGAATCTGATCGATCAGCTTGGCATCACCGCCAATATCTACCGCGTCGGCACCTATAAGAGCGCTGTCGAACCCTATATGCGCGATAACCAGTCACCAGAAGCCAAGGAAGCATCTGAAGCGCTTTATTCGGTACTCTGGGACAGCTGGCTGGCGGAAGTCAAAAAGGCGCGGCCACAAGCGGTGATCGAGGCCTATGCCGAAGATCCTGCGACGTTCATTAGAATCGCCGGAGGGGATTATACCAAGATCGCTATCGAGCAAAAACTGGTCGATAAAATTGGCGACCGGGTTGCCTTTGGTCGCTATGTCGCCACCAAGGTGGGTGAAGATACGACGCCTTCACCCGATAGTTTCAAGACCATCGCCTATGATAATTATGTCGCGGCCAATCCTGAAGGAAGCAGTGGTGAAGCCATTGGCGTCATCACTGTTGCCGGTGAGATCGTAAGCGGCAAGGCTGGCCCTGGCATTGCTGCGAGCGGCCGGATCGCCGAACAGATATACAAGGCCCTGGAAGACAATCAGATCAAGGCGCTGGTCGTGCGGGTCAATTCTCCTGGCGGCTCCGCCTTCGCCAGCGAAGAGATCCGCCTCGCCCTTGCTGACATTAAGAAAGCCGAAATCCCGATTGTGATTTCGATGGGTGATGTTGCGGCCAGTGGCGGCTATTGGATCGCCGCCGCAGGTGATCATATCATGGCCGAGCCAGATACAATCACCGGATCGATTGGGGTTTTTGCGGTCCTGCCCAGCTTTGAAAAAGCTCTCGGCAAATGGGGTGTTACCGCCGATGGCGTACAAACCACACCCCTGTCTGGCGAACCGGATTTTGTCGGCGGTTTCAGCGAAGATCTAAATATCGTGCTGCAGTCCGGGGTGGAACATAGTTATGAAGATTTCCTGAGCCTCGTCGGAAAGGCGCGCGGCAAAACCAACGCAGAGGTTGATACCATTGGTCAGGGCCGCGTCTGGGACGGTGGCACTGCTCGGCAACTGGGACTGGTCGACAGTTTTGGCGGCATGACTGACGCTCTGGCCGAGGCGGCGAAACGCGCTGGTCTAGAAGAGGGTGATTACCACGCCAAATATCTCGAAGCAGCGCCGACATTCAAATGGCTGCCGCTTGGTGGCACGCCTTTCGGTGAAACCGAGCAAGCACCGGTAACCGGCGTGGTCGGTTGGGTTGCACGCCAGCAAAAGGCGGTCCTTGCCGATGCGCTATATACCGCGCGCGGATTAATGGCGCGCGAGGATGTGCAGGCACTGTGCCTGGAATGTGGTGGACTCGGGCGTCAATCTCAAACCCGGGGCGCCATGCCTAATCTGTTTGACCTGCTGCGCAGCTATTCGCTGTCCCCGGCACCGCGATAAGATGGCAACGACAACCCTTTGACAATAGCCAAAGCACGCAGGGCAAAGCCAGCAACGAACGCGATTAGTGCGGCCGCTATACCCGGCATGCCGGTCTGCACCAGTCCGACAAAAGCGAATGCCGACAAGGCACCGGCCGTCACATAAAGCTCTGGTCGGATGATGATCGACGGCTCTCCGGCAACCAGATCGCGGATAACACCGCCCACACTCGCGGTGATAATGCCCATGATCGCCGCGGGCACGGGATCAATGCCAAGCTGCATTGCTTTGGCGGCACCAAAAACGGAATAGGCTGCCAGCCCTATGGCATCAAACCAGTCGACCGCAGCCGGACGCCATATTCGCACCGGTGTGACCCAGATGATCAACGCAATGGCAAGGCAGAGGATCGGCACACGGCTATCCTGAACCCAGAAGACCGGTGCGCCAATCAACAAGTCGCGCACAGTCCCGCCGCCGACGCCAGTGATCAGCGCAAAAAACGCAAACGTCACCAATGTTTGCCCATTGCGAGCTGCAACCAAAGCGCCCGATATCGCGAACACGGCAATGCCAAACAGGTCAAGCCAACCGAGGGCGTTATATAGGATCGCGCTATTCAATCGCTTTTCCTTCTTTTACGGGACCCGCGCGTGAACAGCATGACAAAACCCAATATCGAACCAAATAGCGCCAATGCTGCAAACCCGATCAGTATCGGGTGGCTAGTATCTTCACGGGTTTGCAAATCCATGATGTGGAGCCCCCACATGAAATCAAAGGCACGCCAGAATTTCGTCCGGACGGCAAGCAGTTCGCCCGTATCGGCATCGATGTAGAAGCGCGCTTCGTCTTCGAAAATTACCTGCCAAGATGGACGATCTCGCCGCAAATCTAATGGCGACTGATCCGCGGCGAAACGCTGCACCGAAGTGATTGCACTGGCATCCGAGCGCGCAGCAATGGCTAACGCGCTGGCATCCGCAGCGGCAATAGGTGGTAGCAATTTTCCTGTCGCGGCGTCTGCACGCCTTTTACCGCCATCGGCATAGGTGATCACCCAGAACGGCCCCTGCGTATTTTGCTGCAAGGTCAGGTTTTGGGTTTGCCGACCCTCAAGAATGGGCGCCACCGGCATGATCGGATCAAGCGCGGGCTGAGCCTCGCGCAAGTGATTTCCACGCACCATTTCTATCGGCTGCGACACCATCAACAGGCCAGAAGCAGTCCACAATATGATCGGCACACCAATCAGCCAGCCGAGCCAGATATGCCAACGAAAAAATTTGCTATGCATGGGCTATTCGCTGGTTAGCAGCGCGCCGATCTGGCGCGCACCGCCTATGGCGCTATGATCCTGATAGCGATCAGCAATGACCTGCATTCCAATTGGCAGGCCATCAACTTGCCCAATGGGCAAGACAGTTGCTGGCAAGCCCGGAAATGTTACTAGTCCGGACCATGCCAATTGTTCAGCAGCGGGGTGATCGACACCATCAATCGACAAGGTTCGATCCTTCATCGGGCGGGTGTCGTGCGGAAATGCCGGCATGCTGGATGGCGGAGCGATCACGAGGTCATATTCCGCAAATAACTCACGCCAACGTCGCTGATTGCGGGCCTGCGCATCCAGCAAAGCGAACCAATCGGCTGCGGTCACCACTGTGCCATCCGGACGCGGCGCGCCGGCCATCATGATGATGTTGAGCATATGCAGATAATCGCGATGCTGCTGTTCGAGATCCGGTAGCAATGTCGTGGAGCGCACCACCTCCGCTCCGCTATCCTCCAGACGGGCAACGACAGCTTCCATGCACTGTCGCATGCCATCCCCCATGGTTACGCAAGGATGGTCTGCGAGCAACAATATGCGCGCTTCGCTCAAAGGTTTCGACTGCTTGGGTAAGGGCCGGTCCAGCGTCAGATCGAATAGCAGTTCCAGATCATCAGCATTCCGGGCCAGCGGTCCGACAACGGAAAGCGGCCGAAAAGCACCTTCTTCGAAACCGGGCATGAAATGGCCTTCGCCGCTTACCACACCATAGGTAGGCTTGTGTCCCCAGATACCGCAATAATGCGCCGGAACCCGAATCGAACCTCCAATGTCCGATCCATATTCCAGTGCTACCATCCCGCTGGCCACCGCAGCCGCTCCGCCACCGGACGACCCGCCGGGCGAGCGGCCCAGATCATGGGGGTTGCTGGTGCGCCCATAGATAGGGTTCTCGGAAAACATATCGGCCAGCATGGGCGGCACATTGGTTTTACCCAAGATGACCGTGCCTGCGGCTTTGAGGCGTTGGACAACCATAGCATCTGCATCGGCAATATTACCGGCAGCCGCCTCTATGCCCCAACTGGTTGGCAATCCGGCGATGTTGAAGCTTTCCTTAACCGTCATCGGAACGCCCAGCAACGGGCTTTGGTCGCCCTTTGCCAGCAGCGCATCGGCATCACGGGCGGCTTGTCTGGCGCGTTCAAAATCACGAACCACCACAGCATTGATCGGCCCGTCCAGCGATTCAATCCGATCGATGGCAGCGTCTGTCGCTTCGACCGCCGATAGTTTTCCTGCGGCAATATCGGATGCCACCACTTTCGCACCCGGTTGATCTGTAAGGGAAGGGATTGTCATATATTTCTCTCCGCTACAGAATATGCGCTGGTAATAATCGTGTCGTCAAATCACATATGGATCGGTTTGCCCTGCACCGCCATCGCCGCTTCCTTCACTGCTTCGCTATGCGTCGGGTGTGCATGACAGGTATAGGCAATATCTTCACTTGTTGTGCCAAATTCCATCGCCTGTGTGACTTGCGCGATAAGAGTTCCCGCGAGCGAAGAAATGATATGCGCGCCCAGCACTCGGTCGGTTTCCGCGTCGGCAATCACTTTCACATAGCCATCTGTATCGCGATTGGTTTTTGCCCGGCTGTTACCTGCAAACGGAAATTTGCCGATTTTATAAGTAACACCGCTTTCCTTCACCTCTTCCTCGGTTTTGCCGATCGACGCGATTTCCGGATAGGTATAGACCACGCCGGGGATTAGATCATGGTTCACAATGCCTTGCTGACCAGCGACAAATTCCGCCGCCGCAATGCCCTCATCCTCGGCCTTGTGCGCAAGCATCGGTCCGGGGGTGACATCACCGATAGCATATACGCCTTTCACAGCGGTCTGAAAATCATGGCCGACTTCAATCTGGCCATGTTTGTTGGTTTCCAGTCCTGCTTTTGCAAGCGCCAGACCATCGGTATTGGGCCGGCGGCCAATCGCCACGAGCACCGCATCTGCTTCGATCGTTTCTGAATCACCGCCCTTGGCTGGCTCGACGGTCAGTGTCGCTTTCTTACCCTTGACGGTCACGCCGGTCACCTTGGTGCCAGTCTTGATATCAAAGCCCTGCTTCTTGAAAATGCGCGCGGCGTCCTTGCGGATATCACCGTCCATGCCGGGCAGGATCTTGTCGAGATACTCCACCACGGTCACCTTGGCACCGAGACGCAGCCAGACGCTGCCAAGCTCCAGACCGATCACGCCGCCACCGATCACAACCATATGGTTGGGCACTTTCGGCAGTTCGAGTGCGCCGGTGCTGTCCACAACAACATGCTTGCTATTGTCGATATCGACGCCGGGCAGCGGGGTAACCGAAGAGCCCGTTGCGATGATGATATTTTTCGCGGTGACCGTCTTGTCACCGACCTTCACACTGTTCGCGCTTTCAAACGCGCCGCGCCCTTTCAGCCATTCGACCTTATTCTTCTTGAACAGAAATTCGATACCACCGGTCAGCTCGTCCACCGCCTTGGATTTCTCCGCGTGCATTTGCTTGAGATCAAGCTTTGCGCCAGTCAGCTTGATACCGAATTTTTCGAGCGCCCCTGAATGGGCCTCATGATAGAGTTCCGAAGCGTGCAGCATCGCCTTCGACGGGATGCAACCGACATTGAGGCAGGTGCCACCCAATGTCTCGCGGCTCTCCACACAAGCGGTTTTCAGGCCGAGCTGCGCGGCACGAATAGCCGCTACATAACCGCCCGGGCCGGAGCCGATTACCAGAACATCATAGTCAAATTCACTGTTAGCCATATTCTGCCTCTTGGTTCGTCATCCCAAATCTATTGGGGATCTTTGTAGATGCTAAAACAATTTGAGCATGACGAGTTAGGGTTGTTACCTAGGTTACAAATCAATCAAAAGCCGCGTTGGATCTTCAATCGCTTCCTTGATCCGTACAAGGAAGGTGACCGCCTCGCGGCCATCGATCAGACGGTGATCGTAACTCAGCGCCAAATACATCATCGGGCGGGCTTCAATTGATCCGTCCGGCATTACCACAGGACGCTGCTCGATCCGGTGAAGACCCAGAACCGCCGATTGCGGTGGGTTGATAATCGGGGTCGACATCAGGGAGCCGAATACACCGCCATTGGAAATGGTGAACGTACCGCCCTTCATGTCGGCCATGGTCAGCGTGCCGTCCTTGGCGCGCTTGCCAAAATCGCCGATCGTGTTCTCGACATCGGCAAAGCTCATCGCCTCGGCGTTGCGGATGACGGGTACGACCAGACCATTGGGCGCACTCACCGCCACTGAAATATCGACATAGTCATGATAGACAATCTCATCGCCATCAATCTGCGCGTTGACCGACGGAACATCTTTCAATGCGAGACAAGCGGCCTTGGCAAAGAAACCCATGAAGCCCAGCTTCACGCCATGTTTCTTGGCGAACAGCTCTTTATATTTGCTGCGTGTTTCCATCACGGCGGTCATGTCGACGTCGTTAAAGGTCGTCAGCAGTGCGGCCGTATCCTGCGCTTCTTTGAGACGCTTGGCGACAGTCTGGCGCAGACGGGTCATCCGCACGCGTTCTTCATTGCGCGTGCCGCCTGCTGCTGGAACAGACGTAGGTACTTCCGCGCCTTTTGCCGCGCCCTTCTCCACCAATGGTTCGGGCGCGCCGGTTTTCACATATTGCTCGACATCATCTTTGGTCAGTCGGCCATCCTTGCCGGTGCCTTTAATCTTGCTGGGGTCGACGCCATGTTCGAGCACCAGACGGCGGACCGCTGGTGACAGGGTGACGGAAGAGGCCGTCCCATCATCCGCCGCAGGCGCGGCCTTTGCGGCAGCCGGAGCAGGAGCGGCTTTTGCTGGTGATGCGGCAGCACCACCGCCCGCCTCAATCTTCGCGATAATCGCACCGACTTCTACCGTGTCACCCACTGCAACAAGATGCTCGCCCAATGTGCCGGCTTCGGGTGCCGGCACCTCCAGTGCCACCTTGTCGGTTTCCAGGCTCGCAATGGGCTCATCCGCATCGACCGCGTCGCCTGGCTGTTTGAGCCATTCGCCTAGGGTAGCCTCGGTGATCGATTCGCCCAGTACGGGGACTTTTACATCTGTTGCCATAGTCTTATGCTCACTTTCATCGGCGGAATTTTCCGCTCATATTCACTTTTTTACCGGATGCCCTAAGGCCTCGGCAACCAGCTTTTCCTGCTGCTCTTTATGCCGCGAGGCCAACCCCGTTGCCGGTGAAGCACATGCCACACGCCCAGCATAGATCGGATCAGTCGGTCCGACTTTCGCCTGCCCCAGACAATCCTCCAGATAAGGGCGAACAAAATCCCAGCTACCGTTATTTTTCGGCTCTTCCTGTGCCCAAACCAGAGTCTCGAGATTTTTCATCCGCTTGAGACGCACGACCAAGGGCTCGGCCGGGAAAGGATAAAGCTGCTCGATCCGGACAATCGAGGTGTTTTTATCCTTCGCCGCATCGCGCGCTTCGATCAGGTCATAAGCAACCTTACCGGAACACAGCACCAGCCGTTTGATATCCTTGTCCGCGGGCGGATTGGTATCCGACTTGATCCGCATGAAATGATGGTCGCCCTGAAATTCCTCGGCACTCGACACCGCCATTTTATGACGGAGCAGCGACTTGGGCGTCATGATGACGAGCGGCTTGCGGAAGCTGCGCAGCATCTGGCGGCGCAATACATGGAAATAATTGGCCGGCGTGGTGATGTTCGCGACCTGGATATTATCCTGCGCGCACAGTTGCAGGAAGCGTTCAAGCCGCGCACTGCTATGCTCCGGTCCCTGCCCTTCATAGCCATGCGGAAGCAGCATCACGAGACCATTTGCGCGGAGCCATTTGGCTTCACCAGAAGCGATAAACTGATCGATCATGATCTGCGCGCCGTTGGCGAAATCACCAAATTGCGCTTCCCATAATACCAGTGTTTTCGGATCGGCACCGGCATAGCCATATTCAAAGCCGAGCACGCCATATTCGGACAGCGGACTATCAAGCACTTCGAACCGGCCATGCGGCACGGTGCTCAAAGGCACATATTTTTCTTCGCTATCCTGATCGACCCAGACGGCATGACGCTGAGAGAATGTGCCGCGCCCGCTATCCTGACCGGACAGGCGGACATTATAGCCTTCGGCAACCAATGAACCATATGCCAGCGCTTCGCCGGTCGCCCAGTCGAAATTCTCGCCGGTCTGGAACATTTTGGCCTTGGCATCGAGCACACGGCCCAATGTCTTGTGAATCCTGTGGCCTTCGGGAACCGTGGTCAGTGTCCGCCCCAGACTCTCGAACAGTTTGGTATCAATCGCTGTTTCGACATTGCGCCTTGCCGTTTCGGGATCGGCAGGCACATGGAGACCCTGCCAGCGGCCACCAAACCAGTCGGCCTTGTCCGGCTCATAATCATCTGCGGCCTTGAACTCACCTTCCAGATGTTCGGCAAAGGCCTTGCGTGTGTTCGTACCCCAGTCCGCGTCGATCACGCCTTCTTCCACCAGGCGTTGCTCGTAAAGCTTGCTGACCTTCGGATGTTTTTTGATCGCCGCATACATGATCGGCTGGGTGAAACTGGGCTCGTCGCCTTCATTGTGGCCAAAGCGGCGATAGCACCACATGTCGATCACGATATCGCGGCCAAAGCGTTGACGGAATTCAATCGCGATCTTGCAGGCAAAGGTCACTGCTTCGGGATCATCTCCATTCACGTGGAAAATCGGTGCCTGAACACCCTTCGCAACATCAGACGGATAAGGCGAGCTGCGCGCAAATTGCGGGCTGGTGGTGAAGCCGATCTGGTTGTTGATCACGAAATGGATACAGCCGCCGGTATTATAGCCGCGAATGCCGGAAAAGCCGAGACATTCCCAGACAATCCCTTGCCCCGCAAAGGCGGCGTCGCCATGGATCAGAACCGGCAAAACCTGCTCATGCTTGGTGAGGTCATCGCGCGCCACTTGCTGCGCCCGGACCTTGCCGAGCACCACCGGGTCCACCGCCTCGAGATGCGATGGATTGGGGACCAACGACATATGGACGTTAATGCCATCAAATTCGCGGTCGGTGGAGGTTCCCAGATGATATTTCACATCGCCAGAGCCGCCCACTTCATCGGGGTTGGCCGAGCCACCGTGGAACTCGTGAAAGATAACCTTGTACGGCTTCGCCATCACATTGGCGAGAATGTTCAGCCGCCCACGATGGGCCATGCCGTAGACAATATCGCGCACGCCAGCAGCACCACCATTTTTGATGATATTTTCGAGCGCTGGCAGCATTGATTCGCCACCATCAAGGCCGAAACGCTTGGTCCCGACATATTTCTTGCCGAGGAAATTTTCATATTCCTCACCCTCGATCACCTTGTTGAGGATCGCTTTCTTGCCTTCCGGCGTAAATTGGATCGCGGCATCCTTGCCCTCCATCCGGTCTTGCAGAAAGCGCCGCTCCACCGTGTCGGCAATATGCATATATTCGAGACCAACCGAGCCGCAATAATTGGCGCGCAGCACCGCTTCGATTTCCTTGATCGACGCGGTTTCAAAACCCAATACGCCGCCGAGATAAACAGGCTTGTCGAGCTCATCCGCCTTGAAGCCATGAAATTCAGGGGTCAGGTCAGCCGGTTCCTCCAGCTTGGACAATCCAAGCGGATCCAGATTGGCCCCAAGATGTCCGCGCACGCGATAAGTGCGGATCAGCATCATCGCGCGGATGGATTTCTCCGCCGCTAGCGCCACTTCAGCGTCCGACATGGGCTTGCCGGATTTCGCCGCAGCCGCCTTGATCTCGATCCCCATTTGCGTGGGGTCGAGCGCGCTGTTCAGCTCATCGGCGTCATCAATCGGCCAATGTTTCTTTTGCCAGCTCGGGCCTGCTTCCTTTTCGGAAGTTCCTGCAAATTCCTGACCTTCTAGTCCCATGATCATTTCCTTGGGGAGGGTGTGGCCCCCTGCTTCCACAGAGGGCCCAATAGTCTAGACTGTTTCTTTCAGCATCGCGTCCAATGTCGTGCCGAGCTCTGACGGGCTTGGTGACACCCGAATGCCAGCCGCTTCCATCGCCGCGATCTTGTCTTCCGCGCCGCCCTGGCCACCGGAGACAATCGCGCCCGCATGGCCCATGCGGCGGCCCGGAGGCGCCGTGAGACCTGCGATAAAGCCAACCATCGGTTTGCTACGACCCTTCTTGGCTTCGTCAGCGATGAATTGCGCCGCTTCTTCTTCTGCGCTGCCACCAATTTCACCGATCATGATGATCGACTTGGTGTCGTCATCGGCAAGGAAAAGCTCGAGCACGTCAATAAAGTTGGTGCCATTGACCGGATCACCGCCAATGCCAACCGCTGTGGTCTGGCCAAGGCCAACCGCTGTGGTCTGATGCACCGCTTCATAGGTGAGCGTACCGGAACGCGAAACCACGCCGACCGAGCCCTTTTTGAAGATGCTGCCGGGCATGATGCCGATCTTGCATTCATCAGGGGTCAAAACACCGGGGCAGTTGGGGCCGATAAGGCGCGACTTGCTGCCCTGCAGCGCCCGCTTCACCCGCACCATGTCGAGCACCGGAACACCTTCGGTAATCGCAACGATCAGTTCAATCTCGGCATCAATCGCTTCGAGGATCGAGTCTGCGGCAAATGGCGGCGGCACATATACAACAGAGGCCGTCGCGCCGGTTGCGTCTTTCGCTTCCGCCACAGTGTCATAGTTGGGCAGCCCGATATGGGTCGTACCGCCCTTGCCCGGTGTAACGCCCGCAACCATCTGCGTGCCATAAGCCAGCGCCTGTTCGGTGTGGAATGTGCCGGTATTCCCGGTCATGCCTTGCGTGATAACTTTGGTGTTTTTGTCGATTAGGATAGACATTTGTTAAATTTCCTTTTTCCTAAATAGGGCTTTGCAAACAAATCATGAGTTAGATCAGAACGACAAGTTTGCTTAATTTGTTCCAAGTTTCAAAATTTTCTCCTGATGAGCTTACCTAGAAAAAATCCTAACAGACTTGGCATAAAAATGAGCAGCGACATCCATGGGCTTTCTCCGCTTGTATTATGAGGTTGCAAAATCAATGAAGCAGCAAATAAAGCAAAAAATAGATTCACCCCCACGACAATTACTTTGATCAGTATTCCAATCCAGCCTTTCGAGATTCCGGCTAAAAAGGCGAAAAGAAAAAGTCCCCCATAGAAAAACAGGCCTATGGTTAGACTATCGCTCAAGCAAGACTCGAATCCAGCCCCTTACACGCTTCCAGCAATTCCTTCACCGCATCGACCGACACATTGAAATTGCCCTGCGCTTCGTCGCTCAGTTCAATCTCGATGACCTTCTCGACCCCGTCTTTGCCGATGATTACGGGCACGCCGACATACAGATCATCGACACCATATTGGCCGGTCAGATGCGCTGCGGCTGGCAGCACGCGGCGTTTGTCCTTGAGATAGCTTTCCGCCATCATGATCGCGCTGGTCGCTGGCGCATAATAAGCCGAGCCATTGCCGAGCAGGCCCACAATCTCGCCGCCGCCAGAGCGGGTGCGCTGGACAATCGCGTCGATATTTTCCTGTGTGGTCCAGCCCATTTTGATGAGATCAGGGATCGGGATACCGGCCACTGTCGAGTAAGCTGGCACCGGAACCATCGTATCGCCATGACCGCCGAGAACGAAGGCGGTGACATCTTCAACCGACACTTCAAATTCCTCAGCGAGGAAGTGACGGAAGCGCGCACTATCAAGAACGCCTGCCATGCCGACCACTTTATTGTGCGGCAGACCGGAAAATTCGCGCAGTGCCCAGACCATCGCGTCGAGCGGGTTGGTGATGCAGATAACAAAAGCATCCGGCGCGTGGGCCTTGATACCGTCGCCAACAGCTTTCATGACTTTCAGGTTGATGCCGAGCAAGTCATCGCGGCTCATGCCGGGCTTACGCGGAACGCCTGCAGTTACGATGATGACATCGGAGCCCGCAATATCAGCATAATCATTCGTGCCTTTGAGATTGGAGTCGAACCCGTCAACTGGCGCGGCCTGGCTGAGGTCGAGCGCTTTACCGGCGGGCATGCCCTCGGCAATATCAAACAGGACGACATCGCCCATTTCCTTGGAAGCAGCGAGATGGGCAAGCGTGCCGCCAATCATGCCAGCGCCGATCAGCGCGATTTTGTTACGGGCCATGGGAAAAATTCTCCTGAAATCAGAGTCGTAGAAAGACGTGCTCGATGGATTAGGCTTATCCACAGCCAATTTCAACCGCAGAACGCACCAATTTGCAGGCTTTCTTTGCAACTGGTTTGCAATAGCAATAGTGGCAGCAAAAGCTCTTGCAAAAATGCGCACCAAGTGTGTGTGATCTGTATGAACTTTGACCGAACTGGCCCGCTCCAGATCCCCCCAATAGGACCTTGTTCACATTGTCAACTTCGTCCCTGCTCTCACATTTTTTGCTTTGCCAAGAACGTCACCGCGCGCCATGATGGCAAAAAGAAATCAGGAGAGAATAGACCCATGCTGAGCAAAGGCGACGATTATCCGCTGCATCAGACGCCGGAGCCGATGGCTGTGTCCGGCGACAACCGGAATTTCTATGACCGCTATTTCTTCAATGGCTACAGCGCCGATGGCAGTATCTTTTTTGCCGCTGCTCTAGGCATCTATCCGCAGCTCGATATCATGGATGCCGCCTTTTGCGTATCGATCGATGGCCAGCAGCATAATCTGCGCGCCTCCAAACGCATGGGCAGTGAACGACTCGACCTCTGCGTCGGGCCGATTACGGTGGAGATTGTCGAGCCCCTGCAAGAGTTGCGGATCATCGTCAGCGAGAATTCCAAAGAAACCGGTTGCCCGATTACTGCTGATATCCGCTTCACCGCCCGCCACATGCCGATTGAGGAGCCGCGCTTCATCCGCCGCGAGGGACCGCGCATGGTTATGGACTATACCCGCCTGACCCAAAATGGCGGCTGGTCCGGGACATTGCATGTCGGCGACCGAACTCTGGCGCTTTCGCCGGAAACGCACCGCGGCACCCGCGACCGCAGCTGGGGCATCCGCCCGGTGGGCTCACCGGAATCGCAGCCTCCGCCTGCCGGGGCCCTGCCGCAATTCTGGTGGCTGTGGACACCGCTCAATTTCAACAATCGCGCCTGCTTCTTTCACAGCAATGATGATGGCGAAGGCCTGCCGTGGAACCGTCGCGGTGTCGTTGATGCCATCGATGGAGAGCGACAGGAATTCGAACCAGGCAACTTTGATCTCAGCTATCATTCGGGCACACGGCGGGTGAAACAGATTGACCTGCCCACCGCCGACGGGACATTGTCGATCACACCGCGCACCGGCGATGCGACGCGCACCTTCTATATGTCCGGCCTCGGCTATATGCATCCGGTCTGGGGCCACGGAATGGACCATGGGCCGCTGGAAACCGCTTATGATGTAATCGATCTCGCGAATGTTCCGGATCACGACATGCTCTACATCCATATTCAGGCACTTAGCGATGCAGTCCTGACCAGTGGCGCGGAGCGGCATGATGGTGTCGGGATTGTCGAACAATTATTTGTCGGACCGCACAAGACGAGCGGGCTCACCGACCTGCTGCACCCCGCACCATGAGCGCGGAATTCCCGCTCCGACCGGAGGAATTTGATCCACGCTGGATCGAGGATGTGTTCGGTGCACCGTCAGGATCGCTGCTGTCGATGACCCATAAGCCGGTAGGTACAGGACAGGTATGTGACAGTTTCCGTTTCATCTGCGACTGGCAGGACGATCGCTTTCCCGCCAGCTTTATTGCCAAATGTCCGAGCGCCGATCCGGTTAGCCGTGGGGCGGCAGCGATCTTCCATCTCTATGATATGGAGGTGGGCTGGTACCGCGATGTAGCGAAGCATTGCCGTGCGCTGTGCCCGAAAAGCTATCATGCCGCTATCGCCGATAATGAGCAGGAATTTGTCCTTCTACTGGAAGATATGGCACCAGCCGTTCAAGGCGATCAGCTGGCTGGAGCCTCATTACTTCAGGTGGAAACCACTCTGGCAGAAGCCGCCGCTCTGCATAGTTTTCAGCCCCAAGACGGATTCAACGCCTATAAATGGCTGCATCATGCTGCCGATAATGTCGCGTTTACCGAGCAAACGCTTACTAACGGTTATCCGATTTTCCGGGAGCGATTTGCCGATCTCCTGTCAGCTGAGATACTCGACATCGGGCAGCAACTAGTTGACCGGATCGGACCCTATGTCGGGCACATGCCGCTGGAGCAAACCGTTACGCATGGGGATATGCGGCTCGACAATATCCTCTTTCATGCTGATGGGAATATTGCCGCTCTGGTGGATTGGCAAACCTGCACATTGGGCAGTCCGGCTAATGATGTCGCTTATATGATCGGCACCAGCTTTGCTGACCCCGCGGAGCGGAGGGCTGCAGAACGGGGGCTGGTTCAAGTTTATTTGGCACAGCGCAGTAATGCCCCTGATTTCGAGTCATTCTGGCAAGAATATCGCCGCCATGCTTTTTCCGGCTTTATCATGGCGATAAACGCTTCACTGCATGTCGAGCAAACCGAACGCGGGGACCGAATGTTTGCAGTTATGGCGGAACGTCCGGCGCAAATGGCGCTCGATCTCGACAGTTTGAGCCTGCTTTAGGTCAGAGTGCTTCGCCGGTACCATGGCCGAGCGCGAGATAGTCATCCGACTGCATCTCGACCAGCCGGGAGGCGGTACGGACAAATTCGAATGACCCGTCGCCCTCGGGATAAAGTGCATCAGGCTCGGCATCGGCGCTGGCAAGTAGCTTGACGCGATATTCGTAGAGCGCGTCTATGAGGGTCACAAAGCGCGCCGCTTCGTTGCGGTTCTCTTTGGATAGGATAGGAATACCAACGATGATGACACTATGAAAATGCCGCGCAATGGCAAGGTAATCCGGGGCTCCCCGCGCCTCTGCACAGAGCCGTTTGAAGGAGAATACACCGACGCCTTTCAACGCTTTGGGCACATGCATCGACCGCGCGCCCTGCACTGGTAGTTCTTCGGACGGCACATGAGCGCGGTCTTCCGGTGGATAATCGGTTAGTCGAAAAAAGGCGTCGCTCAATGCTTTCGTCGCTGCCTCACCATTGGGGACATGCCACAAATCGACACCGCCCAATCGTTCGCGACGATAGTCCGTCGGGCCGTTTAGCGAGATGACATCCATTTGATTCTCGAGCAGATCGATGAATGGCAGAAAATGTTCGCGATTGAGACCGTCCTTGTACAAATCCACCGGTGGCCGATTGGACGTTGCAATCAATGTCACTCCGGCGTCAACCAGACCGGTAAACAGCCGGGACATGATCATCGCATCAGCGCTATTGTTCACCACCATTTCATCAAAGGCGAGGAAACGCGCATCCTGCGCCAGATCGCGCACCACATTGGGGATCGGATCACCGGGATCGGCTTCCCGCCAAGCCCGCATCATATCGTGCACCAGCAGCATAAACTCATGAAAATGCGCGCGTTTCTTGCGGTTGATCTGAAGGCTGTCGTAAAACAGGTCCATCAGCATCGACTTCCCGCGCCCGACACCGCCCCACATATAGATGCCGCGTGGCGGGGTTGGCTTTTTCGAGAACATTCGCCACAGCACACTACCGCGTGGCGGAACCGCTTCCAGTTCCTCCTGCAATTGCGCAAGTCGCTGTGCACAGGCGTCCTGATCTTTGTCAGGTTTCAATTCCCCATTCGTGATCAGCGCCTGATAACGCGCATAAAAGTCCGTCATTGAGGTGCTTTTTTGACGATAGCTGTATAGGAGGCCATGTTATCACTGCCGTCACCTTGCACCACAAGTCCACGAAGAAACAGGAAGCGCCCCGTTTCGCGTGCCACTTCAACCTGCGCCTCCAGCGGTTCGCCGAGCCGCGCCGCACCGATAAAATGGGTTTGCAATTCCAACGTCACGGCAAATCCGGAAGGTCCGATCTCTAGCACCCGCATGGCTGCGAACAGAGCGCAGTCGATAAAACCCATCATCGTGCCGCCATGAACAACGTCGCCGAGATTGCGATGCTGTCGTTCCGGAAACATTCGGACACGAGCAATATTTTCGCCGACACCATCGCCGCCACGCCGGACAATCATCGGTCCGAGAAAGCTGTTATAGCATTCCGGATCGCGTAATTTCCAATGGTACCAACCGGGATGGTCAGGATGGGGATCGCTAGTGAAAAATTCGGGCTCGGCGTCAGCCATCAGCTTGTCACTAGCCAATGATCAAACTTCCCGGGCCGCCGTCATCTTCTTGATCTCGGCAATTGCTTTTGCCGGCGACAAGCCTTTAGGGCACGCATTGGCGCAGTTCATGATCGTGTGGCAGCGATAAAGGCGGAAGGGATCTTCCAGTTCATCAAGCCGTTCACCAGTCATTTCGTCCCGACTGTCGGCCAGCCAACGATAGGCCTGAAGCAGAATAGCGGGACCAAGAAATTTGTCGCTATTCCACCAATAGCTCGGGCAGCTGGTCTGGCAGCAAGCGCACAGGATGCACTCGTAGAGGCCGTCCAGCTTGGCGCGATCTTCGGGAGACTGCAGCCGCTCTTTGCCGGAAGGCGTTGGTGTCACCGTCTTGAGCCAGGGCTGGATCGACGCATATTGCGCATAGAAATGTGTGAAATCCGGGACTAAGTCCTTGATTACTTCCATATGAGGCAGAGGCGTGATCTTCACTTCCTTGCCACAATCTTCAATCGCTGTGGTGCAGGCAAGGCCATTTTTGCCATCGATATTCATCGCGCAAGACCCGCAGATGCCTTCACGGCAAGACCGACGGAAGGT
This sequence comes from uncultured Sphingomonadaceae bacterium, assembly GCA_947497455.1. GTDB lineage: Bacteria > Pseudomonadota > Alphaproteobacteria > Sphingomonadales > Sphingomonadaceae > Parasphingorhabdus. The sequence continues at coordinate 580,997 of CANMGU010000002.1, read as the reverse complement.
CAGGGTTGAATCCTGTTCGCTTTTCATCTTGATAAGAGCATCCAAGACCATCGGTCCGCAATCCTCGGTATCGATCTTGAAGGTGTCATAGCGTGGGTTTTCACCGCTATCAGGGTCATAACGATAGACCTTAAACGCACGGGCCTTCCCACCACTCAGCGCTTCATGCACTTCGCCGGTTTTCCGGATTTTGCTGTTTTTCGGGAGCGTAAAGGTTGCCATCAATATTCTCTTGCGTTGGCGAAATAGTAGATGTCGCGTTAGTATTCGTTTGTGAGGCGCCATTAATAGCCAGTTTTCCGACAAACTCAATGCCTGAAATAGGTGGCCAAAACGTCCCTAGGCCTTTAAAAACCAACAAAACCTCTGGTGCTAGTTGTTTTGATAAGCGCCTATGCCCTCGCTATTTGCACGATTTGCCTCTTTTTCGATTCTAAAATACCCCAATTGTCTGCTAACATGATCAAATCTCTGCTATTTGCTGAAAAAACCAAAATCACCTAAATTACGACAGGAAAAAACATATGCAGACCAAAACCGGTGTGACTCTTTTGCTGCATGGCGAAAATGACACGCTGATATGGGGAATGACCAATGCGGAGCGGAGTCGCCGCTTGGTTGAGAAACTGCAGGGGAATATCAGCGGCAGCCTATGGATAAACTTGGCTTATGTTTTTGATCCACAATGGATAAGCTACGTTCATGACAATCCGGGAAGCGTCCTGACTATTGGCGGCGTTCCAATACTAGCACATTTGAAGCACGAGATAGAAGCAGAGGAGCTTGCTGCAAAGCGTATACCTGCTGACGCGCGTGTAATGGAATATCGCGACGGACCGCGTATTCATAATCATGCGCTGCGTAAGTTGGAGACACCTTTTGCGCGAGAACTAACACCGGCGACGGTAAAGGATATCGAACGGCAAAGCTATTTTGGGGCCTATAAAGGGGTCACCGACATTCTCACCAAATATCTTTGGCCCGAACTTGCATTGATACTCACGCGTTTTGCCGCCCAAATCGGGATGACGCCAAACATGGTCACCGGAATCGGTGCGATCGGCTGTATCGCTGCGACCTTCTTGTTCTATTACGGCTATTTCTGGTCCGGTATGGCCGCAGGTTTTGTGTTTATGGTTCTGGACACCGTCGATGGCAAGCTTGCACGTTGCACCATAACATCATCCTTTTGGGGAAATATTTTTGATCACGGGCTTGATCTGGTCCATCCGCCGTTCTGGTGGGTAGCATGGGCGATAGGGCTTGGCGCGGTTGGATTGGCCTTGCCGGAAGATCAACTTGGTCTGGCGCTGATCGTCATTCTGGGCGGTTATGTCCTGCAACGGATCATCGAGGGAATTTTTATACGCGCCTTTGGACAGCATATCCATGTCTGGAGACCTATGGATTCATGGTTCCGCCTGATCACCGCAAGGCGCAATCCGAATATGGTGCTGTTATTTGTTTCTATGGTTTTTGGTCGCCCCGACATCGGTTTGATTGCGGTGGCCTGGTGGACTTTAATTTCGCTGGCAGTTCATTTGGTGCAACTGATACAAGCCTGGTTGGTAAAAATGCGAGGTGGTCAGATTGTATCATGGCTAGAACAAGAACAAGAACAAGGATAGGCTGATGATCAACGATACCATCAAGAAGTTCGGATATCCTGCAACCTTGGTGAAGGACTATGATCATTGGGTTGTTCTGCTGCGCCCCGCGCAGGTGACTCTCGGCTCACTGATTGTTGCAGCCAAGTCGGATGCAACGGATTTTGGTGATTTGTCAGACGATCATTTCACTGAACTGAAATCCGTAACAACAGAGGTGTCATCAGCTCTGCAAGCTCTGATTTCCCATAAGAAGCTCAACTGGCTGATGCTGATGATGGTCGACCCGCATGTCCATTTCCATCTCATCCCGCGTTATGAGGAAGCCCGTGAATGGATGGGCCAGGATTTTGAGGACAAGGCGTGGCCTGGCCCACCGGCGCTTGGTGATGCCGTCAAACTGTCGGACGATCAAATCTCGGCAATGGCGACCTGGATCAAATCAGACTTTCCGGACTAGCCGGACCTCGACAACCACTGGTCTGTAAGCGCAGTTGCGGTTTCAACATCGTTGAGAAAATCAACCTCTGCCCAATCATGGCCCTGTATCGACACCGTGCCGACTTTTTCGCTGGGAGCCAGTGTGTCAATAATCTTGAGATACCAGTTCTCAACGCCCGCGGGCGTGCGCATGACGTCGCGGACCTTTTCCCGAAACATCGCACCACCCTCTCCGCGAAATGCCAGAAAGCCGATGGATTCCGCATCGCTTTGTTCGGCCGTCAATGTCTTTCCGATGGCCGTCAGCCGGTCGCCGCTTAGCGATACTTTCATATCATCGCTATCATAATGGTCCTTAATATCGACGGTCACCGTGATCGGCCAGTTCTCGGTTTTCTGAGCGGTGGCAATAATCTCGGGTGAAATCAGCGTATCACCGTTCAGGATCATGAAATCCCCGTCCATCACATCGCGCACAATCCAGCAGCTGCCGAGATTATCAGCGACCTTGAAAAACGGATTGAAGTGGATCGTTATGTCGGTGCCCGCCTGCTTCAGCTCCTCAAGCTCCGCTTCAACCATATCGGTCATAAAGCCGGTCACGACATGAAATTCTTTCACCCCGCCCGCAGCCAACATTTCGATCTGCCATGCGATCAGGCTCTTGCCCGAAAAGTCAATCAGGCATTTGGGGCGCTCCGCGGTCAGCGGCAACAGCCGCGAGCCTTGACCTGCGCTCAGGATTATTACTTTATCGATCATGTTGGCAATTGGCCTTTATCGGGATAGGGATAGTGTGGGGAGACACTTAGAACGATGGCCATCAAAGCTCAATCCTGTAACAGCCGGTTGCAGATATGCGTTCGGATGCCTGTCTGACCATGGCTGAAGAAGCGGTGATCGAACCTGCACAGCCCAACGGTGAGAAAACCGGTATTCGCCGGATCATCAAGAATACCGGCTGGCTGCTTGGCGGTAAAGGCTTTGGCGGCATCCTGAGCCTGTTCTACCTCGCCATATTGACCCGTACGTTGGGCGTCGCGGGCTTTGGCCAGTTTGCGCTGATCACCGGCACGGCTCAGGCCATCGCCCTGATCGTCACTTTTCAGACCTGGCAAGTCGTCATCCGCTTTGGTGCACGCAACATCAAGGGTGCGGAAAACCGACAGCAATTCGGACGACTGGTCGGGCTGTGCACATTGCTCGACATTGCCGGAGCAGTGGCCGGGTGCATCCTGGCCTATTTTGCCGTTGGCTGGCTGGCCCCCTTTTTCGGCTGGGATGAGGAGCTGGCGCAAAACGCGCTGATCTTTGCCCTGGTCATGCTGCTTTCCATCAAATCAACCCCAACCGGCATATTGCGGGTGGAAAACCGTTTTGATCTTGCCGCTTATGCCGAAGCAATCATTCCGACGGTTCGCCTGATCGGCACATTGATTGTCTGGTTCACCGATCCCCAGTTGGTCAACTTTCTTGCCGTCTGGGCCTTGTCGGAGGTTATTCATGCCATTGGCTACTGGTTGTTTGCTGCATGGAATAGCCGCGACATCATGTCCCCTCGTAATCTGTTTCGCGTAAAGCGGGCGGCCCGGGAGAATAGAGGCATTGGCGAATTTCTGTTGATATCCAATCTTGGTTCGACCCTGGCCGGACTTTCCCAGAATATCTCGCTGCTGATTGTCGGCTATTTTGTCGGGCCGACGGCTGCGGGCCTGTACCGGCTCGCCAGCCAGCTGAGTGTCGCAATGACCAAGATATCGGTGCTGCTGTCCCGCGCGATATTTGCCGAGGTCAACCTGATGCGCGCGCAACAGGGCGCAGAGGCCATGAAAGTCCTGTTCCGCAAGGCCAGCCGGATGTTGTTCATTACCGGTGGAACCGTCATCCTGATCGTGGTGGTCATTGGCCAGCCCGCCCTGTTTTACATGTCCGGGCCAGAATTTCTGCCAGCCTATCCGTTGCTGATCTTGCTCGCCGCTGCGGCGTCTGTCGATCTGGCCGGGGCCATATATGAACCGACACTATTGTCAGGCAGCGGCGCGCGCACGGCCCTGATGTTGCAGGCTACCATTGCTGTCTTGTTTGTCACCATGCTGCTCCTCGGCTTGCAATTCTATGGCGCGAGGGGTGCAGCCGGCGCGATGCTGGTAGCCGCAATCATCCGCCTCATTCTTTTTGGCGTCGCAGCAAGGCGCAATCTGGCCAAAGGCTAGTTGGCAGGCGCTTCCTTCCGCGCGGCGAGTATCTGCTCGACCATTTCAAGGTCGCTATCCTTGTCAACATCAATGCAAGCCTCTGCCTGGGCCATTGGCACGATCTTTATGGTCAGGCCTAGTTTTTTGCCAACCCGTGCTGCCAGTTGATCAACGGTCAGAACCCTAGACAGCGCGAGAAACAAAAGCCACGGCCCGAATATCGTCAGGATCTTCCAACCTTTCTTGCGGTCCTGTTCCACCTCGGCCCAATAGCGCAATATCTCGCGCGCTTTCGGGGAGCCGAAATAGAAGAGGTTCGCCCCGCTATATTGCCCGCCGCGCAATTTCAGCCAGGTCCGCTGCGATGCGGGATAGCGGCGCAGCAGCACCTGCTTTTCGACAAGCGCGATAGCAATATCTGTATCTTCCGCCGCGCTCAGGAAGTCGTCTAACATCGGCGCATTGAGCAGCACATTGTCTGCCGTGGTAATCAGGGCCGGAAAGCGGGTGTCATCCTGATCCAGAACCTTGTCGAGCGACGTCGCGATGGTCGAGCCACTGGTCTGCGCAATCACGCGAGCGTTGTTTTTCAGCTCGTTGGTATCAACATGAGTCCAAAAGGGTGCAAAATCCTGCGCCAGAACATGGACATTGCCGATGGCCTGATGATCCAGCAAAGCGTCGGTGACATGTGCAAGCATGGCCTTGCCCGCAACCGGGATCAGCGCTTTCACCGCAATGCCTCGGCTGTCCGCCATCGCATCGCCACCGGGTCGGCTTCCGGCAAGAACCAAAGCGTCGGCAGACGAAAGCGGCCCACCGTCTCGATTGTTATCTGCCGTCATGGGCGGCTTTCGAAAAAGGCAATCATGTCATCAAGCACTGGGCCCTTATTTCGAAAGGGCTTGGAGATCGCCATCATGATTTCCAGATGATCCATGTCTTGATATTCCACATATTCAGCGTCGCCGCCAGCTTCGAGGATTTTGTCACTTAATATCCGGCTGTTACGCGGCCTTACCTGGGTATCATCCACGCCGGTCGAGAGCCAAAGTGGCGGCGCATCGGCGCGGACAAAATTGACTGGCTGTGTCATTTCCGGGACATGATAGGAGCCAAAGCTGTTCTTTGTCGTCTCGCTGTCAAAAGGATAGAAATCATAGGGCCCGGCCAAAGCGGCTACACCTTTGATCAGATCCGGGGTCTTGCCCAACCGCCCCAGCCACTGACGGTCCAGTGCCAGCATCGTGGCGTTATACGCACCAGCCGATTGGCCTGACAGGAATATCCGCTGCGGATCACCACCATGGTCAGCAATATTGTCATGTACCCAGGCGACAGCCTTGGCGCTATCCTCCAGAAATCCCGGAAATTTGGTGTTGGGATAGAGCCGGTAGTCCGCCAGCACCGTCATATAGCCGCGATGCGCCAGCGCACGGCCGGCAAAGGCATATTCGTCCTTCGATCCTGCACGCCAACCGCCGCCATAGATAAACACCACGACGGGCAAGGGTGTGTCTGAGGCCTTGGTCGGTGCCCAGATATTGAGCTTAAGACCAAGCTCTTCATCATAGACCTGGCCGCCAACCAACAGCTTGGCGTCCCTGTCACCGGGAATGATATTGTTGACCATGTCGAGCTGACGCGGACCGGGCTGGGAAAAAAACCAATAGGCAAAGCCAGCAACCGCAATCGCCACGATCCCAAAAGTGATAAGCCATTTCATATTTGATAGCCCTTCATGCGCTCACTCGTCCTGTTTACAGCGCCTTAGCCAGACGATCCGGCGCTGGCAATGGCGCGGTTGACAAGATCCTCACCTGCCTATATGTCACTAAATAGTGACATATCAATTTTCCAATGACGACTTGATCTGGAAAGCGCTTAGCGATGGGCGGCGGCGATTGATCGTTGAGGCGCTGGCGACGGGTCCTAAACAAACCGGCGAGCTAGTTGATCTGTTCCCCGATATCGGACGCACTGGCGTCCTCAAGCATATTGACATCCTGACGGAGGGAAAGATTATCCATGTGCGCCGAGAAGGCCGCATACGCTGGAACCATCTAAATCCAAAACCCATAAAGTCGGTCTGCAATAGCTGGGTGCTGAAACATATTGATGGCGTGAAATCGTCGACTGCAAAATTGAAACAAATCGCCGAACGGGAGACGGAAACATGAACGACATAACCGATGCAAAGATCATCAAATATCAATTTGAAGTGCCAATCAAGCGCAGCGCTGCCGACATCTGGGCATTGATGGTAAATGAGATTGATGCCTGGTGGATGAATGAATTTCGGGCGCTTGGCGAAGGTTCAAAAGTGACTTTAGATCCGCGAACTGGTGGCCAGCTGATCGAAAGCACAGCTGATGGCATCAGTTTGGAATGGTATCGGATACAGATGGTCTCGCCGGAACAGGCGTTATATTTGGTTGGCTATATGGCACCTGACTGGGGTGGACCGACGACCTCGATGTTGAAATTGGCGGTTGAAGGGCGCAACGACGGCGGCGCGCTAATTGTTTCGGATGCCCTGTTAGGCAATGTGACCGAGGCGTCTGCCAAAAGCGCTGAAGGTGGCTGGAAAACCCTGTTCGGGGACGGATTGAAAGGGTTTGCAGAAAGATAGTACGCAAACAAATAAGGCCCCGAAACCAGTTCGGAGCCCTTTTTGAAACCAATATAGCTTGCGTCTAACCAACCACGATCATTGCCAGCGATCGGGCAATCAAGGCTGGTGTTTCGATGCCTTCAATTTCCACTGTGACATCATAGGTCATCAGCCAGCGGCCCGGCTGTTTTTCGACCGCATCAAACAGCACATGGCGGGCGCGGACCTTTGATCCGGCACGAACCGGGTTGAGGAAGCGGACCTTGTCATAGCCATAGTTGATGCCCATGACGGTACCTTCAAGACCCAGGGTGCAGCCGTAGGACATGGCCGGCATCAACGAGAGCGTCAGCAGTCCATGGGCAATGGTGCCACCAAAAGGCGTGGCCTTTGCTTTTTCCTCGTCAATATGGATGAACTGATGATCTTCGGTGCAATCGGCAAATTTGTTGATCCGGTCCTGGCTGGCTTCAAACCATTCGGACACGCCGACTTCCTTGCCTTTCCAGCTTTCCAGTTCTTCGGTTTTGATTATTGGCATTTTCTTTCTCCTAATTGGGGTTCTTTTAGCCCTTCATCACTTCCTGCATCCGGCGGAAAAACTTACCGCCCTGTCCGCCGCCATTGGCATATTCCTGCATGCCGGTTTCATCGAGAATCTGGTCGATATTTGCGGCAATGGCTTCGGCATTGCGATTGGCTTCCGGTAGCCAGATACCCTCGGTCTCGAGGATTTTGGCGGCTGCGAAACCGCCGGCACCGGCCGTCAATATGGTCTTGGATGGCGCGCCATCGCTGCACAGATAGACCACGGCAGGCGTCACCGCTTCGGGAACCAGCAATTTCAGGGCTTCTTCCGGCATGATATCTTCGGTCATGCGAGTCGCCGCGACCGGAGAGATACAGTTGGTGTGAATGCCTTTGCCCGCGCCTTCCTGATGCAGGCTGTTCATCATGCCAACCAGCGCCAGTTTCGCAGCGCCATAGTTAACCTGACCAAAATTGCCGTAGAGGCCCGTGGAGGAAGTCGTCATCACGATCCGACCATATTGGCGCTCGCGCATATGATCCCAGACTGCCTTGGTGCAATTGGCGCTACCAGTGAGGTGGACGTCCATGACAAACTGAAAATCTTCCATTCCCATTTTGTGGAAGCTCTTGTCGCGCAGCACGCCTGCATTGTTGACGAGAATGTCGACATGGCCCCATTTGGCGATCGCATCGGCAACCATTTTCTCGACCGCTGGCATATCGGTGACACTGCACCCGGCTGCCATGGCTTCACCGCCCTCGGCTTCGATCTCTGCAACAACCTGCTCCGCCACGGTGGCGGAACCGCCAGTGCCATCACGCGCGCCGCCAAAATCGTTGACGACAACTTTCACGCCGCGCCGCGCGAGTTCCATCGCATGCTGCTTACCAAGCCCGGCACCGGCGCCGGTGACAATGGCTACGCGATCATTAAATTCTACTGTGCTCATGGGAGTTTCGCCTCTCGCTTTTTATAGGGATGAATTAATTGCGCCGATGGATGCGCAATCCATTCCATCGAGTCAAGCCAAGGGATGTCGATTCAGGGTGCGACTATTTGGCAGCTTTCCTGCGACCCTTGCCTGCCGTAGCGGAAGGTGTGGTCAGACGCTTTTTTGGTTTTTTGGCCGCGGGCTTTTTCGGCTTGGCCTTTTTCGCTGCTGCTGCATTGGCTTTCTTCGCCGCTGCCAAAAGCCCCTTGAGGCTTTTCTCGGCAAAATCGACATAGACAGCCGGATCCGGCAGCATCTCACGATCAGCCGTAATCGTCAGCATGATCTCTCCGTGATAGCTGGTGACGATATGAAAAACGCCCATGCCATCAGTTGGCAAACCCATGCCAAAGCTGCGTTTCAGTTCGGCGCCGGCAAAATACATCGAGACGGGTGGTCCCGGCACGTTGGTGACGACCGTGTTCATCTGCGGAGCAACCGTCTGGCCTAACCCCATGCGCGCGGCCAGCTTGGTCGCCGCTGCCGTCAGGCCCGCCGGCATTGCGCCACTCAGTTCCATCAACGTCCGCGCACCGACCGCTTCAACCATATGTTTGGACCGATTGGTTTCCTTGGCGACAAATTCCAGCCGTTCCGCCGGGTCGGCAATATGCGTACCGAGACCGACTGTCATCATTGAGACCTGATTGCCACCAGCCGCTTCGCCATTGTCATCGCGTACCGAAATCGGTGCACCAGCCTTCAATGTGTTATCCGGCAGCTCGCCCTTGCTTTGCAGATAGGCGCGCATGGTGCCGCCAACCACGGTCAACATCACATCATTAACCGTCACACCGGGAAATGCGGAACGGATTGTTTTGATATCAGCGAGCGGAAATATCTTTCCGTCAAAAACGCGGTGCGGCGTCAACCTGTCACCAAAGCGTGTCTTGGGAATGCCGGTCGCTGCATCTTTTTGCTGCTTATTCTCTCTTGCGAAATCAAACATGCGTTTCGGTACAGGAAGCAGCTTGCCAAGCGTCTGAAGGCCGCGCACCGGATTGGCGATATTATTGACCTGCGCCCGCATCAACAAGCCAAGGTCATTCGGTTTGGGTTCGGCGCGCCACTGCTTGTCCCATTTTCGCGGTTTCATTTTCGCATCCAGATCGTGCAGCGCCAGGGTCATCTGCAGCCCCGACTGCCCGTCCACGGCCGCGTGGTGGAATTTGTGCATCACCGCAAAACTGCCTTTGGGAATGCCTTCGACATTGTCGAGCCCCTCAATGACCGTAAACTCCCAGAGTGGACGATCCATATCCAATGGCCGCGCATAGATCCGCGCCGCCTGAATGCACAGCTGCCGCCAGTCGCCGGGCTGTGGCAAGGCGATATGACGGACATGATATTCAAGATCGAAATTCTCGTCTTCAATCCAATAGGGATGATCAAGATCGAGCGGCACGCGCACCAGTTTCTGACGGAATATCCGCGCACCATCAAGCCGGCCTTCAATATAGTGCAAAATATCCTTGAACCCGACCTTGCCGCCGGGAGCTGTCGATGGATCATAGATGAGCAACTGACCAATATGCATCGGCGTATTGCGTGTTTCCGTATAGGCAAACATCGCATCGAGCGCACCTAGTTGTTCCATGTCCATACCCCTCGTGATTCTTGTTGAGGCAAGCATAAATCAGATTGGTTAAAGAAGCGAATCAGTTAAACAACGGGAAGCGCCGTGCGCTATCTGGTCAATTGGTCAGGGACGCTTCGCTTCTGAACAGGCGCGTCACCTTGTCGAGCAAGCCACCAGCAACCGACCGGCCGGTTGCGGCAATTTCGACACTGCCGGGTGTCAGCTGCAAAGCCTCACCATCTTTATACACCTTTTTCGACGCGATCAGGCGCACGCGGTAAAGGGCGGCGCGGGGTCGCAGGACATTCTCGTCCTTGTCCGAGGCGATGGGGCCGCCATTGACGGAAGACAATATCGGCTGATCAATTCTCTCAACCGCGTTGGTCGATTTCTCAACCAGCATGGCAGCTCGGGATGCCTGTACCGGATCATCCGGAACAAAGCGGCCGCGCGCGTCTTTGGATATGCGCCAGATATCGTCTTCACTGACATAGGCTTGAATATCATAGTCATCGGATGTGACGATATAGGCAATGGGCTCCGCCCCGCCGAGCCAACGCCCGCTGTGAATATCCGGCGACAGGTCGGTCACAATACCGGCAATCGGCGCTCGCAGGATGAGCCGTTCGCTGCGCAGTTCGAGGCCGCTGAGTTGATCCTGTTCCTGCTTGAGTTCCCGTTCGAGAACCATGCGGTTGGACAGATCGATCTCGTCCGCCGCGCCGCGACCAAATTGCAATTGCAGATTGGCTATCCTGACTTTGGTGGCCGCGATGGACTGCTCCAGCTCGGGAGCCGAGAGTTGAACCAGCGGTGCGCCCGCCGCAACTCTTTGGCCATTCTCGACAAACAGCTTTTCCACCTTGCCCGGGTCACCGGCGACAATCGGAGACGCCCCAATCGGAGTAAGCACAGCGGGCGCGCTGATATGGCGATCGAGTGGCAACAGGCAAAGCAGCAGTGCTATGCCGCCGCCAATAAGGAGCAATCGCGTCCGCGAAGTGGCCAAAATCCGGTCCTTCATGCTCGCCCAGACCTTGAATTCCGAAAGCATAGGACGGGCAATGAACACGGCAATTTCAACAACGAACAGGATCACCCCGAGCAATTTGAAAAACAGCGTGTAGACCAACAGCGCGATACCGATGAACAGGAACAGGCGGTAGATCCAGGTCATCCACGCATAGACGATCATCCCGCGGCGCAATCGGTCCGGCACCTGTTCGGGGGCGTCATCACCCAAAGCGAATAGCATCTCACGCAGCCGCCAGCGGCCCAGCGCAAATGCGCGCGGTTGCAGATTGGGCACGCCAAGCCAGTCGGACAGCACATAATAGCCGTCAAAGCGCATGAACGGGTTGAGGTTGATCGCGAGGCTCATCACCCAGCTGGTGGTGGCAAGAATGAAGGCAACGCTGCGCAGCATGCCATCGGGCAGCAGCACCCAGGCCATGGTCGCAAGGCCCGCAATCATCAACTCAACCGTGACACCGGCACAATCGATCATCAGCCGCTGCTTGCGCGATGTCAGCCGCCACGCGCCAGATGTATCGGTATAGAGGACGGGCATCATCACCAGAAAGCTGACCCCCATGCTCGGCACACGGCAACCAAAGCGGGTCGCGGTATAGGCATGGCCCAGCTCATGGAGAATCTTGATCACAAACAGGCCGATCCCATAGGCAATTAGGCCCTGCCAGCTGAAGAAATAGAGAAAGGATGCGAGGAAACTGTCCCACTGGCGCGAAACCAGAAACAGGCCGGTGAGTGCCAGCAAGGCGAAGAAGGTCAAAGCCGGATAGGACCAGAGCGGTGCAACCTTGTCGATCGTCCGTTCCAGAAAAGCTGCCGGCTTGACAATCGGGATGCGGATGAACAGATAATTATCCAACATCCATTTCCACCAAGCCTTTTTGGCTGTTTCCCGCTGTTCTGTGAAGCTCGCGACTGTATCGCCCATCGGCGTCACGGTGAGGCTGTTGGTTAGGGAGAAATCGACAACCTGGCTAAAGGCATTGTTTATTTCTTCCTCGTCCAGTCCTTCTGCCACCAGGTCATCATTGACCTTTGCGAGATCACCGGATGCCCAGCGGGAGAGGATACGATATTCAATTCTGCCCAATTGAAAGAACAGATGCCGGACCGGATCAAACAGAGTCCAGCTGGGCGCGCCGGTGACCAGTGCAGCGCCCGGCTCAATCCGCAACTCCTGCCGCAGTGGCGGCAATAAGGGCCGTTCCGGTTCGACAGGCGCAGCAGCGGTCATAGGCCGATGGTTTGTCTAAAGCTCGCTATCGGGCGCTTGAGCAGCGAATAGATGAGCGGCACCCACTCGCCATAAAGCTTCGCCGTGCCGCGCGAACCAATGCGCGGATTGCCGGACGTCGGTTGGGCTGTCACCGCAAAAGCCAATATCCCCTCGGCCGTCTGCCGCGCCTGATAGCTGGCATGCTCCACCTTGCCCTCAATCGCCCAGAGCGGTTGCGCATCCAGCCAGACTTTTACGCGTGATCCGCGTTCGAGCGCCATCTGTTCGGCTGCGGGCAAATCAATACGCAGCGCGATCTGGCCCGGATCGGCCACCTGCAAGATCGGATCGCCAACATTGACTGCGCGGCCTTCCCAGTCGCGGCGGTCGCTGTAAATCGCCATGCCGCCACGCGGGGCCTTGATCTGAGACAGTCCCATGACATCATTTGCAAAATTGTAATCAGCTTGCGCCAGCTCATATTCCGCGCGAAGGGTAGCAATCTCGCGGGTCTCGTCATCCTTGCCAAAGGCGGTGCTAGTGGACCGGTCCACCCGCGCCTTGGCCACAGCCAGTTTTTCCTGCGCGAGTTTCAGTTCGTTGGACAGCTTCACATCATCAAAAGATACCAGCAATGCGCCTTCCTCGACCGCCGCATTCGGAGCCACATGAATGCGCGAAATGACACCGGAAAACGGAGCGGCAACCATGAATGGACGCGCGGCCACAACTTCGACAGGTGCCAGTGCGGTCATGCGAACCGGGAAGAGCGCAATGACCAATAAGGCGACCAATATGCCGATTTTCTCTTTGCGTCCAAAGCGACCAATGCGTTTGACCGGCTTGTCTCCGGTCAGCGCCCGCCAGCTATGGGAAACGGTTTCGGAAAGCCGTGTTAGCCGATAACCTTCGCCTTCGCGAAATGGCGCTTCGCGCATCACTAACAGCCCGCCAAACACCTTTTCCTCGCTATCGAGCAAAGGCTGCCAGCGGCATTCACCATAAGGATATTCCGCTAGCGCGGGATCCTCACTCATCGCGCCGAGAGTGAAATCATGTGGCCGTTCCAGCCCGTCATTTTTGGCCAGTTTCGCAATCAGTTTTTCTATCGCCTGAATCAGCGGCGCGTTGCGGTCTACGGATGAAATGCTGGAAGCACAGACAATGTGAAAGTCATCGCCAATACGTGGCTGGCGCGCGATGAACATCTGCTCATAGGGCAGGATGCGGCGCAAATCATTGGCGACATGATAGTGGAGTTCAGCGACACCGGGCTGGCGACGCACTTCCGCCTCAAATTGGAGCAAGCTGGCCAGCATATTGGCATCACCGGATATCGGTGCCGCTCCCGAAGCTACAGGCAATATTGCAATGGTTGCCGGATCGGATTCAGGAGGGCTGGCGGCCATCGGCTTTTGCTGCTTCTGATTTGGCTGGGGCATCAGGCAATGCTTTTTTCGCCGTGCTCTGCGCTGGTTTGGCCGACGGTTTCACAAAAACGCCGGTGCCGCTCATGCCAGGAAGGACCAAGCTTTCGGTTTTGTCGACATTGCCGGTAACGCGGATGGTCTTGCTCACCGGATCTACCGAAGCGCCCAGCCGGGTAATCTGACCCGTCACATCTGCACCGGTTTCATCAATCTTGAAGGTGAAGTCCGCGCCGGGACGCAGCCAGGTAAGCCAGTTGCTGGGTACGATCAGCTCAACCTCAAGGTCGCCGCCGCTCTGAATGGTCAACAACGGTTGCCCGCTTGCCGCAATCTCGCCACGACCCGCAATTTCTTCAACAACTGTGCCGGAAAATGGCGCATAGACAGCACAGTCGGAGAGATTTGCTTTTATCGCGCTGGCTTCTGCATTGGCTTTGCCCAGATTGGCTTTGGCCACGGCGACCTCATTCTTGCCAATCGCTTCATATTGGTCGAGCTCGACATTGGTTTTGTAAGTGACATTATAGGCATTGGCCGCCGCTTCCGCAGCCTTCAACTCCGCCCGAATGGCCGAACAATCAAATTGCGCTAGCAGTGCGCCTTTGCGGAAACTGCGCCCCTTGCCAAAGGGCATGGAAGTGATCCGCGCCGTCATTCGTGATGCGACTGTCGATTCCTGCTTGGGTTTGATCACTCCGCGAACATCCGGATCGGGTTTGGGTTCGGGTTTTTGAACCTTTGCCTCGGCCGTTTCGGTCGGCTGTTCTTCGGTGGCACTTAGCGCCGCTTCATTGCTCGACCAATTGGGTCCATCGCCGCTACTGGCAAGGCCAAGGCCAATTGCGGCGGCCAGCGCAATGCCGCCACCCCAAAGCCATGGAGCCTTTGATTTTTCCCCGGTTTCCGGACTTTCATCCCCGGTTGCTTCACTCATTGGACGTGCTTTCTATTTACTCGGCTTAATTATCCAGCTTCATCGCGGCTTCGCGTTCCTGCCAAAGTGTGGCGAGAGAAGTGGTCAATGTGCTGACATCCTCACGGCCTGTCAGATCCGGCGCGAAATCATCTATGCCCATGGACGCAAACAGATTGGCATAGGCATTTTGCGCCTCGGCATAGGCTATATCATATTTCACCTCTGCCACGAGAGTGTTCATTTCCTCCCGTAGCAAGGTTTGCTGGCTCATCGCACCTGCCTTGTGGCCGGCGCGGATCTGATAGAGGATCTTGTCCTGCACCCGGTGCTGATGTTCAGCGGTCTGCAATTCTTCCTGCAAATGACCAAAGCGCGCCCGCGAGACGTGGACCTGCGTCATCACTGCCATGGTCAGCGCCAGTTCGCGCTGCCTCAACAGGTCATCCTGCGCCCGCACCGCCTTTTTCTTGGGGCCAAGCTTGAACAGGTTAAGCACATTCCAGCTCGCCTGCGCGCCATATTGGAACCAGTTATTGTTGAACAGGAAGTCGTTGGAATCGACATTCACCCCCAATATGCCGCGGAAACTTGGCAAAGCCGAAAGCAGTGCGGCATCCAGTTCCTTGCTGTTAATCCGCTGACGATAGCTGACCTCACGCAGTTCAGCGCGGTTTTTCAGCGCGGTCATCATCATATCCTCACCCGAATATTTCACGGCCGGCAAATTTTCGGTACGATCTGGCAATACAAGTGAGAAATTGGTGCCAGGACGCAGGTTCATCAGGGCAGCCAACTGTGCCTTGGCCACGACCAGTTCGCGCTGCAACTTGCGAATTTCTGCCTGTATCTGGACTAGCTCACGCTGATACGTGAGTGCGGTTAGCGGCGCCGACAAGCGGCGTTCTGCAAGCCGTTCACTATTGTCGAGCGTAGTGCTGACATTGCCTTCCAGTTCTTTCAGCTTGGTCAAAAGTCGTTCGGCACTCACCGCGCGCCAATAGGAAGTGCGGACATCCTCGATAATCCGGTTGGCAACCTTGCGCCGGCGTTCCTGGGAAATCAGAAACTCGTCCGCCTTTTGCTGGGAACGGACATAGGACAGGCCAAAGTCGAGCACATCCCAGCTCAGCGACAAATCGCCGGTGAAAATATCCCGCTCGGCCGAAGTGGACGGTTCCAGTGATTGGCGCCGCGTGATCAGCGATAGTGAACTGGCGCCAGAGAAGTTGTTCCGCCCGGCATAACCCGCATTGGCGACCAGTTGCGGCAACATGTCATAGCGCGACAGGTTGAGCTCGCGGGTCTTGAGCGCCTCTTCCATCAGCTCGACCTTATAGTCGAGATTATATTTCAACGCCCGGGCCATCGCCTCATAGAGATTGATCGGAGCGGTCACAGGTTCCTGATCGGCATCTACCGCGAGGATATTCTCGCGCGCTGTGGTGTCGATTTGCGTTGGCGTCAGCGGTTTGGGATTCACCGCACAGCCAGCCAGTAAGGCCAATGCCGAAATACTCAGGGTGTGTTTCATGTGCATAGTCTGTTTCCCATCTAGGCCTTGAACGCAGCCAGGAGCTGCGCTGTTTCATCTGCGACATTGGCATCTGCCATTGCCATGGCACTGCCCAGGGGAGCAGCGCCGTTCATGTTCTGAGAAAGTTCAAGCTTCTCATCAATCTGGATTTCACCGGTTGCCCCTTGAACAATAACCGGAATTTCAATGACTTGGCCATCCGCTCGGATCGCCCGTACGATTAGGCGAACGGTTTCCGCGTCCACTGGCCGTTCGATAATCGCGAGGCCGCGGGCATCCATACGGATCCAGCCGGGCAGCGGGCTGCCGTCTCGCGAGCGCAGCTGATATTCAATAATGCGCGGATCGCTATCGGCGCCGATGTTACGGACTTCCATATAGATGACCCGATCACGGACGACCGATTCAATCATCACTTGATCGCTGCCAGTGGATAGCTGACGCACCGAGAAGCCGGTCAAGCCTTCGACCAGGAAATCACCAAAACGCGGATCGAACAGACGATCGGCACCGAAGCGTAAGTCGCGGATATGATCAAGCTGGCGGACAATATCATTGATCGGATTGCCATCGACATCCAGCTCACCCATGCCGTTCAGTGAACGCAGCCCGTTGACTGCAGTGAGCAGCGGTCGATCACCCCCTAGGTCTGGTGTATTGCCCAGCGAACGGAAGCTGTTCACGGTATCATCGATGATCAGAGGCGCTGTGATAAATTCGGTGATCGGATCCAGCGTCGTGTTGAGACGCTCGCTATCAGGATAACCGATACCGGGATTGCCGAGCAATTCATTCACATTGGCATTGGCCTGTGTGACTATGACGGTCGCGATCGATTCAACGAAGCCGCCCTGCCCGTCGCTGACAATATAGGTGATCGTCGCGACACCCTGAAACTCGGCTGGCGCAAAATGCGAAATCGTGCCGTCCGGATTGATCACCACGGTGCCGACATCGACCTTGGCGGTGAAGACACTCAACGGGTCACCATCCGGGTCACTGCCATTGGCAAGCACATCGATAATCGTTTCTGCGCCACCGATGCCGAAGACTTCCTCATTGCCGTCAACCGGCACTTCATTGGTGTTGCGCACCGTGACTGCGACAGTCGCCGTGGAGGTGCCGCCATTGCCATCACTGATGGTGTACGTAATTGTATCCGTGCCGAAGAAGTCGAGATTAGGCGTATAGGTGATCGTACCGTCGGGGTTAATCACGACCGTACCGTTGGCGGCGCTGACATTGGTCACGGTCAGCGGATCGCCGTCCAGATCGACATCATTGGCCAGCACCGGAATAACCACCGGCCGTTCTTCATCGGTATCGGCAATATCATTGGCCGCCACTGGCGGATCATTGACCGGCGTGACGGTTACCGTGATGGTTGCGGTGGTGAAGCCGCCATTGCCGTCACTGACCTGATAGGTGATCACATCGGTGCCGTTGAAGTTCGGATCGGGCGTATAGGTGATCGTGCCATCGGGATTGATCGTCACCGTGCCATTGGGCGCGGTTGCACTGGAGATGACCAGCGGATCGCCATCAACATCCGTTGCATTGTCCAGCGGCGACAGGGTCACCGGCGTATCTTCTGGCGTCTCGGCAACGGCAGGCGTCACCACAGGCACATCGTTGACCGGCGTGACATCAACCGTAACCGTCGCGGTCGCGGTGCCGCCATTGCCGTCGCTGACGGTATAGGTGATCGTCGTCGGACCATTGAAATCCGGATCAGGCGTGAAGGTGATCGTGCCATCAGGATTGATGGTCACTGTGCCATTGGGCGAGGTCGCCTCGGTGACAGTCAAAGGATCGCCGTCGGCATCAGTATCATTGCCCAGCACCGGTATCGTGACCGGTGCGTCTTCCGGCGTTGAAGCTATGTCATCGACTGCAATCGGAACATCATTGACCGGATTGACGGTGACCGTTGCTGTTGTGGTCGCAAATCCACCATTGCCGTCAGAGACGGTATAGGTGATCGTGTCGGTGCCGTTGAAGTCCGGATCAGGCGTGTAGGTCACCGTGCCATCGGCGTTGATCACGACTGTGCCGTTAGGCGCGCTGGCAGCCGTGATGGTCAAGGGATCGCCATCGACATCTGTATCATTGTCGAGGACGGAAACTATCACTGGCGTGTCTTCATCGGTCTGGGCAATATCCGGCGTTGCAACCGGCGCATCATTCACCGGATCAACGGTTAGCGTCACAGTGGCCATCGCGGTGCCGCCATTGCCGTCACTGATCGTATAAGTCACCGTCGTGGTGCCGTTGAAATCCGGATCAGGCGTGAAGGTCACCGTGCCGTCGGGATTGATCGTCACCTGGCCATCAGGCGAGGTCGCACCGGTCACGATCAGCGGATCGCCATCGACATCACTATCATTGTTGAGCACGTTGAGCGTGATCGGCGTATCTTCCGGCGTCGTCGCCACATCATCCACGGCAACCGGCGCGTCATTGACCGGATTGACGGTCACGTTTACAATTGCCGTGTCCGTACCGCCCTCGCCATCGCTGATCACATAGGTGATGGTGTCGGTGCCGTTAAAGTCGGGGTCAGGCGTGTAAGTCACCGTACCATCGGCATTGATCACGACTGTGCCGTTCGGCGCACTCGCGCTGGTCACGGTCAGCGGATCACCGTCCACATCGCTGTCATTGGCAAGCACCGGAATCGTTACCGGCACCTCTTCATCGGTTACCGTAGCATCATCGACCGCAACCGGCGGATCGTTGACCGCGCCCACGGTTACAGTCACCGTCGCGGTCGAGGTTCCGCCATTGCCGTCACTAATCGTATAAGTGATCGTATCGGTGCCGTTGAAATCCTGATTGGGGGTATAGTCGATCGTGCCATCAGGTTGAATGACCACGGTGCCATTGGCCGCACTCGCGGTGGTGACTGTCAGGATATCGCCATCGGGATCATTGTCATTGGCAAGCACCGGTATATTTACCGGTAAGTCTTCCGACGTGGATGCGCTGTCATTCACGGCCACCGGCGGCGGATTGGTAATCGTCCAGGTAAAGCTCTGGTCGACCGTGCCACCCCGGCCATCATCGGCGGTTACGACAACCGTATAGACACCGCCTGCCGGCTGGCTTGCATCGCTGTCGATCGTTCCGGAAATGACACCGGTATTGGGATCAATAGACAACCCCAGCGGCAAACCGGTCGCCGTAAAGGTCAGTATATCGCCATCAACATCAGAGAAGTTGGCCGCCACCGGCACCGAAACCACCGCACCATCAACGGCGTTGCGCGGGGCAATCGGACTTGCCGCCGGGTCGTCATTCACTTCACCAACGTTAATTTCAACTGTTGCCGTAGAGGTGCCGCCATTGCCATCACTGATCGTATAGGTGATCGTATCGGGGCCGTTATAGTCCGGATCAGGCACGTAGTTGAGCGTGCCATCCGGATTGATCGTGACCTCGCCATTGCCGGCCGTGGCCAGAGTGACGGTCAGCATATCGCCATCGGGATCATTGTCATTGGCGAGCACATCAATATCCAGCGGCGTGTCTTCGGTCACGGCGATCGGACCATCATCACTGGCCACTGGCGGTGGGTTGGTGACGGTCCAACTGAACGTGCTGGACACCAATCCGCCAAAGCCATCATCGGCGGTGATGGTGACGCTATAAATGCCATCGCCATCAGGTCCGCCCTGCGAAGCGGAAGGATCAATCGTACCGGTAATGTTACCCGCTGCATCAATCGACAGTCCGGGCGGCAAGCCGGTCTGGGTGAAGGTGAGCGTGTCACCATCCAGATCATCAAAGCTGCCACTGACATCAATCGCGATGACATCCGCATCGGCATTGCCCAATGCCGCGAGCGGCGTCACGGTCGGATCATCATTTTCGGACCCAACCATTACGGTCACGGTTGAAGTGGAGCTTCCGCCCTGACCATCGCTAATCACATAGGTGATTGTGTCGGTGCCGTTGAAATTTGGGTCCGGCGTATAGGTGAGTGTGCCGTCGGCATTGATCGCCACGGTGCCATTGGGTGCACTGGCCGTGGTTACCGTCAGCGCATCGCCATCCGGGTCATTGTCGTTGGCGAGCACATCAATGGGCGCACTCGGCGTATCTTCGGTCGTCGAAGCGGTGTCCGTATTGGCGGTTGGTCCGGGATTGGTGATGGTCCAGATAAAGCTTTGTGTCGTCTCCAGACCGCCATCATCCGTCGCGGTTACCTCAACCTGATACACGCCGCCATTGACCTGGCTGGCGTCCGCATCAATCGTGCCGGTTATCTCTCCGGTCATCATGTCGATAGACAGGCCAGCCGGTAGATTGGCAGCCGTGAATGTCAATGGATCACCTTCAGGATCGCTGAATAGCGAACCGAAATCGGCAGTGACAACATCGCCGTCCTGGCTGTCGCGGTCAGGAATGATCGTGCCATCCGGTGCATCATTGACCGGATCGATAACGATAGTCGCAACAGCCGTCGCAAACTCGCCATTGGCATCTTCAATCGTATAAGTGACCGTAGCCGTTCCATTGAAATCCGGATCAGGTGTAAAGTCGATCGTGCCATCCGCCAATATGACGGCGGTACCGTTGGTAGCATCGGCCGAAACAATCACGATCGGGGTCATCGGATCACCATCGGGATCGACATCATTGGCGAGGACATCGAGGTTGATCAAAGTGTCTTCTGTACCAACAAAATTGTCATTTATCGCCCGGGGCGGTTCGTTGGTGATGGTCCAGGTAAAGGTCGTGCTGACATTCAGCCCCGCAGCATCGGTTGCCGTCACGGTCACGGTATATTCACCGTCCGGAACATCCGAAGAGGCCGTTGCGCCGGTCGTGCCGGTTACTTCACCAGTCGCTGGATCAAAGGTCAGTCCGGTCGGCAAACCGGTGACATTATAAGTCAGCGTTGCATCATCGACATCACTAAAGGCCGAGCCCAGCGGAACTGTGATCGCTTCATTGTTGGAGTCAAACAAGTCAGGCAGGCCGATGGTTTCCGGAGCATCATTGACCGCCGTTACGATCACTTCAACGGTCGCGGTAGCCGTGCCGCCATTACCGTCGCTGATCGTGTAGACAATCGTGTCGGTGCCATTGAAATTCGGATCAGGCTGGTAGGTCAAGGTGCCATCGGCTTCGATCACGATAGCGCCGTTGCTGCTGTCGGCCGAGATGACGGTCAACGTATCACCATCCGGATCACTGTCATTGGTCAACACCGCTATATTGACCGATGTATCTTCGGGCGTAGTTGCTGTGTCATTGGCCGCAACGGGCGGTGGGTTGTTCACGGTCCAGGTGAATACCGAGTCAACGGTTCCGCCATTGCTATCATCAGCGGTAACGGTAACCGTATAGACACCGCCATTGACCTGGCTGGCATCCGGATCAATCGTGCCGGTAATCAAACCATTGGCATCAATCGAGAGGCCGGCTGGCAAGCCGGTTGCGGTAAAGGTCAGCGTGTCGCCATCGAGATCCTCAAAACTGCCGCTGACATCAACCGAAACCATATCGGCATCGTCATTGGTCTGGTTATTGAGCGGTGGATCGGCTGTCGGTGCGTCATTCGCCGGTGTTACCGTGACTTCGACGGTTGCAGTGGAAGTGCCGCCATTGCCGTCGCTAATCTGATAGGTAATGATATCCGTGCCGTTGAAATTTTCGGCCGGCGTATAGACCAATGTGCCATCCGGGTTGATCACGACCGTGCCATTAGGCGCGGTTGCGCTCACGACGGTCAGCGTATCACCATCGGGATCATTATCATTGGCCAGCACGGCAATCGGCGCGCTCGGCGTATCTTCATCGGTGGTCGCTGTGTCGTTCACAGCCGTCGGAGCGGGGTTGGTAATGGTCCAGGTGAAACTGCCGTCGACGGTGCCGCCATTGCCATCATCGGCAGTGATTGTGACGGTGTAGACACCGCCATTAATCTGGCTGGCCTGATTATCAATCGCACCGGTAATCAGACCATTGGCATCAATCGACAGGCCAGCAGGCAGACCAGTTGCTGTGAAGGTCAGCGTGTCGCCATCGAGATCGCTGAACTTGTCGCTGATATCGACAGAGATGACATCGGCATCTTCATTGTTGAGATTCGCAATCGGAATATCAACTTCGGGCGCATCATTGACGGGAGCCACAGTGACTTCAACTGTCGCAGTAGAGGTACCGCCATTGCCGTCGCTGATTGTATACGTAATCGTGTCGGTGCCGTTGAAATCCTGATTGGGTGTGTAGGTGATCGTGCCATCGGCATTGATAACAACCGTGCCATTGGGCGCGGTCGCGACCGTCACGGTAAGATCATCACTATCAGGGTCATTGTCATTGGCGAGGACGTCGATAATCACCGGCGTGTCTTCATCGGTGGTTGCCGAGTCATTGGTCGCCGTCGGAGCCGGATTGGTCACAGTATAGGTGAAGCTCGTCGACACCATGCCGCCATTGCCATCATCGGCAGTGATTGTGACGGTGTATACACCGCCATTAATCTGGCTGGCCTGATTATCAATCGTGCCGGTGATCAGTCCGGTATCGGGATCAATGCTCAGCCCCGCCGGCAGACCAGCGGCGCTAAAGCTGAGCATATCGCCATCGACATCACTGAAATTGCCCGCGGTAGGGATAGCGACCGTTTCGTCATCAACGCCGACCACATTGGGCAGCGGGCTATCGACAACCGGCGCATCGTTAACAGGGGCCACGGTGACCTCGACCGTGGCCGTCGAGGTTCCACCTTCGCCGTCGCTGATCGTATACGTAATCGTATCGGTGCCGTTGAAATCAGGATTGGGCGCATAGGTGATCGTGCCGTCCGGATTGATCGTCACAAGACCATTGGATGCGGTCGCCGAAGTCACGCTCAGCGCATCGCCGTCGGGATCAGTATCATTGGCCAGCACCGCGATGTCCACCGGCGTATCTTCATCGGTGGTCGCCGTGTCATCTGCAGCCACCGGCGCCGGGTTATTCACTTCCCAGATAAAGGTCTGGTCCACAGTCCCGCCATTGCCGTCATCAGCCGTGACCGTCACACTGTAAATGCCGTCGGCGCCGAGGCCGCCCTGCGATGCATCCGGATCAATCGTGCCGGTAATATTGCCATCAGCATCAATCGATAGGCCGGGCGGCAGACCCGTTGCGGTGAAGGTCAGGCTATCGCCATCAACATCAGAGAAATTGCTACTGACGTCCAAAGCTATAACATCGGCATCATTGTCATTTTGCGGTGCAATCGGTGTGGTGACCGGTGCATCGTTCACCGCATTGACCGTGACTTCAACCGTGGAGGTGGAAAAGCCGCCCTGCCCGTCGCTGATCGTATAAGTGATCGTATCCGTGCCGTTGAAATCGGGGTCGGGAACATAGGTTACCGTGCCGTCCGGATTGATCGTCACCGTTCCATTAGGCGCATCGGCCGCCGTGACCGTCAGCGGATCACCGTCGACATCTGTGTCATTGGCAAGCACCGCGATATCAACCGGCGTGTCTTCATCGGTGGTGGTGCTGTCCATATTGGCAACCGGCGGATCATTGACCGCATCCACCGTGACCGCAACCGTTGCTGTCGCAGTGCCGCCATTCCCGTCGCTGATGGTATAAGTGATTGTCGTCGGACCATTGAAATCGGGATTGGGCGTAAAGGTGATCGTGCCATCCGGATTGATCACCACCGTGCCATCCGGTGAGGTCGCATCGGTAACCGTCAGCGGATCGCCATCAATATCGCTATCATTGCCGAGCACGCCGATAACAACAGGTGTGTCTTCATTGGTGGTGGCAACATCGTCAACAGCCACCGGTCCATCATTGACCGGATTGACGGTCACTTCGACTGCTGCGGTAGACGTTCCGCCATTGCCGTCGCTGATCACATAGGTGATGGTATCGGTGCCGTTAAAATCGGCATCTGGTACATAGGTCAGCGTGCCGTCCGCCGCGATCGTCACAGTGCCATTAAGCGCCGTTGCCATGGTCACGGTCAGAGGATCGCCATCAGGGTCCGTATCATTGGTCAGCACCGTGATATCAACCGGCGTGTCTTCATCGGTCGTCGCACTGTCATTGACCGCAGTTGGCGCCGGGTTGGTCACCGTCCACGTGAAAGTCTGGCTGGTTGTGAGACCATCGGGATCAGTGCCCGTCACGGTGACCGAATAGATGCCGCCATTGGGCTGGCTGGCATCGCGGTCAATCGTGCCGCTGATAATACCGGTCGCCGGATCAATGCTGAGGCCAGCTGGCAGGCCGGTGACGTCAAAGGTCAGGGTGTCGCCGTCCAGATCGCTGAAGAAGCTGCTGGTATCGACTGAAACCGACTGATTATCTTCATTGGTGACATCCGGGATGGGCAGGGATTCCGGTGCATCATTTACGGCAACAACGTCCACTGTCAGGGTCGCCGTGGCAACGCCCCCCTGGCCATCGGATACCGTATAGGTAACCAGCGCTTCGCCATTGAAATTCTCTGCTGGGGTGAACGTCAGCGTACCATCCGCATTGACCACCACCGTGCCATCTTGACTGCTTGCCGCAGTGATCGTGAGCGGATCGCCGTCGGGATCGCTGTCATTGGCCAGAACTGCAACATTGACCGGTGTATCCTCGGGCGTGGTCGCCGTATCATCGACTGCTATTGGCGGTATATTCTGGATCGAATAGACGAAGGTCGTCGAGACGGATTCGCCCGACGGATCAGTCGCCGTAACGGTCACAACAAAGGGACCATTGACCGAACTGTCGGAAGCAAGCGTACCCGTAATCAAACCGGTATCCGGATCGATGGATAGCGCGGGTGGCAGGCCGGAGGCCGAGAAAGTCAGGTCATCCCCGTCAATATCATCAAAGCCCTGCGCTGTCGGAATGGAAACATCGGCGCCATCTTCGCCGTTCTGATTGGCCAGGCCAACGGTGGTTGGACCATCGTTGACCGGCGTAACCGTAACCGTGACGGTCGCCGTCGAGAAACCGCCTTCACCATCGCTGATCGTATAGATGATCGTATCTTCACCATTGAAATTGGCATTGGGCGAATAGGCCAATGTGCCATCCGGATTTATCGTGACCGTGCCGTTGCCCGCCTCTGCCTCGGTAATCGTCAGCGGATCGCCATCATCATCGACATCATTGGCCAGAACGGCAATATTGACGTCTGTATCCTCATCCGTCGTTACACTGTCATTGCTGGCCACTGGCGCCGGGTTGGTGACTGTCCACTCGAAGCTCGTCGATACGCTTCCACCGCGACCATCATCAGCCGTTACAGTGATAGAATAGATCCCGCCGTTTACCTGGCTGGCGCTGCGGTCAATCGTACCGGAAATGACGCCCGTATCGGGATCAATAGTCAGCCCGGCAGGCAAGCCCGTAGCCGTGTAATTCAACATGTCGCCATCGGGATCACTAAAGGCCCCTGCGACCGGCAGGCTGATCACCTGACTATCGAGATTGGTTTGGTCGCCAATGCTGCCACTTGTCACTGGTGTGTCGTTGACATCCGCGACCGTAACCGTGATCTCGGCCGTCGCGGTTCCGCCCTCACCATCCGAAATCTCGTAAGTGATTGTATCCGTACCATTGAAGCCGGGATTGGGAATATAGGTTATGGTGCCGTCACCATTCACGAACACACTTCCGTTCAGCGAGCTGACAGCGGTAATCGCAATGTCATCTCCATCCGGATCGCTGTCATTGGTCAGGGGTGAAATGACAACCGGCACATCTTCGTCGGTCGATGCGCTATCATCAACCGCGGTTGGTCCGGGATTGCTGACATTGAAGGTTATCGTCTGGGATGTTGTACCGCCATTGCCGTCAGACACCGTGATGGTTGCCGTATAGACGCCGCCATTGGTCTGGCTTGCGCTATTGTCGATCGTTCCCGAAATCACGCCGCTATCCGGATCAATGGACAGGCCGGGCGGCAAATCCGCTGCCGAGTAGGTCAGCATATCACCATCCACATCAGTGAAATTGCCTGCAACCGAAACCGCTATGGTCGCGCCATCTTCGGTATCCTGAGGCGGCAGTGCAGTGCCGACCGGAGCGTCGTTCACAGGGGTCACTGTGACTTCGATAGTCGCCGTCGCAGTGCCACCTTCACCATCGCTGATCGTGTAGGTGATCGTCGCCGTGCCGTTAAAATTGGCCGGTGGCACATAGTTGACCTGATTGCCGACCACGGTTGCTTGTCCGACCGAAGCCGCCGCCGCGATCAGGGTTATCGGATCGCCATCCGGATCGCTGTCATTGGGCAGCACGTCAATGAGGACCGGCGTGTCTTCATCGGTGGTGGCGGTGTCATCGACCGCAACCGGTGCGGGATTGGTGACGGTCCAGCTAAACTCCTGTGTCGCACTGAGCCCGCCGGCATCCGTGGCGGTGACGGTTACCGTATACACACCATTGGAGCCACCCTGGCTTGCCGATCGATCGATGGTACCGGTAATTTCGCCCGTGGCGGAATCAATGCTCAGACCCGCCGGAAGACCGGACACGCTATAGGTCAGGCTGGCATCATCGCTATCGGTAAAGCCGCCTGCGGTGTCCACGCTAATGCCTGCATCCGCATCAACATTGGTCTGTGGCGGCAAGGCGCCTACCGATTCGGGCGCATCATTGACCGGTGCAACCGTAACCTCGACTGTCGCGGTAGACGTGCCGCCTTCACCATCGCTGATCGTGTAGGTGATGGTATCCGTGCCGTTGAAACCGGGATTGGGTATATAGAGCAACGTGCCATCAGCGTTCACAAACACGCTACCGTTGACAGAACTGACAGAAATGATTGTCAGATCATCGCCATCAGGATCATTGTCATTGCCGAGCACATTGATGATGACATCCGTGTCCTCATCGGTGGACGCAGTATCATCGGTTGCCATCGGCCCGGGATTGGTCACTGTCCATGCGAAAGTCTGGGTGGCCGGCGTGCCTTGAAAATCAGTGGCTGTAATAGTCACCATATAGACGCCATTAGTACCGCCCTGGCTGGCGCTATTGTCGATCGTGCCGGTAATCTCTCCGGTGTTCGCATTGATCGAGAGTCCGGGAGGCAGGCCGGCTGCACTATAGCTGATCGACGGGCCATCTATATCGGTAAAGCCCCCAGCGGTTGCGACACTGACACCGTTATCGGCATCTACATTGGTCTGCGGTGGCAAAGATCCAACCGCCACTGGTCCGTCATTCACCGCAACCACGGTCATATCATAAACCGCTGAATCGGTTCCGCCCTCACCATCGCTGATCGTATAGGTGATCTGGTCATTGCCGTTGAAATCGGCATTCGGCGTGTAGGTTAGCGTCCCATCAGCATTAATCACCACTGTGCCATTGGACGCGCTTGCAGAGATAACCGTTAGATCATCGCCGTCAGGATCCTGATCATTGGCCAGAACATCGACCGTGATCGGCGTGTCTTCATTGGTCGAGCCGCCATCATTATTGGCCTGCGGCGGCGGGTTGGTTATTGTCCAGGAAAAGCTTTGGGTGGCGGACTCGCCATCCGGATCGGTGGCCGTTACCTCGATAGTGTAGACGCCGCCGGTACCGCCTTGGCTGGCGCTGTTATCAATAGTGCCGGTAATCGCACCGGTACTGGCGTTGATAGACAGGCCCGGCGGCAAGCCGGTGGCCGAGTAGCTGAGTTCGCCAAAGCCATTGTCCGGATCACTAAATCCTTGCGCAGTGCTCACAAAAATACCTTGGGCCGCATCTACATTGGACTGCGGCGGCAGGCTGCCTACCGGCACCGGTGGATCGTTTACCGCTGCTACTGTCACATCAAAGGTTGCGGTAGACGTGCCGCCGCGGCCATCACTGATCATATAGGTGACTGTATCGGTTCCAGAAAACCCGTTATTCGGCGTGTAGTTTAAAGTGCCATCAGCGTTGATCACCAAGGTGCCATTGGGCGCAGTTGCCGACACAACAGACAGCGTATCGCCATCCCCGTCAAAATCGTTCGCCAGCACATCGATATTGTTAATCGCTGTGTTCTCATCGGTTGTCTGTGTCGCATCATCGACTGCGGTTGGCGGGTCGTTAATCTCGACCACACTTATCGTGGAGATGGCCACGTTGGAACTTAGTGCCGCATTGGCGAAACTGATTTCAATATTCCGATCCACCTCGGATGGCCGTTCCGTAGTGTTTTCAAATGTGATCGCCCGCAAGGCATTACGATAGGCATTGGAGTTTGCGTCGCCCGTTAGCTCCACACCGCTATCCGTGCGGGTGTAGCTGATCCCGTTGACCGTGCCTGATGCAGCGGCCGAGCCGTTGACCAGTAAGCGGTCACCAGCTTGGGCATTGGTTAGCGTGATGCTCGCATTTTGAACCCTGCCATCGGGATTGGTAATGCGTACGTCTCGATCAACAACCCCGACACCAGCCGCATTTTCAACATAAGTGCCACTATAGGCTGAACCGCTCGCCGTACTGTCATTGCGATCTAGATCCAGCCTTGGAATGGATACCGTGGTACCACCCGTACCGAGATCAAAGTCCAGATCGCCATCATGGCTGAAGCCGGCGGCACTGGCGGCATTGGGATTCAGATTATAGGTGATCGTGAAGCTGCTGGTATCCAGCCAGTTGAACCGTGCAGCGGAACTGGGATCGCCACCTTCATCTTGGGTACCTGACGCTGTGACTTCCCCGGGAATGCTGGTATCAAACTCGATATCCGACGGTCCGGCATTTTGGAAAGACGACAAGGTATCCGTATCGACCGTTACCCATTCGCGGCTTCTTGGATCGCCGCTACGGCCATCAATATCTGCGACCGTGAAAGAGACATCAATATCAACCGGTGCGCCACTATTGGTATAGAAAATATCCCAGCGAATTTCGGCCGTGGCCGTAGTGCGCGGGCCGAATGCCCTCAACAGAAAACCGGGATCATCACCAGAAGTACTGAAAGCTATATTGTCATTAGCGCTGATAGAAACAATCGTGGCGCGCAGGCTGAATTGCTGCCCGTTAAACGTACCGGCATTGGTCCATGTTGCTGTTGCATTTTCGCCAACGCGTGTACCACTGCTGACCGGAACACCATTTCCGTTTACAACATTAGGATTACCGGATTGAATCGAAATGGCCGTGGTCGCCAGCAATCCATCCCAATCGCGTGCGACTAGCGAAGCGGACTCGACATTGCCCAGCCGGTTTTCCAGCGTCCAGTCGCCGCCGCGTAATATGCTACCGGTATCATCAATCGACGCTGCTATATCCGCTCCGGTTGCCGCCGCCAGCGCATTCATTAGCTGCTGGCCCGCTTCATCCGCACCGACATCACAACCATAGATCAAGATGTCGCCATCCGCGGACAGCTTTGCGCCAATGGATGCCAGTGAGGACGCCAGCGTGCCGGATACCGCAGCACTGTCAATCTGGGTGGTGCCTAGCCAGAACACGCCTTCATCACCATGACTGACAATATGGATGGCACCGATGTCGCTGGCCCCGGCCAGCGCCGTCATGATCTGGTCGATCCCGTCGCGATCGCCATCAATGAAAACAATTATGCCTTTACCCGCCCAGGTCTCGGCCAGCTCGTGATAATTTTCCACATTGGTATCAATGAAAATATAGTCTTGCGTAGCCTGTGTCGCGGTTTGTTCAACCACAAGATCTTCTGTCGAACCATCCGCAGCAGACGGCAGATATCCGAGCCATTGTGACATGATCGCAAATCGGGAATCATTGTCATCAATGATAAAATAATCCCGAAAATCAACCGGTCGGACGCCTGGCTCTCTACCATAAATCGCGACGCTTTCTGGCGATATTGCATCCTGAGAAAAGACCGTATCAACGACCGCTCCGGCTTCAGACCCAGGTGCCTCTTTTGCAACCAGCTGGTCAGTTACAAGACCATCGCTAGTTACATAAGATGACTCGTCCAAAGGATCCAGCGGCTTCAGGACCGGATCTGTGTTTACAGGAGCAGCCAAAACGAGTGCGGCCGAAAATTGTGCCTCGCTGGTATCACCGGCGGTGATTGCAATTGCTGCGGTCTCCAACGGTTGATCAGCGCTCTCGACAATATCGAGCGATGTCCAGGCCATACTATTGTCATCAGTCGTTGAGCCAATGGTATCAATAGAAAAATCATCGGGTTCGCTCGACAATGGCAGATTGACAGTGGTCCTGTCCGATGAACCAGGACCAACACTGCCCATGTCTGGACCGGCGACCATTGGTGGCGCCAAGCCGATATTTGGAACGGTTTCTGCTGACAGGGCCATGTTTTCCATGCCAAAAATGCCGGAGGCCGACATACCGCCATCAAGCACATCTGCTGCGGATATGGTCGCCGCCGCTGTGACCACTGCTGCACCGTCAAACATCATGCGGGGCTCAAGCGCAATTAGATGAGTCTGGGCATTTCTGGGTTGCTGGGCCATCTAACTCTCCAATAAAGACACTCAGAATATTGCGTGATGGTGCCTGTAACAACTTGAAACTTAACAAATAGCCGATGCCCCAAAGACTATTTATTAGTAGAGGTGGTTAACAGATATGTATAAGGCGTCGCAAGCCCGAAAAGCCGCTAAATACCGCGGATTTGTAAAATCTTCTGCGCCTGGATGGCATTTGGCGAACATTTCCCACCTCAATAGCATTCGGCTGCATCTGGCACTGGCTTTGGGTTGTTATCCAACACCGCGTTTTCGCAATCGCATTGGCCACGCGAAATATGGCCGCAAATATGCTATGGATTGTTCATGAAGAAAGTGGATTCGGATATTGCGTACAGACCGCTGGTCATGCAAAGGCGAACGTCGAGAATAACGCATAACTTCGTAGAAGAAACGGACATTTGACTATGGCACTCGACGGACAATTGGTTTGTATTTTTGGCGGCGGCGGTTTTCTGGGCCGTTATATTTCACAGCAACTTTTATCGCACGGTGCCCGGGTTCGGATAGCAGAGCGTGATCCCAAAAATGCGATGCATATCAAGCCACTGGGTAATCTCGGCCAGACTCAGTTTGCCAGCGCTGACGTAACCAAGAAGGATAGCGTTGTCAGGGCAGTACATGGCTGTGATGCGGTCATCAATCTGGTGGGCATATTGGATGGTGATTTCGATACTGTACATGTAACCGGTGCACGCAATGTGGCCGAGGCAGCATCCGAAGAAGGATGTAGTGTGCTGGTCCAGATGTCAGCCATTGGAGCGGATATAGATTCACCGTCGCGCTACGGCCGAAGCAAGGGCGAAGCAGAAAGTGCCGTGTTGGCCGCCTTTCCCAATGCCATCGTGATGCGGCCCTCGATCATATTTGGCCGAGAGGATCAGTTTATCAATCGCTTCGCCAGCATGATCGGCATGCTTCCGATCGTGCCGATTATCGGTGGTGGCACCAATTTTCAGCCAGTCTTTGTCGGCGATGTCGCGCAGGCCGTGGCCAAGGCGCTTGAATGCCCAGAACAATATGTGGGTCAGACGTTCGAGCTTGGCGGTCCAGAGATTATCAGCATGGGCGATCTAAATCGACGAATAGCAAAGATGACAAAGCGGGATCGTGGATTTGTTGAAATTCCTGATTTTGCAGCGAAAATCATGGCGACTTGCACCGGTTTTTTACCGGGCGCACCGATAACATCCGATCAGTATAAAATGCTGCAAAAGGACAATGTCGTTGCCGCAGGACAAGCCGGGCTAGAGGCCTTTGATGTTACACCCACACCGCTGGCCTCCGTGGCGCGCGGATGGATGGAAAAATATATCACGCATGGCCGGTTCGGAGCCCGGGCGAAAGCCGGTTAGTCCAATATAGTTCTAGAACCAGAGCAGAAGCGCCGCTCCCATTGCAACGCGGTAGATGACGAATACCATCATTGAAGCCTTGCGCAGAAACTGCATCAGAAAGGTCATCGTCGCGAAGGCTGCGACAAAGGTTAGTGCGCCCGTGATCAACGCTTCCTTGAGAAGATCGCCGCTGGCTTCCATCAAGTCGGGCACGATCAAGATGCCGGCACCGGCGACTGCCGGAATGGACAAGAGAAAAGAGAAACGCGCTGATTCGACACGGCTGTAACCCAGAAATCGTGCTGCGGTCATCGTGACCCCGGATCGGCTGGTACCCGGGATCAATGCCAGTGCCTGGGCCAGGCCAACAATCAGACCATCCTTTAGCGTCATGTCTTCGAAAGACTTGACCTGCCGCCCAACCCGGTCAGCAATGCCAAGAAGCACACCGTAGACGATCAGGTTAACGCCAACCAATGTCGTGCTGCGAAACCCTTCCAGATAACCGCCGGTTTTGAGAAAGAGCCCGACAATAACAGCTGGAATTGTACCAATGATGATCCACCAGAGCAGACGCCGTTCCGCATCCGCCTTGCCCAGTCCGATCGTTGCAAAACCACCTTTGCCGAGCGCGACCACATCTTTGAAAAAATAGGTGATGATCGCAAGCAACGAACCGACATGAACGGCTATGTCGATCATCGGTCCCTGATCAGCATAGCCGGTAAAAACAGGGAGCAATATAAGATGGCCGGACGAGGAAATTGGCAAAAATTCGGTAACGCCTTGCACGACGGCGAGGAGCAGCATTTGAATGAATGTCATGATGGGATCCGGATCGACTGAAGGAGACGCACTTATAAGAGCACCAAGCTGTTTTGTCGTCGTTGAATTTAGGTCCGATGTGATACTTTTATTATATCCTCTGCCAGAATAAGAACGCCATTTCCGGTAAAACATAGCATATATGGCAGTAAAGCTGTCCTATATGCTATGTTTTTGCGTGACTCTGGTCGGCGTTTCGCCTATTGCGGCCCCAATGCCCGCTCAGGACGGCTGGCCCATCTTAATCGAAAAATACAAGAAACGAGCGATCTGCATGCCAAAAGGCACGAAAAAATTAGACATGTTGAAATTTGTCAATACAGGACAAACCTATCCCGAGAAGCGTGAACCAACGCTGCGTGCCGAGGATTTTCAGGAGATCGCCGATCGTTATGCGCCCGAAAAGGCCGCAGAACAGGCTGCGCGTTGCTCGCAATGCGGGGTGCCTTATTGTTCGACCCACTGCCCGTTGCACAATCATATTCCCGACTGGCTGCGCCTAACCGCTGAAGGCCGAGTGCGTGAAGCTTATGAAATGTCGAACCTGACATCGACCATGCCTGAGATTTGCGGACGGATATGCCCGCAGGATCGCTTGTGCGAAGGCAATTGCGTGATCGAGTTTTCCGGTCACGGCGCCGTAACCATCGGCGCGGTGGAGAAATATATAACCGATACCGCCTGGGAAGAAGGTTGGGTGGAACCGCTGGTCGCTGGTAAATCGCGTGGCCAGTCCGTTGGTATTATCGGCGCCGGTCCTGCCGGCCTGACCGCTGGTGAATATCTGCGTGTCGCTGGTTATGACGTGCATATATATGACCGCCATGATCGCGCCGGAGGGTTGCTGACCTATGGCATTCCCGGCTTCAAGCTGGAAAAGGATGTCATCATGCGACGTATCCAGCGGTTGAAGGATGGCGGAATTCATTTCCATGAGAGTTTTGAAGTTGGCAAGGACTCCACATTGGATGAACTGCGCGACAAGCATGATGCCATTCTGATAGCCACTGGTGTGTATAAAGCGCGCGAGATAAAGATGCCAGGTGTCGGCGCACCGGGTGTCGAGGAAGCGCTCGATTTTCTTACGGCCTCCAACCGCAAAAGCTTTGGCGATGATGTACCGGATTTTGATAATGGTCGCTTCAACGCTGAAGGCAAGAATGTCGTTGTCATCGGCGGCGGTGATACCGCCATGGACTGCGTCCGCACCTCGGTGCGCCAAGGCGCAAAATCAGTAAAATGTCTCTATCGCCGCGACCGCGCAAACATGCCCGGGTCTCAGAATGAAGTGAAAAATGCGGAGGAGGAAGGCGTCGAGTTTGTCTGGCTCTCCGCACCGAAGGCAGTCGAGGGCACAGAACATGCGACAGCCGTCAAGGCAACAAAGATGCGCCTCGGTGCACCTGATGCGAGCGGCCGCCGCGCGCCAGAAGTGCAGCCCGACAGTGAATTTACGCTGGAAGCTGATCTGGTTATCAAGGCCCTGGGCTTTGACGCCGAAGAGCTGCCCAGTCTGTTCGACTGCCCTGATCTCAGCGTGACCCGTTGGGGCACTTTACGGGTCGATCACAAGAGCATGATGACCAATCTCGACGGTGTTTTCGCTGCCGGAGATATTGTTCGCGGAGCCAGCCTTGTGGTATGGGGTATCCGGGACGGTCGCGACGTGACCGAGCATATGCACAAGTTTTTGCGTGAAAAAGCAAGGGCGGAAAAACAGGCCGCCTGACCCCCCCCTTTTTGACCACCCAGTTCGGAGTAAAAAATGAAAAATTTCTTTGCGATTACCGTGAGCTCATTCGCCTTGGCCTTGAGTGTTCCTGCCGCTGCACAAGATACGGATGCAACGACAGCTGCCGCTGAAACTGAAGCAGCGCCTATCGATCCGGTGCGCTTGGAAGCCGCCAAGAAAACCGTCGACTATCTCTTTCCTCTAGGCACCTACGAGCGGATGATGAAGGGCACGATGGACCAGATGATGAGCCAGATGATGATGAGCATGGGAAATATGCGCATGGGTGATCTGGCAGGGGCTGGTGGCGTGGCCAAGGGCGATATGCCAGAAGGTATGGGCGACAAGACGCTGGCCGAGATGGCAACCGAAATGGATCCGCACTACCAAGAGCGGACGCAAATCTCGACCAAGGTGATCATGGACGAAATGGTCGACCTGATGATCGGGATGGAGCCAGCGGTTCGCGGAGCGCTGACTAACATATATGCCCGCAAATTTTCCGTGGGCCAACTCACCGAAATGAACGGATTTTTCGCCACCGATACCGGCAGCGCCTTCGCACGGGACTATATGATGGTCTTTGTTGATCCGGAAATGATGCAATCGATGATGAGCATGGTCCCCGAGATGATGCAGGCGATGCCCGAAATTATGAAGAAGGTCGAGGAAGCCACAGCCCATCTGCCGCCAGTTAAAGTGACCGGAAACGACCCGTTTAGATCGGTTGAAGATATTGTTGAAAACAGCGAAAATTCTGACGCCGCAACAAATTGGGAAGATCCCGACAACTGGTCAAACGAAGACCGAGAACGGGTCAATAAGCTGAGCATCGATTCCGATACCGCGTTTGAAAAATATTATGAGGCGCTCGAACAAGCGCAGAAAAATGCCAAAGCCAAAATGGCCGAAAAGAATTAGACCGCAACTCCGTTCCGGTTGTTTCCATTTACTGAAGCGAAAAAATAATGACACACTACCCAACGCCCGAACATAAGCGCCTTGCCGAAACCGGTATGTACCGGCCTGAATTTGAATCCGATGCCTGCGGTGTCGGTCTGGTTGCGGCAACCGATGGCAAACCGTCACGGCGGGTCGTATCCTCGGCAATTGATGCGCTGAAAGCAGTATGGCATCGCGGGGCGGTGGATGCAGATGGTATGACTGGTGACGGGGCCGGACTGCATGTCGACTTACCCGAGCGTTTCTTTGACGATGCGATTGCTGATAGCGGTCATAAAGTGATGCCCAACCGGCTGGCCGTGGGCATGATTTTCCTGCCGCGCACGGACCTCAGTGCACAGGAAACCTGTCGGACAATTGTTGAAGCGGAAATTATCGAAGCGGGTTATAAAATTTATGGCTGGCGGCAAGTACCCGTTGACGTGTCCGTTATTGGTGTGAAGGCGCAAAATACCCGTCCGGAGATTGAGCAGATCATGATCGCCGGTCCGTTGCCAGAACGCCAGAGCGCAGCAGAGTTTGAAAAAAACCTCTATCTCATTCGCCGTCGGATCGAGAAGAAAGTGGTGGCGGCACAAATCCACGATTTCTATGTCTGCAGCCTGTCCTGTCGCTCGATTATCTACAAGGGTCTGTTTCTCGCAGAATCACTGTCCGTCTTCTATCCGGACCTGACCGACGAGCGTTTTGAAAGTCGCGTTGCGATTTTCCATCAGCGCTATTCGACCAATACATTCCCGCAATGGTGGCTGGCCCAGCCTTTCCGGACGCTTGCCCATAATGGTGAAGTCAACACGATCCGGGGCAATAAAAACTGGATGAAAAGTCACGAGATCAAAATGGCGAGCCTCGCTTTTGGTGATCATTCGGAAGATATCAAACCCGTAATCCCGGCGGGCGCGTCGGATACGGCCGCACTGGATGCCGTGTTTGAAACCATCTGCCGCTCTGGCCGCGATGCACCGACGGCAAAGTTAATGCTTGTTCCCGAAGCCTGGCAAAATGAAGCAGAGATGCCCGCTAATCACAAAGCCATGTATGAATATATGGCGAGTGTCATGGAGCCATGGGATGGTCCAGCGGCGCTGGCCATGACCGATGGCCGATGGGCGGTCGCCGGAGTGGATCGCAATGCGCTGCGACCGCTGCGCTACAACAAAACGTCTGATAATCTGCTGATTATCGGATCCGAAACCGGTATGGTTGTGGTCCCCGAAAGCCAGATTATCGAAAAGGGTCGCCTGGGCCCAGGCCAGATGATCGCGGTGGATCTGGATGAAGGTGTCGTCTTCACCGACAAGGCGATCAAGGATCAGATTGCGTCCGAAGAACCTTATCCCGAGCTGGTCAAGGGATTCCAGACGATGGATGACCTGCCCCCGGCGCCAGCCAATGCTGGCATGAATTTCTCCAAGGAAGAACTGATCCGTCGTCAGACGGCTGCTGGCCATACGCTGGAGGACATGGAAGTCATTCTCGCGCCAATGGTCGAAGATGCCAAGGAAGCCATTGGTTCCATGGGCGACGACACACCGCTGGCGGTGATCAGCCTGAAACCACGCCAGGTCAGCCATTTTTTCCGTCAGAATTTTTCGCAAGTCACAAACCCGCCAATCGACAGTTTGCGTGAACGCCATGTGATGAGCCTGCGCACGCGCTTTTCCAATCTTGCCAACATATTGGAGAAGGACAGCCAGAACGAGAATGTTCTGGTGCTCGACAGTCCGGTTTTGAGCTGTGGTGCCTGGGAGCGGCTAAAGGCGAGCTTTGGCGATGCGGTTGCCGAAATTGACTGCACCATGTCCAACACCGGCGGCGCAATTGAATTGCGCGATGCCATTGCCCGGATCCGCGATGAAGCAGAACAAGCCGTGCGTCAGGGCAAGACCGAAATTTTCCTGACCGACGAGAATATCGACGAAGATCATATGTGTATCTCGATGGTGATCGCGACCGCCGCCGTGCACACCCATTTGGTGCGCAAGGGATTGCGGGCCTATGCCTCGGTCAACGTCCGCGCGGCAGAATGTCTTGATACCCATTGCTATTCGGTATTGATCGGCGTGGGTGCGACGACTGTGAACGCCTATCTGTCAGAAGCCGCCATTGCCGACCGCCATGCGCGCGGTCTCTTCGATGGTCTTACACTGGAAGAGTGCATAGCCCGCCACAAAAAGGCAGTCGATGAAGGCTTGCTGAAGATCATGTCGAAAATGGGCATTGCCGTGATCTCTAGCTATCGCGGTGGTTATAATTTTGAATCTGTGGGCCTGTCGCGCGCTTTGTGCAACGATCTGTTCCCTGGCATGCCGACCAAGATATCCGGCGAGGGCTATGCATCGCTGTTTATCAATGCGCAGGAAAAGCATGAGGCAGCCTTCGAGGCGGCGGTGGTGCGCCTGCCCGTTGGCGGCTTCTACAAACAGCGCGATGGCGGCGAGGCCCATGCCTATAGCGCCCATCTGATGCACTTGCTGCAAAGCGCGGTGGCTCATGACAGCTACTCTTCCTATCTACAGTTCTCGCAAGGGGTTCGTGAACTGGAGCCGGTCTATCTGCGCGACCTGATGGAGTTTAACTACGCGCCGGAGCCGATTCCGATCGACGAAGTGGAAGCGATTACCGAGATTCGCAAACGGTTCAACACACCCGGCATGTCGCTTGGTGCGCTCAGCCCTGAGGCGCATGAAACGCTTGCTATCGCGATGAACCGCATCGGTGCGAAATCGGTGTCCGGCGAAGGCGGGGAAGAAAAACGCCGCTATACGCCATTTGAAAATGGCGACAATGCCTCCAGTCCGATCAAGCAGGTCGCATCCGGCCGCTTTGGCGTAACAGCAGAATATCTCGGCGCTTGCGAAGAGGTAGAAATCAAGGTGGCCCAGGGCGCCAAGCCCGGAGAAGGTGGCCAATTGCCAGGGTTTAAGGTCACCGAATTTATCGCCAAGCTGCGCCACTCGACCCCGGGTGTCACGCTTATCTCGCCACCGCCGCATCATGATATCTATTCGATCGAGGATCTCGCGCAGCTGATCTACGACCTCAAGCAGATCAACCCGAAAGCGCGGGTCTGTGTGAAGCTGGTCTCTGCTGCGGGTATCGGTACGATTGCAGCGGGTGTTGCCAAGGCCCATGCCGATGTCATTTTGATCTCGGGCAATACCGGCGGGACCGGCGCGTCGCCGCAAACGAGCATTAAATTTGCCGGCACGCCGTGGGAAATGGGGCTGACCGAAGCCAATCAGGTGCTCACCCTCAACGGTCTCAGGCACCGCGTGAAATTGCGCACGGATGGCGGCCTGAAAACCGGGCGTGATATTGTCATTGCCGCGATTTTGGGCGCGGAAGAATTTGGTCTTGGGACGCTGAGTCTCGTCGCCATGGGCTGTATCATGGTCCGGCAATGCCACAGCAACACCTGTCCCGTCGGCGTCTGTGTGCAGGATGAAAAACTGCGTGAGAAATTTACCGGCACACCGGAAAAGGTGATCAATCTGATGACCTATATGGCCGAAGAAGTGCGCGAGATACTGGCGCGCCTCGGCTACCGGTCTCTCGAGGAAGTTATCGGCCGCACCGAATTGCTGCGTCAGGTTAGCCGTGGTGCCGAACATCTCGATGATCTCGATCTCAACCCGATTCTTGCGAAAGTGGATGCGCCCGATACCGAGCGGACATTCAACCTGCCTACCCATCGCAATGAAGTGCCGGACAGTCTCGATGCACAGATGATCGCGGATGCGCAGCCGGTATTTGAACGGCGGGAAAAAATGCAGCTCACCTATACGGTGCGCAACACCCATCGGGCGGTGGGCACACGCTTCTCGGCAGAGGTTACGGCCAAATATGGCATGACCGCACTGAACGAGGACCATGTGCATGTGCGTCTGCGTGGCAGCGCCGGGCAATCGCTGGGGGCATTCCTGTGTCAGGGTATCACGCTAGAAGTCTTTGGCGATGCCAATGACTATGTCGGCAAGGGTCTGTCGGGCGGCAAGATTGTCGTTCGCCCGATGGTCAGCTCGCCGCTGGATTCAAAAGACAATACGATTATCGGCAACACCGTACTGTACGGTGCGACCTCCGGTCAGCTCTTTGCCGCTGGGCAAGCAGGCGAACGCTTCGCTGTCCGCAATTCGGGTGCGGATGTCGTTGTCGAAGGCTGCGGCGCCAATGGCTGCGAATATATGACCGGTGGCAATGCCGTGATCCTTGGCGCGGTCGGCAATAATTTCGGCGCGGGCATGACCGGCGGTATGGCGTTCATCCTCGATCTCGATCGTGATTTTGAAAAGCACGCCAATCCTGAAAGCATTGTCTGGCAGCGGCTGGAAAGTGACTATTGGGAACAACATCTCAAATCCCTGATCGAAGCGCATCATCGGACC
Source organism: uncultured Sphingomonadaceae bacterium (assembly GCA_947497455.1). Lineage (GTDB taxonomy): Bacteria > Pseudomonadota > Alphaproteobacteria > Sphingomonadales > Sphingomonadaceae > Parasphingorhabdus. The sequence goes on along the minus strand of CANMGU010000002.1, from coordinate 541,236 downwards.
ACGGACAGCAACTGGTCGGAAACCATTTTGCGCGACTGGGATCGCTGGCGGGCCCGTTTCTGGCAGGTTTGTCCGAAGGAAATGATCGAACGGCTGGATCATCCATTATCGGACGGGGATGCTGTCGTTGCGGCGGAGTAGTAGTTGAGCAGAAAGGCGCAATACGCTTATTGGTTATGGAAAATCAAACGCGAGAGAGGCTTGTTCGTTCTCGCGGCAATTTTTGCACTTTTGTTCGTAGGACTATATTATATCCATACTACCGGATTCTGGGCGGCTACTAAAAACCCTCCGGAATTTGTCTTCGGTACTTTAGTGAAAATTTGGCAACCGCCTGTAGCAGAGGACCCAACTTACCTAACCTTGCTACAAGTAAAATTGGAAGATGGCAGTATCGTTCAATTGGGCGGGCCCAGTAAGTTGATTCTGGATTGCTCAATCGGTGACAAGGTCGAATTGCTCAAACATACGAACGACAGCGACAGGAGTTATTTTCGGGTTGGTCCTGCAGCCTGCTTTGATGGCTCCTGAATGATGTTCTTGTTTTGATCTTGCCTTCTGTTATGCTCGACGGATGACAGATCGGCGCGATGTAGTGGCAGGGATAGGCCTGCTTGGACTTACCGGCCTTATATCCTGCGCGCCCTAATCTGACTCACCGTTAACTGGAGCCAAAGCCATGCCAAAAATCACGCCCAATTATATGGAAATGAAAGCAACCGACCTCAGCGCGAGCAAGGTCTTTTACGAAAAAGCTTTTGGCTTTGCCTTTACCGACTATGGGCCGGAATATGCGGCTGTCGAGGGCGGGCCGGTGCAAATTGGACTTGCAACCGGGGAAGATCCAGCAGCCCCTATGCCAACCTTTGAAAGCGATGATCTGGAAGCGGCACTAGCGCAGGTGAAAGCGGCCGGCGGGGAAATTGTTCAGGAGATTTTTGCCTATCCCGGTGGCCGGCGATTTGAATGTCTCGATCCTTCCGGAAACCGGCTCGCCATCTATAAACCGGGTTGAACGCATCAGCCTGTAGCAGCTTTACAACTGTTTACAATAATGGCTCCTGGATTTTCCAGAGGTTCAGCTTTGGCTCAGATGCGTGCGGCTAGACAGAGTCTAACGATAATTATTCAGGAGGCTCTTATGCGACATTTTCTTGCTCTTCCCCTTTTGGCGGTAGCGTTAAGTCTTGCTGCACCAGCCTCCGCCCAAGACCAGACACCTGAATCGGAAATGATCGAAAAACTGAATGATCCAGCGTTTCAGGACAATATGGTATCGGTAATGTCTGGCTTCATGACTGCGATGATGGACCTGCCTATCGGCCAATTTGCGGCTGCGATGGAGAAAGCCGTGCCTGAAGGCGTGGATGACCAAAAGGCATTTTCCCGCATCGATCCTGACGCTACATTGGGTGATCTTGCCGCACCCGGCAATCCCAATTTCAATGCAGAGATGGAGGACAAGATGCGGAAAGGCACCGCCATGATGGGTATAATGGCGAGCGAATTTGGCGCATTACTTCCCCAACTCAAAGCTATGGGAGAAAGAATGAAACGCCGAATGGAAGATGTCGAATAGAGCTTCGTGCTATCCCGTTTCATGACAGCTGACCGTCTATTGACGGTTTCACGCATCAAGCCCCTTCCCCCGCGACACAAACCCGATTAACAGCAACAATATGTGGCAGTTATTCCAATTTCCTCTTTGTCCGTTTTCTCGTAAGGTTCGCCTGCTTATGGGCGAAAAATCGGTGGGCTATGAGCTTGTCCGCGAATCGCCATGGGAACAGCGTGACCAGTTTCTCGATATGAATCCAGCAGGCCGCACTCCAGTCATGCGGCATGATCAGCGGGATATTGTTCTCATTGATAGCGTTGCAATCTGCGAATATATTGAAGAAACGGTCGAAAAGACGCCGATGATCAACGGGACGGCCACCAACAGGGCCGAGATCCGCCGGCTTGTTGCCTGGTTCGACGAGCAGTTTTACGGAGATGTGACTGCACCTCTGCTTTATGAACGCATGCACAAGCGCATTGTTCATCGCCAGCCACCAGATGCCAAGGTGCTGCGCGAAGCCATGCGGCGGGCCAATGTGCATCTCGATTATATCGACTATCTAATCGACCATCGCAGCTGGCTCGCCGGCGCGACCATGAGTCTGGCTGACTTGACCGCAGCAGCACAGATATCGGTTGCGGACTATCTTGGCGGGATAGACTGGGCCGGGCATCAACAGACCAAAGCCTGGTATGCGATGTTCAAATCACGGCCGTCTTTCCGGCCATTATTATCGGAACGCATGGAGGTCATCAGCCCACCGGCCCATTATGAAAAAGTCGACTTTTAATGCCACTCGGACGGCACCTGATTGCAATGGCAGCGGCCTTGTGCCTTTCAAGTCCGGCAATTGCAAAGGATGCAAAAATGACAAAAGCCAGTGGCGCGTTTGAGGTCGAAGTGAAACCCGTATCCGGCGAGGGCGAGAGCCCTGCCCGTATGTCTTTGACCAAAAGCTTCACCGGTGACTTTGTAGGAACCAGCACTGGCCAGATGATGGCCGGCGGCAATGAAGCCACCGGCGCGCGTGTCTACGTCGCATTGGAAACCATAACGGGCGCGCTCAACGGCAAACAGGGCAGTTTCATCGTCACTCATCGCGGAACCATGACCAAAGACGGTCAGGATCTGTCTATCATTATCGTGCCCGATAGCGGAACCGGCGCGCTTAGCGGAATTAGCGGAACAATGGACATCCAAAATGTCGATGGAAATCATAGCTACACGATTGACTATAGTTTGCCGGAAGGCTGATTGATCGTCGGAACCATCTTAGCTTTATGCCTGAGTATTCCTCAGATTCTTGATCATCTGGACCTTGTCCATTCCCGGTGCAAAACCGTCTTTTTCTACGCCTTCTGGTTCAAAGCCAAATTTTGCGAAGAAGGGTACAATTTGCGGCGTCGTGAACAGCTCAACCTCCTGAAACTGACCAGATGATTCAATCGCCTGCAGGCGATATTCCGCCAGTATCCGTCCAAGCCCCGAACCATGACGCGCATTGTCGACCATGCCCCACGTAAAATGCGCCTGCCCGCGATCTCCCTTGGCAAAACCACCACATCCGCAGATCTTGTCGCCAGGCTCTATCACAAAATAGTCGCCGTCCGGTCCGTCCAGAAAATCGGCAAAGCCTGTGCGTTCGCTTGAATCAAAATAACGTGGCACGTTGCTGTCAAACAAGGCGAGACAGGCCTCTTTATCGGTCGGGAGATAGGGTCGAACGGAAGCGTTCATCGCCATTTCACCGTCATTAGATAATTGAGCGCCAGATTGTCGGACAAGGCGAACCCATGCGAAGGGCTATAGGACAGACCGGTCGTGTCAATCACCTGCAGGCCTGCCTGTCCCAGTAGTTGCTCGAGCTCACTCGGAGTAAAAAACTGATCATGGTGATGTGTCCCCTTGGGAATGCGTCCGGTCATTTCCGCCAGATCGACGAGCATCAGTTTCGACATTGCGGTACGATTGGGCGTGGAGATGATCATCAACCCATCCGGCGCTAGCGCATTTGCCAGACCGGCCACAAACATATCCGGATCATCTACATGTTCGATAACCTCAAGCGAGGTTACCAAATCAAATCCGCTTTCCCCGAATGTCTCGATCCCGATATTGCGATAGTCAATGTTCAGCCGCTGGGGTTCTGCATGCGCTTTCGCCGCGGCAATATTCTCGGGCGCTGCGTCCAGCCCGGTCACTGAAGCGCCCATGCGAGCCATAGGTTCGCAGACCAGTCCCGCACCACAGCCGACATCCAGCGCCCGCCTGCCTGCCAAAGGCTTCAGATTGCTCGCATCCGTTCCGAGATGGAGGTCGATTGCCTCCCGGATATAGCCGAGCCGTACCGGATTGAGCCGATGGAGCATGGCAGACGACCCGTCCGGGTCCCACCAGTCGGCCGCTAAAGCGCCAAAATGCGCCGCTTCCTCTGGGTTTATCGTGCTTTTGGTTGCGCTTGAAACCGAACTCTTGCTGGTGCTTGCGTTTGTCATAACGTCTCTTTATCACAGCCCGCGCGTCTCGTTCAGACCCTTTTTCAACAGAAAGACAGATAACAGGCATCATGGCACGCATAGTGATGAAATTTGGCGGCACGTCCATGGCGGGGATCGAACGTATCCGCCGGGTTGCGCAGATTGTGAAACAGCAATCCGAAGCCGGCCATGAAGTCGCAGTGGTTGTTTCGGCGATGGCCGGTGATACCGACCGGCTGGTCAATTTCTGCCGCGAAGCCAGTTCGCTATATGATGCTGCCGAATATGATGTGGTGGTGGCAAGTGGCGAACAGGTGACATCGGGTCTGCTGGCCATCGCTTTGCAATCGCTAGGTGCCAAGGCGCGCAGCTGGCTCGGCTGGCAAATGCCGATCCGCACGATCGAATCACACAGCAAGGCACGAATCGAAACCATTGACGCGGATGACCTGACGGCTTCGATGAAAAGCGGCGAAATCGCTATCATTCCGGGTTTTCAGGGCATTAGTCAGGATGGTCGGATCACGACGCTTGGCCGCGGCGGGTCTGATACCAGCGCAGTCGCGATCGCCGCGGCGGTCAAGGCCGATCGTTGCGATATCTATACTGACGTGGACGGTGTTTATACGACCGACCCGCGCATTGTGACCCGCGCACGCAAACTGAAAACAGTAACTTTTGAGGAAATGCTGGAACTGGCCAGCGTCGGGGCAAAAGTGTTGCAAACCCGCTCGGTTGGTCTGGCAATGAAAGAAAACGTGCGCATTCAGGTATTGTCATCCTTCACCGAAGATGGCGCACCGAGTGCTGATGATCTGCCCGGAACGATGATTGTCAGCGAAAGTGAAATGGAGAAAGAGGATATGGAGCGTCAACTGATCACCGGTATTGCCCATGACAAGAATGAATCCAAAATCACCCTGACCCGTGTGCCAGATAAACCTGGTGCCGTGGCCAATATATTCGAACCGCTGGCCCAAGCTGCAATCAATGTCGATATGATCATTCAGAATGTCGGCCGCGAAAAAGGTGAAACCGATGTGACCTTCACCGCGCCGACCAGCGACCTCGACCGGACCATGCAAGTGCTTGAAGCAGCCAAGGAAAGTATCGGTTATAACCGGCTGATCTCGGATACGAATGTCGCTAAAATCTCGGTCGTCGGCGTCGGTATGAAAAGCCATGCCGGTGTCGCCTCGACCATGTTTAAGTCGCTGGCCGATCGCGGCGTCAATATTCAGGCGATTACGACATCGGAAATCAAGGTCAGCGTTTTGATCGAGGAAGACTATACCGAATTGGCGCTCAGGGTGCTTCACACCGCTTACGGCCTGGATGCAGAGGATGCAGCTTAACTTATGACTCAATCCAAACTCACCGCGTTAATGAAACGCGGCACCGACTTGCTTGGCAGCGAAACCGCGATCATGTGCGGCGCGATGAGCTGGGTGTCCGAACGCAATCTCGTCAGTGCCATTTCCAATGCCGGTGGCTTTGGTGTCATTGCGTGTGGCGCGATGACGCCGGATTTGCTCGATACAGAAATTGCCGAAACCAAGAAGCGCACAAGCAATCCGTTTGGCGTCAACCTGATCACCATGCACCCCGATCTGATGAAGCTCATCGAAGTCTGCGGCAATCATGACGTCAGTCATGTCGTTCTCGCCGGCGGTCTTCCGCCCAAGGGCAGCCTGGAGGCAATCAAGGAAATCGGCGCAAAGGTGATCTGCTTTGCCCCAGCCATGGCGCTGGCAAAGAAATTCATCCGCTCCGGTGTGGACGCCCTTGTTATTGAAGGCATGGAAGCGGGCGGACATATCGGACCCGTCTCTACCTCAGTCCTCGCGCAAGAAATCCTGCCCGAGATTGCCGATCAGCTGCCGGTCTTTGTTGCTGGCGGCATTGGTACCGGTGAGATGATTGGCGCTTATCTTGAAATGGGTGCCAGCGGCGTTCAACTGGGCACACGTTTTGTCTGCGCACATGAATCCATCGCCCATCCCGACTTCAAAAAAGCCTTCATGCGCGGTAATGCCCGTGACGCTGTAACCAGCGTTCAGGTCGACCCGCGCCTGCCGGTGATACCGGTGCGTGCGCTGAAAAACAAAGGCACGGAAGAATTTACCCGCAAGCAGATCGAAGTCGCCAAGCTTCTCGATGCCGGAGAAATCGAAATGGGCGAGGCGCAATTACAGATCGAACATTTCTGGGCCGGTGCATTACGCAAGGCGGTGATTGACGGGGATGTCGAAAACGGGTCGGTCATGGCCGGACAATCGGTCGGCATGGTCAAAGCTGAGGAAAGCGTCGCGGATATTATCAAAACGCTGACCGAAGAAGCGGAAACGGCATTGGCACGCTAGAGCAAGGTGTGTTTGGCTCTAGCTGTATCTCTCTATCTGTCTTGCCTAAATAACACAGCTTCGGCATAGTCGACCGATGACCGAAGCCGTTACCACCCCCGACCCTCTCACAGAAATGGAGCAGGACAAGGCCAAAGCCTATAATCAGGGCCTGACGCCGCTCCATCCCCCGCAAAAGTCGCTGATCCGGTTGAACGTGGGGATTGTCGCTGCCATTTTGACGATCGTCGCGATCATTGTCGAATTCGCGATCCGCAACGAACTGCCCCTGGCAGGCGGAACGATTATCGGGCCGGTTGCTGCCTTTGCCCTGTTCCTTTTCGCAATGCTACCCGGCCGCATCTATCGCCGCTGGGGCTATGATATGGGGGACGAACAGCTGAGAGTATTGCGCGGTTTCATGTGGCGCACCGATACAATCGTGCCGTTTAATCGCATTCAGCATATCGACGTTGCGCAAGGGCCGTTTCAGCGAATGTTCGGGCTGTCGACCCTGATCGTGCACACCGCAGGAACGCATAATAGTATCGTCACCTTGCCCGGCCTCAGCACGCCCGATGCGGAGACCATGCGTGATATTATCAAGGGTCATATCCGCCAAGACATGATATGAATGAGATGCCCGTAACAGCCGCAGAAACAATGGAACCGGGAACGGATGAATCCGCATCTTTTCGCCATCTGCATCCGCTCAGCATCATCCTGAAATCTGTTGCCGCTATCGGTCAAAATCTGATTGCAATCGGCGTGCTCTATTTCAGCGTTTTCGATCAGAATATCCTCTATGCCAGCCTCGCGGCACTGGCCTTACTAGCCATCATCATCGGGATAACCGCGCTGATCTGGTCGCGCTTTACCTATCATATCGGCCCGAAGGAAATTCGGATTAAGAGTGGCCTCATCAGCCGCAATAACCGATCCATTCCGTTTGACCGGATTCAGGATGTCAGCCTGGAACAAAAACTGGTCAGTCGGATATTAGGGCTCGCCACTGTAAAGCTGGAAACCGGCTCTGGCGGTGGTGAGGATGGTAAGCTGGATGCATTGGCGCTGGCGGATGCCGAGGCGCTGCGCGATGCTCTACGCGATTATAAGTCCGGCGCTGCAGCGAGTGCGAGGGAACAAGGGGAAGATACCCCTCTTGATATTGAAGGAGAAGAGCGAGCGCCACTATTTGCAATGGATAACCGGCGGCTATTTATCGCTGGACTGTTCAATTTTTCCTTCGTTCTGCTCGCCATATTGGCAGCGATCGCCCAGAATCTCGATTTCCTGCTGCCGGACGAATTTTTCAATCCCTGGTATTGGGCCGAACAATTGTCGGAGCAGGATGTCGTCAACGGACTAAGCTTTACCGCACAGATTGCTGGCGCTGTTGGAGCCCTGGTTTCTTTAATTGCGGTGGGCTTGGGCAGTGGCATCATCCGAACGTTCATCCGCGAATATGGCTTCCGTTTGGATCACGTTGATCGGGGACAGCCTGGCTTCCGGCGGCGGCGCGGGCTGTTCACGCTGACCGACATGGTTATGCCGATCCATCGGGTCCAGGCCGCTATTCTGAGAACCGGTCCGGTCCGGCAGCGCTTTGGTTGGTATCATCTGAAATTCCAGTCGCTCGCCAGCGATGGCAGCGGCGAGAGTGACCATAGTGCGGCACCCTGTGCGCAAATGGGGGAAGTTGATCCTATCCTGGCCGAAACACATATCGCCAATGTCCCGCCGGATTTGGTGTTTCAAAGAGTCAGCTCCGCACTCTGGTGGCGGGATGCAATCATTCTAGCGAGCATATTGGGGGCCGTCGGCATTGGGCTTGGTTTTTTTGTGCAGCCTGCCTTTTACGCCCTGATCTTGCTTTCAATTCCAATCATCACATTATTGGTGTTAAACTGGAAACATCATCAATATGCGCTAACCGAGACGCAATTGTTCGTTCGCTCAGGCTGGTGGCGGCGCAAGCTGACGATTTTGCCGATCCGTAAGATTCAAACTGTCGACGTTGGCCAGTCGCCACTGGACCATCCGCTGGATCTGGCGACTGTCACCGTGGGTATTGCCGGTGGATCACCGATAGCGCCGCTCAAGATTAATGACATTCCGATGGTCAGTGCCATGGCACTGCGCGAACAGCTTATTTGACCTGACGATCAACAATGGCGCTTGACAGGAAGCGTTGAATATTCACGATAGTATCCAATGATATTTTCTGGGGAAGTCGGTATGATACGCGCGCATCTTACAACATTGGTCTCATTGACGGCGTTAGCCTTCACCATGCCCGTTGCGGCGCAATCCAACGAACCGGATAGTGCAGAACATAATGCTGCGCAAAAGTCGGCTGCACTGCACCAAATCATCGATGCCTTTTGGGCCTATAATCTAGAGCAGTATCCCGAATTTGCATCATCACTCGGTGTGGATGATCCGAAAGGCCGTGTCAGCGATCGCAGCCTGGCAGCTGAAGACAAGCGCGTAGAAAAAGCCAAGCAATGGCTTTCGGAACTGGATCGGATAGACCAGAACAGCCTGTCCGAGGATGACAGGACCAACTACGGTATCCTGCGCCGCAGCCTTGCCGAGCAGGTTGAGGCCAGCACCTATGGCCAGCGTGCAATCAACTTTACCAACCGAGGTGGCTGGCATCAAAGTTTTGCTAGCATGCAGAATAATCTGCCGTTCCGTAATGCAGCTGATTATCGGACATATACCAATCGATTGGCGCAATATGGCGACGTCCATGCGCAATCCATCGCGGTTGCCAACCAGGCCCTTCAGGGCGGCTATGTGCAGCCTTGTGTTTCGATGGTCGGTTATGAGACCAGCATAGCAGGGTTAATCAAGGACGACCCGAAAGATTCCCGTTTCTTTGAACCCTTCAAGCGAACCAAGCCCGACGGAATTGATCAGGCAGTTTTCGATAGCCTCGCCGCTGATGCGGCCGAGGCTATTGCCACGCACATCAATCCGTCGCTGAAAGAGCATCTCGACTGGTATACCAAACAATATGCGCCCAATTGCGCCAAGGCTCCAGGCGTGTCTGCCCAGCCTGGCGGCGACAAATATTATAGTTTCCGCATACGCCAGATGACGACCACCGAGAAGTCAGCCGATGAGATTCACAATATCGGTTTGTCAGAAGTTGCGCGCATACGCGCCGAAATGGTTGAGGTTGCCAAAAAGGCCGGCTTTGAAACCCGCGAGGCGTTCATCGAGGACTTACGGACCAACCCCAAATATTATGCCAAGACACCTGAAGAGTTGATGGAAAAAGTTGCCCGGGTGACCAAGCTGATTGACGGTAAAATGCCGTCAATCATCGGAAAGCTTGCGCGTTTGCCTTATGGTATCAAAGAGATACCGGCTGAAACGGCGGAAGGCACCACAACAGCTTACTATAATCCAGGATCGCCCGATGTCGGCATTGCTGGCTTTTATTATGTCAACACATCCAAGCTGGATCAGCGGCCATTTTGGGAGATTCCTGCACTCAGTGTCCACGAAGCCGTCCCCGGTCACCATATGCAAATCGCTCTGCAACAGGAGCTCGATATGCCTGACTTTCGCAAATATGGTGCGTTTTTCACCGCTTTTGTCGAGGGATGGGGCCTCTATTCCGAACGCCTCGGCATTGAAATGGGCCTTTATGACACGCCCGCCAAGGATATGGGCCGCTTGTCCTATGAAATGTGGCGCGCCACTCGTCTGGTTGTCGATACCGGCATTCACTCCAAGGGTTGGAGCAAGCAGCGTGCGATTGACTTCATGACCGATAATACGGCGCTCAGCGAAGCCAATATCGAGGCAGAAGTAAACCGCTATATCAGCTGGCCTGGGCAAGCTCTGGCTTATAAAATGGGTGAGCTCAAGATCCGCGAACTGCGCACTAAGGCAACAGAGACACTAGGGACGAAATTTGACCTGCGCGAGTTTCATGATGTCGTTCTGGGACAAGGCGCAGTGCCACTTGATATATTGGAAGCGCAGGTCAATCGCTGGATTGAAGGGAAGAAATAGAATGAGCATTTTTCGCGCAATATGGGCGATCACTAGCCTTGCCATAGCCGCACCTTCTTTCGCGCAATCCACTCCCGAGGCCATAGCCGATACCGTATTGGTCGACCTTAAAGCTGGCGATGCTAAGAATGTCGTGGAAAACATCTTGGCTAAAGCGCCTCTGATATCAACGGGAGCTGCCGAAAAAACCAATCTGATCAATACGCTCAACACCCTTTTTTCCAGCTATGGGCCGGTTGAGGGATGGGAACTGATCAGTACGCGCCATGCTTCGCACCGGTATGTCGAGCATAGCTATATCGTCTTTCAGGAAAAATACGCCATGTCGTTAGAGCTCAAGTTCTACCAAGGGAAAGAGGGTTGGACCCTGACCGCGTTCAACTTTAATGACAAATTGGCCGAGCCAATTGAAGCTCAATTTATGGAAGACTTGGAAAAAGCCCTAGAAAGTCTAGCCGCTAAAAACTAGCGGACAGCCTATTGGTTTTCGTCATCCACGGGAGTGGGCGGCGGTGTTTCATCAGCAGCGGGCGGCACAGCGAGATCATTATCCGCTCGCGTCTCGACCGATTGGCCCTCCAGAGCGGCGGCGTCCTGGGCCTCTAGTCGTGCACGCGCTTCTGCCGCGCCCGCTTCACGGGCTTCGCGCTGCGCCTCAATTTCGCGCAAACGCTCTTCGACCGCTTCCGCTTCTTCATCAATACGCGCGAGACGTTTCTGGCGTTCTTCCTCGATCAACCGGCCCCAATTCACCGTGTCGTCTTGACCTTTTTCGGCATAAGCCTGACGCAATAATCGCTGGGTGCAGCCAGTAAAACCGCCCGCGCCGGAGGGCGAACAGCTCTGCGTACCGTCTTTACCGACATATTCATAGGCCCGCACGCGTTGTGACCATGCTTCATTTTTTGCATCACTGGGATTGTCCCGCAGTGTTTCGGGAATCCGGTAGCGTTCGGATTCGTCTTTGCGCGCGCAAACGACAATCTCGCCATCCGAGCTTTGTGGACAAGGGTCGTCACCATAGATCACGAGTTGGTTGACGCGGTCACCCCCTGCATCCTGAGCCATTGCAGGCGATGCCAGGATACCGCCTGCAAGCAGCAGAGGTACGGTGAAAAAAGCTGTCTTTGTCATGCTATTCCTTTGCCAGCGACTGAATGAACCCGCGCTGAAGGGCAATAATCCCATCAGATTCGTTTGGAAAGCCCGATCGCAACCTTGCATCCCAATCGAATGGCTGCGCTCAGCACCGGATAGCCCGGTGTTTCTTCGGCACCCGATTCAATTGCTGTTTGTTTATGCTCAAGTTCCTCTTCACGAAACTCTGCAATCTTACCGAGTAGCTCAGGCTCATTTTGCGTTTCCAGCTGCTCCATCTGCTCCTGATAATGCAGGTCGATTTCTGTCTCGACCGCTGCTGTACAAGCCATCGCAGCGCGTGGCCCCATAATCGCGGTTCCTGCGCCAAGCGCATAGCCAGCCGCTTTCCAGAAGGGTTGCAATATTGTCGGACGGACATTGCGTTCCGCAATCATCCGGTCAAACGTATCCAGATGCCGCTGTTCCTGTTCTGCCATATGGTGAATAGCACTGCTGTCCGGCGCATCATCACCCATGACAGCAAGCTGACCCTTGTAGATTTGCGCTGCGCCATATTCGCCGGCCTGATTTACCCGAATCATCGAGGCAATATCCGGTTCTGCTTTTCCCAGTGTCTTTTCAGTCATTGCGCTCATCCTTTCGGCCAGTTGCCATCAGAATGAAGATGAGGATTGCTCCGCCAACGGACAAGAGAAAATTATATCCAGCCAGAGAAATACCGAAGAGCGTCCAAGGCGCAACATCACAGCGGACCAGCGGCGCATTCATAATGGTATCCAGCATATCGCCGCCAGCTGACATTGTGGTCGCACAGGATGTAATCCCTTCCCACCAACCATATTCAACACCCGCGTGGAAACCGCCAATCAACCCGCTGATCAATATTGCCAAAGCCGCATCGAGGATCAAAAACTTTGACCATCTTTGATGACGCAAAACAATCGCACCCAGCGCGAAGATGATGGCGGCCATATGCGGCCAGCGTTGCCACATGCACATTTCGCATGGATAGAGGCCAAAGACATATTCACTAACCAAAGCTCCGCCGAGCAGGGCCGAGGGAATGATCAGGGCCAGCCAAAGGGCTGCTCGAGAAAGGGCCATAGCCGGCTTCCTAGTTTTTGGCGGTTGCCGGTTTTGCTAATTTCTTGGCGGCGGCTTTGTTCATCGCCACCTTCAAGCCTTCAGGCCCCAAACGTCCGATTGTTTGGAGGGCATAATGGAGTTGGAAATCTTCAATACCCTTTTCTTTCAGGTCTTCTGCCGTTTCGGTAAAACGTGGATCGTCCTTGGCATCTTCTTCCAGCACATCATCTTCCAGCTTCACCTCGTTGATGAGATGCTTGCGGAGGTCTGATTCGCGGAACCGCGGGCGGGTCTTGTAATCAGGGTCAGAAAGTTGCGGCACCATGATATCAGGCTCGATGCCACCCTCCTGAACTGATTTCCCGGACGGGGTGTAATAGCGCGCCGTGGTCAAGCGCAAGGCCGAGGTGTTGGAAAGCGGCAGCAATGTTTGCACCGATCCTTTGCCAAAGCTACGCTCACCCATCACCAGTCCGCGATGATGATCCTGCAAGGCACCCGCGACAATTTCGGAGGCCGAAGCGGATCCTGCGTCGATGAGGACAATCACGGGCAAGCCCTTGGCAGCATCCCCGCTCTTCGCAAAATAGCGTTCAATGTCGGACTTGCCGCGGCCGCGTTGCGACACAATCTCTCCGCGAGAGAGGAATACATCAGACACGTTCACCGCCTCGTCCAGCAGACCACCAGGATTGGAGCGCATGTCAAGAATATAGCCCAGCGGCTTTTTACCAAGCGCCTTGTCAATGCCAACAATGGCGGCGGCAACATCTGCACCCGTGTCATTTGAGAAGCTGGTGATGCTAATGACGCCAACCTTGTCTTTCACTTCCCAGTTTACCGGTTTGAGATCAATAACAGCGCGGTTCATCGACACATCAAAAGGTTTGTCCCGCCCTGGGCGGACGATGGTCAGTTTGATGGGTGATCCCGGCTTACCGCGCATTTCCTCCACGGCTTCATCGAGTGATCCGCCGTAGATCAGCGAGCCATCGATGTGAGTAATATAGTCACCAGCCTTGACGCCCGCCTTGTCTGCCGGGGTGTCCTTGAACGGCGCAATTACCTTCACAGCGCCATCTTCCATGGTCACCGACAGCCCAAGGCCGCCATAATTACCGTCGGTTTGGGTCCGCAGGTTTTCAAAATCACGAGCGTCCAAAAAGCTGCTGTGGGGATCAAGGCTGCCCAGCATCCCGTTAATCGCACCCTTGATCAAGTCCGCATCATCAACTTGGTCGACATAGTCCGTCCGCACGCGGTCAAACACGCTCATAAACTGCTCCATCTCGCGATAAGTATTCGCATCAACAGCAGAAATAGCGGAGGTGGTTGCGGGCAAAAGCGCCACGGTCAAAACAAGGGCTGTTGCCTGTAAAACGGGCTTTCTCATCGAAAAATGTCCTGTAAGTCTAAATATGCCATAAATATAGGCCTGAATCGGGTTTAAAGCCAAGCACCTTAACCAAATATGACGTTGATTATCGACGAACGTCATTTTTCAAACCGGATTTTTAGGATCCGATCAGCCCACCAAGGCCGCAATGTCAATCGGCCGGCCATTGCGCCGCAACTCGACGGTTACATTGGGATCATCGGCACCCGAGCGACCGACAGGAGCGCCTTGCACCACCCTATCGCCAACCTTTGCAGTTGTTGTTGCCAAATTGGTGATCAGGCTGGTCCAGGCGGCATCATGCTCGATAATCAGGATATTGCCATAGCCACGATAGCGCCCGGCAAAAGCGATCCGGCCAGCGGCCGGAGCGACAATCTGCGCATCCGGTTCCACAGCAATGGTCAATCCGCGAGAGCGATAGCCGCTATCGGATATCTCTCCCAATCCGGTCACAATGTCCCCGATGACCGGCAGACGGTAAGCGTTAGCAACATTGCTTTTCCGGCCGGGATTGCGAACCGGTCCATCTCCATTCTGACTGGGACGTAATAGCGGCCCATCCAAGGTGGATAGAGATTCACGCACCGCACCGCTTTCCCGTATCTGATCCATGAGGTCGAGTATATCTCTCGCCTCTTCGCCCAAGGCCAGCGCACGGTCCTGCTCCAGACCGGCATCATCTGAAAATTGCTGCGCCTCAATCCGTTCATTGGCTTCCAGTCCCGCTAGTCGTTTGCGCCGCTGGTCCAGTCGTTTCTGGCTTTCATTGAGGGAGGCGATCGCCCGAGCGGATTGGGCACGTAGTTTTTCTCCCTGTTCCACTTCGCTACGCAAGCTTGCTGTGCGCTGTTCGATTTCGGGCACCACCGTTGCCATGATCGAGCGAATGTAGATAAGTTCATCCAATGACCGAGGCTCAACCAGCGCCAACGCCGTCGGTTTGCGTGTCATCATCTGCAAGGCCGCAGTTAGACGCACCACCGGCCCTTGTTTCTCCGCCAACCGAGCGCGCTGACGCTCTTGCAAACGTCCCACAATTGCGATGCGCGACCGCGCGGCCCGGATATCGGCCTCGGCGGCTTGAATGCGGGCGGCCAAAGACGCAGCCTCGCTCCCGATCCGGTCTGCTTCATTGGTTGCGGCCTCGGCCTGACGGCGCAAAGCATCGCTGCGTTGCCGCGCTTTGTCGGATTGCTCGCGTGCAGAAACCAGGGCGCGCTGTTCTTCTGCCAAGGAAGGTCCGCGGGTTTGGGCGGGCAGTGCCGCAGCAAAAAAAGCGCCCAGAGCAGCTAGGCCAGCCAGAAGGAAAAGCCCGCGCGCCATATTTTAGCCCTCCCGATGATAGGGATGGTTGGCGATAATGGCGGTTGCGCGGAAGAGTTGCTCAGCGAGCATCGCCCGCACCATCAGATGCGGCCATGTCGCTTTGCCAAAGGAAAAGAGGTGGTCGGCGCTGCTGCGTTCTTCACTGGTCAGGCCATCGGCAGCCCCGATCAGGAAGCGTGCCTCGCGTACGCCATTGTCGCGCCAGCCGTTGAGAACGTTGGCAAACGCTTTGCTTGTCCAGGTTTCGCCGGTTTCATCGAGAGCAATAATTTTGGTCTGATCCGGGATTTTCGGCGTTTTCCCGCCTTGTTCTGGCAATTCACTCAACTTCACTTCCCAGCTGATCCGCTTGACATAGCGCTCGACCATTTCCTGTTCAGGACTGCGGCCGATTTTCCCGCGCGCGACGATATGGAGCCTCATAGCCGAAAAACCGCCAGTATCAGGCGCCTGCCGCCTCGGCCTCGGGCGCGTCTTCTTCGCCAACCGCCCACATGCGCTCGAGATTATAGAAGCTGCGTACTTCGGGGCGAAAGAGATGGATGATCACGTCCCCCGCATCGATCAAGACCCAGTCGGCATTGGCCAGCCCTTCAATGCGCGCTTCCCCGCCTGATTGTTTAACGCGTTCTGCTAACTTTTGGGCCATGGATGCCACTTGCCGCGTCGAACGCCCTTCAGCGATAACCATATGATCGGCAATATTGCTTTTTCCTTCAAGCGGAATGGACACAATATCCTGCGCCTGATCATCATCGAGCGATTTCATCACGAGCGCATAAAGGGCATCTGATTCTGCTTTTCCCTCTTTGGAAGTGGCCGATTTCAGCGCTTTGGTTTTCGGTTTCGTCAATTCAAATCCTATCAATCTGTCTGGCAAAGCAATTTGCGTGTCACCGCGTCACGAACGCAGTGATTTGCATATTTTTTGTGCCAATGGGGCCGGGCCATCCGGATCGCGGTGGCCGAGCGTGGGTCGGGACGATAGCGCAAAAATGCCAGCGCTGGCGTACTCCAATTAGTCCAGTTCATCCGCTGGCTCCCGGGCTGGACAGAGCGCCGGAGCCATGCCATTGCGGGTGCCGCAAAAGCATCGTCATCATAGCCGGGCCGGGCAATAACTGCAATCGGCAATAATCGCGCGATTTTTCGCCAGTCTTTCCAGCGGTGGAATTGTGCCAAATTGTCCGCTCCCATGATCCAGATAAATTGCCGTTTGGGATAGCGCCGGATCAGCGCTTTCAGTGTGTCATAAGTATATCGGGTCCCTAACGTCTGTTCGATAGCGGTAGGTCGAATGGCGCTGCGCCGCGCCATTTTTTGCGCCGAAGCCAGGCGGGCACTGAGCGGCGCCATATCCTTGGAACCTTCTTTCAGGGGATTACCTGGTGATACCAGCCACCATAGCTCATCCAGAGCCAATTCCTGCATCGCAAACAGACTGATCGAGCGGTGCGCGCCATGCGCAGGGTTAAAGGATCCACCCAAAAGGCCTGTGGTTTTCATGATAATGTGGACCAGGCCTTCCAAGTGCCAGCCGCATAAAACAGCCCATAGATCAGAACAATCAGTGAGCTCCAGATCGCGAAACCATTGATCTTTTCCGGAACAAATATCGCCATTGGTATCACTATCAGCCCGCGCGCCAGATAGATGGTGCTTATGGTGACCAAACCGGTTCGCAGCAGTGGCGGTCTCCAAACCAGCCCCGCTCCAGCGAAAGCGAACCAACTCCAAATCGTCAAAACGCATGCGATCCCGATGGTTATAAGCGCAGGATAAAATAGGCCCTTTTCAGCCATTCTCGCCATGTCTTCACCGGCCCCGAAAAACCGATACCAGTCAGGGCCGCCGATGATGACACCTATATGCAGCAAGCTGGCAAACAGGCTCAGTAACCCGCCGACAGCGAGCAATTTTTGGCCGAGATCCAAATTCGCCATAATCAAGGCCGGATCTGCCCGGTTCCGCGCACCACCCATTTATAGGTGGTCAATCCCTCCAGCGCGACCGGACCGCGCGCATGCAGCCGACCGGTCGAAATTCCGATTTCCGCGCCAAGACCAAATTCGCCGCCATCGGCAAATTGGCTTGAGGCATTCCACATCACAATGGCACTGTCGGCGCGCTGGATAAACAGATTGGCAACAGCTTCGTCTTCCGTCACCACAACATCCGTATGGTGGGATCCATGTTCGGCAATATGGGCGAGCGCCTCATCCACTCCACCGACCATCCGAACCGATACGATAGGGGCAAGATATTCGGTGTCCCAATCTTCGGATTCGGCTGACACGGTTCTGGGATCAAGCTCCATAACCGCATCATCGCCGCGCACTTCACAACCGGCATCGATCAGAGCCCGAAGCAAGGGCCCCGGGGCGGGATAATCCTGATCAATCAGCAATGTTTCCATCGCTCCGCACACGCCCGTGCGCCGCATCTTTGCATTGACCGCAATCGCAATGGCCTTGTCCTGGTCAGCCGCTTTGCCGATAAAGGTGTGACAAATGCCATCGAGATGCGCGAGGACCGGAACCCGGGCCTCTTCCTGTACTCTGGCGACAAGCGACTTGCCGCCACGAGGAATGATGATGTCGATCAGGCCAGAGGCCTTCAGCATCGCCCCTACCGCCGCGCGATCAGTCGTTTGAACCAGCTGAATCGCCTCTTCGGGCAATCCTGCAGAGCCGACTCCGGCAATCATTGCCTCATGAATAGCGCGATTGCTTTCAATCGCCTCTGATCCACCGCGCAAGATCACAGCATTGCCCGATCGTAATCCCAAGGCCGCTGCATCTGCCGTCACATTGGGTCGACTTTCATAGATGATACCAATGACGCCAAGGGGCACTCGCACCCGTTCCATGATCAAGCCGTTGGGCCGCTCATTCCGGTCGATTACGGCACCAACTGAGTCCGGCAGGGCGGCTACTTGCTCAACCGCAGACGCAATGACGTCAAGCCGCTCTGCATCAATCATCAGCCGGTCAAGCATGGCGTCGCTGAGCTCGTTGGCGCGGCCTCGCTCCATATCTTTGGCATTGGCGGTGAGAATCGCAGATTGGCGGTGGCGCAGCTCTGCCGCCGCCGCCATCAGAGCCTTTGCTTTCTGTTCGCCAGTGACGCCAGACAGAGCCGCAAATGCGGCACGTGCACGCCGGCCCATATCGGACATGGTTTGCTGATGATCACTCATGCGCGCCTGCTAGCATGGCTTGTGCTTTGATATAAGCAAAAATCGAAGTCAAACTGACGTCAAAATTGAAGTCTGAGAAAGTGACAAATCGCACAAACGAATCGAAAAAACCCACTACCGTCGGTTAATTTTACATTAATTTTGCAGTTCACCGCATACCTCTTTCGACTCGTCACGACTCGCATCCACACGATTCGCACCGTCAACGACCCTCTGCTAGCGCGGCTTCGGGGATTAGTAAGAGTATACGGGTCATGCACAATCATAAAACCAAGGAAGGGCTGTTCGCCCGATTGGATCATATGTTCACAGATCGCGAATTTTTCATGCGCGCTAACGGACAGGTTCGGTTCCTTACCATTTCAGGACAATTGCAGAAACGCGTCGCTTTCATCGTTGTTGGAATTATCAGCCTTTGGCTGATTGTAACCCTCGCGATGACAGTCAATCAACTGACCGTAACCAGCGAACGTATGGCTTTGGCGGAAAAAGAAGCGGCTGTGAACAGCAGCCAGAGCCGAGTTGCGGCATATAAAGAATCGATTGATGGGGTAGCGAGTGATCTCAGCCAGCGTCAGGATATTCTCGACAACATGTTCAAGGAACATTTTGGCGGCAATGCGCCCATAGCAACGGATGCTGCTGAAACTGACAAGCAACTTTCCGAAAATACCGACAAGATCAGTGCCGCATTTCCGGAAGCAGCGTTTCTGGCAAAAGTGGAAGCTCGGCAGATCGCATTTGCGCGGAAGTTAACGCGCGCTGCGATGAAGCGCACGGCCGATGCCGAAGCCGCGATTCGCAAATTCGGGCTCAACCCCGAAACCCTTTCTAAAACATCCGGCGCTGCAGTTGGTGGTCCGCTTATCCCGTTTTTCGACGATGACGAGAAAGAGCTGCACCCTACGCTGGAGCGCTTGAACAATGCATTGGTGCGGATGGATCAGCTAGAGCGCACTTTGCTCACCATACCGTCGGCCATGCCAGCAGATATCACCATGATGTCAAGCGGCTATGGCTATCGTCGCGATCCCTTTACCGGCGGCGGCGCGATGCATAGTGGTATTGACTTCAAAGGCCCCCATGGTCAGCCTATATTGTCCGCAGCCAGCGGTACAATTAGCCATGCGGGTTGGAAATCGGGCTATGGCAAAACAGTGGAAATTACCCATGGCAATGGCTTGATGACGCGCTACGCACATCTTTCCAAAATTCATGTGGCCACTGGTCAAAAAGTGAAACAAGGATTACAAGTGGGGGCAATGGGAAGTACCGGACGTTCAACTGGCACACATCTTCATTTTGAAGTGCGGCTGAATGGCCAAGCGGTGAACCCAAGACCATTTCTGGAGGCGAATACAGATGTTCTCAAAGTCCAAGCCGTCGCAAGACAGCGAACAAACGCACCAAAGAAGCGTGCCAAAAAGTCAGGCTCCAGCCGTGGCTAGAAGCAGTGCAAGTAACGGATCCAGCTTCTCCATTATCGGAGACGGAATTGTCATCACTGGCAATATCGAGGCGAAAGTCGACCTGCATATCGATGGCGAAGTGATCGGCGACATCAGATGCCTGTCTCTTGTTCAGGGCCCATCCAGCAAAATTCAGGGTGCCATTGTTGCGCAAAATGCCAGCCTGTCGGGCGCTGTGGAAGGCTCAATTGAAGCCGGTGATCTTGTGATCAGTTCCAGCGCGCGGATCGGTGGTGACGTGTCTTATGAAAATGTCACAATTGAACAAGGCGGTCATGTCGACGGCAAGTTCAAGCATAAGAGCGCCAAGTCTCCGAATTTGGCCAAGACCACCGTCGATATGGCGAAAAAATCACCGCCACTGGAACTGACCTCGGACGACAAGGCCGCTTAAACGGCGGTCTTTTCTACAAAGCAAAGCCGGCGCTGCCAGCGCGGATTTAGTTACGCGGTGTCTGCCGTCGATAGCTGAGTGCTTCTGCCACATGAATGCGCCCAACCCGCTCGACTCCGGCCAGATCCGCTATGGTTCGGGATACGCGCAGGACGCGCGTATAACCGCGAGCGGATAGTCGCATCGCTTCGGCGGCCTGAGCCAGTAATTTCTGGCCAGCTTCATCGGGTGCGGCATATGTGTCCAAACTATCGCCAGCAATCTCGCAATTGGTGCGGCAATCGAGGTCGGCATAGCGCTTACTCTGCAAGGCCCGAGCCGCTGCCACTCTTGCAGCAACCAAGTCTGACCCTTCAGCGGGAGCCGGCATCGTGAGATCGGTTGCTGACAAAGCCTCAACCTCAATATGCAAATCGATCCGGTCAAGAAGGGGTCCGGAAACCTTCGCTTGATAGTCAGCCGCACATCGCGGTGCGCGGGAACAGGCAAGAGTTGCATCCCCCAAATGGCCACAGCGACAGGGATTCATTGCGGCCACCATTTGCACCCGCGCCGGAAAGGTAACATGAGCATTGGCGCGAGCGACACTGACTTCACCGGTCTCCAGGGGCTGACGTAGCGAATCAAGCACGGCCCGCTGAAATTCGGGCAGTTCATCGAGAAACAATACGCCCAGATGCGCCAAACTGACCTCTCCTGGGCGCACTTTCAAACCACCACCAACCAAGGCGGCCATCGAAGCCGAGTGATGCGGATGCCTGAATGGCCGGGTTCGGCTCATCTGACCGCCCTCCAGTGTCCCTGCCACACTGGCAACCATAGATACTTCCAAGGCTTCGGCCGGGGATAGAGGTGGCAAGATGCCGGGCAGACAAGATGCGAGCAATGATTTTCCGGATCCAGGCGGACCGCTCATTAACAGATTATGTCCACCTGCCGCCGCAACCTCCAAAGCGCGCTTGGCGGTTTCCTGACCCTTTACGTCTTTCAAATTCGGGCCATGCTCCGGCTCTGGGGCAGCGCCTGCTTCGGGAGGGGTCAACACGGACTGACCCTTGAAGTGATTGAGCAGTGCCAAAAGATCATGCGGAGCCAAAATCTCGACATCGCCAGCCCAGGCTGCTTCTGGCCCTTGCAAAGCTGGGCATATCAACCCTGAATTCTCGCCGGACGCGTGCAGGGCCGCGAGCAAAACTCCTGGTGTCGCCGCCAACCGCCCGTCAAGTGACAATTCTCCGACCACGACATAGCTGCCCAAAGTCTCCGCATCGATAATACCCATTGCCCCGAGCAGCGCCAAGGCAACGGGCAGATCATAGTGTGAGCCTTCTTTAGGCAAATCCGCCGGCGACAGATTGATCGTGATCCGCTTGGGTGGGAGAGAAAGCCCGAGCGCTGCGATTGCGGCGCGCACACGCTCGCGACTTTCTGCCACAGCTTTGTCGGGCAACCCCACAATATTGAAGGCCGGTATACCTGGTGCGACCTGACATTGCACCTCTACCCCGCGCGCTTCCAAACCCAAATAGGCCACGGTGGAAACCAGTGCTACCATTTCAACCTGCCCTATGTGCTTGCTATCGCTCGTGACAGTGACAAGAGGAAACACAAGAGTCGAGCGGGAAGCGCGGCTTGGCCGGAACCGTCAACGGAAGTGGAGATCGACGGAATTCTCCGGTGATTCTTGGTTAACTTTCTGCAAACCAACCGTCCCTACTATTTATCAAATGCTTTTTGACAAAAGCGTCCGATGGAAAGTGGTATGGATCAAACAACTGATGTGAATCGGTTCAGCCAGGGTCAAGGGCTAGACGACAATCTGGGGCTTAGTCTCTGGGTTGCGCTATTTGCCTTTTTTGCCCTCTTCCTGCTTCCCGCCGAAAAGGTCCAAGCCGCCGATTCCGGTTATACGGTAACCGAAACTGTCGAGACGTTCACCTACGAAATCGTAGAGCCGGAGCATCAGACCGGCTGGACGTCCGCTCCTGCCGAGGCAAGCTATGGCCCGTTTCGCGTCATCTCAGCTGATACTGTGGAAATGTCCGGTACCGTTGACAGCTATTCGCCCGCGCTGTTTCAGAAAATGCTCCAACATTATCCGGGTATCAAACGGATCGAGATGATCGACTGTGACGGATCGATTGATGAAGAAGCCAATCTTAATCTCGCACGACAGATAAGGCGTGCAGGAATTAGCACTCATGTGCCTTCGCGTGGCTCCGTACGCTCAGGTGCCGTTGAACTTTTTCTCGCTGGAGTTCGACACACTGCAGATAAAGGCGCAGAATTTGTCGTCCATAGCTGGATGGATGAAGATGGCAGAGAAGCCAATGACTATCCGCCCAATGATCCGGTTCATGACGAATATCTAAATTATTATAGAGAAATGGGTGTTCCAGCCGACAAGGCGCGCGCTTTTTATGCGCTAACCAACAGTGTGCCCTTTGCCGGACAACTTAAACTGTCTCGTACGGATCTCGCACGCTTTCAGCTGGTACACTAGCCACATATCCGAGACAAATTTACGGGTGCAGCGATTCTGCTCCGTCTTCCATTCATGCTATATGCATAAATTAGAATGATAATCGACGAGCAGCGTGATTTCTTCGACAGCGCGGCTTGCGGGCAGCGTTATGATGCATCACATAAGACACATGAAAGTGGATATGGACGAGAAACTGAGAAAGAAACGTTGGAGATATACGTCGGGATCGCGCTTCGCGCTCTCGATACTCGGCTTTGCGCTGATGCTGCTGTCGCCCATTGTCGGCGCTATTCCCGGCCCCGGTTTTATCATCATGTTTCCACTGGGACTGGCCCTGGTACTGCAAAATTCACGTTGGGCGAAGAAGCGCTATGCCGATTTCAAGAGGCGTTTTCCTAAATATGGCCAATGGACAGACTGGGCGATGCGCCGGAAACGGCACAAGACGCTGCCTGATGAGTTTGAGCTGCCGATATTTGGTAAGGTTAAAACCAAGTCAGAAAGCTGAGCTTTCCGCGCCACTTTTTTTGTCTGCGCCTCTGGCTAATGCTTGACTTTCTGCGCCTGCACACTTATCCGCACCCTCAACAACGTGGCCGCAGCTTTTAGCGGCCTTTTTTATCGAAATTTTAGACGTAGGATAAACGCGATGAAGCGCACATTTCAACCGAGCCGCCTGGTCCGCAAACGGCGCCATGGTTTCCGCGCCCGCAAAGCAACAGTCGGAGGCCGCAAAGTGTTGGCTGCCCGCCGTTCGCGTGGCCGCAAGAAGCTCTCTGCCTAAACCACGCACAGCATTCGCCCTGAGCTTGGCTAAGGGTGAACAGTGACCGTCCGCAATAATCCTTCGGCAGGCTCTGAGCGAGTATTGTCGAGTTCTCCTATCAAGGTGATTCGCAAACGTCCGGATTTTCTTGCAGCGAATCGCGGCAAGCGATTCGTCACGCCAAGCTTCGTTCTGCTTGCATATAGACGTCCAGAAGATCATCCGGTGGTGCCGGATTCCATTCGCTACGGTATAACCGTGACCAAGAAAATTGGTAATGCGGTGGCCCGCAACCGAATGAAGCGCCGATTTCGTGCCCTGCTCGCTGAATTGCTCCCGCAATACGGCATCGGTGGTGCGGATCATATAATGATTGGCCGCAAACAAGATGGGGAACGGGATTTCACCGCGATGAAATCAGATCTCGAAAAAGCGCTGAAACATCTCGCAAAAAAGCTATAAAGAGGCATGTTGAAAGCCGTTTTCATCTTCTGTGTACGCTGCTGGCAATGGGGGCCGTCCCGCATTTTGCCGCCAACCTGCCGCTATAGCCCCACCTGTTCGGCCTATGCGATCGAAGCGATCGAAAAACACGGTGCAATTAGGGGTAGCTGGTTGGGAACGAAACGGCTATTGCGCTGTCATCCGTGGGGGGGCTCTGGTTATGACCCGGTTCCCTGAACCCAATATTGGATAGGGCCAATTGAATAGGACAGGCACCAGTCTTATTTGGTGTAAAATCGATCTTTAAGACCAGAGTTTAGGAAAAATAGTGGACGACAAGCGTAATATCATCATGGCGGTCTTGCTTACCGGCATCATTCTGTTTGGCTGGCCGGTCCTGATGGAAACATTTTTCCCGGATATGGTGAATAAGAACGAAGCGGTCGAGCAATCCGAACAGACCGCTGCAGGTGCACAAGCAACCGCGCAGTCTGATGGTACCACTCCTGCTGTTTCAACTACGCCCGGTTCCACTGCCATCGGAGCAGACGCCGCTGCCGGTACAATCCGTAATCTTCCCGTCGTTTTGGCCGAAAACCCGCGTGTTGCGATTGAAACACCACGCCTCAGGGGCTCAATCAATCTGCAGGGCGCACGGTTTGATGATCTGACCCTGACCGATCATACAATGGAACTGGATAAGGATAGTCCGCCCGTGCGTCTATTCTCCCCATCCGGTACAAAGGACGCCTATTTCAGTCGCTTTGGTTGGGCTGGCGATGGAATTACATTACCCGATGACAAAACGGTCTGGATCGCGGATCAGGAAAAACTGACACCCGAAACACCAGTGACGCTCAGCTGGGCCAACGAGACCGGCCAGACTTTTGCAATCACATTTTCGATCGATGAAAACTATCTGATCACCGCAGAACAAAGCGCCACCAATCGTGGTGAAAACGCCATTGCGCTCAATCCTTTTGGTATCCTTAGCCGCGTTCGTGATCTTGATAACGTAGCACCTGGCGAGGCTGATAGCTGGACCATCCATATCGGCCCGATGGGCGTCTTTGACGGCGTCGCAAATTTCGACACCGATTATGAAGATGTTGATGAAGCCGGAACGAACGGCGTTGCTGGCAATGCCACCAATGGCTGGGTCGGCTTTACCGACAAATATTGGCTCGGCGCGCTCGTTCCGGTCAGCAACGCAAAAGTGGAAGCCAAGTTCCGCGCCGGGAGCGGCGACGTCTATCAGGCACAGGTCGCGCGCGAAAATGCCCAAATCATTGCCCCGGGCAAGGTCCTGACGACCACGACCCGCCTGTTCGCGGGAGCCAAGGAAACGGCGCTGCTCGACACCTATAAAGAACAGTATAATATCACCCTGCTCGACCGTGCAGTCGACTGGGGCTGGTTTTACTGGTTTGAAAAGCCGCTTTTCTATCTGCTCAACTGGCTGTTTGAATTTTCCGGCAACTTTGGCGTTGCGATCATCCTGATGACCTTTGTCGTGCGTGGAATCATGTTCCCGATCGCGCAAAAGCAATTTGCCTCCATGGCCCAGATGCGTGCCGTGCAGCCGAAGATGAAGAAGATTCAGGAAAAATATAAAGAAGACAAACAAAAGCAGCAGCAGGAAATCATGAAGCTGTACAAGGATGAAAAGGTTAATCCGCTCGCCGGCTGTCTGCCCATCTTCCTGCAAATTCCAATCTTCTTTGCGCTTTATAAAGTGCTGATGCTTTCGATCGAAATGCGTCATCAACCCTTTACGCTATGGATCAAGGATCTGTCTGCGCCAGATCCGTTGACGCCGGTCAACCTTTTCGGCCTGATCCCGTTTGATCCACCCAGCTTCCTCGCCGTCGGCATCCTGCCGATCCTGATGGGTATCACCATGCACTATCAGTTCAAACTGAACCCGCAGCAAATGGACCCGATGCAACAACAGATTTTCAGCATCATGCCGTGGATCTTGGTGTTCATCATGGCGCCCTTTGCCGCCGGCCTGCAGCTTTACTGGACAGTATCCAATATTCTTACCATTGCTCAGCAAAAATGGCTCTATTCACGCCACCCACAGCTAAAGGAGCAAATGGCCAAGGACGCAGAAGAAAAGGCGAAAAAAGCGGCAGAAGAAAAAGCAGCTGAAACAAACTAGGCGAGACAAGCCCTTTGGGTTCGTCATTCTGAACTTGATTCAGGATCCCGACTGGGCGTCATGATCAATATCCAGGATGCTGAATCAAGTTCAGCATGACGAGCACTAATCTATGACCGAACCACTGCATCCCAAAATTTTTTCCGGGCCGATTTCTTTCCTGAAATCAGCGCCGCAGCTGCAGTTTCTGCCAGATCCGACAGTCCCGGAAATTGCCTTTGCGGGTCGGTCCAATGTCGGCAAGTCCTCCCTGATCAATGCCCTGACCGGTCGCAATGGGCTGGCACGGACGTCCAACACCCCTGGCCGAACCCAGGAGCTGAACTTCTTCGATATAGGCGATCCGCTGATTTTCCGAATATGCGATATGCCTGGCTATGGATTTGCTAAGGCACCACCCAAAGTGGTCCAGAAATGGCGCTACTTGATCAATGATTATCTGCGAGGGCGGCAAGTGCTCAAGCGCACCTTCGTACTGATCGACAGCCGTCACGGGATCAAGAATACCGATGAGGATGTGCTCGAGATGCTCGACAAGGCCGCTGTCAGCTACCGGATCGTCATGACCAAGGCGGACAAGGTAAAAACAGCCGCGCTGGAAGCGACGAAAGCGAAAGTCATGGCCGAGGCAAAAAAACATCCGGCCGCGCATCCTGACCTCATCGTTACATCATCTGAGAAAAAGCAGGGCATTGACGAGCTGCGCATGGCGGTGCTCGAAGCTGTCCAGATATAGATTGAGATATCGGCTGGCGTAACTTTCGCCGCAGTAATAGCGAATATCAGTATATAAGATTCCCGCTTTCGCTCACATGATGAGTGAGTTAGGTATGTGTCTATGAAACTGATAATCGGAAACAAAGCCTATTCCAGCTGGTCCATGCGTGGATGGCTCGCCTGCAAACAATCGGGACTCTCCTTCGAAGAGCTCACCGTGCCGCTCTATGGTGAAGATTGGGATGACATGCGAACCGGCGAAAATTTTGCCCCTTCAGGCGGCAAGGTTCCGATACTTTGGGATGGCGAAAGCGTGATCTGGGACAGTTTGGCGATTATCGACTGGCTCGCCGACAAAACCCATCGTGATCGCTTCTGGCCAAAAGACGAAACCGCTCGCGGCATGGCTCGTTCGATGGCCGCGGAGATGCACAGCGGTTTCATGGCGCTGCGCAAACAATGCCCAATGAACACGCGCAAGCGCTTTGAAGGACTGCAATTTACACAAGAGGTCATCCAAGACGCTGCCCGAATCATGCAACTATGGGCACAAGCGCGGGCGCGCTTTGGTCGCGGCGGTCCTTTTTTATTCGGCACTTTTGGTGCTGTCGATATCATGTACGCCCCAATCGTATCGCGTTTCCAGACTTACGGTGTTCAGGTTCCCGGCTTTGCCACATCCTACATGGACACGATGTTGGGTCACGACTGGATGGTGGAATGGATGGAGGCCGCCGAAGAAGAACCCTGGGTGATCGAACATTTTGATACGCCAGAAGCGGCGCAAGGCTGAGTCCCATCATGAGCGACAACAGCGCCCTTGAACTGGCCAAGCGCCTGATCGCCTGCTCCAGCATAACGCCGGCGACAGGACCCGTATTTGATGAAATGGAAGCGATGCTGGAACCACTTGGTTTTGAA
The DNA here is from genome assembly GCA_947497455.1 of uncultured Sphingomonadaceae bacterium. GTDB lineage: Bacteria > Pseudomonadota > Alphaproteobacteria > Sphingomonadales > Sphingomonadaceae > Parasphingorhabdus. The sequence goes on along the minus strand of CANMGU010000002.1, from coordinate 513,353 downwards.
GTATCTCGTTTCATCGCCGGCGACAGGCCGGAAGATGATGGGCTGGGCGGCGCGGTCGAGAACCTCTTCGCGATCCGCAAAGGCGTGGAAGGGTCCCGCCATTTTGCATTTGCCGGACATCTCGACGTCGTTCCTCCTGGCGAAGGATGGAGCAGCGACCCGTTCGTTCCGGAAGTGAAAGGCGAGCTGCTACACGGACGCGGAGCGGTCGACATGAAAGGCAGCATCGCATCTTTTGTCAGCGCATTGCATGATCTGCCCCGCAATCTGGGAACGATCAGCCTGATCATTACCGGTGACGAAGAAGGCCCTGCGCGTTTTGGCACCGTCGCCTTGATGGACCTGATGGCGAAGCGCGGCATTACGCCTGACCTTTGCCTAGTGGGTGAACCCACATCAGTGAATAGGCTTGGCGATATGATGAAAATCGGCCGGCGCGGATCGGTCAATATGTGGATTACCGTCAAAGGTACTCAGGGCCATGTGGCCTATCCGCATCTTGCCGACAATCCGATCACCAAGCTCGGCAAGATCCTGAGTGAAATTGACGCGGTCCGGCTTGATGAGGGCACGGACTGGTTTCAGCCGAGCAATATCGAGTTTACCGACCTGCATGTTGGCAATCCGGCGCATAATGTCATTCCCGCCAAGGCCGAAGGGCGACTGTCGATCCGGTTTAACGATCAGCATAGCGGCGATAGTCTCAGCACGCTGATCCACGAAATTGTCGAGCGCAACGGCGGCGAACTCAATCCCATCATTTCCGGCGAACCGTTTCTGACGCCCCCCGGGGAATTGTCCGGGCTGATTGCCGAGGCGATTACCGAAGTCACCGGGGTGGAACCGGAACTATCAACCACTGGCGGAACATCGGATGCCCGCTTCCTATCGAAAATAGTGCCCGTCGTGGAATTTGGCTTGTGCAATGCAACGATGCACAAGCTGGATGAAGCGGTAGCAGTGGAAGACTTGGAGCAATTGTCGAAAATTTACACGCTGGTTGTTGAACGGGCACTGGGCTGAGAATTATCGCCGTCTGCGCAAGATTATGTACAAAGCACCAGCACCGCCATGGCGGGGATGGGCACGTCTAACGGCCGCGATATGCGAAGCGTGGCGAGATGCAGCCAGCCAGTCGGAAATCGCCGCCCGGATTGCACCGCGTCCGCCTTCGCGCCGACGCTGTTCTTCGCTGCGTGCCTTTCCGGTGATCAGCAAGATTGCGCGATGTCCCGCGGCGATACTCAATTCCAGAGCGCTATCCAGCCGTCCGTGTGCCGATGACAAGGTATATCCGTGCAGATCAATGGTTACGTCGGGCTGAACCACGCCTTTGTTCAGGCGGCGGTCCCAATGACCGTCCAGCCCCGCTTTCTCCGGAATGGCGACCTGGTCCCTTAAGGGAACCGCTTTTGAGGGCGCACCGCCGAACGTTTCCGCTGTAATTGGCCCGCGCACTTCTGGCAGTTTCTTTGCCACAGGCAGAGCTCTTACGCGGCTTATACGCGCCTGATCGAGCGGTTCGACTGTCTCAATGACTTTCTGCCACAGCGCCTTTTCACCGGCGGTTAGAGGCCGGTCAGACATCGGGACTAGTTGCCTTGCTGGCGTTGGAGCAGTCTGGCGACACTGCCTTTGGGCAGGAAGACTAATGCCTGTCCACGCGATGACATGCCGCCTGCAATCTGAGCGGCCTCTTCTCCCGCCCCCCAGAAAGTATCGAACCGATTCGACCCCTTGATTGCGCCGCCCGTATCCTGTGCGATCCAAAGGCCGTCAGCAATATTATGCTCCATATCTAGGAACACCGGCGCACCGAGGGGCACAAATTTGGGATCGGTGGCGACCGACGTCCGGCCCACGACCGGGTGACCCATCGCACCCAGCGGCCCGGGACCAGTCAGTTCACGGAAGAATATATAGCTCTTATTCTCGCGCATGATCTTGCGACCCTCTTCGGGATTGGCACGCAACCATTCAACTATGCCTTGCATATTGGTCTTGCCATCGGCGAGCAATCCGCGCTCACGCATCACCCGTCCGATGCCGGTATAGTCGCGACCATTTTGTCCATCATAGCCAATCCGCATGACCGAGCCGTCGGGCATGGCAACGCGGCCGGAACCTTGAATTTGCAGGAAGAAAAACTCGATATAATCAGCCGCCCAAGCCAGCTCAAGGCCCTTGCCCTGCAATGCACCATCATCAATTTGGGCTCGCTCCTCAAAGGGAACCAGCCTGGTTCCATCGACCTTGCCGCGGATACGCTTGTCTTTCAGATCCTCGGAAAACTGGCCAAGGTCGACGTCCAGCAAATTGGATGGGCGCTTGTATATCGGCACCTGACTGCCATTGCTGCGCACACGCGATCCTTGAATCTGCGGTTCAAAATAACCAGTGGCGAAAGCTCTGCCGTCACCAACTTGTACTGCTTCAAAATAGCTTTCAAAAAAACGGCGCGCGTCTCCATCCTGCCAACTTCTGGCCGCATCACAGGATTGTCGCCAATCTTCACCCTGGCTCAGGCCGCTATTGTCGGTGCGGCGCACCAAGGATGAACAACTGGTCCGAAAGGATTTCAGGGCTGCGCTTGCCTTGCCCGATTGCAAATTTAATGATGTGATATCGGGACCCAGAGCAATCCCGGCTCCTGTCGCCCTTGTGGTGTCATCAGAAATCGGCGTGATCCGGTCGGAGGCGATCGCTTCGACGGTCCCCGCCGTTTGCCTTACCGGAGATTGTCGTGCCGGAGAGCGTACCGGCTGAGAAGTCGGGACATCGCCCGCGGTCCACACACCCTCTTCGGGCGGTGCGCTGCGGGCAGTACCCTCGGGTATGATGGATAGCGAACATGCGCTGACTAGCGCCATCGCGCCCAACAATCCCCCGATTTTCATGATTTTGATGTTTTGCTCCGCGAAAGCCCTATGCTTCATCGGTCTCGTCGAGAATCCAGTTTGGATTCGCGCTGGAAAGGTCGCGCATGAACGTCCAGACATCATGGGTCTCGACTGCATCGCTTAACGATCCGCCGATCAATTTGCCGTCCTTGTCTTTAACCACAGCAGCGATGTCGGCATCAAAGCGCACCGTGATGCGTGCCATCCGCCTGTCATAGTCCGCATCGGCAATCCGTGCCTCTTCGATCCGTACCAGACGGTTTTCTAAAATCTCGCCATTTTTCTCACGCGCTTCAATAGCTTCGACAAAACTATCATACACGTCCTCGTCACACAGCTCTTTCAACTGTTCGCGGTCACCGGTCCAGAATGCTTCTAATATCATTCCATAGGCCGCTTTCGCACCTTCCACGAAACGGCCCGCGTCAAAATTGCGATCCGCATTGATGATAGCGCGCATGCCCGATTCGGCTGCAGTGTCATAGATCATCGTCGGCGGTGCCGCTGGTGCAGGGGAAGCTGGAACGATATCGGGAATGGGACTGTCCTGCTTATCATCGCGCGCTGGCCGGTCCTGTACCCGTTTATCCAAGCCATTCTCTATGTTTCGCGGGGTATGCTCCTGCTCGTGGCCGGTGCGTTTTCCCAAAACGGAATAGAGGCGCAAGCCTAAAAAGGCAGCCACCATCGCTAACAGAACAATCTCGATAGTCACGATATCTCCAATATCTCAATTCCATCCTACATAGGCGGGAAGAGCGCCAGTTTCAAATGGCTTTCGCGTCTTTCGCAGGCTATTATCAGCTTCAGGAAGCGAATATCGCCTAGTTTAGCCGTAAGTTTGTGAATATGGCCTTACGGATTGTTACTTATGTCAGGCACTTATCCACCTCAAGGACGGACTTATTTGAGGCATTGCTCTGTCCCCAATCCCCTGCTAGGCGCGCTGCAAACGGGGCATGATGATGCTCCTCGAGTTAATTATATGAAATTTCCCGAAAGGATGAGCCACATGGCTGACGAAAATGACAATATCACAACAGCGGATCCAGCAGCCAATGGTGCAGATAACCAGCCACAAATTGGCGTAATCTCGCAATATGTAAAAGATCTTTCGGTTGAAAATCCCAACGCGCCGGACGTCTATCAGTGGGAAACCCAGCCGCAAATCGACGTACAGTTTAACATTGGTTCGAAACCCGTCTCTGACGAAGTCCATGAAGTCGAACTGAAGATCGACGTTGTCGCCAAGGCCGATCAAGGCATCGCCTTTCAGGTCGAGCTGCTTTATAGCGGCCTCTTCGGCTTGCGTAATGTCACCGAGGAACAAGCCCATCCGTTTCTGTTTGCCGAAGCACCACGGTTGCTCTTCCCCTTTGCACGGGCAATTATTTCCGATGCCGTGCGGGACGCCGGTTTCCAGCCGCTAATGCTTGAGCCGATTGATTTCACTGCGCTCTACATGCAGCAGCGTGAACAGCAGGCCGCGATGCAGTCCGGAGAACAACCGGTTGGTAACGCCTAAACATCCCAACTATAAAGCCTTTCGAGGCATGAATATGCAGCGCGTTCGCTTTGGGGCGAACCGTTGAACCTGCTAAAATCTACCGGAACCATTGCCGGACTGACCATGGTCAGTCGAATCTTCGGTTTTGTGCGCGACATCATGCTTGCGCGCGTGCTGGGCGCGGGCGCAGCCGCTGACGCCTGGCAGCTTGCGTTTCAGCTGCCCAATATCTTCCGCCGGCTATTCGCCGAAGGCGCCTTCTCAGCCGCTTTTGTGCCATTGTTCAACCGCAAGATAGAGGAAGACGAACAGCGCTCTGCCGCACAAAATTTTGCGATTGATGTTCTGTCAGTCTTTGTCCCGATCTTGCTGATATTCTCTGCCATTATGATGTTGGCGATGCCCGCGATCATATGGTTTATCGATGATTTTGGTGAAGGCGGCCGAACCAACGCCTTTTCAATCGCATTGGCCCGCATAACATTTCCCTATCTTGGCTTGATCAGTATCACGACGCTTTTCGCGGCGATCCTGAACAGCGTCAGCCGGTTCGCAGCCGCAGCCGCAGCACCGATCATGCTCAATATCTGCAAGATAACGGCGCTGCTGATTGCATTGTGGATGGACGGAGGGGCTGACCCTCGCCGCACCGCTTACTATCTCGCTTTCGCTGTATCGATATCGGGCCTGCTGCAGATGCTCTGGCTCTATTACTGGGCGCGCAAAGCGGGTTTCTCTTTCGCCATCCGGAAGCCCAAATTTACGGCCGATGTAAAGGAGCTTGGTATCCTGATACTCCCGGCCATATTTGGCGCGGGTATTTATCAGATCAGCCGTTTCATCGACCTGTTCTTTCTCGGCCGTCTGCCAGAGGGCAGCTTTGTCTATCTCGCCATGGGTGACCGGCTCAACCAACTGCCGCTCGGGATTATTGGCATTGCATTGGGAACCGCCATCTTGCCAGCGCTCTCCCGCTTCATTGCCAAGAATGACCAAAGCGGTGCACAACGTTTGCAGAGCAATGCCATAGAGCTTGCCATGCTCTTGACCATCCCGGCCGCCATGGCCTTGTTTTTTGCCGCAGGACCGCTGGTCACATCCTTCTATGTCGGCGGAAATTTCGAGGCGAGCGATGGTGCGACAACGGCCAGTGTAGTGGCGGCATTGGTAATCGGCCTACCGGCCTATGTTCTGGTCAAGGTTCTTATCCCTGGGTTTTTCGCGCGGAAGGACACAAGAACGCCGGTATATACTGCGGGCATTTCTCTGCTCATTAACGTCACACTCAACATCATCCTCATTCCTATATATGGGATTTACGGACTGGCACTGGCCGGGGCGTTGGCGGCCTGGTCCAATTGCGCAATGCTCTACACCATGCTGCACAGACGCGGCCATTATCGGATTGAACTGTCTCTACTGTTGCGGATCTTCCGGATCATACTATCAGCGGCTGGCATGGCCGCGGTTCTTATCTATGCGGTACCGCTTGGCGAAGGCTTGTATGACGGGAATGTCTGGCAGCGTATTGGATCGATTACGGTACTGGTCAGCGTAGGCGGTCTTGTCTATGCGGTGCTCGCATGGGTAACCGGTGCGGTGGACCGCGACAAAATCGCACTGTTAACCAGGAAGAAAGCGGCGGAAGAAGCCGGACAAGAAGGATCGTAAATCATGCGTACAGTTTCGGGCATACAGCCCACAGGTAATCTCCATCTTGGTAATTATCTGGGTGCGATTAAAAATTGGGTGAAACTGCAGCAGGAATCTGAATGCCTGTTCTTTCTCGCCGACTTGCATGCGATTACCGTGCCCAATGATCCGGCAGAATTATCATCCAATTGTCGCGACATGACGGCCGCTCTCATCGCAGCCGGGGTCGACACACAAAAGTCGATATTGTTCAATCAAGCCCGTGTACCCCAGCATGCCGAGCTCGCCTGGCTCTTGATCTGCAACACGCCCATGGGCTGGCTCGACCGAATGACGCAGTTCAAAGAGAAATCGGGGAAGCATAAACAGCGCAGCTCGCTGGGTCTTTACGGCTATCCTGTGCTGCAGGCTGCCGATGTGCTGATCTATCAAGCCACCCATGTGCCGGTAGGTGAAGATCAGAAACAGCATCTCGAACTGGCGCGCGACATTGCAACCAAGTTCAACAACGATACCGGCGCAGAGATTTTCACCTTACCCGAGCCGTTTATCGGTGCGACCGCTGCGCGGATCATGTCTTTGCGGGATGGAGCGGCCAAAATGTCGAAATCTGATCCGTCTGATTTGAGCCGGATCAACATGACCGACGATGACGATACTATCGCCAAGAAAATCAAGAAGGCCCGCACTGATGCCGAGCCCCTGCCCGGCAAATTAAAGGATCTGGACGGACGTCCGGAGGCCACAAATCTTGTCGGCATATATGCAGCGCTGGAAGACAGCAGTCCACAAACAGTGCTCGACCAGCATGCCGGACAGGGTTTTGGGGCGTTTAAACCAACTTTGGCGGATCTTGCCGTATCAAAACTCGCCCCGATCCGGGAACGCTATGAAGAGTTGCGTAAAGATGAGAGCGCAATCGACGCAATATTGCGCGATGGAGCAGAACGCGCTCAAGCCCTGGCCCAGCCGACCGTCGATAAAGCCTATACTGCATTGGGGTTGCTGAGAGACTGATCAACTCGAAGGCGGCGGCGCAAAGACCGGTGAAGATGGCCCTAGCGGTATTTCGAAAGCCACCCAGACCATGATCAGCGCCAATCCGGCACCCAGCAACCAGAGCGCATAAGGCAACATCATTGCGGTCAGATTGCCTATGCCAAAATCCTTGTTCCAACGCTGGCAGAAAATCAGGATAAGCGGGAAATAGACCATCAACGGCGTGATGATATTAGTCGCGCTATCACCAACACGATAGGCCGCCGTCGTGGTTTCAGCACTGACTCCGATCAACATAAGCATCGGCACCAATACTGGCGCAAGCAATGCCCATTTGGCACTCGCCGAGCCAACAAAGAGGTTCATCACAGCCACGAAGACTACCACCAGAGCCAATAATATTGGTGCTGGCATATCAAGACTTTGAAGAAATTCCGCGCCATGTACCGCGGTAATCAGACCAAGATTGGACCAACCGAACATCGCAACAAAATGGGCAACCATGAAGGCGAGGACAAGAAAATAGGCCATATCAGCCATGCTGTCGTTCATCATCTTCACGAGATCACGATGGTTTTCAATATTGCCTACGCCTTTGCCATAGGCCCAGCCGGCAAGGAGGAAGAGCAGGAAAAAACCAGCGACCAGCGATTGATAAAAGGGGGTGAACTGCGCCTCTGCCGAAGCGGTTTCGTCGATCAGCGCAGTGCCCGGGCCGAAGGTCATCGCCAGCCATAGCGCTATTACGCCCAGTGTCGCGAGGCCAGCATAGCGCAATCCCCGCTTCTCGCCCGCATTCAGAGGGCGGTCCTGCGTTTCAGATGCAACATCTTCACCTCCAAGCTGGTTGGCGCTGGGGTTAATCGACCCGCTATAAGTCCCCAACCGCGGTTCGATGATCCGGTCGGTAACATACCAGATGACCGGCAGAAAAACGAAGGTCATCACAAAGATGAAATACCAGTTGCCGGCTATATTCGCTTCCCATCCCGTGAAAACGGTCTCTGCCGCTGCTTGGGTGATCCCGAACAGCAATGCATCAAGCTGACCCGGGAATAGATTGGCGGAAAAGCCACCGGACACACCGGCAAACGCAGCCGCAATTCCGGCCACCGGATGACGGCCGGCAGCGGCAAAGATGATACCGGCAAGCGGAATGAGTACAACATAGGCCGCATCAGCGGCCAGATTGCCGAGCATAGCCACCAGCGCGACGATCGGCGTTAGCAATATCGTTGGTGCGTTGCGGACACCGGCCCGCATAGCAGTGCCGAACAGGCCCGACCGCTCCGCGACACCGGCACCCAGCATCACGACCAACACATAACCAAGCGGATGGAAATGCGTGAAAGTCTTGGGCATTTCTACCCATAGCCGCCTGATATTATCTGCGGAGAAAAGGCTGGAGGCTGCAATGACGGTCCGTTCACCGGTTTCAGGATCCACTTCGATCGGATGAACCGCCGACCAGCCGAGCAAGTCCGCCACAACCGACAATGCGACAACAAAGAGAATTAAGTAGAAAAATAAAAAGACCGGATCAGGAAGTTTGTTACCGGTGCGTTCAATCCAGCCGAAAAATCCTGTGTTTAAACTTTGCGCCGCTGTCTGTCCGTCACCATTTGCCACAAGCCCGATCCCCATCTAGTTGAATTTAAGCCCCATTCATAGCCATGCATGACAGCCTATCGTCAAGAATAATGGTTCTTGATAGATGTTGTCTATTGTTAGCCAATGGGTGGTTTAATTGTCAAAAGCCGCGAATATAGTCCGGAGGCCCGCTGGCTTCTCCATTGCTCGTAGCGCATTCAAGGCCGTTTCCAGATCGAGGCGATAATGGGCAACCGCACCTTCGCTCTTTGTCGGCTCGGCTCCCAGTGCAGCGACGAGCCGCGCGGCCTTTTTGTTTTCATGCATCACTGCAATGTCGAGCATTGTAATTCCCTGTTCTCGGCAATTGGCGAACAAGGCTGCGATCAAAGCGCGGGCGACACCCTTACCGTGATAGTCATCCAGCACCGCAATCGCGAACTCCCCTTTCTCCGGATATTTGCCATCCCTGATCGCATGCGCTGCAGCAATCGCCGGGTGACCCTCTTTTTCAAGATCAACAACGCCCCACGCGATATGGTTGATCCCATCCACTGCCGATAGCCGCTCGACCACTGATGGTGGAGCGATTTTGAAACTGGAAAAAAAGCGCAAATAGCGGGATCGATCTGATAACTCCATAATGCCCTGTTCAATTCGGTCCTGATCAGATGGGTGAAGCGGGCGCAAGCATATCTCCATCCCGGACCGGACCTTGGCTACTATGACACAAGGTAAATTGGGTTTGGTCTCTCTGTTTTCGGACATGGCGAGCCTTGTAGGGAGAATGGAAAGTCACAAAGGCGCTTATCAAATTTTCCTTGCGGTTGACAGGATTACGGCCGGTTAAAGCTGGTACTGGAACAAAAAAAGCTGTCCTAACCTGTCTTGATTATGCCAATATAGAGCAAATGGATTGAAGCGATTCTACGAGGAGAAATAGATATGGCTACCGCAGTAAAAGATGCTGGCAGCGCGATGCAGGTTGATGCCGGGTTCAACATTCCCGATCCGACTACGATTGAGCGACTTGAAGGTAAAGTCTCTGAGGCAGAATGGAAATTGCGGTGTGATCTCGCCGCGACCTATCGGCTGTGTGCAATGCATGCCTGGACCGATCTGGTCTTCACCCACATCTCCGCGCGTCTTCCTGACGAGGATGGTGAAGAACGTTTTCTGATCAATCCTTATGGCGTGATGTTTGATGAGATGACCGCCAGTGCGCTGGTCAAGATCGACCTTGAAGGCAATATCAAACAGGATACGCCTTATTTCATCAATCCTGCTGGGTTCACAATCCATAGTGCGGTGCACAGCGCTCGCGAAGATGCGGGCTGCGTGATTCATGTCCACACGCCTTATGGCATTGCAGTTTCCGTCCAGAAAGAGGGCCTGCGCCGCTACACCCAATTTTCAATGCAGGTTCACGACGATCTGGCTTATCACGACTATGAAGGCATCGCGCTGGACCTTGATGAACGCGAGCGCCTGGTTGCCGATGTAGGTGACAAGAATCTGCTCATCTTGCGCAATCATGGCACGTTGACTGTAGGCAAAAATTGCGCCCTGGCTTTCCTGCGCATGTATTTCCTCGAAAATGCTTGCAAGACCCAGATTCTCGCGCAAGCTGTGGGCGGCGCTGAACATTTGCATGAGGAACCAGAAGAAATGGGCCACCGCGTGCATCAGCAGACGGCGCCTGCATTTATGCCGGGACTGGGTGACAATCTGGTCTGGCCTGGTCTGATGCGCAAATTGAATCGCAGCAATCCTGGTTTTGATCACTAAACATCGGGCCATGTAACTTTACGGAAATGATGCGCGCTGCGACTTGCGCAGCGGTACATTTTCGCTAAACCATCGCGATGGATATTATCTCAATACGCGGCGGCAAAAAGCTGTCTGGCACAATTCCGATTTCTGGCGCAAAAAACAGTGCTCTGGCGCTGCTACCCTGCGCTCTGCTTACCGACGAACCAGTCACCCTGCGCAATTTGCCACGGCTCGCGGATGTCGACAGTTTCGGGCATTTGCTGAACCAGCTTGGCGTTTCGACAACCATTGAGGGTGCGCGGCCGGAAGACTTCGGACGTGTTATGACCCTGAAGGCCGGGAAAATCACCTCGACCGAAGCGCCCTATGATATTGTTCGCAAGATGCGCGCTTCGATCCTGGTGCTCGGCCCGCTGTTGGCCCGAGCGGGAGAATGCCGAGTGTCGCTGCCCGGTGGTTGCGCAATTGGCAACCGTCCGATCGATCTGCATTTGAAGGCGATAGAAGCGCTGGGCGCTGTGATCGAAACCACCAGCGGTTATGTCACCGCCCGTCAGCCCGATGGCGGTCTTCCCGGAGGTGAGTTCACATTTCCGGTTGTCTCTGTAGGAGCCACCGAAAATGCTTTGATGGCTGCGGTCCAGGCCAAAGGCACTAGCCGCCTGAGAAACGCAGCCCGGGAACCGGAAATTGTTGACCTGTGCAACATGCTGGTCGCGATGGGCGCAGAGATTGAAGGCATTGGATCATCCGACCTCACCATCCACGGCGTGCCCCGTCTACATGGTTGTACCTACCGGGTCATGGCAGACCGGATTGAAGCGGGTAGCTATGCCTGTGCGGTCGGTATTACCGGCGGAGAAGTCGATCTTATTGGCGCGAAAGCGGATGAGATGGAAGCGACCCTGGCGGCGCTGACCGAGGCGGGATTGCACATCGAACCCTATAACAAAGGAATAAAGGTTGCGGGCAATGGGACGCTGAAACCCCTGACGCTGGAAACGGCACCCTATCCGGGTCTGGCAACTGATATGCAGGCGCAGTTAATGGCGATGCTGTGCATGGCTGATGGCGCTAGCGTCCTGACCGAGACGATCTTCGAAAACCGCTATATGCATGTGCCCGAACTTAACCGGATGGGCGCTGATATCGAAACCAAGGGACGCACTGCGGTCGTGCGCGGAGTTGATAAAATGACCGGCGCACCCGTTATGGCCACCGACCTGCGCGCTTCGATGAGTCTGGTGATCGCTGCCCTTGCAGCAGAGGGGGAAACCCAGTTGCAGCGCATTTATCATCTGGATCGCGGCTATGAACGGCTGGAGGAAAAACTGGCGGCGGTCGGCGCGGATATCGAGCGAATCAGCGGCGACTGACAACTCATTACCTAGCACTTATGGCAGCTTGCATGTCGGGCGCTTTTACCCTGTAATCTCTTCTATATAGAGGAGAGGATGAGTCCATGTTTTCAGGACCAATAGAAGACCGGCTGGCGATCCGGGAACTACACGACGCTTATTGCGATGCAGTATTACGCACAGACCCAGATGACTGGGGTGCGCTTTGGACGGAAGACGCCGTCTGGTCACTCATGGGCACCGAAGTTGTTGGGCGTGAAAACATCGTCAACCTTTGGAATGGTGCGATGAGCCAGTTTGATGCCGTCAGCTTTCTTGGCATACCAGGCAGTCTGGAGATCACTGGTGACACAGCAACAGGCCGCTATCAAACCCATGAAATTCTGGTCGAAAAGGGTCAGCCGCGGATTGCGGGCGGGCGCTATGACGACGAGTTCGTCAAGATTGATGGCCAGTGGCTCTACAAAAAACGTATATTTAATGTCGTTGCTCAACTGGGCGGACAAAAGCTTTAAGGGAAGTTTGAAAAATGGCTAAAATATTGATCGCAGCGCATATCGATGTGGAACCGGCGACACGCGAAGAATGCCTGAAAAAGGCGCAGCCCTATATTGACGGCGCTCTGACTCAGGAAGGCTGTCTATGCTATAGTTGGTGCGCTGACATGCATAATCCTGCCCGTATCGAAGTGTTTGAGGAATGGACAGACGAAGAGGCCCTCGCGCAACATTTCCAGGATGTCCATTATGCCAGCATGCTGGCCCATATCGGCAAATTCGGACTGACCAACGCGGTCAGTGCAAAATATCGCGTGGATGCGGAAGGCCCGGTTTATAACGCAGAAGGCGTTCCAACTCCCGCCTTTGATTGAACCCCCAACAGGAATGATAACATGAACGAACTGGCCTCAAAATCACTATTCCAGCCAGATATATTGGTTGATCCCTTCGACTTTTACGAAGAACAACGCGCCAAAAGCCCTGTCTTTCTGGATGAAGCCAGCGGCGCTTATATTGTCCTGGACTATGATCTGATCTCTGAAGCAGTTGGTCGGCTCGATGACTTCTCCAATGACTTTCAGGCCCTACTGTCGGGCGGAAAGTCTAAAGAAGAGCTAGCCAGCGATGAAGAAATCCAAGCCATTCAAGCGGAGGGGTGGCCACAGGTCAATACTCTACTGACCGCTGATCAACCTGTGCACACACGGTTTCGCAAGCTCGTCAATCTCGCCTTCTCCATGCCCAAGGTAAATAAGCTGGAAGACAGTATAAGGGCCATGTCCAATGAGTTGATCGATACATTTATCAATAAGGGCGAGTGCGAATTCATGGAGGAATATGCCATTCCGATGCCGGTGCGAACCATCGCTGTGCAGCTGGGGCTGGATGTTGCCGATGCCGGTACCATCAAACGCTGGACCAATGCATTTGTTGACCGCCTGTCAGGGATGATGACCCGCGAGCGGCAATTGGAAACCGAGCGCGAAGTGGTCGAATATCAACATGCGCTGAAAGCCAATATGGACGCGCGTCGGAAAGAGGCGAAAGACGATATCCTCTCCGATCTGGTCAACGCACAGGTTGATGGCGAGCGCCCTCTGGATGATGCAGAATCCCTCTCCATCGTTCAGCAGCTTATGGTCGCGGGCAATGAAACAACAACGGCTGCATTGGGTGAAGGGTTGCGTCTGTTTGCGACCAACCCGGACCAATATAAGAAGATTCAGGACGATCCTTCGCTCATTCCCAATGCGGTCGAGGAAGTGCTGCGCATGTCGAGCGGATCATCCGGTATCTGGCGGGTGATGCACCGGGATGCGGAACTGGGCGGGGTCATGCTCCCCAAGGGCGCGATGGTGATGATGCGTTATCATGCCGCCAATCGCGATCCCAAGCAGTTTGAAAACCCCAACAGCTTTCAGGTCGACCGCAAAAATGCACGAACCCATCTCGCCTTTGGCAAAGGCATTCACATGTGCGTTGGCAATATGCTGTCGCGCAAAGAGATGACCGTATCGTTCCAGCAATTTGCCGAGCGGATTGACAATATCCAGATACAGGAAGGTGCGGAACTTACCTATCCGCCCAATATGATGCTGCGCGGCCTCACCAATCTGCCGCTCACTTTTGACAAACGCTGATAACAGATAAAGGGCAAAAATATGGGGATGATGGACGGAAAAGTGGCGCTGATTTCCGGCGGAGCAGAAGGTATTGGCGGGACTGCGGCACAGCGCTTTGTCGAAGAAGGCGGCTCTGTCATGCTCGGCGATATTCAGCTAGAAAAGGCGGAAGCCCATGCAGCGACGCTTGGAGAGCGCGCAGCGGCAGTCGAGCTGGACGTCCGCAATCTCGACCAATGGGAGGCGGCAGTGGCCGCGACCAAGGCGAAATTCGGAAAGATCACGACTCTGTTCAATGTTGCGGGGATTTCAGAACCCGGCTCGGTAGACGAGGTCGATCTCGACAGCTGGAACCGGACGATTGATATCAATCTGCATGGTACTTTTAACGGCTGCCGCGTAGGCTTGCCCGCCATTCTTGAAAGCGGTGAAGACGGTACCATTGTAAATATCGGATCGATGCTGGCGATGCGGCCTGGTGCCCAATTTGCTGCCTATTGCGCCAGCAAGGCAGCTGTGACCTCGCTCAGCAAGTCACTCGCCCTGCACTGCGCTGCAGAAAAATACCCCGTTCGTGTTAACACCGTTCATCCTGGTGCGATTGATACGCCGATGTATCAACGCTACCTCGCAGCCTATCCCGGACCACATGATGAAGCCGTGGAAGTGTTTAACCGAAACCACCCGATTAACCGGGTCGGTCTGGCCACCGAAGTAGCTGACGCAATGTTGTGGCTCGCCAGCGATGCGAGTAGTTTCACCACCGCTAATGACATTACTGTCGACGGCGGTGGCAGCTATCGCGAGTAAGTCTCTACCAAAGAAAAAAGGGGCTGCCGAAGCCGCCCCTTCCTATGCCGGATATGTGAAATGCGAAAACCCGGCTTCGGTATTCTCTGTCTAGACTAACGCCCGTTATTGGCGACGATATCAACAACCGTGCCGCCACCGGACCGCTTGTTAAGCGTGATCACAAAAGCGCCATCATCATTGCCGCGGGTTCCGCCCAAAACATGTTCGCTACCGCGCAGCAAATATTCCGCACTATAGCCGCCGCGTTTGGCCTGGGTGTAATAATAGTCTACGACATTTTTAATCGGGCTGGCGGTAGAGAAACTCACCACGCGAATATCGCAAAGGCCGCCATCAACGCCGGCAGCTTCCTTGACATTGGCTTTGGGATAGACGGGAAACTCCGGTGGCATCCGGTTGGCCCAGCCCATGTCATAGCTAAGTTTCTGGTCACAGGTGCCTTTGCCGCGCTGTGCACTTTGGGCTTCGGCTTTCGCACCCAATGTCATGCCTTCTGATCCGCCACAGCTAGTACATTCGTCATCCGACGTCATGTTGCGTGGCTTGGGCGCGCTGAGCATCTTGCCTTCGAACTGAGCCGTTGCATAAGCCTTGCCGCCTTCTGGAGGTACTTTACCGTCAATAGCGCCATTTGCGCCACGGATCGCATTGGCATTGGCTTGATCGGTCAGGTTGGGATCAACCAGAATCTGGTCTTCCAGCGCATCGTTCATAGCCGGATCGGCAGTCAGGTTATCATCCAGTTCCGCCAGCTCCGCTTCATTGCCTTCGTTGCTACCACAGGCCGCCAAGGTCAGCGGCAAGGTAAATGCCGTGGCTGCCAGCAAGAGAGAACGGGAAATATTTGTCATGCAATAAGCTCCTGAATATCACGGACAATTGCACCAAAAAGCGTTAATTTTCTGTTAGGAAACGTGGTTAAACCGCCAATCTCTTGTTAACCACCTGTCCCAATTCGGGATTCTCAACCAAAGCCGTCCGGGCCATCAATTTCACCGAATCGGATGAGCCTGGAGGTTAAGACGGCCGCCTGCCGATTAACCACCGCTTTTTGATATTCGGGATCTGTGACCATCTCGAGAAACGCTCCACTGTTGGGGTAACGCGCGATGAACGAACTGTCCCATTGCTTGTCATCGGGTCCAATAACCATGGCCTCCATCTTGCCGCGCCAGATTATCGTGCCGCCAACCCGTTTGAAAATTGGCCCGCTGGTTTTGCCATATTCCTCATAGGCCCGCGCCCCGCTCCAGCCGTGCGCGGCATTGGGGTGGTCTTCGGGATATTGCGCTGTTCCATGAAATTGCAGCAGGTTGAGCATGTTGATCGGCACATCGCGGGGCAGTGCCTTGAACGCGTCAAAATGCTCCCGCGTGGGATCCAGATATCGTTCCTCGGCCATTTTACGCTCTCCTCAATTCGCAGCTTACTGAAATTGCTTTCTATTCTCTAGCCATTGTTCGCGTGATTGGCCCCAGTCGTCAACCCGCGCATCCTGATAGGGTGCCGGCAGCTTCGTCGGTCCCCGATTAGTTGAGCCAACCCGTTCGGCCAGCTTAATCGATGCGAGATTTTCCGGATCAATTGTATGGCAAATATCGCTCCAGCCAAGCGTATCCACGGCATAGTTCATGCTCGCCACTGCCGCTTCCAGCGCATAGCCTTTGCCCGCATATTCGGGTGCCACACCCCAGCCGACCTCCGTGCCCGGCCAGCCGTCGGGATACCAGGGGCCAATCCGGCCAATCCATAAATTGCTATCTTTGAGAATCAGCGAGAACATCGCATAGCCGCGCACATGCCAGGCGCCGACCATAGCGCAGAGATCCCGCCAGCTTTCCGCTTGGCTTTTGACACCCCCTAGATAAGTCATCGTCGCTTCATCTGCTTGAAACGCAGCCCAGGCAGCAAAATCATCGGCATTGGGCGGACGCAAGATCAAGCGCTCGGTTTCAATCCTGATATCGTTGATATTCATGACTATTCTCCCTGAAGCGCCCCTATTATCATGGGCTTATCGAGAGACAAACCCTTGCAAAACCGGTGCACTATACCTATAATACAGTTATGGCTAATCTAATTTCTATTCTCATCGGCGGTATCGCGCTCATATTGGCTTTTGTCGGACTGGTCCCGCTGCTTGGCTGGACCAATTGGCTAATCTTGCCCATTGCTGGCGTTGGCGCGCTGTTCGGGCTGCTTTCCTCGCGCAGCAGCGGTATGTATTTTTGCTTGATCGTCATGTGCATTTGCGCATTCCGCTTATGGATTGGAGGAGGAATTATCTGACTCCAACATCTGCGAAACGCGACAAATTTTGCGCGAAATTTGAGTCAAGTTCCGTTTAATCTATTGTTTTTGAACGATAATATAAGACCTGCCTCAAACCATCCAAAAAGATTCCTTCCGATCCATAGGTCCGAACATGGCCTAAGCGGTATCTTTTAGAACAGCATAATTATCGGCGCCCCAAACTAATTTATATTGCCACCCCATCAGCCCGGGCCTAGGGCGCAAAGCTATGACAGGCCAAGCATCCACTAGCCGACTGGGGCTCTTACAAGCACTTCTCGCGTGCTGCATCTGGGGTGTGATGCCGATTTACTTCAAGATTTTAGAGAGCGTTGCTCCGCTCGAGGTCGTTGCCCATCGTATTGTCTGGTCGGTGCCATTGCTTGTGATCATCCTCTATTTCCGCAAAAATCTATCCGGTTTGCGTACCGCCTGGACACAGCCGAAAATACGCGGGCCATTACTCGGCACCGCGCTGCTCATTTCCGTCAACTGGCTCGTCTACGTCTGGGCCGTACAATCGGACCATATTCTCGCCGCCAGCCTCGGCTATTTTATCAGCCCCTTGATAAGCGTTTTTCTCGGCAAAATCTTCCTCAAGGAAACACTGAGCCGCAATCAGTGGATCGCCGTCGGCATCGCTGCCATTGGTGTATCCGTTCTTGCGATGGAGGCATGGCAAACCCTCTGGATCAGTCTCGCGCTGGCGGGGTCATGGGGGCTCTATGGCCTGGTCCGCAAAATCGCCGATGTTGGTCCGATTGTAGGGCTGACCATGGAAACAAGCTATCTGTTTCTGCCGTTCCTGCTGTTTATCGGGTGGATCACTTTTGGCACCACAGCGCCGACAACGACCACACATTTGGGTGACAATTTGACCATAGATATGTTACTGCTCGGCGGCGCAATGGTCACCGCAACGCCGCTGATGCTGTTTGCCGCCGCTGTAAAGAAGATGAAGCTCAGCACGATCGGATTAACCCAGTATATTGCTCCAACGCTGCAATTTCTCATCGGGACGTTGCTCTATCGCGAGACGCTCACAACATCGCATATCATCTGCTTCATTCTGATCTGGACCAGCCTTGCGATATTTTCCGCCGACGCAATTTTCGGCAATGCTAGCAAGAAAGCGGCGGCGACCTAGTTTCTTTTACTCGGCAATCTGCCAACGCAGCTCTTGTCCCGCGTGAAAGGGCACGATCGTCGCGCCACCCGCTTCGATCGTCTCAGCTACGGTGACTGCTGACCGCCGCAAGGTTACTGTGCCTTCATTAAGCGGCAGCCCATAAAATTGCGGGCCATGAATCGAGGCAAAGCCTTCAAGCTTGTCGAGCGCGCCTTCTTCCTCGAAAACTGTGGCATAGCTTTCCAGCGCATAGGGGGCATTGAAGATACCTGCGCATCCACAGGCGGATTCCTTGGCATCGATTTCATGCGGCGCACTGTCCGTGCCCAGGAAATATTTGGGCGATCCCGATGTCGCCGCTTTGCGCAGGGCCAACCGATGTTGTTCGCGCTTGGCCACCGGCAAGCAATAGGCATGCGGCCGGATACCACCCTCAAACATGGCATTGCGGTTGATATGGAGATGTTGCGGAGTAACCGTAGCGCCGACATTGGGACCGGTGCCATTTACAAAATCAACGGCGTCAGCGGTCGTGATATGCTCAAACACTATTTTCAGTTCCGGAAAGTGATTAACAATTTTCGATAGCGTACGTTCTATAAAAACCGCCTCCCGGTCGAACACATCGACCTGCGCATCAGTGACTTCACCGTGAATCAACAGCGGCATGCCAATATCCTGCATCCGCTCGAGCACTGGCATGATATTGGTAACATCCGTCACCCCATGAGCGCTATTTGTGGTTGCGTTGGCGGGATAGAGTTTAGCAGCGGTGAAGACGCCGTTTTCGAAACCCTGCGCCATATCCTGAGCGTCCGCAGTGTCGATCAGATAGCAGGTCATAAGCGGTGTAAAGCCAGAATGCTCCGGGACTGCCGCCAATATGCGTTCCCGATAGGCTTGCGCAGCCGCCATATCGGTAACCGGCGGTGAAAGGTTTGGCATAACGATGGCGCGAGCAAATTGCCGCGCCGTATAGCGCGCCACCGAACGCAGCATATCACCATCACGCAGATGGACATGCCAGTCATCTGGCTGTCTGATCGTGATCTGGTCGGGCGATTGATTCATGGTTCGGGCTTTCTTTTGACGCTGAGCGTCCCTACCTAATCTGCATGACCGAAACCAGACTTAATCAACGCGGATTGATCCGCATATCCGCCTCCGGTGACAAGGAAGACTGCCGTGAATTTCTTCAAGGACTGGTCACGCAGGACATGCAGGCTGTCCAGCCCGGCACGCCGCGATGGGCCGCCTTGCTGACAGCACAAGGCAAAGTGCTGTTCGACTTTTTCCTGTGGGCGGATGGCGAAGACATCTTGATCGATTGCGAAAAGGAACAGGCCGAAGCCCTCGCCAAACGTCTTAAACTCTATCGCCTACGCCGGAAGATCGCCATTGACACTATCGAAGACCTGACGGTGCACTGGTCACGCATTGCCAGCGAAAGGCCAACTGATCCGAGACTTTCTGCCATCGGTTATCGCTGGTTAGAAGAAAGCCAGAGTGATGAAAGTGCCGATAGTGCCTATAAATCGCATCGCCTCTCGCTGGGCGTGACCGAAGGCTTAGCAGAATTGGGCAGCGATAAAACACTGTGGTTGGAATGCAACGCCACCGAACTGAACGGCGTCAGCTTTACCAAAGGCTGTTATGTAGGGCAGGAAAATACTGCGCGGATGAATTATCGGCAAAAGGTCAATCGCAGGCTGGTCGTCGCACCACTGGATCAAGCAGACGAAAAACGGCAGCGTGTGGCCTATCCCGATCTTGGGCTGTCCATTGAACATCGCCGAGTCGACGATATCACGGGCTTTGATCTGCCGGACTGGCTAAAGGCCGCGCTGGCAGAAAAAACCGAATGATTTAGGCTGCGTCACCTTCTTGTGCCGCTTCGGTTTCTGACGCCTTGGCTTTGACTGTACGCCGTTTGCGAACAGGCTTTTTCTCCGCTTCATCATCCGCACCATCATCGGATTTTATCGAGATGGCAGGCGGCAGTGCGCTGGCGTCCAGGCCGTTTGATTCGCCGTTGGTTTCTGCGACTTCAGCGGCCGGCTTACGCGGACGGCGCGCACGAACCGGTTTTTTCTCCGCTGGAGCATCGGTCTGACCATCTTCTTGCGAAGCTGGTGCAGCCGCATCATCCTTGGCGGTTTCCGGTTTCGCACTGCGGTCGCGTTGTTGGCGGCCACGTGGATTGCGGTCCTGACGGTCGCCATCGTCCTGATCAGTCCTCTCATCACGATCTGCATTTTGGTTGCGTTGTTCTTCGCGGGCCAGTCGCTGCTCTTCACGGCGCGCCTGGCTATCCGCATTCACCCGGAAATAATGGTCGGCAAATTGATGATAATATTCGGCATTGACGCGGTCGCCATTCACCTGGGCATCCTGCGCCATTTTCTTGTATTTATCGAGCATCTGGGCCGCATTACCACGCGCGCGATTGTCAATCCGGTTGTCCCGGTCAACACCGCCGCCACCGCGGTTGCCCTGATTGCGATTATTATTGTTGTTCCGGCCACGGCGACGGCCGCCGGCCTGACGATTATTCATCAAATTCTGGGTGTCCTTATACCGTTAATAAACTCGGTCTTTCCTGTTATTTAACTGCCACAAGGGCAGTAACCGTGCGGCGGAAAAAATGATCCACCGCAACCCAAAAAGATAAAGATTTGCCGGACATCAGCAATATTATCAATATCGGGGTAGGCCAGCGATTTTAGGGAAATTGCCAGAAATCATCTGGGCCTGAAACATCCTTAGCGCCTTCATACACCAAAACCAAGCAAATTTTATTGACCGGCTCCCCTCCGCAAGATGGCCAACCGGTCATTTCTACCTAAATCCTGTTTGCATTCAACGTGATAGCCATATTTCTCAGCCAGTTTTGTGACAGGAACGGCCTGATCGAAGCCGATCTCCAGCAGCGCTGTGCCATTTCCGGACATTAGCCCGTCCAGCGCGGGAATGATGATTTCGTAATCATCCATACCCGTTTCACCAGCAAACAGCGCTTGATGGGGCTCAAACTCAGCCACTTCTCGGGACAATTGTGTTTTCGTCGACACATAAGGTGGATTCGCCAGGATCAAGTCAAAAGTCCCGCCGAGATTTTGCTGCCACGCCGGCGTTGTCCAGTCGAGCAGCAGAAACGTGGCTCTGTCTGCGAGCTCCAGATTGTCTGCATTATTATGCGCAACGGTTAGAGCAGCGGCGCTGGCGTCCATACCTACACCCCGTGCATCCGGAAATTCCGACAGAGCTGCGAGCAACAATGCCCCGCTGCCCGTGCCGAGGTCGAGAATCGCTTTTGGAGCTTGCGTAACGCCCAGTTGCACGGCTGTTTCGATCAATATTTCGCTATCGGGCCGGGGGATCAACACGTCGGAGCTGACCTGAAAGGGCAGGCTCCAAAATTCCCGCTCGCCAATGATATGCGCGACCGGCTCATGCGCCTTGCGACGCTCTAGCAGAGCCTGAAAAATCCCAGGTACGGCGAGTTCGGGCAAATTGAGTAAGAGGTCCTGCCGGTTCGTTTCCAGCGCATGCGCCATCAGCAACTCCGCATCCAAGCGTGGTGTGTCACTCATCGGTTCCAGCGCCTGCGCCGCTTCCCGCAACGCCTTGGCCATATCACCCATCCAGATTTGCAAGCCGGCTGGCTTCATCCTCAGCAATCAAGGCATCGACCATCTCACCAAGGCCGCCCCCTTCAACAATTTCTGGCAGTTTATGCAGCGTCAGGTTGATGCGGTGATCGGTCACTCGACCCTGCGGATAATTATAAGTGCGGATGCGTTCTGAGCGAT
This sequence comes from uncultured Sphingomonadaceae bacterium, assembly GCA_947497455.1. Taxonomy (GTDB): domain Bacteria; phylum Pseudomonadota; class Alphaproteobacteria; order Sphingomonadales; family Sphingomonadaceae; genus Parasphingorhabdus. The sequence continues at coordinate 491,405 of CANMGU010000002.1, read as the reverse complement.
CACCGGAACCGACCATCGACTTGCGCGCTTCCGCTTCCTCGCTTTGGACAGCATCGCGTTCCTGCTCATAGAGCCGCGCCGCCAACACCTTCATGGCTTGCGCTTTGTTTTTATGTTGTGATTTGCCGTCCTGACATTGCACCACCAAACCCGTGGGCAGATGGGTTATACGAATCGCGCTGTCGGTCTTGTTGACGTGCTGACCACCCGCGCCACTCGCCCGATAGGTATCGATGCGCAGATCTTCGGTGCGGATATCGATATCGACTTCCTCCGGTTCCGGCAGGATAGCAACCGTAGCGGCAGAGGTATGGATACGCCCACCGCTTTCTGTTTCGGGTACACGCTGCACCCGATGGACACCAGATTCGAACTTCAATTTGGCAAACACGCCCTTGCCATTGATATTGGCGACCACTTCCTTGAACCCGCCCACCTCGGACGCATTGGCGGAGATCAGCTCAACCTTCCAGCCCTGCTCGTCGGCAAAGCGGCTATACATGCGGTAGAGATCACCGGCAAAAAGGGCTGCTTCATCACCGCCGGTACCAGCACGAATTTCAAGCATCGCCGGGCGATCATCGGCGCTATCCCGCGGCAATAACTTCAGCGCCAAGGCATGTTCTGCTTTTTCGAGCGCTTTCTTGACGTCGTCGAACTCATCAGCGGCCATCGCCTTCATCTCAGCATCATCACCGGTCAGCATTTCTTCCAGCCCTGTCTGCTCGTCGCGCAGGCGCTGAACATCGGCCGCGGCCTCGGCCACCGGTTCAATTTCGGCATATTCCTTGGAGACCTCGACAAATTTATCGCCGTCGAGATTGCCAGACGCCATCATCGCCTGCAATTCAGCAAAACGCGCTTCGATCTGGGCGATCCGTTGGGGCGTGATGGTGGTCAATCACCTTCTCCCAATTGTGCAACCTCTTGTTCGAGATTGTCGAGATGGGATTCAAAATTGTCCAAATCGTCAGAGAATCTCAAATCCCACATCTTTTCAACAACATCTGCCAATTCCAACGCGGTTTGCTCACCGGTTGCCAGATTTTTAAACTGTACTTTGCCAGAGGCCAGTTCATCTTCACCAATGATGATGGCGGCTAGCGCCCCAACTTGATTGGCGCGCGCCATCCGCTTTTTGAATTTGCCTCGTGCAAAAATTTCAGCCGAGAATTTCGCTCTACGCATTTCACTGGCAACTGATAAAGCCTTGATTGTCGCATCCTCGCCCATTGGCAAAATAGCCAGTTCAACGGAATCAGACGAAGCATCCTCCAACAACATGCCAAGACGCTCAATGCCAGCTGCCCAACCGACGGCCGGCGTCGCGGCACCGCCCAGCGATTCAATCAACCCGTCATAACGACCACCGGCCAGCACCGTGCCCTGCGCGCCCAATCGGTCGGTGACAAATTCAAACGCAGTGTGGCGATAATAGTCGAGGCCGCGCACCAATCTGCTGTTGCGGGTCCATGCGACCCCACACGCATCCAGCCCCTCAGTGACCTCGGCAAAAAACTCCTTTGCCTCAACCGACAGATAGGCATCAATTTCCGGTGCGCTGTCGGCGATCGGGCGATCCTGACGCTCTTTGCTGTCGAGGATACGCAGCGGATTGCGCTCCAGCCGATCCTGGCTATCCTTGGACAAGTCGGCTTTATGCGCCTGAAAATGCTCGACCAATGCATCGCGCCAGGCATCACGGCTTTCGGCATCACCTAATGTATTAAGCTGCAAGGTCACGCCATCGGCAATGCCCAGCTCCTTCAATAGCTGATCCGCAAAACAGAGCAATTCGACATCTGCCGCCGCCTCACCCGCGCCGATAATCTCGGCATCGAGCTGATGGAACTGGCGATAACGTCCCTTTTGCGGGCGCTCATAACGAAATAGCGGGCCATGGGCAGATAATTTCATCGGCGCATGCTGCTGCCAGCCATTGGTCAGAAAGGCACGCGAAATTCCGGCGGTGAATTCGGGACGCAAAGTCAGACTGTCGCCGCCGCGATCCTCGAAACTGTACATTTCCTTGGACACGACATCGGTAGTTTCGCCGAGCGAACGGGCAAAAACAGCCGTTGGCTCAAACACCGGCATCTGCACGCCCTTGAACCCGTAAAGCCGCCGCACTTGTTCAAACGTTTCCACAACATGCTGGAACCGCTCCTGGTCTTCGCCAAATATATCCTGGGTACCGCGTACTGGTTGCGGCGTCTGAATCTTTGCCATATTTGCCCTTTTATCCTGAGCGCGCTTTAGCCGCTGCTGCGCAAAAGCGAAAGATGGCTTATTTTCTATTGTAAATATCCGTGCTTTTCTTCCCCTCCCTCTGGACGCAGCCGCCAAAAACCGCCATTCAGAGTTCAAGACATTAGACAGGGGATAAAGTGAGTATGCGTCTGGTTGCATTTTTGGGCCTGGTTTTGGCCCTTTCTTTCGTCTCGCCTGTCACCGCCGTTTCCGCCGCCATGCCAGATAGGCTGAGCAAGCCGGTCTATACTGCTCCGGAAGACACAATCCCAAAAGCACAGGATGTTCCCTTTCCCGGCACGATGCGGCTGATTGTCGATGCGCGTGACAACAAGCAGGGCGTGTTCAGGGTCCAACAGTTTATTCCCGTCTCCGGTCCTTCCCGTCTCACTCTGCTATATCCCGAGTGGCTGCCGGGGAATCATGCGCCCCGCGGTGAGATTGAAAAACTCACCGGCTTACGCATATTGGCGGATAAAACGGAGTTGCCCTGGGTACGTGACAATGTCGACGTCTATGCATTTCACATCGATATTCCGCCCGGCGTGACAGAAATTGAAGCACTGTTCCAATTCACCTCTGCTACCACCAGCAACCAAGGCCGGATCGTCATGGCACCATCCATGCTAAACCTGCGTTGGCACCAGGTATCACTCTATCCGGCCGGTCATTATGTCCGCCAGATACCGGTTGAGGCTACCGCCATTTATCCGGCAGGTTGGCGAGCAGCCAGCGCCATGCGGCCCAAGCCTAAGCAGGAGAGAGCCGACAATCTAAACCGCGTAACCTATCAGAAAACCGACTATGATACGCTGGTCGACAGCCCGGTCTTTGCCGGGAAACATTTCCAGACTCACAGGCTTAGTCGCCGCGCGCATCTCAACATTGTTGCCGATGATGGGAAATATCTCAAACCTGCGAAAAGCCATATCGCCAAGCACAGCAAATTGGTGCGAGAGGCCGAGGCTCTGTTTGGCAGCCATCCCTATGACCGCTACGATTTCCTGCTCGCGCTGACCACGGAAATGGGCAGCATCGGGATTGAGCATCATCGATCCTCTGAGAACGGGGTGAACCGGGAATATTTCACCAAATGGAATGACGGCCCAGGCCGCCGCAATCTCTTACCGCATGAAATTGTCCATAGCTGGAACGGCAAATACCGCCGGCCGGCAGGAATGTGGACACCCGATTTTCGTGAGCCCATGCGTGACAACCTGCTTTGGGTCTATGAAGGGCAAACGCAATTTTGGGGCTATGTATTAGGCGCCCGATCCGGACTTTTTTCGAAGCAGGATACGCTTGATGCCTTCGCAGCCATTGCCGCTGGCATGGACCGGCGTGTCGGGCGAACATGGCGCCCTTTGATCGACACCACCCATGATCCAATTATCTCAGCAAGGCGTCCCAAACCTTGGAGCAGCTGGCAGCGACAGGAAGATTATTATAATGAAGGCCTGCTTATCTGGCTGGAAGTCGACGGAATTATCCGCCGCGAATCAGGCGACAAAAAATCACTCGAAAATTTTGCCCGTAGCTTCTTCAAGGGCAAAAATGGCGACTATGGCGTTGTTACCTATGAACTGACCGACGTCATCGAGGCGTTGAACAAAGTTCAGCCCTATGATTGGGCCAACTTCATTGAGGAGCGGGTGTATCGGCCAACGACAGAAGCGCCGAAGGGCGGGTTGACGCTCGGCGGATACAAGCTGGTCTACAATGCGACGCCGAGCGACTTTATCCGCGCAAATGACAAACGCCGCAAACAGCTTGATCTCAGCCATTCGATCGGCTTGGTAATGAGTGACAAGGGCGTGGTCAAATCGGTCATGTGGGGTGGCCCGGCATTCAAGGCCGGTCTGAAAACCGGCCTCACCATCACGGCGATTAATGGCAAGGCCTATAGCGCTGAAATGTTGACGCAAGCGATCGAGGAAAATCGCGGGCAAATGAATAAAATCGAGATATTTGCAAAGAATGACGATCAATATAGCAATTTTTTGGTCGATTATTCAGGCGGGCTTCGCTATCCGCACCTCGATAAAATAACGGCGGACGAAACCGCTGGAGAGGGTGACCAGACTGAAGGGGGCATTGACCGGCTTTTGAAGCCAAAAACCAGATAATAGGACCATAACCTATGGACATCACCCAAATTCCGATCGGCGATAACCCGCCGGAAAGCCTTAACGTCATTATTGAAGTTCCCGTTGGCGGTGAGCCCGTCAAATATGAATTTGACAAGGCATCCGGCGCGCTGTTTGTCGACCGTATCCTACATACACCGATGCGCTACCCGGCCAATTACGGCTTTATTCCGCATACTTTGTCACCCGATGGCGATCCATTGGACGCACTGGTGGTGGCGCGTTCGCCCTTCATGCCGGGCTGTGTGGTGAGATGTCGGCCAATTGCGGTCCTCAATCTGGAAGATGAACATGGCGGCGACGAAAAGCTGCTCTGCGTCCCGATTGATGCGACTTTCCCTTATTATCGGGCGATCGGCGAAGGCGGTGATCTACCTGAGATCGTCATGCAACAGATCGAGCATTTCTTCACCCACTACAAAGACCTGGAACCTGAAAAATGGGTCCGTGTTGGCAAGTGGGGCGATGCCGAAGAGGCGCGCAAAGTCGTGCTGGACGCCATCGAACTGGCCAAAGAAAAAAAATGACCGCGACGCATCTCGTGGCTGGATTGGCGCTGATCGCCAGTCTGGCCGCCTGCGCAACACCGGAAACCCGGGTCCGCAATGGCTTGATGAGTGCGGGACTGTCCAAACCGATTGCAAGTTGTATGGCAGATCGGATGGTGGATCGCCTGTCCTACGCACAAATCGAAAAGCTCGGCCGCCTCGACAAGCTGCGCAAGCGCGATCCCGGCGATATCAGCGTCAATGAATTTGTGAAGCGGACCAAAGCACTGCAGGATCCTGAAATACTGGGTGTTGTGACGTCATCGGGACTGGTCTGCGCGGTGAAGTAAACATGAATAAACTGCCTATCCGATGCCGAAAAGCTGTGGCCGAGGACGCGGACCATTTGCCTGCCATTGAAAGATCAGCAGGATCAGCCTTTCTATCCGTGCCGGGCCTTGAATGGATTGCAAACAGTGATGATATCCTATCGGCAGAGGCGCAGCTTCAGCGGATAAAGCAGGGGCTGGTGTGGGTTGCTGAAACGGCTGGCCAAGAGCGGGTCGGGTTTCTCACCGCCGAACAATTTGGTCATGAATATCATATCTGGGAACTATCCGTGCACCAGGAGCATCAAAAGCGCGGCATTGGCCGGGCGTTACTCGAAGCCCTGACGGATCAAGCGCGGCGCGAAACAATTACCGCCATTACGCTGACCACCTTTCGTGACCTGCTATTTAACGAGCAATTCTATCGGAATATGGGTTACAGAACCCTGGAAGAAAGTCAGCAGTCAGTGCGACTCCAATCCATACTGGCGGCTGAAAAAGCCAGCGGTCTGCCAATAGAGCGGCGCTGCGCGATGCAATTGTTTTTGTGATAGCCGACTTTCACGAAAGATCAGGCGGGACAAACTCTTTGAGAAATTTTGCAACAATCGGACTTTTGTGAATTTCTGCTGCGGACAAAGCATTGGACCACCAAAGGTTTTCATTATTCGCCAGCAGGATAAGGCTAAGCTTCTCTTCCGGTATCTTTAGGTAGATGGCGGAATAGCGATCCGGTTCCCATCCTGAGTGCCAATAGAGCCGCTTGCCTTGCCAGTCCTGCGCAAACCATCCCCAGCGATAATCCCCGCGCGGTGGCAGTTTTTCCTCTGAAAATATGCGCATCATCCATTCTGGAGAAAGCAGCTTTCCTGCATCAAGGGCGATATCAAACTGAGCCACATGTCTTGCGCTGGCCCTGATTCCGGCGGCAGCCCGAAAATCATCATCCGAGTGGCTGGCTTTGATATCGCGGCCATCGTCCTGAACCGTAAAAGGCGGCGCCAAGAGGCGAAGAGCGGAACCCCCGTCCGGATCATGCCAGCCCAGAGCGACATTTTTCATGTCCGCCTTAGACAATATGTGTTCCCGCACAATAGCGCGCAGCGGTCTGCCCCCCGCCCCTTCAATCGCCCGATCTATGCGCGCATAGGTCATCGGGTTATAGACAAAGCCAGATCCGGCGGGCCCGTTGACTCGCATGTTGAGACTGTCCGCTAGCGACAATTTGCGCGCGCAGTCTACCGGAGCGATAACCGTTCCGTCACTATCTTGACCGCCTCCACCAAACGGAATGCCCGATGCCGAAAACCATTCGCAAAAATCCGGCCAGCGCGGGTCATTGGACAGCGGCAGATCAAGCGATAGTCCGCCAGCATCCGCCTCAGCCAGTATCGCAGCTGCAGCAATGGGCTTGGTCACCGAGGCGATACCGAAAGTAGTATCCATAGTGGTCGGAACTTCACGCTCGTCGTCCGATGTTCCCAATGCCTGTTCCCACACAATCTCGCCATCTTTGACAATCACAGCTGTCAGTGCCCGAATGGATTGCGACTTGCGAAAATCAGACAGGAAAGAACCAAATTTCTGATAGCTATCCATATCGTTTTTCTCCGAAGCCACAGCCATATTGCCGAGAGGCAACATGATCATGGACAGTGACATTAAAACGCCGCCAAACAGGCCTTTGCAAGTCATGGGATATCCTCTTTCACCAAGGGGGGAATGAAAATCACGGTTAGCCTATAATTACAGAGCTGTTCAGAGATGCAACAAATATCATAAATCGGGGTAGAAATCGGCCCCTGACTATGCTTTAGCCCTCCGCAAGACTCGCTAACAGAAGATACAGAAAGGCGCTGCACCGTCCCATGAACATCCATGAATATCAGGCCAAAGAACAACTTGCCAAATATGGCATCGGCATTCCTGCAGGCCACGCGGCACTGACCGTTGATGAAGCCGTCGTAGCCGCGGAGAAATTACCTGGACCGCTTTACGTGGTGAAGGCGCAAATTCACGCAGGCGGGCGCGGTAAGGGCAAGTTCAAGGAACTCGGTCCGGATGCAAGCGGCGGCGTACGACTATCGAAATCGGTCGATGCGGTTCGCGAGAATGCCACTGAAATGCTTGGCAACACGCTGGTTACCATTCAGACTGGTGATGAAGGCAAGCAGGTCAACCGCCTCTACGTCACCGACGGCGTCGATATTGCGGAAGAATATTATCTTTCCATGCTGGTCGACCGTGCAACCGGCCGGATCGCGATGATTGTCTCAACCGAAGGCGGTATGGATATTGAAGATGTCGCGCATAACACCCCCGAAAAGATCAAAACGATTACGATTGATCCAGCACAAGGCTTCATGCCGCATCATGGCCGGTCGATGGCTTTTGCTCTCGGCCTGTCTGGTGACCTCAACAAGCAAGCCCAGAAACTTGGCAAACAGCTTTACACGGCTTTCACCGACATGGACTGCGAGATGCTGGAAATTAACCCGCTGGTCGAAACCAAAGACGCCCAGCTGCTCGTGCTCGACACCAAGATGAGCTTTGACGGCAACGCCCTGATGCGTCACCCGAACCTGATGGAATTGCGGGATGTGACCGAAGAAGATCCGGCGGAAGTCGAAGCCTCCAAATATGACCTCGCGTACATCAAGCTGGACGGCAATATCGGCTGCATGGTCAATGGTGCCGGCCTAGCCATGGCGACAATGGATATCATCAAGCTCAACGGCGCCTTCCCGGCAAACTTCCTCGATGTGGGTGGTGGCGCAACCACAGAAAAAGTGACTGCAGCGTTCAAGATCATTCTGGCTGACCCAGCAGTTGAAGGCATTTTGGTCAATATTTTCGGCGGTATCATGAAATGCGACATTATTGCTGAAGGCATTGTCACCGCGGCGAAGGAAGTCGATCTGTCGGTTCCGCTCGTGGTCCGACTGGAAGGCACGAATGTCGCCAAAGGCAAAGAAATCCTGGCGAATAGCGGTCTGCCGATTGTATCCGCCGACGATCTCGGCGACGCCGCGAAGAAAATTGTTGCGCAAGTGAAAGACGCAGCCTGAACCGCTGCATAGGCACAAAGTACAGCTATGCAGGGCGTGCCTGATCACGCATGCTGCGCCGCAACATAGATATTTGACGTTTACGTGAACGTAAGTTAAAGCGTTCGCAATATTATAAAGAAGGAAACAGCAATGAAAATCCTGGTGCCCGTCAAACGGGTGATAGACTATAATGTGAAACCACGGGTGAAATCCGACGGCAGCGGCGTTGATCTCGCCAATGTCAAAATGTCGATGAACCCATTTGACGAAATCTCTGTCGAAGAAGCGATTCGCCTGAAAGAAGCAGGCAAGGCAGAAGAAATCGTTGCGGTTTCGGTTGGCCCACAAAAGGCGCAGGAAACGCTGCGTACCGCTCTCGCCATGGGTGCAGACCGCGCGATCCTGGTGATGACCGACGAAGAAGTCGAGCCACTGGGCGTTGCTAAAATCCTCGCCAAGATTGTCGAAGAAGAAGCTCCAAAGCTGGTGATTACCGGCAAACAGGCGATTGACGATGACTCAAACCAAACAGGCCAGATGCTCGCCGCCTTGCTCGGCTGGGGTCAAGGCACGTTCGCTAACACCGTTTCTGTCGATGGTGACAGCGTCGAAGTGAAGCGCGAAATTGACGGTGGTCTGCAGACGGTCAAATTGAACCTGCCTGCCGTGGTCACCACTGACCTGCGCCTCAACGAGCCGCGTTATGCGTCGCTGCCCAACATCATGAAGGCCAAGAAGAAGCCGCTCGATGAGAAAACACCTGCCGATTATGGCGTCGATATTTCTCCGCGTCTCACCACCACCAATGTTTCCGAACCGCCTGTGCGCCAGGCCGGTGAAAAGGTTGAAGATGTAGATGCGCTGGTCGCCAAACTTAAAGCTGTAGGAGCCATCTGATGAAGACTCTTGTACTCGTAGAACATGACAATACAGACATGAAAGACGCGACGCTGGCTGTTGTTACCGCCGCATCGCAACTGGGTGAAGTTCACGCTCTGGTGGTCGGCTCCGGTTGTGCCAGTGTTGGTGAGCAAGCCTCCAAAGTTGCCGGTGTCAGCACCGTGCATGTCGCCGATGACGCATCGCTGGCAAATCAGCTTGCTGAAAATGTTGCGCCCTTGGTTGCTAGCCTGATGGAAAGCCATGACGCTTTCCTCGCACCCGCAACAACGACCGGAAAAAACATTGCGCCACGCGTCGCTGCTCTGCTCGACGTGATGCAGATTTCGGACATTCTCTCCGTGGAAAGCGAAGACACGTTCACGCGTCCGATTTACGCGGGCAACGCAATTGCCACCGTCCAATCTTCCGATGCCAAGAAAGTCATCACCGTGCGTGGGACAGCGTTTGACAAGGCGGCCGCTGAAGGGGGTTCCGCATCCGTCGAAGGCGTGACCGGCGCAGGTGAATCCGGCCTGTCGAGCTTCGTCAGCGAAGAAATCGCCAAGTCCGAACGTCCGGAACTAACCTCCGCCAAGATCATCGTATCAGGCGGCCGCGCATTGGGCTCTTCGGAAAAATTCGAAGAAGTCATCACACCACTCGCCGACAAGCTTGGCGCCGGCATCGGTGCTTCACGCGCCGCAGTTGATGCAGGCTATGTCCCCAACGATTATCAGGTCGGCCAAACCGGCAAGATTGTTGCACCGGAAGTCTATATCGCCATCGGCATTTCCGGGGCGATCCAGCATCTGGCGGGCATGAAAGACTCCAAGACGATCGTCGCGATCAACAAGGACGAAGACGCTCCGATTTTCCAGATTGCTGATATCGGCCTGGTTGCGGATCTGTTTAACGCCGTGCCGGAATTGACCGAGAAGGTTTAGGCGTTGCGAAAAACAGGGCATTCAAACCCGTTTGACAATTTCAGACCCCGGCGTGAAAGCGCCGGGGTTTTTTATTGGCTCATGAATGAACCAATTATTGCAATATGTCCGTCATAGAATATTGTCTCATCATGAATAGATTATTGTGCTTCATTGTTTTCGTTTTCACCGGTGGTGTTCTCTTGAGCCCGCCCGTGGTCGCGCAAAAACAGCCCCTGATACTCAAGCCAAGTTCCCAATGGATTGCGAGTTACGACGATGATAGCTGTCGACTGCTCCGTCAATTTGGTTCTGAAGACAAGAGTGTGCTGGCAATTTTTAGCAGATTTGGTCCAAATGATGGATTCCGTCTCACCCTGGGTGGTAAACCGGTCAAATTGCGGAGCGATAAACGACCAGCAAAGCTGCAATTTGGTCCATCCGAAAAAGAGCAGGATGTAAACTTTTTCATTGGTAGCTTAGGCGAAGACAGGCCCGCGCTGGTTTTTCAAGGGCAAATAGGCATCGCAGCGCCCAATAAAGCTCCAACACAGAGGATTAGGCAAGGCAGTCGATATTACGAACCTTTGGTCGAAGCGGTTAGCGCAGAACGACAAGCAGCCGTAAAATATCTCTCCGTCGGGCGCCCGCTTAAGCAGCCAGTGCAATTGGAATTGGGCTCCATGGTCAAACCCTTTGCTGCCCTTTCCACATGCATTGATGAATTGATGGCCAATTGGGGCATAGACGTTGAAAAACACAAAAGCCTTCGCAGAGCAGCACAGCCGGCCAGTAATCCGGGCCGTTGGGTCATCCCCAACGATTATCCAACCGATATGCTCAGTCAGGGACAACCTGCATTGGTTCAGTTCAGAGTCGATATTGGTGCTGCTGGTGAGATCAAGGGCTGCCATATTCAAAAGACGACACGGCCAAAGGAATTTGACGATGCCGTGTGCAAGTCGTTGATGAAGCGCGCTGAATTCTTCCCAGCTTTGGATGCAGAAGGACAACCGATTACTTCCTTCTGGCAAAGCACTGTGCAATTCCAAATTCCGAGATAATCATCGGGCTGTAACAGGTTTGATCTTAGTCGCCTGATCGCAAATCTGTTTAACGCCGAACCGGAATCAACTGGGGAGGTTTCAGTTAGTGAGTGTATATGAATCGTATGTTACTTATACTGCTGTTATTGGCCGCCATTATGGTACCAGCCAATGTTAGAGCTGAAGTCTATCAGCCGCTGTCTCCATGGAATATCCATTATGCAGAATCTGCTTGTGATCTGAAGCGCATATTCAAAGGCGCTAGCGGAGAAATTCAAATTCAGATTTCTCAGGCTTTTGATCTCAGGGGCGCTAGCTTCTATCTCGTCACGAAACCGACCACCAAAAGACGATACTGGGAAGCGGATGTTGTTTTCACAATCGATGAGACTGGTGCTGAGCTAAAGAAAAACGCTTATTTCTTGAGGAATAGAGATGAGAATCTTTTAATCTGGCAGATCTACGGTTTTGACATCGCATTCTTGGAAGATTTGCCCGATGAAATAACTTTGAGATTGAATAGCGCAAAAAATTCCGAAGTGGCTCTAAGGCTTACCGGGATGAAATCTGTCAACGAAGCTCTAGAACAATGCCAACGCAATCTTTATGAGGCATTCGGTGTCGACTACGGACAAGTAGAGTTGCTTTCCAGGCTGCCCAAGCCCGATCACAGTCCTGGCCGATGGGTGACGGCTTATGACTATCCAACTGAGGCACTGAGAAAAGACCTCGAAGGAACAACGCGATTCATGCTGCTCGTTGACAGGGAAGGTCGGACTGAAAATTGTGTGATATTACAATCGAGTGGTCACCAATCGCTTGACGACCAGGCATGTAAACTTCTTGAAAAGCGGGCACGCTTCATTCCGGCTTTGAATGAAAAGGGAGAAAGGGTGACAAGCACCTGGATATCGGCGGTGCGTTGGCAAGTCCCAAGATGACAATATTGATCTACTGATTCCCGATGAGCCTTTTGTCGTTTCTCAAACCGTGAACGATTCCCCGCACCCACAATCGCCCTTGGAATTGGGATTATTGAACACGAAGCCGGCGGTGAAATCATCTTCCTGCCAGTCCATGGTCGAGCCGACGAGGTACAATACGCTTGGCCCATCGACATAAAATACGCCGCCTGGAGTGACGATCTTTTCGTCAAATTTCACTTCCTCGGTGACATAGTCGACCGAATAGGCGAGACCCGAACAGCCCCTGCGCGGGGTGGATAATTTGACACCGATCACATCTTCCGGCGCCTTGGCCATCAGGTCGGCAATGCGTTGCTCCGCCGCCGGCGTCAGGATGATTGCTGCGGGAATTTCGCGCGTTTTGGTTTTCGTTTCAGTCATGTCTCAAGCCTTTTTTGCCAGAACAATGCTTTGCCCATTTTCGGGTCGAGTTGATAATCACCATAGCCCAGAGAAGCATAAAGCCCGCGCGCTGGTTCATTGCCTTCAAGCACTTCCAAAGTCACTTTACAGGCGCCGATATCATGCGCGATCGATTCAATCTCTGCGAATAGCTTGCGCCCAATACCCAATCCGCGATGCTTCTTGGATACCACTATGTCATGGATATTGATCAACGGTTTACCGCCAAATGATGAAAAACTGGTCATCAGATTGGCGAGCCCAGCAACTTCGTCACCAACATAGGCGAGTAAGGAGGAGGCCGCTGGTGTCGCGGCCAATCCGGGCACCAGATTCGCCTGAACCTCTGACGAGAGATCTTCACCACCGCCCATTGGATCCATCGCATAGACACGCAGCATCTGAACAATGTCTGCCGCATGATCCGCATTGGCGTAATCCGCCCGGACGATAGTCGCTGAAAGAGTCGCCGTTGCCGTCATAACATCCCCAGTTCCAACTTCGCTTCGTCGCTCATCTTCTGGGGATCCCATGGCGGGTCCCAGACGAGGTTCACTTCGCTATGGCCAACGCCAGGCACACTGCCGACCTGCATTTCGATTTCACCGGGCATGGATTCAGCGACCGGGCAATGCGGCGTGGTCAGGGTCATGGTTACGATGGCGTGATTGTCGGGCGTAATCTCGACACCATAGATCAACCCAAGGTCATAGATATTCACCGGAATCTCAGGGTCATAAATCGACTTCAAGGTATCGACGACGGCTTCATAGAGATCGCCGCCCGCTTCACCAGCCGGTGTATCGGTCGGTTGCTGCGCCAGAAAGCCCTCAAGATAGTCCCGCTTGCGGCTAAGCTTGCTGGCATCGCTTTCAGCTTCATAAGGCGAAGGCGCCATTACCGGCTCAGGCTTGTCCTCCACTGCATCCTCGACCTTGGCCAGGGGCGGCTTTTCCACACTGTCGACTTCTTCGACCACTATTTTGCTTTCTTCGTTCATTGCTTCTTCCTACCCGAAAATCTTTCTCACCCGTTCGATGCCCTGGACCAGGGCTGCGACATCTTCTGCGTCGCTGTAAATTCCAAAGCTCGCCCTTGCCGTTGCCGGGACACCGAGATAGTCCATCAGCGGCTGTGCACAATGGTGACCCGCACGAATTGCAACACCGTCCTCATCCAATATGGTGGCGACGTCATGCGGATGCACGTCTCCGATGGCGAAACTTAATATGCCCATACTCTTTTCTGGGCCAAAAACGCGCACGCTGTTGATTCCCGACAATGCTTCACGTGCACTGGCAAGCGTGGCGTTTTCGTGGGCGGAGATAACATCCAGTCCAATGGCTTCAACATATTGGATTGCTGTATCAAGACCGACAACGCCTGTGATATGCGGCGTACCTGCCTCGAAGCGACCCGGCGGCGACGCAAAGGTCGTGCCGTCAAAGCTCACCCGGTCTATCATCGAGCCGCCACCCTTCCATGGGGGCATGGCGTCAAGTATTTCATAAGGCGCCCAGAGCGCACCTATACCGGTGGGCCCATAGATTTTATGCCCGGAAAAGACATAGAAATCACAGCCGATATCTTGCACATCAACAGGCAATCGCGGTGCCGCCTGGCAGCCGTCAAGCAACAGTTTTGCGCCGACTTTATGAGCAATAGCCGCCGCCCGTTTGGCGTCGAGCAAGGATCCCAACACATTGGACACATGGGCCAAAGCGACCAGCTTATGCTGCTCGGTTAGATTGGCTTCGATCCAATCGAGATCAATCTGGCCATCTTCGGTGAGCGGAGCGACATCGATATGCGCTCCGACTCGCTCGGCGAGCAATTGCCACGGCACGATATTGCTGTGGTGCTCCAGCTGCGACAGCATGATCCGATCATCTTTACCGACATTCGCATTGCCCCAGCTTTCGGCGACCAGATTGATGCTGTCGGTTGCGCCGCTGGTGAAGACAATTTCATTCTCGCTGGCTGCATTGAGGAAACCGGCCAACCGTTTGCGCGCCGCTTCATAAGCCAGCGTCATATTGGCCGAACGTTCATAGACGCCGCGATGGACGGTTGCGTAATCCGGACCATAAGCGCGCGCAATAGCGTCAAGCACAGCCTTCGGTTTTTGCGCCGTGGCAGCCGTGTCGAGATAATGCCAATTGCCGGCAATCCCGGGAAAGTCGGCGCGGTACCTTGTCTTGATGGCAGACATTTCGTTCACGACAACCGCTCCAACACTTCGAGCGCCTTCCTCTCAATCGTCTCGCGAGCTGCATCGTCTTCCATGCTGACAAAGGCATCGGCGATAAAGGCTTGCAGCATGAGTTTCTGGGCCAACTCCGGTGGTAATCCGCGCGATGCCATGTAGAAAAGCGCCTGCTTGTCGAGTTCACCAACGGTTGCGCCATGGGCACATTTCACATCATCCGCAAAGATTTCCAGCTCTGGTTTGGCATTAGCGGTCGCGGTGCGGTCGAGCAGCATGGCTTTGACCGACTGCGCCGCATCGGTTTTTTGTGCATTACGCACAACATTGATCCGACCAAGAAAACTGCCCGTAGCTTTGCCTGCCAGAACCGAGCGCACGACCTGATTAGAGGTTGCATTGGGCTCCGCGTGAATGGTCTCTGTGACAATTTCCAGCGTCTGTGTTCCGCTGCCCAATATCGCACCGCCCAATTCAAAATGCGCGCCCTTGCCTAAGGTCACCTTGACCTGAATCCGGCCATAATCTGCGGCACTCGCCAGCACATGCAAGGCGAAGGTAGCATTATCACCAATGCTGATGTCGAGATCAACTATTCCGACATCATCGATTATCGGTAGCGTGGTAATTTGGCGAGAAGCCGTATCGCCCTCCGCAACCGTGATCTTTTCGGGCCCGTCCAGCTTCGGCCAGACCGGTTCCAGCGCCTTCAGGTCAGCATAGCGCCAGGCTTCATCGCGCCAGGTGGGGAGAGGAAGTGTTGCTGACATTATCTGGAACCTTCCAATTCGCGGCGCAGCTTGGCCATTAACTTGGGCTTCTCTGCCTCCACACAGGCTTTGATGCCGCTGTCACCAACAGCCCCATCGCGGATGCAGCGCACGGTTGTTTTGCACAGACGCTTGTCCAGATTGGTGTTCCCGGAAGACTTGTCGAGCGAACAAGTGAAACGGCCTTTCTGGTCTTTGCCGACCATGGCCGATATGCTGTTCAACCGCCGGCCGATGACGACAATCTCATCCTCGACCGCAGTCGCAGCTGGTTGCACTGCTGCCAGCAAGAGAATAGTCAACATCATGCGGCCACCGCCTCATAGCCTTCTTCTTCGAGTTGCAATGCGAGCTCCGGCCCGCCGGTTTTGACGATCCGGCCACCGGCCAGCACATGGACAAAATCGGGCTTCACCAGATCAAGCAGGCGTTGATAGTGGGTGATCAGCAGGACCGCCTTGTCGGGTTTGCGCATAATCGCATTGATACCGGACCCAACGACGCGCAGCGCATCAATGTCGAGGCCGCTATCGGTCTCATCAAGAATTGCCAGCTTGGGATCGATAATCCCCATCTGAACCATCTCGTTGCGTTTCTTTTCGCCGCCAGAAAAACCCACATTGACCGCGCGTTTCAGCATATCCATGTCCATTTTTAACAGACCTGCTTTTTCCTTGGCCAGCTTGATAAACTCGGCACCCGACAAAGGCTCTTCCCCGCGCGACTTGCGCTGGCTGTTGAGACTTTCGCGCAGGAATTGCAGGTTGCTTACACCGGGAATTTCAACCGGATATTGAAAGCCGAGAAATATACCTGCTGCGGCGCGCTCATGTGGATCGAGCTCCAGCAAGTCCTGCCCGTCAAAGTTCACACTTCCCGACGTGATTTCATAGCCGGGGCGGCCACCGAGTGCGTAGGACAGCGTCGACTTGCCCGCGCCATTCGGCCCCATGATCGCGTGGATTTCACCCGCGTTGAGTTCAAGCGAGAGTCCTTTGAGGATTTCAATGTCGCCGACTTGGGCGTGGAGGTTTTCAATTTTTAGCATTTTTCTTTTCTTTTTTTGATCAAATTTTTTTTCGTCAACCGACGCTGCCTTCCAGCGAGATCGCCAGCAGCTTCTGCGCTTCCACCGCAAATTCCATCGGCAATTGCTTCAGCACATCCTTGGCAAAACCGTTGACGATCAGGGACACCGCTTCTTCCTCGTCCAGCCCGCGTTGCTGGGCATAGAACATTTGGTCGTCGGAAATTTTCGACGTCGTGGCCTCATGCTCAATCTGTGCGGTTGGATTTTTCACCTCGATATAGGGCACGGTATGCGCGCCGCAGGTATCGCCGAGCAGCAGTGAGTCGCACTGGGTGAAGTTGCGGACATTTTCCGCATTCGCCCCGACGCGAACCAGACCGCGATAGGTGTTGTCGCTTTTGCCCGCACTGATGCCTTTCGAGATAATCGTCGAGCGGCTGTTCTTGCCGTTGTGGATCATCTTGGTGCCAGTATCGGCCTGCTGGTAATTATTGGTCAGCGCTACCGAGTAGAACTCACCGACGCTATTTTCGCCATTCAGTACGCAGCTTGGATATTTCCAGGTCACCGCACTGCCGGTCTCGACCTGCGTCCAGCTGATTTTGCTGTTCTTACCCTGACAAAGGCCACGCTTGGTCACGAAATTATAGATGCCGCCCTTGCCGTCTTCATCGCCGGGATACCAGTTCTGGACCGTGCTATATTTAATCTCTGCATCATCCATCGCGACCAGCTCGACAACCGCCGCATGCAGCTGATTCTCATCGCGCATCGGCGCGGTGCAGCCTTCGAGATAAGACACGTAGCTGCCTTCATCGGCGACGATTAGCGTCCGTTCAAATTGCCCGGTGTTTTCCGCATTGATCCGGAAATAGGTGCTGAGCTCCATCGGACAGCGGACGCCCTTGGGGATATATACAAAGGTCCCGTCACTAAACACGGCGCAATTGAGCGTCGCGAAATAATTGTCCTTCATCGGCACGACCTTGCCGAGATATTTCTTCACAAGATCGGGATATTCCTTGATCGCCTCGGAGATGGAACGGAATATCACGCCCGCTTCTTCCAGTTCTTCGCGGAAAGTCGTGGCCACTGACACACTGTCAAAGACAGCATCCACAGCAACCTTGCGCGCGCCTTCAACACCAGCGAGTACTTTCTGTTCTTCGATCGGAATACCGAGCTTTTCATAAACCCGCAAAATTTCAGGATCGACCTCATCGAGACTGTTCAGCTTTGGCTTCGCCTTGGGCTCGGCATAATAATAAGCATCCTGATAATCGATCATCGGGATGTCGAGCTTCGCCCAATCCGGACTTTCCATGGTTTCCCACATGCGAAAAGCCTTGAGGCGCCAGTCCAGCATCCATTGCGGCTCGCCCTTTTTATCGGAAATGAAGCGCACCGTATCTTCGTTCAGGCCCTTGGGCGCAAAATCCTGCTCGATGTCGGACGACCAGCCGAATTCATAATTGCTGGCATTGTCCACGGCCGCTTGCGCTTCGGCGTTCATTGCCGCGCGCTCGTCCTGCTCCTGGATATCCGTTTTCACAACTTCGCTCATAACGCTTGTTCCATAGATTTGATTTTCTGTGTGGCCGGGGATTCGGAAAGACTTGCCAGACTCACATCATCCAGTGCCTTGCGGATCGCCTGGTTCACTACGCCCCAATGCGGCTTCACCGTACAATTATCTTCGAGTGCGCAGTCATGATTGCCTTCGATGGTGCAACACGTAATCGCCAATGGCCCTTCAACAGCCTCAACAATATTGGCAAGGCTGATCGATGCCGGAGGCCGCGCCAGCCTGATCCCACCACCGATACCACGGGTTGATTCGATCAATCCGGCGGCCGACAGGCGGCTGACGAGTTTTTGCGTTGTTGGCAACGGAACGCCGGTTTCCTGCGACAAGGTCGATGCGTTCATCTTGCCCTCTGCCAACAGCGCAGCACCACAGTGCCGCGAGGCAGCGGACATTATAACGACAGCATAGTCGGCAAGGCTGGAAAGCCGCATGAAACGTCTCGAAATCCTGTGATTCTCTAAATACGACTTATTTAGTCGTATTTATGATGGAATGCAACTCCTGCCGAGTATCAGGTATCAGAGGTGAGAGGGGGAATATGCCCTTTCAGCAGGCCGCGCTGGTCGATCAGCTTGGCGGTCTCCCCTTCGGCCACCCGCAATTTGGTCGGCGTGGTGCCCGCAAAAAACTTTATCTCGCGAATCATGTGAGACTGATCGTAAAATGCATCTTCGAGAGCTAGCAATTCATCTTCATTTTGTTCGGCATAGGCCCTTGCAGCGCGCAAGGCGCGATATTTACGCGCAAGATATTTGGGTGCCATCCCGTAGAGTTTATTGACTGTTCGCAGAACTTGCCGGGAGCTCTGATCAGAGCGCTCCATCAGCGCGCTGACCGGTGGGGATGGTTCGGATGACAACCAATCATCAACCATATGGGTAAATTGCTGCACCTCGGGTTTGACGCGGTGCCGCAGATCCCGAAAAATCCGGTCGGCCCAGGCGGTCATCCCGTCAGCATCATCACAGCCACGCAACAGTTCCAGGCTCTTATCGATTTCATCGGTGAAAATCTTCCCTGCCGGCACCGCCTTATCAGCAAAATCTGCTGCGGATTTCTTGGTCAACGCTGCCCAGCCCGCAGGCAAAAGGCCGACGCCAAACATCCGAAAAGGCCCTTTGACATCAAAATGCATCGCACCAGTAGACGGCCCAACCAGCATGCTATCCTTGGCCGGATAGGTTTTTCCGTTGGCAAAACCAAGATCGGCCGTGCCTTCCAACAGGAACCGCAACTGCGCAATGGCGGCACGTTCATTGTCCGAAAACCTAGGATGCTCAACTTCAAAAAGATAGTAGACCGAGACCAGGTCCCGAACATCTTCTGCAGGAGCGAAATATCTCAAACTGACCAAAGCGAACCCCTTTTAACCGGTTCGGGGGCAAACCGGTATTCCAATGGTTGCACGCTTATAGCCAAAAAAAATAGGAAAAAAAACTGGCCTGGCCAATAAAATGGCCAGGCCATTGAGGAAAAGAAGCCCTTTCTGCGGAATCACCGCAGTCAGAATTCTTTGGGTCGCCTGATTTCCATGCACCCGAAACCCCTTGCCGATATTGGACAAAATCGACATTTTTTTTGTGGTTGTTGACAGTTACGGCCAAAAACACAGCAATTTGGGTGTCAGCGTGTTGCGGCAATCCAGTTATTGACCCGCTCTTCCATGATATTCAAGGGAACCGGACCGCTGCGTAAAATTACGTCATGGAAATCGCCCATGGTAAATTTATCGCCCAGTTCTTTCTGCGATTTGGCGCGCAATTCCATAATCTTGAGCTTCCCGATCATATAGGCCGTCGCTTGGCCGGGATAGACAATATACCGCTCGATCGCCTTGCGAATATCACTTTCAGGATTTGGAGTATTGTCAGTCAGATATTTGATCGCTTTTTCACGGCTCCAGCGTTTGTCGTGGATGCCGGTATCAACGACCAGTCGACAAGCGCGCCATAACTCCATGCCAAGACGGCCAAAGTCAGAATAGGGATCGGTGTAAAAACCCATATCCTTACCCAGTTCCTCGGTATAAAGGCCCCAACCTTCCGAATAAGCAGTAACACCACCAAATTTGCGGAATGCAGGGAGATCACCCAATTCGGTCTGGATCGCCAATTGCAAATGGTGGCCTGGCAACGCTTCATGATAAGCCAGCGCCTCCAGCTCGGTCTTGGACATGCCTTTCAAGTCGTAGAGATTGACATAATAAGTGCCCGGTCGTGATCCGTCAGGCGCAGGCCGCTGATAAAAGGCCTTGCCAGCGGATTTCTCACGAAAAGCCTCTACTGGCTTGATGACAAATGGGGCTTTCGGCAATGTATTGAAGAATTTCGGCAGCTCTTTTTCCATCTCCGCCAGCTTGGCGTTGGCCTCGGCGAGATAATCTTCCCGGCTGGTGTGGAAATATTGATCGCTGGTTCTGAGATGCGTGAAAAAGTCCTGCAAACTCCCTTCAAAACCAACCTTGGCCATGATCTTGCGCATTTCACCATGGATACGCGCGACGTTGTCGAGACCGATTTGATGAATCTCATCAGCCGTCAAATCAGTTGTGGTATAGTTTTTCAGACGCTCGGCATAATAAGCCTCGCCATCCTTGAACCGCCATACACCATCACCATCAACCGCCATTTTCTGTTGACGCTCCATCTCGGCGATGAGTTTCTGATAGGCCGGAGCGAGACTGTCCGTAAGTGCCTGACGACCTCTTGCAATTAGATCTGACTTCTCGGCATCTGGAATGGAAAGCGCATTCACTTTCTTTTTCAAATCAGCGTAAATGGGTGAGTCTTCGCCTGTTTCAAACGGAGCGCCGCTGATAACATTTTTGGCATCATTGATCACATAGGGGAAAACCCAGTCCGGAACGATAACGCCGGCATTTGCGCGCTCTGCCGATTGCGCGACCAGCGATTCAAAAAATGGTCCTGACGCATTTAATCGGCTCACATAAGCTTCGGCGTCGACCTTGTTGGTCACGCGGTGGATATTGATCATGAACGCGGGAATCTGGCTCTGCGCTCCGTTCATCTGATCAAAAATATAGTTATTCCGGCGGAACGGAAATGCTTCTTTCGAGCGCTCGGCCCGGGCTTGAAACAACCGATAACTGAGTTTGCTGGCGTCGTTGAGCTGGCTCTCGTCAAATTCCGCTTCCATCACGACCAACGCTTCCTGGCCACGCTCATATTGCTCGACCTCTGCGACATCGCTTGGATCATCCAATTTGCCATAATCCGCATCCTTGATGCCACGGAAGGACTTGGAGATGGGCGAGTTGGCTAGCTCAATCTGGTCATAATCGTCGAAAAAAGCAGACAGGCGCGCATTTATATCACTGTCAACATCAACCTGTTCTGCCTGCGTTTCCGGTGGAGTGGCACTCGCGCTAGCGACTGTACCACTTTGCGATGAACAGGCCGCTAGCATGGCGGTGGTAGCGAGGAGGACATATTTGGTCATTGCGATTCCCTTTATGGTTATCGCTCTGGTATCAGGTCATTTTCGCGTCGTAAACAATCCACGTAATTTTATTACAAGGTCCTGAAGACCTATCTGTTCATCCTTCCGTCAACAAGCGTGTCAACGACCGTCGGATCTGCAAGAGTGGAAGTGTCTCCCAAATTGGCAAAGTCATTTTCGGCAATTTTGCGCAGGATGCGGCGCATGATTTTGCCGGAGCGGGTTTTCGGAAGGCCGGGCGTAAAATGGAGATGGTCAGGGGTGGCAATGGGGCCAATCTCTGCGCGGACATGGTTCCTCAGTTCCGTTGCAAACGCGTCGCTGGTTTCTTCGCCAGCATTCAGCGTCACATAACAATATATGCCCTGACCCTTTATGTCGTGCGGATAACCAACCACAGCCGCCTCGGCGACTTTGGGGTGCGAAACCAGCGCACTTTCCACTTCTGCTGTACCCATGCGATGGCCCGAAACATTAATCACATCATCCACTCGGCCAGTAATCCAGTAATAGTCATCACCGTCACGCCGACAGCCATCACCAGTAAAATATTTGCCCTTGTAGGTGGAAAAATAGGTCTGGATGAAGCGTTCGTGATCTCCGTAAACACTGCGTGCCTGGCCCGGCCAGCTTGCGGTGATGCATAGATTGCCATCGGTCGCCCCGTCCAGCACTGCGCCTTCACCATCAACCAACTGCGGCTGGATACCAAAGAACGGCTTGCCGGCACTACCTGGCTTCATGCCGTGGGCGCCGGGCAATGTCGTGATCATCACGCCACCGGTCTCGGTCTGCCACCAGGTATCGATAATTGGCGACTTCGCTTCGCCCACAACATCATAATACCAGCGCCAGGCTTCCGGGTTTATCGGTTCACCCACCGTGCCCAGCAAGCGAATGGAAGACCGGTCATGGGCTTTTACCGGTGTATCGCCCTCTCGCATCAGGGCCCGGATCGCGGTTGGCGCGGTATAAAAGATATTGACCTTGTGCTTGGCGACCACCTGCCAGAAGCGGCCATGATCGGGATAGTTGGGCACCCCTTCGAACATCACCTCGGTCGCGCCATTAATAAGTGGTCCATATACTATATAGCTATGTCCAGTTACCCAGCCAATATCGGCTGAACACCAGAAGACCTCGCCCGGTTTATAGTCAAAAACATAGTGGAAGGTCGTGGCCACCCAGACTGCATAGCCGCCAGTGGTATGGAGCACGCCCTTGGGCTTGCCAGTAGAACCTGAAGTATAGAGAATGAACAGAGGATCTTCTGCTTTCATGGGTTCGCACGGACATATCGCGGGGACATCCGCTGCAACTTCATGATACCAGTGATCGCGCCCTTCTTTCATCACGATATTGCTGCCTGTATGGTTTATCACCAACACCGCATCAACGTCCGTGCCATCCTTCTCGAGCGCCGCATCGACATTGCTCTTCAGCGGCACAGCTTTTCCTCCACGCAGCCCGGCATCCGCGCACACGACAAACTTACTTTCGCAATCCTCGATTCGTCCGGCCAACGCGTCCGGAGAAAAACCACCAAACACGACCGAGTGAATTGCGCCGATGCGCGCACAAGCCAGCATCGCCACCGCACCCTCGACAATCATTGGCATGTAAATCGTCACCCGGTCGCCTTTCTGTACGCCCAGCTTCTTAAGGGCGCCGGCCATCTTGACCACTTCCGCCAGCAGTTCGGCATAAGTCAGCTTCCGGCCTTCGCCAGCAGGATCGTCCGGCTCAAAGATCAAAGCCGTGACGTCACCCCGGCCCGCTGCGACATGCCGATCCACTGCATTATGGCAAATGTTCAGCACACCATCTTCAAACCACTTGATCGATACCGGATCGTAAGACCAGTTCGAGATCGTGCTTGGAACCTGCGTCCATTCCAGACGCTCCGCCTGCTTGGACCAAAATTCATCAGGGTCCGACAGGCTTTCGGAGTAAAGAGCCTGATAGTCAGAAGAGTTCGCATGGGTGTTGCTGGTCGCCTTGCTATCAGGCTGAATCATATCGCTCATTATCTGCTCTCCTGCGGAATGTTTCTTGATCACTAGCAAGATATCTGAAGCCCTTGAAAGCTATTTTGAGCAATATGATCTTATGGTAGCGATTGCACAGCCAATCATGCTAGCAAAGGCCAACAATAAAACGCACTGTGGAGAAGTTGGCATGGCAAGCGCAGCACAAACATCCGGTATTGATAGCGCTTTTGAAATCCATCCGTTGACCCCGGCTATCGGCGCAGAACTCTCGGGCATTGATCTGTCTGAACCCCTGTCAGCCGAAGTTATCGCTGACATCCGGCAAGCTCTTCTCGACAATAAGGTCATTTTCTTTCGTGACCAAAATCTCAATCGGGAACAGCTGCTGCGTTTTGCCAAAGGATTTGGTGCACTGGAGATCCATCCTGCCACACCAAAGGATCAATCCAATCCGGAAATTTTACGTATTGAACATGGAGCAAAAAGCAAGGGCCAGGAAAATATGTGGCACAGTGATGTCACCTGGCGCGCCGAACCATCGCTGGGATCGGTATTGAGCGCTCTCGAAATACCGCCAGTTGGCGGAGATACGCTATTCGCCAATATGAACCTCGCTTATGAAAAACTACCTCAAGATCTCCGCGATCATATTACCGGCATGACGGCGGTGCATGATATCGCCAGAGTGTTTGCCAGGCGCCTCAACAAAAAACCCGAAGAGCTGCATGATCAATATCCGCCACAGGAACATCCCGTGGTCCGCACCCATCCGGAAACCGGATTACCGAGTCTTTACGTCAACAGTGCCTTTACCAGCTATATTGTAGGCTTGGCTCCCGATGAGAGCCAAGAACTGCTCAAAAAACTCTACGCGACTGCCGCCAATCCCGAAATCCAGTGCCGCTTCAAATGGACCAAAGGCGCCATAGCTTTTTGGGACAACCGAGCGTCGCAACATTTTGCTGCATCCGATTATTTCCCGGCACGGCGCGTGATGGAGCGCGCCACAATCGCCGGCGATCGGCCCTATTTTACTGCCGATCACTAGCGACAAACCTGCCAGGGCTCGCGTACCGTTGCGGTGACGCTACGGAATCCGCCTGAAAAAATGGCTAGTCACGTAACCCTTGCGCGATGATCCCATGACCGATAGTTTTCCCGCCTTAGGATGAGGGAAAATATGATGCGCAAAGCACTTTTACTCGCGGTCTGCTCAGCGGCATTGGCCATTTCAGGATGCAGCAAAGACGGTGGATCCGATGGCTCAGATGTCGAGGTCACCAACACCGAATATCCCGAACAGGTATTCTGGGGCGACACCCATCTCCACACCGACAATAGTATTGACGCATTTGGATTTGGCAACCGGCTCAACACCGAGGCAGCGTTGCGCTTCGCCAAAGGCGAGGAAGTGACCGCAACCAAGGGCGAAAAGGCCAAGCTCTCCCGCCCTCTCGACTTTCTGGTAATCGCGGATCACAGCGACGCCGTAGGTGCGACCAAGGCGCTTTATGAAGCGCCGCGCATTGCACTTTTAGGCAATGATTTTTTACTCCGGTGGTATGATATGATGCACGAAAGCGACGAAGGTTCGCTGGCGGTCACGGCTGAGCTCATCGACGGCGCGGCTGCCGGGACTTTGCCCGAAGGTCTTTTCGACCCGGAAGAATCGGCCGATCGGATCAAATCGCTGTGGACAGAACATGGCGAGACGCTGGATGAGTATAACGAGCCCGGCAAGTTTACTGCTTTTCACGGCTTTGAATATACGCCCATGCCTGGCGGAGATAATCTGCATCGCGTCGTTATGTTCCGTGACGGTGCCGACAAGACTAGCACCATGCTCCCCTTCGCCAGCTTTGACGCCGGCGATCCGGAACAGCTTTGGGCCTATATGGCCGCCTATGAAAAAAGCACGGGCGGAAAAGTCCTGGCTATCCCGCATAACAGCAATGTGTCTAACGGCCGCATGTTTGCGATGAACAAGCTGGACGGCAGTCCGATCGATGAGGCCTATATTAAAACGCGTGCTCTGCGCGAGCCCATTGTCGAGGTCACCCAGATTAAGGGCGACAGTGAAAGCCATCCATTCCTCTCTCCCAACGATGAATTTGCCAATTATGGCGATGCCGGTTGGGACAAATGCAATCTGAGTTGCGGCAAGGATATGCCTCCGGAAAGCTATAGCGGCAGCTATGCCCGCGAAGCCTTGAAGCGCGGTCTGGAATTCACACAGAAAATGGGCGCTAATCCGTTCAAATTTGGCATGATCGGTTCAACCGACAGCCATACGTCACTGGCCACCGCGGACGAGAATAATTTTTACGGCAAGCACAGCGGCAACGAGATCAACAACAAAGACCGCGCAATGGCGCCGCAAAATCTTGGCACACGCAGAGGCCGGTTTGGCTGGCACTATCTGTCGAGTGGCTATGCCGCAGTCTGGGCAACCAGCAACACGCGCGAAGCGATTTTTGATGCGATGATGCGCCGCGAAGTTTATGCAACAACTGGCCCACGTATGCAGGTGCGTTTCTTTGGCGGTTTTGACTTTGCCGAAGGCGACACCGGTGATCTGGTCAAAACCGGCTACGCCAAGGGTGTTCCGATGGGAGGTGATCTCACAGGTGGAGAAGGAAAGTCTCCAAGCTTCCTCATTTCCGCTCTGATGGACCCTGAAAGTGCTAATCTTGATCGGATCCAGGTGGTCAAAGGATGGATTGATGCCGACGGAAAATCGCAAGAGAAAATCTACAATGTCAGCTGGAGCAGTCCTGATAGCCGCACGGTGAGCGCTGACGGAAAACTGACCGCCGTCGGCAATACTGTGGATCTCACCAAGGGTACCTGGGAAAATAATATCGGCGCGCCGGAACTCATAACATGGTGGCGAGATCCCGATTTCGAAGCGCAGCAAAATGCATTTTACTATGTGCGTGTGCTCGAAATACCAACACCAACATGGCCGGTTTATGATGCGCTGAAATTCGGCCTGACACTCCCGGATGATGTCATCAAGATCCAGCAGGAACGGGCCTATTCATCACCGATCTGGTATACACCAAGCGCTTCAACAAGCTGACCATATAGCTGCGCGACCAGCGCGGCACATCAGGAGTATCGTGCAGAGATGAAGTTGCTGAAAGAGCCTCTAGTCCATTTTCTGGGCGGGGCATTATTGGTCTTCGCATTTTTCTGGGCGACGGGATCGAACCGCGATCCAGCGGACTATGAGATCACCATCAGTGAAACCGATATCGATCGGTTGAAGGCGGGCTGGGTGCAAAATTTTCGCCGTGCGCCAACGGAATCCGAGCTAGATGGTTTGATCGATCAGGAGATCAGGGAAGAAATTTATTATCGCGAGGCCCTGCGCCTTGGCCTCGATCGCAACGATCCTGTTATCCGTCGTCGTCTGTTCACAAAAATGCGATTCCTCGACAATGAAGAGATGGTGGCAAAGGAACCGACCGACGCGGTTTTGCAAAAATGGCTGGATGAACATCCGAAAAGATATGCGCAGTCTTCGCTCTATGATCTGGAGCAAATCTATCTTGGACAACCAGACACGCGCGATGATGCGCGTATCGCCCAGTTGATAAGCGATCTGAACCAGGGCACAATTCAATCTGAGGATGCTGGACGACCGATTTCGTTACCCGGTCAACTGCGCAGAGCAGAAACTGCAGATATATCGCGTCAGTTTGGCGAGAAATTTGCAAGTTCCCTGGCCGGCTTGGAAACCGGCAACTGGCAAGGGCCAATCCTATCGGGCTTCGGCCTTCACCTGGTCAAGATCACCACCAAAATACCCGGAAAAGCCAGCAGGCTTGAGGACGCTCGCCAACGCGTCACCAATGACTGGCGCGCAGCGCAAACAGAGACCCAGGAAGAGGCGACATTGAACAGATACCGAGAGCAATATGATGTGACAGTTACCGGGCGTCGATGAAATGTCGCCCATGAAATTTTGTCTCTCTACTCTAGCGCTCATAATCTGCACATTAATCTCTGTTTCGCCAGCCAGCGCTGATGAACTGCGTCCAGCCTATGTCGAATTCACGCAACAATCTGAAAGCGATTGGCATCTGTTGTGGAAAGCATCCGAGCGCTCGCGGTTGGGCCGATCGGGTGAGGTGATTTTGCCCGGCAATTGCACTCAAATCGGTGAAACGGAAAAACGATTTGCGGCAACCAATATCATCACCACCCGGTCCATCAAATGCACGGGGTCGATCGCAGGTGAGATTGTTGGATTGAAAGGCTTGGAGCTCAGCACCACCGATGCTCTGGTGAGGATCGCACCGATTGGCGAAGAAACACAAACCCTTCGACTGACACCCAAGGCCTCTGTCGCAACAATCGCACAAAAAGACGCAATTGCTAACGTTGCGTGGACCTATACCGTCATCGGTATCGAGCATATCATACTCGGCTTCGACCACCTTCTATTCGTCCTGGCACTTGTCCTTTTACTGAAAGGCGGCTGGCTCGTTGCAAAAACAGTTACCGCCTTCACGATCGCGCACAGCATCACCCTAATCGGCTCTACGCTCGGCTATATGTCCCTACCCTCTCAGCCAGTTGAAGCGATCATCGCCCTGTCGATTATTTTCCTCGCGGTCGAGATCGTCAAGGCGCAGAGGGATCATGACACCCATGGACCACGTCTTTCAGAACGCTTCCCGTGGATCGTCGCTTTTCTTTTCGGCCTACTCCATGGTTTTGGTTTTGCCGGTGCCTTGGCCGAGATCGGATTGCCGCAGGACGACATTCCGATGGCGTTGTTGACCTTTAACCTTGGCGTTGAAATCGGACAATTGCTGATTGTCGCGATTGCCTTCGCTCTGCTGGCACTAATCCGCCGCTTTCAGCAGCCATGGCTCCAACCCACAAAGACAGCAACTTCCTATGCGATTGGTATCATCGCAACCTATTGGTTCATTGAACGGATGATCGCCTGAGCCACGATTATTTCAGCCTGTCGCTCAATTGCACGACGCGCAATTCCAGGGCTTTCAGCTCAGTTAGGACCGACAGCAAATTCATTCTCTGGAAAATCCAGTTCTTCGAAAAACCGACCATCATGAAAAGAAGTATAACGCCGGCCGACCACAATATTATTTCTCTCGTGTCAACAGCGTTAAAGGCGCGCCAACCAGCATAGAATGCGCCCATCGCAACGAAGAATGTTATGATCGTGATCAAATAGGACCAGAAGCGCATCGGCCCTTGCAAGGTAGCACCCAGTTGCTCAAAAAGGCCGCGACCATTTTCGAGATCCTGGAGGAAAGCCTTGTCCTCGGCACTCAGCGTAGCGCCCAGCTTATCATCAAATTTTGTCATCATGATTCTCCTTCATAAAGTTCGTCATCTAGTGCGGCCTTTAAATGTCGGCGCGCGTGAAACAGGCGGGATTTTGCTGTCCCGATTGCTGCACCCGTCACCGCAGCAATTTCCTTAATGGTCAGCCCTTCACCGAAATAGAGCAGAGCGGTTGTTCGATGATCGTCGCTTAACCGATCAAAGGCCTGATCAATCGTGACCTTATCTTCGCCGCGCGGTGCTACGGAAATTTCCGCATCTTCAACAACAACGGCATGGCGGTTCCGATACTTCTGGTTTCTGCCAATCTGATCCGCGCATTTGCGGTGCAGGATTGTATAAGCCCATGCCGGAAAGCGCGATGGATTGCGCAAACCGCGCCATCCTTTGCAAATGCCGCTCCACGCCTCCTGAACCGCAACACGCGCCTGTTCCTCATCGCGCAAAAGCCGATAGGCCGTCCGCATCAAGCGCGGATGCCATCTTGCCGCCAATCGTTCGCCCGCGTGCCGGTCCCCGGCCTGGATCCGGGTCAGCAACAGCTCGTCATAAATCCGCTCGGTTTCGCTGTAACGCATAGACATCCTGATGACCTTTACTCCTATAGTCGGAGCAAAGCGCCAAAAGGTTCAATCATATCAAAATTTTCCCGCTACTGCGCCGTGTAACCGCCATCAATCACAAATTCAGCACCGGTCACATAAGTCGATTCATCCGATGCCAAAAACAACACACAATTGGCGATGTCTCTCGGCTCGCCCAATCTGCCCGCTGGGATGGCTGACTCTATTGCCTGGTAATTTTCCGAATTTGTATCCGCGCCTGCGCTTTGCATATTGGTGCGGATAATGCCCGGATGTACTGTATTGACCCGAATATTCTCAGCCGCCACTTCTAGCGCCACCGATTTGCTGAACAATTTCACGGCGCCTTTCGATGCAGCATAGCTGGCACTACCCCGAAAACCAACAAGTCCGGCAACCGAAGACAGATTGATAATCGATCCTCCTCCGGATTGCCGCATCGCCGTGACGGCCGCCTGTGTTCCCATGAAGCTGCCCTCGACATTGACATCAAACTGTCGACGAAGCGCGGGTATTGCATTTTCGCTATGAATCGGAGCAACATCCAAAATGCCCGCATTGTTGACCAGCACATCCAGCCGTCCATGCTCGGTAAGCAATGCCTTTGTCACCTTTTCCCAATCCCGCTGTGACGTGACGTCCTGTTTCACAGCTGTTGCGTTACCGCCCTGTTCACGAATCAGCGCCGCCGTTTCTTCCACACCAGCGTGATCGATGTCACTGAGCACGATGATTGCATTTTCTTCCGCCAGCCGCTCCGCGATCGCAGCGCCAATGCCCGGACGAGAGGCACCGCCTGTGACGAGCGCAACCTTGCCTTCCAAGCGTTTCGTCATTTGCCTTATCCTGCGGGTGGTCTGTGCGCACTGTCTGACCAGTCCTGCCGCGCGGCCCATTGTTCGAGCGTTTCAAACTCAACCTCAGGCAGGCGCTGCTGCACGAAATCGGTATTGACCCAGAATGGTTTGGTCTCTGCCTTGTTGTTATATTCATAAAAGGCAGCAATGCCGGCAGACATGGTTTCACGGTTTTCTTCCGGCACATCATCACCGAAGGCACCCACCAAAAGGTCACCAAATTCTGTCGGTGTGCAAGGATCATATTTGATCTCGCGACCGAAGACTTTCGACAAAATTTCGGCAACCTGCGGCGGTTTGATCCGCTGCGGTCCACCGATATTTAGCCATGACCCTTCGAAATCAGGGCGGTCCATCGCAGCCACCATACATTTGCCGACATCATCCAGGCTAATCCAGTTTGCTTCCAGATGCGCCTCATGCGGATAGACATAGCGGCTTTCGTCGACGATGAACGGCCGCGCCCAGTTGGTCAGGAGATTGTCCATGAAAAGGACTGATCCAAAAACCGTCGCGGGCACACCTGACCGGAAGATCGAATTTACCGCGATCGTGTTATTGCCATAGGTGAATGGATCACCCGGACGCTCCGGGATCCAGCTCGATGTGTTCCAGATAAAACGCTTTCCGCCCGCTTTTTGAACCGCAGCAGCAACCCGCCCGGTCAGCGTTGCCCGATCTTCTCGCGCTTGCAGCGGATGGGTATAGAATACCGCGTCAGAACCTTCAAAAGCCGGTACCCAGGTTTCCTCGTCATAGAGATCGAAAATTCGCGCTTCATCGGCAATATTGCTGCCACCAAGATCGGGTGTTTCGCTGCGGGACAATGCCCGAACTCTGTGGCCAGTGGCGCCCAGTTGCCTGATTTGAGCCAAACCCTGACGCCCGGTTGCGCCAACAACAGATACCAATGCCATTTCGAATCCTCCTCTATATTTACGCGGGAGGCTAGTCGCACCGGAACGTCTTCCCAACGCTCCATTTTATCAGGCCATTATTGTTAGGACTTTTGACTATCCCTTCCCTGACATCAGCATTGCTTGCCACCTTTGCATGCCAGATATCCAACGCTCTGGGTCACTACCCTTTTGCTTGATATAATCAGCGACTTGCGGATGCGGCAGGATCAAGAAGCGCTCTTCCTCAATCGCATCAAGCGTGATCTGGGCAACCGCTTCGGCTGTCAGCATGCCGTCTTTCGCAACCGTTGAGGTATCTATATCGGCCGTCATCGCGGTGGCCACACCCTGCGGGCACAATACGGACACTTTCAGCCCTTCGTCCCCATGGGTAATGGCGAGCCACTCGGCAAAACTGACTGCAGCATGTTTAGTCACCGAGTAAGGAGCCGAACCGATTTGGGCAAGCAGGCCCGCTGCCGATGCCGTGCTCAGGATATAGCCGCCACCGCGTGCAAGCATTTTCGGAACCATGATGCGAGCTGCACGAATATGGGCGAGAACGTTGATATCCCATATTTTCTGCCAGTCGTTGTCGGTAACCTCGACACCACCTTCCATGATGATGCCCGCATTGGATACAAACAGCGCAATCGGACCGATATCATTCTCTACGGTCTCGATCAGGGAGGTAATGTCAGCCTCTGAAGAAACATCGGTTTGAATTGCCGTTCCGCCAATGTCGGCTGCTACCGCCTGCGCACCGGCCAGATCCCGGTCTGCACATATGACATGCTTCGCGCCAGCTTCTGAGAAGCGCCGCGCCATCGCTGCGCCAATGCCACTCGCAGCGCCCGTAATCACGATGATTTTGTCTTTGAGATTCATGAATATAATGTCCTGTTCAAACTGTTTTGAAGGACGTTAGGCGAAGGTTTCTCAAATAGACAAGCTGTGATTGTCTTTTGTGATCATTCGTTGTCGACAATCTGCCACGCGGTTGCGCTGTCATAGACGAAGCGCTCTTGCATGATGTGGTTGTCAGACCACATCTGGTGCGTGATCTCATGCAATCGGCGCGTTACGCCATTCTTGTCCGTTGCATCAAACGTCCAGACTATCATCACATTATCGCCATCAACCATTACAGTTTCCGGGGGGTGAGTCTTCATCTCCTGAAGATTGGCAAGCGCTTGCTTCTCATGCGCTACGAGATTTTCTCGGCCACGGCGCGGCGGCTCCAGATTTTCTTGCATAGAAGCGTCGGCATGATAAAAATCCATGATTGCCTTGTCGTGATCACCATGGACAACGGCGTGTATAAATTGTTCAACTCGTTTGCGGCTTGGCATCGCGTTTCTCTCTCTTCATTCCAGGGTTTTTCTAACCGTCCAGCGCGGTGATTATCTTTCCAAGGCTCCCTGCCAATTCTTTGACCTCGGCGGCCGAGAGACTTTCATCGATCAGTGCATTAATCTCGCCAAATGGAATGCGGATATCACTGAGCGCAATCTTTCCCTTTGGCGTCACGGCCAGTTCCCATGCTCTTCCGTCGGAGGCCGATCGCTTTCTGCTAATATAGTCAGCGGCCAATAATCGGTTTGCCATAGTCATGACGGCACTTTCCCGTTGAGAAAGCTTGTTCGCCACAAAGCGCTGCGTCACCGGTCCATCCTTGGCAATGATGGACAACGCAGCCGCTTGCGCCGTTGTCAGTCCCGCCGTTTGCTTAAGAGCAGTGTCTGCACTTTTCTTCAAGCAATGTGCAACACGCTGCAGCATGAAATAGAGGCGATGGTCCGACGCAGACATGCAAAGTCCTTCATTATTGACAATCCTGATGAAATGCAATTACTACACATATGTAGTATTATTACAAGAGGAGATTAAAAATGGGCGCGATAGATGTCTGGTCCCAGATGACAACAGAGCGCATGGCCAAAGCCCCCTGGCTAGAAACCTTGCTGAGATGGACGGGCCGATCGGGAGACCCGTTGATACCGACCACTCAATCAACTTTGCAGGCGATGGATGCAGAAGCTGTTGATATTTCGCTGCTGTCGGCCTGGCATGGTCCGCAAGGGTCGCTGATCAGCAATGAAGAAGTGAACGCTCAAATCGACAGCGCGCCAGACCGATTTCGCGGGCTAGCAACCGTCGACCTCAGCAATCCGATGCAAGCCGTCCGGGAGATACGCAAATGGGTGGATGGCGAAAAATTTGTCGGCGTGCGTGTAGTTCCCTGGCTGTGGGACCTACCGCCGAACGATCGCCGCTATTATCCTGTCTATGCTGCCTGTGTTGATCTTGGCGTTCCGTTTTGTACGCAGATCGGGCATACCGGACCTCTGCTGCGCTCGGAAACGGGTCGCCCCATTCCTTATCTCGAAGATGTCCTGCTGGACTTTCCAGAACTCGTTGTTGTGGCCGGCCATGTGGGATTTCCGTGGATTGACGAACTGATTTCCCTAACCATCAAATTTCCCAATTTCCATGTCGACACATCAGCATATGCCGTGCACCGCCTTCCAGCCGACTTTGTGAACTACATGAAGGGAATCGGATCCAAGCGGGTGATGTTTGGAACAAACTGGCCTATGTTGTCTCCGCAGCAATGTCTGCATCATTTGGATCAGCTAGACCTAACGCCGGAACAGGAGGACGCCTTTCTATTTGGTAATGCCAGCCGGGTCTTCAATCTCTGACCACACTGTCCTGGGATAGCTATGGGTTAAAGATACAAAGACTTGCGAATGCTATCCGGCGACGAAACTATACTCTCCGCCTTTTTCAAGGCCTCGCTGATAGGCCGGACGGGCCTGCAGCCACTTAACAAAAGCGGCCAGCTTCGGATGCGTTTTCGCACGACCTTGTGCAATCGCCACCTCGGCGGGAAAGCTCAGCATGAAATCGGCGGCACTCAGTTTATCGCCGATAAAATGGCCGGACGAACTGAGCTCGTTTTCCATAAAGTCGAAATGGCTGGTCAGCTGTTCATTAATCCGCGGCATCAGCGGTGCGCCAGCTTCTTCCAGCCGTCCAACATAAAGGTTGAGCAAAATCGGTGTCATCGCTGACCCCTCGGCAAAATGTATAAGCTCAAGATGGCGGGTGTAATCGTCCGTCCCGCGCTCTGGCACATATAAGTCACCTCCATGATGCGCGCAGATATGCTCGACGATAGCGCCGGATTCGATGATCATCCGTCCATCATCCTCAATCATCGGCGACTTGCCAAGAGGATGCAGAGCGGTCAGGCTCGGCGGTGCCTGATTGGTAACAGCATCGCGTTGATGATGGCGAATCTCATAGGGTCGGCCAATTTCTTCAAGCAGCCACAATATCCGCTGGGACCTGCTATTGTTGAGATGGTGGACGATCAATGTCATTTTTGGCTCTCCGGGAAATATGGGTTTAACATGTTCGAAACAGCGGCTACTTATCTCCCTGCATAATGCTAGTGCGATAATATCCTAGGGATTATTCGCGGTGGCGTTGTCCAAGGCTGCCGGAGAATATGACCAATATGACCCCAGAAACACCTATCATAAAAACCTACATCACCGCCGACGCCTTATTGTCGGACAGCTTTCGATTGGGCATGCAGATATTGAAGAGCGATTTTTCTCCGACACATATAGTCGGAATCTGGCGCGGCGGCGCACCGGTTGGCATTGCGGTGCAGGAAATATTGGAATTTCACGGTGTCTCGACTGACCATATCGCGATTAGAACATCCTCTTATTCCGGGATTGATAAACAGGAACGGTCCGTGCGGGTTTTTGCGCTCGGCTATCTGGTAGATACGCTCAATCCCGAAGATAATTTGCTGATTGTGGATGATGTGTTTGACAGCGGCCGAAGCATCGAAGCTTTCCTTAAGGAACTTGGTGAGAGATGCCGTCATAATATGCCCAAAGATGTGCGTGTTGCCACTGTTTACAGCAAGCCATCGCGCAATAAGACCGCCTTGCAACCCGATTTCTTCATTCACGAAACCGAAGACTGGCTCATTTTCCCACATGAGCTGGACGGGCTGACCAAAGACGAAATTTGCGCCAATAAATCCGATGCTTCGATCATTTTTGATGAAGAAGAAATCCCCAATCCCATCATCATAAAGAGC
Organism: uncultured Sphingomonadaceae bacterium; assembly: GCA_947497455.1. Lineage (GTDB taxonomy): Bacteria > Pseudomonadota > Alphaproteobacteria > Sphingomonadales > Sphingomonadaceae > Parasphingorhabdus. The sequence goes on along the minus strand of CANMGU010000002.1, from coordinate 456,088 downwards.
TAGATATGTCCTTTTCATCCCCGGAACAGCGCCAGGCTTTTATAGCAAAAATTCCCAAGGCCGAATTGCATTTGCATATTGAGGGCTCACTTGAGCCCGAAATGATGTTCGCAATGGCCCAACGTAACGGAATTGATATTCCCTTTGCTTCCGCGGAAGAGGTTCGAAAAGCTTATGCTTTCTCCAATCTGCAAGATTTTCTGGATATCTATTATCAGGGGATGAATGTCCTGCGCACCGAGCAGGATTTCTACGACCTGACCATGGCCTATTTCAAACGAATCCACGCCGACAATGCTATTCACGCAGAGATATTTTTTGATCCGCAGGGGCATACCGAGCGCGGAATAGCTTTTTCAACCGCGATCGACGGGATATTGCTGGCAATGAGTGATGCTGAGGCCGATCTGGGCATCACATCGAAGTTGATCATGTGCTTCCTTCGCCATTTGAGCGAGGAGGACGCATTTGCTACGCTTGAAGAAGCAACGCCTTATCTCGACAGAATATCTGGCGTTGGTCTCGATTCTTCAGAATTGGGTCACCCGCCATCCAAATTTTCGAAAGTCTTTGCAAAAGCGAAAATGCTGGGCCTCAAAACTGTCGCTCATGCGGGAGAAGAAGGGCCACCGGAATATATCTGGGAGGCGCTCGACCTGCTGAAAATAGATCGGATGGATCATGGTAACCGGTCGTTAGAGGACGATGGGTTGATCAAAAAACTGCGGGACAGTCAGATGGCCTTGACGGTCTGCCCCTTGTCCAACCTCTCTCTTTGCGTGGTCAACAGGCTGGAAGATCATCCATTGAAAAAAATGCTCGAACTTGGTCTCTGTGCAACCATGAATTCTGATGATCCTTCCTATTTTGGAGGCTATCTAAACGATAATTACGAAGCCACCGCTGCAGCTTTGGATCTTGATAAAGACGATATCATCACATTGGCGAAAAACAGCTTTCGCGGGTCATTTCTTAGTGAAAATATGGTCGAACAATCACTCCAGCATATTGACGATTATGTTTTGGCATTTGACAGAAAAACGGGCTGAGCCGAAACCAGCCGATTGGAAATCTTGGTTTTATGCTGTTACTGCGCCAAACGATGCTCTCACGTGACCGAGGAACGATACTATGAACCAAATGGATGATCAATCACCTCGGTCTGACACCATATTGGTTACTGGTGCTGCAGGTTTCATTGGCCATGCGGTTTCTCGCAGGCTGATCGAGCGCGGTGAGAGTGTGATCGGCATTGATAATCTGAATGACTATTATGATCCCCGGCTGAAAGCTGCGCGTCTGGCAAATTTAATCGCATTGGAGCGGTTTGAATTCGTAGAGCTCGATGTCTCCGATACCGATGGTGTAAGCAAATTGGTCCAGGGCAATGGCGTGCAGCGTATCATCCATCTCGCGGCGCAGGCTGGCGTGCGTTATAGCATCGACAATCCGTTTGCTTATCAGAAATCCAATCTGGAAGGGCATTTGAGCTTGCTGGAAGCCAGCCGTCATGCGCCCGATTTTAAACATTTGGTCTACGCATCGTCCAGTTCCGTCTATGGTGACAAGCCGATGGGCGGCGAAGGATTTGTCGAGGAGGAGCCTGCTGTTGATCCGGTATCGCTCTATGCCGCCACCAAACGCTCGTGTGAATTGATGAGCGCATCCTATGCAAAGCTTTACGGTTTTCCCCAAACAGGACTGCGGTTTTTCACGGTTTATGGGCCTTGGGGCCGGCCGGACATGGCCTATTTCGGTTTCACGAAAAAGATCCTCGCGGGCGAGCCTATTGAAGTTTACGGCGAGGGTAAAATGGCCCGGGATTTCACCTATATTGATGACATTGTCGACGGTATATTAGGGTCGTTGGACAATCCCCCCGCCGCTGGCGAACACCGCGTATTAAACATCGGAGACAGCCGACCGGTTGGTCTTATGGACATGATAGAGGCGCTCGAGCAGGCGCTGGGCATGAGAGCGGAGAAAATCATGCGCCCGATGCAGCCCGGAGACGTCACCGCAACTTATGCCGATGTGTCGAAACTACATGCGTTGACCGGTTATGAGCCGGAAGTCATGCTGGAAGATGGGCTAAAACGGTTTGTCCGTTGGTATCGTGACTTTTATGGCAATTTGCCGCCTGAATAATCGTGGGATCAATATTGTCGCCGGTGAGAACCCCGCATGACCTGTTGGGCGACGAGACGGAGTTGCTCATTAACCGCTTCATCTGCACAGACGCCGTCCTTAAAAATCCCGCCCGATGCGTTGATTCCTACACCCAACGGCGTTGGCCAACCGCGCAGCGCGTGCACTATCGATCGCATTGCTGCCAGTGTTGAACCGGTTGCTTGCCAACCATAGGCTGTGACGATTAATCCAACCGGCAAGCCATCCAGATAAACGCGCGCATCGCCTGCCGTTTCCTCAATATAGTCGACAGCATTTTTGACCAGACCAGAAATGGTACCATGGTAGCCGGGGCTAGCCAATATGATCCCGTCAGCGCGCCGGACAGCCTCAACAAGCGCCTTGCCGGTCTCGTTCAATCCGGCCGGATCGGAGCGATAATGTGGCAAGGCACAAAGTTTGGCTGATCCGAAGAGCTTCGTCTCGGCACCGGCATCTGACGCCGTCTTGAGTGCGATCGCCAAAGCCTGTTCGGTCGAGCTATGCGGATTGGTCGTGCCGCCAAGGCCCAGGATAAAGGGTTTGTCTTCATTTTTCGCCATGGACACTCTTAACAAGTCTTTTCAAATAATTGCAACGGTCAACTATGGCGGGAGATCATGGTCAAAAGAACAGGTTGTGGCACTGGTGAAAGCCATGTTTTAATTGACCGGTTAAAGGCGATTCGATATCGCGCTTGACGATCATATTAGCGCTTATCAGATAATTTCGAAGGATTTCTCCCATGCGTAAGTTTACCGAAGAACAGCATATGTTCCGTGATGCCTATCGCCGCTTTCTGGCCGATGAAGTTGCACCACGGATGGATGAATTCCGTGAGGCCGGCATTGTTGATCGCGAAATATTCAAGAAAGCGGGTGATCAGGGCTTCCTGATGATCTGGCCGGATGAAAAATATGGCGGCATGGGCGATGATGATTTCCGCTATGAGCAGATCATTATTGAGGAAACCACTAGGGCGGGCTGCGCCGAGTGGTATAACACACTGCATAGCCGTCTGGTCGGGCCGTATTTCAAGAATATCGGCAACGAAGAACAGCGCGAGCGATTCCTGCCCAAATGCGTCAGCGGTGATACCATATTGGCGGTAGCGATGACTGAACCTGGCGCAGGCAGTGACCTCTCGGGAATGAAGACAACCGCAACGGACAATGGCGATCATTGGGAGTTGAACGGCTCCAAGACCTATATCTCCAACGGTATCAACGCGGATGTGGTGATTGTTGCCGCCAAAATCGCAGGCGTGGATGACAAACATGCGATGGTATTGCTTATCGTCGAGCGTGGTATGGAAGGGTTTGAGCGTGGCCAGAATCTAGAGAAAATCGGACTGCATGCGCAGGATACGGCCGAGCTGTTCTTCAACAATGTCAAAATACCAAAAGAGAACCAACTCGGAACACCGGGCAAGGGCTTTATCCATCTGATGGAGGGCCTGGCAGAAGAGCGGTTGATCGGCATGGTCGGCTACGGCGCTTCTGCGCGCCGGGCCTTTGATGTTACGCGTGAGTTTGTGATGGAGCGCGACGTATTCGGTAAAAAGCTGAGCGACATGCAGAACACGCAGTTTAAAATGGCCGAAATGGATGCCAAGATCGATATGCTGCAGGTCTATATCGACCACTGTGTAGAAGTGCACAATCAAGGCGGTCTCAATGCCAATATCGCCGCAAAGGGCAAGATGCTTGGCAGTGAAATTGAATGGGAAATGGCTGACCTTGGATTGCAGCTACACGGCGGCGCGGGCTATATGAAGGAATATGAAATCAGCCGGATCTTCACCGATGCACGGATGAGCAGAATCTACGCCGGTAGCTCAGAAATCATGCGCTATATCGTTGGCCGCGATGTCTTCAGCCAGAAATATCAAAGCATCCTTGAATAGGGTTTGACTTGAATCGGCTAAAGGCTGGACTAGACTGACCAGCAGCAGAAGAAAAGCAAGGCGAGTCGCCCCCTTTCCTCGATTGACGTTTACGTAAACTGCTTGACTGTGCTGCAGCGCAGCATTAACTATGCAGTTAATAGTTCAGATTTTTTCAAAATAAGGAATAACGCATGACCGAAGCCTATATTTATGACGCTGTGCGCAGCCCGCGTGGGAAAGGCCGCAGCGACGGCAGCTTGCACGAAATCACCGCTCTTGATCTCGCATCTCAAGTGCTCGCTTCGGTGAACGACCGTAACGAACTGGATGGTCATGAAGTCGAAGATATTGCTTATGGCTGTGTCTCCCCCGTCGGTGAACAAGGTGCCGTGATTAGCCGTATGGCGGCCCTCAAAGCCGGTTATGCTGACACCACATCCGCGATTCAGGTCAACCGTTTCTGCGGTTCCGGTCTGGAAGCGGTGAATATTGCGGCCGGCAAGATTAAATCCGGCGAAGCTGATCTGGCCGTTGGCGGCGGCGTTGAGTCCATGTCCCGCATCCCAATGGGCAGCGATGGTCTGGGCGGCATGGCTGACCCGACCTTGGTTTTTCAGGAATATTTCGTGCCGCAAGGCATTTCCGCCGATCTGATCGCCACCAAATATGGCTATAGCCGCGATGATGTCGACGCCTATGCGGTCGAGAGCCAGAAACGTGCCGGCAAAAGCTGGGAAGAAAAGCGGTTCGAAAAATCCATCCTTCCGATCAAAGATGTGATTGGTGAAACCGTGCTCGACCGTGACGAGCTCATGCGTCCCGAAACCGACATGCAGTCATTGGGTTCGCTCAATCCTGCTTTCCAGATGATGGGTGAGCAGATGCCTGGCTTTAACGATGTCGCGATTCTCAAACATCCCGATGTCGAGAAAATGAACCATGTCCACCATGCCGGGAACAGCTCCGGTATTGTTGACGGTGCAGCAGCCGTGCTGATTGGTAATGAAGAGGCAGGCACGAAATACGGCCTGAAACCGCGGGCCCGGATTGTCTCCATGGCTTCGATCGGATCAGAGCCAACCATCATGTTAACCGGCCCAGAATTTGCCGCCCAGAAAGCGCTCAAGCGCGCGGGCATGGATGCCAGCGACATTGACGTGTGGGAATTGAACGAAGCTTTCGCAGCCGTTGTCCTGCGCTTCATGGAAGCGATGAATGTCGATCATAGCGATATCAATGTGAATGGCGGCGCGATTGCCATGGGCCATCCTTTGGGCGCCACGGGCGCGATGATCCTGGGCACGGTACTGGACGAGCTGGAACGCTCCAACAAACAGACCGCTTTGTCGACGCTGTGTATCGGCGGCGGCATGGGCATTGCCACCATCATTGAGCGAGTGAACTAGAGCGCTGCAAGCGACACCAATCACTCCAATCCCATATTTAGCAGGACAAAATTCATGACTTACGAAACACTCACCGTCGATATTGACAGCGATGGCATTGCCCTCGTCACCATCGATCTTCCAGGCCAGTCGATGAACGTCTGGAACGAAGGCCTGATGGCTGACTTCCCGAAATTCGTTGATGAGTTGATTGCCAACGATGGCATCAAAGGCGCCGTGATTACCTCAGGCAAGAAATCCGGTTTCCTCGCCGGAGCCGATCTCAACATGCTCGGTTCCTCCAAGGCCGAAACGATGAAAGAGGCGTTCGAGCAAGCCTGGGGCTTGAATGCCATCCTGCGCAAAATGGAAACCGGCGGCAACAGCGCCAAGGACTTGCTGAAAGGCAAGGCCCACGCCAAACCGGTTGCTTGCGCGCTTAATGGCCTCGCTCTCGGCGGTGGTCTAGAGCTTGCTCTGGCCTGCCACTACCGCGTCTGTGCCGACAATCCGAAACTGCAACTCGGCCTTCCTGAGGTACAAGTTGGCCTGCTGCCCGGTGGTGGCGGAACCCAGCGTCTGCCGCGCCTCGCAGGATTGCAAGCTGCTGGTATGGCAATCATGATGGGGCAGCCAATGAACCCACAGGCCGCTCTCGCGCAGAAAATTGTTGATGAAGTCGTCCCTGCCGAAGACGTTGTCGCTAAAGCCAAGGCGTGGGTGAAAGCCAATCCGAAAGCTTCTGCTCCCTGGGACAAGAAGGGCTGGAAGTTCCCTGGCGGTGCTGGATCCATGGATCCGCGCGCTGTACCTCTTTATCTCGGTTCGTCCGCGATGGCGCTCAAACAGAGCAAAGGCAATTATGAAGCGGTCAAGGCGATCCTGTCCTGTCTATATGAAGGCTCGATGCTGCCCATCGACACCGCGCTTAAAGTGGAAAGCAAATATTTCACCAAGCTGCTCGCCGGCCCGCAAGCGAAAAACATGATCCGAACCTTGTTCGTGAACAAACAGGCAGCGGACAAAGGCGCCATGCGTCCCGAAGGTGTCCCGGCAAGCGAACTCAAGACTGTTGGCGTCCTCGGCGCCGGTCTAATGGGCTCCGGTATTACCCATGTAACGGCCAAAGGCGGGATGAAAGTCATCGTCCTCGACCGCAATATGGAAGAAGCGCAAAAGGCAATCGACTATAGCCAGAAGATTGTCGACAAAGGCGTAAAGCGCGGCAAGATGACTCAGGAGAAAGCAGATGCATTCATGGCGCGCATCACACCGACCGATAATTATGATGATCTGAAAGATGTCGATCTGATCATCGAAGCGGTGTTTGAACGTCCTGACGTGAAAGCAGACGTGATCAAGAAGACAGAGGCGGTAATCGGTAAGGATGTGGTCTTCGCATCCAACACCTCAACGCTTCCGATTACGGGCCTGGCGAAAAACAGCGAGCGCCCGGATCAGTTTATCGGCATGCACTTTTTCTCACCGGTTGAGAAAATGCCACTGCTCGAAATCATTCCGGGTGAGAAAACCGGCGATAAGGCCCTGGCCGTGGCGCTCGACTATAACGCCAAGATCCGCAAGACACCGATTGTGGTGAAAGACGTACGCGGTTTTTATACCAACCGCGTCTTCCCGCCATATGCCAATGAAGCGACCATGATGGTGGCCGAGGGCGTCAATCCAGCACTGATCGAAAATGCAGCGATATCGATGGGCATGCCCATCGGTCCGCTGGCGATTGTCGACGAAACCACCTTGCAACTCGGTTACGACATCATGACGTCAACCAAGGAGGAAATGGGTGACGCCTATGTTCCAAGCGGGACTGAGGATTTGATGGAACTGATGGTCAAGAAGATTGACCGTCGCGGACGTCGTTTTGGTGGCGGATTCTATGAATATGCCGATGATGGTTCCAAGAAACTATGGCCCGGCCTGAAAGAGCATTTCCCGCTCGCCGAAGACCAGCCAACGGTTGAGGAAGTCAAACAGCGGTTGATGTATATTCAGCTGATTGCCACCGCGCAATGTTTCGACGAAGGCGTTGTCTCTGATCCGCAGTCTGCAGATCTCGGTGCGATCTTTGGCTGGGGCTTTGCGCCATGGACCGGCGGGCCGATGAGCCATATCGACACGATCGGCGTCGATAATTTCGTGCGCACCGCCGATATGCTGGCACAGAAATATGGCGAACGGTTCAAGCCGCCCATGAGCTTCCGTGAAAAAGCGGATGCGGGTGAGAGCTTTTACAAAGCGGCATAAGCCAGCTTACAAACGAAAATGAAAGGGCTCCTTCGGGGGCCCTTTTTTTATTGGGCCGTTTATTGGGGTAGCCGTCTGGAAAGCGCGTCAAATTGTTCGGAAAGCTGATCCAGTTTCGACGACAGGCTATCCAGCGTCGCCCTGTCGGTTTCAACCGCATCATGTGCCGCCGCATAATGGCTGCGGAACAGAGATATCATCTCATCCACAACCGGTCCCTGCTGCCGCTCCGTGCGGTCTGTATCCATCGTCATTTCAATCGACCGCGCGCTATATTCCAGCGTGCCGTAAAATATATCACGCGCCTGCCAGAGCACAGCGTCGCGCCGAAGTTCCCCGCGATCCTGTCCGCGCCGAAACAGCTGATCAAACACCGCAACATAATGGCGCAAATGATCCCGTGACACGCTGACTTCGCTATTGTTGCGGCGCAGGGCAAAGGTCAGGTTGATAAAGTCCGCATTCTCGATCACCGTACTCAGATGATATTGGGCAAGTGCCTGTAATCGTTCAAAAAATCCATCCACTTGGCTAGACGCCATGACAGCTTCCGCCTCCAATGTCAGGCCATCCCAGAATTGCTGCAGCACCGTCAGCATCAATTCCGCTTTGGATTCATAATAGCTGTAAATCGTGCCTTCGCCGATGCTGGCGCGGCGGGCAATTTCGGACATGCGTGCGCCATCAAAGCCATGCTCAACAAAGACGCCACGCGCGGCTTCCAGAATAGCGCGCTCCTTGCGCTCCAGCTTGGCACGCTGTGTCTCCGGATTGACTGCTTTGGTGGCCAAAACCTGTTCCTTATTGAGCTTGACTCGAAAATGCCGAATGCTATTCAAATAACCATAGGAGACTCGATGTGTCAAATGACAAGATCATCCGGATTGGCGGAGCCAGTGGTTTCTGGGGCGAGTCCGATATGGCGGTGCCGCAACTTTTGAAAGCGGCGGAGAATGGCAGCGGTCTTGATTATATCGTCTTCGATTATCTCGCGGAAATTACCATGTCGATCATGGCGCGGGCGCGGGCGAAAAATCCCAATCTCGGCTATGCAACCGATTTCGTCTCTGCAGTGATCAAACCGCATATTGGCGCCATTGCGAAACAGGGCGTCAAGCTGATCTCCAATGCCGGCGGTACCAATCCGCTCGCTTGTGCAACAGCGGTACGCGCAGTGATTGCAGAGGCCGGGCTTGATCTGAATGTGGCAGTTGTCACCGGCGATGACCTCACATCCCGCGCGGCGGAATTTGCAGATGCCCATGAAATGTTTTCTGGAGCGCAATTTCCTGACCCAGAAAATATCGCCAGCATCAATGCTTATCTCGGCGCGTTTCCGATTGCCGCTGCTCTCGATCAGGGAGCAGACATAGTGATCACTGGGCGATGCGTTGATAGCGCCGTGACGCTCGGCGCCTGCATCCACGAATTTGGTTGGAGCCGCGATGATCTGGACCAACTGGCGGGGGCCAGCCTTGCCGGCCATATTTTGGAATGCGGACCACAAGCAACCGGAGGCAACTTCACGGATTGGGAAAGCATCGCGGAAAGCATGGACAATGCCGGCTATCCGATTGCGGAAATTGCAGTAGACGGCAGCTTCATCGCTACCAAGCCGGAAGACACTGGCGGAATCGTCAATATCGGCACAATTGGTGAGCAGATGCTCTATGAAATTGGTGATCCGCAAGCCTATATACTACCAGACGTCGTCTGCGATTTCAGTGCAGTGGCATTGGAGCAGTTGGGCGAGAATCGCGTGTCAGTGTTCGGCTCTATCGGTCATCCCGCACCCAATACTTACAAGACTTGCGCCACTTACTCTGATGGCTGGAAAATGGTTGCACCGTTTTTCTTCATCGGGGTGGATGCCAAGCGCAAGGCCGAGAGCTTCGCGGACAATGCGCTGAAACGGACACGCGCCAAATTACGCGCCTCCAATGTCGGGGATTTTGATGACGTATTAATTGAGACACTGGGCGACGATAGCCATTTCGGCGCGTTCGGACAGGCCGCGGAATCGCGCGAAGTGGTGTTGAAAATCGGCGTCAAACATCGTGATCCGAAAGCGGCGATGCTCATCCTCAAGGAAGCAACCGGCATGGGTCTCGCGACACCGCCGGGACTAGCGCTATTTGCAGGCGGGCGCCCCAAGCCCACTCCGGTGGTGCGGCTATTTTCACTACTGTTACCGAAATCCGAAATTTCGATTTCGGTAAAGATAGAGGATGACTCGCAAGAATTTGGCGATGCCGGTGGAACAGCTTTTGACCCGGCGACGATCCAACGCCCTCCCCATCCTGCCCTGGCTGACAATGGCGCGCCAATGATAGAGGTGCCACTGATTGACCTGGCCTGGGGTCGATCCGGTGACAAGGGCGACAAATCCAATATTGGAATCATGCCGCGCAACAAGAGCTATGCGCCTTATATATGGGCCACGCTCAGCGAAGATAGGGTGCGCGAACGCTTTGCTCATTTCCTTACGGAACCCGAAGCCCCGGATAGCGTCGAGCGGTTCTACATGCCCGGCACAGGCGCGATCAACTTTCTGCTTCATGACATTCTCGGCGGCGGTGGGGTTGCATCCATGCGCAATGATCCGCAGGGTAAAAGCTATGCCCAGATCCTGCTCGCAACTCCTATTTCCATACCGCAATCACTTGCAGAGGCGCTTTGACTATGCCCCAGTTTAAATCGAAAATTTCCACAGCTTCCGAAAGCTTTGTCCAGAACCGCAAGGATATGCTGACGCTGATCGACCAATTGCGCAGCCTGGAACAGCGCGCCGTAGCGGCCTCTGAGAAACGCCGCCCGACATTTGAGAAACGCGGCCAGCTCACACCCCATGAACGGCTGACACGATTGCTCGACCCGGGCATGCCATTTTTGCGGCTCTATAATATGGCCAATTATCTCGTTGAAGATGATAATCCCGACACCAGTATTCCCGGTGGTAGCGTCATCCTCGGCATCGGCTTTGTCAAAGGCGTGCGCTGCATGATCTGGGTCGATGATAGCGGCATTCGCGCCGGGGCCGCGACGACTGGCGGTTGGGACGCCAGCAAGGGTGCCCAGAAAATGGCGCAGGAACTGAAATTGCCCTTCATCCATCTGGTGGAAAGCGCTGGCGCAAACCTGATGGAATATAAGGTCGAGCTGTGGGCGCATGGCGGAATGCTGTTCCGCAATCTCGCCTGGTTGAGCGCCGCAGGAATCCCGACCATGGTTGTACTGCACGGCCCGTCAACCGCGGGCGGCGCTTATATGCCCGGCATGTCCGACTATGTCATCGGAGTCCGCGATAATGGCATGGCAGCATTGGGCGGCGCGGCCTTGGTCCATGCGGCGACCGGCGAAGTGGCGGATGATCGCGAACTCGGTGGCACGGAAATGCATGCCAGCACCACCGGGACCGTCGAATATCTCGCGGATGATGATGCTCATGGCATCGAGATTGCCCGCGATACCATGGGGCGGATTGACTGGAACAAGAATACCGCACCGATCCGGCAGAATGACTATGCAGAACCAGTTTATGACATCGATGAAATCGCTGGCATCGTGCCGACCGATTACACCATCCCCTATGACGTCCGCGAAGTCGCGGCGCGGATTGTTGATGGATCTGACTTTGAGGAATTCAAAAGCCGCTATGGTCCCGGCACCGTTTGTATGCAGGCAAGCATCATGGGCCATGCCGTCGGCCTGATCGGCAATAATGGTCCTTTCGACCCTGAAGCTGCGGCAAAGGCAACGCACTTCTTCCAGCTTTGTGACCAGTCCGAACTGCCGATCATCTTCTTGAACAACACCACGGGCTATATTGTCGGAACGGAATCCGAACATAAGGGCATGATCAAACTGGGCAGCAAGATGATCCAGGCCGTGTCCAATGTGCGCGTGCCGAAGCTATCCCTCTATATTGGTGCCAGCTTTGGTGCCGGCAATTACGGCATGAGCGGCGTTGCCTTTGAACCGGATTTTCTATTCTCGTGGCCCAATGCCAAAACCGGTGTGATGGCCGGGGCTTCCGCGGCGAACACAATGAGTCATGTCGCAAAAGTGCAGGCACAGCGCAAAGGCGTAGAACCCGACGAAGAAGCTATTGCCAAACAGAACCAGCGTATCAGGGATATTTTCGAAGCACAGGAAAGCGCTTTCTTCACCTCTGGTCGCGTTCTCGATAACGGCGTGATTGATCCGCGTGACACGCGCAAGGTGCTCGGCTTTGCTCTGGAAACGATTTTCGAGGCCAAGAACCGCACGCTGCACCCCAATGCTTTCGGAGTGGCACGGATATGACCAATCTTCCTAAAACCGAGACACTCGAGCTCGACCTCAAACAGGGTTGGCTCACCATCTGGTTCAACCAGCCAGGTAATCGCAATGCCCTGAGTGACGCCTTGGTGGCAGAATTAGCCTCTGCTTTAAAAGGCGTTCGTGATGACCGGACGGTCCGCGGTATCACTCTGCGGGGTCGTGGCGGAGTGTTCTGCGCTGGTGCAGATTTGAAGAATTTCAAAGAAAATTTTCAGGCGAGTGGTGACCGCAACGCTACCATAACCATGTCGATGGGTGCGGCGGAAATATTCGACCTTGTCAACACCGCACCGCAAGTGGTGATCGTCCTGATCGAAGGCGCAGCGATGGCGGGCGGCTTTGGCCTGTCTTGCTGTGCGGATGTGGTCATCTGCGAATCCGGTGCACGCTTTGCAATGACCGAAACTGCAATCGGGGTAACCCCAGCGCAGATATCACCCTTTGTTGTTCAAAAGCTGGGCTACGCGACCGGGCGCCGGTTGATGCTGACCGCTGCGCGCTTTGACGGCAGGCAAGCGCATGAACTGGGTTTTGCCGATTTCATTGCGGATGATGTGCCGGGGTTGGAAGCCATAGAGATGCAGTTGCGCAAACAGGTGCTTGGTGCTGCGCCGGGCGCCGTGGCGGCGACCAAAGAACTGCTTGGTCAGATTGCTGGCAAGCCCCGCAATGAGGTCATCCGCCTCGCTGCCGAAAATTTTGCCGACCGCATGGTCAGCGACGAAGCCAAAGAGGGCGTTGCTTCCTTCTTTGAAAAGCGCAAACCCAATTGGGTCGTGAAGCCGGAATAAGGAACCAGAGATGACACAAATATCCACACTCCTTGTTGCCAATCGCGGTGAAATTGCCTGCCGAGTCATGCGCACGGCCAAGGCGCAGGGCATCAGAACCGTTGCCGTCTATTCCGACGCCGATGCCGACGCCCCCCATGTCCGCATGGCGGATGACGCGGTGCATATCGGACCTGCGCCGGTCAACGAATCTTATCTGCTAATCGACAAGATTATTGAAGCCGCGAAAGATAGCGGCGCCGATGCCATACATCCCGGCTATGGTTTTTTGTCTGAAAATGCTGCTTTCTCGCAAGCCTGCGCTGATGCCAATATCATCTTTGTTGGACCGCCTGAGAAGGCCATTGATGTGATGGGTGACAAGGCGCGTTCGAAGCGCGCGATGATTGAGGCCGGTGTCCCTTGCGTCCCTGGCTATCAGGATGACGATCAATCCGACACGACCTTGATCGCAGAAGCCGCAAAAATCGGTGTGCCCTTGATGGTCAAGGCTGCCGCGGGTGGCGGTGGCCGTGGCATGCGCCTGGTCCATGATCAGGATGAGGTTTCCAATGCGATCAAACTCGCGCGATCAGAGGCAGAAAACGCCTTTGGAAACGGCGAGCTGATCCTTGAAAAAGCGATCATCAAACCCCGCCATGTCGAGATTCAGGTTTTTGCCGACAGCCATGGCACTACGATCCATCTCGGCGAGCGCGATTGTTCGGTTCAGCGGCGCCATCAGAAGGTAATCGAAGAAGCGCCCTGCCCGGTCATGACCGAAGAGCTGCGCGCCGAAATGGGTGCCGCAGCAGTAGAGGCTGCCCGCGCGGTCGAATATCGCGGCGCTGGCACGGTGGAGTTCCTTCTCGATCAATCCGGTAGCTTCTATTTCCTCGAGATGAATACGCGCCTGCAAGTCGAGCATCCGGTGACCGAAGAAATTACCGGCCTTGATCTCGTCGCACTGCAACTCAAAGTTGCGCAAGGCGACAAATTGGGGCTCAGCCAAGAGGATATCACTTTAACCGGTCACGCAATGGAAGTACGACTCTACGCGGAAGACCCAGTTGATGATTTCCTGCCCAGCACCGGTCATATCGACCTATGGCATCCTTCCGCCCATGCCCGTGTTGATAGCGGCATTGCCACGGGTGGCGAGGTTTCGCCCTTTTATGACAGTATGGTCGCGAAGATTATCACCTATGGCGCGACCCGTGAAGATGCGCGGCGGCAGATGGTCGGGGCACTGGCCGAAACCGCTCTGTTCGGTCCAAAAACCAATCGTGACTTCCTGATTGACGCGCTCGGCAGGCGGGATTTTATCGATGGACAGGCGACCACCGCTTTCATCGCTGAAAATTATGGCGAAGAAGGTGTCGATCTGGGTTCGCATAGCTTCACCACTTTTGCGATTGCTGCGGTATTGCAACATAAATTACGCCAACATGCTGCCCATAAACTAGCACTTAATGTCAATCCGGAAATGCTAGATTGGTCAAGCTCGGCAGATCTGACGACCGTTACCCAATATGCGAAGCTGGCTGAGGCGACCGAGACTGATGGCGTCATTCACGTCCATGTCCGCCAGCCCGGCCTTTACCACGTAGAAGGCGCAGGACAGAAAGCGCAGGTGGAACTGCTCTCGATCACAGGAGAAACTGCGAAACTGCGCGTGGATGGTCGAACGGTCGAGGCGATTTTCCATGCCGATGGTCGCCACTTGCATCTTGCCTTGCCGAACCGCTCGCTATCGGTCACCGACATGACCGGGCTCAGCGCCATGGAAGATATGGCGGGCGGCGGTACCGTGGTAGCCCCGATGCACGGACTATTACTTGAGATACTCGTCGAGCAAGGCGCGGCTGTGGCAAAGGGCGACAAGCTGGCGGTTTTGGAAGCGATGAAGATGCAGCATGAGATTTTGGCTGAGATTGACGGCACCGTAGAAACTGTCGCCGCTGCCGCCGGAAACCAGATTGCGGCCGATGACCTGATCATGGAAATTGCTGCTGATGAGGCGGGTGAAGAGGACGACGCGTAATGAAAAACCCCATTTGCGATATGCTGGGAATCGAATTTCCACTGGTTGCGTTCAGCCATTGCCGCGACGTTGTCGCTGCGGTTTCGAGAGCGGGCGGCATGGGGGTTTTTGGCGGCGTCAACTGCACGCCCGAAACGCTGGAAGAGGAATTGAGCTGGATTGACGATCATGTCGATGGCAAGCCTTATGGCCTAGATATCATTGTCCCCAATAAGGTCGAAGGCAAAGGCGAGCAGATCGATGTCGACACCACGCTGGCGATGATTCCCGACGAACATAAGCAATTTTCCAAGGACATAATGGCCCGTCATGGCGTCGATCCAGGCGACCTGGAAGAGTTGCGCCGGGAACATGCCGTAGGCGCGGACAATTTGCGCGGCGGCAATGCTGGGGCGTTGCTGGAGGTTGCCTTTCGGCATCCAATCAAACTCATCGCCAATGCGCTGGGCATACCGCCACAGGTCATGACCGATATGGGCCGGGAACATGGTGTCCCTGTGGCCGCTCTTATCGGCACCAAGGAACATGCGATGAGCCAAGTCGCCGCGGGTGTGGACATCCTGATTGCCGTTGGCGGGGAAGCTGGAGGGCATACCGGCGATGTTGCGACAATGGTTTTGATTCCGGAAGTGTGTAACGCGTTGCGTGATATCGGTGACGATACACCGGTGCTGGCTGCTGGCGGTATCGCCACCGGATCCCAGATGGCCGCCGCCATGGCGATGGGAGCAAGCGGTGTATGGTGCGGGTCGGTCTGGCTGACCACCGCAGAGGCAGAAACCAATCCGGTGGTAAAAGAAAAAATGCTCGGCGCGACATCCCGCGATACAGTGCGGGCACGGTCCCGCACTGGTAAGCCATCGCGACAATTGCGATCGCCCTGGACCGATGCCTGGGAAGCGGAAGAATCGCCTACTCCGCTACCCATGCCTTTGCAATCATTAGTGGCCGAACCACCGCTCCGCTCTATCGACAAATTGAGCCAAGGCGATAACCAGGGGGCAAAGGATCTCGCGACCTATTGGGTCGGACAGGGCGTTGGCCTGATGAACCAACCCATGTCGACCGCGCAAGTCGTCCAAGGCTTCAAGGAAGACTTTATTGCCGCCTATGAAAGGCTCTCCGCAAACCTCGAAGAGTGAACAATAAACGGGAGACAACATGGTAGAGGTGACAGCACAGCAGCCGCTGGCCGGGATCAAGGTCGTGGAATTTTCGACGATGATTACCGCGTCCCTCGCCACCATGATGTTTGCGCAGCAGGGGGCGGACGTCATCAAGGTGGAGCCGCCCGGCATTGGCGATCCGATGCGCTGGCTCGGCAGCCGCAAGGAAAGCATCTCAGGCCTGTTCAACAATTGCAATCGTGCCAAACGATCGATCACGCTCGACCTGAAAAGCGAAGAAGGCGTCGCCACGGCGCGCAAGCTGTGTCTTGATGCGGATATTGTGATTCACAATTATCGCCCCGGCGTGATGCAGCGGCTCGGGCTCGACAGCGAAAGCCTGCGCACCGAGAAACCGGAGCTTATCTATTGCGCCATTACCGGCTTTGGCCGCGAGGGTCCGATGGCGGACCGTCCCGCCTATGATCATGTGATGCAGGCCATGGCCGGATTCATGGGGACGCAGGGCCATCCCGACGGATTTGCCTATGTGAAGACTTTGCTCTGCGACAAGCTGACCGCCTATACCGCAGCCCAAGCCATAACGGCGGCTTTATTTGCGCGCGAACGGACGGGTGAAGGACAGCATATTGATTTGTCTATGCTCGCCAGTTGCATCGCCTTTCTCTGGCCGGACGGCGGCATGCACCTGACCTTGATGGACGAAGATGCGATCCATGCCGCACCTTTTGCCGACTATTATCAGATGCCGCTACGCACGACGGACGGAGCCATTGCCTATGCCGCGATGAGCGACGAGCATTGGCAGGTGGTGTTCGAGATGGTGGGCCGCGAAGATTTGAAGTCTGAAGAAAAATATCAAGGTCTCGAAAATCGCAGCATGCACATGGCGGAACTGGCACAGATTGTTTCAAGCGAACCGCCATTGCATGACACCGAAACAATGATCGCTGGTCTGACGAAGGGCGATGTACCAGCCGCGCCCTGTCTGACGCTCGCCGATGTGAAATCGCATGCGCAGATTGTTGCGATAGAGGCGTTTGAGGAACAGGATCATCCCTTGCTTGGTGCGATCCACACGGCAGCGTCACCACTTCATATCAATGGTCAGAAGCTGCCAGCCACCGCACCAAGCCCCGCGCTTGGCGAACATAGCGAACAGATATTGCAGGAAATAGGAACTAAGACATGATGGAGCGCCAATAGTGGAACAGGCACAGGATTTTCTCGACGAAAGCGAAGCCATATATGCGCTTGTCCAAGATCTCTCCGACGAAGAGATGGAGCAGGAAACTGGATTCAAAAGCTGGACGATCAATGCGATCATCCGCCATCTGCATATCTGGAACATGGCCGCTTATTGGTCGCTGACTGAACCCGAAAAATTCCACGCCTTTTTCAAAGAGGCAATGACCGCGATGAAAGAGAACGCAAAAAAAGGCCAGACGTCGATGCGCTTTTTTGAGGCGGAGTATCTCGACGATCTTTCGGGCGCTGAGCTGGTAAAGACCTGGCAGGATTTTTACCAGAAAATGGCACCGGAATTTGGTGCCGCCGATCCCGCCATGCGCGTGGAGTGGGCGGGCCCGTCCATGAGTGTGCGCTCGTCAATCACCGCGCGCCTGATGGAAAACTGGTCCCATGCGCAGGCCATATATGATGTGCTGGGCCTCACGCGGGAGAATGCAGATCGTATCCGCAATATCGTGATGATCGGCCTCAACACCTATGGTTGGACCTTCAAGGTCAATGGCGAGGAAGCGCCTAAGCCGGTGCCTTACCTCAAGCTCAATGCCCCCTCCGGCGCGGTCTGGGAATATGGTGACGAAAGCATGGAAGAACGGATAGAGGGCTTGGCTGAGGAGTTTTGCCAAGTCGTTACCCAGTCTCGCAATATTGCCGATACGGATCTCAAGGTGACGGGTCCAAACGCAACGCGATGGATGGCCATAGCCCAATGTTTTGCTGGTGGCGCGGAAACCCCGCCAGCACCAGGGACTCGTTCTATCAAAACCGGGTGAATGAATCTATTGGGTCTATCTATTGTGCCCGCTATTGAATTGGGCCTTTTTCTGGTTATGTTCAAAAGAAAAGGAGAGATTCGATGAGCTGGCAAATGGCTGATATCTGGGAGAATATTGCCCAGGCGATTCCTGATAAACCTGCAATTGTAGAAGGCGACAAGCGCTATAGCTGGGCCGAATATGAACAGCGCGCGGCAAAGCTCGCACAGGTCTATACCGATCACGGTCTCAAACCCGGCGCGAAGCTCTCTATCTATGCCTATAACTGCGCAGAATATATGGAGGCACAATTTGCCGCGTTCAAAGCGCGCATCTGTCCGGTCAATGTCAACTACCGCTATCTCGAAGCGGAGCTGACTCATGTCATCAACAATAGCGATAGCGAAGCTATGGTCTATCACGCCCAATTCGCCCCGCGTGTCGCGGCCATCAAAGATCAGCTGGAACATGTGAAGCTCTTCCTGGAAATTGATGATGGCTCTGGAGAACATCTCGACGGCGCCGTCGATTATGAGACCGCATTGAACGCTGCTGATCCGATGCCGATCATCCCGCGCTCCGGCGAGGATCTCTACATGCTTTATACAGGCGGAACCACTGGCATGCCGAAAGGCGTGATGTATGATCATCAGACATTTTCCAGCGCCTTGTTCACCAAGGGCTTTGAGATGCGGGAAATGGCCCTGCCCGAAGGCGCTGAGGGATTTGGTCCGTTGGTTCAGGCGCTTCATGCGGCGGGCGCCACCAGCCGGGCGATCCCCGCCTGCCCGATCATGCACGGCACCGGCATGTGGATTGGTGCGATGGTTCCACACGCGCTGGGCGGCTGCGTCATTCTGTTCAACAACCGGCATTTTGATCCGCATGCGCTTTGGAAACTGGCCGATGAAGAAAAAGTGACCGACCTGACCATTGTCGGCGACGTGTTTGCAAAGCCGATGCTGGCCGCTCTCAATGAAGCAAAGGAAGCCGGCAAGCCCTATGATTTATCGTCGGTCCAAATGATGGGATCATCCGGCGTGATGTGGTCGTCGGAGGTCAAGCAAGGCCTGCTCGACCATATCGAGATGGTGATTGTCGATAGCATGGGATCCACCGAAGGTAGCATGGGTGCATCGGTCATGACCCGCGAGAACAGCCAAATCGTCAAAACCGCAAGCTTTGACATGGCCGACACGACCAAGATCCTGACCGAAGACGGAAAAGAGATTCAACCGGGTTCCGGCGAAATTGGTATGATCTGCAATGGCGGGATGGTTCCGATCGGCTATTATAAGGATGAGAAAAAGAGCGCCGAGACGTTCAAGACCTTTGACGGCGTGCGCTATTCCATTCCTGGCGATTTCGCGATGGTTGAAGCCGACGGCAGTGTCACCCTGCTCGGCCGCGGCTCGGTTTGCATCAATAGCGGTGGTGAGAAGATTTTCCCCGAAGAGGTCGAAGAAGCGCTCAAAACTCATGACAGTATCTATGACTGTCTGGTCGTCGGTGTTCCCGATGATCGCTTTGGTGAGAAAGTAACTGCGGTTCTGTCTCTGGCCAAAGGCCATGGACTGGACGAGTCGGCCCTTTATGATCATGTTCATGGCATACTCGCCGACTATAAAACGCCGCGTGCTTTTCTGGTGGTTGATGATGTTCCGCGGGCGGCCAATGGCAAGCCCGGCTACAAGGACGCCAAAAATCTCGCACTGGAAATGCTCGACCTGGTCGCCGCTTAGGGCTGCCAGTCAAATTCCCGATGATAGCGCGGGATAAACAGTTTTTTGCCTTTGATCGCAGAGGTTAGAAACGGACCGGTCACGCCAAAAGGCAGCGCGCTGGCGCCTTTATCTGGTCCCAAGGGCAATAATATCAATGGCTTGGGCCACGGTTTATAAGGCTTCATAGCCGCAATCGGTTTGCCGCGCAGATGTGCCTTAATGGCTTTTTTCAGCCAACCCACCTGACGCGTCAACCCGACAATCGTCATCGTATCACCGGTACTGGCAATATCGCCAACGACAAACAGATCGGGATTGGTTGTGGGCCGGAGCCAGCCGTCTACCTTTGCGCGGCCCTGATCATCAAAGGTCACATCTGCCAGTTTCTGCAATAGGTCCGCCACCGGCCTTGCACCAATGACCGGAATCACCAGATCGGCATCAATCGGGAAACCATCGGACAATTTTATCTTGTTCTTGGGCGGAACAAACGGCGCGTCTGTCTGTTTCAGTTTGTTGATGCGTTCGCCCAGGCGCAGTTTCACTCCCAGCTCGCCCAATTGCCTCTGCATCGCCCGCCCGAGCTTGGCCGGATAGCCAGAAAACAGCCTGTCATCAGCCGCGATCAGGGTGATATTTTTCTCTGGCCGCGCAAATGCGAGCTCGCCAGCAAGCTCACTGCCCACTGCACCGGCGCCAACGATTGCGATATTTTTGGCCTTGTCAATTTGCGTAATCACCCGCTTCGCTTTGGCCAGAAAGGCTGCTTCATCATCGCCCTGCATTTTGAACGGAGCCGCATAGGTCGACCCTGTGGCAATGATGATCATGTCTCCGGAAATTACAGTTCCATCTTCCAGGATCGCATCATGACCATCAATCGAAGCTACGCGCCCACGGATAATTTTGCCTCTTTTTAACAGGCCCCCATAAGGCATGACAATTTCATCGAGTAGCTCCGGCCGTGCCATCGCCCGGATCATCGCGACATTATGCACCCATTTTTCCCGCGGCTCGATCAGGGTAATGTTGGCATGCGTATCCAGCTCTCTTGCCAACATGGTTCCGGCATAACCGCCGCCAATGATTGTGATTTTTTTAGTCATAGCACGATTCATAAAGCGGTTTTCAGACGATAGACAAGACTATTCACGCTTCGCCATTGACGCGGCGGGAAATATGCCGCCATGTCCGGTCAATGCTTGTTCAATTGATCCACAATCCGGCATCTGGCACCCATCATGAAATGCGTCTCGGCCTGCTTGCGCAGGCCTTCGAAGCCTGTGGGGCCAAGGTGGTCATGGGTATCACGGAAATTGATGGCAATATGGAGCTGGCCAAGGATAGCGACCTCATCTGCGTCTCCGGTGGTGATGGCACACTGCGCCTGGTTATCGCCGCCATGCAGAATAGCGGATTGAAAACACCAATTTGTATTTTCCCCGCCGGCACCGTGAATCTGGTCGCACGCGAAATTGGCTATGCCTCAGAGCCAGAGCAATTTGCCGGTGAAGTGATGCGCGGCTATCTCGCGGGATCCGAGGCGCGGTTAAAGGAACCGGTTGCGCGCAGCAATTATGGGCCTTTCGCGGCCTGCCTCAGCGCCGGACCCGATGGGGTCGCGGTTGCCAATCATTCACCCGAACTCAAGAAGAAAATTGGTCGCACCGCCTATGCGTGGTCCTTTGCCAAGCTCTTTTTCCGCTGGCCGCGCCAACAATTTGCGCTGGATGTTACGGCATTGGACGGATCCGAACATAATCTGACGTGCGAAGCCTTTTACATCGCCAAGGGGCGATATTTTGCCGGGCCTTGGACCCTGACACCGGAAGCAGGCATGGGTGATGATCATTTCCATCTCATTGCATTATCGCGGGCCAGCCGCTGGCATTTCATCCGTTTCATGCTCTCCATCGCGCGTGGCAAAGATCCTGAACGCCTGTCATTTGCTCGACCGCTTCGCGCCCGGTCCCTGACCATCCAGGCCGCAGAGCAGTTGATAAATAACCAATTTTTTCAAGAGGATGGAGACAGTATGGAGGTTGCTCCGTATCAGATCATGATGACGGATCATGTAATGGAATATTGCCTGCCGCTAGACGATTAGAGCCGCGAATTAAGAATGGTCATGCGGCGCTGCAATGCTCCGCAATCATTTCCACCATGATCGGCAATTTGCTCGGCGGCAGATCGTGCCCCATGCCGTCTACCAGCTCTAGCCGGGCATTATTGACATTGGCGGCAATATCTTCGCCGCACGGGTGAGGGATAAGTGGGTCGGCCGTTCCATGAATAACCATGGTCGGAACCGATATCGCTTGCGCTTTGGGCCGTAAATTACCGGTCTCAATAATCGCCGCCATTTGCCGCTGCCGGCCAGCGGGATAAAAGCTGCGTTCCAGAGCAATTTTCATGAGATCCCTGCGCTCTTCTTCTCTCGCTCGCCCCTCTTCCGATGCAATGATGGAGGAAAAAGCCATGCCCACGGTTAGGGCTTCCTCCAGAGTCGTGGCTTTGGCGCGGGCAGATTGAATTAATCCCTTGCGGACCAATGGATCTGCTCCGGGCAATCCGGGCGCGTTGGTCGAAGACATGATAGGGGTCAGGGAAATAACGCGCTCCTCGTGATCCGCGGCCACCAATTGTCCGATCATACCACCCATTGACGCGCCGACTATATGCGCCTTTTCAATTTCAAGTGCATCCAATACACCAATAGCATCTTTGGCCATATCGCTGAGATTATAGGGGGCCAGATTCTGGCTGGGGAAAAACCGTTTGGTGAACATCTGCCGAATCGGGCCAGGTGCCGATACGCCATCGCATTTGTAGGAGAGGCCAACGTCGCGATTGTCAAAAGCGACAACCCGGAAACCCGATTCCACCAATCCATTCACGAAATCCATTGGCCAGGCAATGAGCTGCGTCCCATATCCCATGATGAGAAGGATCGCCGGATCACCAGCATTGCCATGATCTTCCACTTCAATATTGATACCGTTGGCGGTGACTTGCATGCTTTGATCCTGATTTATGTGATATGTTCAAATAGCCCGAAAGCTTAGCAGAACCGCCCAAACGCACAAGACAGGATCAGGGTTCCGGCGCGCCGCCTGGTGCGCCGGTCGGAACACCGCCCAGATTTGCCATCACCGCATCAGACTGTGCGACAACCGCACCAAGCTTGGCGACCTGATTATCATCATCCACCACTGCGCGAATGTTGAGAACCGGCGCAACCGCGATGGCTTGTGCCGATAGGGCCTGAATCCGAACCTGATAGGCACCGTAAGGCACGCCTTCAAACAGGAAAAAGCCGTCAAATTCGCTTTGTGTACTATGGGTGACACGACCTTCAACGTCTAACAGTTCCAGACCGACTCCGGCCAGGATTGCACCACCTTCACGCATCAAAGTGCCTTCCACTTCGCCGGCGCTAACCAGCGGCAGTTCGACCGTAGCGGCAATGCCGGGGCGAGGCGTTATAACAACACCGGGAATCGCTGGCTGGACATACGGGTCTGGCAAGCTTCCGGCATCAATACCAATCAGAACAGGTCGGAAGGGTTGCAGATTATCGATGATCGACCGCCCTCCGGCGTCCGTCGGCGTCAGTGCCGTCGACTGCCCCGCGGTCAATTCAACATTCTCAACCAGTTCTTCATCGGGCTGTCGCTTTCCATCTCGGTTTTTGTCACGATAAACAATGGCCAGCGCCTGGCCGCTATTGGCAAGCTTATTGTTCGAGAAGCGGAATTTTCCATTGCGCGGATCCGGGCCGAAACTGAATGCGAGATTCAACCCTGCTGCCACCGAGCCATCAGTTGCCGCCTCCGCGCTCGCCGTCAGCGAGAATTTATCAAAACGCCGGATGATCCCGAGGGCGGCACGACCGCGATCCAGGCCAACATCATAGCCAAGCTCCGCGCGCCAATCCGCACGATCACCAGCGCGCCATTCGCCGGTGAAATTAACCCTTTCGAAACGTCTTTCCGGAGCAAGGCGATATGTCGCTTCGCCGCGCAGCCGCACGCCAGCTATCCGCCCGTTGGCCAGCAATCGCGCTTCAATCCGATCGGGAATGCTTCCGATGTCGGTAAATTGTTTTTCCCATTTCAACTCGCCGGTCAGCGAAAACCGTCGCAGGTTCAACGATGCTCTACTGGTCACATCCAGCGAAGATCGGCCATCCGTGCGTGTTTCATACTGCGCATCGATATGAAAAGGTAAGATCTTGCTTCCCAGCTTGAAATTGTGGTCCACCGAGAGGCTGTGCTTTCCGTTCACGTTTTGTTCGATGCGATCTGACCGGAAGCCGCCCTGTGCCCATATGGTTTCGGCGGTGATGAAGCTATTGCCCAGTTCACCAAGCAATTGGGCACGGAATGCAGTACCGTCATCAAATGCAGACGAGGCAGATAGCTCGACCAAGGTCGGCCCGACAGCGCGGCGGACCGATCCTTCGATATAGTTGCGCCGCTGTCCGTCCAGCTGAAGGCTGAACAGGGAAGCGGCCACCGATGTTTTCGCATTGAGCCCGCGTTCCACACCAAATCCACCGCGCCAACCGGCCTGTTGGAGATTTTCCAAGGCGTTGAAGCTGATCAGGTCTTTTCCGGCCTCTTGTCCACCAGCCCAATAATAGGTTTTGCGTGGCGGGATGGAATCCAGTCCCACCGGAACAGACTTGCTATCCCGGCGGATCTGGCCTTGCGGGCCATAAAGCACCACTTCAAAGCGATTCTGGCCATAGAGCAGCGGAACGTCGATAAATTCATAGCGGCCATCGGACCGATTTTCTGCAAAAGCCAGCAATTGGCCATTGCGATACAGTTCTGCGTCCCAACCAGCTGGCAATTCGCCGCGAAAGCTTGTCCGATCAAAATTATCGGGTCGATCCACTGGCCGATTGGTGATGATCGCGCCGCGCCCGGCCGCACTTTGCGACACTAGCGGGGTAGAAAAGGTCGAAACATCGCCGACAGCGACATGCGTCGCCTTTAACGGGCCTAGAAGCTCCCCCTTGGGATCGGTGCGATAGGCTCTGAGCCGCAGACTTTCTGGCACACCCTTGTCATCAGAAGATAGACGGGCATCGAAAGACGCCTTACCCACCTCGCCCGACGCAAATAGCTCGTAGCGTACGTCCAGTTCCTGGCCGGACCGTTTGTCGCGCAGGCCGCCAGCTGAAACCACAGCATCAACCGATGGTGTTCTCCAGAATTTATAGGGCTCGGTCGATTGCGGCAGGCTTGAAAGGTCAAAATTTCGCCGAGGCCGAATTTTTGCGGCCCTTTCCTTACGTTCCAAGGCCTTTTGAAATGGCAATTTGCGTTCTGTCTCAACGATCAGCAACGCATTGGACAAATCAGGCCGCAATTCAATATCAAACCAATTTGAAAGCGTTTTGACATCGACACACCAGCCTTCAGGAGTGTCATAAATCTCGCCGGGCACCAGTTTTTTGGTGCTGTTCACCTTTTGTACTGATTTACTGTCGCGCTCAACGATCAGTGTTTCGCGTTCAGCAAATACCCATCCAGTTGCGCGGCGCGACTTTTTATCCAACCTAATTGGTACATCAAATGCCATGATCACATCGGCAAAGTCCGCGCAAATGCCCTTGTCGGTCTGATAACCCCTTACACCATCGCCTAGGCGATATTTGCCGGACCGCAAATCAAATAGCAGGGCGTCATCATCATTGGCCGTCCAGCTACTCTGGGCGTGAGCGGCCGATGCCATGAGCGGTCCCAGAAGAAACAGCAAAGCCGCCGGGATCATGGTGATCCCTGCGGCCGATACCAGCGACTTTAATCGCTGATAAAATATGAAGAGTTGCTGTTTCATCACTTATTTCGGCTGCATAACGGACTGACGTCAGCCTAAAATATTGTAATACCTAGACTATCTGAGAACCAAATCGGTCTTGGTGATTAGTCCACCGCCAATATTTCTCGGTTCGTAATATTCTATGGAAAGCGGCCCCTTCAACTGGGCAACCACTTCGGCTGGTACCTGAAGCGATACTTTCCGTTGGTTTATTTCCGGATAGACGGCAACACCACGGACCATCAACAACGGCTCATCCTGGCCCTGCTTCTTCACCCGGATTTCGCCATAAGTGGAACGATTTCCAGTGCGACTGAGGTCAAAGACAAATGCAGGACCTTCTTCGCCCTGCTCGATACGCGCATTGGCGATAGCGGCAGTAGCCTTCAATTCGCCTTGGCGAATGATAACCGGAATGGTTACACCATATATTGGGGTTAGTGCTATGGAGAAGCCATCTTCTTGCTGTACTTGATCGACAACTGATCTCGCTTTGGGAACGGCCCGGAACAGAAGATGCACACGATATTCGCCGTCCGGCAAGTCTTTCGGCGCCCTAACACCAAGACGGATCGCTTGGGGCTGATTCGGTGGCAAAGTCACGCGACGCGGCGCATAACGGATCATCTCTTTCGCTGCGCGCTCAAGCTCATTGGCTTCTTCAGCGCTCACATCTGTAAGTCGGCCTTCTGCCGTCATCCGGCGAAGCTCCATAGATATCCGGTAAGTAGCTGTTTCCGCACCGATATTATTCAGAATAATCTCTGTACCGCGTTGACCATCGAGGATGATTCGCGTGGGAGCAACCAGTAGATCTCCTGCAGCCTGTGCTGGCATTTGTGGGAGGACAAGGGCAGCAGCAGCCAATCCCAAACCAACACATGTTTTACTCAGTCGTCTCAGACCCCTGATCGTCATCTTTTTCTCCGGTTTAACTCTGGTGATCCGGATAGGCGGTTTCCCGCACATATCCCCACATCCATCACTATGCCGAAAGAGGGTTACCAAAGCGCTAACCACATCAATTATATGCACCCAAGATGTTCTCTCGCATGGAACGTGGTCGACACAATAAAGAACCCGCCCGCAACCAAGGTCGCGGACGGGCTTCTGATATCTCAGCAAACACTGCCCTGCGAACAGGACGGTGAAAAAATCAAGGATAGTCAACGGTTACCGTGAAGGTACCGACATAAGCGCCATCAGCCTGAGTAGCAGCAACGTCAAGCGCGCCACCTACTGAGAATGCACCGTTACCCGAAGCGTCCAACGCGGTAAGCGCGGATGAATTCAGGTTGGCGTTCATGATTGCGCCACCAGGGCCGGTCAAGGTAACTGAACCAGGTACGGTCAGTGTAACTGCTTCAGAAGCAGAACCGGTTACCGAGAAGTCCGCTGCATCAGAAGCACCTGAACAAACAACGCTTACACAAGCGGCGCGAACACCGTCTGTACCAACAGTTACGGTTTCAGCCGTTCCGGTTGTAACGATCGTACCGAAATCAAGATCCGTACCGGCATCTTTGGTTACGGTCAGTTCTTCGAGGATATTTGCACGTGCGTCAGCGGTTGCAGTTGCAGCGTGAGCAGCGTTTGCACCCATTACTGAAGCGGCAAGTACGGAAGAAGCCACAGCGGCTTTGATAAACTTAGACATATTTTCTGGTCCCTATATTTCACTACTATACGAAAGGGCGCCTACGGTGCATCTGACCAAACCCACTGGTTAGATGTCGCTATACGCCAACATTCGAGATTGCTTATCGACGACAAAGGATAAGGCTTTGCTGCCAGTCATGGTTAAAGCATTGTGAACGCTCTAACCTTCTGTAAAATATAGATTTTATGCAGGGTTGTTACAAAATGAAATAATTCGATTTCGGTCATCCGGCGATGAAATGCGTCAGAATCCCGAACAATTTATATATGTTCGCCGGTAAGACGCTGACAAATCAGGTCAAGCTGATCCAGATTGCTATAGTCAATCGTCATCGAACCAGAACCGGTCTGGCCCTTCGATTGGATCTTAACCTTCAGGCCGAGCAAATCACCCAAATGGCTTTCGACCGCGCGAATATCGGCGTCGCTTTCACTCTCACCCGCAATCGGCAACCTGCTCTTGCGGCGGGGACCTCCTAATGCTTTGCGCACTAGCTTCTCCGTATCGCGAACAGAAAGCCCCTGTTTGACCACTTGTTTGGCCAACTCAGCTGATTCAGGTGCATTAATAAGCGCTCGGGCATGACCCATTGTCAGCTTTTCTTCACCCACGAGGGTTCGAACCGACTCGGGTAGCTCCAAAAGGCGCATAAGATTCGCAATATGGCTGCGCGATTTACCAACAAGTTCCGCCAGTTTCGCCTGGCTATGTCCGAAATCGTCTTTCAGCTTTACATAGGCTTCGGCTTCTTCAACTGCGTTCAGATCACGGCGCTGAACATTCTCGACAATAGCAATCTCAAGCGTTTCCGCATCATTCAGGCTACGAACAATCGCTGGAATACGATGCAATCGTGCCCGTTGCGCAGCGCGCCAGCGACGTTCACCGGCAACAATCTGAAAATTCTTGCCGTGGGGGCGAACCACAATCGGTTGAATCACACCGCGGAGCTTCATGCTGTCTGCCAGCTCATCCAGCGCTTCATTATCAAAAGTCTGGCGCGGCTGATCCGGGTTCGGACGGACATCGGAAATAGCTATTGAGCGCAGCCCATCTGTACGGGCTTCAGGCGCCTCATCATCTATCTCGGCTTCCGGCGCCTGGATGAGCGGTTCTTCTCGCTGAATCTCACCAAATAGTGAGTTGAGACCCCTGCCCAAGCCAGTGGCTTTCTTGATCGCCGCTTTTTTGGGCAATGGCGTTTCCTCTTCTTTTGCCATCACGCTGCCACCTTCCGTTCTGGCAGCCGGGAAATCAATTCCCGGGCCAAATTGATATAGGCCTCCGATCCACTGCAACGATGATCGTAGATCAACGCTGGTAGACCATGGCTGGGTGCCTCTGAAAGCCTTACATTTCTGGGGATTACGGTTTCAAAAACGACATTGCCAAGACAGGCCCGAACATCATCAGACACCTGTTCTGTCAGTTTGTTGCGGCGATCATACATGGTCAGCACAACACCCATGACCGACAAGGCGCGATTGAATCGCGCCCGGATACGCTCGACCGTTTGTAAAAGCTGACTCAGTCCTTCGAGGGCAAAAAACTCGCATTGCAGCGGCACCAATAGAGATTCCACCGCAACCATTGCGTTCAGTGTCAACAGACCCAATGAGGGTGGACAGTCAATCAGGCAGATATCCCATTGACCATCATCCCCGGCATCCAGCGCCTTTTTCAAGCGATGGGTGCGCTCTTCAAACTCAACCAGTTCGACTTCTGCACCAGAAAGATCCACGACAGCCGGTACGATATCAAGCCCAGGTACTGGTGTGTTGATCACGCAATCAGCCAATGGTGTGTCTGAAATCAGCAGGTCATAGCTGCTATGCGTGCGCTCTGCCTGGTTTAACCCAAGCCCCGTTGAGGCGTTGCCCTGCGGATCAAGATCGATCAGCAACACTTTCCATCCACTCGCAGCAAGAGCGGTAGCCATATTTATAGCTGTAGTCGTTTTGCCGACGCCGCCTTTTTGATTTGCTATCGCTATCCGGACCATTTTACGCAGAACCCTTCGCTAAGCTGATATAAAATAACGTTTTCAGCCCAATCCTACCAATATTCCCGCTTCCGGGTCCGTCAAACTTTGTTCCACGTGGAACATTTTTTGCCGTTTTGGCGATAGGCCTTTTAACTCCCTTACCGCATTTTTGCCTTTAGGTAAGAGCCAAACCGTCTTTTCTGTGGAAAACCGGTGAGAAAGTGACAACAGTTTTTGCAACGGTGCAAATGCCCTTGCGCTGATAACATCGACAGGGTGGCTCTCTACATTCTCTAAACGGTCTCCAAATACCAAGGCTTTTTCGGTAAGGCCCAGCTCTGTCACGACAGATTCCAGAAACGCGATCCGTCGAGATCGGGATTCAACCATCTGGATCTTATAGTCGCCCAATATCGCTATGATGATCCCGGGAAAGCCAGCACCGGTGCCAAGGTCCATCCAGATCTTGTCGCCCTCTCCTCGCGGCGCATGCAACAGCAGTTGTGCACTGTCGACGACATGGCGGTCCCACATATGGTCGGCACTGGATTTTGAAATCAGATTCTGATGCTGCATTTCAGCGGCCAGCAACGCCAGAAACCCCTCGAGCCTTTCCCATGTTTCACGTGAAACATGGAAATTTGCGCGCAACCAATCCTGCGCTTCTTGTTCCGTCATATTCTCATCATGCCGCTAGATTCTTCGCATCCCGGCGACGCGCATGCACCAGAATTGCTGCCAGTGCTGCCGGTGTGATGCCCCGAACCCGTGAAGCTGCCGCTAGAGTCTCGGGCCTTGCTCCGTTCAGACGCTCGACCATCTCATTGGACAAACCCGCTATCTCTGCATAGTCAAGATCATCACCCAGAGGAATCTGCTCATTGGCTCGCAAGTCTTTGAGTTCCGATTCCTGCCGCTGCAAATAGGGCGCATAACGCGCATCTTCTTCAATCTCTGCCAACAGGACCGCATCGCTATCATCAACAGATATTCCCAGTGCACCCAGAGCATCTATGGATATGTTTGGAAAACGCAGCCAGTCAAACAAGGATTGCTTAGTTCCGTCGCGTCGGACTTCAATCCCCTGATCTGCAATCGCTTCGCATCCGTGCACGGCTTCCAGTTCCGTCATGAGCGCAGCGCGTTGTGATTGCCGTGCATTGAACCAGCTTTGCCGTTCGGTACCAAGGCAACCAAGAGTCTCGGCAACAGGGCTCAAACGTGTTGTCGCATTATCCGCCCGCAAACGCAGCCGATATTCTGCCCGTGCAGTAAGCATGCGATACGGTTCAGTAACACCTTGCAGGACGAGGTCATCGATCATCACGGCCATATAGCTGGTTCCGCGATCCAGTTGCGGCGTATCCTTGTCCTGAATCGCACAAGCCGCTCCGATACCCGCGATCAGTCCCTGTGCTGCGGCTTCTTCATATCCGGTGGTGCCGTTAATCTGGCCAGCACAATAAAGCCCTTCAAGTGCGCGAACCTTCAGCGATCGATCCAAGGCGCGCGGGTCAATATGATCATATTCCACCGCATAGCCGGGCACTAATATCTCGGCGTTCGAAAGGCCATCCATCGTACGGACAAAGGCTTCCTGGACATCAGCAGATAGAGAAGTGCTGATACCATTAGGGTAGACCAAATTTGTATCCAGACCTTCTGGCTCCAGAAAAACTTGATGAGAATCCCGGTCGGCAAAGCGATGAATCTTGTCTTCAATAGATGGGCAATAGCGCGGCCCCTGCGCATCAATGGCGCCGCTGAATAAAGGCGAGCGATCGAGATTATCGCGAATAATGTCATGCGTTGCGGCACTCGTCCGGCTCACTGCGCAGAATATTTGCGGCACGTCTCTCCGCGAGGAAAGCGGAGACATTGTCCAGCTATCATCATCCGATGGTTGCTCGGGCAATGCGGCCCAATCAATCGTTCTGCCATCCAATCGCGGCGGGGTTCCGGTTTTTAGTCTTGCAATGGGTAGGTCGGCATCGCGAATCTGTTGGCCCAGCGAAACCGCACTCGCCTCGCCCGTTCGTCCACCAGCAACGGTTTCTTCGCCGCGGAACAGTTTTCCGTTCAGAAAGGTCCCAGTCGCCAGTATAACAGCGGTTGCTGTGATCTCGCTTTGATCTGCCAAACAAATCCCGCTAACCGTCTGACCGTCGAAGATCAGCGACGCAACCTCGCCTTCCACAATCGACAGATTATCCTGCGCATCCAGCATCCGGTGTATCGCTGCTTTGTAGAGCTTGCGATCTGCCTGAACCCGAGGGCCCTGCACCGCTGCACCCTTGGACAGATTCAACATACGATAGTGGATTGCCGCGGCATCGGCGGCGCGGCCGATCAACCCGTCAAAAGCATCCACTTCCCGCACGAGATGGCCCTTGCCCAGGCCACCAATGGCCGGATTGCAGGACATCGCGCCGATGCTGTCCTTGGTAAAACTGACCAATGCCGTACGCACGCCCATGCGCGCGGCCGCGGCGGCGGCTTCACAGCCTGCATGCCCGCCTCCCACGACGATCAGATCAAATTCGCGATTCATGCTGCGCCCATAGCGGAAGGCTGGTTTCAGGTCAAAATGATCTCGCTCACTGGATTGAGGCCAAAGCATGTTCCACGTGAAACAGTCTATTTTCCGATGCAGAATTTGCCAAAAAGGCTGTCGAGCATATCCTCGGTACTCGCCCGCCCGGTCAGTGCATCAAGAGCGGCGCGGGCCAATCGCAATTGTTCGGCGATAATCAGATAGTCCTGCACCTGCGATATCTGGTCAAGATTTGCCTGTGCTTCCGCAAGATGATCTGCCTGCCGCTTATTGACGCTGATCTCATCCCCATGCGGTACGATGTCTTTCGCGCGACCCACGAGCAGCTTTACAAGTTCATCCATGCCGGCACCGATCAGCGGAGACACGCTCAGCACATCGGCAGACTTGGTTTGATATTCCGGATGATCCTGGCGCGATGCTATTTCGACTAGGTTGGACATCTTCGGGCCCTGCCCTTCCGGGCCAAGCCACAATATCAAATCCGCCATATCGAATTGCTGATGGGCCCGATCGATTCCTATCTGTTCTATTTCTTCAGCACCTTCGTCACGAACGCCGGCCGTATCAATGAACAGAAACGGTATGCCTTTGATAGCGATGGGCACCTCGATCACATCCCGCGTTGTTCCTGCAATGGGAGAGACTATCGCTGCCTCTCTTTCGACCAGCGCATTGAGCAAAGTTGATTTGCCGCTATTCGGCGGGCCACCCAAAACGACCCTCACCCCCTCACGCAATTTCTCGGCGCGCGGACGATCCAGCATGGCGCGCATCTCTTGAGCCAAATCCCGCGACGCGGACTGCACCACGTCAAGCTGCGCCGGCGTCACATCATCTTCATCGGAAAAATCGAGCTCTGCTTCGACCATCGCAGAAAGGCGCAAGATGCCATTCTGCCAAGTCTCCACCTTTTTCGAAAGCGCTCCGCCTGCTGCCTGTATCGCCGAACGCCGCTGCAACTCCGTCTCGGCAAAGAGCAGATCGGACAATCCTTCTGCTTCCGCCAGATCCATTCGGCCATGGGTGAATGCCCGGCGGGTAAATTCACCAGGTTCCGCTCGGCGCAAACCGTCCATTTTTTCAAGCGCAGCCTCCAGCGCGCGAACAACCGCACGGCCGCCATGGCAATGGATTTCGGCTAGGTCTTCACCGCTCGCACTATTGGGTCCCGGAAACCACAATATCAAAGCCGTATCGAGCAAGTCTCCGCTTGCCGGATCCATCAGTTTTGCGAGGCTGGCCCGCCGTACACTCGGCACGAAACCGCTCAAAGCGCGTAAGGCGTCCGCAGCCTTTTCACCGCTAATTCGGATGATACCGATAGCTGCCGGCGGTTGCCCACTGGACAGAGCAAAGATGGTGTCAACCGCTGACATTTATCTATCTATTTGATATCTAATCTTTTTTCTTGCTAGAAGATGATTTTCCGCCATTCGATCCGCCCCCCATGGCGCCGCCCAGAAAGGAGGAAAACATCTTGATGCCCGCCTCACCCATGGGAGTAATGATCTTGGTGAAATTCTGAAGCTGCTCAACCGAGCTCGCGCCCTGGAGAAATTTGGACAATTCTTTCACATAGGTTTCGTTGAGTTTGCCCACATCCGGTAAACCCATCAGTTTCCGCGCTTCTTCCGGTGTACAATCCAGTTCTACGGTTACTTTCATAAATGCTTCCTCTTATCCTTGTGGTTGAAGCGAAGTTCCCTCCCTCACCGCAACAGATGATCTTCCACCTTGCCACAACAGGATATGGGGATATTGTGCACCATTAATCAAGTCATGATGCAAAGGAGCGCAAAAAATGGGTGAGATGAAGCCGATTAAGACGTTGAGCGGAGATGGAGAATTTCCTTGTTATGTTGCTGCTCCGGAAGGAATCGCAACCGCTGCGATCGTTGTGATTCAGGAAATTTTCGGCGTGAATAAGGGTATCAAGGCGAAATGCGATAGCTGGGCCAAGGCCGGTTATATGGCCATTGCGCCAGACCTGTTCTGGCGGGTCAACGAAGCTACCGATCTGGACGCCGATGTTGAGGAAGAATTTCAGGTTGCCCTCGATCTGATGGGTAAATTTGATCAGGATCAGGGCATCAGAGATATCGAAGCCGCGATTCACTTCGCTCGCGACGCTGTAAATGGCGGAAAAGTGGGCTGCGTTGGTTATTGTCTTGGTGGTAGATTGGCCTTCATGACCGCAGCGCGAACCGATATTAATGCCTCTGTCGGCTATTATGGCGTCGGTATTGATGGTCTATTGCGCGAGAGCCATGCGATTGCGCATGAGGTCATGCTGCATATCCCGACAGCCGATGGTTTTGTACCCGCCGATGCCCAAGCTGCGATGCACGAGGGACTGGATGATCATCCCCGAGTCACCTTGCATGACTATCAAGGGCTGGATCACGGCTTTGCTGCTGAATTTGGCGCACGCCGCGATGAAGCAGCGGCAACATTGGCAGACAGTCGGACAACAGAATTTTTTAAGGAGCATTTGGGATGAGTACACGGGATAACCTAAAAGCATGGCATGCGCGTATGGCCGACAAGAGCGTGGCTGCACTTAGCGCACAGCTCGCTGACGATGCGGTATTCCACTCCCCTGTTGTGCACACACCACAGGCCGGCAAGCCAATTGTCATGGCCTATCTGACGGCGGCTGACAGCGTGCTTGGCAATGACAGTTTCCGGTATGTGCGAGAGATAGTCGACGATGGAGCCAATATGGCGATGCTGGAGTTTCAGCTCGAACTGGACGATATTCAGGTCAATGGTGTCGATATCATCAGCTGGAATGACGACGGCAAGATTCAGGATTTCAAAGTCATGGTCCGGCCATTGCAGGCGATCAACAAAGTCTGGGATGAAATGGGTAAAATGCTGGAAAAAATGAAAAAATCAGCCTGATTTCGGAAGTTTTCCAAATCAGAAAAGAGTCAAGATTCCGATCGTTTGCTCATCACCAACCAGACCGGAATAGATCATTTTTCCAGCGACATAGATGATCACCGCCAGACCGAGATAGGCTATCCACTTATAGCGCTCGATATATTTGGCGATGATATTCGCTGCGAGACCCATCAGAGCGACCGACAGCAACAAACCGACGACCAAAATGCCGGGATGTTCGCGCGCGGCTCCGGCGACGCCGAGGACATTGTCGAGGCTCATCGATACATCAGCGGCCATAACAGCCCAGGCCGCGGCCCAAAAACTTCTCTGCGCCTTCACACCGCTATGTTCGTCACCCGCGATCTCTGGCGAACCTGGCGATTCTCCTTCATGGAAAATCTCGCGATAAAAATTCCAGGCGACCCAGAGCAGAAGCAATCCACCTGCAAAAACAAGACCGACAATTTGCAACAATTGCACAACAATCAGCGCAAAAATTATCCGCAAGACAAGCGCTGCACCAATGCCGAGCATGATGACTTTGCGGCGCTGATCCGCAGGCAATCCGCCCGCCAGTGCACCGACAACAATCGCGTTATCGGCGGCAAAAACAAGATCGATAAGAATGACTTGGCCAAAGGCAGCCAAAGCTTCCGGCGACCCCATGTTGGAAAAATCATGGACAATTGCAGCCCAGATTTCCGCAGGTGAACCCAAACCACTCGGCACCGCAGCAGCCAAAATCGTCAGCAGATCAATCATGAAAAAATCGTTTCCCCGAAATATGTTACACTGGGCATAGGATCATAAAAGTCGTGAAGCAAGGCGCGCCATTGGGCATATTCCGGTGATTTGCGGAATCCGTCGCGGTGCGCTTCAACACTTTCCCATCCCACCAGCAAGAGAAACTGATCCGGCCGATCGACAGACGGACGAACGTCT
The DNA here is from genome assembly GCA_947497455.1 of uncultured Sphingomonadaceae bacterium. Lineage (GTDB taxonomy): Bacteria > Pseudomonadota > Alphaproteobacteria > Sphingomonadales > Sphingomonadaceae > Parasphingorhabdus. The sequence continues at coordinate 420,526 of CANMGU010000002.1, read as the reverse complement.
ATGGATTGAAAGCCTGGCTGCGCAGCGATGAGCGGTTTTGCCTGTTGCATGGCTTCAACAAACTGGTTGGATTGACGCGGTTTTACCTGCAACAAAGCCTGTTCAATAATCATCGCGGTCGTTCCGCAAACCTACTGATTCATACTATCGAAGAAATCGTCGTTCGCTTTGCTGTCCTTCATCTTGTCGAGCAGGAATTCCATCGCGTCGATCGTACCCATTTGCATGAGGATGCGGCGCAGCACCCACATTTTCTTGAGCTTGTCATCTTCGACCAGCAATTCTTCCTTACGTGTACCGGATTTGCCAACATCCAGTGCCGGGAAGATCCGCTTGTCGGCAACTTTGCGATCCAGCACAATTTCGGAGTTACCAGTTCCTTTGAATTCTTCAAAGATAACCTCGTCCATCCGGCTACCGGTATCGATCAGCGCGGTTGCGATGATGGAAAGCGAACCGCCTTCCTCAATATTACGCGCGGCACCGAAAAAGCGTTTCGGACGCTGCAGGGCATTGGCATCAACACCACCGGTCAGAACCTTACCAGAGCTCGGCACCACCGTATTATAGGCACGGCCCAAACGGGTAATAGAGTCGAGCAGGATGACAACATCATGCTTGTGCTCGACCAGGCGTTTGGCTTTTTCAATAACCATTTCAGCAACTTGCACGTGGCGTGTTGCCGGCTCGTCAAAAGTGGAGCTTATCACTTCGCCCTTCACCGAGCGCTGCATATCGGTCACCTCTTCCGGCCGTTCGTCGATCAGCAGAACGAGCAGATAGACTTCCGGATGATTGTCGGTAATCGCCTTGGCAATATTCTGCAGCAATACGGTTTTACCGGTCCGCGGCGGCGCCACGATCAAGGCACGCTGGCCTTTACCTTGCGGCGAGATAATGTCGATAACGCGCGCTGACTTGTCTTTGACCGTGGGGTCGAGACTATCCAGGGTCAGCTTCTCATCCGGATAGAGCGGCGTGAGATTGTCAAAATTGACCCGGTGACGGACCGCATCGGGCTCATCAAAGTTGATTGCCGTCAGCTTGGTCAGCGCAAAATAACGTTCGCCATCCCGTGGCGCGCGAATTTCGCCTTCAACCGTGTCGCCGGTGCGCAGTCCGAATTTACGAACCTGGTTGGGTGAAACATAAATATCGTCAGGACCGGCGAGATAATTGGCGTCCGGTGAACGCAAAAATCCAAATCCGTCGGGCAGCACCTCAATTGTGCCTAGACCCATGATCAGTTCGTCCTGATCCGCGAGTTCTTTAAGAATCGCGAACATCAGGTCCTGTTTGCGCAAAGTCGATGCGCTTTCAACGCCCAGTTCTTCCGCCATTGAGACGAGACCAGCAGGCGATTTTTCTTTTAATTCTTTTAAATGCATGGAGATTTATCCAGATAGTATAGGAAGTTATTCATATTTGCATGTGTGCAGCGTGTGCGCCGTCAAATTTTCACATGAAAGGTCGCCCGGACGGGCTTTGGGCGTCAATTACGCCTTTGCCCTGTGGCTGTCAACAAAAGCTGGGACCAAAACGGACAGACCCGATCAGAACGGTTTCACAATCACCAAAATCACAATCACGGCAGCGGTAATGCCAGGCACTTCGTTCACCAGCCGCAGCTTTTTATCCGTCATGGTCCGTTCGCCACGCGCCAGCTTTTTTGCATAGCCCATCATCCACCCATGATAGCCGGAGAGCAGCAGGACAATAAGTAATTTCCCGTGGAACCAGCCCTGGCTGAATGCATCGATGTTATAAGCGAGCAACAGACCCAAAACCCAGGTGATGATCAGCGACGGATTGAGGATGATCTTGCGCAGCTTGCCTTCGCGCTCAATCCATTTGGAATCCTCTTCTGATCCCACCGCAGATTCCTGATGATAGACAAAAAAGCGAGGCATCATGAACAAGCCGGCCATCCAGAAGATAACAAAAATGATATGCGCGGATTTTAACCAGAGATAGAGCATGGTCAGATATTCATTCATTGCCGAACAAGTGTAAGCAGCTTTTCAACATGTTCAATGGGCGTGTCGGGCAAAATGCCATGACCCAGGTTGAAAATATGCGGGCGGTCTTCAAAGATCTGAAGGATATTTTTGACCGATTGTTCCAGCGCTTCGCCGCCTGCTATCAAAGCGAGAGGGTCGAGATTGCCTTGCAGCGGTAAATCGGCGGGCAGGGTTTCATGCGCCCAGACAGGATCTACAGTTTCATCGAGACCAATCGCATTGGCCCCGGTTTCATTAGCATAAGCGGCCAGTTTTGCTCCGGCCCCTTTGGGAAACCCGATAATCGGCAGATCCGGATGGACGGCTTTCAGCCGGGATATGATTTCCGCATTGGGCGCGATCACCCATTTCTCAAATTGCGCAGGAGAAAGCGATCCCGCCCAGCTGTCAAAAAGCTGCACCGCGTCGACGCCTGCTGCGACTTGACCCAGCAGATATTCGACCGTGTTTTCGATAATCGCATCAATCAGTTCGGAGAAAGCCGCTTCGTTCTGATAGGCATAGCGCCGGGCAACACCCTGATCCTTGCTGCCTTGCCCATGCACCATATAGGTCGCCACGGTCCAGGGACTGCCAGCAAAGCCCATGAAGGTAGTTTTATCGTCCAGCTGCTCTGCCACGCCTCGCACGGTGGCATAAATAGCCTCAAAATGCTCCGGAGCGGCCTCCAGAGACGATAAAGCTGCGTCGACCAACCTAGGGGCCAGCCGAGGTCCTTCCCCCGTCTCAAACCAGAGTTTCTGACCCATGGCATGCGGTACGATCAATATGTCGGAAAACAGTATCGCGCCGTCAAAACCAAAACGCTGAATCGGCTGAATCGTGACTTCAGCGGCGGCTTCGGCATCATAACAAAGTTCCAGAAAACCGCCTTTTTGCGCACGTAACGCACGATATTCAGGCAAATAGCGTCCAGCCTGACGCATCAGCCAGACCGGTGTTTGGGCCTGTTTCTTGCCGAGCAGAGTGTTGAGGAGCGTTTTCGGAGAGTCGGTGCCGTCAGACATTAGATAAGGGTCATCCCATATAATAATAATATAGTATATTTATAGAATCTTGTTGATGATGATAGAGCGTGGAAAGAGGCGGTAACGTTGCTCTACCGAGATTACAAACAGATTGACAGTCGGCTGTTAACGAAAATTTTACCGATTCCCGAATTTCATTCCCGTTATCCACAATCTGTGGATCAAATTATCAAAACTTGATCGCTTGTGGATAGAAATCCGGATGATGGGGATGAATTCCGGAGGTCTAAAAATCCCGCATTCATCCCTTGCTTTATCCACAATGAAATCACAGGGTTGCGGGCATGAACAGACTTCATTTGCACATGCTATCGGACTCCACCGGCGAGACGCTCGAGAATATCGCAAAAGCGGCGCTGGCGCAATTTGATGGTGTGGAAATTATCAAGCATTTCTGGCCGATGGTGCGGTCGGAAACCCATTTGAATCGCATATTGGTAGAGGTCGCCAACAATCCGGGCCTGGTGATTTTTACTTTGGTTAACAATGACATACGCGGGAGACTGGAGCGGGAATGCCGGCATTTGGGGCTGCCGGTTGTGCCTGCGCTCGATACGGTAACCGACGCACTTTCCAACATGCTGGGTCAGGAAGCCAAAGCGCGGCCCGGTCGCCAACATATATTGGATGCCGCCTATTTCGCCCGGGTCGAGGCGATCCAGTTCACCATCGCCCATGATGACGGCATCGGATGGGAAAACTGGGAAGAGGCGGATATAGTTCTGGCCGGTGTTTCCCGGACCTCCAAAACACCGACATCGATCTATCTGGCCAATCGCGGTTACAAGACAGCGAATATTCCGATTGTTCCGGAATCACCCCCTCCTGATGCGCTTTTCCATTTGAAAAATCCGCTGGTTGTCGGACTTGTCGCTGGAGCAAGCCGATTGGTGCAAGTGCGTCGTAATCGGCTTTTGTCTCTCAATCAGGCGCCAGAAACCGACTATGTCGATGAGGAAAAGGTGAAAGCCGAAACCCAATATGCCCGCCGGATGTTCGCCGATAATGGGTGGCCCACAATCGATGTGACTCGGCGTTCGATCGAGGAATCCGCTGCGGCAATCATCAACTTCTACAATGAGCGCCATACCGAAAACCAGGACGTTGTCGATGAGTGATGCTCCGGCTGAACCGATGATCATACTGGCATCCAAGAGCAAGGCTCGGCGCGCTATGCTGGAGGCAGCGGGTGTGATTATCGAATCTTTCGCGCCCAATGTCGACGAAGAGGCGTTGAAAGAGGGGTTGCGTGCTGATGGCGTAACAGCGCGCAACCTGGCCGATGCGTTGGCGGAGGCAAAAGCGGTTCGCTTGTCCCGCCGCATTGGTCCGGCGCTGGTTCTTGGCGGGGATCAGATATTGGCTCTCGAAGATGGCGCGATGCTCGACAAGCCAATCGATCGTCAAGAAGCCAAAGCGCATTTGCGGCGGCTCTCTGGTAAGAAGCACAAATTGTTTAGCGCCGCTGTGATCGCTGACCAGGGATCACCGGTCTGGCGCCATATCGACATAGCGACTTTGACCATGCGACCACTGAGCGAAGCCTATATCGAAGCCTATATCGAAGCCGAATGGGATAATATCCGTCATTGTGTCGGCTGCTATGAAATTGAAGGCCGGGGAGCACAGCTTTTCTCGGATATCAAAGGAAGCCAGTTTACGATTATGGGTTTGCCACTGATCCATTTGCTTGACTATTTGCGGGTCCGGGGTGTTATGCCGTCATGACCGACAACCTCCCTTATGCTGAAGTGATTGGTGATCCGATTGCCCAAAGCAAATCGCCGATAATACATAAATTCTGGCTCGAAAAACTTGGGATCAAGGCGGATTATCGCATGTTCCACGTGAAACCGGAGGAACTGGCAGATTATATTGCTGCGCGCCGGAAAGACACTGAATGGCGGGGGTGCAATGTCACCATTCCTCATAAACTCGCGGTGATGGAGCATGTATCGGACCCGGGCGGGGTGCGCGCATCAATCGGCGCGATGAACACCATAGCGCGGACCGAAAACGGTGATCTTTTTGGTACCAATACCGATGCTGGCGGCTTTTTTGCGCCAATTGCCGATATCCCGCTTGCGGGTCAGGATGTTATTGTCATCGGCGCCGGTGGAGCAGCGCAGGCGGTTTTGTTCGCCTTGTCGCGCATCGAAGTGGGTACCGTTACCATTATCAACCGCAATGTCCTCAAGGCGTCCGCTCTGCTTGCCCGCTTTGGCCTTCAAGGACAAGCCCTGGAGCATGGATCTGCCCTACCACCGGCGCGACTGCTGGTAAATGCCAGTGCATTGGGTATGAAGGGGCAGGATGAGCTTGTCGTCAATCTTGACCCCCTGCCCGATGATGCGATTGTCTATGACCTTGTCTATGTGCCGATCAAAACGAAATTGTTGCAAAAGGCTACAGCGCGCAATCTTGATACGATTGATGGTTTGGCGATGTTGATCGGCCAGGCCGCAGTCGCCTTTGAAATATTCTTCGGCAAGCCCCCCCCGCTTGAACATGACGACAAATTGAGAAAGCTGCTCCTCGCATGACCGGTCCGATGATCATCGGGCTGACGGGATCCATTGGCATGGGCAAGTCAACGGTTGCGGAGATGTTTGCCGATGACGGTGTTCCGGTATTTGATGCCGATGCGGCTGTTCACATTTTGCAGGGACCGGGCGGTGCGCTGGTCGGAGAAATTGAAGCGCTGTTTCCGGGGACGACCAACGAGAAAGGGGTGGATCGGCAGAAACTTGGTTCCGCTGTGCTTGGCAATCCTGAGGCGTTAAAACAGCTGGAAGAGTTGATTCACCCTGCTGTCGGTGCGATGCGAATGGAATTTCTCGCGCAGAACAGGAATGTTCCGATGATTCTCTTCGACATTCCGCTTTTGTTCGAAAAATCCGGTGCTGACGGGGTGGATCAGGTGATCGTCGTGTCGGCAACCGAAGAGGATCAGCGCGATCGGGTTTTGCGCCGTCCAGGGATGACGCCGGACAAGTTTGATAAGATTAAGTCCTTGCAAATGCCGGATGAAGAAAAGCGCAAACGCGCCGATTTTGTGATCAATACATCGCAGCCATTGGACGAAACGCGGATACAGGTTCGAAATACTATAGAAAAATTGAAAGCATCACTTGCGTAACCGGAATTTGAGTCCGATATTGGTAATATGCGGGAAATAATTTTCGACACAGAAACCACCGGATTCGACCCGCAAAGTGGCGACCGGATGGTTGAAATAGGCTGTATTGAAATGATCGACCGGGTCGAAACCGGCGAGAGTTTTCACTGCTATTATAATCCGCAGCGCTCGATGCCGAAGGCAGCAGAGGAAGTTCACGGCCTTTCCGACATATTTCTGTCTGATAAAAAGCTCTTTGCCGATGGTGCTGAAGAACTTCTCGAGTTTCTCGGCGAAGCCAAGCTCGTCGCGCATAATGCGCAGTTTGACTTTAACTTCCTTAATGCTGAACTGGTCCTGTGTGGCAAAAAACCGATCTCGCAATTTCGTATGGTCGACACTTTGGCCATTGCTAAGGTTAAACATCCCGGGGCCAAATTGTCTCTTGATGCGCTTTGCAGCCGTTACGGCATTGATCGCAGTCACCGCGTCAAACATGGCGCTTTGCTTGATGCGGAATTGCTGACACAGTTATATATAGAGTTGACTGGCGGGCGGCAGATCGGTCTCAGTCTGGCTGATGATAAAGCATCGTCCGATACTGCAGTCCGGCAACCTGGCCAAAAGGAAGCCGCACTACGCCGGCAATTTATTGCGCCACGCCCGCATAGTGCAAGCGCCGAAGAACTGGCAAGGCACGCGACGTTCATGGAAGGGATAAAAGATCCGCTCTGGGCCGATAATTGACAGACCAATTCAGAGGTCCAGCAGAATAAGCATAAAGATATTGCGCAACCATAATGGAGAAAGAATATGGAAATTCGTGTTTCAGGACATCAGGTGGACACCGGCGATGCGCTCCAAGGCCATGTTGACGATCGAATGAATGCGATAGCCGACAAATATTTCCCCAAGGCGATTTCCGCGCAGGCTACATTTGGCAAGGCGCCCCATAACCACTTTCAATGCGACATTGTATCGCACATCATGACAGGCTTGATGCTGAAATCAGAGGCGCGAGCGGGTGATGCCCATCAGGCCTTCGAACAAGCGGCCGACAAGATCGAAAAACAGCTGCGACGCTATATGCGCCGGTTGAACGATCATCATGTTCAGGCTCAATATGCCGCAAAACAGGAAGAAGCCGCATATCGCGTCTTCGACGCCGGTGATGACGAGATTGAAGTAGAAACAAATTCCGAAGCCCCTGCCATTATTGCTGAAACCAGTACCGATATTCCAGAAGCAAGCGTCTCGGATGCGGTGATGATGATGGATTTGCGCAACACCAGCGCACTATTGTTTAAAAATGCTGGAACTGGATCGCATAATATGGTTTACCGCCGCTCGGATGGCACTATCGGCTGGGTCGAACCGCAGAAATAGCGCCTTTTTCGCTTTTGAATCCCCCGAATCGCCAGATTTTTTGGCGGCAAATTGATTGTGATCAGCAGCATCTGGTGAAAGCGATAAGCCCGCTAAGATGCTTTGCGTAGTAACAGTGCAGGCCCATAGGCCTTTGAGGATAAAATGGAATATTTGTCAGTTCATATTGACTCCGCAGCCGTAGCAGCCAGTGCAACCGCGATGTCCAAGCAAGAAGTTTTTGCGACTCTGGCAAAAAAAGCAGCCCAGTCTTACGGCCTGGATGGCGATCTGGTGCTTCAGCGCCTTCAGGACCGTGAATCGCTTGGATCTACGGGCTTTGGTGGATCGGTCGCGATTCCGCATGCCAGAATCAAAGAGTTGGACGAGTGTGTTGGACTGTTCATCCGTCTGGCACAGCCGATCAGTTTTGATGCACATGACGGTCAGGACGTAGATCTGGTCTTTGGTCTGCTGTCACCCGACCAGGGCAGCGCTGATCATTTGAAAGCACTGGCTGAAATCTCGCGCTTCTTGCGCGATGAAGCAACCTTGACGAAATTACGCGGTGCCGCTTCCGAGGATGCGCTTTTTGTGTTGCTTACCGGACAGCAGGACCAGCAAGCGGCTTGATAATGGCTGGGGAGAATGATTCAGCGCTGGAACCAAACGGGTCCCATGAACATTTTCGAGCTTTGGAACGGCTCTACAAGGCAGCCCCGATCAATCAGCTATTCACGTCCGATCTCGAGATAACCGAGCGCGGAATTGCCCGCATCACCTTTGATGTAGATGAACGGCATTATCATGCGGCAGGGGCGGTACATGGTACCAGCTATTTCAAAATGCTCGATGATGCCGCATTTTATGCAGCCAATAGTTTGGTTTCTGACCGTTTCTTGTTGACCACAGCGTTTAATGTATTGTTCACCCGACCGCTAAAATCCAGCACGGTAACGGCCGAAGGGCGATGGGTGAGCGGAAAAAGACGGGTTTTCGTGGCGGATTCACGGCTTATTGACCAAGATGGCGAGGAAATTGCCCGCGGGACCGGCACATTCATGCGATCGCACATCCCATTAGCTTCGTTACCCGGATATAAGCAGTAGATATGATCGAACCGCGCCTGTCTGCGGAAATGACGGTGCAGTCATTGCTGCGCAAAGTGAATCAGAATGGTGGTTTTGGAGCTGTCCTGCAAAAAGGGGATCGGATCTCCGGCGCGATCCTTATTTTATGCGTTGAAAAGGGTAAAGATCCGCGGCTTTTGGAGAAGATGCCCAGTCTTGACGGCCCCTCGACCTGGCAAGTTATATGGCCGCAAGACACTGAAAAAAAACAAGAATTAGACGGATATCTGAAACGGCGGAGCGGTTTTGATCCGGATCTATGGTTAATTGAACTGGACATCCCGGATGCGGAACGGCTCATCGCTGAAATGACCTGATTTCTTGACTTTGTTGCACTGCACACTATTTCGCGACCAACTTTGAAGCAAAGGTTGTTCCGAGGGATTGTCCATATGGGCGCGGAATAAACATGCAGACGGAGGGAACAGGGATAAGCTGTTGGTTGGTTTTTAGGCTTATTTTCATGGATTTGATCCGTACTGGACTCGCCGCATAAAATAACAGGTATATGAGCAAAATATTTAAAGCTGCGAGCGTGCTTTCGCTTGCATTTTCTACGGCCGCGGCACTTGCGGTGACCGATGTATCATTCGCATTGGAAGCGACCGATGATACTCCAGAAACCGAGATCGTCGTTGATCCGGACATGCTGGAAACCGCTGATGAATCAGCTCCCGTAATTTTTGGGGAACAGCAAGAAGTTGTTTCGACAATCCCCGAGGAAGTTATCGAAGCAGACCGGCTTGCTAACGAACAGCAAGCTGCCGCTGCCGAGTATAACAATGTAAATGCCAGTTCTCTGCGCCAGCTGGTCGACCAGCAGTCGATCGAAGGTTCATTGAGCAAGGAAATGCAATGTCTTGCCGGAACCGTCTATTTTGAATCCAAGGGTGAAACTCTTGCTGGTCAATTGGCGGTTGCGCGTGTTGTCATGGCCCGCGCAGCCTCATCGCGCTTCCCCGACAGCCTTTGCGGTGTTGTCTATCAGCGCAAACAATTTTCTTTTATTCGCAATGGAAAAATGCCGCGTATCGATAAAGGCCATCGCCATTGGCGCAACGCGGTAGCGATTGCAAAAATCGCGGTGAATGACGGCTGGAAAAGCCCGGTGGAAGGCGCCTTATTCTTCCATGCGCGTTACGTATCACCCGGCTGGCGGTTGAAGCGGATGGCGACGATTGACAATCACATTTTCTATCGCTGATTCCGATTCAATGTGATCAACAAAATATAATGTGAAAAAGGCTCCCACTAGGGGGCCTTTTTTTTGGCTGCCGCCAGTTGTGAGATTTGGATAAATTTTAGAAATGCCCTGGTTCATGGCCTCAAAACACCTTCGCCAACAACCTGTTACTAAGATACCGGAGCACTGCTAAATCTGGCCGGAAAAGATAAGTATCTTTATTTTGTTCTATTTATGTTCTAGATATTCGTAATGATGATAGAACATAGCGATTCGCCCTTATCCGCTGTCCCGCTGTCTCCTAAACCGGATGCGATCGAGGACCATCAATCCCCTCTGACCGGAGCAGCAGCGGTGGCGCGCGGCGTTGCCCGCCTGTTTTCGCGCCACGATATCATGGTCCTTTCCGAGGTCAGCCTGCCCAATAAACGGCGCGCAGATCTGATGGGTGTTGATGCCAAAGGACAGATTGTGATTGTCGAAATCAAGGTCGCACGCGGTGATTTGCTAGGTGATAACAAGTGGACCGAATATCTCGATTATTGCGACCGCTTCTACTGGGCATTGCCGAATGATTTTGATGCATCACCGCTTGACCGGCCGGACTTCATGCCCGAACGCGCCGGATTGATCATTGCGGATGCTTATGACGCGGAAATGGTCCGCTCTGCAGCCACTCATGCGCTGGCGCCTGCACGGCGAAAGACCGAGACAATGCGGCTGGCGCGTCGCTCGATGCAACGGCTATCGGTGGTTCATGGCTGGATCGATCCGGAGGCCCGGGAATATTACTGAATAGTGCCGGTCGGCCTTAGCCCTCGGGACCAAAAAAACGGCCGCTGGATTCGGGTTTTTTCTGGCTATCTGCCTTTTCAATTTCATTCAGAACAGAAGCGGCCCGACGATCACGAGTCGCATAATCGCGAGCGGAAAGCCCTGCCAGTGTATCGGTCCGGTCCGGATCCGCACCATTTTTCAGCAACAAGCGGGTCATTTCGGAATCGCGCAACTGCACTGCCCTGATCAAGGCGGTTTCGCCGCGGTTATTAGTCTGGTTTACATTCGCTTTCTTAGCCAGCAATATCCTGGCACCTTCGACAAAACGCAATTGTGTTGCAAGCATCAGCGGAGTTGTGCCTTGCTTGTCGCGCAGATTGGGATTTGCACCCTTTTGTAACAAAAAATTTGTCCAGGTCGCATCGCGCCGGGCGACAACAATATGCAAAGCGGTCTCGCCACTGGTCACATCCCTGGTATTGACGATCACCGTGCCGGGTTGATTGAGGAACTTGGTCGCCTCTGTTCCATCACGGTCTTTAACTGCTTTCAGGAAATTGTAGCTACTGGAAAACTGGGCGCTGGCTATGCCTGGCATACTAAGCGCAAATACCATGAGAATGGCTGTAAAAAAGCGGATGCTGCTGCTCTTTCTATTGATCCGTGTAAATGGAAGCCTGCCCCGAACCATAATATTGTACCCTATATACATTTTATGGCCTCTATCGGCATATCGCTATAGAATCCATCAATTACCGGTTGAATATTCATCATTAGCAGACCATGTCTGGCCGCATGATGAACAAATTTCTATCTGTTTTTTCCGCTACGCTTCTAATGTCGCTTCTTGCCGCCTGCAACCCGGCTTCTCAAACCAATGTTGAAACCGAAGCGCCGCTTACGGGTGCTGATATTGGTGGCAGCTTTACGCTGACCAATCAGGATGGGGAGAAAGTGTCGGACAGTGACTTTGCCGGCCAGTATCGAATCATTTACTTTGGCTTCACTTATTGCCCTGATGTCTGTCCTGTGGATCTGCTGGCATTGATGCAGGGGTTGGCCCTCGCGGAGAAAAACGATCCGAGTCTGGCCGAAAAGATCCAACCTATTTTCATTTCAATTGATCCCGAACGGGATGGACCCGAGCAGCTCAAACAATATGTGGCCGCTTTTCATCCCCGTCTGATAGGCCTTACCGGAACTGCAGAAGAAATTGCTGATGTCGCAAAAAAATATCTCATCATCTACGACAAGCGGGATGTGCCGGGATCAACCGAGTATCTCATTGACCATAGCCGCCAAGGTTATTTTTTCGGTCCGGATGGCGAGCCGGTGGCCTTGCTGCCTTATGATGGCACGCCGCAGCAAATCGCAGATGAGATTCAGCGGTGGATGCGATAGATAAGGATATTCCATTTTGGGATAAGCCGCTCGATAGTTTGGATCGTGCGCAATGGGAGGCCTTGTGTGACGGTTGCGGCAAATGCTGCTTGCTGAAGGCTGAAGATGAAGATGACGGTCAAATCTATATGACCAATATTGCGTGCAAGCTGCTTGATACCCAAAGCGCACGTTGCAGCGATTATCGTCGGCGGCGTTATTTTGTTCCCGATTGTGTTAGGCTGACGCGCAGCAAGCTCGATCAATTTACCTGGCTCCCGGATAGTTGCGCGTACAAGATGCGAGCAAGGGGCCAATCTCTACCGGAATGGCATTATCTGGTTTCGGGAGATCGCGAGACAATTCACGAAACCGGAAATTCAATTCGCGGCAAGGTTATTACGGAGGTGGAAGCTGGGCCGATTGAACAGCATATTCTCGATAAACCGCTCTAAATCCCGTCCGGCCCCTGTTGAACAGGACGCATTGGAGATTGAGCTGGAGGGGCGGTTTTATCCTTTGCGCGTTCGCAAGTTGACGCAGGCGCGCTCGATTGCGGTTTCTGCCGATACAGTCAAAGGCGAGGTCCGCCTGACGATGCCGCGCTATGCAAGTACCGCGCAGGCTTTGCGGTTTGCGCAATCCAAAGCAGACTGGTTGGCCGCTCGTTTTGCAGATGCCCTCCCACCGGTACCGATTGTCGATGGCACTGAAATTGCCTTTGCTGGTGAGAGCCACGTCATAAGATGGTCAACGGCATTTAATCGCAAGCCAAAGAGAATAGGTGGCGAAATCCGCGTTGGTGGTCCTGAGAACCGGATTGAAGCAAGAGTTATCAGTTGGATGAAAGATCAGGCTCGCGATATTTATGCCGATGATCTGGCCTTTTATTGCGAGCGGGCTGAAACCGAATTGCCGACTCTATCGGTGGGTGACGCCCGGCGACGCTGGGGAAGCTGTTCTGGACGCAAAGCAATTCGGTTGAGTTGGCGGTTGGTCATGGCACCGCCGACAGTGCGCAGGTCGGTTGTAGCCCATGAAGTTGCCCATTTGCGACATATGGATCACAGTCCGGCATTTTACGCATTACTCGATGAGATTTTTGACGGTGAACGCCGAGAAGCGGACCGCTGGCTCAAGCAGCATGGATCGGCCTTACACTTGATCGGAGCGCCAGTTCGATAACAAGCGGACTGTCGCTAATCTTCTGCAGGTTCAGGTAAGATCGAAACCGGTTCATTGGGCCGGTCAGCGGGCGGGTTGTCATCTTCTCTCTGTTCAGACTGTTCGGCTTCATCTTCGTCGCGACCCAGAACGGAGTCGATCCAATCCTGATCCAGCTGTGGTGGACCATCCTCGGCCTGCCCACCTTCCAAATCATATTCGAGCCCCTGACCAGTCTCTATCGGCATACCATTTTCGTCGACATATATGCCGTCTTCGGGTGCACCATATAGCTCTTCTTCATCCGGCTCTAATTGCCAGTCAGGCAAGATCAGTTCGGTATCGAATTTCTCGACCTTCCGCTTAGCGACCGCGACTTTCATAAACGCCGCAAAAGCTGCTGCTGGAGCCCGGCCGCCTTGCAGGCCACGCACTGGCTTGGCATCATCCCGTCCCATCCAGACACCGGTGGTCAGGCCGCTGGAAAACCCTAGAAACCAACCATCTTTGTTGCTGCTTGTTGTTCCGGTTTTACCAGCGACAGGGCGTCCGATTTGCGCCGCGCGACCAGTACCAGCATTGACGGCAGTCTGCATCAGATCGGTGATACCGGCTGCAACCCAAGGATCGACCAGCACACGGCTACCATCAAATTTGCTCTGGTAAAGCACGTCACCTTTCATCGTACTGACCTTGGTGATCGCATAGGGCGTGATCGCGATCCCTTTTGCATTTACCGATGCAAAGGCTCGGGTCATATCCAGCAATCGAACATCCGACGTACCAAGCACCATCGATGGGTTGGTATCAATGGGAGTTGTAACCCCGAACCGGCGGGCCATGTTGGCGATGGTTGAAGTTCCAATATCATTGCCAATGGCCGCTGCGACCGTATTCTTTGAATAAGCGAACGCTGAGCGCACACTGATGTCACCAGCATAGCGGCCACCGCTATTGCGCGGGGTCCAGTTGCCGATTTTAATAGGTTCATCGGTGACAATATCATTGGGAGTATAACCGGCCTCCAGAGCGGCCAAATAGACAAACAGCTTCCAGGCAGATCCTGGCTGCCGCACGGCCTGGGTTGCGCGGTTATAGTTGGACGTCACATAGTCGGTCCCACCAACCATGGCCCGAACGGCACCATCGCGGTCGATTGCCACCAAAGCACCTTGTGTTCCGGCAGGTGCGCCGGTTTGGATTGCGTTGGTCGCAGCACGCTGCATACCGAGGTCCAGGGTTGTCCAGACTTCAATCGGTTCAATCGTTTCATCGATTAACAGGTCCAATTGCGGCAGAGCCCAATCGGTAAAATAGCGCACACTGTTCTGGCGTGGCTCTGGTGCCAGTTCGACGGCTGTTGGTTTGGTCTCAGCGGCTTGTGCAGCCGTTATCGCGCCGGCATCCTGCATGACGCGCAGCACAACGGTTGCCCGGTCGATCGCGGCTTGTGCATCAGCGGTCGGCGAATAACGCGACGGAGCTTTGACCAATCCTGCAATAATTGCTGCCTCAGCCAGATTCAGGTCTGCGGCACTATGGGCAAAGAACCTCCGGGAGGCCGCGTCAATTCCATAAGCCCCGCCGCCATAGTAGACCTTGTTGAGATAGAGTTCGAGTATCTGATCCTTCGAAAACTTCCGTTCCATAGCGAGCGCCAACAGGATCTCACGTCCTTTTCGCCCGAATGTGCGGCTGTTATTGAGGAAAATATTGCGGGCCAGCTGCTGCGTGATTGTTGAACCGCCCTGCGCCCAGCGACCGCGTTCGAGACGGACCTTTACGGATCGGGCAATACCAATCGGATCCACGCCCAGATGACTTTCGTACCGCCGATCTTCCACGGCAACCATGGCGTCGATCATGACTTGCGGTATCTCGTCATAGTCTAGCCATTGCCCGTAGCTCGGGCCCATGGAGAAAAGTTCCCGTCCGTTGACATCCAGGACGCGGATCATCTGGCCGTTGGGCGATGATTTCAGGTCTTCAAATCCTGGCAGAGAGGATCGAATGACCATGACAGCAACCACCAACGCGATGAAGCCGAGCAGGCCGACAACGAGCCCGGTTTTTACTATCCGCGAGAACCATTTGCGAATTGGTCCCGATTGTGTTTTGCGTTTTTTGCCCCGCGCCATATTATCCCATTCACTATACGCCCACTATGTGCGTTCTTAGCGTGTTACCGTCTTACTGCATGCTGAACGATGACGGACAGTAAAATCTGTGAAAAGTCTGCGAACGGCGTTTTAGGTCTCTTTTGGCTCAAAATCGAGCGCTGCGCTGTTCATGCAATAGCGCAGTCCGTTTTCTGCCGGACCATCAGGAAAAACATGGCCTAAATGCCCGTCACAGCTGGTACAGCGGACTTCAATCCGGCGCATGCCGTGGCTGAGATCTTCAATTTCGGTAACCGCATCAGATTCTGAGGGCTCGGTAAAGCTCGGCCAGCCACAACCGCTGTCAAACTTGGTTGTCGCATCGAATAATTTGCTGCCACATCCCGCGCAGAAGAATTCACCATCGCGCTTTTCAGCATTGAGTTTGCCGGTGAAGGCCCGTTCGGTTCCGGCTTCACGCAGGACATGATATTGTTCCGGAGTGAGTTTATCGCGCCATTCCTCAGCGCTCAGTATGATTTTTTCCATATCCCTAAAATGGGGAGGAAAACGACTGGCGTCAAGCTGCCCCTGGCCTAAGATAACTATGTTCACGGTCAATTCGCCAGGCGCATAATATCGTAGCCAAGGGCGTGTAAGAAAGGCTGACCTCTGCTGCGCATCGGCGTGCGATCATAGAAAATTAACCATTTTTTCAGGTCTTTACCTTAAAATGCGTTTGTGGTGACGGTAAATGAAAAATTGAAACCGGTTTTCTGGATTCTGGTGCTTTTCCTGGGTTGGATGGTTGTTCAGCCTGGCAGCGCAGCAGCCCAGTGTCGCTTATGCGCATCCGAACCGAAGGATTCGGCAGCAGCTGGCAACACAGGGACCGAAACACCGCTGAACATCCAGATCATCGCAAATCTTGATTTCTCGCGACTCGCCTTGCTTAATCGCGCAGGCGGAGAAGTGGAATTGGATCCGCAATCCGGACAGCGTAGGGTTAGCGGTGCTATAACCGACCTTGGAGGACTATCGCTACATGGACAGGGCCGTCTAACGGGCGAACCGGGCCGACTGGTTCGAGTGGGGTTGCCTGAAAGAATTGTTCTTAGTGCGCCTAACGGGTCTACTGCAGAACTCGTCAAGCTGGATACCGACTTACCGGCTCAGGCGCGACTCGACCGCGATGGGCGGTTGACCTTTTCCTTTGGCGGCCGATTACGGGTCACTGGCAATGCCAGCGGCCAATTTCGCGGCAGAATCGCCATCACTGCGGATTACGAATAGCAATATTAGCGCAAACGCGCGGCTTTTCTGGCGATGGTCAGCAATTCCTGCTCTACCAGGACCTGTTCCGGCTGGCCGCTGCTCTTGAGCGCAATTTCGAGCGCTAAAATACGTTCAATCAGCCGCGCAATATGTGCCGATGACCAAATGTTCAGTTGCCGCGCATAATTGTCGCGATCCTTCCAGAACACACTGGGATGATTAACCAATTTGCTGATATTGGATCCGTGATCAACCTTGGTGCGCAATTCCGCGAGCTTGGTCAGATGGCGCAGCATCAGCCGGATCAGGCCGACTTCGCTGAAGCCGGTAGGACTGACAGCCGCCAATTCCTGCGTCAGTTTTCCTGTATCACCGCCAATCGCCGCATTGATCAGCAAGCCGAGATCTTCTTCGTCATTTTCTGCACCTAGCAGGGCCAACAGTTCCGCTTCGGCTTCCTGCGGGCTGTCTGGTGTTGCATCCAGATAAAGCGCTATTTTCTCCACTTCCAACTTGGCCAGAACAAGATCATTGCTGGTCAGGGCGGCAATGGCAGCGGCCATATCACGGGATATTTTGACGCCCTCGTCTCGGGCCATGCCGGTGATGGCGGCCACCGCGTCGCCCTGCGTGGTTTCATAGCAGGTGGCAATCAGGGCATCAGGCGCCGCGGCAATTTTTTTGGCCAGGGCGGTCTTGTCCGCCATGCCTGTGGCGACGATGAAAACCGGATCTCCCTTGGTATCGCTTTCGAGAAAAGTCTCAATTGCAGCCGTCGCGCGAACGGCTTCGCCGCTATTGAGGCGCACCATGATGAAACGCTTGTCTCCAAATAAGGATGCCGATGTGGCTTCATCATTCAGACGGGCAGGGCTTTCGGTCAGGTCGGCTATCGTCAGATCTACCCTCTCCGCCGACTTTGCGAGCGGTGCTGCGAGTTCATTGGCAAGTGCCTGGCAACGGGTGGCATTAGGGCCGCATAAAACGGCCAACCGTATCGTATCGGGGTCCGCGTAAAAGCGTTGCACAATATCCTTGTCTTTGACTTTCACAATCTTGCTTTCACAGCTTTGCCTTCATGCCGCTGTCATCAGTTGCTGCTGCTTTCCTGTTCGCGAGCAAAGAGCGAGAGCCGTTTGACAATCTGATCGGCAACCCGGGTGGACAGGTTTTCCAGTGCGGTTTCTTCGGCAGCGATCGTGGCATATTCTGAGGACACAACATCAATACCTGCATCGGAGCCTGCGGTGGCGTCCAGTACGACTTTGCTATCAGACAGACGCACCAATTGATAACGCGCTCTTAAAGTGCGGCGTTCACGCGTGATCCGGTCATTACTCCGTACGCCGAATCCGGCAATTTTGTCGTCGAGCTCAACAATCAGCCGATATCTGGCCTCACTGCCTTCAAAAGTGGACAGTTGATCGTTCAGCGCATTGCGCATCAACCAGCCGGCTTTGCCTTTAATCGGTTCGATTTCGACATCGCCCAACTGAGTAGCCACCACACCATTGGATCCACCGGAATAAAGCGGCTGTAATCCACAAGACGCTAGCATTGCGCTTACCACGATAAGCACAGAGATGGTCTGCATCCGCGTCATATAACGATATTGACCAGTCGGTCTGGCACGACGATCACCTTTTTAATTTCTGCTCCATCAATCGTACGCTGCACTTTCTCGGAGCCAAGTGCAAGTTCCTCTAGGGTCGATTTTTCGCAACCCTTTGCCGCAGTAATTGTATCACGCAATTTGCCGCGCACTTGGATAGCGATCGTGACTTCGTCCTCTACCAACAGGCTTTCGTCGACTATTGGCCATGGCGTATTGGCGACCAGATCGCTCTCTCCGAACAGCGCCCAAGCCTCTTCAGCGATATGCGGCACCATTGGTGCAACAATCCGGGCGAGCGATTTTATGGCGTCATGACGATCCTTCGAGGGCGCTGCTTTTTCGATCATATTGACCAGCTCAAAGACTTTCGCGACCGCCTTGTTGAAGGATAAAGCCTCAACATCTTCGGCAACACCGGCAATCGTCTGATGCAGCTTGCGTTTGAGTGCCTTGTCTTCGTCGCCAACAGGGTCGGGCTGATCAGCGATCGAAACAAACAGCCGCCAAAGCCTTTGAACGAAGCGCCAGCTGCCTTCAATTCCTGCCTCAGACCAAGGCAAATCGCGTTCGGGAGGGCTGTCGGACAGCATGAAGAAACGCACCGCATCCGCACCATATTGATCGATAATCGGATCAGGATCGACGACGTTTTTCTTCGACTTCGACATTTTTTCAATGCGACCGATCTGGATTGGTGCGCCGCCGGATGATTTAAACACACCGCCTTCGCGATGATCGACTTCATCGGGGCTGTAATAGAGGATCTGATCGGCACCGGTATCTTCGTTCTGAACCGTTTCGAAATAGGTTTCGTGCGTCACCATCCCCTGTGTGAACAGGCTTTCAAACGGCTCAGTAAAATCAAGTTTGCCAATCGAGGCGAGTGCTCGGGTCCAGAAACGCGCATAGAGAAGATGCAGGATCGCATGTTCGATGCCGCCAATATATTGTGACACCGGCATCCATTGTTTGACCGTTTCAGCATCATAAGGCTGGTCATCCGGCTGGCTGGCAAAGCGCAGGAAATACCAACTGGAGTTGGTGAATGTATCAAGTGTATCGGTTTCCCGCCGCGCCGCCTTGCCGCATTGCGGACAATCGACATGTTTCCAAGTTGCGTGGCGCTCCAGCGGATTGCCAGGTATATCAAAGCTGACATCATCGGGTAATGTTACCGGCAACTGATCCTTGGGAACAGGAACCGCGCTGCAATCATCACAGTGGATAATTGGTATCGGCGTACCCCAGTAACGCTGGCGTGAAACGCCCCAGTCACGCAGCCGCCATGTTGTCTGGGCTTTGCCCCAACTCTCGGATTCGGCTCTGTCGATGACTGCTTTCTGTGCGGTCTCAATATCCATACCGTCAAGCATGCGGCTGTTCACCAGTTTGCCGGGACCGGTATAGGATTCATCATGGATGGGCGCGTCTTCGTCACCTTCGGCAGCTACCACGCGTGTGACGGGTAGCGCGTATTTGCGGGCGAAATCAAGGTCGCGCTGGTCATGAGCAGGCACGCCGAAAACGGCGCCCGTGCCATAGTCCATCAGAACGAAATTCGCCACAAAAACGGGCAATTCCCAAGATGGATCGAGCGGATGAGTGACTTTCAGTCCGGTATCAAAGCCCTTTTTCTCCATCGTTTCGAGCTCGGCTGCCGTCGTCCCGCTTTTCTTGCACTCTTCGCAAAAGGCCGCAAGCGGCTCACTATCTTGCGCCAGTTGTTGAGCAAGCGGATGATCGGCAGACAGTGCCACAAAGCTCGCACCGAAAATCGTGTCCGGGCGAGTCGAGAAAACCTCAATGGTTTCAATATCCTGTTGCTTCTCGGCCAATGTGAAATGAAATTGCAGGCCTTGCGATTTGCCGATCCAGTTTTCCTGCATCGTGCGGACTTTCTCCGGCCAGCCTTTCAGATCATCCAGACCGCTGAGCAATTCTTCTGCAAAATCGGTGATTTTCAAAAACCATTGGCTGAGCTTGCGTTTTTCGACCGGAGCACCCGAACGCCAGCCCTTTCCGTCAATCACTTGCTCGTTTGCAAGTACGGTCATATCGACCGGATCCCAGTTCACTGCAGACTCTTTGCGATAGACCAGCCCACCTTCGAACATGTCGATAAACAGCGCTTGTTCCTGTCCGTAATAATCCGGTTCGCACGTGGCCAGTTCCCGGCTCCAGTCGAGGGCAAAGCCGAGCCGCTTTATTTGGTCGCGCATCGCCGCGATATTGGCGCGGGTCCATTCGCCGGGATGGACTTTCTTTTCCATTGCGGCATTTTCGGCCGGCATGCCAAAAGCGTCCCAACCCATTGGATGGAGCACCTCAAAGCCTTGCATCCGCCGGAAACGGGCCAGCACATCACCCATTGTATAGTTGCGGACATGGCCCATATGGATGCGGCCAGATGGATAGGGAAACATTTCCAGCACGAAGCTGCGTGGTTTTGGTGAGCTGTTATCGGCTTCAAAAACGCCGGTCTCGGCCCAACGGGCTTGCCAGCGCTTGTCCGCCGATAAAGGGTTAAAACGCTGATCGGTCATGCTGGTCCTACAAATATTCAGCCCGCTTGAGCAGGTTCATCATTAGATTAGTGGGTTTTCCCGATCAATTGGTCAGGGCCCCGCGCCGCAAATCGCGCGCTTTGGTCAGGATAATCTGTTCCAGCTTCTGCGTGGTTGCTGCTTTCACTGGGGCGTCGACCCAGGTACCGCCATTGCGTACCTGCCGTGATGCCCCGACACGCAATGCATCTGCGCGCAGATCCTGATCGAGGATCGAGATATTCAATTTCATCCGCTCCGACGGGTTTTGCGGATTCACATACCAGTCCGTCAGGATGACGCCGCCATTGCTGTCGGTCTGGGTCAGCGGCATGAACGACAGGCTATCGAGCGTGGCGCGCCACAAATAGCTGTTCACGCCAATGGTTGTCACCTGTGATGCCGCAAGATCCGCTCTTGGGCGGTCATTGCTGGCGCAGGCGGAGAGGCCGGCTATCAAAGCCACGGCCGAAAAGCCCATTACTAGAGGACGCAGTTTAGCGGTGGAAAAAGAAAGGCGGGACATGAACAAGCTCCTCATTGGCAGGTTGACGCGCTCCTGTTTAAAAATGCGCCGCGTACCGGTAAATCTGATTTCAACGCTCTCTATAATTGCTTTGCCGCAAGGGGCAAGCCAAAGCGCAACATTTCGCTCATGCGAAGCTGTGGGTGAATAGCAGTTGAATGAGTCCTAGCCTGGTCGATGACAGTTGGGCTGTGATGAAGGTTTCGATAATCTTCAGTTCAGCTTGACGCGGCTAAATGTCGACCAGAGAAATGTGAAACCGTAACCGATCTGCAACAGAAAATGTCTAGTTCAAGAAAATCGGACAAAATCAGCAAGTTGACTCGTCTATTGCCAAATTATTTGGTATAGATTTGAGTTAACAAGGGGAAAATACCGTCGTCATGAAGAAAAATGGCAATCTTTTGGGTTGGTTAGCTGCGGGACTCGCGGCTTCTGGTCTTGCCATGACTCCTGCACTGGCGCGTGTATTGTCGGAACAGACTAACGCGGTTTCCTTGCGTTCGCTGAATACGGTCAGTGCGTTTACGACTGCTGGCGCCGACCCTGAATTGGCGGCAAGCTTCAAACGCAGTGTTTTGGGCGGCAAGACTCAGTTTAAATTTACCCCAGCCGGAGGCAATACGAGCGGTGATCGCGCTGTGACCGTTGTGGTGCGACAGGATGCGTCGAGCAATGCCATTTCGATTCGTGAGAATATTGTCGCCGCCGCGCCGGGCGCGGGAGTGCTTACGCCCACGAAGATTACACCAACATCATTTAGCCTGGGCACGGCTAAGGGTCTGAACAGCTTTGCGATTCCGGTCAAAAAATTGGGTGATAACCTGCCGGATCTATCCGAGATTGGTGCTGGCGTAGAGAGCGATGAGGATAAGACCGGCAAGAAAAGCCGTTTCAATCCACGTCTATCTATAGATGCGAAAACTCCAATTGGAGCGTCACCAGGCGCTCTGCGGGCAAGCGAGAAAGATTATTCTCTTGATCTGGGTGGAAGCTATTCGGTGACGCGCAATCTTGATGTGACGGCTGGTGTTCGCTTGAAAAATGAACGCGATCGGATGGCGCCACTAACCGATTCTCGTCAAGATAGCCAAGCTGTCTACGTAGGAACGCAGTTCCGCTTCTGATATTTCTAGTTTCTGCTTAACCCATCAATAGCGGCCCAGCCATGGACCCCGATTGCCGTTTGTTGTTGAAACCGTTGCGCATTCATTCCACCAAGCAGGATCACCGGTTTTTTGCACAATCTAGTCAGCCGCCTCAATTGCAGGCGATTCAATGGTTTTTGTCCGAGATGGGATCGCGTTGCAAAAGCGGGCGAGAGAAACAGCAGGTCGGCGCCGTTGTGATTGGCAATCGCTATTTCTCTGGGATTGTGAACAGGCGCGCTGTGCAACAGGCCTTCTGTCTCATACCGCTTCCACTGCCGACCATGCACGCCGTCCGCGCCCCACTGTCGTGCTAATGCCGGTGAATCAGCAAGCAGTAACACATGATCGCGCCGTTTAGCGATGGCCTCTATCGACTGAAATCGCTGATACCGGTCGCCACGGTCAAGATGATAGTGGCGAAAGACAATTCCACTACCACGCGGCAATGCAGCAATGGACCGTTCCAGCACGGAGTCATTGCGTTTGTCGGTCATCAACCAGATTTGTGGCCAGATTTGTGGATAGATATCAGAAAACCAGGGCTGGTGCATGATCATCACCTGCCATATAGGCGGCCAAGAACCAATTGAGAATTTTTTGAGGCGGAAAATCGCACTATGGCGGATTGCAGTGAAAGCCTGAGAACGATTCAGGAAAAAATGGTCAAGACTGCCGGTCTAGCCCAACGTCAGGCAGATGATATCGACCTGATTGCGATATCGAAAACCCGATCTGCAGATGAGATACGGCCTCTGCTAGAGGCTGGCCACCGGCTCTTTGGTGAAAACCGGGTGCAAGAGGCCGCAGCGAAATGGCCCGAACTTCGCGAAGCCTTTGATGGGGTTAAGGTCCATCTGGTCGGCCAGCTGCAATCCAACAAGGCAGATGAGGCTGTGCAACTTTTTGATGCGATCCATTCGCTTGATCGCCCCTCCTTGGTGAGGGCGCTGGCAAAGGCAATGGACAAACAGGATCGCCGAATTCCTTGTTTTCTTCAGGTGAACATCGGAGAAGAACCGCAAAAAGGCGGCTGTGCGATTGGCGACGTGGCTGATTTACTCGAATCCGCACAAGCTGCGGGCATAGAAGTAGCGGGTTTGATGTGTGTACCACCATCCGCCGTGCATCCAGCGCCCTATTTCGCTCTACTGGCAAAGTTTGCCAAGGACCATGGTTTGGATGGTCTCAGCATGGGTATGTCAGGAGATTTTGAAACTGCAATCAAGCTCGGTGCAACGCATGTCCGTGTGGGCACTGCGTTATTCGGCGAACGGGTCTGACCCTATTGCGAGGCCTTGCCTTTGGCCTTGCCGTTTTTTTCCGCCTCTTTTGCAGCACGATCTGCTTTGCGCTCTTCAGGGGTGTCCGGCGCGACAAAGCTGATCACCACATCACCCTCTTCGATGATGGGCCGCGCATCGGTCGCAAAGAACAGCAGGCGACGGTCCTCTTTCAACACCGCCAGCGGCTCTTCACCCGGATCAAGATTCTTGCGATACTCTTCGGCCGAAAAAATTTCGGTAATGTTGGTCTTGCTAAACCGCCAACCGTCGCGTTCGCGGTCAAGCAGGCTGTTAAAGTCGGCCCCCGATTCAAACAAAATTCTGCCGTGACCAATTTTGCTCTTTGACTTGTCGCGGCTGTCGTTGGAAAGTCGGCTAATCTGGTCAAAGCCCATTTCAGGCCCGAGATCCGCAGTGATCAACTGATTGTGACTATCATTGTCGGTTGCAACGATCATATGCTGAAACTCACCCAGTTCGATATGATCATTATGGGCCTCGTCCAATATATCACCCTGATGGGTGTTGAGCTCTTCATGTCTGGCGCGGCGAAGAGCAAAAGGGCTGGTATCTGCCATTAAAACTTCAATGTTCAGAGATTTGAGAATTTTCCCAAGTGCGACGGCCCAACGGGTTGCGCCAACGATCAATACGCCTTCACCCTTGCCTTCATTGATGCCCAGACGCTCGGCAACCCAGCCCGCCGAAAAACCATGTGCAAATATGGTCGCAATGACGACCGCAAAGCTAAGCGGTACGAGGGCCTCTGCACCAGGGAAACCGTAGTCGACCAAACGGATCGCAAACAGACCGGTAATCGCTACCGCAACAATACCGCGTGGCGCTATCCAGGCAATGAACAGCCGTTCGCGCCACGGCAACGAACTGAACATCAACGCTATTAGTACCGAAACCGGGCGCACAACGAACAACAGCAGAACCAGGAAGATAATGAACTGCGGGCGGAATTGCATGACGGTTTCATAGTCAAGTGTCGCGGACAAGATGATGAAGACACCGGAAATCAGCAACACCGCAAGATCTTCCTTAAACCGGTGGAGTGCCTGGCTTGAATAAATATGGCGGTTGGCCAGCACAATGCCCATGACAGTCACCGTTATCAGACCCGTTTCGTGCATGATAAGGTCGGCAATGACGAAGCCGCCGATGACCGTGATCAGCAAAAAAGGGGCTTTCAGATATTCCGGAACATGTCCCCGGGGGAACAACCAGGTAATCGCAAAGCCCAATGCTATACCGATCAGGCCAGCGAGAAAACTGGCCGCCAGCACGTCCATACTGATCGATGCGATATTCGCGTTGGGGCCTTCATAAGTGATGTAAGCATAGATACCGACCGCAAGGAGCGCTCCGATCGGATCATTGACGATACCTTCCCATTTCAGCACATTGCGCACCCGCGATGGCACGCGCAAAGTGCGCAGCATTGGGCCTATCACCGTCGGTCCGGTGACGATCATGATACCACCTAGCAGTGCCGAAATCTCCCAGGACAGACCAGCACCATAGTGAGCGGCTGCGGTTCCCAGCACCCATGCTATCGGACCAGCAATCAGCACCATCATGGTCACAGCACCGCCGGCCTGGCGAAGTTCTCGGAAATTCAGACTTAATCCGCCCTCAAACAGGATGACGGCGACGGCCAGTTTGATTATCGGTTCTTGCAATGCGCCAAAGTCGCGTTCGGGATCAATAATCCCCAATATCGGGCCAGCAATGATGCCGACAATCAGCATCAGAGCGATGGCTGGCCGCCCCGTGCGCCAGGCGACCCATTGTGCGCCAATACCCAAAAGGCCGATCAGCGCAATTTTCACCATTAGCGAATCAACAATAATCATTTGTAATCTATGCCGTTTCTTTAAGGTTTATGCAAAAAACATATCCTGCAGGCTAAGCTCTAGGCGCAATTGTCTGTCGTTTCTTCAACGGACAGCGGCAAGATAAGTTGCTTTTTCGAATTTGAACCAGGCTGTGACTGGCATGATGTCGGCGGGAATCCAAGATCGAATCGCAGCAGTTTTTCTTTCAGCGCGATGAGCGCCTCCGCTGGCCCTGCCACGGCTCTCTCAATCTCTGGATGATCTGCTGCCAATCCTCCCGTCAGTGCGCCAAAAGCCGGCATGATCAGATGTTTCTCGCCTCGGACGAAACAACGACGGGACACATGCCGTCGGCGTACGGGTACCCGCAGCTTGGGGTGAAAATGGCCGGAAATTTCGGGCAGGCTGGTCTTAGCTGTCGCTTCGTGTCGCAGCGCGAGGCCGTTGCCGGTCCATTCGGTCATTACCTCGCCACCCCACAGGCCGCTGACATCGCGGTCATGATTGCCGCTGATCCATATCCAATGGGTGCGCCTTGTCAGTTTTGTGAGCAATTTTGCTGCATCGCGTTCCAGCCGTGCCTCCCCTTCATCGTCATGGTAATTGTCGCCGAGGCAAAAGATTTTTTCCGCCGCTGTCTCGGCGATCAAACCGGCCATTTCATCCAGGGTTGCGCGGCTGTCATAGGGTGGCAGCATCTGCCCCTGACGGGCATAAAAGCTGGCCTTTTCAAGATGTAAATCCGCCACCAGCAAAGCCTTTTCTGCTGGCCAATAGAGCGCTGCTGGGGCGACCACATGAAACAGGTGATTGGCGAACGAAAGGGGAACCATTTTTATGCTATGCGTTGATCTGAACCTGTGCGCAAGCGGGAAGGGTTGGAATTTCCTGCTGCGCACGACTATATGCGCGCCATGACGGAATCAAATTTTTCTTACAAGGTGGCGGCGCTCTATCATTTTGCCGTGGTCGAAGACCCGGCGGCGCTGAAACCGGAAATCCTTGCGGCTTGCGAAGCCAATGGTCTGAAAGGCACCATCCTGCTCGCGCCAGAGGGGATTAACGGGACTATTGCGGGCGTAACAGACGGCATTGATACGGTGATCGCTTTTCTGCGAGATCTGCCGCAATTTGCCGGGCTGGAGGTGAAATATTCCAATGCCGAAGCCATGCCGTTTCTGCGCATGAAAGTGCGGCTGAAGAAAGAAATCGTGACAATGGGCGTGGATGGTATTGATGCTGCACGGGCAAAAGGTGACTATGTCGACCCATTGGATTGGAATGCCATGATTGCGGACCCTGATACGGTCGTGATCGATACGCGCAACGCCTATGAAGTGGCGATTGGCAGTTTTGAAGGCGCGATAAACCCCGATACAGAGACATTTCGCGATTTTCCGGCGTGGTTTGATGATTTCTCCCAGCAGTTGCAGGAAAAAGCCGAAGGGCAGCCAAAGATTGCGATGTTCTGTACCGGCGGAATACGATGTGAAAAAGCCACTGCCTATGTGAAGGCCCAGGGTTTTGATGATGTCCATCATCTGAAAGGCGGAATACTCAAATATCTTGAGAATGTGCCGGAAGAAACCAGCCAGTGGAATGGTGATTGCTTCCTGTTTGATCAACGCGTGGCCGTTGGCCATGGTTTGAAAGAAAGTGACTATGATCAATGTCATGCGTGCCGAATGCCATTAAACGCTGAGGAGCGCGCATCAGAAAAATATGTTCCGGGGGAGGCTTGTCCCCATTGTTATGACAATCGCACTGACGAGCAGCGCGAACGCTATCGTGAACGGCAGCGGCAGGTGGAGAAGGCGGCGCAGGAAGGTCGTAAGCATCTGGGAACCGCATGATTGACATGCCGATCCTCTACAGCTTCCGGCGTTGCCCCTATGCGATGCGCGCGCGCATGGCCCTGATGGCCAGCATGACTCCGGTACGCCTAAGAGAAGTGGTTCTGCGCGACAAGCCGGATGAAATGATTGCAGCCTCGCCCAAGGCGACGGTGCCAGTGCTAGTCCAGGATGACGGGACGATCATCGATGAAAGTCTGGCAATCATGCATTGGGCATTGGACAGGAGCGATCCGGCAGGCTGGCTGGAAGATGCGGATGCCGGTGCCGATTTGATCGCCGAAGCGGACAGCGATTTTAAAGATAATCTCGACCGCTATAAATATCCCACACGCTATGATGATGTCGACCCAATAGCGCATCGATCCGCCGGGCTGGCCTTTCTCGAGAAGCTGGAAAAACCGCTTGCCGCCGAGGGTCAGTTGCTGGGAAACCAGCCTCGGCTAGCCGATTTTGCGATTTTTCCGTTCATCCGTCAATTTGCCAATAATGACCGCAACTGGTTTGACGCGCAGTCGCTGCCCGGTTTACAAACATGGCTCGCCGCCCATCTGGGTTCGGATCTGTTTGCCAATGTGATGAAAAAATATCCGCAGTGGAAAACGGGCGATATCGAACCTGTGTTTGCGGGATAGAATTATTGTTCCCCCAATGGCTGTTCAATAAATAAGGCCAGAAACCGAGGACACTGCAATGAAAATCGCTCTGATCGTAACCGCACCCATCTTGTGCCTGACGTCGGCTTGCAGTGACGAAGCTGATGCGCCTGTATTGGATGAAGAGGTGCCTGTTGAAGCGGAAATGCCGCCACAGCCCGAGATTAGTGATTCACTGACTGAAGAAGAGGCGGATGCTGCGCTTGAAGAGCTGGAAGCAGAGCAACGCGCACTGGAAAACAGCGCAGAGGCTGAGAACAGTGAAGATGCGAGCGCTGAATAGCTTTACGAGCTGATACGGCTGTCTTTTGGCCTCTCGAAATAGCGTTTTGTATCTTTCGGTAACAGAAAATGGATTTTTCGTTTTTTGAAATCAATGGCAACCTGATCAAATTTTCGAAGCACATCCATTCCCAGCAATAGTGCCGGTTTCTTGTCCATGCCCAGTCGCTCAAAAGGTGGTGCATCCGCGAAAGCCACTGGTAAGCTGTCAAATTTCGCGCGACCAATGCGAAAATCCCTGGCTTTACCGAACTCCACACCCAATGTCTGGCCGGTCACCGCAATCAGGCTATTTTCTTCACCCAGCTCCTTCGCGCGTCTTATCAGGCGCTTTTTCAAAACCAGATTGGCAATCGACACCTGCGCACCGGTATCAACGATCACATTGACCTTAAGCCCGGAAATCGTCGCTTCGGTGAAGATGAGTTGACCAGATTTGCGCCGTGCGGTCACGATGATTTCCCGGCGCGAGGCCATGGCCCGCGGTGCGGCCGTGTCTTCGATGGAGATTTGATTGTTGATGAAGTCAAACAATATCCGCTGATCCTGCAGGCCATCGAGACCCAATATGCCGTCTGCGCCAATATGGCGTGCAAGCAAGACCGGGGCGATCAGGCTGTCATAGCTTTTCTTGCCTAGGGTGAGTTCAGGCACATAAACCATATCAACCATGCTGCTGCCAGCGATGCTGATCAATTCAGCTGGTTCTTCAGCATCCAGAGCCAGTCTCGTGGCAATTTTGCGAGAGAGAACAGTGCGCTCTGCTCCGGTGTCAATTACAAAGGAAAACGGCCCGCGGCCTTCGATACTGACGGGGACGGTCATCCGCTGCGCACGGTCTTCATCGATCGCGATAATTTCATTATCCGGCTTTGTCAGACTACCGGGCTCAACCGATTGCCCCATCGGAACAGGATAAGCCAAAGCCAGTGCAGACGCAGCTATGGCGGGTATTAGGCCAGTGGAAAAAAGAGGCATCATACTCTCCTACTATAATATTATTCTATCCTGCGCTTTGACGGTTTTGCGGAAAATCCGTTCACGTCGCGTCTTTGGGGAGCAGGAAGTATATTTTGCGGTTGGCGAAGTCGATTGCCATCCGATCAAATTTGCGCAGCGCGTCCATGCCCAAGAACATCGCGGGTTTTTTATCAAGGTTAAGCGCCGCAAAGGGCGCGATGTCGGCAAAGGCGATTGGAATGACCCCGAAACGCGCACGACCGATATGTAGCTCACTGGCTACACCATAGTCAGCGGCGACGGACCGGCCGGTCACGTCGAGTAGATTAATCTGTTGCAGAGCCGAACGTTTCATCCGCAAGCGGCGTTGCAATGCCTTATTCCCAATGGAGAGCTCGCCGCCTGTATCAATGATCACGCTGACCTTGATTCCAGAGATTTCGGCATTGGTGAAAATCAGCTGGCCTGAACGTCGCCGCGCGGTAACAACAATTTCGCGGCGCGAACGTGCTTTGCGTTTTACCGACGTGTCTTCAACGGAAATTGCACTGGTGATAAAATCAAAAAGTATGCGCTGCCCCTGCAGGCTATCGAGACCCAGTACGCCATCGGCACCAATATTGGTTGATCGGAATGTCGGGGCGACCAGGCCGCCATAGCTGCGGCTGCCCAATGTCAGCTCCGGCACATAGACGGTTTGCACCACCGTGCTTCCCGCCAAAGCAATGATATTGACCTCGTCTTCCAGTTCCAGAGTCAAGCTGCCGGCGATTTCCTTGGATAATATTGTGCGTTGTGCTGCGGTATCGATAATGAACTTGAAGGGACCGCTTCCTTCGATGCTGACCGGAACGGTCATGCGCGCCATCCGGTCTTCGGCAATCGCGATTTGCTCGGCATCAGGTTTGATGAACTGATCGGGCAGACGGTCGGCCAATATCGCTTCGGGTTCGATAATTTCGGGAATGGCTGCTGCCGCTTCCGGCAAAGCGGTGCCGGGTTCAGCGACTTGCACTGAAAACAACAAGGGCAAGGCTGCACTTATGGGGAAAAACATACTCATATTTGTGTAGATACTCCAATTTCCACCCTGCGACAAATTTTACGGGCACAATGGGTCCATTCAATCACCGCGCATCGCCTCTTCGATCAGACTCTCTGCTTCAATGAGCAGCGCATCATCGGTTGCGCCCTGTGCGACATGTTCGCGCCCGATCATGACCAACACGGGCACCGCTAACGGACTGACACGATCGAGTTCGACATGAACCATTGAGCCCGCCGCCCTGTCCAAAAGGTCTCCCAATCGTGCAACGTCTGTCATCCGTGCACGGGCATCAGCCCAGGCGGCCTGCATAAGCAAATGATCCGGCTCGTACTTGCGCAACACGTCAAAAATCAGATCGGTGGAAAAAGTCACCTGCTTCCCGGTTTTGCGCTTACCGGGATGTTGGCGGTCGACCAGCCCGCTAATCACCGCAACCTCCCGAAAGGCGCGTTTGAGCAAATAACTGCCCTCGATCCACTCGAAAAACTCGTCTTCGAGGATGTCGGCACTGAACAGTGGCGCGGGATCGGCAACCGGTTCAACGCTCCAGCAGGCCAGTGCATAGTCATTGGCGACAAAACCAATGGGTTTCAGTCCTCGAGTCTCCATCCGCCGCGTGAGCAGCATGCCCAGCGACTGATGCGCATTCCACCCCTCGAAACTATAAGCCGTCATATAATGCAGGCCCTTATGCGGAAATGTCTCGACCAAAAGCTGACCCGGTTCCGGCAATTGCGAGCGATGGTCCTGCATTTCCAGCCATTCACGTACGTCATCGGGGAAACGTGCCCACCCCGCCCGATCTGTTAGGAAGCCTCGCACCCGGTCAGACAAATGTGTTGTGAGCGGTAGCCGCAGACCCATATAACTCGGGATCATGGCGGCTTTTTTGGTTGCACGGACGATGACATCCGCGCTGTCCAACTTGATCAGTTCCAGACTCATCCCGGCAAAGAAAAACGTGTCACCGGGGCTCAAAATGGCTGCGAAACTCTCTTCCACCTTGCCGAGATTGCGGCCATTTTTGAAACGCACAGTCATCATCGCGGCATCGACAATGATCCCCGCGTTCATCCGGTGCTGAGTGGCAAAGCGCGGGTGAACAAGATGCCACACGCCCTTGGTATCGCGCCGCAGCCGCTTGAACTTGTCATAGGCTTTCAGCGCATAACCACCGTCCCGCGTAAAGCCGAGCACCCGGTCAAACGTCTCCTTGTCGAGTGCGCTAAAGGGCAGGGAAGATTGCAGTTCGTCGAGCAGATCATCTTCTTGAAACGGCGCGGCGCAGGCACAGGTCATCACATGCTGCGCGAGGACATCGAGCCCGCCCGGACGGAACGGCTCGCCGTCCCGCTTACCTTCATTCACGGCATCCAGGGCCGCTTGCGCTTCGAGATATTCAAAGCGATTGCCCGGCACCAGCAATGCCTTGGACGAAACATCCAGCCGGTGATTGGCGCGGCCAATGCGCTGGAGCAATCGTGAACTGCCCTTGGGTGCACCCATCTGGATGACGCAATCAATATCGCCCCAGTCGACGCCTAGGTCTAAAGAAGCCGTGCAGACCAGTGCGCGCATCTTGCCTGAAGCCATGGCATTTTCGACTTTGCGCCGCGCCTCCTTTGACAGGCTGCCATGATGGACCCCGATCGGCAGCGTTTCTTCGTTTATCTCCCATAATTTCTGAAAGATAAATTCGGCCAGAAACCGCGTATTGGTGAAGACCAGCGTCATACGGTTGGCCTTGATCTGTTCCATCACTTGCGGGACGGCATAGACACCGGCATGGCCCGCCCATGGCACACGGACCTTCTCTCCCTCGGGCGTTTCGGGGATCATGATGGCGATATCGGCCGGCGCACCCTCTTCACCCAGCACATGGGTGACCGCGTTGATATCGCCATAAGGGGCCAGCCATGCGCGAAAATCGTCGGGATCAGCAACGGTGGCCGACAAGGCGGCACGGCGCATGTCCGGCGCAATCCGTTGCAGCCGTGCGAGGGATAATGACAACAGGTCTCCGCGTTTGCCGGATGCAAAGGCGTGCACCTCATCAATGATGACGTGCTTCAGCTTGGCGAAGAGCGTGAAACTGTCTTCCTGACTCAAGAGCAGATTGAGCGATTCTGGCGTAGTCAGCAATATTTGTGGCGGCTTCACCCGTTGACGTGCTTTGCGATTGGCGGGCGTGTCGCCACTCCGGGTCTCGACTTTGATCGGCAGTCCCATTTCGTCAATCGGCGTGAGCAGGTTGCGCTGGACATCGACGGCGAGCGCTTTGAGCGGAGAGATATAGAGCGTATGCAGTCCGTCAAAATCAGGATTGTCTATCAGATCGACCAGGCTGGGCAGAAAGCCCGCTAGAGTTTTGCCCGCTCCGGTCGGCGCGGTGAGCAAGGCATGCTGCCCCGCCCTCGCCGCTTGGAGCATCTCGATTTGGTGACGCCGCACGGTCCATCCGCGAGAGGCGAACCAGTCTTGAAGCGGTTGGGGCAGTTTCGGCTGTTTCACCTGGGCACTGTAGGCTATTTTCTGAGTTCCGCCATCAACCCGAATAATTGCGTCACATCGGGCGGGGTCATATCACCAGCATATTCGCGGTAAAGCGTCGAAACATTGACTGCGATCCGCTCACTGTCGCCCCAGCTTGAAAAATCACCCAACTTTATATCATGCGCGGCGTCGCGCACGGACAAGCCAGCCTCATAACGTTTGCGCGCCTCACCATCGATATAATGCAGATAGTCCTGCACGCGCCGGACACCGGCTTCATCGGTGATAGGGCCGTGGCCTGGAACGATCGTGTCGGGTTTGAGATCAATAATATAATCGCATGCGGCGATCCAGTTCGAAACAGGGCCGGCCCACATAATCGGTGTGCCTTCAATGAACAGGATATCACCGGTAAAAACCGTCTTGTCATCGGGCACATGGACCAAGACATCTCCGGCTGTATGGGCGGGACCAACTTCGACCAGATCAACCCGTTTGTCCCCAACCATCACGCTATACTCGCCGCTGAACGTTTTGGTCGGATGTTTTTCCGCGACATCGGTGAAGTCAAAGCTGCCGAAAATATCAACCAGATATTGCCCAGCCGGTCCCATATCTTTTGCTTGCGCCATAATTGCGGCCAAAGCGGGGGCTGGCAATTCGTCCATCTCCTTGGCGCTGGCCTCCGACGCAATGACTTCGGCATGCTGGCAGCAACCATTGCCATGCGTATGATCGCCGTTCGCGTGCGTGTTGACGATGGTGCCAATGTCATCTGCGCCAACGCCTGCTGCGTCAGCCATGGTCGCCAGCATATCGCGGGTCAGGCTGGCATCGAACAATGTGTCGACGAGTAAGGATTGATCGCCATCGGTTATCAGCCCGGCATTGGACCAACCCCATCCGCCATCCGGCTGCAGATAGGCAAAAATGCCATTGCCGGTTTCATACAGGCCTTTCTGGAAGGGAATATTGTCCATGTTATCTCTCGCTTTGCTGCTATTACACCATTCTGACAGTTTTCAGATGATTTGAATAGAGGACTGAATTGAGAATTGGCTTCAGGCCTTATTGTATAAAAACCCAAATTATTATATTGATCTAGCTGAAAAATATGGATGAATCAGAACGCCCCCAATTTGGAATAGAACGGCTTTTCGTGCTGGCGCTTCTGGTGATTATTTCACTTGCATTTGCGATGCTGATAGAGCCGTTTTTCGGTGCTATTGTCTGGGGCGTTGTGGTCGCGGTCTTGTTTCAGCCGGTCTATCAGAAAATAGCAGGCTGGCTTTCTCCGCGCGCTAATCTTGCGGCTTTCTTGACCCTTATTCTCGTCATCATGTTAGTCATCGTTCCGGCCATTCTACTCGGAATGGCCTTGGTACAAGAAGCGACAAGCGCCTACGCAAGCATCCAAGCAGGGGAAATTGATTTTGGCGGTGCCTTCGTGGCTTTTCAGAACAGTTTGCCAGCCTGGGCTCAAAACCAGCTCGCTGCTTATGGCTACGGCGATCTGGCAACCGTGCGACCGCAGATTGAGGAAGCTATTGGCAGCAGTCTCGAATTCCTGATTGCGCAGGCCTTGAGCTTTGGCCAGGGGGCTTTCCGTTTCCTACTGGCGTTGGGTGTGATGCTTTACCTGACCTTTTTTCTGCTGCGCGATGGTCGTACTTTGGCCGCGCAAATTGAAAATATTGTTCCGCTATCGGAAAGCAAAAGTGCCATTCTGATCGACAAGTTTTTTGTCGTGATCCTTGCAACGATAAAGGGCAGTTTTGTTGTCGCCTTGCTTCAAGGCACAATTGGCGGCCTGATATTCTGGGCGCTGGATATCCGAGGGGCTTTGCTCTGGGCGGTATCGATGGCGATCTTGTCGCTTATCCCTGCAATTGGCACAGGCTTTGTCTGGGTACCGGTCGCTATTTATCTGCTGGTCACAGGATCAATCTGGCAAGGTGTCGTCCTTATTCTATCGGGCATATTCATCATCAGCATGATCGATAATATTGTTCGACCTATATTGGTTGGTCGCGATACCCGGATGCCGGATTATGTTGTACTGATTTCGACCCTGGGCGGACTGCAGCTATTTGGCTTCAACGGCATCGTCATCGGCCCGCTTCTTGCCGCCTTGTTCATCGCCGTCTGGCGAATTTTTGCCGAGATGAATAAAGCCGAGAGAGAGCGTCTGGCCAAGGTCAGGGCCGCAAATGATAAGTCAAGGCCATCGCAATAACATGTTGCACCGCCTTAGTCGGAATCTCCTGATCGACATCAAAAACGACCGCTCTTGTGCCTTCAAATTGCAATATGTCGCCATATAGCTGTTTATATCGCTCGACCAGATCCGTCTGACAATGAACATATATCGCATAATGATTGTCTGATTTCTTGTGACGGTTGATGCGGATGGTCGTGCCGGACTTTGTCGTGGAGGTCAGATAGGCCGGCTCGCCCCATTTCAGTGTTTCTTCAAGAGGACCGACGGCAGGATCTCCGGCGGCGGTTTCGAGTATCAACTGCCGTAATATCACGAGTCGATCCGCCACGGCATTTGGAAGGTCATCAAAAACAGATTGGGTTTGTGGCGGCAGCTTAGCGTTCATGGCGTCATCCTGTTGGGCCAGTTGTCAATTGGATTTAATGGGCTCCTGCTATCGCAATGTGATGATTTTGCCTAATGCAGGAAGAACATCGCTCTGGGTGGGTGTAGACACAGACATTGCGCTAAGAAGTGCCATCTCCATCAAAATTCTGCGAGGAAAACACCGATGCGGAATCGACTTTCTGAAAGCCCAATAGATTTCCATCCAGATCCCGTGCGACCATCATTTGCCCGCCATCCATTGGCTTTGCTTCGCTAACGATCGATCCGCCGGCAGAGATCAGCTTCTCTCTAGCGGCTTCAAGGTCTTCGACATCAAACACGATCATGGCAAAGCCCGGCGCATCCAATGGTCTGGGCTTTTGAGGCAGGGTGGACGGATGGCTTGTATATTGTGCGATCTCAAGCTCCATATTTCTCACTTGAAAAAACGCCATTTTGAGCTTGGTATCCGGTAGCCCCGATACGCTGTCAAAATTTTCACCTTGGAGATTGATAAGCCGACCCAATCGACGCGGCTCCTCCTGTTCCAGCAATATCGAGTAAAATTCCACAATCCGGTCAAAATCGGGGGTTGCGAGTGCAACATGCCGAATTCGATAATCATATTTGGGCGGTGTGGCGCGATCCAGTTTGCTGATGTCCACATGTTCAAATTCATACATCGTCCGATTTGTATCGCGGGCATAGGCATATTCCACTGGGTTTTCCGGGTTAAGGGACGTCATATCGGGAGTTCCATTGACCGGTTTGGCACCAGCTGCCAAAAATCGTGAATAGGCTTTGGTTTCCTTGTTTACCTGAAAGGCAACGTGGGCAATGCCCGGGCCATAGACTTCGACTTTCGGATATGTCTTGCGGGAGGCATCGGCATCCTCAAATTGAACAAAGCGGAGCTGTGCGTTGTTGCTTCGCATCAAGCGCGATTTGGCAACAAATTTCTCCCGGCCCAACAATATAGTGGATCCAGGAAACTGATCCATCTCCCGCTCATCAACCAATTGAAGCGCCACGGTGTCACCATATAGTTTCGTAGCCTGATCAAGGTCATTGACCGTCACGCTGACATAATTGATTCCTCGAATGATAGCATCTTCAGGTCTGTCCGATGCTTCGCCAAAAACCAGAAAAGAACAGCCGCTCAATAGGAAGAAGAGAGGGAAAAGAAGAACGCGCATTTGGGACTTCTCCAAGAACGGAATGCGAATTATGAGCTACCAAAGTCTGTCATAGCCGGTTGATTAGGCCATACCAACAGATAAAATGAACGAGTTCATGTTACTAATCTGAGATGATCAATGTCAATCGCATTTTGAGGTTACTGGGCCGTTCGATATGCTATGTGGCCGATGGAATCAGAATCAGCTGGTAATATCAGATATATAGAGGATGCTTGATGCCAAGGCCGGTTATTACTCCCGAACAGCGGCGCGAAACTCGCGAGCGCATCAGATCTGCCGCGAGTAGTTTGGTGCGACAAGGCAACCTTGAGAGCATCACCATCCGTGCGGTTGCAAAACAGGCCGGAGTGTCAGTTGGTACAATCTATAAATATTTTGAAGATATTTCGGATCTCGGGCGCTCCCTCTGGCAGGAGCCGGTCAACCAATTGCGCGCGCAAATGTCTGACATTGTTAACTCCACTGACGATCCCGCTGCCAGAATTCATAACTTGCTTCGCGCTTATGCAGAATTTGCCCGGGAGAAACATCGTGTTTTTCGCGGTGCCTTTCTTTATGTGCGCCCCGATTCCCGACCGATACCGGATCAGACCGCATTGGAAGAGGAACCGTATTTCCAGTTTCTTACGGCTGCCATTACCGAAGGCCAGGAGACCGATGCAATTATTGACGGTGATCCAAAGATGCTTGCCCAACTGTTATGGGCTGCTTTGCATGGCGCACTCGCCTTGCCGATCAATATTGAACGTATTGCCTTTGATCCGCCTGAGCAGATTGCCGACGCAATGATCACATCCATCATGACGATGATCGAAAAGGATTGAGTGGATTTGATGTACTAGCCCCGCTTTTCCGATCGCCGGTAGTCTTGACACATTTAATGAACACGTTCATTAATTAAAAACGCCTTGTGAATCCGAACGTGTGAGAGACAGAATGACCGTCATCAAATCCTTTCTCCAAAATCAAACCAATCAATCTTCAGCGCAGAAATCGTTCAAAAATAAGGAACTGCCTGCGCGCGCTCGATTTGCCCGCCAGCTTGAGAAATGGGCGGGGATGCCGCTGAATATTATCGAATCAGGCGGTTCCTATGTGATTGTCAGGCCAATGAACTGGGCACTGAAACATCTCGATGCAGCGTCTTACAAACTCGAAGGAACATTTCTGCGGACTGTCTTGTCGCACATAATCTTCCCCGCGACCCTAATCATCTCGCTCATCATGGGATTCAAATTTGCGGAAAACGGAGTGACCTTTGACTCATTATTAACACTGGCACTCGTGCCGGTTATCATCGGCAGTATTTTTGCCCCGATGGAGCGTTTGATGCCATTCAGTCGAAACTGGTTGGAAGGCGGCAACGACACATCGGTCGATCTCATGATGTTCATTTCCGGCGCTTTCTGGAACGGTTTTGCCAAATATCTCATCCAAGTTCTGTTTCTTGTAAGCCTTTTCGAAGCGTTGGAACCTTACGGACATAATCTGTGGCCCACAAACTTACCGGGCGTTGTCCAAGTTTTCCTTTTCATATTGATCAAGGATTTCTTCCGCTACTGGCTACATCGTGCGCTTCATGAAGTGCCATTTTTGTGGCGGTTTCATGCAGCGCATCATTCGGTCAAGCGCTTATACTGGCTCAATGGCATACGCAGCCACCCCGTTGAGGTCGTCGGCCAAGCGCTGCTCTTTGCAATTCCCTATGCGCTCCTGCAGCCTTCGGCCGAGATCATAATGGTTGCGATCCTTATGCAGCTCAGCATTGGCATATTCCAGCATAGCAATATCGACCTGAAGCTTGGTTTTTGGGAATATATATTCTCGATCGGCGATAATCACCGCTATCATCACTATCCCAACAAGGCTGTAGGCGATTCCAACTATGGCGGCGAATTTATCGTGTGGGATATCCTGTTCGGCACCTTCCACAAGGTGAAGGGCGAGCGCCCACACGATAAGATTGGAATTGGTACATCCCCGAATTACCCCATGACCATGGCTGGACTACTGATCGCGCCATTCGTGCCGGATCAAAAGATATTTGGTCCGCAAAATGCCAAAGAGCAGGATACCGAAAAGTAGAAGGACCCATTCTGGTCCCATAATTGAATGTCGCGTCGGTTCCGCAATAGTCCGCTTTGGGATGAAGCAGCTATTGCCGCTGCTAATGCCCGACTGTCTCGCCCCGCTCCAAACCGGACAGCGCCAATTGCTCATCGATTTGTGTCATTAGTCGTTCCAGTCCTTCTTCCGACTTCGCTTCGGCGCGTGCGACCAGCACGTCCTGCGTATTCGAAGCCCGTAACAACCACCAGCCGTCTTCGGTGTTCACCCGTGCGCCATCGGTATTGTTGACGTCAGCGCCATCGGCTGCAAGCCGTTCCAATATCTCATCAATCACTGTGAACTTGCGACTTTCATCGACCTGGAAGCGCATTTCCGGCGTATTTATCATTTCGACCATATCGCTACGCAGCTGGGTCACGCTTTTGCCGATATTGGTCGCTGCCTGAATGAGGCGAACGGCCGCATAGGGCGCATCATCAAAACCATAATAGTCATGTTTGAAAAAGACATGACCGCTCATTTCGCCTGCAAGCGGTGAAGAGACTTCCTTCATTTTCGACTTGATCAAACTGTGTCCGGTTTTCCACATAAGCGGCTCGCCGCCCAAAGCTGCAATCCGGTCGTAAAGTGCCTGCGAAGCTTTTACATCCGCAATGATGGTTGCACCTTGCTCCGACTTGAGCACGTCTTCGGCATAGATTTGTAGGAGTTGGTCACCCCAAATTACGCGCCCTTCCCCGTCAATTGCGCCGATACGATCACCATCGCCATCAAATGCCACACCGAAATCGAGCCTTTTTTCCGCGACAAGCTTTTTCAGGTCGATCAGGTTTTTCTCTTCGGTAGGATCAGGATGGTGATTGGGAAAATTGCCATCGACATCGGTGTAGAGCAGATGATGCTCGCCCGGCAGGTTTGCAGTGAGTTTTTCAATCACCGGACCCGCAGCACCATTGCCCGCATCCCAGCCGATCTTCATTGCGTCTCCGGTGAAATTTTGGGTCAGTCGCGCGACATATTCATCGATAATGTCGATGCGCTCTATATTACCAACTGCATCATCAGCTGGCTTGTCCCAGTCGCCGTTCGCTGCCATCACGCCGAGCTTTTGAATATCTGCCCCGAAAAACGGCCGCCCCTGAAATACCATTTTGAAGCCATTATAGTTGGCGGGATTATGGCTGCCGGTGATCTCGATTCCACCCTGTACTTGGTCCAACACACATTCTGCATAGTACAACATCGGAGTTGGCCCCATGCCAATCGAAACAGCATTAACACCAGCATCATTTAGCCCCTCGATAAGCGCATCTTCGAGCATTGGAGAACTGGTGCGACCATCATAGCCGGTGACTACTGCCGTGCCCCCGGCCCGCGCGATCAATGTGCCAAAGCCCCGGCCGATTGCGTAGGCATCATCATTGCCCAGTGTTTCTCCGATGATCCCGCGAATATCATATTCCCGCAAACTGGACGGATCAAACTGATGGGATGTGCGTGCGGTCATGTATGGTTTTTCCTTAATGGAGGGTAGGATCTGAAGGGAAATTTTGCTCGTACAACAATATAAAGACCTGGGTGCAAAAGCTAGCCCCATCTGGTTTTCGCATCGCACCAGCGGGTCAGCTTAGCGGTGATTGATGGTCTGCAGTTCCTCTAGCAATATGTCCCGGGCCCTGTTGATTTGACGTGCTATTTGCTCGTCACCACCGCGGTCGGGATGATGTTCGCTAAGGCACGCGCGCCAGGCATTGTTGATTGCTGCCTGATCGGCATCGTCCGGCACACCCAAAAGTGATCGTGCCCGGTCCAGTTCGAAATCACGGGGCTTGCGTTGTGCAGGCTTGCTAAGCTTAAATTCGGCCAAAAGCTTAGATCCGCCCCATGCTATTGCCGCGATGACGAGCCCACTGCCCATTATCCAGCTACCGCCGCGAAACAAATTCACGCCCAGCAGAGCGACCGCCACGGCCAGCCAGTCATTGGCGTTCATAGTCTTTGCCCGGCCAGACAGGATCAGAGCCGCGATGACCGAAGCGCTGAGGACCAGCATGAACGTCATGGATCAGGCGACCAGCTTGGGTTTGCCAAAGCTTGGCCGTTCGCCCTCTGGCTGGGGTAGTGCCAGATGCTTGATCAACTCACGCAGTTCCTGCCGTGCAGCAATATGACTGGTGGCAAGTCGACCCAGATGTTGCTTGTCGAGCATTGTCAGGCCAGCTGGGAAGAGCTCGCGATAAATAACTCGCTCGCTCAACCCTGGAATCACGCGAAAGCCCACGCGTTGCGATAACTCCGTCAAGGCAGAGATGACGCGCTGCATATTATGTGCCTCGACATGCTGGGTGCGATTGCGCAGCACCACCCAGTCAATCGTTGTGCCGTCCGCCTTGGCCCGGGCTTTACGAGCCTCCCAGATAAGTTCGGCATAAAAGCTGAGTTTACGGACCTTGAACGTCTCGGGATCCACTTGTCCGATCAGGTCAAAATCGACGAAGCTGTCATTAATCGGGGTCACCAAAGTATTGGCGCGGGTCGCAACAAAGCGAGCAAATTTGTCATCCCGGCCGGGAGTATCATATAGCAGATAGTCAACACCGTGACTCATCCGTTCGACCAGCTGTTCAAGCCGGGCGAGATTGTCATGTTCGA
Organism: uncultured Sphingomonadaceae bacterium; assembly: GCA_947497455.1. GTDB lineage: Bacteria > Pseudomonadota > Alphaproteobacteria > Sphingomonadales > Sphingomonadaceae > Parasphingorhabdus. The sequence goes on along the minus strand of CANMGU010000002.1, from coordinate 379,224 downwards.
ATACTTCAAAATAGGGCTGCGGAATTTCAATATCCAGCCTGTCCATCGTCGCTTTGCGGTTTTCGAGATAGCGATACAGGGTGCGCTGGCGCGGATCGAGATCGATGACTGCAACCTTATGCCCCTGATAAGCGAGTGCAACAGCAACATGAACTGCGGTGGTGGACTTACCGGTGCCGCCTTTTTCATTGGCAAAAACTATATGATGCGCTTTGCTGTCGGTCACTTGATTGAATATACCCCTATTCTGGTCAGAGAAACCAAATTCTCGGCGCAGGATAGTGCTCCAAACATCGCTACCCCTGAAAGATTGCTACCCTAAACAGCCTTTGAATAAAAGGACCCGTGACAAAAACTTACGATTAGCATCGAGAAGAAGCAGAAGGTTTGGTGACAACATCACCGCATTCGATAACCGCTTCCAAGCCATGAAAATTTCTGCAGTGAACTATTCATGACTCCGGCCGAAATCGGGAGCGGCATCATCTTGCCCCTCTTCGATAATCCGCCGGCGGATGGCTCGGGTTTTTGTGAACAGGTCAAACAGCTCGTCGCCCTTATCCCAGCGGATGGCGCGTTGCAGAGCCGTGAGATCTTCAGAAAAACGCTGCAGCATCTCAAGGACAGCGTCCTTGTTCGACATGAACACATCACGCCACATGGTTGGATCGGAGGCTGCGATGCGGGTGAAGTCACGAAAGCCGCCTGCAGAATATTTTATCACTTCGCTACGCGTGACATCCTCCAGGTCAGATGCAGTACCCACTATCGTATAGGCGATAAGATGTGGCAAATGGCTGGTTACGGCAAGTACCAGATCGTGATGTTTCGCATCCATAATCTCGATATTCGCACCCAGTTTTTCCCAAAAGGCACGTACGCGTTCGATATCGCCTTTCTCGGCATCTTCTGGCGGCGTTAATATACACCAACGGTCGTGGAACAGGGTGGCAAAACCGGCATCGGGCCCACTATGTTCAGTGCCCGCGACCGGATGAGCTGGGATGATCCGTACCTCTGGCAAGGCAGCTTGCAGCGAGGCAATAACATTACCTTTGGATGATCCAACATCGCTGATGACCGCTTCTTTGGGCAGGTCTTCTGCCATTTCCGAAGCGATTGACGCCATGGCCCCAACTGGCACGCAAAGCAGGACAAGATCGGCGTCAATCACGGCTGCGCCAGCGTTGTCCGCAACATCATCGCAAAAGCCGAGCTCTTGCACCCGGGCACGAACGGCGGCGTCTGCGTCAAAACCGGTTATGCGTGCCGATGGCATGCTGGCTCTGACGCCATGGGCGATGGAAGAGCCGATCAGGCCTAGGCCAATAATCGTGATATTCGCGAAAGGCAGCATTAGGCGCTGGTTTCCAATATTGACCTCAGTGCGTCCATAAAGCCGCGATTTTCTTCCTCAGTACCGATGGTGATGCGCAGGGCATGGCCGAGTCCCTGATCCGGCAATCTGCGAACGACGTAGCCAGCATCCACCAGTTTCCGGTCCGCTATTTCTGCGCTCACCGTTCCGTCAAACAGCACCAATATGAAATTGGCGGCGGATGGAATGGCGCGCAGGCCGTGATTGGATAAGGCGGCAATCTCGCCCCCCATCCATTCGCGCTCTTTGGCATTATGCTCCCGGCTTTGGATGACAAAATTCTGATCGGCCAAAGCTGCGATGGCCGCAGCCTGACCAGCGCTTGTCACATTAAACGGTCCGCGTATCCGATTAAGCGTATCGATAAGATGCGGCTGACCATAGGCCCAGCCAATACGCTCAGCGGCGAGCCCATAGATTTTCGAGAAAGTCCGTGTAATCAGGACATTGCCATGTTGGCGCGCCAGTTCGAAGCTGGCGGAGCCATCATTGTCGAGATATTCTCCATAAGCCTGATCCAGCACCAGCACGACATCTTCCGGTAGACCGGCATGGAGGCGTTCGATCTCGCTGTCAGACGTCAGAGTGCCGGTCGGGTTGTTGGGATTGGCGAGATAGATAACGCGCGTTTTATCCGTTACCAACGCCAGCAGGCCGTCCACGTCAGTGCCGTAATCATTGTCGGGAGCCATCACCACTTCCGCGCCAACCTTGCGTGTGGCAATCTCGTAAACCATGAAACCGTAGTTGACATGGATAATCTCGTCACCGACGCCAGCATAACCGGCGGCAACCAGATTTAGAAGCTCATCGGACCCGGTTCCGCAAACGATCCGATCCGCTTCCACTCCATAAGTGTCCGCTAGTGCATTACGCAGCGCATGACTGGCTGGATCGGGATAGCGTGCGACATTGCCCGCCTGTGCTGCAAGCGCTGCACTGGCATCGGCGCTACAGCCAAGCGGATTTTCATTGGCGGAGAGCTTGACGAGGACGCGTCCATCATCGGCTTTCGCCTTGCCGGGTGTGTAGGCGTGAATCGCTGATATGTATGATTTGGGCTCTGGTTTGGTCATGGTCCGGCCTTACCCGCGCTATCCAGAACGATCAACAACAGTGTTCATAACTGCTGCGCTAAGCACCTATAAACGCTTGCTAGTCTGCGTCTGCCTGATATTGCTACGCCGATGAATGAGGATGATCGGTTCGGTCTGAACAGGAATGTTCGCCTGCTGGGGCCGCTGCCATTGGACAGCGGAGCCCAGCTTGCGCCTGTGGATCTTGCTTATGAAACCTATGGGACGCTCAATGCCGATGCCAGCAACGCGATCCTGATTTGCCATGCTCTGACCGGCGATCAATATGTCGCTTCGACCCATCCGGTTACCGGCAAGGATGGCTGGTGGACGCGCATGGTGGGACCGGGCAAGCCAGTCGACACCGATCGGCATTTTGTTGTTTGCGCTAATGTGATTGGCAGCTGCATGGGTTCGTCTGGACCTGCAACCATAAATCCGGCGACCGAAAAGCCCTGGGGGATGAACTTTCCAGTGCTGACCATCGCGGACATGGTGCGTGCGCAGGCATTGCTTCTCGATCATCTGGGCATAGAGCGCCTTCATGCCGTCATCGGTGGATCAATGGGCGGAATGCAGGCGATAAACTGGACTGCGCTCTATCCTGAGCGGGTCAGATCGGCGGTGATTATCGCTTCTGCTGCCCGCCATAGTGCTCAAAATATTGCGTTTCACGAGGTCGGACGACAAGCAATCATGGCCGATCCCCGCTGGCGTGGAGGGGCCTATTATGCCGATGATGATCCGCCGAGCAGCGGCCTCGCCGTGGCACGTATGGCTGCGCACATCACCTATCTGTCGGAAGCAGGTCTAACCGAGAAATTTGGCCGCAGGCTACAAGATCGGGACAGCAAGACATTCGGTTTTGATGCGGATTTTCAGGTGGAAAGCTATTTGCGCCATCAGGGAATTAGCTTTGTCGATCGTTTTGACTCCAACAGCTATCTTTATATTACCCGGGCAATGGATTATTTTGACCTGGCCGAAGCTCATGGCGGAACATTGGCCCAAGCGTTCAAAGGATCCCAAACACGCTTTTGTCTGATCAGCTTTGATACCGATTGGCTCTATCCGACCAGTGAATCCCGGACGATCGTTCATGCCCTGAATGCGGCCGGCGCAGCAGCAAGCTTTGTCGAATTGTCCAGTGCTTTTGGTCATGACAGCTTCCTGCTCGAAAACCCTGAAATGAATCGGATTGTCGACGGCTTTTTGAAGGCGGGGGAAGATGTATGACGAAACTCCGTCCGGATTTGCAGATTATCGCTGACAATATCACCGCTAACGCGCGCGTGCTCGATATCGGCTGTGGGGATGGTGCGCTGATGGCGGCCTTACGGGATCAAAAGCAGGTCGATGCGCGCGGTTTGGAGATTGATCCAGCCAATGTCGCCAGCGCGGTGAGTAAAGGCCTGTCGGTTGTGCAAGGGGATGCCGACACCGATCTATCTGCCTATCCGGATGGCAGTTTCGACTATGCGATCCTCAGTCAGACGCTACAGACAACCCACCGACCCGATCAGATCGTTGATGAATTGCTGCGCATAGGTAAGCAGGCCTTTGTCAGCTTCCCCAATTTTGCCCATTGGCGCGTACGGATGTCGCTGTTGTTCGGCGGGCGGATGCCGGTCACGAGACTGCTTCCGCAGACCTGGTTTGATACGCCCAATATCCATCATGTCACTATTGATGATTTTCGGGCGCTGGTGCGCGATGCTAGGCTCGTGCAAGAAGGACAATGGTTCCTCAGCGGCGACAAACAAACTACTCGCGGTATGGCCAATCTGCTCGCGGAACATGCAGTTTTTTTGTTAAAGCGTTAAGCAGCAACCCATAATTAGGAGCGAAATTTGGATTGGGTCACTTACTGGGATGTCGCGAAACCCTATGTTGGATTGGCGATATTATTTGCTCTATTTACTGCTTTTGTCGGTGAACGCCGTCCGCCAGCAGTGACAGCGGTGGTGGCGGCCGCCTTGATGCTGTTGCTTGGGTTGCTCAGCAGCGATGATATGCTGTCGGTCTTTTCCAATCCTGCGCCGCTGACGATTGGTGCGATGTTCATTTTGTCTGGCGCACTGGTGCGGACCGGAGTCATTGAAGCGCTTGCGGGTTTTGCCGCGCGCAAGGCGGAGAACAGGCCTTTCATGGCGATCGGTGGATTCCTTGGCGGTACCTTTGCCTCTTCCGCTTTCGTCAACAATACACCGGTGGTCATTATCCTGATCCCGATAATGCGCAAGATCGCCAAGGTCTCCGGCATTGCAGCAAGCAAGCTTCTTATTCCACTGTCGTACATATCCATCTTAGGCGGTAGCCTGACCCTGCTCGGCACGTCGACCAATTTGCTTGTGGACGGTGTTGCACAGGAAAACGGGCAAGCAGCTTTTGGTTTGTTTGAAATAACTCAGGTCGGCCTGATTGCGGCTGTGACAGGCATTGTCATGATCGCCATATTGGGGCCGTTATTTTTGCCGAAGCGGGACAGTGAAAGCCTGTCAGACCAGATGCCAGAATCCTATTATCTGACCGACATTCGAATACGCGACGACAGCGATTTTGTCGGCAAGCAAATTTCCAGCATCAATGCGTTCACCCATTCCGGGGTGGATGTTATCGGTCGTCGCGTCGGGCGCGATATCGACCGGTTTGAATTTTCCGACCATATCCTGGAAGGCGGAGAGACATTGGTCGCGGCAGTAACCCAGGAAGAGTTGTTGTCTCTCGCCGAAATTGATGGAATTTCATTGGGCTATGCTGGCGTCAAGCAGCCGGTCACACCGCTGGGTGATGAACATACGCGGCTGGTGGAACTGGTTATTGGACCGTCCCACCGGTCTGTCGGCAAGTCTTTGCCTAGCCTGCCTTTCTTGTCGCGTGTTCCTGCCCGTGTGCTCGGCTTGTCGCGGCCACGCCATATTGCTGGACCCACGTTGTCCGATGCGCGTATCCGACATGGCGATAGCCTGCTCGTGCAGACCGATGATATTTCGATCAGCACATTGCAGGAAAATGCTGACCTGGTGCACTTGCAGGAACCAGAGGCGCGTTCCTATCGGCGGAGGCGGGCGCCCGTTGCCATCCTTACCCTCGCGATCATCATTATCTCGGCGGCCTTGGGCGTGATGCCCATTGCTGCACTGGCGATGCTAGGTGTAGCCGTAGTTTTGCTGACCAAATGTATTGACAGTGAAGAGGCATGGGGCGCGATTGATGGCAATGTGCTTGTATTGATTTTTGCCATGCTAGCGGTGGGCAAAGGATTGGAAAATGCTGGCACGGTGCAGTTGATTGTCGACACGCTGCTACCGCTGCTCAACATGATTTCACCGCTATGGCTGATCATCGCGATATATTCACTGACCTCCCTGCTTACCGAAACAGCGACCAATAACGCCGTTGCTGTCATAATGACACCGCTGGTTATTGGTATTGCAGAGCAAACCGGCGTGGATGTTCGCAGCCTGTTAGTCGCCGTGATGTTCGGCGCCTCCGCCAGCTTTGCCACGCCGGTCGGCTATCAGACGAACACTTTGGTATATACGGCGGGCAATTACCGCTTTTCGGATTTTGTCCGCATTGGCCTGCCGCTCAACATCGGCGTAGGTTTGGCCGCCTGTTTCGCAATCTACTATATTTTCTAAATTTCGGCACCATAGGGTGTCATTATGTATTATCCCTGATTGCGACTATGCGCCGCCATAATCATTTTCCGTTCCTGAAACACGGATCCGTCTTGTGCGCATCCAAACAAAGGAACTGATCATGTCACTCCACATAGGCGATATCGCGCCCAATTTTGTCGCCGATAGTACGGTTGGCGAAATCGATCTGCACAAATGGGCAGAAGATGATTGGGTGTTTTTCTTCAGCCATCCGGCTGACTTCACACCAGTTTGTACAACCGAGATGGGCCGAACTGCTCAGCTCGCTGACGATTTTGCGGCCCGTAATGTCAAGCCGCTGGGCCTTTCAACGGATATTGTAGAAGAGCATTGGGACTGGATCCACGATGTGAATGCCACGCAGCATACCGATGTCAGGTTCCCGATTCTTGCCGATCCGGATTGCAAAATATCCAAGCTTTACGATATGATCCATCCGGGCGAGAGCCACACAGAGGCCGTGCGATCAGTGTTCATCATTGATCCGGAAAAGAAAATCCGCCTGATCATGACCTATCCCATGACTATCGGGCGCAATTTTACCGAGATTTTGCGGGCGATTGATGCGCTACAGCTATCGGATCAGAAGAATATCGCGACCCCCGCCGACTGGCAGTCCGGTGACAAAGTCATCATTCCGCCGTCGATTGAAAAGGAAGAGGCAGAAAGGCTATTTCCGCAAGGGTGGGATGAACAGCGGCCTTATCTGCGGCTGACAGAGATATCCTGACCGGTATGCGCGGCCGTCTTACCGCTCCCGCGTCGCGCTAAACTTAATGTCCGGATTGCGTTCTTCCTGATAATTCACATCCCAGCCTGATTTGGCGAGGAATACCAGATTATCGTCGCGATCCTTGGCAAGGCTAGTCTGGTTGATATTGGCGAAAGCGCTCAGCACCTCATCATCGCCGCTAATCCAGCGCGCGGTTTCAAATGGCGCCGGTTCGAGGCCGGCTTCGACTTTATATTCTGCGGACAGGCGGCTGACCAACACCTCGAGCTGCAATTGCCCGACCACGCCGATAATCCAGTTGGCGCCGATTTCGGGATAGAAAACCTGTACAACACCTTCTTCCGACAGATCATCCAGCGCCTTGCGCAGCTTCTTGGTCTGGGTCGGGTCTTTCAGGATCACGCGGCGCAGGATTTCGGGCGCAAAATTTGGCAGTCCAGTAATTCGCACCTGATTTTTCTCGGACAATGTGTCGCCCACACGCAGCGTCCCGTGATTCGGGATGCCGATAATGTCGCCGGGCTGTGCGGTGTCGGCAATTTCGCGGTCTTGCGCGAAGAATAAAATCGGGCTGTGGATGGCAATGGGCTTGCCCAAGGCACTGGGCGTTAGTTTCATGCCGCGCTTAAACTCACCGGAGCACAGCCGCATAAACGCGATGCGATCACGGTGCTGCGGGTCCATATTCGCCTGAATCTTGAAAATAAAGCCCGTCACATCTTTGCTGTCGGGTACAATCGGGGCAGGCTCCGCTGGCTGTGGCCGCGGGCTCGGTGCATAGTCGGCAATCGCCTCAATCAACTCCTCGACGCCAAATTGCTTGAGAGCGGAGCCGAAGAAAACTGGCGTCAGATCGCCATTTTGATAAGCTTCCAGGTCAAAGCTGCTATAGCCGCCTTGCGCCAATTCGCCTTCGCTGGTGAGCCGTTCTAGCCCTTCATCGCTCAGCACATCGGCGAGCTTGGGATCGTCTAACCCTTCAAATTGCTGAACCTTGCCATCATAATTTTTGCTGTCGCCATCTGGCTGGTGCAGCTGGTTCCGATTAAGGTCATATATCCCCTCAAACTGCCCGCCCATGCCGGTCGGCCAGCTCATCGGGCAGACGTCCAGTGCCAGTTTATCGGCGACCTCGTCGAGCAATTCGAACGGATCGCGGCCTTCGCGATCGACCTTGTTGACAAAGGTGATGATCGGCACGCTGCGCAGGCGGCAGACTTCGAACAGCTTCAATGTCTGCGCTTCGATACCACTGGCCGCGTCAATAACCATGATCGCGCTGTCGACGGCGGTCAGTGTGCGATAAGTATCTTCGGAGAAATCCTCATGGCCTGGTGTGTCGAGCAGGTTGAACGTTATGCCGTTCCGTTCAAAGGTCATGACCGAACTGGTCACGGAAATCCCGCGCTGCTGCTCGATCTTCATCCAGTCAGAGCGCGCGCGCCGGTTATCCCCCCGCGCCTTGACTTCGCCGGCCAGGTGAATAGCGCCACCTTTCAGCAAGAGCTTCTCGGTCAACGTCGTCTTACCCGCATCGGGGTGAGAGATAATCGCAAATGTGCGGCGTGGGTTGGTCATAATTTTGGTTTTCTTGCAAATCGTCATCCTGAACTTGTTTCAGGATCCATCCATCGGCTGGACGCAGGTTCTATGAGGAGAAATGGATGCTGAAACAAGTTCAGCATGACGAAGATGTTGTTATCCTCTCAGTTCAGCCCCCAATTTCCCTGCACTCGCCACAATCTTATCCGATACCGCTTTCAAATCCTCTTCCGTCAGCGTGGCTTCGGTGGGCTGCAGCATAATCTCTACCGCCAGGGATTTCTTGCCCTCGCCCAGACTATCACCTTCGAACAGATCGAAAAGCCGCGCGCCAACAATCAGTTTCTTGTCCGCACCTTTAACCGCGCGCACCAGATCAGCTGCGGGCAAGTCCGCATCGACGATGAAGGCGAAATCGCGGTTCACCGCCTGCAAAGCGGGAGGGGCAAAGGCCTCACGCATATGATCTTTGGCTTTCTTCACCGGGATGGCGTCGAGGAAAATCTCGGCGGCCACGGCTGTGCCTTTCAGGCCCATGGCCTTGGTCACGGACGGATGCAGCACGCCATAGGCTGCCAATATCTTCTTGGGTCCCAAACGCAACGTACCGGATTGCCCGGGGTGATAGTGATCACCTGCTTCGGCAAAATCCATTAGCTTGCTCGTAGGCGCACCGGCGGCTTCCAAAATCGCGAGCACTTCGGCCTTCGCGTCGAACGCATCATATTTGGTCGCGGCTCCGGATTGCCAGCTGCGCGTCTGATTCTCGCCCGCCAGCACTAGGCCTATGGTCTGATGTTCGGTGGACTCCAGATAGCGGCGCCCAACCTCGAACAAACGAATGGACGATGCACCGCGATCCGCGTTGCGCTGCGCCGCTGCGATCAGGCCAGGCAATAAGGATGGCCGCATGACCTTCAGCTCTTCGCTGATCGGATTGGCAAGCGACCATGTGCCGCCGCCAAAGGGTGCGGCTTCTTTGTCGGAGATAAAGCTCCAGGTCACGGTCTCGTTGAGTCCGCGAGCAGCCGCTGCACGGCGGGCTTTGCGCTCGGCCAATTGTTCGGGCGATGCTGTTGGCTTGGCAACGCCAGCCTTGCGCGGCAGCGGTGTCGATGGAACGCTATCCAGTCCTTCGATCCGCACCACTTCCTCGACCAGATCCTGCCAACCGGCAATGTCCCGGCGCCAGGTTGGCGGCGTGACTTGCCAATTGCTGTCGACCGCGAAGCCCAGCGATTCCAGGATGGTTTTCTGTTTTTCCGGCGCGACATCAATACCGCCCAAGGCGGCACATTGCTTGGGATCATAGCTGATCGTGGGCATGTCCGTCGGCGGTGTCCCGGCGCGGGTTATGTCGCTAGCCTTGCCGCCGCATAGCTCGAGCACCAGCGCGGTCGCAATATCAAGGCCATCGTTCAGAAATGCCGGATCCACACCGCGTTCGAAACGCTGGCGCGCATCGCTGGTGAGCATCAGCTTCTGGCCGGTTTTGGCAATCGAAGCCGGATCGAAATAGGCGCATTCAATCAGGACTTCGGTGGTGGAATCTTCGGAACCTGTATCCGCACCGCCCATGATGCCGCCAATATCATGCGCGCCCTTGTCATCGGCGATGACCGTCATGCTCTCGTCGAGCACATATTCCTTGTCATTCAGCGCGGTGAGCTTCTCGCCGGCCTTGGCCTTGCGCGCGACGAGACCGCCGTTGAGTTTGGCCACATCATAAACGTGCAGTGGCCGACCATGATCGAGCATCACATAGTTGGTGATATCAACCAGAGCGTTGATCGGCTTTTGCCCGGCGGATTTCAGGCGTGCCTGCATCCAGTCCGGTGATGTGCCGTTGGTCAGGCCGGTCACGGTGCAGCCGAAGAAAGCGGGGCAGCCTTCAGAATCGTCCGTGCGCACATCCGGACCCGTGCCGCTGCGTTCGACGGAACCGATTTCCAGAGGTTTCAGCGTGCCGAGACCGGCCGCTGCCAGATCCCGTGCTATGCCGCGCACGCCCATGCAATCCTGGCGATTGGGTAGGACGGCCGCATCGATGACCGGGTCATCCAGCTTGGCATAGTCGGCATAGCTGGTGCCAACCGCTGAAGCCGCATCAGCAGGCAGTTCGATGATACCGTCATGATCTTCGCCCAGTTCCAACTCACGCGCGCTGCACATCATGCCAAAGCTTTCGACATCACGTATCTTGGCTGGCTTCAGCGTGAAGTCACTGCCCGGAATATAGGTGCCGGGAGGTCCGAATACGCCAACCATGTCTTTGCGGGCATTGGGTGCGCCGCACACGACCTGCCATGGCTCGTTCGAACCATCGTCAACCTTCAACAGTTGCAATTTATCCGCATTGGGATGCGGTCCAGCTTCAATCACCTTGGCCACGCGAAAAGGGCGCAAGGCATCAGCAGGGTTCTCCAACCCTTCCAGCTCCAATCCGATTGCTGTCAGCTTTTCGGTAATTTCGGTAAGGCTTGCATCGGTATCGAGATGGGCTTTGAGCCAGCTTAGCGAGAATTTCATGCGCCCACTCCTCCGCTCAATGTGGGAACGTCGAGCGCGTCAAATCCATAATGCTCCATCCAGCGCAGATCGCCGTCAAAGAACGCCCGCAAATCATCCATGCCGTATTTGAGCATGGCGAGCCGGTCGATGCCGCAGCCAAAGGCAAAGCCCTGCCAGATATCGGGGTCGAGTCCGCAATTGCGTATGACATTGGGATGTACCATGCCGGAGCCCAGGATTTCCATCCAGCCACCTTCATTGCTGCGCGCGTCACCGCCGATAATCCGCCGGCCTTTTTCAACCGAGAAGCCGACATCGACTTCGGCACTGGGCTCTGTGAAAGGGAAATAGCTTGGGCGCAGGCGCAGTTCGATATCGTCGCGTTCAAAAAACGCACGTACAAAGGTTTCGAGGGTCCATTTGAGATGACCCATATGAATATTCTTGTCGATCACCAGGCCTTCGACCTGATGGAACATCGGCGTGTGCGTCGCATCGCTGTCGCTGCGATAGGTGCGGCCCGGCGCGATAATGTAGATCGGTTCGCCCTCGCCGTCAGTTTGCTTGGCCACATCCATCATCGTGCGAATTTGTACGGGCGAAGTATGCGTACGCAGTAGCTTGGGCATGCCGCTTTCGTCAGTCTGCGGGAAATAGAAAGTATCGTGCATCGCGCGCGCCGGATGGGTTTCCGGAATGTTGAGCGCGGTGAAATTGTGCCAATCATCTTCTATTTCCGGGCCCGTAGCAACCGAGAAGCCGAGGTCAGCGAATATTTCAGCCAGTTCATCCATCACCTGCGAAACGGGATGAATGCTGCCTTTGGGCGCGCTTGGCGGCGGCAAGGTCATGTCGAGTTTTTCAGTGGCGAGCCGTGCGTTCAGCGCTTCAGTTTCCATGCCGTCCCTGCGCGCGGCAATCGCATCGGCGACAGTCTGACGGGCGCCGTTGATTTTCGGGCCTTCGCTTTGCCGTTCTTCGGGGGTCATTTTACCCAAGGTTTTCAGTAGTAGCGAAATCTCGCCCTTTTTGCCCAAAGCTGCCACGCGAATGGCCTCCAAAGCATCGCCATCGGATGCGGATTCAATCTGCTCCAGATATTTGCCTTTAATTGCTTCGATGTCGCTCATCGTGATGTCCCGTTATTTTTCTGCTGCCCGTCTAGGCAACCCGCTCGAAAAACCCAATAAAAAAGCGCCGCGAGATTGCTCCCCGGCGCTTCTTTGAAATTATTTAAACACTTAAGCTTTCGCTAGAGCATCCTGCGCCTGTTTGATGAGGCCGCTAAACACTGCGGGTTCATTCATCGCCAGGTCGGCCATAACTTTACGGTCGAGTTCAATACCGGCCAGCTTGGTGCCGTGAATGAACGTGCCATAGGTCATGCCTTCTGCGCGGACCGCAGCGTTGATACGCTGAATCCAGATGGCGCGGAATGCCCGCTTTTTAACTTTACGATCGCGATATGCATATTGACCGGCTTTTTCGACAGCCTGCCGCGCGACGCGGATGGTATTTTTGCGACGGCCATAATAGCCCTTCGCCTGTACCAATAATCTTTTATGTTTTGTACGAGTGGTCGTACCCCGTTTTACACGTGCCATTTTCTATATCCTTGAATTTTTAAAGCGATGGGATCTTCGGCGCTATTAAAGCCCGTAAGGTGCCCATTTCTTGACTGTCCGCGCATCGGCATCACACAATTTCTTGGTGCCGCGCTGCTGACGGATATATTTGCTGTTATGGCTCATCAAACGGTGGCGTTTGCCGGCTACGCCGTGCTTAACCTTACCGGTTGCGGTGATCTTGAAGCGTTTCTTCACACCACTTTTGGTCTTCAACTTGGGCATTTTGGTCTCCTTTGAAAAAGTACCGTTACGGACACATGTGGCAGCCCAACACTGGCCAGTGCGTCACATCGGAAGGGCGGCAATAGCTAGATTCGCCTGAAATGCAAGAAATAATGCAAAATGGGGATAGCTTTTTGCCGCTTGAAGCTATGCAGCATTGCTATTGTCCGAGCCATTAGGGTCGACGGGCCGGTCCATGGCTTGCAATGGCCGTCCCAATGCTTTGGTTCGTTCCATCGCGCCAATCCCCAGAATCGGGTGCGGCTGGGCCATATATTGTCTAGGGGTCAGTCCCATAAACCGTTTGAAATCGCGATTAAAATGGGCCTGGTCATAATAGTTGAGATCCACACACTCGCTCCAGCTTTGTTTAGGGTTCATCAAGGCTTGGCCCAATGTGCGCACAAATCTTTGTCGCCTCAGCAGCAACTTGGGAAGAAAGCCGAAAACCCGATTCGAAAAACGGCTGAGTTGTTTTGTGTCCATATCCAGACGGTCACTCAGCGCTGCAACGCTATCAATAGCGGGGTCGGTTAAAGCCAAATGCGCAGCTTCGATGCGTTCTTCTTCCGGATCTACTGGCTGCAAGGCTTCGAGCAATATATGATTGGAGGCATCAACCATTTCTGCTTCGCTATCCATATTCCGGATAGCTTCCCAGATTTGCTCAAAAAGTTCGAATTTGTGAGCGGTTTTGACATCTACCACTTTATTGGCCCAACGCGATGCAGGCTGACCGACAAACTTATACCAACCCAGCGGTAATAGACCAAATGCCGCTATATTGGCCTTTTTTGCTGAGATCGGTGCTGCCAAGCTTGTTGGACCGGTCATTGCCGCCAGAGGCGAATCTTGCGGTTTATGATCCGGGATCGTCATTTTTACGCTGCCGCGATAGATATAGCGGATACTTGCCCATTGCGGCAGCATCAAATCAGATATCTCTGAACCATCCGGGCTTTCTATATCCGTAAAATAATAGGTGGTCAGATAGCGCTGCAGCGGCGGCGGCGGCAGAACGAACCGCGTCTTGCTGACCGGTTCTAATGGTTGCATGCAATGGCCTCCAGAACATCATCGACCCGCGCCTGGTCGCCAATTGCCAGAACACGACCGTCTGTCTCTGCATGCAGCGGTTCGCCGTTCCAGTCGCACATCATTCCGCCAGCACCATCAATAATTGGGGCCAGTGCGGCAAAATCGTGCAGCATTAGACCTGCCTCACAAACAACATCAACATGCCCACTCGCCACTAGTCCGTAATTGTAACAATCACCGCCATAGATAATCTTGCGTGGTGCGACTTTACTGGCGAGGCTCATGAAATGCTCGGCATCATGCTCGTCAAATTGATGCGGCGTCGTGGTGGCGAGTACTGCATCCTTCAATTCACGGCAGCGGGCTGATTTGGCGGCAGTTCCATTGAAGGTGGTCGGTCGTCCCACAACACCTACCCAGCGCTCCCCCGCGATTGGCTGATCAATGATGCCGATAACCGGCCAGCCGTCTTGCATCAGTGCGATTAGCGTTCCGAAAATTGGCCGTCCCGCGATGAAACTGGTGGTACCATCAATAGGATCGAGGACCCATTGGCGCGACGCGCCTTCGTTGATCGTGCCATATTCTTCACCAATAATACCATCTTCCGGGCATTCGGTTTCGATAATCTTGCGCATCGCAGCTTCAGCGGCGCGATCTGCCTCGGTTACGGGAGTGGAATCGCTTTTCGATTCCTGATCAAATTTGGCCCGAAATAGTGGGCGAATGGCTTCCCCTGCGGCATCGGCAAGCTTTTCGGCAAGGGTGATATCTTTGGGGGTCATGGCACATGTGTAACCGAACGCTGGCCGAGGGTCTATTGTCTATATTGAAAATAGGAAATGCCTTGCAAACCAAAAGCATGCGGATAGGGAGGTGACAGCTTAGAGATGTTGCAAGGCCAGCTATGAATCAGATCGTCAAAACGTTTATCTTCATGGGTATAGCGGCAGGATTGATCCTGACCGGCGGATCGGTTGCAGCGCAGCCATTGCCGGAAAATTCCCCAGCATGCGCGAGAGGTTGCGGGGTTCGAGGCCCAGCCGACGATCTGGAACGGCACAAGATGGTGCGAAGCACCAATTATTATAACCGTGGTTTGAAGTTTTTGAATCGAGGTGATTATAAAAAGGCGGCCAAGCAGTTTGACCGAGCGTCCGCCCAACAACCAGCAAATGGCTATATCCGTTATATGTCGGGATCCAGCTATTATCTGGCCGGTAATTTTGATCGAGCAAAACCACGGCTGGAGAAAGCACTAGCAATTGATGGCGACAATGCGTTGGGACAGAAGCAACAGGCGATAGCCAGAAATATGCTCAAACAAATGGCCACACAATGATCGCTTTCATTGCGCGATCAACATCGATTGTCGGATGCGGTTAATCAAACAGGCTGGAAACAGAGCTTTCATCTGCAATACGTTTGATCGCTTCACCTAATAAGGGCGCGATCGTCAAGTGGCGGACACGATCTGATTCTTTGACCGCCTCGGTTGCACCAATGGAATCGGTGATCACTAACTCTTTTAGTGCGCTATCATTGACCCGTGCTACGGCTCCACCAGAAAGAACCCCGTGAGTACAATAAGCTACAACCTCGGTCGCCCCTTTGTCCTTTAGCGCCTGGGCCGCATTACATAGAGTTCCGCCGGAATCGACAATATCGTCAATCAATATACAAAAACGTCCGGAGACATCGCCGATGATGTTCATGACTTCAGATTCTCCGGCGCGCTCACGGCGTTTATCGACAATCGCCAGTGGCGCGTTGTCCAACCGTTTGGCGAGCGCGCGGGCACGAACCACGCCGCCAACATCCGGCGACACGACCATCAGCTCATGGCCAGCAAAACGCGCTTGAATATCGGCGGACATCACCGGTGCGCCGTAAAGATTATCGGTTGGAATATCGAAAAAGCCCTGAATTTGGCCTGCGTGCAGATCAACCGAAAGTACGCGGTCAGCGCCAGCCTCAGTGATCAGATTGGCAACCAGTTTGGCTGATATAGGCGTTCTTGGACCTGGTTTCCGGTCTTGGCGTGCATAGCCGAAATAGGGGATGACTGCGGTAATACGCTTGGCAGAAGCCCGGCGTAGCGCATCTATACCGATCAGCAACTCCATCAGATTATCATTGGCCGGGAAGCTGGTTGATTGCATGATAAAAACGTCCTCACCGCGAACATTTTCATGGATCTCGACGAAAATCTCATCATCAGCAAATCGTTTCACACTGGCATCGGTCAGCTTGATATCCAGATAGTCAGCTACGGATTGGGCGAGCGACAAATTGCTGTTGCCGGACATGAGTTTCATTGATTGGCTTCCCCTCGAGCAGGCCAGCCATTGCATCAGAATCGCGGACCCTATGTGAATGTTTCGAGGCCCCGTTTAACAGGTGCGTCGCAAATCGAAAGTGTCTTTCGTTTAAATCCAGCCAGATTGTTTCACTTTGGTAACATAGGCACGCGAAACAGGAACTTCGAGGCCGCCGAATAGTGATAATCGCAGATTCCGCCCTTCGCGTTTTGACCCTATAATGGCATCACGTGCCACCCACCAACTCCGATGGACTTGCATGCCTTCGAGCGGTTCCATTTCACGAATAGCGTCACTCAGGCGCATCAACAGCATTTCCGGACGTTCGGCGCTGTGGACGCGGACATAATGATCTTCCACCCCCAGAGCGATAATTGCAGCAGAGAAGCCAAGAGGCAAACGGTCATGCAATTTGGTCTTTACCGGTTCAATCCCGTTAGACTCAGGCTCAATTGCGGATGGTTTTTGCTGCGGAAGCGGATCGCTTTCCATGTCCGTTCCGTCTGGCCCAAAGAGTAACCGCATGAACAAGAAAATGCCAAAACCGATCACCGCGCATTGCAGGTAGAGTATCAGAAAGCGGTTCCCCAAGAATGAAGGATCATAGCGCATGCCAGACATGGCGAACCCGATCAGGAAGGTAAGAGGCAAGGCGGCAATTGCGGTGGCCATTAACTCCGCTGCCCAAAATGGCATGACGATGCTTTCTCTTAGCCATCCAGCGCTGATCGAAATT
Source organism: uncultured Sphingomonadaceae bacterium (assembly GCA_947497455.1). Taxonomy (GTDB): domain Bacteria; phylum Pseudomonadota; class Alphaproteobacteria; order Sphingomonadales; family Sphingomonadaceae; genus Parasphingorhabdus. The sequence goes on along the minus strand of CANMGU010000002.1, from coordinate 362,374 downwards.
GGCCTGAAAATCGCGTAGCCAATGAGGATAAAACCGACCCAATAGGCAAGACGTAGCGCCACCGGCATCGCATAGGTGCCAAACGGGCCAAGGAAACCGAAGACCAGGCCGATCAGCGCCATGACCAGCAGTTCGACCGCAACCCATTTCAATGAGAGCTTTCTGATATTGCCGGTCATATTAGTCCCCAAACTGCCATTCCGTTGGCCCATTGACGCTTCGTGAATGGGCAGACCGCATGTTTTTAGCGCCCTTCACGAATAAGGGACAACCACCGGCGTAAGCAAGCTGGAAATAAAAATATGCTTCGCCAGTTTCACTTCCAACAAAGCGAACGAGCGAGGACGAGACCATGACAACTCCCACAACAACAGAAAAATCGACAAAAAATGCAGCCCAAACTGTAAAGCAACAGGGCCTTACGCCGCAGAATATCATTCTGATGGTCGGTGCGACAATCTTGGCGACCTTGGTGGCAATGGCTTTGTCATCCTTGTCCGGTGGCTTTGTTTCCGGATCCGAACAGCCGGCACCAAGCGGCCGTCCAATAAGCTTGCCAGTCATCATCCACTTGTCGACGGTAGTTCCGGCCATTCCTCTGGGCGCTTATGTTCTGTGGCGCCAAAAGGGTGACCAGCTTCACAAACATCTTGGCCGCATCTGGGGCTTGCTCATGATCACCACTGCCATTGCTAGCTTTTGGATTGGCCGTCCCGGTCACGGGATCGGGGGAAGTGGATTTAGCTTCATTCATATTTTTTCCGTCGTGACGCTGGTTTCGATTCCTTATGGCATCTGGCAAGTCCGGCGGGGCAATGTTGTAGAGCATTACCGCGCAATGCAGGGCCCCTATATCGGGCTGCTCATTGCCGGGCTGTTCGCTTTCATTCCGGGCCGGATCATGGGGTCGCTGGTTTTCGGATAAATCATTTGCAACAATTCATTTGCTCCCTGCAGCGCGGGTTTCTATCAGGGCGGGATGACAGCTAAGCTTACCATTACCCTTGCCCAGATGACCCAGGCGGTTGGCGATTTGCGTGGCAATGCCGACGCGATGATAGCCGTCTATCAGTCGAAACCCGACAGCGATCTGATTGTCTTTCCGGAGCTGCAGCTGATTGGCTATCCGCCCGAAGATCTGGTTCTGAAACCCGCCGTAGTGGAGCGCGCGGAAACAGAATTGCGACGGTTGGCAGACGCTACGGCTGATCACGGTCCGGCAATGCTTGTGGGCTCAATTTTCAGTGAAAACGGTAACCTCTACAACGGCATTGCTCTGCTCGAAGACGGTCAGATCAAAGCGGTTCGATACAAAGTTGAGCTTCCCAACTACGGTACGTTTGACGAGAAACGGTTGTTCACATCCGGGCCGCTGCCTGAACCGATAGACTTTCGCGGCTGCAAGATTGGCTTACCCATTTGCGAGGACGTCTGGTTCCCGACCGTTTGTGGACATCTGAAAGCGCAGGGTACGGAAATGCTGATTTCTGTCCATGGCAGCCCCTATGAGATTGAGAAAGACGACCGGCGCCTTGGTCAAGTGGCAACGCAGCGGGTGCGGGAAACGCAGCTGCCGCTATTGTTCTTGAATCGCATTGGCGGTCAGGATGAAGTGGTTTTTGATGGTGCGAGCTTTGTCCTGAACGGCGACACCAGTGTAATGCACCAGCTTCCCGATTGGGACGAAGCAATTGTTGATACCCACTGGTCAAATGAGGGTGGGGACTGGACTTGTGGGCAGGGCGAGATCCACCAGCTCGATGATCATCCGGCCGATATCTACAATGCAATGATAGTTGGCTTACGCGACTATGTGAATGCCAACCACTTTCCTGGCGTCATTTTGGGCCTATCCGGAGGCATCGACAGTGCGCTGTCGGCAGCGGTGGCGGTTGACGCCTTGGGCGCGGACCGGGTGTGGTGCGTGATGATGCCATCGCGTTTTACCAGCCAAGAAAGCCTCGACGATGCGGCAGGCTGTGCGGAAATGCTCGGCACGAAGCTAGACACCATTTCAATTGTGCCTGCAGTTGAAGGTTTTGACGCCATGCTCGAAGGCAGTTTCGCCGATGAAGAGGTGGATATTACCGAAGAGAATATTCAGTCGCGTATCCGCGGTGTGACGCTGATGGCGATGAGCAACAAATTTGGCCATATGCTGCTGACCACCGGCAACAAAAGTGAGATGAGTGTCGGCTATGCAACCATCTATGGCGATATGGCTGGCGGTTATTCGGTGCTTAAAGATGCGTATAAGCTGACCTGTTTCAAACTTTCGGAATGGCGCAATCGCAACAAGCCGTCGCTCGGCATGGGCCCGGACGGACCCGTCATGCCCGAAAACATCATCACCAAACCGCCAAGCGCAGAATTGCGAGAAGATCAGAAGGACAGTGATAGCCTGCCCGATTATGAAGTTCTCGATCCACTCCTTCACGGCTTGGTCGAAGAAGAGTTATCAGTTTCTGATCTCGTCGAACGCGGGTTTGATCGCGAAACGGTAATACGGATCGAGAAGTTGCTCTACATTGCCGAGTATAAGCGACGCCAGGCTCCACCAGGCGTAAAACTCGGCACCCGAAATTTTGGCCGTGATCGGCGCTACCCCATAACCAATGCATTTAGGACGATATGACCATTAAAACCCGCTTTGCACCCTCGCCCACCGGGCATCTTCATGTCGGCAATATTCGCACGGCGCTCCACAACTGGATGTTCGCCAAGAAAAATGGTGGAGAGTTTCTGCTGCGGCTGGATGATACCGATAAAGAGCGCTCTAAGGAGGAATATGTCACGGCTATTCGTGCCGATTTGGCCTGGCTGGGCATACATCCCGATAACGAGGAACGGCAATCTGCGCGTTTCAACCGTTATGAAGAACAGTTCGAGAAATTGAAGGCAGCGGGCCGGGTTTATCCGGCTTATGAGACAGCGCAGGAACTGGATCTGAAGCGCAAGGTTCAACTTGGCCGCGGTAAACCGCCGACTTATGATCGAGGTGCGCTGGATTTGACGGACGCCGAAATTGCGGCCTTTGAAGCAGATGGCAGAAAGGCGCATTGGCGCTTCAAGTTGGATCACGAGACATCGATTGAGTGGACCGATCTGATCCGCGGTGATCAGCATTTTGACCCGGCCTTGCTGTCCGATCCGGTCATCCGCCGCGAAGACGGCAGTTGGCTCTACATGCTACCGTCGACCATCGACGATATGGACATGGGTATCACTCATGTTGTGCGTGGTGAGGACCATGTTGCCAATACCGCCGTCCAGATCCAGATGTTTCAAGCCTTTGGCGCTGACACACCAGAATTTGCGCATGAGGCCTTGCTGGTCGGAACCGAGGGCAAGCTTTCCAAGCGTTTGGGATCGTTGGGCGTTAGCGGTTTTCGCGAGCGCAGCATCGAACCGCAATCGATTGTGGCGCTGCTTGCGCGAATCGGAACAAGCGATCCGGTGGAGCCGATTGCCGACGTTATGACGCTGGTGCAAACTTTTGATTTTTCACGCTTTGGACGCGCTCCTGCCCGCTTTGACGACGAAGAATTGGCCCAGCTGAACCAGAAGATCGTGCATCTGCTAGACTATGAAGATGTGCAGGATCGACTGCCAGAGGCCATGTCGGCCGCTGCCTGGGAGGTCATCAGGCCCAATCTACATGATATGGGAGAAGTGGAGCGCTGGTGGCAGGTGGTGACGGGCCCTGTGGACGCGGTCGGCCTAACATCTGAAGATCAGGATTTCCTGGAACAGGCTCTGGAGACATTAGAAGACTTGTCTTGGTCAGACACAATCTGGAAAGACTGGACCGGCGCTCTGAAGGAAAGCACAGGCCGTAAAGGCAAGCCGTTGTTCATGCCGTTGCGCCAAGCTTTGACCGGTCTGAATCATGGACCGGATATGGGCGCGTTGCTCCCGCTAATTGGCCGCGAATCCGCCCTCGTACGGCTGCGAAACAATACTACATAAACACAGGTTTTCCTTGTGCTAGAGCTTCTTACTCAGTCATGTCCTTGATATTTATCATGTAATAGTATAACATTACATATGACGGTGCGGGTATTTAGCGCCAATAAATGGGGCAGCTGCACTGTCATCCGAGGAGACGGATGAAAGGACAGACTTATGAGCTTCACATCAACTTATGCGCATAAACCCCCTAATTATAGGGGTATTGGCCTAACGATCGGCTTTCACGCTTTGCTTTTTGCCGGCGCGATGGCGCTGCCAGCGATAACGGCGGAAATTCCGTTGGAAGGAGTGATCACGGCCTATCCGATTGAGATTGATAAAGAGCCCGCTCCTCCGGTGACCAAAATCGAAGAGCCGATTGTCGCCACCAACCCGCCGCCAAAACCTGTCACCCAAGTCACACCGATCGTCAAACCGCCGGTGTTTAAAGATCCTCCTGCAACCGGCTTTACCACCGGTGATGATGGCATTGACTTTAGCGGTGTCGGTGATCGTGTTCAGATACCGATTACGCCTGTTGAGACCATTACTGATCCGATCATTGCCGATGCGAAGCTAAACACGCGCTATAGCAACCAGTTCCAGCCGCCTTATCCCTCTGGTTTGCTGAGAATGGGCGAGGAAGGCATGATTACCGTGCGCGTTCTGGTTGGAACCAATGGCCGGGCCAAGCAGATCGAACTGATTGACACGCCGCATGAAGGTTTCTGGACAGCCACCAAACGTCATGCGCTGAAGAAATGGCGGTTTCAGCCAGCCACAAAAGATGGCGCGCCGTTTGAAAGTTGGATCACGTTGAAAGTCCGCTTTGAAATTAACGGCTGAGCTTCAAAACAGTCGGGCCAGTCTCGTGAAGCCGTTTTTCTGACGCTTCAGGGCTGGCCATCACGGCTTTTGCTCCCTATTTAGCAATAATGAAAATGCTTAAAGATGTTTCCGTAGGCGGTGGTTTAAAGGACTTGATCACCCTTTTGCGCCGGAGTCCGAAGGAGCAGGCCATGCCGGCATTTCTGGCGTTTGCCTGTTCCGGGTTCATCTTCTTCCTGTTTATTATCGATCCGAAGGTCAATACGGACGTCTATGTTCCGCAAGAAGTTGTCTATGTTGAAAACTGGTCTCTGGATCGCACTGACGATGAGATCATGGAAGATCGATGGGCCGTTCAGTGCCTGAAAGATAAGCGCGACACCAAGCGGCGTGAAGCGATGAAATCTCTTGGCCGAATGTCGGGGATGGATGTCGAGGCGATCGAACGCGAAGCCGAAGCAGATCGGCTGGCAAGGGGTGAGGTAGAGGTGGATCGACCCTCCGGCCTTTCATGCTGAAGCGCAAACATGATGCACGCTATATGGCGATAGCCATAGCGTTGTCCGAACGTGGCCGCGGACGAACGGGTGGCAATCCCAATGTCGGTTGCATCATCGTGAAAAACAATGTGATTATTGGTCGCGGTTGGACACAGCCCGGCGGGCGTCCGCATGCAGAAGCTATGGCTTTGGCACAAGCCGGGAAGGCTGCCAAAGGTGCCGATATATATGTTACTATGGAACCTTGCGCGCATCAGAGCAAACGCGGCCCGACCTGTGCCGATCTTGTAAGGGAAGCGGCGCCTGCGCGCGTGATTGTCGCAACACTGGATATTGACGAGCGAACCCGGCGTCAGGGCATTGATCGCTTGGGCGATGCCGGTATTTCGGTGTCTGTTGGTCTATTGGAACAGCAGGCGCACCGGGCAATGGCGGGATTTTTTACGCGTATGGAAAAAGGTCGCCCGCATGTCATACTAAAGCTCGCCCTTTCGTTGGATGGCTGTATCGCGATGGCAGACGGTACCAGCAAATGGATCACTGGCGACCGTGCGCGTGCGCATGCCCATCTCGAACGGGCACGCTGTGACGCCATATTGGTCGGAGCAGGCACAGTTGCGGCGGACGCGCCTAGCCTGGATGTTCGATTGACCAGTCTGGAAGACCGTTCGCCACAGCCCGTGGTGCTAGGGAAGGCGGATGTTGGCGATCGCTGGATCCAGATTGCGGAGCCAGGGGCAATTGTAGAGCTGGATCAAATGAACTGGCTACTGGTTGAAGGCGGCGCCGCGACAGCTGCGTCTTTCCTCAAAGCTGATCTGATCGATCGGTTACTATTGTATCGCGCACCTATCATTATCGGCGGCGGCTTGCCGGGCATTGGCGACATTGGTCTTGGCAGTCTTGACGTCGCACATGGGCAATGGAACCGGATGGATCGCCGCGATCTCGGACAGGATGTGCTTGAGATATATGAACGTGCCGCCTAAGTTCTTCGCTCAACCATCATAAAGGTCTTCCATGTTTACAGGCATTGTTTCGGATATCGGCACAATCACGACGGTCGAAGAGCGGGGTGACCTGCGATTGGTGATATCTTGCCATTATGACATGAGCGGCGTCGATATCGGTGCATCTATCGCCTGCTCCGGCGCCTGTCTGACGGTTGTTGACAAGGGTGCCGACTGGTTCGCCGTCGATATTTCGGCTGAAAGCATATCTAAAACGGCCCAATCTATGTGGACTGAAGGGCGGAAGCTTAACCTGGAACGCGCGCTAAAAGTCGGCGATGAGCTGGGTGGTCATATCGTCACTGGCCATGTTGATGCGGTCGGCGATGTTGTTTCTATCGAAACAGAGGGCGATTCGCATCCCGTTCGTATCCATGCGCCCAAGGCGATCGCAGCTTATCTGGCTCCAAAGGGTTCCATCACGGTTGATGGTATATCCCTGACCGTTAACAGCGTTGAAGATCAGCCGGACGGCAGTACGATTTTTGGTCTGAATATCATTCCGCATACTGCTAGCGTCACGACTTTCGCCGATCTCAAGTCAGGAAACCAGGTCAATCTGGAGATTGATATATTGGCGCGCTATCTCTCGCGGATGGAGAAATTACGCACCGTTTCAGCTTAGTCTTTGCCTAAAAGGGCAGCCATTTCTGCTTCTTGCTAAACTTCATATAGCCAACATTTGCGCCTAGCCGCAGGCCTGCACCCAAACGAACCGGGATCAGCACCTTATCGCCACTGCGCAAATAGCTCACGTGAAAGCCGCCAACGAAATAGGCCGCGCCTTCTCCCGCCGGAAAGCGCTGATAAAGGTCTTCGGTATCGTAGAGATTATAAACCAGCACAAAGCTGTTCGCAGCGTTGCCGCCGACGTCAAAGCCGATGGATGGCCCTGTCCAATATACTGGCCGTTCGCCTTCAATTTTGTGAAATAATTTGCCGGATCCATAGCGTAAGCCGACCACAAATGCGCCAGAAGCTTCCCGACCGGCGATATAGGCATTGGGGCGCCCCTGCTTCTTCAGGATATCTTCAATTACCCCGGCCAGACCCTTGGCACCCTTGCCAAATACGCCTTCCGCCGCGCCGATAAGATCATCATCCTGAAAAGTCGTGGCCTCATCGACATTTGCGACGACCTCGCCATCCGAACCGATGGTATTTTGATCGTAGTTATTTTGGTCTACGCTATTTTCATAGACGGTGTTGTCTTCCGTCTGACCAGGCTGGACCAGATCACCATCAAGATCGCCATCAATCGGAGCATCGTCAACGGTTTGTGTCTCTTGTTCAACCGGTTCAAAATTTCCATCATAGTCCGGTGTATCTAGATCAGCATCAATCGCGTCATTGGGGTCAATCGTCTGTACCTGCGCAAAAGCAGGAGACAAGGTTGGCGAACAGGCCAAAGCAGCGACAGCGAACAGGCCAAGCAGCTTTCTGCCGAGAATCTCACGGGTATATATTTTCACAGACTTTTCCTTTGGGCACGACTTAGTCATGGGTAAACTCCTTCCCATACCAGCCGCGTTCGACCTTGGCGTTTCGCGATGACTACGCAATGAACGGACGACGACCCGAGTCGATTTTGCGATCTGTTGAGTGTTTCGAGGGACAATTGTCCAAATCACGACCTATTTGCTGCAGTCAGACCTGCTTCAGGCTAATTTTTGGTCTGGTGCCGATAATCCGCGACGATGCAACGCACTTTACCCATTGCAGGGCGTGCGATGCGCCGTTATAGCGCTTGTCCTTGGCCAAGCCAGTCATGCGGACACGTGGGTGAGCGGCTGAAACCACCTCCCTGCTAAGGAGGCAAGGGCCTCACGGTCCTTCGAGGGTTCGAATCCCTCCGTGTCCGCCATTTATATTATCCCAGACATTCTCATATTGTCTCTTAAGGCAATGATTTTGCTTGGTTTTCTGGCTTGTGAGATCTCCATATGTTCTTACTTCATTATGGACCATCTGCTGCGCTTGCTCGATGAAGATGGTAAGCGGATAGAATATCGGAGAATCGTCCGCGATTTAATACTGGCCGCTTCTTAACTGGCAAGTCGAAGATCTCTGCTTGCCTGCAGATTGTCTGGTTGGTCTGGCCAAATACCGCGCGTATCGTAAACAACTTTCCCCGCCCGCTCGTCCAATGGAATGGATTTGAACATATCATGGTCGGTGAGCGTGATCATCACCGGACAGCTTTCCAGAGCCTCGTCAATATCGATCAACTGCGCGTCCGTCCCTTCAAACGCGGCCGGTAGTGCGTTGGCATAAGGCTCTACAATCTTAATCCGTCCGCCATAACGCCGCGCTAGCTTGGCCGCGATTTTTAGGGCCGGGCTTTCCCGGAAGTCATCGATATTAGCTTTAAAAGCCAATCCGAAGCAGGCGATTGAGACACCCGGAAATTCGTCGATCATCAACGATGCCTGCTCCAGCACATGACCAGTTTTGCCATCATTCACTTCACGGGCGATACGTATTAGCGGCGTATGATTGGGTGCACCATGCACAATGAACCAAGGGTCAACAGCGATACAATGCCCGCCGACTCCTGGACCGGGCTGCAAGATATTGACGCGCGGATGGCGATTGGCGAGGCGGATGATCTCCCATACGTCTAAATCCATCTCATCAGACACAATGGAAAGTTCGTTGGCAAAGGCGATGTTCACATCGCGATAGCTGTTTTCTACCAGCTTTGTCATTTCTGCTGCGCGAGCATTTGTCGTGACGCACTCTCCACGAACAAACCGGCGATAAAAATCCAGAGCTTTACGGGCGCAACGAGGCGTAATGCCGCCAATGCAGCGATCGTTATTGGTCAGCTCTTCTAGTATTTTTCCCGGCAGAACCCGTTCCGGACAATATGCAATCGCAACATCTGGTATGTCGTTGGTCAAGCCCGGTATCTTGAGATCAGGACGGAGCTTCGCGATCAAATCCCGCATTTTTTCGGTCGTGCCAACAGGCGACGTGGATTCTAAAATAATCGTATCACCAGCTTTCAACGCTGCCGCAACATTAGTAGCAGCGTCCATCACATAGCTGGTATCCGGTACATGGTTGTCAGCAAAAGGCGTCGGAACCGCGATAACAAATACGTCAGCGGGTTCCACTTGCAGCGAAGCCCGCAAGGTACCGCGCGAAACCACACCTTGCACCAGACCATCAAGGTCAACCTCTTCGATATGGATTTTGCCGCTGTTGATCGTGTCAACGACATGAGCTGCCACATCAACGCCGAGGACCGGGCACCCTGAACGCGCTATAACAGCGGCAGTCGGCAAGCCGATATAGCCCAGACCCAAGACACAGACGGAAGGTTTTTCGTCGGAAAGCATAGTCGCAAAATCTCCTGAGCGCACCTGATGAGGCGCAATTATTCAAGATCTGCGATATCGGAACATCGTAAATAATTAGGTAATGCCGTCAGATTCTCTGGGATATTGCTTGGAGCCTTATGATATTAGACTTTGCTCGATTATATCTGCAATCCGTTCGCTGGCTTGGCCATCTCCGAAAGGATTATGGGCTTTTGCCATGGAATCGTAATATTCTTCATTATCAAGCAGCTTGTTAGCTTCTTTCACGATCAGGTCTCTATCGGTTCCAACCAGCTTGGCGGTGCCGGCTGCAACGCCCTCCGGCCGCTCGGTCGTATCGCGCATAACCAGCACCGGTTTCCCCAATGCCGGAGCCTCCTCCTGTACGCCCCCACTATCGGTCAACATAAACGTACATGCATCTAAAAGTGCCACAAAATTGGGATAATCCAGCGGTTCGGTCATGGCAACATTGCTCAGGCCGCCCAGCGCATCAATCATGATAGCCCGGACATTGGGGTTGAGATGAACCGGGAAAATCAGGGCAACATCGTCACGGCCTGCTATTTCGCGCAGTGCGGATGCGATATTGGTCAAACCATCACCAAAATTCTCACGCCTATGGCTGGTCACGCCAATTATTTTCTTGTCTGAAAATCTCTCAAACAGGGCCTTTAGGCGCTTATCTAAAAGGTCTGTTTTCTGGCTCTTTTGAACTGTGGCCAATAATGCATCAATCACCGTGTTACCGGTAACGCTGATCTGATCCTCTGGCACATTTTCTTTACGCAGCGCAGCGGCCGACGTCTCTGTGGGCGCAAAATGCTGGTCAGCAATAGTGCCAATAATCTTGCGGTTCACCTCTTCGGGCCAGGGATGATAGATATTATAGCTGCGCAAACCGGCCTCAACATGGCTTACCGGAATTTTCCGATAATAAGCTGCAAGCGCTCCGCACATGGCGGTTGCGGTATCGCCCTGAACAACCACACGCTGGGGCTGAATCGTATCCAGCGTTTGACCAATGCCTGCAAGCAGACGGCCGGTTAACTCATCCAAGCTTTGATCTGCGCGCATCAGGTTGAGATCATATTCCGGTACGATATCGGCAATATCCAGCACCTGATCGAGCATTTGTCGATGTTGGGCAGTGACGCAGCTGATATTCTGCAGAATGCTGCGCTTTGACAGAGCCCGAACGACCGGGAATAGCTTGATAGCTTCCGGTCTTGTCCCGAAAATCGTGACGACTTTAGGCTGCGATGATTGGCGAGTTTCCATAAGCTATCGCATACCGACCTATGCCTAAAATTTTCATAACAGCTGATATCGAACGTCGTTCTGTAGTGTATTTATCAGGATCCGTGCCTCCAGTTGAATCGCCTCAAGGGTTTTCGCGGTACCCCCACATCCGCCACCAGTTCGGGTTGGAGATTAAACATAGCAGCCTCGTAAGCTCGATGCTGGTGCGCTAACACTATTTTAGTCCGGGCCTCAATTATCAATAGCCATCAATAGCCTAGTCGACTACAGGGCCAATGAACAATATTTGCCAGCAGAAACTCATCACAAGTGTCCAAGTCATGAAACTTTCGAAAAATAACCTGGGTATGGTCGTTGGCAAACTGTCCACACCGAAAGCGTGTTTCCATGTGTTTGTCGCTTTCTTGGTGATCGTGTTTTTTACTGGCGGCGGTTCGCGGGATGATATTCAATCACTACTCCTTTTGCGACCGCTCGCTATTCTTTTTTGCGCATACGCGCTGACCATCAAAACCCAGGAGCAATGGAAGGGACGGATGTTTCCTCTCTATATTGTCGGTGCGTTATTCGTTCTCATGGTTGTTCAGTTAATACCTTTGCCACCATCAACCTGGGTCGAGTTACCGGGTCGCCAGTTATTCGCTGATATTGCAGATATTGCAGGCATTGAACAGCCATGGCGGCCGTTGACGCTTTCACCATCGAAGACATTGAATAGCTTGTTCTCGCTTGCGGTGCCAATGGCCGCAATCATGCTCTATCTCAACCTTGATCGCGAGTATCGTAGGCGCGTAGTACCGGTAATGATTATTTTGATCGTGATCAGTGCAATATGGGCGATCTTTCAGGTCATTGGTCCGGCGCGCGGGCCACTTTACATTTATCGTATCACAAATCTTGGAACAGGCGTTGGCCTTTTTGCCAATCGTAATCATCAGGCCGTTATGCTGGCATCGACAATTGTTATGCTTGGCTGGTATGCGGGCTCTCTGAAGCCAACTGCCAAACATGTCGTTTTGAAATTCTATGCTTCGATTGCGACAATATTTGTTTTTGTCCCACTCATTTTTATAACGGTGTCTAGAGCCGGTTTGGTCTTGATGGTTCCAGCTTTAGTTTTAGCTTTGTTTTTGGTGTTTTATGGCAACTATCGCCCAGGGACTACATCAAGGAAGAGGGGTTCAAAACACTCAAAAAGAAAGTTGTTTTCCGTTCGCCGGGTCGTACTGGCGATCAGTATCATGGCATTAGTTGGAATGGTGGTTTTGTCTATACTGCTTTCCCGGTCCTTGGCATTTGATCGCCTCTTCAGCGGCAATGATGTTGATGATCTGCGGGTACAGCTATTGCCGACATTATTCACAATGATGAAAGAATACATGCCTTGGGGCAGCGGGTTTGGTTCTTTCGAACATGTTTATAAAATAGTTGAGCCTCAGGAATTGTTACGGCCAACCTACCTGAACCAAGCGCATAATGACTGGTTACAATATCCAATTGAGGGCGGAATTCCTGCTATTCTGATCGCCTTAGGTGCCTGCGGATGGCTTGCGTTGCGCTTTTGGACGCTGGCAAAAAACTGGCGCAGCGCTAACCCTGCCAAATATCGCGCGCTAATGTGTTTTACGGTAATATTGTTTTTGCTAGCTGCCAGTACTGTTGATTATCCGTTGCGTGTGCCATCGGTAGTGGCGGTATTTTCCCTTCTGGTTTGTATTTTCGATGACGCTATTCGTTCTGTTCAGCGTCGCGACATCAATCAACGCTAAGAGCGTCAGGAAATTCCTTCACAAAGTCGATATTATTCGGCTACGGACGGTTTACCTGCGATACCACTTAGTCTAACGGAGGCTCTTAAGTAGTGGAATATATTCTAAGATGATCAAACGCTTTTCATTTCTGCTGATGGCCTTTTTGCTATCATCCTGTGCAGGTCAAACAGTTTTAGGAGGGGGGCCGGACGTTGCCGTTGTTTCGAGCGAGGGCCTTCCGGAACCGACACGCGTTGACCTCCTAAGCTCCAACCGACCTTATTTGATTGGGCCATTCGATAAGTTGAAGATTGACGTTTTCGGCATTGAAGATTTGAGCAAAGAAGTACAGATTGATGCTAGCGGACGCCTGTCCTTTCCATTAATCGGTGTGGTCAAGGCCTCGGGTTTAACGCCGGGAGAGCTTGCGGACGAAATCGAGAATCGCCTTCAAGGGCGCTATGTTCGCGATCCCGAAGTTACCGTCAATCTGGAAGAGACCGTCAGCCAGGTGATTACAGTGGACGGTCAAGTTGATGAACCGGGACTTTATCCCGTTATTGGCCGTATGACACTCATGCGCGCTGTGGCGACCGCAGGCGGTGCCGGAGAGTTTGCAAAACTGAATGACGTTGTGATCTTTCGAACGGTTAATGGCCAGCAAATGGCTGGTTTGTATAACCTAAAGGGGATTCGACGTGGAAATTATAGCGATCCGGAGGTGTTCGCTAACGATGTCATTGTCGTCGGAGATTCTCAGGCAAGGAGGATTTTCAAGGATATCATTTCGGGTTCGTCGCTTATAACCACGCCTCTGATCATCTTGTTTAGACGATAATTTGGTTCTGCAAGGTTTTGAAATTTAATGGATAGTATGACCGATAAAAATGAACAGGCTGATATGGGTTACGATCCGTATGACGATATGGCCCATGAAACTCCCGTATTGGTGCAATATTGGCAAGCAGTATTGCGACGCAAGATTGCGATTGCCGCTATTCTAGCTGTCTGTGTTGCTCTTGGCATCATCATAACGCTGTTGATGACACCTTATTTCACTTCAACGTCCCAAATCGAAATCAGCCGCGAACAGGACAATGTAACTAACGTAGAAGGCATCGCCAGCTCCGATAGAACTGGCCAAAACCTTGAGTTTTATCAGACACAATATTCATTGCTTGAATCTCGTTCGCTGGCTGAGCGTGTTGTTCGCGCGAGAAACTTGGCATCGGATGATGGATTTTTTGAGACCTTTGGCGTTGACCCGAACAGTTCCGGTATTTTGACAGAAGCACCAAAAGCGCAATCTGCTGCGCAAAGAAATGTACGCTTGAAGCTGGCGACCGATCTGTTGCAAGAGCATGTTGGTGTGTCGCCTATTCTGGGATCCAGTTTGGTTGATGTAAGTTTTGAAAGTCCCAGCGCAAATTTGTCCGCCGTAGTTGCCAATGCGTGGATTGAGCAGTTTATTGCGTCTAATCTCGACCGACGATTCAATTCGACGGCAGATGCTCGAAAATTTCTCGAAGAGCAGCTAGCGGAACTCAAGCAAAGGTTGGAAGATTCTGAACGCAGGCTGTCCGGCTATGCCGATAATAAGGAAATTATAACACTGTCTTCTGAGCAGACCGCAGATGGCAAGACTGTTTCCCAAAAAACACTAGCCTCCGCAAATCTCGAAGCGCTGAATGCAGAACTTGCCCAAGCGACCGCAGATAGAATTGTGGCCGAGAGCGAAGCCCGTCAACGATCAGGTAATAAAAATGCTCTGGCGAACCTCGCCTTAAACAGTCTGCGTGAAGAGCGCGCAAAAGCGCAGGCAGAATATGCCAAACTCATGGTCCAGTTTGAACCTGAATATCCGGCTGCAAAAGCCATCGAATCTCAAATTGCTGCCCTAAACCAGAGTATTTCAGCAGAAGAAGCGCGTTCGCGGATTGGTACATCGGCCAGATACAGCGAAGCCGTTGAGAGAGAGCAAAAATTGCGCGGTCAGGTCAATCAGTTGAAGCGCCAATTTAGCGGTGAACGGCGCGCTTCCATCCAGTACAATATTTACCAGCGCGAAGTGGACACGAACCGCCAGCTTTATGATGGTCTTTTGCAGCGATATAAAGAAATTGGAGTGGCGGGTGTCGGTACGAATAATATTTCCATTGTTGACCGCGCACAGCCTGCGGAAAGTCCGTCTAGCCCCATTCTTCTGCTCAATATAGCACTCGCAATACTTGTGGGTCTGGGCTTGGCTGCGGCCTACGTTTTCGTGATGGAGCAGATCGATCAAACGGTCAAAGATCCAGCTGATCTGAAATCAAAGCTAGGGATCGCACCGCTGGGGTCGATTCCGGATTTCGAAAAAGCAGACATATTGATGAGTCTCTCTGATAAAAAATCGACGGCTTGGGAAGCCTATTTGTCAATAAGAACTAGCCTATCTTTCTTGACCGATCACGGGGTTCCACGGTCTTTTCTGATTACCAGCACGCGCCCTAATGAAGGGAAGAGTACGTCTGCATTGGCACTGGCATCGGTTTTGGCCAGTACAGGCAAGCGTATCTTGTTAATCGATGGCGATATGCGCAATCCGTCTCTTCACAAGATGATCGGCATGGAAAATAGCGCAGGCTTGAGCAACAGTCTATCTGGCTCAGATGACCTTGCGCAGCTTATCCATCAAAAAACAACATTTGGTTTTGATGCAATGACCGCTGGGCCGATACCCCCAAATGCAGCGGAACTTCTTAGCAGCACACGGATGCGCGAGTTGGTCACAAAGCTCAGCGGAACCTATGACACTGTCATTATTGATGCGCCTCCTGTTCTTGGTTTAGCCGATATACCATTGCTTGCTGACTCTGTAGAGGGCGTTATTTACACGATTGAAGCGGGTGGAGTAAAAATGCGCGGAATTCAGTCTGCTATTCAACGCATTCGCAGTTCCCGCGCTCATATATTCGGCGGGATCGTCACCAAAGTCCAACCGCAACATTCTGGTTATGGATATGGCTATGCCTATCAGTATAGTTATGGAGATAAGGTTGCGGCGGAAACTTAACACGGAAATCGGTTTGTGAATTGATGAAGAACGTTCTCATATGGGTAGCTGCGATTTCTCTTGCTGTTATATCGGGCTCTACGGCCTTGGGAGCGATTGCCAAAATCAAATCGCCTGAGCTGGCCCTGTCACTTTTTCCTCAGAATGGCTTTGCCGCCCAGGCGATCGCCTCGGGTTTGACTATGACTTTCGTGGCAGAAAATAAGGGCAAATTTCCGGATTTGGTTAACCCTTCTTGGAACGCCATGGCATTGCAAGCATTTGAATCCGAAGCCATCAGTCCAGATGCAATTGCTGTGGTAGCCTTATCACGCACCGGAAATGTTCGGCGTGAGTTGATGCAAAAGGCGTTCGAACTTTCGCGCCGCCAAAAAATTGTAACGGGATGGCTGATCACGGATAGCGGGAAGCGCGATGAACTCTCGGCTCTACTTGACTATTATGACATTTTGCTCAGAACAAGCTCGTCTGCAAGTAGCGTTGTCATGCCGGCGATGGCAGCGGCACTGGCAGACGATAGCTCAATTGAACCCCTCGCGGGCCTTTTGTCAAAAAAGCCACCTTGGGCTTATCGCTTTTGGCAGCAGGTTTCTTCAACGCAGCAAGCAATTGGCAATGCGGTCCAATTGCGTAAGCGGCTTTACAAGCCTACTGAACTCTCTGAAAATTACCCGGACCCGGAATTGGTCAAGGCTCTGGTCAAAAGTGAGCGGTTCAGTGAGGCTGAAGAACTCTACAACTTGTTGTCACAAGAACCTTCGGACGGCTCGCTCATCAAAAATGGGTCGTTCCAGCATGAGCCAAAATATTCTCCGCTCGACTGGCAGCTGTTTTCTACCGGCGAATACGGGGCCACGATTGCAGAGGGCAATTTGCAGATCAGTGCTATTGCAAATTCAGGGGGCCTTTTTGCTAGGCAGCTAGTTAGGTTTCCTTCAGGGCTTCTCCAGATCAACACCAGATTTGCGAGCAAAATCCCCGATGACGTGAATATGGAACTGAGAATATCGTGCGCTGAAACCAACATTAGCCCTAGGGTTACAGTGCGGCTGCCGCTCATTGAGCAGACAGGGCGGCAGCAAATCAGCAACCAACATTCGGGCTGTAGCTATTTTTGGCTTGAGATAGCCGGCCGCGCATCGGAAAATGGAAATGGATTCGACACTGCTTTAGAATATGTTTCTCTCCGTTCAGAATGAGGAGAATTGGAATCTAAGGAACCTGGCCGCATATCTCAGTTTGAACAAGGCCATGCGCCATCAACCAATCAACCGAATTCCTGCAGCCCGGAGCGGGCGATGGATACCTTTGTTTTCTGACCCATCACGTCCAGTAGCAACCAAACCCGGTGATCGGGCGCAGTTCGCTCAACCTCGCCGACCAAACTCGCAAAAGCACCATGAATCACGCGTACCTTTTCGCCCTTCTTGAAAGCCCCATTCTGCCCCATCACTCCATCGCTGTTGCAGCGAGACTTCAATTCCTCAACAAGTTGAGCAGGCACGTTGACCGCTTTGGTGCCGAACTGAACCAATTGGGACACTCCATATGTGGAGCGAATAGAGTGAACGCGGCCAGATTTATCGGTTGTGCCAACGAACAAATAGCCTGGGAAAAAGGGTTTTGTCTCCTTCATGAATTTGCTTCGCGCAATTCGCGTTTGCGTTTCAAGGGGCAAGAAGACTTCGAAGCCCTGCCTTGCAAGGTTTGTCTTGGCAATCATCGCGCAATTTGGCTTGAATTGCGCCAAATGCCAAATGAATTCAAAATAGCCCTGTTTTTCTTCCATTCGCGACGCAATACTTATATTGCTTGTAATAGGCAAAGAGTTTGAACGAAAATCTGCGC
Organism: uncultured Sphingomonadaceae bacterium; assembly: GCA_947497455.1. Classification (GTDB taxonomy): domain Bacteria; phylum Pseudomonadota; class Alphaproteobacteria; order Sphingomonadales; family Sphingomonadaceae; genus Parasphingorhabdus. The sequence continues at coordinate 344,842 of CANMGU010000002.1, read as the reverse complement.
AATGAGAGTAAGAGAATGAGTGCGCACGTGTAGAGCCATGGTAAACATATAGTTTATTGTAATTTTCTGATTGCTATCCTTCTCAATCTTGGTATTGTTCAAAATTGAACGATGCATATGCTTCGCATGATTCTTGGCCGCAAACACCTCAAGCTTATCGCGCAGATGGGCTTGTGCGGTAGCCTGCCCGAATATATCTGATGGTGTCGCCCAATCCCAATTCTCGTGAAGACACACGCTTTCGCGTGCTTCGCCTGCTCGACGATAACCCGGAGTTATCGCAAAGAGAGTTAGCCGAAGCACTCGGGATCAGTCTCGGCAGCGCGCACTATCTTTTGCGTGCTTTGATAGACAGGGGCTTTATTAAACTCAGCAATTTTACCGCGTCCAAGGACAAGCGCCGATATGCCTATATCCTTACGCCCCGTGGTCTGAGTGAGAAAGCTGCGATCACACAGAGGTTTTTGGCGCGCAAACTTGCTGAATATGAAGCGTTGAAACAGGAAATTGCAGACTTAAAAGAGCCGGTCGTTGAGGGCTCGGCCGCTGAAAATTATCGGCCCGAATCTAAGGACAGAATATGAAGACACCATTCAAACTTGACGATGCTTCGATTTTCTTAACAGGTGGCACTGGCTCATTCGGCAAGGCTTTTTTAAGGCACGTTGTTGACAATCCATGGCCGCGACGTCTCGTCGTTTTCTCGCGAGACGAACTCAAACAGTTCGAAATGGCTCAAGAGTTTCCTGAGAGCCGTTACCCTTTCTTGCGCTATTTTATCGGTGATGTACGCGATGCTGATAGGGTGCGCCGCGCTATGGAGGGTACGGATACGGTAATCCATGCAGCCGCTCTCAAGCAGGTGCCTGCCGCCGAATATAATCCCTTCGAATGCATCAAAACGAATGTCATTGGCGCTCAGAACATCATTGAAGCCTGCCTGGACGTAGGCGTGAAGAGGGTAGTGGCACTGTCAACAGACAAGGCTGCCGCACCAGTCAACCTGTATGGTGCAACAAAATTATGTTCAGACAAGCTTTTTATCGCTGCCAACAATATTCGAGGTACGCGTGATATCCGCTTCAGTGTGGTGCGGTATGGTAATGTCATGGGCAGTCGCGGTTCTGTGATTCCTTTCTTCCTTAGCCGCAAAGGCAATGATAGCCTGCCGATCACCGATCCGGCTATGACCAGGTTCAATATTTCTCTCGATGATGGTGTGGCTCTAGTAACGTGGGCACTGCACAATGCAGAGGGCGGGGAAGTTCTTGTCCCAAAGATCCCATCCTATCGTATCACTGATGTTGCCTCTGCCATCGCGCCAGACGCACCTCAAGTCATTGTTGGTGTTCGCCCAGGCGAGAAAATTCATGAGGAGATGATCACCGCGAGCGACAGCCCCAACACGGTCGATATCGGTGCCTATTTCGCCATTCTCCCTACCGGTGATCCAGCATATACCGAACGTTATTGTGCGGAGCACAGCGCTTCCAGGGTTCCGGCAGGATTTTCCTATGACAGCGGGTCGAACGATCATTTTTTGTCTGTCGAAGAGATTAGGGCGCTTGTCCGCCAGCATGTCGATCCGAGTTTCTGACCCGCTACGATGACCTTCATTCCATATAGCTGCCAAGATATCAGTGAAGAAGATATCGACGCTGTCGTCGCGGTCTTGCGTTCGCCCTTCCTAACGCAGGGGCCAATGGTCCCCGAATTCGAGGAGCGGTTCTCTTCTATGCATCGTGCGCGGCACGGCATTGCGGTAACCAATGCGACTGCTGCATTGCATGTCGCTTGTCTTGCGCTTGGTGCGGGCCCGGGGATGACAGTCTGGACGTCGCCGAACAGCTTTGTCGCTTCGGCTAACTGCGCCCGCTACTGTGGTGCAAAGATAGATTTTGTCGATATTGACCCGGTTACTCGCAACATGTCAGTCAGCCATCTGACAGAGAAACTTGAGAAGGCAGAGAAGAATGGCAATTTGCCAGGGATTGTGATCCCCGTCGACTTTTCCGGCTTTCCCTGCGATATGCAGGAAATCCGGGCGCTGGCTAATCAATATGGCTTCAAGATTCTGTCTGACAGTTCGCATGCCGTTGGCGCCAGCTACCTTGGCGAACCAGTCGGTCGTATGGCCGATATCTCGGTGTTCAGTTTTCATCCGGTGAAGATCATTACTACAGGTGAAGGTGGAATCTGCCTGACCGACAACGAAATGCTGGCGGAAAAGATGCGCCTTATCAGGAGTCACGGCATTACGAGAGACCCTTCCGCGATGTCGGGCGAGCTAGACGGGCCTTGGTGCTATGAGCAGGTTACGCTCGGTTTCAACTATCGCCTCACCGATATCCAGGCCGCGCTTGGCACGTCTCAGATCGCAGGGCACGATCGTCGGGCGGCAACGCGAAGTGCTTTGGCCACTCGTTACGATCGCAGGCTTGCCGGTTTACCGCTCAAGCTTCCCGCGCGGAGTGGCGATCGTGCATCCGCCCATCATCTCTATGTGATCGAAGTTGATACCGTGCGCGGTGAAAGTAAGAGACTTGAAGTGTTTGAAAGCCTTAGGTCAGAAAATATCGGCGTAAACGTGCACTATATTCCAATTCATCTGCAGCCAGATTATCGCCGACTGGGCTTTGCGGCCGGAGACTTTCCCGCAAGCGAACGCTATTACAAGCGCGCTCTTTCTATTCCGCTCTTCGCCACGATGAGCGAAGACCAGCAGGACCGCGTGATCGAGGCGCTTACGCGGGCCTTGAATTAACACAGGAGAATTTTCTTGGAACTTCGTTATTGTGTCAGGTGTGTCATGCCCCACACCAAGCCGGATCTTCGTCTCGACGAAGAAGGGGTGTGTAACGCATGTCGCTCTTATGAACAACGGGTGGATGTTGATTGGGATGCCCGTGCCGCAGAGCTCAAAGAAATCACCGATCGCTATCGCAGCAAGGACGGCAGTAATTGGGACTGTATTGTCCCCGTCAGCGGCGGCAAAGACAGTACCTATCAGGTGATCCGAATGCTGCAGCTTGGAATGAACCCGCTTTGCGTTACGGCAACAACGTGCCACCTGTCAGAAATCGGCCGGAAAAATATTGAGAACATCAAGAATCTCGGCGTCGATTATGTAGAATTCAGCCCGAATCCGGTGATCAGGCGCAAGCTAAATCGAGTTGGCCTGAGCGAAGTCGGAGACGTTAGTTGGCCTGAGCATGTCGGCATTTTCACGATCCCGGTGCGAGCCGCCGTCCAATATAACGTCCCGTTGATCGTTTGGGGCGAAAACTCACAGAACGAATATGGCGGACCTGCAGCGGCGGCGGAGAACAATGTGTTGACCCGTCGCTGGCTCGAGGAATTTGGCGGCCTGCTTGGAATGCGCGTTAGTGACTTGATCGGCATGGACGGTATCGAACAACGCCACCTGATTCCTTACAGTTATCCAACGGACGACGAACTGGCTACGACGGGAGCAACCGGCATCTTTCTCGGGCACTACCTGCCATGGGACGGTTATTCGAACGCGCTGATCTCGCAGGCCTTCGGCTTTACCGGTGTTTCGACGACAGTCGAAGGATCTATCGTGAGCTACGAGAACCTCGACAATCTGCAGACCGGGATCCACGATTATTTCAAGTTCTTAAAATTCGGCTTCGGTCGAGCTACCGACATTGCTTCTTTGCATGTAAGGCGCGGGCGCATAACACGACAGGATGGGTTGCAGATGGTCAAGCGGCATGATGGAAAGTTTCCCTGGACCTATCTCGGCGTTTCAATCGAACAGATACTGGAACCGCTAGATATGGGGATCGAGGAATTTATCTCGATTTGTGATCGCTTTACTAACAAAGCGATTTTCAAGACCGACAGCCGCGGCAACCTAGTGAAAGACCGGCACGGCAACCTCGAAAAGTTAAATTATGATAACCGTTAGTTTCATTGACTTGGGAAGGGTTCGTGCATGACGGTCTTGATCGTCGACTATAGCATGGGCAACATCAATTCTGCCCGCAGAGCCATTGAGGAATGCGGTGGCCGCGCTATAGTTAGCAGCAATCCAGCCGACGTCGAACAGGCCGATCGCATCCTAGTTCCCGGCGTGGGCGCGTTTCCTTTAGCGATGCAGCGGCTGCGCGAAGCAGGCTGGGTTGAGGTGTTGCATCACGCGGTTCTTCAAGACGGGGTCCCTCTCATGGGGGTCTGTCTTGGCATGCAGCTACTTGCCGATGAAAGTGATGAGATATCTGTAACGGCCGGACTCGGCCTGATACCTGGACGGGTGGAACGTATTTTGCCGGTCGATTCCTCAGAGCGTATTCCACACGTGGGTTGGAATGAAGTCGATCACCACAATGGCGCTTTGTTCGATGGTATTCCCAGTGGCGCTGATTTCTACTTCGTGCACAGTTACAGATTTGTACCGTCTGATCCGACCACGATCCTAGCGACCACCCCCTATGCGGGCGAATTTGTCTCTGCAGTGGGCAAAGGGCTTGTGGCCGGTGTCCAATTCCATCCGGAAAAGAGCTCGCGCGCGGGGTTTCGCTTGCTCAGAAATTTCCTCACGTGGTGAGGCCAAGCGCATGCTAAAGACACGCATTATTCCGACCTTGCTTATGCGTGAGGTCAATTTGGTCAAAGGGCCAGCTTTTGATAGCTGGCGCGCTGTCGGAGCGCCGATGCAGTCGGTCAAAGTCTTTAACCGGCGTGACGTGGATGAACTGGTTCTTCTCGATATTGCTGCCACGCCTTCCGGCCAGGGTCCAGACATATCAAAGCTGGCTACGTTAGGGCAAGAGTGTTTCGTGCCTTTGACAATTGGTGGTGGGATCACTCAGCTCGACCAGATCCGTGAACTCCTCCTAGCTGGTGCTGACAAGGTCTCAATCAACAGCGCTGCCTATGAAACCCCGGAACTTATAACTGCTGCGTCCGAAGCCTATGGCGCGCAATGTATCGTGGCTGCCGTCGACTACCGCAACCATGACGATGGCGCGCGCGAATGCTACTCACGTTGCGGTGCACATCCGACCGGGCTTGACCCTATCTCGTGGGCAAAACGGTTAGAAGAACTTGGCGCAGGCGAAATACAGCTGACCTGTATCGAACGCGACGGTATGATGACCGGCTACGATCTGGAGACAATAGCTGAGGTTGCAGAAGCGGTTTCTATACCGGTCATTGCGAGTGGCGGTGTGGGCAATTTCGATGATTTTGTGCATGCCGTGGAAGCAGGGGCATCTGCAGTTGCTGCATCAAGCATCTACTTGTTCACGCAGGCGACCCCGCGAGAGGCAAAAGCGCATCTTGATGCGGCCGGCATACCCGTTCGCAGCAGTTTTCAGGGATAAAGATGCGTACTGTTGCTATCATTCAGGCACGGATGGGATCGACTCGCCTACCAGGCAAGATTTTGAAGCTTTTGGCAGGAAAGCCGGTCTTGCAACGTGTCGTGGAGCGGGTATATTCCTCCAACGCTTTCGACGAAGTTGTCGTGGCAACGTCCGACCAGGCTGGTGATGATGTTGTTGCGCAGAATGTGCCATCCTTCGGCGCCACCGTTATCCGCGGGGACGAGGTAGACGTTTTGGCTCGGTTCGGGGCAGCGGCCAGTGCTAGCGGCGCTGATGCCATCATGCGGATAACTGCCGATTGTCCGTTGATTGACCCGGATGTATTGTCATTGATGGTCAAACGTTTTGACACGGGCGATGCTGACCTCGTCAGCAATTGTGTGCGCCGGTCATTCCCGCGGGGCCTTGATGCGGAGATTTTTTCTCGTCAAATGCTAGATTTGATGCTTGAAAAAGCGACCTCGGTCCCACACCGTGAGCACGTCACAACGTTCATGTACGACAATGCGGACCAGTTTCGGATTCTGAGTATTGAAAATGCGGAAGATCTGTCTTCCTATCGTCTAACGCTGGACACCCAAGAAGACTTTGAGCTGTTGAGCCGTATTTTTGATGCCGCTCAAGATCCTGACAGCATCCGCTTAGCAGACGTCGTGCAATTGATAAGACGAAACCCTGAGTGGTTGCGCATCAATGCCCATGTTGAACAGAAGAAAATAGTTAAAGGAGATTATGGATGACGAGCTTTGCGACTGAACAAGAAAAATTCTGGGCTGGGCAGTTCGGCGACGATTATTCTGATCGCAATATCGGTGCAGCGTGGATTGCAGCCAATACCGCGCTTTTTGCCAAGATCCTCAATAGCACCCGAAACGTCAAGTCGGTAATAGAATTTGGCGCGAACATTGGCCTCAACCTACGGGCAATCGACACGTTAATCGCAGAAGCCGACCTATCTGCGGTGGAAATCAACGAACACGCTGCCGCAGCCTTAAGCGAATGGGGAAGATGCGACGTACACGCGGAGTCTATTCTCGAATTTACACCAAAACGGCAATGGGATTTGACGCTCATAAAGGGCGTGTTAATCCACATAAATCCCGATGCGCTTTCGCAAGTCTATGACAAGCTTCATGCAAGTAGTAGCAAGTATATTTGCATTGCCGAGTATTTCAACCCGACTCCCGTAGCCATGCCGTATCGTGGCCATGAAGACCGACTGTTCAAACGTGATTTTGCTGGCGAAATGCTTAGCCGTTTTGCAGATTTAGAGCTGGTGGATTACGGGTTCTGTTACCATGGCGATCCGAACTTTCCGCAAGATGACGTAACTTGGTTCTTACTCAAGAAGAAATGAAGCGTGCTTAAGGGCAGAGGCACACCAAAGTTATGTTCAGAGCTGATTTCTGATGTATGTCAGGCGAGGCCCACAAAAGTTTCAAATCCCTCGCTCTCAATGCGGCTTTTTCGCTCATCGAAACCGTCGCTTCTTCAGTGTTGATACTGGCGATCGCTTCGGGCGCGCCTGGGATCTGCCTGCAGATGGTCAATGAGGTGACGCAGATTAGGGCCTCGGCGATGGCTCCTGTTAATATGCCTCAATTTACCAATAGGATGCCTTTCGGTACTAAAGCCGTGCCTGTCGCAGCCGGTTTCCCAGTCCGTGTGTCTTATGCCCCCAACTAGACCTCTTCGGATCGCCTTTCGCGCCGATGCTTCAGTCGAGATCGGCAGCGGGCATGTAATGCGCTGTCTCACGTTGGCGGAAGCGCTCAAAGTGGCGGGAGCGGCCTGTCATTTTATCTGCAGCGATCTGCCAGGTCACATGATGGACCGTATTGTTTCGCACGGACATAGCGTAACCGCCCTTCCAGCGCAGCCAGCCGATAACGCCGCCCGGGCCGGTTTACCCTTGGAGGAAGAGATTGAGCGGAGCCGCAAGATTCTGGCGGCGCTGGCCCCGGATAGGGTAGTTGTCGATCACTACGCGCTGGATGCCCGTTGGGAGACGGCGGCCGTGCCACCGGGTACGCCAATAATGGTCATCGACGATCTCGCCGACCGTCCCCATGCTGCAGACCTTCTTCTGGATCAGAATCTTGGGCGGACCGCTGAAGATTATGACAGGCTCGTGCCGGACGGCTGTACGCGTCTGATTGGCCCGGCCTATGCGCTTCTCAGACCGGATTTCGCCGAAACCCGCTCCGAGACTCTGGCCCTCCGAGCAGACCGCGGATTGGAGCATCTACTGATTTCCTTTGGCGGTGCAGATCCGGTTGACGCTACCTCAAAGGTTCTTGAAGCCCTGCGGAATGCGCCGGTTCTCAGCGACATGAAACTCGAGGTGGTGATGGGCGCCCAATCACCAGCGCTGGAAAAGGTCAGGGCACTGGCGCGCGATATGCAAATGCCCACAGAAGTCGTAGTTGATGTGTCCGACATGGCAACACGTATGGCAATGGCTGACCTGGCAATTGGAGCAGGTGGGGCCACCACTTGGGAGCGCTGCAGTTTGGGCCTCCCGAGCATTGTCGTGGGGATTGCCGCGAATCAATCCTCAATTGCCCGGGCTGTTGCTGAGGCGGGAGTGGCCTTGGACCCTGGTCCTTTGCTGGCACCGGAGTTCGCGCGCCGCTTACAGGAGGTGGTCGTACAAGCGCTTGAACCCGCCTGCTTGACCACGTTATCGGAAAACGCTGCTGAGCTTTGTGACGGCGATGGCGTGGGTCGCGTCATGGCGGCGCTTTTTCAACAAGATACCAAGTTTCGAGGCGCTACGCTTGCCGATTCCCGTCGAATATGGGAATGGCGCCGCGACGTCGCCAGTGCTAGATTCAACCTTAGCGGCGATAGGACCGGGTTCGTGGAGCACCATGAATGGTACCGCGCGGCCCTGCTCGATCCCTGTCGGGCCTTTCGGATTATGCAACTTGGTGACTTGCCTTGTGGCTATATTCGCTTGGATATGAATGAGGGTGGCGCCGCTTGGATCAGCATCTGTCTATCGAAGGAGATGCGCGGCCGAGGTCTCGCGGCTGCCCTGTTGTCAGAAGCCAGAAGGTTCGCTGTTGAATTGAAGCTTGCACGGCTTGACGCCAAGGTGCATGTGGAGAATATTGCGTCCCAGCGCTGTTTCGAGGAGGCAGGGTATCGACTCGGACCGTACTCCGAGCCTTTTCGGACATATCATCTATATTTGGAGACCGTCGCATGAGAGAGATTAGTATTTGCAATCGTCTCATTGGTCCAGAGCACCCTCCTTACGTCATCTGCGAACTGTCCGCGAACCATAACGGAGATTTCGACGCGGCGATCCGTCTGATTGAAGCCGCCGCCGGGACGGGCGCTGACGCGATTAAGATTCAGACCTACCGTCCCGACACCATCACTCTCGACTGTGATCTGCCGGAATTTAGTATTCAGGGCGGGCTCTGGGACGGACGCAAGCTGTATAGCCTCTATGAGGAGGCGCATACTCCCTGGGAGTGGCACAAGCCGATGTTCGAGCGGGCCCGCGAACTGGGCATTCCTATGTTCTCGTCGCCCTTCGATTTCTCCGCTGTCGATCTACTAGAGGATTTGGGGGCGCCAGCCTACAAGATCGCCTCCTTTGAGGCGGTAGACCTGCCCTTGATCCGCTATGTCGCCGCGACCGGCAAACCGATGATTATCTCTACAGGTATTGCTGATGCCGAGGAAATCGGGGAGGCGATTGAGGCGGCGCGTGACGGCGGCTGCTCCGAGCTTGCTATCCTGCATTGCGTCAGCGGCTATCCTGCGCCCGCCGAGGATTACAACTTCGCCACCATCCCTGACATGATCGACCGTTTCGGATTGGTGACCGGGCTTTCGGACCACACACTCGACAACACCACCGCCATTGCTAGCGTGGCGGTTGGTGCTTCGATCATCGAAAAGCATTTCACCTTAGACAAGTCAGGTGGTGGTCCTGACGATAGCTTCTCGCTCGAGCCTGCAGAGTTTACCCAACTCTGTCAAAGTGCGAAGATCGCCTGGGCGGCCAAGGGTCGTGTGAACTATGGTCTAAAGTCCAGTGAACAGAACAATGTCACGTTTCGCAGATCGCTTTACGTAAGCCGCGACATCTCCGCAGGTCAGACGTTCACGCCCGAGAACCTACGCTCTATACGGCCGGGTCACGGGTTGGCGCCCAAGCATTACGACGCGGTAATGGGTCGGCGCGCGGCCCGCGACCTGAAATTCGGCGAACCGCTTTTGTGGGATTGTCTCCAGGATGAAGATTGAAAATGCCCTTGACTTGGGGCTGGTGTAGTTAAGAGAAATCGCCATGAACGACATAGTCAACTACGCGAAGACGGCCGCCGCATCGGCCTGGATGCGTTTTTTCGCTGCCCGCGGCGAGTTTAGTGAGCTGAAAGAAAAGACAGCGATACTCCAGCTCAGCTCCCTTTCGAAGGCGGCCTGCCAGGAAATGATCGCGCGGATCGACGCGGCCGCCGAGGATCGAGCCCATTCTAGGGTATGGCGCGACGACGTCGCGTCGGACACCCGGATTCTGGGCTTTGAACGTGATATTCCGGACTTTCTGTCGGAGCTCGAAATCGAGCGCTGCATCTTGGCAATTGACGCCTATACTGGGCGTAAGACGAAATCCTGGTTTCTCATGGCTAACCGTGTGGTGCCTAAGGATCGTAACCTCGGCTCGGGCGGCGGACTTCACCGCGATTCGCCCTTCTCGCACCAGGTGAAATGCATCTGGTACCTCTCGGACGTAACAACCGAGAATGGGCCGTTCCAGTATATCCCCGACACACATTTCAATTTGTTTAAGACTCGCGCCGACTATCCGCTGGGCAAGAGCCGCTTCAACAGCGCGGCGCACGATTTGGTCGAGGTCACTGCCGAGGCGGGGTCGCTGCTGATCTGCGATACCAAATGTATCCATGGTGGCAAGCCAATCCAGACTGGCGCTCGCTATGCGGTGACGCTCTACACCCTGCCTACGGTGGAGGGTGCGCGAAGCATCTTCAAGGGCAGCGGCCTCGACCCCGATCTGGCTGTCCGATAATATCTGTTGTGACCGATGCCGGATAGAACTCCAACTATGCATTGGCGGACCTCGGTAATTGCTAGGCGCTTTCCTGTCGTTGTTCCCTGGCTTCGCTAAGTGATCCGGCTCCTTTTACTCAGGGTGCTGCCGCTGCTCCTGCGACCGATCGCGGTCGTGCTGGAGGGGACGATGGTCAGCGACGGCAATATTCTGATCTTACTGCTGCCGGTGGCGATGATGGCGCTGACCATCTCCTCCATCCCCGTGCATCTGGATTATTTCCGCTCGCATGCTGGCGAAAGCGGCCATGCCAGACTTGGCCGTCACTACGTGGCCGCGCTCAGCTGGCTTACCCTATTTAGCCTGACGGTGCTGTCCGCGGCGCTGATCCTGCTGCCGCTTGGGTTCGAGCCGTTGCTGATTGCCGCAATCTGCCTGACTTTCCTGATCGAGAAGCTGGCTGACGAGATCTCTCGGGCGTTGGAATACCGCAAAGACTTCGTCAAATGGTTCCTGGTCCAATCGCTGCGCTCGGGCTGGTTTGTACTACCGATCGCGGCGAGCATGACAGGCGCCGACTACAAGCAGACTTTCATAGCGTTTTCCGGACTGATCTTAGTCTTTATGGTACTGACCTTCCTGCGAGTGTCGGGCCTTAGGCCGCAACTGTCGGTCGAAGGACTGACGTTGATTCACAAAAACCTGGTCTTTCTCTTCGGCAGCTTTCTCACCGCCGCCTATCTGCAACTCCCCCGTCTCTTTGTATCGAAGGTCTTCCCCGAGCAGGCCCATATCTATCTGGCCACGGCGCAACTCTGTCAGAGTGTGACGATTGTCTTCAACGTGCGATATCAGATCCCCTATCGTAAGTTGATTGCGCGCCGGACAAAACGCTTTCAGCAGCTTTTGTGGCCAACGATGCGAAGATTGCTGTTTCCGGTATTGTCTTTGGCCTTTCTCTATCTTATTGGGGCCGGCAGTGTTTTGGCAACCGTTTTGCAGAAAGATATCTGGCTTATTGCGCTTCTGATCCCGATCATGATCGCTGATACCCTTATGTTCGCCTTGTTGACGGCGCATTTGGGCTATATCCAGTGGTTTGCTGATAAGTGGTCGACCTTTTCGACATATTTGATCTGTATGGGAATTTCGAGCATGCTGGCACTTACTCTCGTGAGCATCGGTTTGTGGCAAACGCTGCCCCTGTTCGCCGTGCCGGCCCTGACGATTATAATGGGTGGTACTTGGCTACTAATCTTGATTTTGCGTTATTTTCGTAGGCCTTTCCTCCATGACTAACCTCTCAAACTTAGGTGCCTTTCCCGTCCGTCAAATTGATCTGACTGCTAACGGATCTGCGTCTGCCCTTAGTCTTGCCCGGAGAAATGCGGGGTTTTTGTTGGCCCTTCTGTATCTGCAGGATATCTTCTGGCTGGTTGCATCGCGTGTGGCAATCGCATTTTATGAACCGATGTATCAGATATCGCGCTTTGATTGGCTGACTTTCAGCATTTTTGTTATTCTCACAATTTGCATTAGTGGGCTTGGCATAGCATTCGCTCAGTTGATGCGTCCACTGAGCAAGATCTCAGTTTCTCGACAGATGGTTCGGGCTGTCATTATCCTGACGATCGGGTTTAATCTTTTGCTGTTAGTTCTTTTGGAAAGCAATGCCAGATACGTTTCGGGAGGATTGGTCGGAAGCACAGGTATCATGTACGGACTGTCTCAAGCTTTAAGTTTGGCAAGCATGGTTATTTTTATTCGCGCCCAGAAACAAGGACGACCATTCTCGAAGGTCTGGTATCTCTCATTCTTAGCCAGCCTCGCTCTTATCGTTGATGGGCTTGCCAGCGCTTTGACGATTGGCATGTTTGTTTTGATCATCTTAGACATTCGCATTAAGCGTCCGGGACGTGTCATGGTTTTTGCCATGTTGGCAACCCTCCTTGTCTGGTTCGGATTACAATCCAAATTCTCAGTTATCCCAGACTATTTTACACTGGATTTTATGGCGAATTGGACGATTGCTCGCTTTTCGATACAAGCGGAACAAGCATATACCTATCTGGCAGGAGAAAGCGTGATTGGAAATCGAATTTCATACCTGGAGTTGGTTTTCAGAGCAATTTCGGACCGCTACGATTTGATCACGGGGCGCCCCCTGAGGTTCGAATATCCACGCAATGTATCGGAAGCGGCGTATTTTGATATGTGGCGCTCTTTCGGTTCGGGCTCCAGCCCAGGAGCGTTGCTTGGGACTCTGCTTCAAGGTCCATTTTTCTTCATCCCACCGATGGTTTTCGCGTTTCTTTTCGTGCAGTATTTTTCTGGTATTCCCGAAAAGGTGTCAATTCTCCACCTTTTCGCTTATTCTTTTCTCTTCAAGGTACTGCATACGAATTTTTCTGAATTTCTCACCATTTTCTCACCAACTTTATTTGTTGGCGTCTTATTCTTGTTGGCCTGCCGCATATCGCCACGCGCATCTAGTAAAGGCAGCCGCAGCGATGCAAAGAATTAGCAATTATGAGAAAACCATTGCTTAGAACGCAAGATGCTGTTTTTGAACCTCTGATTCAGGAGAGCCTTGCCTTCCACGGACAGGAGATACATGCCGACATTGGTCCAAGTATAGCACGGAAGAGACCCACCTTCAGGATTATTTTCGCGATTACGAGTTTTGTATCCCGCAACCGTCTGGCAAATGCATTGATGGTGCTGGCTGTGGTATTGGGATACCGGATTATCCGAGAACCTGACGGGCCTACGGAAGTCTATCAGTTCGGTATTTCTGACAACAATGTCGCGGCCTTCCAAAGGTTAAACCGGTGTCTTGATCCGCAGACGCGCAGCGGCATCTGTATCAACGGCCGCTCGATCCCTTTCGGAGTTCGGTTGAGGGTTGCCCTTTCGTTAAAACGTATTTGGCAAGCGGGAGGCGTATTGCGCCGTAATCGGCACCCAGATCCATTTGTGCATCTACAAAGCGTGCTGGCCGCGGCCGCAGCGGTCATGTTCTTGAAGCGGCCTCTGGGGGACGATTTGCTGATGGTTTGTATCGCGTGCGATCATTCCCCGATCGTCATGGCCTTGCTGGCGGCGGCGCGGCGACAGGGAAAGGTCACTTGCTACCTTCAACACGCGCCGGTGACCGAGCATTTCCCGCCACTCACTTTTGATTTATCGATCCTCTACGATCGCGCCTCGACCGAGGCGTATCGCCTCGCGGCGCGACGCTGCGACGTCGGGTTTGACGCGGCGAATGTCGTCCTCTTGCCCCCTTTTGAAGAGGCTTTCCGATCACCCAAGGCGGACTTGAAGCCCTATCGCATCGGCCTCTGTCTCAGCTACTTTCCGAATATGTCAAGGCTCGAAGAGCTGATCGCGTCCTTGTCTGCGCGGCCCGAAGTTGGCGCCGTCTGCATTCGACGTCATCCGCGCTGCTTACAGGACTGGAGTACCAGCGCCGTCCTTCCTAAGGTCGAGCTTCGTCCCAGAGGAGAAGACGCAAATAGGTTTTTCGGCGATGTCGACGTAGTGCTGGTCCCCAACAGCGGGGTTGCCGTTGAAGCTTTGCACCATGGCTGTCCCACCTTCTACTTGCCCGGTGCTGACCCTTTCCCGGACGATTACTATGGTTTTGTGGCCGAAGGCATTCTACCAGTATTCTCGCTAGGTGCATTAGACGATCCGACTGCTTTTTTTGATGCTGAATGGCAAAAACGCTTCACTGAGTATGACGAGTCTGCCTCGGCCGAATTAGATGACCTGCGTTCGGAGGCAAGTAGTGCGTTTATGTCTCTGCTGAAGGGTCAACATCGAATTGGCGTTTTCCGTGAGCCCTTAAATTCCGAGGTGGGGACTAGCTTCGGTGAGGTTCCGTCTGGGCACTAAACTCCGTGCCTACAGGGTGTTCGCTTTTTGGCATGCAGTCCCCTGTTTCAGCCGACTGAGCCTCCGAGAAATATTCTAGATGATCGATCACAACACCGTCGCTCCGCTAAGTGCAGGGCGCGACTGGCAGAAGATCGGCGGTAAATGATCGAGTATCTTGGACGGCGGTAATTTTCCTGTGATCGTGACTAAGCGTCTAGATCAGCGACCGCCGGAGATCAAGACACACCGTGCTTGCGCTGATCATTCAAAGACAGGGCCTCCAGTCGTCGCCTGATCGCGCTTGGGGCCGGCTTCTGTCACCTCTCCTCTGCACGATTTGATCTCGCAGTCCCTCGACAGAGCGCAAAAAACCAGCTTCTCAATTTTATCCTTGATACCTGGCTACTGAAGTGACACAGCGAGTCAAATTTTGGATTAACGGCGAATTACATCTCATGAAAATTGGCATTTTTGGTACTGGTTATGTTGGCGTTGTCACGGCTGCTTGTTTCTTGCGAGACGGGCACGAAGTTACTTGCATAGATCCCATAACAGAAAAAACTTCGCAGATTCAATCGGGCCGGTCACCCATCCAAGAGCCTCAAGTGGCTGAACTACTATTAAAGGGTCATGACGAAGGACGTCTCAGCGGATCTCCTGATCCAAATAATGGCGTTAGGGACATGGACTTGATAATTATCTGTGTCGGCACTCCAAGCCAGCCCGACGGAAGCATGGACTTAACGTACCTGAAACGTTGTGTAGAAGATATCGGCTCTGCATTGCGCGAGACAGGCGCGCGTCCATTGATCGTACTGCGTAGCACGTCTCTTCCTGGAACGACCCGCAATGTCTTTATCCCAGCGCTTGAATCGGCGTCTGGATTGACAGTTGGCGATGATATTGACGTCGTCTTTCATCCAGAATTCCTTCGGGAAGGTAAAGCAGTCGATGACTTCGATCAGCCTCCAAAAATAGTTGTAGGCGAGCATCGGATTGGAAGTAGCGATCGACTGATGGCGCTTTACCCTGAAAAATATGACGCGCCGCGGTTTCATCTTTCTCTAGAAGAGGCAGAGCTAGTCAAATATTCCGATAATATTTTTCATGCAGTGAAGGTGACTTTCGCCAATGAGATCGGAGCAATCGCCCGCTCTGTGGGCGTCGACGGACGTCGGGTTGCTGATGTATTTTGCTCTGATACCAAACTGAATATCAGCCCTACTTATTTGCGGCCGGGCTTTGCCTTTGGCGGATCGTGCTTGCCCAAGGATCTTCGTGCCATTTTACGTTTCAGCACCGTGCAGGGCGTACCGATAAAGATGCTTGATAACGTCATGGTTTCAAATGCAGCCCAGATCGAAACGCTGGTCGCGCGAGTGTTGCGTGAAGAGCCTGTGCATGTTGGAATGGTAGGACTTGCATTCAAGCCCGATACTGATGACATGCGTGAAAGTCCTTACGTGACCGTAGCAAAGCGTCTGTTGGGTGAAGGAATTAAGCTAAGTGTCTTCGACCCTGGCGTCGATCCATCTCGCCTTATTGGCGCAAACAAGGCAATTGTGCAAAAGTCTCTTGGTCATCTTGAAGCCTATATGAGACAAGAGCTTTCGGAATTTGACGCGTGCGACTTAGTGTTAATAAATCACCCAAATGTTAGCGCTGAGCAAGTTGAAGAATGGCTTGCATCTGACAAAATTGTCATTGACTTGGTTGGAATTAGTGGAATTGTTCGTACGAGCAGCGGCTATAGCGGTGTGTGCTGGTAAGGCGAAAAATAGTGCATATTCTTTATATCCACCAGTATTTTATCACGCCTTCTCAACAAGGCGGCACGCGTAGTTACGAGTTTGCCCGTCTCTTCATTGAGGCCGGCCACACGGTGACGATGATTACTTCAGGTCTTATGAATCCAGAATTTCCTGTTGAGGCAGGCAAGGAATGGACAGAGTATGAACACGAGGGTATTCGCATAATCTCGGTCGCCGCGGGCTATAATGATGCGCGCGCTGGCACCGGGATGGGCGGAATTCGGCGCGTGATCGCATTTCATCGGTTCGCCTGGGCGGCCTCGAGGATAGGCAAGCTGCTTCACAAACCAGATATTGTTTTCGCAACACACACGCCGCTGACCGTCGGACTAAGCGGTATGCATTTGTCACAGCATTTTGATACGCCGTTTATATTTGAGGTCCGTGATTTGTGGCCCGACGCTCTTATAAACATCGGGGCTCTGAAGAATCCTGTCGGCATTGCATATTTGCGCTTTTTGGAGCGAAAATTCTACCGAGCGGCTGATCATATCATAGCACTTTCGCCAGGTATGAAGCAAGGCGTCCTGCGCCAAGGGATCGCAGATGAAAAAGTAACAGTGGTTCCCAATTCCAGCGATCTTTCGCTGTTTGAGCCCGCAAATGATGGTAGTGAATATCGCGACAAGTTGGGTTTAGGTGACCGCTTGGCCGCAATTTATTTTGGTGCGATGGGCGTTGCCAACGGTCTCGATTATGCGTTGCAAGCAGCAATGCACCTGAAGCATCTTGGTCGCAATGATATCGTTATCGTTTTACACGGCGAAGGGGGCGAGAAAGATCGCCTGAAAAAAATTGCGGCTGATGAAGAACTTGATAATGTGGTATTTAGCAACTCGGTTCCAAAAAAGGCTGATATGGCGAAAATCGTTGCCGCTTGTGACGTCTGCCTGACGATATACAAAGCCACTAAAGAAGTTACATGGTCGCCAAACAAGCTGTTCGATGCATTGGCTGCCGGGCGCCCAGTAGTTATAAACGTTGGTGAGTGGCTCGGCGGAATAGTCGAGGATAATAAATGCGGCTACTCTGTTAGCCCTGAGGATCCGATAGCATTGGCCAATGCACTTATTGCACTAGCTGACGATCCAAAGACGAGATACCAAATGGCCTCCAACGCGCGCAAGACCGCGGAAGATCATTTTTCACGGGAAAGTCTTGCCGCAAAGATTGAAGATGTGTTCCGCAATGCAATCAATGTCACAGATAGCGCTTAGGCTAGATTGACGATGGCTGATAACGGCCCGCTGGTTGGATACCACCATTGGCCAGATGACTATGGTGGTTTGTTCATAGAACCTAGCGGTGCGGGTCCAATACGCGCATGAAAGGCTTTAATCGATCAGCTTGTGCGAGGGACGGCAACCAACTATTTGATGCCTTTCCTATGAGGCCGGTACCGCTACCCCTTGTGATGCTGTAACACCTCCAATGAGGATTCTATGTTAAAACGAATGATGGATATTGGTGTTGCGCTTGTGGGGATAATTTTGTTCGCGCCAGTTTTTCTCGTGCTGGTGATATTGATCAAACGCCATATGGGGGGGGCTGCATTGTTTCGCCAATCCCGCCCAGGGCGCGACGGCGTGCCATTTCAGATGATCAAGTTCCGGACGATGCGTGATACGATTGATGAGAATGGGAATCCACTTCCCGATGCGGAAAGGCTTACCGAACTTGGTTGTACCCTGAGAGCCAGTTCGCTTGATGAGCTTCCGGAGCTATGGAATGTCTTGAAAGGCGATATGAGTCTCGTGGGTCCGCGTCCGCTTTTGATGGAATATCTTCCGCTCTATTCGCTCGAACAAGCGCGCCGCCACGAGGTGCGCCCTGGCTTGACGGGATGGGCGCAAGTGAATGGGCGCAACGCTATTTCCTGGGATGAGAAGTTTGAACTGGATGTTTGGTACATCGACAATCGCAGTCTGTGGCTTGATCTGAAGATCATATGGCTGACCATCCGCAAGGTTCTGGGGCGAGAAGGGATTTCTGCGGCGGACGAAGCGACGATGCCCAAATTTACGGGTGCCGGATCATGACACAGTTGATCGGTGTATATGGTGCTGCGGGTTGCGGGCGCGGGATCATGCCGCTACTGCGCGCGCAATATCCGAATGCTGAACTTGTGTTCATCGACGATGAGCAAGCACCAGGCCGTGTAAACGGCCATGCTATTATCGATTGGACTGGCTTTTTGGAACGCGAGAACCCGGAAAAGTTTGTCTCCATCGCCATCGCAGCGCCAAAGACCCGCCAGATTCTCGCCGCCAAATGCGCAACTTCCGGCATTCGACTAATCGAAGCCCGCGCAGCCTCTGTTGTTGAGATGGACAAGGTGGTGATCGGCGACGGCGCTTGTCTTTCTCCGTTCGTTACTTTGACGTCGAATATCCGCATCGGACATTGCTTTCACGCCAACCTCTATTCCTACGTTGAACATGATTGCGTGATCGGCGATTGCGTTACGCTTGCACCGGGCGCGAAGGTAAATGGCAATGTCACCATCGGTGACCATGCCTATATCGGTGCAGGCGCGCTTCTTCGCCAAGGCCTCACCATTGGCGCAGGCGCGATCGTCGGCATGGGCGCTGTTGTGACCCGCGATGTGCCGTCAGGTACCACCGTCGTCGGAAATCCGGCTACGCCCCTAGTGAAGGACTAACGATGCGCATTTACCTCTCCCGACCCCACATGTCCGGCCGTGAAGAAGTCCGTGTTGCAGAGGCATTCGCCTCGAACTTCGTGGCCCCTATTGGCCCTCAGCTTGATGCCTTCGAGGCGGCGGTGCGTGATTATCTGGAAGCGGATGTATATTGCGTTGGCCTATCCTCCGGCTCTGCAGCCCTGCACCTTGCTTTACGTATCGCGGGCGTCGCTCCCGGAGATGAGGTCTGGGTTTCGTCCATGACCTTCGCAGGCGGGATTTTCCCCGTGAACTACCTGGGTGCAACGCCACGGTTCTTCGACCTTGACCCTACAAGCTGGACCATCGATACGGTACGTCTTGCCGAAGAGTTGGCTCAAGCCGAACTCGAGAACCGCTTACCGAAAGCCATTGTTCCAACAGACCTTTACGGTCAATCGGTCGATCTTGACCCATTGGAAGCTCTAGCCGCCAAATACGGTGTACGCCTGATTGTCGATAGCGCCGAAAGTCTCGGCGCAACTTATAGAGGCAGCCGCAAGGCAGGCACTGGGGGTGACGCTGCAATCCTCTCTTTCAACGGCAATAAGATAATCACAACCTCCGGTGGCGGGATGTTGGTCACGCGCCATAAAGAATGGGCGGAAGAGGCCCGGTTCCTCGCCGCTCAGGCCCGCGACCCAGCCCCGCATTACGAACATTCCACCGTTGGTTACAACTACCGTCTGTCCAACATTTGTGCGGCAATTGGCTTGGGGCAGATGGAAGTGCTCGACGACCGTGTGGCCCGCCGCCGCGAAATTTTTGCACGCTATGAGGCCAACCTTTCCCGTACCGGTATTGCCTTCATGCAGGAACCCCTGGGATTTCATTCAACTCGTTGGCTCACGACTTTAACAATTGAACCAGAAAAGGCCGGTGTCACACGCGAAGATATCCGCCTGATGCTACTCGATCACCAGATCGAGTCCCGTCCGCTTTGGAAGCCAATGCACATGCAACCGCTATATGCCGGTGCACCCTATCATGGGGTCGGTATCGACGAGGGTCTGTTCGCCAACGGCCTCTGTTTGCCTTCAAGCAGCGATATGACGGACAAGCAACAGGAGGAGGTTATCGAGCGGGTTAACTCGCTGCTGGATACGCCGCATTAATCCAAATCGGTTGCTTTGGCGCAAAATTCAGAACTGGCTGTTTGGGCCAGGAAAACAACCGGAGGTCGCTTTGGTTCTATTACTTTCCGTGATATGCACTCCGGCTAATTCAGCACTATGTGGTAATTTGGAAAAACCATTCTACAGCTTAGGACCAACAGCCAGTCGAAATCACATGTCTTGATCAATCATATTGATCAATCAGAAGGCCGTGTTGTCCTCATAGTCTCGCCAATATCGTTTCCGTTCTGCGAGCTGGCCCATTGCAGAATAGACGAACCTGCGGATCACCGTTCTTGATCCGTTGCCATCTAGGTAATACCGAGGCAAGCTGGACGCGATGAGTTGACTCAATACAGAAGGATATTGTGATCGAAGAAGCGCACAATCTACTCTGCAATATGATATGTTCAACAAGGGGGTAATCTGTGGGGGAACTCTTCATCGGCGCAAGAAAAAGTAACAACCATCCCAACTCCTACCAAAAAACCCTCTTGCACCCTCCGTGCCCGCTATTTTTTATCCTAAAGCTCATCCACCAATTCGGACAAAGTCGCCAAACATTCCCGCGCAAGCGATTTACAACGCTCCGGAGACCAGCCCTGCTCATTATCCGGTAAATCACGATTGTCCTTGAACGGCATTTCGAGGGTCATCGCGACCGCACCAAAACGTTCAGCCACCTGATTGGTGGACATAGACAGGTTGGCCTTGCCTTTCGCAGCGGTTGGATAGCCAAGCTCTGTCTGGAAATCCGGTGTGCGCGCGGCCAGTCGGTTGCGATAGGCATGATATTTGCGGCCCAGTTCTTTGGTCCAGCTCGGGATACCTTCAAATCCGGCGATGAAAACGGCGGGAATCGCTTCGTCTCCGTGAACATCCATCGCAAAATCGACACCGCTTTCATCCATCGCACCCCGAACACATAAGACCTCCGGGCTTTTTTCCACACTGGGCTCGTGCCATTCGCGATTGAGATTTGTGCCGGCGTAATTGGTTCGTAAATGCCCTCTAAACGAACCATCTGGGTTCATATTGGGAATGATATGAAATCGGCACTTTTGCAGTAAGGCGCGAGCCTGCGGATCAGTGGGATCAGTCAGCATTTCCAGTGCGCCTTCCATCCACCATTCTGCCATGCTTTCGCCCGGATGCTGGCGAGCGTAGAGCCAGACCTGTTTCTCGCCTTCGCCCATTGAGAGACAATCAATCGGTTGTCCTTCCAGAGAATGGCCCAGAGTTCGGCATGTGACGCCCTCGACAGAAGCCACTTCGGCAACCAGATCATGATGGCGGTCGATGCTATAGGGTGCGAAATACGCAAACCAGATAATATTGCTGGTTGCAGTATAGTTTATGGAGAGAGTGCCTTTATCTTCATCATATCGACTTTCTGCCCGGCCCCAATATTCTCGGTCTTCGCTGACGCATGCATTATATCCTGGCCAACCTTGCGGATAAGCGGAATCTTTGAGGCCGTTGATATTCAGTTGCAGAACATCACCAATTTCACAGGTTACCCGGAAATGGAACCACTGGAAAAAGTCGCTGTCCTTGTCTTTTTCGATCGATAATTCCGCATGGGTGCCGGAAATATCGTGAATGTTGATGTTTCCGCTATCAAAAGCGGCGGTGATCTGGATATTTTTGGTGCTCATGGCACTTTGATAGTGGTTCCTGACTCTCCGGGGAAGTCCCTGAATAGCGCTTCGGCCAATTTTGATGCGGCTAGCCCGGGTTGTGACGCCGGGGATCCTTCTTTGGCTTCAACCGACGAGCGGCCTTCCCAAACCGTTTGATTGTCGGCACGGCGTGTGATCCGAACGGCCAGTTCCGTTGTAATCTTGTCCTTGGGCTTGCCACTCAGGTTGATGCCTATGCCCAGTCCCACACCCGATCCGTAGCTGCCTGTGCTGCCACCAACGCCCACTGACACCGGGGAACGACGACCTCCGGCGGTCAAGCGGCTTTGCTCGACGGAGACTCGGGCGACATATTCGCCATTGGCGGCATCCGTGCCCGGGTCTAAAAATCCGACTCGCTGCAATTCTCTGCGGACGGCAGCTTCGTAGGTACCCTGCTCCAGCACTCTTCCATCGCTAACGTCAGAGGTGGAAACAATAGCGATGGTTCCCGGCGCAATCTGCATATCCTGTGCATTATGAAAACGCGTAACATTTACCGGTGGTGTCGTTGCGACACAGGCTGTCATTGCAAGGGCCAATGCAGCGGCCCCAAAAAGCTTTTGTAGTGACATGTTTCTCTAACTCCCGACCAACTGTGCGCCATAATAGCTGAAATTCTGAACTTCAGGCGTAAATAATTGCATCAATATGGCTCTGTGGTTAACCGGATAACGAGCTTTCCCTGATATACGCCTGAATTATCAGCTTCCTAAAGGAGACATTATGCCGGAGCGGTTCACAATATTGGTCACGGGCGGCGCCGGTTATATCGGCAGCCATGCAGTGCTGGCGCTGAAAGATGCGGGCTGGCCTGTTGCGGTGATCGATAACCTGGTGACCGGTTTTCGCTGGGCGGTACCAGATGACGTACCCTTTTACGAAGGTGATGTCGCGAATAGTTCGTTGATCGCGAAGATTGTCGATGAACATAATATTGGAGCGATAATGCATTTTGCTGGTTCGGTGGTAGTGCCAGAATCAGTCGAGAATCCGCTCAAATATTATGACAATAACAGCGCAAAAAGCCGGAGTTTGATCGAATCAGCCGTTGCAAATGATGTAAAGCACTTCATCTTTTCCTCCACAGCCGCGACATACGGTATTCCAGAGGAAAGTCCGGTCAAAGAAGATACGCCGCAGGTTCCGATAAACCCCTATGGCATGTCAAAGCTGATGACGGAGCACATGCTGCGCGACGTGTCGGCGGCACATGACATGAATTTTTGTGCTTTGCGCTATTTCAACGTGGCTGGCGCAGATCCCGGTAAACGGACCGGGCAATCCACAGCGGGCGCCACCCATCTTATCAAGGTTGCTGTTGAGGCTGCCTTGGGCAAGCGCGATAGCGTGGCCGTCTTTGGTACGGATTATGACACGCCGGATGGCACCGGTGTGCGCGATTATATTCATGTTTCCGACCTAGCCGCGGCCCATGTTCTCGCTCTGGAGGCGCTGATCGCAGATCCCGGTCAGAATCACCTGCTCAATTGCGGCTATGGTCGGGGATTCTCAGTATTGGAGGTGCTGGATGCTGTGGACCGAGTCACTAATCGCAAGATTTCACGTGACATGTCCGAGCGCCGGGCTGGCGATCCCGATTCGCTGATTTCTGACAATCGTGCGATCATGGAACGCTTCCCCTGGGAGCCCCAATATGCTGATCTGGACCAAATTGTGACCCATGCATTGGCCTGGGAGCGCAAATTGGGTGAGATTCAAGGAGATTAAGCCCCTCAATGCTTGACTTTGACCGATCACAACCCTAATCGCACCGTCTGCATACGGAATTAGCCGTTTTCAAGAAATTCAGAAATTAAGGCGTGGTACCAAAATGAAGATCCGCAACTCTTTGAAGTCGCTCAAAAACCGTCATCGGGACTGCCGCGTGATCCGTCGTCGTGGCCGCACCTATGTGATCAATAAAACGAATCGCCGGTTTAAAGCGCGTCAGGGCTAAACCCCCTCTCATGGCAGGCGTGACTGCCATCCCAAAAATCGACACAGTTATTTTTGATGTAGGCAATGTTCTCTATCAATGGGATTTGCGCTGCCTGTTCGAAAAGCTGATTGACGACCCAGTGGAACTGCAATGGTTTCTTGAAAATGTTGTTACACCTGAATGGCATTTCCAGCACGATGCAGGCAGGCCGCTTACCGATATGTTGCCCGAGCGGATAAAACAATTTCCCCAATATGAATCGCACATCCAGGCCTATGCCGAGCGATTTAATGAAAGCATTCCCGGACCAGTGACGGGATCATTATCTCTGGTGAAGCAGCTTGCGGCGAGAGATGTCCCCCTTTTCGGGATCACCAATTTCGGTTCGGAGCTGTGGCAGGGCTTTCGTCCAACGGCATCAATTTTTGATCTGTTCGCTGATATTGTTGTTTCCGGCGACGAGAAATTGGTGAAGCCGGATGTTGCCATCTACAAACTTGCACTCAGCCGCTTTGACGTTGTTGCCGAGCAATGCTTGTTTATTGATGATCGGCTGGAGAATGTTGAAGCCAGTGAATCGCTTGGGATCAAAGGGCATCATTTCCAGGATGCAGAAACCTTGAGGCAAGAATTGATAGCGCTTGCGCTTCTATAAAAACCCCAGCCTGCAGAGGAAATCGTTCGGGCCCTTGCCCTTCATTCAGGACTTGGGACTGCTAAACAAAGTTTTACTGACTGATCAGAGATAGTACACTGTACGAAGAGGCTGTCCGGCACACTGCGTCGCGCAGCATCACTGTCCTGGAGGGGGACCTCCTGGCAGTCCGCCTTGCTGCTGCATTTGCTGTTGCAAGGCCCGCATTTGTTCCTCGGAGATAAAGTCGAGCAAGGTGACGTCGAAAATTAGGACCGAGTTGGCAGGCAAATCGGGGCCAGGAGACTGTTCGCCATAACCGAGCTCCGAAGGTATCCAGATGCGATACTCGCCGCCTTTCTGCATGAGTTGCAGGGCCTCAGAAAAACCGGGAACGACTCCGCCAACGGGCATCGGGGTCTGCTCATTTTGGTCAAACACATTACCGTCGCGGGTGGTGCCCTCATATTTGACCAACGCCGTGTCGGTTACGGTTGGTGAAGCGCCTTCACCTGGCTTGAGAACTTTATACTGGAGACCAGATTCGGTTTGGATGATGCCGTCATTGTCTGCATTGCAGGCAAGAAACATCTCATTCGTTCCATTTTCACAGATAGCCTTGCCGGTCCCTACCCATGCCAATGCCCCTGCCACCAGCAGAACCAGCGCCAATCCGATCCATAATTTGGTCAAAGACCCTTTTTTGATCGGCCGGATGGGAACAGTGGTTACGGACATATCGGACTACCTATTCAATGAAAGCCTGTGTTGGAAAGCCTTGATAGTGGCGTGCAGGCTTAAATGGTACCGTCGCGTTCCATCCGCTTGCGCTCCATCTTACGGGCACGGCGGACAGCAGCAGCTTTTTCACGAGCGCGCTTTTCAGAAGGCTTTTCGTAATGCCGGCGCAGTTTCATTTCGCGATAAACGCCTTCACGCTGCAATTTTTTCTTGAGCGCCCGAAGGGCTTGATCAACATTATTGTCGCGAACCATGATTTGCATAAGACTGAGTAACTCCGTTCAAAATCGTCATCAGGCCGGGTATGTTCATAACCGGCCGAAAATATCATTAAGCCATAAAAAAGGGTTTGCAGATGATTCGTTCAACTGCAGTTGGAGCGCGCCTAACAGGCTAATCCACCGATTTCAAGCATTTCCGACTCAATTCCTATCCCATTCTTGGCAGAATTTGCAGGTTTGTGTGCATTGGTTGCCGATGAGTGCATTTTGATTATCGGCTGAACCTGTGCCATATCGCGCCCAAAGCGTAATTCAGGCGAATCAGGAGAGGCAAAATGGCAACTGTAATCAACATCCAATCAAGCTGTAGTGACGAAGAATGGAAGGCGCGCCAACGGCTTGCGGCCTGCTACCGGATCTTTGCTCATCTCGGTTGGGATGAACTGATTTTCAATCATGTCACGCTAAAGGTGCCGGGCGAAGATGACGCTTTTCTGATCAATCCTTATGGCCTGCATTTTAGCGAGGTTACCGCTTCGAATCTGGTGAAGATTGATATTGATGGCAACACGCTTGATGGTTCTACTTTCCCGGTCAACAAGGCTGGATTCACACAGCATAGTCTTTTTCATCGCGAGCTGCCGGATGTCCATGCGATCATTCATACCCATACAACAGCGACAATGGCGGTAGCATCGCTGGAAGGCGGGTTGCAGCCTTTGAATTTTTACGCAGCAGCGATTGTGCCTCGGCTTGCTTATCACAAGTTTGAAGGTGTTACGGTCCATGCAGATGAAGGCCCACGTTTTCTGGCCAGTCTGGGCAAGAAACGGATGATGCTGCTCGAAAATCACGGGCCGGTGGTGATGGGCAAGACGCTGGAAGAAGCATTTCTCAATCATTGGGTGTTGCAGCGGGCCTGCGAGATCCAGATGCAAACGCTTGCGATGGGCAAACCCGTGATAATCGGCGAAGACGTGATCAGGAAGCATCTGGCCAATCTTTCGCAAGCGTCGATTGATCCGGCGATTCAGGGCGTTCCGGAGTTTGATGCGATGGTGCGGCTAATCGACCGCGAAGATCAAAGCTGGCGCGAATAGGGTTTACCACATATCAGCATTAGCTGATCAGTGAGGGGTTACCATGTGCGATAGAGCTGCGTTTGGAAGCCGCATTGTAGGACTGGTTGTTCTGCTGTAACGATTGATTTCATGACCAAATTCACCGTCAACGACCGACCCGTAGAATATCGCATGGATGAGCAGACGCCGCTGCTATGGGCTTTGCGTGATGCGTCTAATCTTACAGGAACCAAATATGGTTGCGGGACCGGTGACTGCGGGGCGTGCATGGTCGAGGTGGACGGAGAGGCCATCCGAAGCTGTCTGGTCACCATTGGTGAACTGGAAGGCCGCTTCATTACCACCATAGAGGCGTTGTCCCGTGATCGTAGCCATCCCGTGCAACAAGCATGGGCTGCAGAGAATGTGCCCCAATGCGGCTTTTGCCAATCCGGCATGATCATGGCGGCAGCGGTTTTACTGAAGAAAAATACCAATCCATCGAATGATGAAATTGACGAAGCAATAACTAACATCTGCCGTTGCGGCACTTATCCACGGATACGGGAAGCAATTCAGCGCGCTGCTCGGGTTGCTCGCGGAGATGATGTTTTAAGTGCAGCGCCGCCGCCAGGTATCGATCCGGAGGATGCTGCGAAGGCAGTGCCCGCGTTAACCCCAAAAAATAGTAGATAGGCTGACGGGCTGATCGACCGAGGCTGAATTTCACCCATATCACTGGTTCATGCTGAACCCGCTGAGCGGGGGTGGGGTGGGGGTGTCAGCGGGCCCAGCATGATCTGTTGTCTAACAATTGAATGTCGCGGTTAGATGGCGGATAATTGGCTTTCTGGTTCTAACAATATCACTATTGTAGCCCAACGGAAAGTAGATTTCATAGGACAGATTTCCCATATTTGACCGAATATCGACGATCCATTCGCTGTGCATTAGTTCCGTCTTTGCTCCTGTAAAAGCTGTTATCTGTTTGGTCTTGTTGGTTCTTTTGCCGTCTATTCTGGTTACAAAAAGAGAGGATAATGCCAATTTACCAGCGATATATCTGGGCAGGCAATCTGAACCATCAGTCATTCCCGCCCGAAAATATTGTGAGGTCAGAACCGCCCGGTGATCGAGAAACGCGCATTTAGCGGCGCGCCTACCGTTGCCTGATGGGTACTGTGCGAACTTGGGAAATAAACAGTATCAGTCAGATTTTCGATATTGACCTGCAGCCGCAGATTGTCGGTGACGTCAAAATGCGCTGCTGCATCGATGCGGGTATAAGCCGGTAGAACGGCAGTATTTCCGTTATTGATAAAACTCTCATCCTGGTGGGTCAGTCCAAGCCCGAAACCAATGCGATCGGATATCTGAATGGAGTTCCAGATTGAAAACATATTTTCAGGAAGCTCACGTAGGCGCAAGCCGGTAGTTGATCCGGTAGCATCAACCTGTTCGCCATCAAGAAAACTATAGCCGGCCGAAACGAACCAATTGTCTGTTATCTGGCCTTTAAGCTGCAATTCGAAGCCTCGAATTTTCGAATCAATGATATCAAGAGTTGATGGGTCAGCATCATTGGGTTGTGGAGAGCTTTGCTCAATTTCGAAAACGGCGGCCGTTAAACTCAAGCCTCGTTCGAAATCCCATTTAACCCCTGCTTCAAGGTTAGTGAAAGTATTGGGGTCGAGGGCATTGTTGGCCCCATTGATATTCGCGAACTGTTCCCCGCTGCGTGGCAAGAAGCTCTCGCTATAGCTTGCATAGAAAGATATATTTTCCTGTGGCTTGATTATCAGACCGGCGCGTGGTGAAAATTCCTCATCCTTGCGGGTCCGGATATCTCCGGCAGGCACATTGTTTACAGTGATGTCAAAACTGTCGAAACGCCCGCCAAGCACAACATTGAGCCAGTCTGTCAGTTTGATTTCGTCCTGAACGTAGAATGAGAACACATCAATATCGACCTGAGTGAAGTCATTCAGATCGACGGTGAAGTCGTTGGTAGTGGCAATACCAGCAGCGTTTACGCCTACACCGCCGCGCAAGTTCAGAGGACGCTGGATCGCGAAGACTTCATTGTCGTCCATTGTGGTGTCCCAAAACGCGTTGAAGCGATCCTGGTCGGACGACGTATTGATGTACTCGCCACCAAAAATCAGGGTGTGACCGAGGCTGCCTGTTTCAAATTCTCCAACCAGATTGCCCGACAAGATCAGATTCTGACGCTCGGTGGTGTCGATATAGCCATCCAGGGTGACAACGTTAGGCGTATTGGCTTGATCATAGGATGACGCGTAAAAGTTTGAGTAGACTTTGTCATAATCGCCATAAAATGCGCTGAAATTGGCTTTGAAATTCTCAGAGAATGCATGTTGCAAATTGGCACGCAACAAGTGCGCTTCCAGCTCGGTAAAGTTAAGCTCGGGATCACCGAAAACAACGTTTCTAAGGGTAGAAACCGGACGACCGTCAGTTCCTGTTGGAATGCCGCGGTCAATGAAGCGTTCGTGGTCGGCATATTCATATGAAAGATCAAGCGTCGTATCAGGTCCCATCTGGAACCGTACGGTTGGATTGAAACCGATTCGATCACCATCATAAAAGTCGCGATGATTGTTCAAGTTCTCGTAGGCTGCATTGACACGAACCCCGACATTTTCGCCAGCTGCGATGTTGATATCACCCTGGATGCTGAATTCACCAAAAGTGTCGATCGCAATCTGACCACCGCCAAAGGTTTCGCCAATCGTACCTTTCTTGGTAACCCGGTTCAATATGCCGCCGGTGCCGCCGCGACCAAATAGAAGCGCATTCGGACCGCGCAGAATCTCGACCTGCTCCAGATTATACAAGCCGCGATAATATTGCACATCGTCACGAACACCATCGATGTAGAAATCAGCGGTCGAACGAACGCCGCGAAAAACGACTGCGTCACGATGGCCTTCGCCCTGCGTATTGTTTACGCCGGGTGTATAGTCAACGATCTGGCCAATATTGGTAAAGCCTCGCTGCTTAATCTGGTCGGCGGTTATAATGGAAAGACTCTGCGGAACATCAATAATGGGCGTTGGCGTTTTAACGGCGTTCACCTGATTCGAATAAAGGACGTCACCGGTCACCACGATATCATCTCTGCCAT
Source organism: uncultured Sphingomonadaceae bacterium (assembly GCA_947497455.1). GTDB lineage: Bacteria > Pseudomonadota > Alphaproteobacteria > Sphingomonadales > Sphingomonadaceae > Parasphingorhabdus. Next base: position 315,539 of record CANMGU010000002.1, on the reverse strand, counting down.
CCATTGATTCGGATTCAGTTGTTTCCGCGTGCGCGGCAGCAGGAATCATCATGGTGGTACCTAGAAAGGCAGTGATGACTTTATTCTTCAGCATTATGATTTCCCATATCTAGTTTTTGAGATAGATTCTCATTATCGCGGTTTGGTAATGATAATGATTATCACAAGCAATGAAAAATGTGGGATGAAACGATTTTCCTTGAAGATGAAGAATGATGATGTTTTGTGGCAACAGTAATTACTCACGGAGAGATCAATGAAAGCGACCATCTGGCACAATCCCAAATGTGGTACATCCCGTAAGACCTTGGCTTTGCTCGAAGAAGCGCCCGGTGTTGAGGTGACGGTTGTCGAATATCTGAAAAACCCGCCTAGCCGTGCCAAGCTGGAACAGCTTTACCGCGATGCTGGTATCGCTCCACGAGAGGGCCTAAGAACGCGCGGTTCGCCCGCTGAAGAAATGGGGCTGACAGATGACAAGGCGACTGCGGACCAGATATTGGATGCCATGGCTGCCGAGCCGATCCTGATCGAACGGCCTTTGGTAGAGACGGATAAAGGGGTTCGGCTATGCCGGCCGCAGGATCGGGTTCAGGAGATCATCTGACGGTTCGATACTCGGCTTGACAGAAGTTCAGACCCCATCGGATCACGCCTATGTGTGTTATTGCAGTTTACAGTATGAAGGGCGGAGTTGGCAAAAGCTGCACCGCCGTTAATCTGGCTTGGAATAGTGCTACCAAATCGGCCCGGCGCACCTTGGTTTGGGATATTGACCCTCAAGGCGCAGCCTCCTTTATCCTCAATGGTGATCGGCATAAAAAAGACCGGGCGCGTGCCATGATCTCGGGTGATATCAAACCGACCAAGCTGATCAAGGCTACAGGCATCGAGAATATTGACCTGCTTGCTGCTGATGTGTCGCTGCGCGGCCTTGATCGATTCTTTTTTGAACTGAACAAGAAAAAGCATCTGGGCAAAATTCTCGGCCAGCTGAAGAAAGATTATGATCGCATAATTTTGGATTGTCCCCCTGGACTTACAGAAACGAGCGAGCAGATTTTACGCAATGCCGATCTGGTGATCGTTCCGGTTATCCCTTCACCGCTTTCGCAACGAGCATTGACCGACGTGCAGAGGTTTCTCGATTCCCGTCGGCGGAAACATGCGCCACTGCTACCTGTTTACACGATGGTTGATCGCCGGCGAAATATTCATAATCAAGGCCTTGCCAAACATCCGAGATGGCCGATTATTCCGATGTCTAGTGATATTGAGCGGATGACCCGTTTGAAAGAACCGGTCGGTGCATTCGCCCCACGCAGTCCGGCAGCCGCATCTTATGCGAAGATATGGCGTGGCATAGAAAAGAAGCTGTCTAAACTTTAGACCTATTTACTTTCGGCCTTAACATCAGTCTTGCGATCCTGCTTGCACCTATGCGGCGCGTTCACCGACCGAACCTGTGTCTGGATTATAGTCCTTGAACAGATCCAGCGCGTCATGCCGTGCCATAGGCCGGCCAAAATAATAGCCCTGAATCTTGCTGCAGCCAAGCTTCTGGATCATCTTGACCTCTTCTTCGGTCTCCGCACCTTCTGCGGTGGTCGACATTCCTAGGCTATCTGCCATGGCCACCACAGCGCGGATAATCGCAAGGCTTTCGGGCACTTTTTTGGCGGCACCCTGAACGAAGCTGCGGTCTACCTTAATGGTTGAGAAACGTGTTTTGCGCAGATAGCCGAGCGATGAATAGCCCGTGCCAAAATCGTCTAGCGACAGGTTGATACCCAGTCCGATAATCTGATCGAGCACCTGAGTTGCGCCGGTGCCCTCGCGCATGAAAATGCTCTCGGTCACTTCTATTTCCAGGCGGTTGGCTGGCAATTGGCTCTCATGCAGCGCAGATACAACCATATCAAGGAAGTTGGGATCCGTCAGTTGATCAGCGGACACGTTGACCGCTACCTTGATCGCCGTCGGCCAGTTCATCGCTTCTTTACAGGCAGTGCGCATTACCCATTCGCCAATCGGCACAATCAGCCGCGCATCCTCGGCAAGGGGAACGAATTTTGCTGGCGAAACAATGCCAAATTCCGGGTTCGTCCAACGTAACAGAGCCTCGAAGCCCAATACGCCGCCGGTATCTGCACTCACGACCGGCTGATAGTTGAGCGAAAATTCGTCATTATCAAGCGCTTTGCGCAGGGCAATTTCCATGACCCGACGTTCTTCGGCATGAACGTGAAGCTTTGGTTCATATTGGTTATGCGCTCCACCGCCCTGATCCTTTGATCGGTAGAGAGCCAAATCGGCACTGCGCATTAGCATCTCAACCGTACGCCCGTCCCGCGGACCGATCGCTGTCCCGACACTGGCACCGATATACAGAGTGTGCTGATCAACCTCATAAGGGCGCGACAAGGTATCGATAATCTTTCGGCCAAGCATGTCCATATATTGGGAATCGCTTGCATCTTTGATCACAATCGCAAATTCGTCTCCACCCAGGCGTCCGCAAAGCTCATTGTCTGTCATGATTGAACGCAGTCTTTCGGACACGCGTGCCAGCAGGCGGTCGCCTACCGGATGGCCCAATGTATCATTAACCGCTTTGAAGCGATCAAGATCGATCATCATGAAGCCGCAACGGCCGTTCCACTTGTCGGAATCTTGCTGGGCTTTCCCCAAAGTCTCGGTCAATTGCAATCGGTTGGGTAAGCCTGTCAGCGTATCAAAGCGTGCCATATGCGAGATTTTATCAGCAGATTCTCGCTGTTCGGTGACATCTGATCCGACACCGCGAAAGCCATGAAAAATCCCATTCTCATCGAGCTTGGGAGATGCTGAAATTTCCCACCAGCGGGTGACATCATTAATCATCACAGGAACCAGCATATTGCTGAAGCTGTCGCGCCGCTTTAGCTTTTCCGCCAGTTCATGCAGGGCAGGGGGGAATTTACCCGAGTCCCAGGCCTGTCCGGCAACCAATTGCAGGAAAGGTCGCCCTTCAATATCGTCTGCGGTCCGACCGACAGCATGCGCAAAGCGTGGCGAAACATGTGTAAGGCGGCGCGATGTATCTGTCTGCCAGAGCCAGTCAGCGCCCGTATCTTCAAATTCGCGCAACAGAAGGCTGACCACCTCCTTCTTCTCATTCAAATTGGCTTCCGCAATCTTGCGATTGACGAACGACCGTCCGTTCATCAGGCAGGAGGCGATTAACAGCATCGCGATGGCAGCAGAGGCCATCGCCATCTGATAACCGTTGATTAAGTACCAGCCCAACGCCGACGATAGGCCACACATGCTGATGAAGATAATACTTGCGAGCGGCACAGCCGACATCAACATGGCCGACCCAACCATCAGGCATAAGAGCAGCGCCCATATGCCGACCATAGTATTGAGATCACCCGACGGGCCAAACAGGATGATGGCCACCGACCATAACAGCCCACCGGCGGCCGAAGTGAGTACGACGTTAATATTCTCGCGCCGGGAAATACTCTTGCGTTCCCATACGGCATCCTTGCGGGATTTGATGTAGCTATAAATGTACAAACCCAACAGGGCGAGTGTCCAAGCGCCGAGTAGCAACCAATTCACCTGGCCAATGCAAAACTGAATGGCCAATATGCCGCAGGTTATGGATCCGATCATCTTGATGAAGTCGTTCTGATGCATGCCTTCAAATTGCAGCACACGGATACGGCCCCAATCCATGCCCTCTGGGTCGGCGATTCCCAGCAGAACACTTACGGGTATTTCTTGCGGTAAGCCCGATGATGATGACAGTTTTTCTTCCACGCTTTGCCCTTACGCGGAAAGTCTTATCGAAAAGTAAGCATGCGCCTATTTTTTCGATTTGTGGTTAATCGGCATTAACGCTTTTAGTCGCTGATTTTATGCCGCAACATCGTAGGGCTGGATATCACCGGAGAGATAAAGGTTGCGCGCCTTGGCTCGGCTGAGCTTGCCAGAGCTGGTACGTGGCAATGTCCGCGGTGGCACCAGTTCGATGACACAATTCATCCCGGTAATTGCACGAACCTTTTCGCGGATCTCGTCACGCAGACGCAATCGCTCAATCTCGTCGGACGTACGGCACTGGACCAGCACGGCCGGCGTCTCGTCTCCGCCGGGCGTAGTGATTGCAAAAGCGGCAATATCGCCGGCTTTAAATCCGGGCAATTGTTCCACGGCCCATTCAATATCCTGCGGCCAGTGGTTTTTACCGTTGATAATGATCATATCTTTGGCGCGGCCCACAATGTAGAGATAGCCTTCTGACAGATAGCCCATATCTCCGGTGTCGAGCCATCCATCGACCAGACAAGCATCGGTGGCTTCCTGATCACGGTAATAGCATTCCATAACGGACGGACTTTTCATCCATACTTTACCCACGGCTTTTTCTGGCAAGACGCTGCCATCTTCCTCGCGAATTTCGAGCACCGTATCCCGCACCGGTTTGCCGCAATTGACAATCGCACGATAACGTTTGGGGCGACTACCATCAGCCTGCTTTTCACCCGCCAGTTCTGTTTCTTCAACCAGTTCGACTTCCATGCCTTCGCCTGGCGGCATTATAGTTACGGCCAATGTCGCTTCTGCCAGACCGTAGCTGGGCAAAAAGGCTTTCGCATCAAATTGAGCCGGTGCAAACGCGTCGGTAAATCGCTGCATCACGTCGGGGCGGATCATGTCTGCGCCGTTACCAGCCAGTCGCCAGCGTGAAAGGTCAAAACGTTCGGCGACATTGGACTGGCTACCGATCCGGCGTGCACATATTTCATAGCCGAATGTCGGCGAGAAACTGCAAGATGTACCGGGATTGCGTGAAATCAGGTCCAACCATGACAAGGGCCGACGAGCGAAATCGGAGGTTTTCAGATAATCGGTCGAAACCTGGTTGCACACCATTGAAATGAAACAGCCCACAAGCCCCATATCGTGATAAAAAGGCAGCCAGGACACACAGCGGTCCTCTTCGCTGACATTCATACCGTGCGAATGTGATCCGACATTATGCAGCAGCGCCTTGTGCGATACGGCGACGCCATGAGGAAAGCGGGTCGATCCACTGGAATATTGCAGATAGGCAATATCGCTGCTCTTGGCTTGCGGCAGCTCGCAGTCCGGGACATCCTTTTCCGCAAATTTATCCCAACCAGATACAGGTATATTGCGCGATTGACCCGCGGCCGCCGCGAGTTCTTCAATTTCGTCAGGAAAGAGCAATATGGCCGGATCGCAGCTATCAAGCTGGACGCCTATCTGATCGATATAGCTTTCCTTGCCGCCAAAGGATGTTGGCAATGGTAGCGGTACCGGCCATGCACCAGCGTAAATTGCACCGAAAAACAATGCGCAAAATTGCGGTTCTGTGTCTGCGATGAGTGCGATCCGATCGCCCGGCTTGACCCCCGATCCGATCAGGCGGCGTGCGGCGGCCATGGCATCGCTTTGCAGCTCTTTAAAAGGATAAACTCGCACAAGCGATGCACGGGCGTCGTGAAAGTTAAAGCCTCTTTGCCCTTGTGCCGCGTAATCAAGCGCTTCGCCGACGGTTTCAAAGTCGGCAAACCGGCGCGGAAGACTATCGGCAGTTGGGGTTGGTGTCAGCTCAGTCATACAAAATCCATTTTCCAGAAGGTCCAGCCTTCTTACAAATCGTCATTTTCTCAGAAATTCAGCCAAATTTTGAATGTTAATCAGCTGAAATAACCCTATTCAAATCCTATTGCTGTCCAGTGGCGTTTAAATTTCGGCTCTACTGTGGCACAAAAAGGGCAGCGGTTCTTTATGAGAGGTGAAGCGTTGAAAAATAGCGGTAAAGCGTTGGATCAAAATAGCTTGCAAGAGCTGGGCCTGCGCTATGTCAGCCGATATGCAACCACGCGGCACAAATTAAAATCCTATCTTTTCCGTAAATTACGTGAGCGTGACTGGTCCGGTGACCGGCCGGCGGACGTCGAATCCATGGTTGAGCGCTTTGCTGAGCTTGGTTATATTGATGATGCGCTTTTCGCCAAAAACCGAGCGGCCGGCCTGATCAGTCGGGGCTACGGCAAACGCCGTGTCTCACAAGCTTTATATCAAGCGGGTATTGAAGAAGGTGATGATCGGCAAGCGCTCGACCTTAGTGAGGATAGAAAATGGGATGCAGCCTTTACCTATGCGCGGAAGAAATCCATTGGCCCGTTTGCGCAACAGCAAGCGGACCAGGACAAATGCCGCAAGCAGCTGCAGGCATTTTTAAGAGCAGGGCACGACTTTGATATCGCTTCACGTTTTGTTTTTGCCAAGCCGGGGGAAGAGGTCGAAATAGAGTCTTAGCCAATCGATTACTTGTGCTAAATCATTTTGATAACAACAGGAATCGCCAGTTTACAATTATTATGCTATAAAATTCCTGTTCGAGTCTTTTGGCTTACGGGATTTTTGATTCGAATAGTGGCTTCGGAGATGTGTTGTGGCAAGTTTATATGCGGACCCCGCCAGGGCTGAAGATGGTTCGGCCGGCGATGATTTGACCAGTGATCGCGTAGTTGGCGAACGTTCGGGCGATGATAGAACCGACGGAGAATTGGCGGCAGCCTCCATTTTGAAAACCACAGGACATGTGAAATGGTTCGACTCCCATCGCGGTTTTGGATTCATTATCCCCGATCTAGAACAAGATGATAAGGGCGCTTTAAAGCCGGGCCAGGACATATTGGTGCACTGGACGGTTTTGGAACCACTGGGCCGCCGTGATCTTCCAGAGATGGCGCTGGTAACCTGCGAATATGTTGATGCCGCCAAAGGACTGCAAGCGACAAAAATTCTCGATATAGATGAATCCAATTGCGAGCAGCTGGTCCATCGGCCTGCACCTGAAGCGCAGCGCAAGGCCATTCATGTTGTGGATGACGAGACCGCTTTTGTTGAGGCCGAAGTAAAATGGTTTAATCGCGCCAAGGGTTACGGTTTTCTGATCGTAGATGGCGTAGATGGCGATATTTTTGTCCATATGGAAACGCTGCGCAATGCCGGGATCGGCGAAATCATGCCCGGACAACACTTGTTGGCGCGCATTGATGCCGGTGACCGTGGGCATATGGCGGTGCAGATCAGTTGTTCACAAGCTGTCGGGTAACGGCTATTTTCCCATGATCGGATATTTCAAACAGGCGATTGTGCCCGTCATGCTTTTGGTTTTAGCTGGAGCGACAGGATGTTCTGTGCAGGCTGGCGATAGGGACAACAAATCACCGCAGGCGGAGCAGCAGAAAGACGGCACGCTTTCGGAAGCCGGTCTCCGGCTGATACCGCTAACTATATCTTCCGCCGGGCAGTCACATGTCTTCACAGTCGAACTCGCCGGTACCGTTCAAGAACAGGCTCGCGGCCTAATGTTTCGTAAGGACTTGGCGCCTGATAAGGGTATGATTTTTCCTTTGAAGGAGACACGCATGGCGAGTTTCTGGATGAAAAATACGGTGATTCCCCTCGATATCATCTTCATCCGAACCGACGGCACCATTGAGTCTATCGCAGCGAACACCACGCCATACTCACTGGACCCAGTTGAATCTGGCGAGCCGGTTGCAGCTGTTCTGGAACTGGCTGGCGGACGGGCCGCCGAACTGGGTATCGTGCCCGGCGACAAAGTGGAATGGCAAGATTGAACCGAGGTATGGCGCTGCCGCTGTGATCCCAGCGCATTTTTTAATTGCGAACCCCCCACTCGTGCCGCTAAGCGGTCTCCCATGGGAATATTAGGCAAAATCTTTACATGGTGGAGTGGTGCAACCATCGGCACTGCATTGTTCAGCGCGCGCAAGGGCAAGTCAGTTGGCGAAGATGTTTTTGGCAATAAATATTATCAGACCAAGAATATTGCCAAAGATGGCGACAAGCGCTGGGTAATCTATTCGGGTGCCAATGATGCTAGCTTGGTGCCACCCGAATGGCACGGCTGGCTGCACAAAAGCTATGACGAGATTCCACAAAGCCATTTGCCGCAACCGCGCATCTGGGAAAAAGAGCCAACCGGTAATTTAACTGGTACCGCAGAAGCCTATCGTCCTGCTGGTGCTTTGGAAGCAGGCGGTGTGCGGGCGGCAGCCACTGGGGACTATGAGCCATGGAACCCGGCCGAGGCCGAATGATCGCGCTACGCAGATCTCTCTTATCCTCTAAGACCCGGTTGTTACCGGCTATCGCAGGCGCTTTGTTGTTGTCCGGTTGTGGACTATTCAGCAGCGATGGCACTGATGATGAAAATACAGGTCAGCCTGCCGAAAAAGCAGAACTGGCTGCCACGGACGATGACGAACTTGTTCAACCTGTGACTGAGCAGATCGGGACGCCTATGGCAGAACGGGTGGCGACTCTCGGTTTTTTGAACAAGCGCAATGGTTTAACTCGCGACCTTGAATTGAAACCGGGTCAGTCGGTTCGTATTGGCCGCGCCATTGTTCGCCTCCGTGCTTGCGAACGCACTGCCCCTTGGGAGCTGACTCCGGAGCAAGGGGCTTTTGTTCAGCTTTTGGTCAATGATCGTCCGGCGACCAGAGGGGGCGATGATAATTGGCGTAAGGTTTTTTCCGGCTGGTTATTTCGCGAATCACCCTCGCTCAACGTGGTTGAACATCCGATCTATGATGTCTGGGTCAAAAGTTGTGCGATGAGCTTCCCGGGTGAAGAAAGCCCGCCTTCAGATGCAGCCAATCCGACCGCTCCGCGTGCTTCGTCGTCCAATGATGCTAATAGCACATCCAGCGTGGCAAATGATGGTGCGGAGAGCGAGGCTGATGCAGCAGCAGAACCTGTTGCACCGGTTCCGGCTCCCGTTGTTCCTGTTCCGGAGACTGCTCCACTGCCGGTGCCCGAACCGGCCCCGGAGCCATCAGACCTCATCGGAGATTTGATCGCAGAAAATGCGGATGAAGGATAATCCTGTGCAAGTCGGAGTTGCTCAAGATATTCGGCTTGACTGATTTCGACGGCACCTAGCGATGCCAAATGATCAGTCATAAATTGACAATCCAGCAACTTGAATCGGCCCACAATCAGCCGCGCAACTAGCCATGCGAGAGCAACTTTGGACGCATCACGGGCTCTGGAAAACATGCTTTCACCACAAAAAGCGCCTCCAATAACCAGGCCATAAAGTCCGCCGACTAGCTCTTTGTTACCATTGTCCGTGACAGACCAGCATTCCACGCTATGTGCCCGGCCCAGTTCGTGTAGGGCGCAAAAAGCGTTTTCAATGTCTGCATTGATCCATGTTTCCTGACGATCACTTGCAGATTCGGCGCAAATGGCAATAACATCGGCAAAGGCGGTGTCAGCGGTCACATGAAAGCGGTCTGATCGGATGGTTTTGCGCAAGGATCGTGACATACGAAAACCGTCAAGCGGTATAACCGCCCTTGTTTTCGGCTCCACCCAGAATGTCTCCGGATCATCCCGCGCGTCAGCCATCGGGAAAATGCCGGAAGCATAGGCTTTCAGAAGCAATTCAATGTTTATTGCCATTAACCCGCCTGGTTCACCACATCGCTAAGCAGAATCTTGGCTTCATCGGCGACTTTTTGGGCAACGGACATATATTCGTTGGCAAAACCTGCGCCACTGCGCCAGGCGATGCCGATACTGCGCGATGCAGCCCATCCATCCACCGCGAGCAAGGCGATATCACCGCCATGAGCGAGTTCAGAACGCACATAAAGGGCCGGTAAAATACCCAGACCAAGGCCGGATGCCACCATCTGACGAACGCTGTCCAGACTGGTGCCTTCATAATCCTGCAGCAGGTGCATGCCATGCAGGCGGCATTGTTCAGCGACGTCGCGGTGCAGATGATGACGGCGATCGAGACTGAGAACCGGCGCGCCATAAAGATCATCTTTCGAAATCTTGCTCTGGGTAGCCAGCGGATGATCCGGCGGCGCAACCAGCATTAAAGGCTCTCGGAACAAGGGTTCGATGGTCAGGTTTTCGCCCTCAATCGGCAACGGGCCCAGCAACATGTCGATAGACCCTTTGACCAGTTCCATGGCCTGCAGGTCGGGAATACCCTCTCGCATATAAAAGCGCAGGTCCGGCTGCGCACGGTGTAATGCGGCGATCACTGGAGGCATCAGATAGGGGCCAAGAGTGGGGGATACGCCGAAGCGTAACGTACCGGCCAGACTCTCGCTGGCTCGCTCCGCAAGGTCCCGAATGTCCTTGACCTGTACCAGCACCCGACGCGCGCGCTCGGCTATCTCGCGGCCTATCGGAGACAATTCTGCTCCATGCGTGCGACGCTCGACCAGCGTCACGCCTAGCCGTGCTTCCAATGCACGCAACTGATGGCTCAAGGTCGGTTGCGAAGCGCCAGCGGCCTGCGCTGCGCGGCCAAAATGTCGATGATCGGCAACGGCAACAAGATATTGGAATTGACGTAAAGTAGGCATGGGGGGACCTCTTTGTAAGATAGACGTTATCTATTGATTATTCAATTTTCATTCGATTGGAAATATCAGCAACTTTCCGTAATATCAAGCTCAACAGAAGCGAAGATGACAAAAAGAAAGGAAGGCATGCAGAAATATCTGAACAGTCTGATCCGCAAGCATCAAAAGCTCGACAAGCAAATTTCCGGCGCCAATCAAGACACAGACGATCTCCGTGAAAAGAAAAGGCTGAGGCTGGAGTTAAAGGATCTTATTACCCGCCTTCAGCGTGGCCCTGAGCGCGAAATAACTTAGGCGAAAGCCCTATTACCCCCCCCCCCCGACCTGGGGCAGCAGCTTTCCCTCTTTCCGCTGCTGCCCCATTTTTTTGGGTTCCATTTTTCATGATTAAACATGCCCAATCCCTGCATGGCACACGATAAGAAAGCTTAACTATGACTGGAAAAATGCGCACGGCGCTGGCGGAATTTGTTGCCCGTGAAACCAGTGCCGGTATTGTGTTATTCATTGCTGCCTTGCTCGCCATGATTGCGGTAAACAGCGCGTTCAACCCCTATTATCTGGCATTCCTCAACATTCCCGTTGTGGTGCAATTCGGAGCGTTGGAAATTGCCAAACCCCTATCCCTTTGGATTAACGATGGGCTCATGGCGATTTTCTTTTTCCTCGTCGGTCTTGAAGTAAAAAGAGAGATATTGGAAGGCGAACTGTCGAGCTTTGACAAAGCGGCCTTGCCTGCGATTGCTGCTGTTGGCGGCATGGCGATACCTGCTGCAGTCTTTCTCTATTTCAACTGGAATATTGATGCCAATATCAATGGCTGGGCAATCCCAGCAGCCACCGATATTGCCTTTGCCCTGGGTGTGCTTGCTCTGCTTGGTAAACATGCACCGCTATCGTTGAAAATCCTGTTGCTCGCGATTGCGATCATCGATGATATCGGTGCGATCATCATCATTGCCCTTTTCTATACCGCCGAAGTGTCAAGCTTCTCGCTGATATTGTCAGCAGTGGGGATCGTTTTTCTGATCGTCATGAACCGGCTTGGTGTAGTCCGTGTCGCGCCTTATATTCTGGTCGGCACATTTCTGTGGATCTGTGTGTTGAAATCCGGAGTCCATGCGACGTTGGCCGGAGTGATCGCAGCGCTCTCGATTCCGCTTAACGCCAAGGACGGCACCTCTCCGCTGAAACATCTGGAGCATATATTGCACCCTTGGACGGCGTTCCTGGTGTTGCCGATTTTTGCCTTTGCCAATGCCGGTGTCTCGTTGGCCGGTTTGCAATTGAGCGATCTTTTCGCGCCGCTTGCGCTTGGCATTGCTGCGGGTCTTGTGATCGGAAAGCAAGTTGGCGTTTTCGGTTTCATGTTCATCGCGGCCAAACTCGGTATCGTACGGCGTCCGATTGGAGTTTCGTGGATGCAGCTCTATGGTCTTGCCTGCCTTACCGGTATTGGCTTCACGATGAGCCTGTTCATCGGAAATCTTGCCTTTGTTGATCCGGCGCAAATTGAAACGGTGAAACTTGGCGTAATCAGTGGCTCTCTGGTTTCCGGATTGCTCGGGTATCTGCTCTTGCGCTTTGCCCGTCCCACAGGAGCTGCATCGAATGAATCGGCGGAATTCGCATCTGCCGGGAAATAGATTGCCGAGCGCCTCGCGATATACGATACCCGTTATCATGACACGGCATCTCTATCTGGCTGGCGGCTTCACCGCACTGGCGCTGGGCAGTATTGGCATCATCCTGCCGCTGCTGCCGACCGTGCCGTTTGTAATTCTGGCCGCTTTTTGCTTTGCGCGAAGCAGCCCGAGGCTGGAGGCGTGGTTGCTCGACCATCATGTCTTCGGAATGCATATTCGCAATTGGCGGGACCGGCGGGCTATTTCCAAGCGCGGGAAGCGTGCGGCAATTGCTGCCTTTGCGGTGAGTATCGCGATCGCGTTGATATTCCTGAAACTGCCATGGAACCTCATCCCGGTGGCCGCTGCGGTGATATGCGGCACCTGGATTTGGACGCGCAACGAGCCGGATCCGACTGCGCAAATTGCCCCGGACCCGTTGGTCGAAGAAGAGTCTCCGCATAAAGAATAGTGTGAATGTGACGGCATTTTGATATTCTCGGCAAAATTTGGAGAGAGACATGTCGCGGCAAAAATTACTGGAAATGACCCGTTCGCTGGTAAAGCATGGCGAGGCGGATACGATGGAATTGGTGGATGGCGTGGTGGCGGTGCCCGCATCAGACTATACCGACGAAGGTCGATTTGAACTTGAGAAAGAACGTATCTTCAAGCGGCTGCCGCTAATGGTTGCGCCGTCCTGCGAAGTGCCGGAACCTGGTTGTTACAAGGCGATGGAAATTGCTGGTATCCCGGTCCTCGTTACTCGACAGAAAGACGGCAGTGCACAGGCGTTTCTCAACAGTTGTACCCACCGCGGTAACCCGGTGGCACAGGGCAGCGGCAAGGCATCGCGGTTTACCTGCGGCTATCATGGCTGGACGTTCAAAAATGACGGCGAATTGCTTGCTGTCGCTTCGCCTAAGGATTTTGGGACGGTCGACAAGGCAGCTTTCTGCCTGAAAAAATTCCCTACGCTGGAGCGTGCAGGTCTGATCTGGGCCACGCTAGATCCCGATAGCACGCTTGATATCGCGTCTTATCTATGCGGCTATGATGAACTGCTGGAGCATTTCGGATTCAAGACCTGGCATCTATTTGATCAGCGTACAATACCGGGCCCGAACTGGAAAACCGCCTATGACGGCTATCTGGATTTTTATCATCTGCCGGTGCTGCACAAGGATACATTCGGTGCTGACTTCTTCAACCGGGCCAATTATTTCGCTTGGGGACCGCATCAGCGACTCTCCTCGCCATCAAAATTTATCCAGAAAACGGGCAGCGATGAACAGCTAGATCTGACCAAGATGGATGAAAAGGACTGGCCGATTGACGCTTTGTTGCAAGGGGTTTGGACGATCTTCCCGCATATATCCATCGCCAGTTTTTATGGCGGCGGTGGTCGCGGTGCGATGATATCCCAGCTCTTCCCAGGCAAGACCGTCGGCGAAAGCTTCACTACACAGTTTTACGTGATGGAGCATGAACCGACAGACGACGAAGTGAGGCAGGGCGCACACGACCAGTTTGCCTTCCTTGAAACCGTCGTGGCTGAAGAAGACTATAAAACTGGAAAACGGCAACATGAATCGTTGCAATCAGGAATGCTCGATAAGGTTTGGTTTGGCCGCAATGAAGGCGGCGGGCAGGTGTTCCATCAGTGGGTGGACAAGCTGATCGACGCGAATGATACGGAGCTTGACGCGATGTTTATCCCCCAGTTGGAGGCGGCTGAATAGTGGTCGTCTTTCATTTCACAAACTCCAGTTTTCGTTCGTTCTGAGCTTATCGAAGGACTGTCAAAGTTTGTGGCATGGTTCTATATCTATGAGATTCTGGCGGAATCTTAGATTCCAAGTTTGCGATCTACCAGGTCTCGTAGACTGACGATCTTTTCTGCCGAAACAAAAAGCGAGACACCAAGAAGAAGGATGGCAGCGATCAGACTGACCTCTACTCCAAACAATTGCAGATGGCTCAAACAAGGAGCCAAGCTAACCAATACACCAGACACAATTACGCAAAAAAGAGATCGATTGAGCCTGACGAATAGCATTACACCCAAGAGGGCGATCATCATGCCTGCCGCCCCATATATGCCTCCAATTTCGTAAGGAATAAAAAGCAGTGGATACAGAATCATATAGATAAATTTGTTGAAGTTCTGCCTATTTTCAGTCATTTTTTTGGGCAAAATACTATTCTTTCACCCATTCCGAAACTCCCGGCTTGGTGGTAGGGCTTCCCGCCACTTGGGGCGTTCGTTCCGTAGCTTTTCCAGCATCTTTTCCCAATAAGCTTCAGTTTTACCCTTGAACTGAATATTGAAATCCTCCGCTGTTCGAAATTCAAGAATCTCGACGCCTTTTTCGCCAATCGTATAAGTATACGGCGTTTCGGCTGGCAGGAAGAACCCGTCGCCGGGACCCATATGCTCGGTACCCATGTGAATGTCGCCGGCGATGATATAATAGAGACAATCGCTGTCATGACTGTGTAGCGGAAGGGGATAGCCGGGTTTGAACCAGAAATGGTGGAGCGAAAAGCCAAAGCCGCTGAATAAGCAGGTGCCTTTATAGCCTTCGGCGACACCAGCTTCGCCCATTTTGGTTAGACCATCTAAAATGACTGGCGCATCATCGACATAGGACATATGCCCCGCATCGCCAAAGTCCTGCGCATCTTCTTTTCGGAAGATACGCAGGACTTTCAGCGGCTCGGGTTTATCGCCTGCTTTTTCTGTGCCTGTTTTCGTGGGGGAGGCATCTGCCATATCATTCTCCGGACCAGTTTGAAGAAGGATATAGCATCACAGGCGGGCCGGGGGAACCAGGGGTTAGGCTGGAATCGAATCGCGCGGTGGGTAGCTGGCGATATAGCGGTCCAGCACGGCAGGATTCAGCATGTCGCGGAACGCGCAACCCAAACCGATATTGCTGCGGTGAATAACTTCTGCTTCCAGCGGAGCCAAGCCTGGCAGCGCAAGCCAGCAACGGGTCCCGGGATGGGCTTGCAGTAGCGCGTCACAGGCAAAGCCTGCGAGTGAAATATTGGCAACCTCAGTGTCAAAGCTGCTCGAACCGGAAAACCGCATTTTTGCCGGGATAGCAACTTTGTGCCGCGGTGCGCAGCGATCCTCCTCAGCCATGAAGGCATAGGGCGCTACAGTGGGCGGTATGTTCGTTTTCTCGATCAGTGAATATGTCATAGGAAACTCCTTGGTAGTGACGACCGCGCGTCGATACTTGGGTGTGCACCGACAAACCGGTTTTCCCATAGGCGGGTAAACCACCTCTTCTTTCGCTCGGTAAACAGGATTCCAAAAAAATTAACTATGTTTGGGGCTTTTGAGAATGCAAATGGCAGTTTTGCAGTGACATCACAATGGCGCTTGCTCTCGGTCGCACATAGCGCTAATGCGCGGCCATTGGTTGATTCAGACTAAAGCTGGTCAGCATGTGTAGGGGTGTAGCTCAGATGGTAGAGCGTCGGTCTCCAAAACCGAAGGCCCACGGTTCGATCCCGTGCGCCCCTGCCACTTTTTTCCAATATATGGCAGTCTTGCAATATGACGCAGTTTATCTCCGCTATCTCATTGATTGTACCGGATTATGATCAGGCTATTGGCTTCTATGTCGGGCTAATGGGCTTTGATCTCATTGAAGATACTCCGCTTTCGGAAGATAAGCGCTGGGTTCTGGTGGCACCTCCGGGCAGTACGGAAACACGGCTGTTGCTCGCTAAAGCTAGTAGTGAAGCACAGGAAGAAGTGATCGGCGAGCAAGCTGGCAACCGGGTATTCCTGTTTCTGGAAACCTATGATTTCGATACGGATTTCGCGCTGATGGAGCGGGCCGGCATTGATATCATCGAAGAGCCACGAGTCGAACGCTACGGCAAGGTAGTTGTCTTTCGTGACCCGTTCGGAAACAAATGGGACTTGATCGAGCGGCACTAAGGGCTATCGCTCAATGTCCAGAGCGCCTGCAATAATACCCCAAATCTGATGCGTTAATATTGCTGGATCGGGCCGGGGTTTCATTCTCATGGCATGCATTATGCCGCCGCGCATGGCGCCCGTGATTGCCGCTCCCGCAATAGATGGATCGATATGCTGGCCGATATCACCGCGCTTGATACCGGAACCGATATTCCGTGTTGCCATTTCTATCATCTCTTCATGGCGCGCGGCTTCGACAGCTGCAACCTGGTTTGTATGAGCCATCTTGCCAAGGATGACCGGGGCCATGGGATCATTGTAGAGAAACTCTACCGCTGCCATCAGCCGGTCTTTTTCCCGCACGCCCCAGTTTATATCCGGATCGATATACTGGTTTACAACGGCATTATAGCGATCATAGAAAGCATCGATAATCGCCCCTAACATGCCCGATTTGGAACCGAAATAATGATAGGCAAGACCGACGGAAACATCCGCTTTTTCCGCCACTTGACCCATTTCCAGATCACTTTCGCCTTCGCGCAAGATGGCTTCGGCAGCGGCCAATATCTTCGCCGCGCGCATCACTTTGCGATCCGGCTTTTCGATTGCTTTTGCTTGTCCTGACATCTGCTCGCGATCCTTCACCGGCCTACTTTTCCAATCGACATGTTCGACTTATCCCATTTTTGAATTGAATTCAATTCAAATTCTGATTATCTGCTACAGTGTAATTGATTCGCTGAGGAGGCCATGATGAATGTCGCGAGCACCATTGAAACGAACGATGCCGACCTTACGCCCTATCTGAACGGACGCAGCTTTGAGGACGCGTGGCAGCAGTTTCAGGACGAAGGCTATGTCATCTTTGAAAATGTTTTGACATCTGAAGAGTTGGAGACACAGCGGGCTGCACTCAAACCATGGATTGATGCCGATATTCGTGGCCGCAATAACTTCGAGGGATCACAGTCTAACCGCATCTATGCCATGCTCGATAAGGATCCTGTTTTCGGTGATCTGATATCACACCCCCTGCAACTGGCGTTTGCCGAACGGGAATTGGGCGCAAGTGTGTTGCTCTATGCCAGCCTCGCGATCAATCTGCATCCCGGTGAAACTCCGCAACCTTGGCATTTTGACGACAGCCATTGCGGTCTTGCCCGTCCGCGCGAGCCGCTTTCCATGTCAACATTCTGGTCGATCACCGATATGACAGATAATAATGGAGCGACCGAAATTATTCCGGGCAGTCACAAATGGGGTGACGAACAGCCTGATGGCGCGAATAGCGCCAATGATTTTGTAACCGGTCGGATTGATGGCGAAGGCAAAAGCACGGGCAATCATGTGCAAGCGCTCAAAGCAACTATGCCTGCCGGGTCTTTGATGATTGCAAAGGGCACTCTCTGGCATCGTGGCGGCGGCAATGATTCTGATGCACCTCGGCTGATCGTAACACCACAATTTTGTAAAGGCTGGTGTCGGCCGCTGGAACAGCAAACGCTTGCCGTTTCACCTGAGAAAGTGGCCAAAATGCCAAAGCGCGTGCAGGAACTGCTCGGCTATAATATTCATTTGCCCTTCATGGGTTATGTCGATGGTATGCATCCCAGGAAGCTGTTACAGTCTGACCGACATGCCAAGTGACCATGAACTGATCCAGAATCTCTACGCAGCATACTGTTTTACCGTCGATCGCGGATCGGCGGAAGATATAGCCGCCTGTTTTTGGGATGATTGCTATCTGAACTTTGGCGGTAACATCCATGAAGGCGCGGATGCGGCACGTATTGGATTTGCCAAATGGATCACCAAGATGCGCGATCCAGTCGAGGGATTGCGCCACTGTCTTTACACGCCGCTTATCACAGTTGATGGTAACCGCGCTAACGCTGAAGCTTATTATGATGCCGATGGACATGCTGGGCGCAAGGGCAAACCCATACAGCTTCGTGGTCTCTATCGTAGCACTCTGGAGAAGCGCGCCATTCCAGCAGGATCATATGAATGGCGCTTCCTGAAACATGAAGTACAGATTTGGAATTCCATTCGCGACCACGCCGCGCCTGCCCTTCAGGAGGCTCAGGTTTGAACGCGCTTGAAAGTGATGCGCCGTTGATCGTCTATGTCGACATCAAAAGTCCCTATGCCTTTGCTGCGATCCGGCCAACTCTGGCCTTAGAGGCAGAACTGGGGTTAAGGTTTGATTGGCGGCCGCTAACGCTTGATATTCCGAGCTATTTGGGATCGGCGCGCAAAAGCAAAGGCAAGGTGGTCGAGAGCACCCGCAGTTCCAATCAATGGAGTTGGGTCAAATATGCCTATCGCGATGCGCGTCGCTATGTCGAGCGCCAGGGATATATGCTCAAGGGCACGGAGAAGATCTGGGATTCATCCATTCCCAATATCGGGATTTTATGGGTGATGCAGACGGACCGTGACCGGCTCGGGGACTATTTTGCGGCCGTTTATCCACCCTTCTGGCGGCGGGAGTTGGATATCGAAGATACGTCGGTGGTTGAGGCCTGTCTGGAAAAAGCCGGAATCGATTCGAGCGGTTTTGCCGCGTTTGCGCAAGGGGAAGGCCGACGGCAGCATGACAAGCTTCAGCCCCAGCTTCACCCTAGCGGCATATATGGTGTGCCCACTTATGTGATCGACAATGTCATCCTGTTTGGCCGTGAGCATCTGCCCTATATCCGCTGGCATTTGTTGGGACGGAAAGGGCCCGCGCCTGACATTGCCTATGAGATTGATGATCTTCAGGCTGGTATTGAGGGAGCAGCGCCATGTTGACCCTCTATATTGATTTCAAATCCGCCGCTTCTTACCTGGCCCTTGAACCGACGTTGGAACTGGCGCGCGAAACCGGCATTGCCATTGACTGGCGCCCGTTCTCAGCCCGGCCTTTTTCCGTGCCAGAGAAACAAAGTGATGAAACGGTCGGCGAACGTCATCGCCGCGTCCGTGCTGCGGCGCAGCGGGACATTCATTTGCATTATGCGGCTTTGCAAGGCCGGGACATGCGCTTTGCTGAAACACCTGCCGGGTCTGATGCCGCACTGGCAGCATTGGCTGTGATGGACGGTGATCCGTTGTCCTTCCTACGTGCGGCCTTCGCTGCCTATTGGACCGAGCAAATGGATTTGGCCGATGAAACGGTTGTCGAATCGCTGCTGCACTCTGTCGGTATCGACAGAGTGGATTGGGGGTCGGCACGCACAAAACTGGCGGCAATCCGTACACAAGCGGAGGAATCGGGAATTTTTGAAGCCCCGTCCTATCTGATTGCCGACCAACTTTTTCTGGGCCGCGAACATCTGCCCTGGATACGGTCCTTGATCGCGGCCGAGCAGCGTGACTAAATCCCACTCTTTTCTTGCGGAATCGGGAATCACCGGCTAAAGGGCTGGTTCTTTCCGAAATCATGCATATATCCGATCCCGGTCGACAGACTGACACCCGGAGTTTATGCCGGATTTGGCGAAAAGTAATTTTAGGAATCGAACCATGGCGAAAGTCAATCCCGGCGAATTTATGCGGCAAGTCCGCGCCGAAAACAGCAAGGTCGTCTGGCCGACATGGCCCGATACGGTCCGCACCGCGATCATGGTGTTGATCATGACGACGATTTTGGGACTGTTTTTCCTGGCCATCGATTCGGTTTTCAACGGGGTGGTCGGTTGGCTGCTTGGGATGGCAAAGGGCGGATAAGCGCTCCGAAACGCAATTTAGAACAGGTTATTATAAATGGCACGCTGGTATATTATTCACGCTTATTCAGGCTTTGAGCATAAGGTCAAAGAAGCCATTGAGGCGGATGCCAAGCGTCTGGGTCTGGAAGGGCTGGTCGAAGAGATCGAGGTCCCCACCGAAACCGTCACTGAAGTGCGTCGTGGCAAGAAAGTTCAATCGGAGCGGAAATTCTTCCCCGGCTATGTGCTTGCCAAGTTGCAAATGACCGATGATGTCTATCACTTGGTCAAAGATCAGCCAAAAGTTACCGGATTCCTGGGTACGACCAAGCCGCAAGCGATTAGTGAAGCCGAAGCAGCGCGCATCCTCAACACCAAAGAGGAAGCCGCCAACGCGCCGAAACAGCGGATCACCGTCAACTACGAAATTGGCGACCAGATCAAGGTCTTGGACGGTCCGTTTGCCAGCTTCAACGGCATTGTCGAGGAACTGGATTTCGAGAAAAACCGGGTCAAGGTATCAGTATCGATATTTGGCCGCGCAACCCCTGTCGAACTTGATTTTGAACAGGTAGAAGTCGCGAAATAAGAGATTTGGTGGCGTGCCACCGGATAGACCCCAACGGCTTTGAGCCGTTGGATTACCAATGTGGGAGGATGATTTTCGGATCATCTGTTTGACCGCTTAATTTGATCCGCCTTCGCATAAAGCTTCGGCGGAGACAGAATGAAAGGACAGCCAAATGGCTAAGAAAATTGATGGTTATATCAATTTGCAAGTACCGGCCGGTATTGCAAATCCATCCCCGCCAATCGGACCTGCACTGGGTCAGCGCGGCGTTAACATCATGGAGTTCTGTAAGGCGTTTAACGCGGCTACAGACAAGATGGAAAAAGGCGCACCGATCCCGACCAAGATTACGGTCTATGCGGATCGCAGCTTCACCTTTGAAACCAAGACACCACCTGCCAGCTATATGATCAAGAAATTGACCAAGCTCAAAAAAGGTTCTCAGGAGCCTGGCAAGGAAGTCGCTGGCACGATCAAAACGTCACAGCTGAAAGAAATTGCCGAAGCGAAAATGGCTGATCTCAATGCTAATGACATTGATCAAGCTATGAAAATCATCGCGGGCAGCGCCCGTTCGATGGGCATCGAAGTGGTGGAGGGATAAGAACATGGCTAAACTCTCCAAAAAAGCAAAAGTGATCAACGAGAAAGTCGACCGCGAGAAACTGTACAGCATTGATGAAGCCATCAAGACGCTGAAAGACCTCGCTTCTGCTTCCAAATTTGATGAAACCTTTGACATCGCTATCAACCTCGGCGTTGATCCGCGTCATGCTGACCAGATGGTACGCGGCGTGATTTCTCTTCCTGCCGGCACGGGCAAAGACAGCCGTGTTGCTGTGTTCGCCAAAGATGCCAAAGCAGACGAAGCGAAAGAAGCAGGCGCAGATGTTGTCGGCGCAGAAGATTTGATGGAAGCCATGCAAGGTGGCGATCTCAACTTCGATCGTGTCATTGCAACCCCAGACATGATGGGCGTTGTTGGCCGTCTCGGTAAGGTTCTCGGCCCCAAAGGCCTGATGCCGAACCCTAAACTCGGCACAGTGACCCCCAATGTCGCGCAAGCGGTCAAGGACGCCAAGGGCGGCCAGATTGAATATCGCGTTGAAAAAGCGGGCATTATTCACAATGGCATCGGCAAGGCCAGCTTCAAGGAAGCAGACCTACGCAAGAATTTTGATGCCTTGGTCGGCGCGGTTGTGAAAGCCAAGCCAACCGGTGCAAAGGGCAGATATGTCAAGAAAATCGGCTTGAGCTCGACCATGGGCCCAGGTTTGAAAATTGATCTGAGCGAGATTGAAGGCGCGTAAGCCGACTGATCACTTCAGAATGAAGCAAAGGCCGGGAGCGATCTCCCGGCCTTTCTTATTTGTCGACTGCCCTGCCGGTATCAACCCGTTCAGAATTCGGCACGCACACCAATCCCAACACCGAAAGACTCCGTATCATCCCGCAGGCGGGCGTTAAATCCGTCAGCACCACCAGCAATGAACCGCCGGTCAAAATTGCGCCGCCGGACATTTGTATATCGGCCTTCCGCAAAGATATCGAACGCCTCGCTCGCTTTTACGGTTGCACCAATAGCATTGAAGGTCACCAGTCCGGTAGGATTGCCTTGCACACCGAATGTGGGAGCGGTCGCTACGCCATTATTGGGGAAATAGTTGATGTTCGCATCGACCACGCCAATTCCAATTCCGCTTCCAAAATAGGGAATGATTTTCTGATTGGGTGACCAGACTATGTCATTATAGGCCGCCGCCGTTACGGTGAGTTTGCTCAGATCGCCGCTGAAATTCTGGTTTCCACCATTGAAGTTGCCGCCGCTGACATCCGCCTCAGAATAACCCACTTCCAGCTCAAAACGCGGTTTCAGGAAACTGACCAACCCTTTTTTCAATCTATAGCCAACGGCGCCCCTGATCGCGAAGCCGGTATCATAGCCAACATTGACATTGGCCGGTGCGCCAGCAGTACCAGGAACACCGACATCGGGATTCTGTGTGCCGACAAAATCACTGTCATTCAGGAAGTCGGCCCCGGCTGTAGCGGAAAGATAAAAACCGTCCTTCCGTTCATCTTCTGCTTGCGCCTGTGCCTGTGCGGGTGCTGCCAGTGCAAAGCTGGTTACGATGCTGGCGATACCGATAGACGTCAGAATATTTTTGTGCATTTTTTTGATTTCTTTCTTCGGCGCAGAGATGCACCATTGGAGTTGGGGGACGTCAACAATTCGGCGGGGATCGATATCAGGTTACACAGGCAGTAAAATAAAGGATGAAACATGCAGGATAAGATTTATCACGGCTCTTGTCTGTGCGGTGCGGTTAAGGTCGAGGTGACAGGCGAACTGGCGAAACCGAACGCCTGTCACTGCTCACAATGTCGCAAACAGACGGGTCATTATTTGGCCAGCACAGACATATTGGAAAGCGCGGTTATGGTTGCGGGTGAAGACAATGTGCGCTGGTATCAGTCATCCGAAAAGGCTCGCCGCGGGTTTTGTGGGGCCTGCGGTTCAACTCTGTTCTGGGACTCCATAACGGAAGATACGATTGCGGTCGCAATGGGCCTGTTCGACGGGCCAACGGACTCGAAGCTCACGGGACATATTTTCACCGAAGACAAAGGTGATTATTATGAGCTTACCGATGGTTTGCCGCAAAGAGGTCAGTAAGCACCCAGTGTAGAGCCGTCAGCTTCGCTTCAGCTCATCCCCGCTCAAGCGCACGACATGCAGCAAGTTGGTCGATCCCGGAGTCCCGAAAGGAACGCCGGCGCAGACGATCAACCGAGATCCGGTTTCGCCCAGCTTGTGCCGGAGCGCCATCCGTTTGGCCTTGGCGATCATTTCTTCAAAATCACTGACATCGCGGGTGACAACGGCATGCGCGCCCCAAAGCAGGCCGACACGTCTTGCGGTGTGGCGATCTGGCGTGAGGACCAAGAGCGGCACTGATGGCCGCTCACGGGCCATGCGCCGGGCCGTCGATCCGGATTTGGTAAAACAGACAATCGCCGATGTCTTGATGGTTCGCGCAATATTATAGCTGGCAGCGGCCAGCGCATCGGCGGTCGTCTCATCCGGAACAGTTTCGGTGAAATGGACCCGTTCGGCATAGGAAGGGTCGCTTTCGACCTGCATTGCAATCCGGTCCATCATGGTTGCTGATTCTATCGGCCAGTCACCGACGGCTGATTCCGCCGATAACATGATCGCATCGGCGCCGTCATAAATGGCGGTGGCGACGTCGGATACCTCGGCGCGTGTGGGCGTCGGCGATTTGATCATTGATTCCAGCATCTGTGTAGCAACAACAACCGGCCGACCTAGTGCACGCGCCGCGGCGACGATTTTTTTCTGCAAGGGCGGTACCTGCTCGGGCAGCAATTCCACGCCAAGGTCGCCGCGCGCCACCATCACCGCATCTGACAGCTCCAGTATTTCGTCGAGCCGATCTATGGCGGCCGGTTTTTCAATCTTCGCGAGCAAGGCTGCCTTGCCGCCGATTAGTCGGCGCGCCTCGGCAACATCTTCGGGGCGCTGGACAAAGCTCAGAGCGATCCAGTCGACATCCTGTTCGAGCGCAAAGGTCAGGTCCTTGCGATCCTTGTCGGTCAACGAACTGACCGGCAGCACCACTTCGGGTACATTGACACCCTTGCGATCGGATATTGGTCCGCCGACAATCACCTTGGTTTCGACGCTTTTGCCATCGGCCTTGGTCACTTCAAGCCGGATTTTACCGTCATCCAAGAGCAAGGTGTGACCGGGCTCCAGAGTCTCGATAATTTCCCGGTGCGGCAAGTTGACCCGCTTGGCATCACCCTTGGTCTTTTTCAGGTCGAGGGTGAAATTCGCGCCCGTTTTCAGTTCAACCGGCGCCTTATCGAACGTCCCTATGCGCAATTTGGGCCCCTGCAGATCGGCCAAGATCGTGATCGGTCGGCCAGCTTTCTTCTCCAGTGCCCTGATGGATGCGACATTCTTGGCATGGGCCTTGTGTTCACCATGGCTCATATTCATGCGAAATGCATCGACACCGGCCTTGTACATTTTTTCGATCATTGCCGGACTGCCGCTGGCGGGACCAAGGGTGGCAAGCACCTTTACTTTACGGTCGCGGGAGAACATATGCGCTGCCATCAAAATTTCCTGTTCTGGTGCTTTAAATTCACGCCTGTTAGCCCCAAATCATGACAGGATAAAAACAAAAAGCAACGGAAGCATTTCACATGACAGAACAAATTTCTGATGCAGCGGCGGCGACAGCCTTTCGCCGCCTCGTCAAGCATTTGCAACACCGCCACGATGCGGAAAATATCGACCTGATGGGGCTTGCCGGTTTCTGCCGCAACTGCCTCGCCGACTGGGTGCTTGAGGCCACGAACGATGCAGGCGGAAATATGACCAAGGAAGAAGCGCGTCAGGCAATTCACGGCATGCCGTCTTCGGAATGGAAGAGGAATTACCAGACCGAAGCGACGCCAGAAAAGTTGCAACGAATGAAGGAAAGCGTAGCCAAGAATGCGGCAGCCGATTAAAGCGGCTGCACGAATCCAAAAACATATTTCTGGGGAATTTGAGAATGAGCGAAGGCAATGTTGCCGCAGACCAGCTGCGTCTGTTTATTGAGCGTATCGAGCGGTTGGAAGAAGAAAAAAAAGGCATTGCTGACGATATTCGTGATGTCTATTCCGAAGCCAAATCACAAGGCTATGACGCTAAAATCATGCGTCAAATTGTCCGTCTGCGCAAAATGGAAACCCATGACCGTCAGGAAATGGAAGCGATACTCGACACCTATAAGTCGGCACTTGGTCTCGCCTGAACCATAAGCTAACATGCCGCCTTTAATAGCGGGAGAGCAAGCATGATTGTCACGACAACACCTAGCATAGAAGGCCGGGCGATACGCGATTATCGTGGTATCGTGATTGGCGAAGTGATCGTTGGCGCGAACCTGTTCCGCGACCTCTTCGCCAGCATTACCGATATTGTGGGCGGCCGTTCCGGCAAATATGAAAATGTTCTGAAACGCGCGCGCGACGAAGCATTGCTGGAAATGCAGGCCGAAGCGGCCAAACTCGGCGCCAACGCGGTTGTCGGTGTGGATCTCGACTACGAGGTTGTCGGCGATAAGGGGTCGATGTTGATGGTCTCCGCCTCAGGCACCGCAGTCATAACCGACTAGAGCATGTCCGGCCGGGTGAGCAGGACGTAGACCAGCCCGCTTGTTGCCAGCAGATTATAGGCCATATGCATGGCTATGTTGGCCCACCAGCCATAGCGGATTCTGGCATAACCCCAAATCAAGCCGCCGATGGTCTGTGGCAAAACAAAGGGCAGCAATGCTGCGGGATTGTCACCGGCATAGTTGAACACATGGACGGAGCCGAAGAGCAGGGCCTGAACCCAGAAGACCAGCGGGAAAATCCGGATGTACCAGCCCGGCACCGGCCGTTTCCAAAATATGATCACGCAGATCAGCACGGCACCGGCGATCAGGGCCAGCAAAGGCGCTGTACCCATGGCGGCAGGGCCCGGCCATCCGAGTTGCTCATAGCTATAGGTCAGCCCCATCCACAGAATTAGACCGGATACAGGGAACAGGAGCCGCGGCGTACCGCTGAGCCAAGACCGAAACATCAATTCTTCGACTATCGGCCCAGCGATCACCACGATCAGAAAAATCTGCCAGACGGGGCGCCCGAACAGGTCAGACATGCTGTTCGACATGGTGACGCCAGAGGCCAGCATGATTGGGAATAGCACAATCGCTATTGCCGCCACGATCATACAATTGACCGCGAAAAGCCAGATGAGATCGCCCGGTTTCCCTGTCATTTGTCCAGTTGTCTGAACTTCATGATCCGTCAGTTTCGGCGCGCGCAGAAACATTAGCAGATCGCGCGTTGTCGCCTTCAGACGGCCAGTGGCCCATCCAATGGTTGAGTTGGGTTCGAACATGCGGCAAAGAGCCTCAATAACAATAAATCAGGTACGGACGAATCATATGGCAGGCCATAGTAAATTTGCAAATATCAAACACCGCAAGGGCGCGCAGGACAAGAAGCGCTCGGCGATGTTCTCGAAACTCAGCCGCGAGATTACCGTGGCGGCGAAATCGGGGATGCCGGATCCGGACATGAACCCGCGGCTGCGGTTGGCAGTGAATAATGCCAAGGGCCAGTCCATGCCCAAGGACAATATTCAGCGCGCTATCGACAAGGCCTCGGCCAGCGAAGGCGATGACTATAAAGAAGTTCGCTATGAAGGTTTTGGACCCGGTGGTGTGTCGCTGATCGTTGAAGCGCTCACCGACAATACTAATCGCACCGTGACCAATGTGCGCACCATTTTTTCGCGCAATGGCGGCAATATGGGCGAGAGCGGTTCGGTCGCCCACGGTTTTGAAAGGGTTGGCTATATAGCCTATCCCGCCAGTGTCGGTGATGAGGACACGGTCATGGAAGCGGTTATGGAAGCCGGCGGCGATGACATCCAGTCTTCCGACGATGGCCATGAAATCTGGACCGCGATGGAAGATCTGCACGAAGTTGCCGGTGCGCTGGAAAAATCACTCGGCGAAGCGGAAAGCGTCAAGCTGGCATGGAAGCCTTCGGTAGAAGTTGAAGTGGATGCCGCGCAGGCGGAGACGCTCCTGAACCTGATCGACGCGCTGGAAGATGACGATGATGTTCAGGCCGTGCACGGCAATTACAGCGTGTCGGATGAGATCATGGAAAAACTGAACGCCGAGTGATCATGAAGCCATGATTATCTTGGGCCTCGACCCCGGCCTTGGCACCACGGGCTGGGGCGTGATTAGCGCCGAGGGCAACCGGCTGTCGCATATCGCCAATGGGCAGATAAAGACCGATCCGAAAATGCAGTTGGCCAGCCGGTTGCTGAAGCTCGACCTTGAGCTGACCGACCTGTTGCTGGAATATAAGCCGGATGCGGCGGCGGTTGAGGAAGTGTTCGTCAATAGCAATCCGCAAAGCACATTGAAGCTGGGGCAGGCGCGTGGTGTCGTGCTGCTCGGTGCGTCGCGTTCCGGGATTGAGGTTGGAGAATATGCCGCGCGGGCGGTTAAGAAATCGGTGGTCGGTGTCGGCAAGGCGGACAAGGAGCAGGTGCAGGCAATGCTCAAAATCCTGCTGCCAAGTGTGAAGCTGGCTGGCCATGATGCTGCTGATGCTTTGGCCGTGGCTATTACACACGCGCATCATCGAAAGCGTTGAGAAAAAAAGAACAAAACAAAAACTCGACAGATTCGCCAGTCGCGCTAAAACACTATCATGATTGCAAAACTCACCGGCATTATCGACGAAATCGGCACCGACAATATCGTGCTGGATGTGAACGGCGTCGGCTATCTGGTCTTTGCCTCGTCGCGGACTATCACTGCGATTGGCGGCGTCGGCGACGGCGCGACCATCTATACCGAAATGCAGGTCAGCGAGACCGACATGCGCCTGATGGGTTTTGCCAGCGGGTCGGAGCGCGACTGGTTCCGGCTGCTAATCTCGGTACAGGGCGTCGGCGGCAAGGTCGCGCTGGCGATCCTCTCCGCGCTGGAAACAGCAGAGATTTCCCGCGCCGTGGCGACCGGCGATAAGGCGATGGTCGCGCGAGCCAATGGTGTGGGGCCGAAACTGGCGCTGCGCATTGTCAACGAACTGAAGGACAAGGTCGGCGGCATCGCGACCGACCCGATTGTAGGCAGCGGCGGCGCGATCCATGCGCCGTCGAATAACAGCGCCGATGCGGTCAGCGCGCTCCAAAATCTGGGCTTCAAACCGGCGGAGGCGAGTGCAGCGGTCGCGGCGGCAGATGCCGAGGCGGGTGATGGCGTGACGTTGGATGCGCTGGTGCGGCTGGCGCTGAAAAAGGCGGCGAAGTGAGTATTGATCCCCGTTCATGGTCA
This sequence comes from uncultured Sphingomonadaceae bacterium, assembly GCA_947497455.1. Lineage (GTDB taxonomy): Bacteria > Pseudomonadota > Alphaproteobacteria > Sphingomonadales > Sphingomonadaceae > Parasphingorhabdus. Next base: position 287,314 of record CANMGU010000002.1, on the reverse strand, counting down.
ACGGCCCGAAAGGCGAATGTTTTCATCACTTCCTTTTTCCCGATCTTATTTATACTATTCTTCGTCATTGCCGTTGCAGAATTATCCAGCTTCTTTGTAGAAGTGATATTTATCAGTTGTGTAGTGTTCTATATGGCAAGTCAGTTTCTTTTCAGGTGCAACAAATGTGGAAAGAACGTTTTTATAAGGATATCGGGTGGGTTTCTGGGCATCGACTATGCTGCACCTTGGTCGGAAACAAGATGTTCCAAATGTGGAGCGGATTTGACAGTATCGAAAGCGGTTAATGGTTAGCAGTCACCTCAGTTTCTGCCCCACCATCGTCATCCTGAACTTGTTTCAGGATCCCTCGCACACACCCAAACCCCTTGCCATTTCTCCCGAGATGCTGAAACGAGTTCAGCATGACGAGTGACATGACCGACCCTGACCGCCTCTCCGATCCCGAACGCAAAGTCGAAGACATCGACGCCGCGTTGCGTCCCAAATCGCTCGACGAATTTATCGGGCAGGAAGCGGCGCGGTCCAATCTGCGCGTGTTTATCGAAGCTGCGAAAAGCCGCAGTGAGGCGCTGGACCACACGCTGTTTTTTGGCCCGCCGGGTCTCGGCAAAACCACGCTGGCGCAGATTATCGCGCGTGAACTGGGCGTCGGTTTTCGCGCCACCTCCGGGCCGGTCATTGCCAAATCCGGTGATCTCGCCGCACTGCTGACGAACCTTGAGGAAGGCGATGTGCTTTTTATCGACGAGATTCACCGGCTCAATCCGGTGGTCGAGGAAGTGCTCTATCCGGCGATGGAGGATCGCGCGCTCGACCTGATCATTGGTGAAGGACCATCGGCACGCAGCGTGCGGATTGATCTGCCGCAATTCACTCTGATCGGCGCGACGACACGACAGGGGTTGCTCACCACGCCGCTGCGCGACCGTTTCGGGATACCGGTGCGGCTGAACTTTTATACCACCGAGGAACTGGAAAAAGTTGTCCACCGCGCCGCGAAACTGCTCGGTCTCGATATCGCGCCCGATGGTGCTACCGAAGTCGCGAGACGCGCGCGAGGAACCCCGCGTATCGCTGGTCGCCTGCTCCGCCGGGTTCGCGATTTCGCCAATGTTTCCGGCACCGCTACGGTCGATCAGAAGACCGCCGATGCCTCGCTGACGAGGCTGGAGGTGGACAGCATCGGCCTTGACGCTATGGATCGCCGCTATCTTCATATGATTGCCGATATTTACAAGGGCGGCCCAGTCGGTGTCGAAACGCTGGCGGCGGGTTTGAGCGAACCGCGCGATACGATTGAAGAAGTGATCGAGCCCTATCTCATTCAACTCGGTCTGGTTGCCCGCACCGCGAGAGGCCGCGCGCTCAATGATCGTGGCTGGCAGCATCTGGGGCTGAAGCCGCCACCGGGTAAGGAAGTGGATGGACAGCTATTTGATTGACTCAACCCTCTCTCCTTGAGGGAGAGGAGTTAGACTGCCCCAATCTGCCCCGCATCAGCCCATGTCGCATGGGTGCCGCTGCTGATCCGATGCGGCAGGATGATCGTACAGACCGGGCCAGCCGCGATGTCTTTGGCATCGACAATGATGCACTCGCTGCGATCCTGCGCCATGTCGGTGATGAAGCTGATCAGATAGCCATCATCTTCTGAACTTGCATTTTTGCGCGGAATGAATGGCGCTTCCGAACCAAAACGGTCATCGCCAAAATAGAACCGTTCCGCCGTGCCGGTTTCCAGATCATGCTTGACCACACCGTTAAACAGGAACCAGCCAGGATGACCGGTAACACTATAGACATAGCGGTAGGGCCCGCCCGCCACTTGCTGATTGAACATGCCGAACTCGACCGGATAGTCGTCAAAAAGCGTTTCTTCCCGTGTTTCCCCGGTTTTCAGATTGAACCGCCAGCGATGCAGCTCGGGCTGAAAACTATGCAGGTCAATACTCGCACCCATGCTTTCATAGCCCGCGGGGAAATCGGTCAGGGGCTTAGGCACCGGCTGGTTCTGGAAATAGCCGTCGAGCACCAGCTCGTCGCCGTCTTCAAAGGCATTGGCCCAGTGCAGCACATAGGTTGGCTTGGCCTCGAACCATTTTATGTCTTCCGGTTGTCCCATGCGTGGGATTATCCCGAACCGTGTCGGCTCGTCGGGGTGATAGGAGGGCACATAGAGATTCTGTTCGATCAACTCCGGCTTCCAATAGAGCGGACAGTCGTTGAAAATCGCATAATTCTCACTGAAGGCCATGTCATGCGGCAGGCGCGCGCCGGGCAATTCGACCGGAATGAAATGCTTCAGCTTATCATCCGGGCCGACCACACCATAATGGAGATAGGGCGCCTTGGTGCTGTAGTTAAAGAATAACAGCTCGCCAGTTTTCTCATCCACCTTGGGGTGAGCGGAAATGCCATCTTCCGGCACCCAGTCGGCGGTGCCCAGCGTTTCCAATGTTTCCGGATCAAGCTGATAGCCTTCGCCGCATTGGTAGAAGGTAGAGAGGATTTTTCCGGCATGAACAACAACATCGGTCGAGCTGCTGTCCTTCACGCTGCCATGGGCGCCCCAGCCGGGCCGTTTGGAATCGCTGGGCCTGCCCATGATGCCGACCCATAGAGGTTCGCCCGCCTTCTGCTCCGCTTCAAAACCTTCGGTGCGGACAAAGCGATTGCGATAGCTGGCCTTGCCATCCCTGATCCGCAAGGTGTGGATCATGCCATCGCCGTCAAAGGGATGATAGCGGCCGATGCTGTCATGCACCGGATTTTCAGTGTTGCGGACATATATGCCGTCTATGTCCGCCGGGATTGTTCCGATGATATCAAGCTGGTCGGTGTCCAGCTCTTCAAAAACCGGTGTCCAGGCGCCATTGCGATAGGGGTGGTCATTTGCCCGCAATGTAGTTTTGATCTGGTTCACCGCTTTGTTCATCAGTCCCTCAAGAGTTCATTGATCCCGGTCTTGGACCGCGTCTTTGCATCGACCGTCTTGACGATGACCGCGCAATATAGTGATGGGCCGGGAACGCCATCAATATTGGCCTTGGGCGGGGTCGCGCCGGGCACAACCACAGCATAAGGCGGTACCTTACCAATGTGGACCTTGCCGGTCACCCGGTCGATTATCTTGGTCGATGCGCCGAGATAAACTCCCATGGAGAGCACAGCGCCCTCGCCTACATGCACGCCTTCGGCCACTTCGCTGCGCGCGCCGATAAAGGCGCCGTCCTCGATAATCACCGGGCCAGCTTGCAAAGGTTCGAGCACGCCGCCAATTCCAGCACCGCCGGAAATGTGGACATTCTTGCCAATTTGCGCGCAGCTGCCCACCGTTGCCCACGTATCCACCATTGTGCCTTCGTCGACAAAGGCACCGATATTGACAAAGCTTGGCATCAGCACGGTATTGCGGCCGATATGCGAACCGTGGCGGACGACCGCTCCGGGCACAGCACGAAATCCGGCTTCGCGGAAGCGGTTTTCACCCCAATCGGCAAATTTGCTTGGGACCTTGTCCCAGTGGTTTGCGCCGCCCGGGCCTTCGATAATCTGATTGTCATTGAGGCGAAAGGACAGCAACACCGCTTTTTTCAGCCATTGGTTGACGATCCATGCATCGCCCTGTTTTTCGGCTACACGGGCGGTGCCGTTGTCGAGGCTGGCGAGCGCGGCATTGACGGCATCGCGCTCCGGGCCCTGGCTGGTGATGCTCAGCGATTCACGCTTTTCCCAAGCGTCTTCAATGGCGGTCTGCAATTCGGTCGTCATAGCGATGTTTCTTCCCTGTTCGATGAGAGGTTAGCCCGGTTACAAATTGGTGATCCAGCTTTCCAAGTCGGTAATTTCATGGTCGATATAGTCCGGAGCATGATCGCGCGCGCCCCATTCCGAACCGGTATTGACCCAGATAGTGGTCATGCCCAAATCTTTCGCCGGACGCAAATTACGCGCCATATCTTCGACAAATAAAGAGCGTTTCGGATCAATGCCGGTGCCGCTGATCAGACTATGATAGGCGGCTTTTTCCGGCTTCGGAACCAGATCCGTAGCTAGAACGTCATGAATCTGGTCAAATAGTCCGCCAAGACCCCGATTGTCCAACACCCGCTCTGCATAAGGCCGGTCACCATTGGTGAAGACCAGTTTCTCGCCGGGTAGGGCGGCAATGGCGCGATGCAATTCCGGGGCGCGGGACAGGCGGCTCATGTCGATATCATGAACATAATCGAGGAAATCCTGCGGGTCGGTGTCATGATGATGCATCAGTCCGGCCAGCGTGGTGCCATGATCATGGAAATAATTTTTCTGTACTTTGCGCGCTTTAACAGGATCGCAGTCAAGAGCTCGGGCAATATATTCGCCCATCTTGATGTCGATGAGGGAGAAGAGATCACATTCGGCCGGATAAAGCACATTATCCAGATCGAATATCCAGTGATCGACATGAGAAAATTCCGGTGGCATGGTCGAAGCGCCTAATCACTCCGCCGCGTTCGGGCAAGCACTGATCGATGTTAAGCTGTCGGTAAGGGCGGAGTGCTTATACATTGGCGTGTAATCGGGGAAGTGCGTAACATGGCGAAATATCGGTTGGGTCGCAGCTATTTTTTGGGAACAGCATTATTGCCGTTGGTCCTGCTCTCAGCTTGTGGCGGCGGCGGTTCGCGCACGACCTCAACACCGACGCCGCCAGCTGCTCCAACGCCTACTCCAACACCCACACCTACCCCGACACCTGCACCGACCCCGACGCCAACTCCGCCATCCTTTGATACCGCGGAATTTCGTCGCTCCGATGGCCCATCGCAGCATGGCGCGATTGACGCCTATGATGCTGGTGCGACAGGAGAGGGAATCATCATTGGTGTGATCGATAGCGGTATTAATCCCAACAGTGCGGAATTTACCGGCCGAATTCATCCCGATAGCCAGGATTTTGCTGGAAGTCGCGGAATTGGCGATGAAGGCGGTCACGGTTCTGCTGTCGCATCCGTAGCGGCGGCCGGCAAAAATGATGTCGATGTCCATGGCATTGCTTTTGACAGCGATATTCTGGTCCTGCGTACGGATAGCCCCGGCACCTGCGCCATGGATGACCCCGATGATCCTGATGACGACGGGTGCAGCCATGCCAGCGGCGCTATTGCCGCGGCAATCAATCAGGCACGGGCGAGCGGTGCACGGGTGGTGAATATTTCCCTCGGCGGCCCCGATATATCCAACACGGTTCGCAACGCCATTTCCAATGCGGCTGCCGCTGGCGTGGTGGTGGTTGTCTCCGCGGGCAATGACGGCGCGGCGACACCGGACGGTTTTGCTGCTGGCATAGCTGATAGTGGTAGCGGCCATGTGATCATTGCAGGGTCGGTTGGTGCGAGCGAGAATATCTCCTCGTTCAGCAACCGTGCCGGTGCGCAGTCTGCCAATTTCCTATCCGCATTGGGCGAACGTGTGCAGGCGGACGATAATGCCGGAACCGCATTTCTGTGGAGCGGTACATCCTTCTCCGCCCCGCAGGTTTCCGGAGCTGTTGCCTTGCTCGCGCAAGCTTTTCCCAATTTGACAGGTGCGCAGATTGTCGACCTGTTGCTGACCAGCGCGCGCGATGCCGGTGCCGCCGGGACTGATGCAATCTATGGCCGCGGCGTCCTTGATATTGCCGCTGCCTTTCAACCTCAGGGTCAGACCGCATTGGCGGGCAGCAAGATTGCTGTCGATCTCACCGATACCGGTGGTCAGACATCAACCGCCATGGGCGACGCAGCGCTACAGGGGCAGAATGTCGGTGCGGTGATATTGGACGGTTTTGACCGGGCGTTTGCGCTGAACCTGGCGCATGATTTGAAAGTTGCTGTACCGGAATATAAGCTCACTGGGGCCTTGCGCGGTGATCGGCGCAATATGACCGCATCTAGCGCTGGTGTTCAGATAGCCGTGAATATCGCACGCACGCCTGTCGGAATTTTCGGCCGCGATAATCTCACACTATCGGACAGTAACGCTCGTAAAGCGCGGATGCTGGCAGCGTCCGTGATGACGCAAGTGTCGCCAAACACAAAAGTAGCGTTCGGATTTCGGCGCAGTTCCAGTGGTCTGGTCGCGCAGATGCAAGGCGCCCGTGCGCCTGCATTTCTCGTGGCACCAACACCGACTAGCGAACGCGGCTTTACCGGGCAGGCAAAAAGCGCTCTCGCGCTGCGCAAAGAGATTGCTGGCTTCGGACTGACCGCAAGTGCGGAAAGTGGAACCGCTCGGCTGGATTCTGATGAAAATCGTTTGGATGAGCTAACCGGAGCGGACCTTGAGCGTTATCAGTTTAGCGGCTTCGGCTTGGCGATTGATCGCAAAATCGGTGCTGCATCGCTCAGCATTGCGGCCAATTGGCTCGGTGAAGACGATACAAGTTTAGGCTCGCGATTTGTTAATGCAATCGGCGCGCGAGGCGCGCAAAGCTGGTTCGTCGATGGCCGCGCAGCTTATGACATCGGCAGTGGCTGGCGCGCTGGAGCAAGCTGGCGTCAGGGCTGGACCCAAATTGACAGCGCCAGCTTAGTCACCGGCGGGACGCTCAAGACCTCGAGCTTTGCGGCTGATGTGAGCAAGGCGGGTCTATTCAGCACGTCCGACCAGATCGCCTTCCGCTTTGCACGGCCGCTGCGCGTGTCATCTGGCGGATTGAACCTCAATCTTCCGGTGGGTTACAGCTATGAAACCCTGCAGACCGAATTTGGCCAGAGAACTCTGAATCTCGCCCCGCAAGGCCGAGAACTGGTGAGCGAACTCGCTTATGCAACCCCGCTCTGGGGCGGCTATTTGAATACGAACCTGTTCTGGCGGCAAGAGCCAGGGCATTTTGAAGCGCTCAACGATGACTTTGGTGCTGCCGTGCGGTTTCAGCTGAAGTTTTAGCGGGATTCTTTTTTACCTCAGGCGCCGGGCGGGCACATCTGTGTCCTTGGCTGCGCGCCATAAGGCGCGGCGGCCAGTCGGCCTTGCCTCGCTGCGCTCGGTCGGATCACTTCTAGGTTGCCACCAGTCAGACGCAAAGCGGAGGCAAGCGCGACTGCGCGCCCGAGCTTATATGGGATAGCCAAGCGGGCGAATGCCCGCGCCCGGCGCTTGAGGTCCAATAAATTAAGCCCGCGCGCCGGTTTCCTGTTCCACGCTGGCGCTATTGTGGCGCAGTGCCTTTAGCACTGTTTCGACAATACCATCGGCATCCAGTCCAGCTTCGGCATATTGCAGGTCGGGTTTGTCCTGATCCTGAAACACATCCGGCAAGCGCATGGTGCGGATTTTGAGACCCGCATCGGTCAGGCCCGTGTCGGATGCCAAGGTCAAGACATGCGCGCCGAGGCCGCCAACAGCGGCTTCTTCGACAGTTACCGCCACTTCATGGGTGGTCAGCAATTTGCGGATCAAGTCTTCATCCAGTGGTTTGGCAAAGCGCAGATCGGCCACTGTGGTGCTGAGACCCTTGGCATCGAGACGGTCGGCGGCTTTCAGCGCCTCGCCGAGACGCGCACCGAGCGACAATATGGCAACCTTGCTGCCTTCGCGCACGATACGCCCTTTGCCGATTTCAAGCTTTTCGAGCTGTTCCGGAATCTCTACGCCAGTGCCATTGCCGCGTGGATAGCGGAATGCAATCGGACCCTCGTCATATTCTACAGCGGTGTAGGTCATATGGGCCAATTCCGCTTCATCCGATGCCGCCATCACTACCATATTGGGCAAGGTCGCGAGATAAGTAATGTCAAAGCTGCCCGCGTGGGTACTCCCGTCTGCGCCAACCAGTCCAGCGCGATCAATCGCAAAGCGTACCGGTAGGTTCTGGATCGCGACGTCATGGACCACCTGATCATAGGCGCGCTGCAGGAAGGTCGAATAGATAGCTGCAAAAGGTCGCATACCCTGCGCAGCCAAACCGGCTGCGAAAGTCACGCCATGCTGTTCAGCAATACCGACGTCAAAAGCGCGGTCCGGATGGGCCTGCGCAAACTTGTCGACGCCAGTGCCTGACGGCATCGCCGCGGTAATGGCGCAAATACGCGGGTCTTTGTCTGCCAGCTTGGCCAAGGTTTCGCCAAAGACATTCTGATAGGCTGGCGGTCCGCCACCCGGGCCCTTGTCCTGTTTGCCGGAGACCACGTCAAATTTGGCAACGCCGTGATATTTGTCGGCCGCCTCTTCGGCATATTTATAGCCTTTGCCCTTTTCCGTGACACAATGGATCAGAACCGGCCCTTCAGCATTGTCGCGGACATTTTCGAGAACCGGGATCAATTGCTCCATATCATGGCCGTCAATCGGCCCGACATAGTAAAATCCCAACTCTTCGAACAACGTACCGCCCATCGCCATGCCGCGAGCATATTCCTCCGCTTTGGCGGTCGCCTTGTGCACGCGGCGAGATAGCTTGGCGGTCACTTTGCTGGCAAATTTGCGGATGCCGAGATATTCGCTGGAGGAAACCAGCCGCGCCAGATAGCCGGACAGGCCGCCCACGGGCGGTGCGATCGACATGTCATTATCGTTGAGAATGACCACCAGTCGGTTGCCAGCCGCTTGCGCATTATTCATCGCTTCATAGGCCATGCCAGCGCTCATCGCGCCGTCGCCAATAACTGCAATCCCGCGACCCGGTTTGCCCGCCATTTTATTGGCAACCGCAAACCCCAGAGCTGCGCTGATTGAGGTAGAGCTATGCGCGGCGCCAAACGGATCATATTCGCTTTCGCTGCGCTTGGTGAAGCCGGATAGTCCACCACCTTGACGCAAGGTGCGTATGCGGTCGCGTCGCCCGGTGATGATTTTATGTGGATAGCATTGATGTCCGACATCCCAGATCAGGCGATCTTCGGGCGTGTTGAATACATAATGGATGGCTGCGGTGAGCTCGACCACACCCAGTCCGGCACCGAGATGACCGCCAGTGACAGAGACAGTGTCAATGACTTCAGCACGCAGTTCATCAGCAAATTGCCGCAGCTGCTCGGGTTTCAATTTCCTCAGATCCGCTGGTAATGATACTGTATCCAGAAGCGGTGTTTTTGGACCTGGCATATTTACTCCCTGTTTCGACCCAATGTTAGCGAGTTTGGCCGATAATGTCGAACTTTCAGCAGAAAGCCCCTGAACATTTGCTGACGATAAATTTGTCGATGACTCTATTTACGGTCTTCAAAGACCGCCCTTAGCTGCATTTCTGGCAAATGCCACGCACTTCGATCACTGGACGGATCGAGCTAAATCCCTGCTCCTGCGCGACACCGCGCACCTTTGCGGACAGAACGTCATCGTCAATATGGGTGGCCTCTCCACAAGTATCGCAGACAAGGAACATACAGTCATGCTCGCATCCGGGATGGCTGTTGGCGAGATAAGCATTGGCGCTTTCCACCCGCATGGCGAGGTTTTTGGCGACAAAAAGGTCAAGAATTCGGTAGACGCTATTGGGGGCGACGCGTTTTCCGCGGGCGGCCGATACCAGTTCGGCTATGTCATAGGCTGAGGCTGGGCGCGAAAAACCAGCAAGCGCTTCAAATATCGCTGCCCGTGTATCGGTCCATTTTTCGCCAGCTGCCTCCAGATTATGGCGCGCGGCGTCGGCGAGAGACTCGCCATGATGCTCGTGATGATCATGTTTTCCCATGGCTGTGATTTAGGGATTTTTGGTTCCGGGGGCAAGGGTAGGGAGGAAGGTGTTGTTTATTGGGGTTCGGGCGGTGGTGTTTTTATTTGACCTCAAGCGCCGGGCGTGGGGGAAGAGAGGAGTCTTTGTTTGACCTCAGGCGCCGGGCGGGCACATCCGTGCCCTTGGCTATCGCGCCATAAGGCGCGGCGGCCGGTCGGCCTTGCCTCGCTACGCTCGGAGGATGCTCACTAAGGTGGCGTAGAAGGTCGCGCTGATCCGACGCGAAGCGGCGGCAAGCGCGACTGCGCGCCCGAGCTTATGCGAGGAAAGCCAAGCGGGCGGATGCCCGAGCCCGGCGCTTGAGGTTAAATAAACTAATGCGTTGCGCGGTAGTTCAGGTCATGGCCCAGTGCGAGTATTCCGACGCCAATCATGGTGAAAAGAATTTCCCCGCCGCCATGATCGCCCTGATGGCCAATGGTGATCGCGCCTGCCATGATGCCGAGGCCGAGGCCGCCAATCGCGGCTGGCATTATATAGCCATGATCCATCACCCCGCGGCCCAAAGTGAACAGGCCCAGAGCAATTGCTACGCCAATCCCGATTTCATGGACGATCGGATCAAGTAAAGCGCCCGCTGCCGATGACAGCAAAGCCACAAAGACCATCGTCGAAATGCAATGGACCAGGCACAAGCCAGAGACGAGCACCGCGATACGGTCCCACAATCCATCCTTGCCCAAAAGGCCGTCTTTGTTCCAAAGGTTCGACGTCGTAAACACGACTCAGCTATCCATTACGTTGTTTGTTTGTTCAGATATAGGCCGCCAAGTGTTAAGATACAACATATCATTCTACAATATGTGTCAGTTTTTAACGTGCAATACTTGTCAGGCACAGGTTTTGGCATCACATAGCCAATCATGAGCAGTATTGCCCAGCCTCTTGCGCCCCTAAACGGGGCAACACACAGCCGGCCAATGGCCATCGCTAACTGGTTGCTGTCGGTCGCTTTTCTGGTCTTCATCATGGTTATAGTCGGCGGTATCACCCGGCTGACCGAATCGGGCCTGTCGATTACTGAGTGGAAGCCGATCATGGGCGCGATCCCGCCGCTGAATGAGGCCGACTGGCTGCTGGAGTTTGAAAAATACAAACAAATACCCGAATATATTGAAATTACTGGGCCCGCCGGCATGACACTGGCGGATTTCAAATTCATCTATTTCTGGGAATGGGTGCATCGGTTGCTCGGTCGTGTCATCGGACTCGCCTTTGCTTTGCCGTTCTTCTATTTCGCTGTGAAGCGCGCCATTCCGGCGGGTTATGGCTGGCGTTTAACTGGCTTGCTGTTGCTGGGTGGATTGCAGGGATTTATCGGCTGGTGGATGGTCAGTTCGGGGCTTTCGGAGCGGACCGACGTCAGCCATTTCCGCCTTGCGACGCATTTGTTGATGGCATTGTTCATTCTCGCGTGCCTGGTCTGGACTGCGCTGGATCTTCGGGGGTTGGCCAATAGGAGCACAAGACCGGCGCGTCTGACCGGCTTCGGACTCGTGGTTGCGTTTGTGCTGTTTCTGCAATTGCTCTTCGGTGCCTATGTGGCTGGCCTCAATGCAGGCTATGTTTCCAACACATGGCCGTTGATGAATGACTATTTTGTGCCAGAAGGTATCGACTTTACCTTTGGGGCATGGGCGGCGATCAACAATGACCCTTATCTCACCCACTTCATCCATCGCTGGTGGGCATGGGTCACGGTCGGCGTTTTGATCTTACTGGCGCGCAAGGTTCGCGGCCAATCCCGCATGGCATCCATCGCCATTCACAGCGCGTTCGGCACGCAGATATTGCTCGGTATTGCGACTGTGATAACCGGCATGGACATCAGCTTGGCGGTTTTGCATCAGGCTGTCGGCGCTCTGGTTGTCGCCGCAACTGCTTGGGGTGTCCATATATTGGGGCGTGAAAAGCCCGCTACTGTGAAGGCATGAGTGACAAACCTGCCCTCATCTACACCACATTCGGATCAAGTGCAGAAGCCAAACAGCTTGCCAGAACATTGATCGAAGAAAAACTGATAGCCTGCGCCAATCATCTGGCACCGGCAGTTTCGCAATATGTCTGGGAAGACGAGCTTTGCGAAGATGAGGAATATCCGGTGCTGCTGAAGACCATGGGATCGCAGGCCGCGGTAGCGATGGCGAGGCTCAAAACCCTGCATAGCTATGATACGCCGGCGATATTATGCTGGTTCGTTGATGAAAGCGATCCCGACTATACAAAATGGCTCTCGGGGCAGGTCGCAGAATAGACACGGTATTATTATACCCGTCAGCAAAGCCGCAGTTTTGCTTGACTTGAAGCGGAAACATGGTCATTAGCGCCGCATCGGCCGGGCTTTGCGCTCGGCTTTTATCATTTTGATTCGTCGCTCTCCCGAAAAGAGGGCTCCCAAAGGAGTAAAACCCATGAAGGGTATCACCAAACAGACGCAGTCGGTCAAACCCGCAGACGTCGAGAAAAAATGGCATATAATTGATGCCGAAAATCTGGTTGTCGGCCGCGTTGCCACGATCATCGCCAACATCCTGCGCGGCAAGCATAAGCCAAGCTATACCCCGCATGTGGATTGCGGCGATCATGTCATCGTGATCAATGCTGGTAAAGTGAAGTTCACCGGCAACAAGACCAAGAACAAGATTTATTACAAGCACACCGGCTATCCCGGTGGCTTGAAAGAGCGCACAGCGGAAAAAGTCCTCGAAGGCCAGTTCCCCGAGCGCGTCCTGGAAAAAGCGGTTGAGCGCATGATTCCAAAAGGTCCGCTTGGTTTTGCGCAGATGCGTAACCTGCACCTCTTCAATGGCACCGAGCATCCTTATGCTGGCCAAGACCCACAGCCGCTCGACGTGGCTTCCATGAACCGCAAGAACAAGGTGAGCGCATAATGTCTGATGTAAAAACCGATCTCGCTGATCTTAAAGAAATTGCCGGCGACGCCGTAACCGACGCACCTGCTGCTGAAGGCGGCGCAACCGACACCGCAGAGCCGCCTGTATCAACCATGCCACTGCGCGAGCAGGAGCTGGATCAATATGGCCGTGCTTATGCTACCGGTCGCCGTAAAGATGCGGTTGCCCGCGTCTGGCTGAAGCCCGGCAAAGGCAAGATCACGGTCAACGGCCGCGATCAGGAAACCTATTTTGCGCGCCCAACCCTGCGTCTGGTTCTCAATCAGGTATTCGCGATTACCGAGCGTGAAGGTCAGTATGACGTTGACGTCACGGTCAAGGGCGGCGGACTTTCCGGCCAGGCTGGCGCTGTGAAACATGGTATTTCACAGGCGCTAACAAAATATGAACCAGCCTTGCGCTCCACGGTCAAAGCGGCAGGCTTCCTGACCCGCGACAGCCGTAAGGTTGAGCGTAAGAAATACGGTAAAGCGAAAGCGCGTAAGAGCTTCCAGTTCTCCAAACGCTAAACCGCGATACTTATCCAAGTTTCGAAAGAGGCGGCCTACGGGTCGCCTTTTTTTTTGGGCATGAGGGCCATATCGCGAACGCTCACAGGCTAGTCTTCTGTCCTGACGGGCCCCGCCCCTCGGATGAAAATCTGTTCGATTGTCAAACCGAAGGCATCAGCAATATCGAAAGCCAGTGGTAGCGACGGGTCGAACCGGCCATTTTCTATCGAATTGATGGAGTTGCGCGAGACCCCAACGCGCGCGGCCAATTCTGCCTGGCTCCATCGCTGTTCGGCGCGCAACACTCTGATCTTGTTGTTCATGACGCGTTACGATCTCGGCCGCGACATCTGCGATCGCCACATGGCATTGAGCAGCATCGTGCAAGCGGATTGCGCGAGTACCGTGACCATGAAACCAAAAGTAAAGATCATCAACACGAGCGTCCTATCCGGCTCCTGACCTTCCGAAAAGGCCATGGACAGATTGAACAGCAAGTCATGTACCGGAGGCAAAGCCAGGAGCAGAGCGACCAATCCGGCGCCGGTTAACCAGCCCCATTGATTCGAAAATCGCACCGCCGTGCGGTGCCATTCATCAAGCTCGCGATCCTTGAAAATCGCGACAATCATGCTGCCAACCACCGTGATTGTCGCCGCAATTCCAGCGCAGAGATAAACGACGGCATCTGGCTGTTGGCGCAGCCAAGGTATCGCCAGAAGAAATGAAATGGGCGCAACCAGAACAATTATGGATACCCACATATAGGGACTTCGGATTTTGGGGATGGAGAATGACATATTGTTTCCTTCGGAACGCAGCCAGCAGACTCATGAAGAATCACTTGGCAGCTAGCTTGCAAAACATATTTGTTTTTATGACAAGTGTGTTTGTCATATCTGTTCTCAAATGACAAGTGTACTTTGCAAATAATTTGTCATCAAACCCAGAATACGGATTCTATGCGTTTGATGAGACCGACACTGAAAGATCCGATAGCCGCGACGGGAGCAACCAAGGATCCTTCTTTGTGGTCGAATCACCCTTGGATTGGCTGGAGTCCGCTATGGGCGCAAAGGCGGAAGTCAACGATTTAAAAGCCGTTTGCCTTGCTCCAACCCATCATCCGCAACTAGTGTGCGACGGGCCATCGAATGCCCAGTTTGTTAGACAGCGCCAATGCGTCAAAGATAGAATGGTCCCCACATGAAGAACTGAGCTCCGAAAACTCCAATGGCCATGAACAGCGTGGAACCCACGACAACGCCAGCAACCAATCGCATTTTCATGGCTGATGAACTGCCCTGAGCGGAAAAATAAAGTTCCAGTATTGCCAATGGCGCAAGATAACATGCAAATTGCATCACGATAAAAGCTGGCGCACTCAATCCTCCATCCATCCCCCATCCGCCGGTGGTAATCGACCAGGCCATCACCATTAGCCGCAGAAACCAAACGCCATTGGCCACCATGAACGTTCGCATGGCCCAGCGGCGGTGCTTGTCGATCTGGTGCTTTGCCGCAAGTCGCCAGGCAGTGATCGCGAAAAGGAGAATCAACAAGCCATCGATGGTTATCGCCACCGCACCGGCAAGGTTCTCAACCTCGCCTCTTAGCCAGGTCATCATGATTCCGCCCGTCGCCATCAAAAGGGCCATCACCATGAAGCTTCGCCCAATCCATCTATGAAGCGCCGGCATTTGGCGGCGAATGAAAGGGAGCAGCTGGAGCATACCGCCAAGGGAAATAATCGTGGCGCCAAACACATGGGTTATAAACATGAAATTGCCCATGTTGTCGCCATCCACATGGCCAACAATGAGAGGTTTATCGTTCCACGCCTCGAAATCGCCGCTGAAGGTGCGCGTGCCGTAGTAGATGACTATGAATGCAACAAAGGCGATCTGGCCGACCAAGGCGATCAGATACCAAAACTGGCCTGATCGCTTGAGCCAGTTTTCAGCGGCGACAGTTCGAGTCTCCAGCGGGGGTGATTGGGCAAGATCGGCCAGGATTGTGTTGGCGGTGGACATTGTCAGGCTCCATTAGTTTTGTTTTCAAGAGAAAAGGCTGCTGGACAAATTGCGCAGTTTCGTGAGACAATCTCGCCGATTTGGAAATCGGCCATCGATTTGCATGAGAATTCGAAAATCAGTGCATGTTTTGTGTGTGAGGAGCCTGAACCAGTGAAGTCTTACGCTTTATCGCCTCTTGTGACGCCCCGGTTATTGGGCGCTGCCATTGACGAGTGGGTCGCCACTCTCACCAAGAAGCACCCATTTGGGCAACGCCAATACGTGTATTTTATGCTGTTCGCTGTATCAGCCTTGCTGTCTTCATACGCGCGAAGTGCCGGCGTCGACACCAGTCTTCTTTCTAGCATCGCTGCACTGTTCGGTAGCGTAACCTGCGGATGGGCCTGGCTATTCGTGCGCTCTCTTTTCATACCATCGCACGAAGAAGCCGCCGCGCCATTGATGGTGGTACTCTTCATTCTCGCGCTTCAGTTTGCAGGAACAGCTGGAGTAGCGCCGGACGGCGGTGAAGCGAATATACTCCGGATGACAGGCAACGTCGTCGGCATGGTTGGCTCAACTTTTGTAATCGTTACCCTAGCAGAAATCGCGCGCCACATTCCTGGCACGCCGAAAGGTCCCGAACGCCGGTTTCGGCAGCTCTTTACAGTCGGATATCTCGCGCTGATTATCGTGGCAGTTTTCATGGTACAGGGGGCCAGCGAGGGATCGTTTTTTAGCACTCACACCAAAACGATCCAGAGCGTTGCCGCTTTAACTGCTTTGACAGGCGCTGTGTTGGCACTGAAGTTTAGACGTCGACATCCTCTAACAGTCAGTCCGGTTGCGGTTGAAACGGCACGGCCTTCAGCATCACCGACAGCAGCAGATAGACGATTGGCGAGGCGCGTCGAAGAACTTATGCATAAGCCCGAGGTCTATACCCAACCATCCCTTAAGGTCGCTGACGTCGCAGCGCAATTGGGAGAACATGACTATCTCGTTTCAAAAGCGATTACCCAGGTGTTGAGACAGCCAAATTTCAATCGGTACATTAATCGTTTCCGTATTGAACAGGCGCAAATGATGTTAAGTGACCCTGAACTGAGCGGGAGCTCCATCCTCGTAATCGCTCTCGACTGCGGGTTTGCATCCATTGGGCCGTTCAACCGGGCGTTTCGAGAGGAAACGGGAATGTCTCCAAGCGCCTACCGGCAACAGAATGCGCGCAGCAGATAAGCTCACTGCAATCCTCTGGTTTGCCGCCTGTCCGTTTCATGCCCCACTTCTCGTCGCTCCAAAAGATGTTCATCAACGTCCGCTAACGGTATAAAGCGGTCGCGCATTGCTTTCTCACAGCCTCACTTATGGATTATGTTCAAGGTTGCTCTTTGACATTGGGAAATATGCAATGGTGTTGCGGTTTGAAGGGGCGTTGGTGAAAGGGCACACTCACCAGAGCCGAATCTGCTACTAGTGGATTGAAATTAAGTGGTTTTTCGTTACCAAAACTGAAAACAAAGCAGTCCTTGGGTGTAACCCCTCTGCGCGGGATTAACTTCCACTTTCGTGGTTTAACGATCTCTCAAGGGGTCCCGGCAATCCTTATACACTGTCCGGTCACCCACTCTGAAGCAGGCGCACAGAGATAAAGGGTTAGGGCGCCGATGTCCTGCGGTGTTCCCAATCGGCCAGCAGGTAGCCCGAGCGTGTCTTCAAAGCCGATAAAGTCCTCATCCTTCATGCTCAGCGCCTTCTTGACCGTTTCGGTCGGAACAAAGCCAGGCAGGATCGCGTTCACGCGCGTTTTTGGGCCGAGTTCATGAGCGAGCGTTTTGGTCAGCATCAGCACGCCGGCTTTGGCGGCGCTGTAGTGGCCGCTGCCAGGAAAGGGGTCCTGGCCAGCCATTGAGCTTGTATTGACGATCCGGCTGCCTTCGCCAAAATGCTTGCAGGCGGCACGTACGCCGTGAAAGACGGAGGTCAGGTTGACCGCCATGGTCAGGTCCCATTCCGCCTCGGGCAATTCGGTCAGCGGTGCGGAGACCAGCGATCCACCGGCATTATTGACCCAGATATCGAGCTTGCCAAATTCATCGACAGCGCGCTGGGCGAGCGCGTCCATCTGCTCGGCGCTGGTGACATCGGTGACCTGCGCAACCGCGCGTCCGCCGGTATTGCGGGCGTTGATTTCATCAGCAACCGCTTGAATTTCATCGATGCTGCGCGAGGCGCACACGACATTGCAACCGGCATCGGCAAGAGTCTTGGCCATGCCTTCCCCGATACCGCGTCCGGCGCCGGTGATAACGGCCACTTCGCCGGTGAGATCGAAAAGAGGATTGGTCATGAAGGTTCCTTTATGGGATTATTCGGCAGCTTCGAGCGCTTCTTGCTTCGCCCGCACGCGAATGGGTATGCTGCTCATCAGCGGAATGCCAGTACGCTTGTCAAAGTCGCGGTCGTTGAAAGACAGGCGTCCGGTATTGCCGCCTTCACCCAGCGGATCTTCTTTCTCATTCGGATTGGTGCCCCAGCTATGGGGCAGCGAAACACAACCCGGTTTGACCGTCTTGTCCGCCTTGGCCACGCAGCTGATGAACGCGCGTCCGGATTCCACTTCCACCGGCTGGTCTTCGCTCAGACCCAGCGCATCCATGTCGGCCGGATTCATGAAGGCCGGGTGATGCGGCACGCGTTTGCGCTGCACCGGGTCTTCATGCCAGTTGCTGTTGTGAATTTCGGTCATTCGCCGCCCAATCATCCGCATCGGGAAGGCGGTTTCTTCCACCGGCTCACCCAGACGCTGTGCATAGCCAGCCAGTTCTTCCATCATCGCCGCATTGCCGACCGACAATTTGCCTTCCCATTCGGCTGGTTTGGGCTGCACCATCAGCGCCTGCGCATCCATGATCTTGCCTTTGTGCGCATCCGGGTCAGCATAGACTTCGGCGACGGGCACTGGCGATCCGTTAAGCGCGGCACTCCAAGCCGTGATCGGATCGGGCGTTTCGCCGGGTTCAAAGGTCGTGGCTTTTTCTTCTCGCTCATCGGGATGTGATACCAAGGCCCATGACTTGATTTTCAGCGGCTTGTCCATGGCGCTGGCAAGCGTGTGGACAAATTCATATTCCTCGCAAAGATCAGACCCTTCCGGCGATTCCATGATGGGTGGGCTGGCCTGCGCATAATTATTCTCAAAACCCCAGCCGGCACCAAAACCGCCATAGAGTTCCGGCGCGGCGGTATTGCCATGCACTTCATAATGGAGTTTTGGTGCGATGACATAGTCCGCCAATTCCGCTGTTTTCGACATGCGCGGGTCGAGGCAGACCAGTAAATCCAGAGCCTTCATTGCTTCAAAAGTCTTGAGCTGATCCGGCCAGGCGAGCATCGGATTGCCGCCGAGACAGATAAGCGCCTTTACCTGCTTGTCGCCGGGGGTGAGAATTTCATCCGGCAGCGCCGCAGTCGGCATGCCGGAAATGCTTTGTTCGAGATCGCGGCTATGCAATTTGCGGCCAAAGCCCCAGGCCTCCATCGGGCCGGGTGATGCGGCAACCGGCGGCGCGGGTTTCATGAAGACACCGCTGCGCCGGTTAATATCGCCTTCGCGCAGCCAGTGGCCCATGATCGATGTCATCGACAGGTTGAGATATTCGGTAATATTGCCGCCGCCCGCCATATTGGGACCGGTGCCGACGCTGATGCTGCCTTTTTTCCAACTGCCATACATGCGCGCAGCCTGAACGATTTCCTCCGCTGTCACGTCGGCGCGCTGGGCGGCCAAAGCGGGGTCGAATGGGGCGACTGCTTTTTTTAGCGCTTCAAAACCATCAACATCATTGGCAACGAAATCCTGGTCATAAAGCCCTTCCTCAATCACCACCTTGGCAATCGCACCGAGGATGATCGGGTCTTCACCGGGGCGGCATTGCAGGTGCAGATCGGCCTGCCGCGCGCTGTCGGTCTTGCGCGGATCGATAACGATCAGCTGCATCCCGCGCTTCTTGGCATCATGCAATTTCTTCGCCGGATTCATGCCGAGACCGCCGTTCATCGATACGATCGGATTGGTGCCAACGAGCATCAGACCGTCCCAGTCACCGACACGCGGCGCACCGGCCAGCCATGGACCAACCAACGCCCGGGCAATGCCCTTGCCCGGTTGGTCAATCGTGACGCTATCATAAACCGAGGTCGAACCAATCGCGTCCATCAGCGCGAGGATGAACGCATGGCCGTTGAGATTATTATAGCCGAAGGTGCCAACATAAGAGGCGACACTGTCCGGACCATGTTCCGCGACAATGGCTTCAATCTTCTCTGCAATTTCCTCGGCGGCAGTGCGCCAATGGACCGCCTCTTTCTGGCCGTGTTTCATGCCCTTGTAGCTGGTCAACAGGCGGGTATCGAAGCTGTGATAATTGGCAAGCTGACGCCCCTTGATACAGCTATAGCCTTCAAATTCGGGATTGTCCTTGTCGCCATGGGTCTTAACCGGAACACCATCTTCAAAATCGACAATCAGCCCGCAATGGGCGTGACAGGCCCGGCACATCACATGTTTCTGCTCACTTGCCATTGCTGCTCTCCTGACTGATATTTCAGACCATTGCTTTTTGGATTTTAATCGTTCAATTAATATCCGATTGATTCCCAAATTAGGGCAAGGTAGCGGGCGCTGCTACTGACCCTATTGATAAGACCATTCAGGAGCGAGATCATGGCAGAGAAGCCCGATGCAGCCGAATTGAAGGATTATAGTCAAGCCGCCGATGCTTGGTTCAAGGAGAATACGGTTCGTGACCCCGGGTTCATGCTGCCGCTGACCTTCATGGAAGTGTCAACTGATGAGCAGTTTGATTTCCTCCGTGAATGGCAGCGCAAGGTCTATGAAGCGGGCTATCTCGGCGCGGCCTGGCCGAAGGAATATGGCGGGGGTGGCCTGCATACGGATTTTCAGCGTGCAGCGACCCGGGCGATGAAAAAATATGACGCGCCGATCATGCTTAACGCCATCGGCAATGGCTGGGCCGGGCCGCTGATCCTCGATCTGGGATCGGAGGAGCAGAAGCAGAAATATATCAAGGGCATGCTCAATGCCGAGGATATCTGGTGCCAGGGTTTTTCGGAGCCGGAACATGGCAGTGACCTTGGCAATGCGCAGCTGAAAGCGGTTAAGGATGGCGATGGCTATGTCCTCAACGGGTCAAAAATCTGGACCTCGCTGGGCGACCGGGCAAAATATATGATCTTGCTCGCGCGGACCGATTTCGAGGCAGAGAATAAATATAAGGGCCTCAGCTTTTTTCTTAATCCGATGAAGATTGACGGGATCAGCACCAGCCGGATCAAGAAGCTGACCGGCGAATATGGATTTGTGCAGACCTTCTTTACCGATGCACGGATTTCTGCCGACTGTCTGTTTGGCGGGGAAGGCAATGGCTGGTCGATGGCGATGAAGACACTGGAATATGAACGCGGCGCCAAGGTTAAACCGGTCGGCGGTTATTTCGTCAAAGAACTGGATGTCATGCAGATTGTCGAGCTGGCAAAAAACTCAACGCGCAATGGCAAGCCCTTGCTGGACGATCCGGTGATGCGCGACAAGATGACGCAATATATGATCGATATCCAGGCGCTCAATCTCAACAACACCCGCCGCCGGATGCCGCAGCTGATGCAAGACAAGCCAATGGGTTTGCCGCTGATGAACAAGCTGGCGCGGACCGAGTTGATCCGCGAACTGACCGAATTTTCGCTCGGCTTTCAGGGGACCAAGGCGGGCTATTATGTCGGCGATGAAAATGCTGTAGATGACGGCTACTGGCACAGAAGCTATCTTAACAGTTTCTCCGCGACAATTGGTGGCGGGACGTCGGAGATCCAGCGCAATATTGTCGCCGAGCATGCGCTTGGCCTGCCGAAGACGCGCTAAGTCTCACCACACAATAATCAGGACGTACAAATGGATAATCTGGGCAATATCGGCACGACCGAAGAGCAAATTGAATTGATGGATGTTGCGACCAACTTCTGTCGTGACAAGTCGCCGGTGGAAAAAGTGCGTGCGCTCATTGATGATGACCTTGGCTATGATCCGGCGATTTGGCGGGAAGTCGGCGAGCTTGGCTGGCTCGCGATTGCGATACCCGAAGCCCATGGCGGCGTGGGTCTTTCGATGGCGGAAGTTGTTCCGATTGCGGAACAGATGGGCCGTAATCTGATGAGCACGCCTTTTGGTACGACGACGCTGGCGGCTCAGGCATTGCTCGCAGGAGGAACCGAAGCACAGCAAGCTGCCTGGCTGCCCAAAATTTCCGAAGGGATGGCGGCGACATTGGCGTTGCGTGAAGATCACGGTGACTGGGATCTCGCTCATGTCGAATGTTCGGGAACGCAGAGCGGCGATAGCCTTACCCTCTCTGGCAAGAAACAACTGGTGCTCTGGGCTGACAGTGCCGAGCTGATCATCGTGTCGGTTAAGGTCGATGAACGTCTGCGTTTCGCCTTGATCGAGCGATCAGCGCTGCCCGAAGGTGCGCTGCGCCGGGAACAGATTATCGACGAGACTGCGCGCAGCTACGAACTGACGCTCGACGGATTATCGGTGTCCACTGACGCGTTGCTGGATGTCGATCGCGGCCGGGAAGTGATCGAGAAGGTGGAACTCGCAGCCGGGCTCGTTCATGCAGCCGAGATGACCGGCGGCGCGCAGGCAGTTATCGATTATACGCTGGATTATCTCAAGACCCGCAAGCAGTTCGACAAGATTATCGGTAGCTATCAGGCGCTCAAGCATCCGACAGTCAACAATTATGTCGAATATGAAAAGGCGCGGACGCATCTCTACAGCGCCGCGCATAGCTGGGGTGAGCAGGGCCGCGGCGAGGTGGCGGTGCGGATGGCGGCGGCCCAGGCGCATGACAGTTACAGCCAGGCTGCCGACCGGTCGATCCAGTTTCACGGCGGCTTTGGCTTCACCCATGATTGCGACGCCCAGTTGCATCGACGCAAAGCAATTATGAATGGCGCGCTCATTGGTGACGCCCCCTATCAACGGTCGAAACTGGCCGGACTTTTATTCGATTAAAGCTCAAAGGAGAGACCTATGTCAGAAGTGCTCACAGATATTCAAGATGGCTTCATCATCGTCACCATCAACCGGCCAGAGGCCAAAAACGCGATGACCAAGGCTGCTGCCGAAGGCATCAGAGCAGCGATGGAACAACTGGACAATGATAACAGCCTTAACGCCGGGATCATCACTGGCGCGGGCGGAACTTTCTGCTCCGGCATGGACCTGAAAGGCTTTTTGCGCGGGGAAACGCCAGCGGTCAAAGGCTATGGCTTTGGCGGCATCACCGAAAAAGGACCAGAGAAACCGATCATCGCTGCAGTGGAAGGCTATGCCTTGGCGGGTGGTCTGGAACTCGCTCTGGCCTGTGATCTTTGCGTCGCCAATGACAAAGCAAAATTCGGTATTCCCGAAGTCAAACGCTCGCTTGTTGCAGCGGCGGGCGGCGTGATCAAGCTGCAGCAATTGGTCGGCAAACGTGTCGCGATGGAGATGGCTTTGACCGGCGATTTCTTCTCTGCCCAGCGCGCTTATGATGTTGGTTTTGTGAACCGGCTGACAGACGGTCCCGCTTTGGACGCAGCGATTGAATTGGCGGCCACCGTTGCGGCCAACGGCCCGCTGGCGCTCAAAGCGACCAAGAAAATCATCAACGAAAGCTATGATTGGACTAGCGAAGAGGCATGGAAGAAACAGGCGGAAATCACCGCGCCGGTGTTCACGTCCAAAGATGCACAGGAAGGGTCGCTAGCCTTTGCTCAAAAACGCAAACCCGACTGGAAAGGTGAATAGCCATGGCTGATATCGAACGGATCAACCCTGATACGTTACCGGACGCTGACGCAATGGGCTATTCACAGGTCACCACTTGTACACCGGGAAAGATGATTTTCATCTCCGGACAAGTGGCCTGGACACCAGGCGGTGATCCGGCGCCAGATAATCTGGCCGAACAGGCGCGGATGGCGAGCAGCAATCTCGGTAAAGCGTTGGCATCCGCTGGCGCTGGGCCGGAAAATATTGTGTCCGCGCGAGCGTTCATCGTTGACTATACGGAAGAAAAGGGTGCGGAAGCCTTCCCGGAGATTCTTGCGTTTCTTGGCGGAAACCAGGTCGCTTTCACGCTGATCGGTTGCGCTGCGCTGGCTGCGCCCGACCTGATGATCGAAATCGAGGCGATTGCGGTTGTCTGATCCTGTAGTGACGGGCAGTGGAGATATTGTCGAACTCTGGTCTGCTGATCAAGAGCTGCCATCCTGGTTTATCGAAGCGCTGGATGTACCGCGTGAAGAAGCATTTATCGAAGTGGACGGGCATAAAGTCCATTATTTCCGCTGGGGCAAACGCGGCAATCCTCCACTGCTGCTGACCCACGGCTTTCTGGCCCATGCGCGCTGTTTTGCGTTTATCGCACCATTTCTCGCGGAGGATTATGACATTATCGTCTATGATCTGGCCGGCATGGGTGAAAGCGAGATCGGAACGGTTTTTGAAGGGACACAGCGTGCCGAAGACATGGTTGCGCTAGCCGATGCGCTTGATCTTTTTTCCGGCCCCGAGAAGCCCAAGATCATTGCGCATAGCTTTGGCTCCGGCGTGGCGCTGACCGCCATGGAATTGGCTGGAGATCGGTTTGGCGGGCTGATTATCTGCGACCTGATGATCATGCGGCCAAAGAGGCTGATGGAGCATTTCAAGGGCGGCGGCGGTCCTCCTGGTTCGGGAAAGTCGGACCGGCCAACCAATGTCTATCCTGACTATGAGACAGCGCGCGGACGCTTCGTACTTGCACCTTCGCAGGGTGTGCAGACGCCATTCCTGATGGAATATATGGCTTATCACAGTATGCGTCCGGTTGAAGGCGGCTGGACCTGGAAATTCAACCCCAAGGTTTTTCATCGCAGCGAAAATGATCAAGCCAAATGGATGCAGGCCCCGCAACGGATTGTTGATTTGCCGCACCGGCTAGCGATTATCTATGGTGAGAATAGCAGATTATTCGATGCCGACAGTGCGGCCTATCTGCGCGAACTGGGAGGCTCCCATATCCCGATGATTGCAGTGCCCAAGGCGGAACATCATCTTATGCTCGATCAGCCGCTTGCATTTGTAACGGCGCTGCGCTCTGTTCTGTCTATATGGGATGTTCCATAAGCCAGAAAGAGGATAGGCCGTGAGCAGCAATTCCACAACGCGCATTGTTTCGGTGGTTCAAGCCGGATCCGATCCCTTTGCTACGTCCAACACGCTAAGCAAATTTGCTGATCTTTTATCGCAGGCCAAAACTGCGAAGAGTGATCTGGCCGTTTTCCCGGAAGCCTTCATTGGCGGCTATCCTAAAGGCGTTGACTTTGGTGTTCGTGTTGGATCGCGCGACGATGCCGGGCGGGAATTGTTCCGGCTCTATTCTGACAATGCCATTGCCCTGGGTTCCGCTGAATTTGAGGCTCTAAGCGAAACAGTCGCCGCCAATGATCTGGCTGTGGTTGTCGGCGCTATCGAACGCAAAGGCGCGACACTCTATTGCTCGACTTTCAGCTTTGAAAAGGACGGAAAGCTGCTTGGCGTCCACCGTAAGTTGGTTCCGACCGCGATGGAGCGACTGATCTGGGGACAAGGTGATGGCAGCGATTTACCAGTGATGGACAGCAGCGCTGGACGGTTGGTCAGCGCTATTTGCTGGGAAAATTACATGCCATTGCTGCGCAGCTTCTATTATGACGCACAACCCGATTTCTACTGTGTCTCCACCGTTGATGACCGACCGGTATGGGTGCCAACAATGCAAACCATCGCATTGGAAAGCCGGGCCTTTGTCTTGTCAGCCTGTCAGTATCTCGAGCGCGGGATGATCACCTTGGACGCAGAGCAATTTGACGCGGTGCAAGGGAATGATCCCGACAGCCTGCTGATCAATGGTGGCAGCTGCATCATCGCCCCAACTGGAGAGGTAATCGCAGGACCGGTATTCGGCAAGGAAACAATCCTGACCGCTGACGTTGATCTGAATGACCGGACGAGGGGCAAATTCGATATGGATGTTGCTGGTCACTATGCACGACCAGATATTTTTGAATTGCAGGCCCATGTGGCGCCGCAGAAAAATGTCCGGAAGGACTAAATCAACCCGGGATCGTCTGGGCCATCCATATATGCTAATATTGGTTTCTCAAAAATAATAGATTTACAGGGAGGAACTGATGGGAGAGTCAGCGCAACCGAAGATTGTTAGTCATGAAAAATGGCAATCCGCTATCGAAGAGCTTCGCGAAAAAGAAAAGGAACTGACCAGATCGCAAGATGCGATCAATGCGATGCGTCGGCGATTACCGATGGTCAAGATTGACAAAAGTTACGCGTTCGAGAGTGCAAATGGCGAGGTCAGTTTGTCGGATCTCTTTGATGGCCGAAAGCAGCTCATAGTCTATCATTTCATGTTCGCTCCTGATGCCGATGCTGGTTGTCCAGGTTGTTCATGGGTGACGGACGCCATGTCTCACCCCGCCCACTTAAATGCACGCGATACGTCCATCGTCCTTGTATCGCGAGCACCTTTGGAGAAGCTCTTAGCCTATAAGCAGCGCATGGGTTGGGACCTGCCATGGGTTTCATCCTTTGGCAGCGACTTCAACTATGATTTCAATGCGACCAATGATGATGGTGAAAATCATGTCGTCAGCGTGTTTCTGCGCGATGGCGATGATATCTATCGCACCTACTATACCGACCAGCGCGGCGTAGAGCATTTGGGCAGTCACTGGACCTGGCTTGATCTGACACCATTTGGTCGCCAGGAGCCTTGGGAAGCTTCGCCTGATGGCTGGCCCAAGGGAGAAATGTATTGGGATAAGCGGCATGACGAATATGGCGAATGAGTTGGCCGTCATGCATGCGAACGAGCCGAGTTTATTCGCCTTTGACCCAAACGCAGCAAATATAGTCCCGGAAGGGTTGCGACGCAGAAAATAATGATGATCGCGGCAACATACCCCGATGGGTCACCGGCACTGTCCGCTATGGCGGGGCCGAAGAAATTGTCGAGATCGCCCATGGCATTGATAAAGCTGTGGATCGCAATCGTCGGCCAGACAGATTGTGTATAGACGGTAATTCCAGCGAACCCGATGCCCAGAAGGGTAGCATAGACCACTTGCGGCAACACATCTCCGACAGGCGCATTTTGAAGGTTCGATAAATGGGCAACTCCAAAGATCAGAGCCTGCGCAAAAGCTGCCAGATAGATGGCATTGTCTCGCTTCTGCCAGCAGTGATAGAGAAAATAGAAGCAGAAACCCCGCAACAATATTTCTTCAAATAATCCGGTTGAAACGCTGTTGTAAATCCATCCTGTCACGCGAAGGGTGTCGAAGCTAAGCGTTTCCCAATTGACAGATAACAGGTTGATTAGACCAATCAGTCCCATCGGTACGACCGCGAACGGCCAGTTTCTTGGCCAATTGCGGATGGGATTGTTTAGTCCGGTTGCATCAAATAGGTTAAATCGTCTCAGCAATATGATGACAGCGATGCAGAGTAAAATTTGTAAGCTGCTGTGCATCATATCTTCGGAAAAACGCGAGGAAAAAGGATAAAGACCAGCAAGCTTGAACATCGAAATGCTACCAATCACGAGGAAGATTGGCAGCAGTAAGGGATAGCGAAGCAACGTGAACGCATTGGAAATATTGTTCATTTGGTGATGCTATCGTCCCAATCGCTATCGCGATTTGGCAATTCGATGAAAATACGCGCTGCTTCGATCAGTATTTACGCGTTTTTGATCGTAAGGCCGCCATCGACCGGAATAATTGCTCCGGTCAGAAAGCTGGCGGCTGGCAGCACGCAGGACAAGGTCATATGCGCAACTTCTTCCGGGATGGCATAGCGGCGGAGCGCAACGCGGCGTTTGGCATAGATGGTTTTATGCTCCTCGGAAATCGCATCGGTAATGCCCGTGCGTATCGGCCCAGGACAGATACAGTTGACGGTGATACCCTCGCGGCCGAGATCAACCGCCAAGCCTTTCGTTAATCCAATCACACCATGTTTGGCGGCGACATAAGGACTGTTGCCCGGGGAAGCCCCTAATCCTTCGGTTGATGCGATGTTGACGATCCTTGGATGTTCGGCTTCTCTGAGGTGAGGCAATGCTGCGCGGATCATTCGCTGGTGCGCCGCAAGCATGACCGAGAGAGTTGGCTCCCAACTATCCTCATAGCTTTCTTCCGCCACATCAGCCGGAATCGCGAAGCCGGCATTGTTGACGAGAATATCGATAGCGCCGAAGCTGTTTGCAATATCCGCTACAACCGCCTTGATGATGTCAGGGTTGCTGACATCCAGAGCCCAGGCCTCCGCCGAGCCGCTATAACCAGCCGCCGCTATTTCCTGGACAACTGCGTCGCAGCGCGCCTGATCGAGATCAGTGATCGCGACTGTCGCACCTTCAGACGCAAACAAATGCGCTGTGGCACGGCCCATGCCGCTGGCCGCGCCGGTGACAATGGCTTTCTTGCCAGCAATGGAACGGCTTAGCGGTTGATAGGATTCCATGTTTAGGCCGCCAAATATCCTTCCAGCCGTCCGCGGATAATCTCATCCGCTTCGCTCATGATGCCGTCGATCAATTCTTTGCAGGTTGGAATATCATTGATCAGACCAGCGACCATGCCGCAGCTCCAGGCGCCTGCATCCATTGTACCTTCCATCATGATCTGCGGGTAGACCCCGGCAACTTGTTCAATAATGTCGGTAAATTGCAGTTCGCTGCCTTTTTCTTTTTCGATTTCGAGCAGCCGTTCGACCGCCGAATTGTTCAGCACACGCTCGGTATTGCGCAGCGGGCGCATGACAAGACGGGTATCGAGTTCGCTGGCGGCGACAATCGCATCCTTAACATTTTGATGCACAGGTGCCTCTTTTGTTGCGATGAAACGTGTGCCCATGTTCATGCCTTCAGCGCCCATGGCGAGCGAGGCAACTAGCGACCGGGCATCGGCCTGTCCGCCTGAGCTGACGAATGGAATATCCAGTTCATCCGCAGCGCGGGGCAGTAGGATCATGTTTGGAATATCGTCTTCACCCGGATGGCCACCACATTCAAAACCGTCAACCGATACCGCGTCACAGCCAATGCTCTGCGCTTTCAACGCATGGCGCACGGCGGTGCATTTGTGGATGACTTTCACGCCAGCTTCTTTGAGGGCCGGGAGATATTGTGCCGGATTATTGCCAGCGGTTTCGACCGCCTTGATGTCGTTGTCGATGATCGCCTTGATATAACCGGGATAGTCAGGCGTGTTGACGATCGGCAGGAAGGTCAGATTGACGCCAATCGGCTTGTCGGTCAGCGCCTTGGCTTTCTTGATCTCCTTATCGAGATCTTCCGGTGTTTTCTGGGTCAAACCAGTGATGATGCCGAGACCGCCTGCTTCCGAAACCGCCGCCGCCAATTCGGCAAAACCCACATAGTGCATCCCGCCCTGAATGATCGGATGTTCAATGCCAAAAAGCTCTGTGATGCGTGTTTTCATGGGATTTGGTCCTCTTGCGTTGGAATGATTGGAGACGGTACAGATCGTCTCGAGAATCGGTTTAATCGAGCAGTTAACTAGCAATCCAGGCGCCGGTTGTCACGCCTTTCCAGATCTGGTCCGGTGACGTTACGGCAAGCTCTGCGCCCAGCAATTTCGACCAGCGATGCTCATTGCCGAGCGTATCGCGCCACGCCCACAGGCGGCGGGTATAATGGTGCAGATCATATTCCTGCGTATAGCCCATCGCGCCGTGCACCTGATGGAAGGGCACGGTCACGGCTTCGACACTGTGACCGATCTGGACTTTGGCAACCACGGCTTCATGCCATGCTTTTTCCGGATCATCGGCGCTACTGGCAAGAGCGCTTGCGGCCTGAGTGGCGGCCATGGTCGCGGCCGCGCTTTCTGATGCAGCGACGGCGAGCTGATGCTGGATTGCCTGAAATTTCGACAATGGCCGGCCAAATTGTTCGCGGTCGGAGACATAGGCGATGGAAAGGTTAAGCGCAGCCTCGATGGCAGAAGCCATCTGCACTGCACGTACCGTCAGGATCAAAGCCTCAACCGCCCGCTGGGTCATGTTGGTTTCAGCGCTTGCAACAGGCGTCGCAATAGAGAAGTCCAGGCGCGTATCGCCATCGGGCGACAATGCTTGCTCTTGAGCCGCCGATATATCGGCGCTTTTGTAGAGAGAAATGGTGCTCTTGTTTGCGTCAAAAACCGCCACATGATCAGCTGCACCGGCGAAAGGAACGCTGGCTGTTTTGCCTTCCAGGATCGCGAACGTGGAAGCGCCATCGGGAATTTCTAAACCGGCCCGATCGAGCAGCCAGTTCCCGATCAATGTCTCGGCAAAGGGCACCGGTGATGCGGCCTCGGCCGAGACCCAGATGGCGCCGAAAACCTCATCATAATCGGCACCAAAGCCGCCATTATCTTCACTGACCCAAGCGAGCGGCAGCCCGTTTTCCGTGAGTGCGTTCCACAAAGCTTGCGGAAAGTTGCCGGCTTCCGCCTCATGCGGTACTTCGCGCCCGCACAGATCGGTGTATATTTTCGCCGCTGTTTCAGCGATCATGCCTTCTGTGTTAATCATTAGCGCTACCCTTATCTCAGGCCCAATTGCCGCGCGGTAATGCCGCGCATGACTTCGGTTGTACCGCCGCGCAACGTGTTCGGCGGCGATCGCAATATGCCGATATTGAGGATACGCCGCATTTCATCGCTCCACTCTTCCTCTGGCAGATCATTAAGCAAAGCCCTTACTTGCAGGGTCAGGTCATTTTCCAGACGATTGCCGAGATCCTTGACTAAGGCGGCCTCGGTTTCCGGTGACACGCCCTGATGGAGCAGATTGGCGATACCCCAAGACATGCCGCGCAAGGTGCGTAGATTGGCAATGAGCTTGCCGAGGCGTGCCTGAGAATCCGAACCCAGCTTGCCCTGCAATTGGTAAAGGGCTGTCTCCAATGTGATATAGCTTGAAAGAAACCGTTCCGGACCAGATCGCTCCATGGCAAGCTCGCCTGTCACTTGTTTCCAGCCGCCACCTTCTTCGCCGAGCAAGCAGTCATCGGGCACAATGACGTCCTCGAAATAAACCTCGTTAAAATGCGCATCGCCCGAAAGGTCTGTAATCGGTTTGATCGTCACACCGGGCAGGCTGAGATCAATCATGATTTGCGAGAGGCCAACATGTCGGTTCCGGCCATCGGCGGGCGAGGTGCGCAAAATGGCTACCATATAGTGCGAAATATGTGCTCCGGATGACCAGATTTTCTGGCCATTAATTTTCCAGCCACCTTCGACTTTTTCCGCGTTCGTCTTGACGTTGGCGAGGTCCGACCCTGCCCCTGGCTCGGAAAGGCCAATGGCAAAATAACACTCCCCTGCGGCAATGCGTGGTAGAATATCGAGTTTCTGTTCCTCGGTCCCATGTTCGATGAGCATGGGCGCATGCTGGCGGTCAGCAATCCAGTGCGCGCCGACAGGTGCCCCGGCGCGCAGAGTTTCTTCAGTCACGATATAGCGTTCCAATGCCGTCTTGTCGTGGCCGCCATATTGGCTGGACCAGGTCAGGCCAATCCAACCGCGCTGCCCCATTTTCTTGGAAAATTCAGTATCGGAAGAGGCCATCCAGCATTCCGGCTCGGGACGAAAATTACCCGCCTCTCGCTCTTCTTTCAGGAACGCCTGCAATTCAGAGCGCAATTCTTCAAGCGCCGGATCGGGCTGGACTACAGGAAAGCTAAAACGTTGCATCGACTAATGCCTCTGGGTTAGAATTCAGGGTGTTACGATGTTGAACTGCGGGTCTACCGGATCAAGCGCTGCAAACATCGCGGCCATTAGTCCGACATTGCCGAGCACCCGCATGTTGCCCGACACAATGAGCTCGCGCGGTGTCACTTCCCGCATCAGCACCCGAGTAAAGTCACTCCGACTCACTGTGATCTGCGCGACCGAACGATCGGTCGTGCCATCGCGCGGGAACATGACGCTTTTGCCGAGATCAACGCTGACCGCTTCGCCGCGATCCGGGAACGTGAACTGGATGATTCCGCCAGCGCTCCGCATCCGTGCCGGATTAAAGCGCGCAGCCAAAGCATCGAACAGATCGACCGCCGGAATGCTGTTCAACACCCGTGCATTGGTGGTGGCGACAACTTCGCCCCGGTCATTACCTTCCCGCAACTCCTTGGCACCCGACAGATAAATGTTGCGCCACGTGCCTGCTTCAGCTTGGAAACCAAGCTGTTCATAAGTGGAGGCAAGCCATTTTTTGGCTACTTCATTGGCCGGATCGGCAAAGACGACATGATTGAAGACGGTGGCTGCCCAGCGATAGTCGCCAGTGGCAAAGGCCTGTTCACCAATCGATAGCGCTTTGGCGGCACCGCCCATCGCCGCGACATATTTTCGTGATGCCTCAACGGGTGGCAATTCATGATAATGCGCTGGAACGCCGTCCCACCAGCCGAAATAGCGCTGATAGACTGCCTTTGAGTTGTGATTGAGCGTGCCATAATAATCGCGGACGCCAAAATCCGTTGCAGCGAAATCAGGCTCGCCGATATTCTCGGCTATCTCGTGCATGGTGGCACCCTGATTAGCTTGGCGCAATGTCTGGTCGTGGACATAGCGATACAGACCGCGCTGATTCTTCAAAGCGGCCTCAACATTCTCGCTGCCCCAGATTGGCCAGTGATGGCTGGCGAGCAGGACGTCAGACTTTTCGCCATATTTTGCGAGCATGGCATCAATCACCTTGCTCCATTTCAAAGTATCGCGCACCAGAGCGCCGCGTGGTGTCAGCACATTGTGGAAATTGCGGGTAGCCACTTCGGCACTATGCAGCGCTTTGAACTCGGGCAGATAAAAGACCAGCTCTGCCGGTGCCTCGGTCTCGCTGGCATCCATAAACTCAAAAGTGATGCCATCAATGGACAGGGTCTCGCCATCCTTGCTCACTGTCTTGGTTGGCGGTAGCAGCGATAGGTCACCTGTTGACAAATATTGCCCCAAACCCGTCCCAACATGGCCGGTTGGTCCGGCAGGCAGATTGGTGCCGAACTGGAATTGTACTCGGCGATTCATGGTGGTTCCGGCAAGCACATTCTCGCCAATGGATTCTCTCAGAAATCCATGTGGAGCAATGATCTGCACCTTGCCATATTGGAGTTCCTGTGGTGTCACAACACCGCTTACGCCGCCAAAATGATCACCATGGCTATGCGTGAAAATTACCGCCTGTACCGGGCGCTGGCCCAATGTTTCATTGGCAAGGGCGAGAGCGGCTTTGGCCGGGGCAGGTGTCGTCAGTGGGTCAATCACAATCCAGCCGGTTTTGCCTGCAATCAGGGTCATTTGTGCGAGATCATAGCCACGCAGTTGGTAAATGCCCTCTTGCACTTCGAAAAGCCCATGGATGCTGTTGAGCTTGCCCTGCCGCCAGAGTGATGGGTTGACGGTATCAGGAGCAGCGTCTTTGACAAAATCAAACTGCCCGACTTCCCACGCGACGGAACCATCTTCATTCAGGATCTGCGCATCTTCTATTTTGGCCAGAAAGCCGCGATTGGCATTGTCGAAATCCGTCTGATCAGCAATTGGCAAACGCGCGGCCACTCTTGCATTGGCTGCTTTGGTTGACGCGGTAGCGGCACCTTCCGGCGGCTCGCCCGCAGCCATGAGCAGCGGTGCTACCGGCAACAAAGCGGCAGCGAGATATTTTGACGTCTTCATGATCATTCCCCCTTGAATACCGGTTTGCGCTTTTCAAGAATCGCATCAATCGCTTCCCGGTGATCGTCGAGCTGTTGGAGAACGCCCTGAAACAAAGCCGCCTGATCGAGATTTTCTTTCAATGTTACGCTTTGCGCGGTGCGGACCAATTCCTTGGTTTTGCGAATAGCCAGCGGCGGCAGGGCAACCACTTGTTCAGCGAGTTCATAGGCACGTTTGAGCAAATCATCATTGGCCACTATCTCTGAGACCAAGCCATAATCGAGCGCCTTGTGGGCATCGATAAACTCGCCGGTGAACAGCATCTGGTTGGCGCGCGCCTGACCGATGATGCGCGGCAACAGCCATGCGCCGCCGTCTCCAGGAATGATGCCGACGCGCAAGAAGCTTTCGGCAAAAATCGCATCTTCACCGGCAATACGGATATCACACATGGTGGTCAGGTCATTGCCAGCACCAATCGCGTGGCCATTGACAGCCGCAATCACCGGAACCGAGATCGCAGCCATCGCCAGCGGGATTTGTTGGATACCGGTTTTGTACCATTCTTCAATCTGCAGCGGAGTCATATTCTGCTCGGCAGTCATCGCCTTGATTTCATGCAAATTGCCGCCAGAGGAAAAACTTTTCCCATTTGCGGCAAGCACAACACAGCTCACATCTTTATCTGCATCGGCTTTTTTCATCGCGTTGACCAATGCTTCGCAAAGATCGGTCGACAGCGCGTTGCGTGTCTCCGGCTTGTTCAATGTAATCGTGACCACGCGGCCTTGTTTGTCATAAAGAACGACGTCGCTCATAATTTCCCCACCTGTTCGCTGGCTTGAATCAATATCTACTGGCGTTCATCCATTGCAGGCCCGCCCCGCTTCTGCAAGAGAGGGATCGGACTGAACCGATAAGCTGATGTTATGCAATACCGCCGAAACTCTGTTCGCAATCACCATGAAACCGGCTTTACGCTGGTGGAACTCATGATTGTATTAGTGATTTTGGGCCTGATGGCTTCAATTGTCGTCTTGTCTTTTCCCGATGGTAGCAATGACCTGGAGCAGGATGCACAAAAATTTGCGGCGCGAACGGCTGCGCTGCGGGACAATGCAATTTTGCAGTCTCGTCCAATGGCAGTACAAGTGACACCTTCGGGTTATAGCTTTCTGGAGCGGCGCAAAGGTGGCTGGTCAGTGATTGAAGACAAGCCTTTTCGATCGACCAACTGGTCCAGTGGGGTGACAGCCGCTGTGGGCGATGCTGGACCTTTGCTGATCAGTTTTGAAAGCACGGGGTTGCCCAGCGATCGGGCCGCCGTGCGTCTGGATTACAAGGATTTTGCGCGCAATATAATCATCGCCCCGATGGGAGATGTCCGGCTGGCTGGCGACGAGGAAACGCCGTGAAGAATTTAAAAAAATGTTCCGGTGAACGCGGCTTCACGCTGATCGAGATGCTAGTCGCACTGTCGATATTCAGCCTCGCTGCACTCGCACTGATCCGATTGCAAGGTTATACGACCCGCAATGCAGCCGAACTGGAATTGCGCGTCGTGGCGCAATCTGTCGTCCGCAACCGGGCGGTGGAAATATTGACAGACCCGCGCCCACCAAGTCTCGGTGAAAGAAGCGGTGAGGAGGAAAATGGCGGACTCAACTGGACATGGACACAAAGTGCCCGCCTGACCGAAGAAGGAAATTTCATCCAAATCGATATCACGGCGCAGGAAAAGGTAAGCGGCGCCCCAGCATCGCTGACTATCTTGCGACCGGCGAATATAATACTCGATGCACCTGACCCCAGCCCACTGACTGAAAACTGAGCTTAGCGAAACACAACCGTCCGGTTGCCGTTCAGCAATATCCGGTGTTCGCCGGCCCATTTCACTGCTTTGGCCAGCACCTGTGCCTCAATATCCCGGCCAATACGGATCATCTCCTCAACACTTGCCCGGTGGTCGACGCGTTCTACGGCTTGCTCGATAATCGGGCCTTCATCAAGATCGGCGCTGACGAAGTGGGCGGTAGCACCGATAAGCTTTACCCCGCGTTCGTGAGCGCGGTGATAGGGCCTGGCCCCTTTGAAGCCCGGAAGAAAACTGTGATGGATGTTGATGCAGCGGCCAGCCAATTTACCGCTTAGATCATCAGACAATATTTGCATGTAGCGCGCGAGAATTAGATAATCGGCCTGCTGTCTGTCCATGATTTCCAATATGGCC
Organism: uncultured Sphingomonadaceae bacterium; assembly: GCA_947497455.1. Lineage (GTDB taxonomy): Bacteria > Pseudomonadota > Alphaproteobacteria > Sphingomonadales > Sphingomonadaceae > Parasphingorhabdus. The sequence goes on along the minus strand of CANMGU010000002.1, from coordinate 252,116 downwards.
TGCTCCTGCTCGGCTCGGTTATCGTCGGTCACAGGGAGGTGATGGAACGCGACATCATGCCATTCGGATAGGTCGCGCAGGCTGTCATGATTGCTCACCACACCAGCAATATTAACCGGCAGCCCCCCGGTTTTCCAGCGGTGTAGCAAGTCATTGAGACAATGACTGCCCTTTGAAACGGCAATGATGATGTTGGGTTTTTCGGCGCCGCTGACCAGTGTCCAGTTCAACGCATAGCGCGTGCCTACGGGTGAAAACTTCCCGATGAGGGTTTTAAGACTAGACGGAAATTTGTCACCGGCTCCTTTAAACTCGACTCGCATGAAAAAGCGCTCCAGTTCCAGATCGGCATATTGCTGACTGTCCAAAATGAAACCGTCATGTTCCGCCAGAAAACCGGTCACGGCGGCCACCAAGCCCACCCGATCTTCAGCTGTTAGTGTGAGAATATAGTTTTGGATCATGAGCCTTTCGCCTTTTCAGTTCCCAATTGACGCAAAGCAGACCAATTGAAAAGCGGGATTTACCCTTGTGCTGATTTCTGCAGCGATTAGAAGCCTCAGCAAGACATCCGAAGGACAGGACCGATTATGAGTGAAGACGAATCATGGGATCTCGATGATTTACCAGAAGGCGAAGATTCTCAACTCGAATGGTGGGACTTTGATGACCGGGCTGAAATGATCGAAGCCGTCGTCGGCGATATTGCATTCATCATCGAAAGCGCGCTTGATGCCCGCGGTGAAGCGTTGCTCGCCCTCCCGGTGAGCGAAGACGCCATGCCGGTGCTCGAAGCCTTGGCAGCAAAGCAGATCAAGTGGAAATATGTCACGATCATCCCGACAGATGATTATCTTGTTCCGGTGGATGATCCGCGCAGCCATGTCAAAACCCTTGCGCAACTCTTTATGACGCGCGGTGCCCGGGTGTTGCCGATTGCGACCGAGAATGATGATTATCATCTCGCGGGCGGTGCCGCCGATGCGCGGCTGCAGGATACGAAATGGCCACCGGATCTCATCTGGCTTGGCATGGGTGAGGACGGTAGCACCGCTGGTCTCGTAGAGAGCGCTGACCTGGAAGAAGCACTGGACGGCCCCAAGGAAAAGCGGGCGGCCGGAATAATGCCGGACAATGGCGACACCCCGCTGGTGACCATTACCAAGGCCGCCATTTGTGAAGCGCGGACGGTTCTGGTGCTGCTCAATGGTGCCGGCTCCCAGATGTTTCTGGAGCAGGCCATTGGCGAAGGTGCGAGCAGCATGGCTTCCATCGGCCGTGTCTTTGCTGATCTCACTGTGCCTGTGGACATATATGTGGAAAATTAGAGGATTATTCTTTTCCTCTATGGATAGACAGTTAGACAATCCATTGATTTAACTGCGCGCTTAAACCATGATGGGAAAAACGCGAATCGCCATGCTCAAACGAGTCAAAGGCGGTCGCCCCTAAATGGAGAAACGCAACCGATGCATCCTTATCTGCATGCTCAGGAAAATCCCGAAAAGCCGGCGATCATCATGGCCAGCACTGGTGCTGTCGAAACTTATGGCGAACTTGACCAGGCGTCCAATCGCATGGCGCATCTCTTCCGCAAGGAGGGTTTGCAAATCGGTGATACGGTGGCGGTGTTGCTGGACAACCATCCCAATTTCTTTGACTTTGCCTGGGCCGCACAGCGCGCAGGTCTCTATTATGTTGCGATCCCAAGTCGCCTGACGGCAGCTGAAGTATCTTATATTCTAGGCGATAGCGGCGCATCACTGCTGATAAGCTCTGATACAAAACAGGGTGTTGTCGACGAATTGCAAAAGCTAAACCCCGATGTGAAACAATTTCTCTACGGCGTGGAAGATAGCCGCGCCATCGAACAGGCGCTGGCCACATTGCCGGACGACCCGATTGATGATCAGCGTCATGGCACAGACATGCTTTACAGTTCGGGTACAACGGGCCGGCCCAAGGGCGTACGAATTCCGTTCCCCGAGGATGAAAATATTGCTGCGCCAAATGCACTGGTCATGATGGCGCAAGGGGCTTTCGGTTTTCAACCAGGCTGCACCTATTTGTCACCCGCCCCGCTTTACCATGCGGCCCCGCTGCGCTGGTGCATGACTGTCCACAAGATGGGCGGTACGGTCATCGTAATGGAGAAATTCGATCCGGAGCAGGCGCTGGCACTGATTGAAAAACACAAAGTTGATGTTAGCCAATGGGTGCCGACGCATTTCAGCCGGATGCTTAAACTTCCCGATGAAACACGGGCGAAATATGATGTATCCAGCCTGACATGTGCCGTTCATGCCGCAGCGCCTTGCCCGATTCCGGTGAAGGAAAAAATGATCGAATGGTGGGGGCCGATAGTCCGCGAATATTACGCGGGTTCAGAGGGCAATGGCTTTACCTTCATCAACTCAGAAGACTGGCTGGAGCATAAAGGTTCGGTCGGCAAGGCGCTTTTGGGCATTGTCCATATCTGTGATGAAAATGACGATGAAGTACCTATAGGTGAAGAAGGGCAGATCTATTTCGAAGGCGGTGCGCCGGTAAAATATCATAATGATCCCGAAAAAACCAAGGCCGCACATAATAAGCATGGCTGGACCTCGCTCGGCGATGTCGGAAAAGTCGATGAGGACGGTTTTCTCTACCTTACGGATCGCAAGAGTTTCATGATCATTTCGGGCGGTGTGAATATCTATCCGCAGGAAATTGAAAACCTGTTGGTGACGCATCCGAAAGTGGCGGACGCCGCGGTTATCGGCGCGCCCGATGATGATATGGGCGAGAAGGTCGTTGCGGTGATTCAGCCGATGGATATGGCCGATGCTAATGATGATTTCTCCCAGGAGCTGGAAGCCTATTTGCGACAAACCTTATCGGGCGTAAAAGTCCCACGCCAGATTGATTTTCGCGCCGAATTGCCACGGGTGGCGACTGGCAAACTCTATAAACGTCTGCTCCGCGATGAATATTGGGGCAAGACCGGTAGCCGAATCGTATAAGCGGAGGATGATATGAGCGCAGCACCACAAGCACCGGCATCGGTCGCATCAACGGTTATTGATCCTGTTGCCTATGCGGAGTGGGATGGTCTGCTCGATACCTTTGATTGGTTGCGCGAAAACATGCCCGTCGCGCGCGTGGAAAATGGTGATCTGCATGATCCGTTCTGGTTGGTCACGGGCTATGATGATGTGATGCGGATCAGCAAGGACAACAAGACGTTTCTCAATAGTCCACGGGGCGTGGTGTTTGGATTTCGTGAAGGCGAAGAAATTGTGAAAGCAGTGACCGGCGGTAGTCCGCATCTGGTCAATTCGTTGGTTGCTTTGGATGCGCCAATTCATCCGAAATATCGTCGGCTGACCCAGGAATGGTTCATGCCGAAAAATCTTAAGCATCTCGAAGCGGAAATTGGCGCACTCGCACAAACAACGGTGGATCGACTGGTGGAGGCCGGAACCGAAGCCGACTTTGTCCCGCTGGTGTCCTCGCCCTATCCCCTGCATGTGATCATGCAAATATTGGGTGTGCCCGAGGAAGACGAGCAGCGTATGCTGTTCCTGACCCAGCAAATGTTTGGTGGGCAGGATGAGGACCTGAACAAGACCGGCATGGCAAATATGACGGCGGAACAGATCACCCAATTGGTCATTGGAGCGGTCGCCGATTTCGAAACCTATTTCACCAAAATCACCGAAGAAAAGCGCGCCAATCCAACCGATGACGTCGCCAGCGTGATTGCCAATGCCAAGGTCGATGGCGAATATCTCAGCGATCGCGACATGGCGGGCTACTATATTATCGTGGCATCGGCCGGACATGATACAACGTCAGCTTCAACCGCCGGCGCAATGATGGCGCTGGCCCAGGATCCAGAGCAGTTTGCACGGCTCAAAGCCGATCGTGATTTGCTGCCCGGTATTGTTGAGGAAGCAATCCGATGGACCTCACCGGTACAGCATTTCATGCGTACCGCTGCTGAAGATGTAGAAGTTGGCGGGGTGCCGGTGGAGAAGGGCGACTGGCTGATGATCAACTATGTCGCGGCCAATCATGATGATCGGATTTTCGACAATCCACGCAAATTTGACGCGGCGCGTTCGCCCAATCGCCATCTGGCATTCGGTGCTGGTGCACATCAATGTCTTGGACTGCACATGGCACGGATGGAGATGAAGATATTGTTCAACGAACTGCTCGACCGGATTGAAACAGTCGAACTGGCGGGAGAACCCAAGCGGGCAAAATCAAGTTTTGTCGGCGGGCTCAAAACACTGCCACTTAGATATACGCTGTCGAAATGATGGATATGGGCAAAATGACAGGCGCGGTTAGTCTTGTAATAGTTTAGAAGAAACCAAAATAGAAACGAACGGGCAGAAATTCCAAAGGAGAGCGACATGATTACGCAATATAAGAATCTCATCAATGGCCAGATGATCAGCACAGACAGCATGCTGGACGTGGTCAATCCCGCCAACGAAGAGGTGATCGGACAGGTGCCGTCTTGCGGCGAAGCTGAGTTAAATGAGGCAGTGGCCGCTGCGCGAGCCGCTTTTCCAGCCTGGAGCAAAAAATCGATCGACGAACGGCGTGCCGTGGTGCAAGCGATTTCCGCAACGATTAAAGAGAATAGCGATGAGCTGTTCCGCCTGCTGACTGCAGAGCAAGGCAAGCCGCATGCACAGGCGCAAGGCGAAATTATCGGCGCGTCAATGATGGCCGGTGCACAATCGACGCTCGATCTCGATGACGAGATTAACGAAGATAGCGAAGAACGCCTCAGCCGCACCCGCCGGGTTCCGGTTGGCGTGGTAGGCGGCATCGTGCCGTGGAACTTCCCGGTCATGATGGCGGTGCAGAAAATCGCGCCTGCACTCTTGTCCGGTTGCACCATCGTTCTGAAACCATCACCGTTCACGCCGCTCACCACGTTGCGGCTGGCGGAATTGATTAAAGACGTTGCGCCCGCTGGCGTGGTCAACATTCTGACCGGCGAAGACAGCCTCGGCCCGCTGATTACCGGCCATCCCGATATTGACAAGATTACCTTCACTGGCTCAACCGCGACGGGTAAGAAGATCATGGAAGGCGCTTCTAAGGATCTCAAACGGATCACATTGGAACTGGGTGGCAACGACGCGTCCATCGTTCTGCCAGATGCCAATGTTGAAAAAGTTGCTGAGCAGCTATTCTGGTCCAGCTTCACCAATGCGGGCCAGATCTGCGTTGCGGCGAAACGCATCTATATCCATGAAGATATTTATGACGAGCTCAGCGCTGCCATTGCCGAATATGCTAAGCATGTGAAAGTTGGAGACGGCGCACAGCAAGGCACGGCGGTTGGCCCGATCCAGAACAAGAAGCAATATGACCGTGTATTGGAGCTGGTTCAGGATGCCAAGGATAATGGGTATAAATTCCTCGTCGGCGGCGACCATGATCCCGATGTTCCGGGCTATTACATGCCGATCACCATCCTCGACAATCCGCCGGAAGATGCACGAATTGTAGCCGAGGAACAATTTGGTCCGGTCATGCCGTTGATGAAATTCAGCACTGAAGACGAAGTGATCCAACGTGCCAATGATAGCGAATATGGTCTGGCAGGTGCGGTCTGGACCGCCAATCCCGACAAGGGCGTCGAGATTGCCGAGAAGCTCGAGACCGGCACTGTGTGGGTAAACGAATTCCTGCACCTGTCACCATTCGCACCGTTCGGTGGCCACAAACAATCCGGCTTTGGCGCGGAATATGGCAAGGAAGGCCTGCTGGAGTTCACCTACCCACAGGTAATCACAGTTAAGAAGAATAATGTGCCCGCTTAAGGCGCTTGCCTAGAATCTGGGTTATGATGGAACAAAGCCGGTTATCACTATTGTGATGATCGGCTTTTTCATTTGACGCTAGGGCGGCGCAGGTTTAATCGTTCAGTTAAATTTAGATTCTCAAACAGTTTCAAGGAGCAGGAAAATGGCAGAAGCCTATATCGTAGATGCAGTAAGGACCGCAGGGGGACGACGTGGTGGCCGGTTGGCTGGCGTACACCCAGTTGATCTGGGCGCGGCAACGCTCGACGCGATCGCCGATCGCAATGACTTTGATGCAGCGGCGATTGAGGATGTGATCACCGGCTGCGTCATGCAGGGCGGCGAGCAGTCTGGTGATGTGGGTCGCAACAGTGTTCTGGCATCCAAACTGCCTGACAGCATTCCATCCGTTTCCATTGACCGCCAGTGCGGATCATCGCAGCAGTCCATCCAGTTCGCTGCGCAGGGTATCATGTCTGGTACACAGGACATGGTTTTGGCGCATGGCATTGAAAGCATGACGCGCGTGCCTATGGGGTCAACGTTCAAGCTGTTCAAAGATGCCGGGTTGGGCATCAACAAGAGTGAGCGTCTCGAACAAGCCTATCCTGGCGTCCAGTTCAGCCAGTTCATGGGTGCTGAAATGCTGGTGAAAAAACATGGTTTTAATCGAGATGACCTTGATGCTTTTGCATTGGAAAGCCATCAAAAGGCGATTGCCGCGACGGAGTCTGGTGCTTTTGAAAATGAGATTGTCGCCGTGAAAGTGGAAACCCCAGAAGGCGAAGAAATGCACAAGGTGGATGAAGGCATCCGCTTTGATGCCAGCATGGAAAGCATCGGCGGCGTGAAAGTTCTGCAAGAAGGCGGCGCGATCACGGCGGCGAATGCCAGTCAGATTTGCGATGGCTCCAGCGCTGTTTTGGTTTGCTCCGAACAGGCCCTGAAAGACCATGGTCTGACGCCCCGCGCAAAGATCGTCAATCTGACTGTGACGGCAGGTGATCCAGTGATCATGCTCGAAGAACCACTGTTCGCAACCGACCGGGCGCTTGAACGTGCTGGCATGAATATCGGCGATATTGATCTCTATGAGGTCAACGAGGCTTTCGCTCCTGTGCCGCTCGCTTGGCTGAAGCATACTGGTGCCGACCGCAGCAAGATCAACATCCATGGCGGCGCGATTGCTTTGGGCCATCCGCTCGGGGCTTCCGGTACCAAGCTGATGGCAACCCTGCTCAATGCGATGGAAAATCGCGGCTCCAAATATGGTCTGCAGACCATGTGCGAAGGCGGTGGTCAGGCCAATGTCACGATTATCGAACGTTTGAACTAAGTTTAAGACAGAAAGAAAACTCATGGAACTCAACAACACAATGTCGGCCGTAGTTACAGGCGGTGCCTCTGGTCTCGGTGCAGCGACAGCGCGGCGTTTGGCTGAAAAAGGCGTGAAAGTTGCCTTGTTCGACTTGAACGAAGAAAAGGGTGAAGCGCTTGCGGCTGAACTGGGCGGTGTTTTTTGCAAGGTCAATGTAACTGATGATGAAAGCGTCGATGCCGGCTTCGAAAAAGCGCGGGCCGCGATTGGTCAGGAGCGCATCCTGGTCAACTGTGCCGGTATTGGTAACGCAATCAAGACTGCAAAACGCAGCCGTGAAGATGGCTCGATTAGCCATTTTCCCTTGGATGCGTTTAACTTTGTCATCCAGGTGAACCTGGTCGGCACCTTCCGCTGTATCGCAAAATCAGCCGCTGGCATGCTGACACTAGATCCACTTGATGACAATGGCGAGCGCGGAGCGATGGTCAACACCGCTTCTGTTGCGGCGGAAGACGGCCAAATGGGTCAGGCAGCTTATTCTGCATCCAAAGGCGGCGTGGTTGGTATGACCCTTCCAATTGCACGCGATCTTATGGCGGAGGGCATTCGTGTAAATACGATCCTGCCAGGTATTTTCGACACGCCACTGCTTGCTGGTGCGCCTGACAAAGTGCGTGATGCTCTGTCCGCATCTGTTCCTTTCCCGAAACGCTTGGGTCAGCCCGATGAATATGCCAAACTGGCCTTGTGCATGATCGAAACCGGCTATTTCAACGGTGAAGATGTGCGGCTTGACGGTGCGATCCGTATGGCACCACGGTAGACATCACTAAGCTCCTCCCTTTTAAGGGAGGGGTTGGGGTGGGTGCGATACTACAGATATCGCTCCCGTAGCGAAAAATTCCTCCACCCCCAAACCCCTCCTCTGAAGAGGAGGGGCTTAAATGACAGGACCCTCCCCATGACCTATACCCAGATCCAATATGACGTCGCCGACAATATCGCGACCATCACGATCAACCGTCCGGAAAAAATGAATGCCTTCACCAACACCATGTTGAAGGAAATGTGCGACGCGTTTGATAAGATTGATGCGGATGACAATGTCCGCGCCGTGATTGTCACAGGATCAGGGGATCGCGCCTTTTGTGCCGGTGCTGATCTGACACCCGAAGGCGGCGCAAAGCCATTTGCCAGCAGTGATCCGGTGGATGATTATTCGGATCCACGGGTGCGTGATGGCGGCGGCAAGCTTACCCTACGTATCTATCAATGCCTGAAACCGGTTATTGCAGCGGTCAATGGCGCTGCTGTGGGCGTTGGTGCAACCCTGCAATTGCCGATGGACTTTCGCCTCGCTAGTGAAACCGCGCGGTTTGGCTTTGTCTTTGCGCGGCGGGGCATCGCCCCTGATGGTGCGGCAAGCTGGTTCCTGCCACATATCGTAGGTCGTCCGCAGGCTCTGGAATGGTGCATGACAGGGCGGGTATTCAATGCGCAAGAAGCATTGGATGGTGGATTGATCCGCTCGATCCACAAGCCCGATGAACTGCTCCCCGCGGCCTATGCGCTAGCTCGAGAAATTGTCGATAACACCGCCCCTGTTTCCATTGCGCTGACGCGGCAGATGCTATGGCAGATACCCTGCGCCGATCATCCGATGGAAGCGCACAAGATTGACAGTCGGATCATCTATAATCGCGCAAAATCTGGTGATGCTGCAGAAGGGATAGCGAGTTTCCTTGAAAAACGCGATCCTGTCTATCCGGACAAAGTGTCGACCAATATGCCAGACACCTTCCCTTGGTGGGACGAACCTGTTTATAAGTAATTGCTTGAGGCGGATCTGCTTTGGTAAAGGCCTGCCGATAGAGGGGAAATATAATGAGCGCCGAAAAACAGGCTGAAAAAAACGGGGATATTGACGGGGCGAGCGCGCGCGGAAAACTGATCGAGACAGCCAGTCAGATCATGCGTGAGGGCGACACGATTGATATTTCCTTCAGCGAGCTATCGGTACGGTCCGGTCTTAACAGTGCGCTGGTCAAATATTATTTCGGTAATAAAGATGGCTTGCTGGAAGCGATCCTCGAACGCGACATGACCAAAATTGTTGAGGATGTCGGGCTATTGATCGCGAAGGATATGCCGCCTGAGGACAAGTTGCGTCACCATATCGGTGCGGTGATCGATACCTATTATCAATATCCTTATATTCATCGCCTGACGATGCGGCTGATCCGTGATCTGCCACCTGAAGGCGCGCGTGCTATTGCCGAAAAATATCTCAAACCCTTGTCGGAAGCCTATAGTATATTTGTTGGCGACGGCATCAAAACTGGTGTTTTTCGTGATCTCGACCCGCAGCTCTTTTACTCTGCGGTCACGGGCGCGGCCGATCGGTTTTTCACAGGCAAGCTGGTCTGGAAATATTGCTATGGCCGTGATGATTTTCACGAGAAGATGCGTGACGCATATCGCGAACAGACAGTGGATCTGATCATGGCCGGGATTCTGGCCTGAAAAAATCCGCAAGAGGCTGCGTCGGGTGCCGATATTTGCAAAGGCTCGCAATCGTCGATAGTTGAGTAAATATGCAGATCATAAGAAAGCTCGGCCCGCTTCGAGAAGCGCTGGGCACCCTGAGGCAAAGCAAATCCACACTCGGCCTGGTGCCGACAATGGGAGCATTGCATTCTGGTCATATGCAGTTGGTCGAGACCGCACGAGCGCAATGTGATGCGGTTGTGGTTTCGATATTCGTCAATCCGACCCAGTTTGGCGAAGGCGAGGATCTCGACGCCTATCCTCGCCAAGAAGCTGCTGATGCAGCACTTCTGGAAGCAGCGGAGGTAGATCTTGTCTGGGCTCCAACCGTCCATCAGGTCTATCCGGACGGCTTTGCTACCAATATTAGTGTCAGCGGGGTCAGCACGGGCCTTTGTGGCGGATCGCGACCTGGGCATTTTGACGGAGTCGCGACGATAGTCGCAAAATTGTTCAATCAGATCAGACCTGATGCAGCCTTTTTTGGCGAGAAAGATTATCAACAGCTTGCCGTCATCCGGCGAATGGCTCGCGATCTTGATTTCACTCATGATATTGTCGGTGTGCCGACGGTTCGCGATCATGATGGCCTGGCCTTGTCGTCGCGCAATGCCTATTTGACGCCCACGCAACGTAGCCAGGCCGTTGCTTTGCCCGACACCATGCGAGAAGCCGCCAGCACCATCTCGAATGGTGGTGATGTTGCTTCTATTTTGGATGATGCAAGAGCGAAACTGCTGGCTTCGGGCTTTCAAACAGTCGATTATTTTGAACTCAGAAATGCCGAAACACTTGAAAATATGACTGTTTTTAACAAACCCGCCCGTTTATTGGCTGCAGCCCATATTGGCAGCACCAGATTGATTGACAATATCGCTGTGGCGTAGCTTTCAGGCGGGATGCGTTAACCTTGCAAAAACATGTAAAATGTCGTTTTTTCGACGTTTTACCGACCTATCCGGCAAGTTTTTGCCGATCCCGTTAACCATTCTTTTAAGAAATTGCGGTGAAAGTCCACCTGTCGCCAAAAGAGGCGCAATAGGAACAGGGACTTGAAGACTATGGGCAACAGCATGAAAAGCGCAGCCTTTTTGATTGAAAGCCGGCTCGCAGAAGCCGCACAAGGTAGCAGCAATGCTTATTTTGATCTTGGAGTGATTTATTCAACCGGTTCAGAAGGTGTGGATGTTGATCTGGTCGAAGCACATAAGTGGTTTAACCTGGCGTCGCTATCCGGCCATGATGAGAGCAAAGTCTGTCGCGCAGAAATTTCACTTGAAATGACCGCTAGAGAAATTGCCGAAGCACAGCGCGAAGCACGCAGCTGGCTGCAGGAAACCTCTCGCCGCGCTGCCTAACTCCTTAACCGGATTTCTTAAACGGCCCCATATCAGCCAGAAATTCGATATCAGCGGCAACTGCTCGCCGCTCTCGGTCCAGATAGTCGGCTATAGCTGAACGGAACCCCGGATCGACAATATAATGAGCCGACCAAGTCGGTACAGGTTGATAACCGCGCGCCAATTTATGGCTGCCCTGCGCACCCGCTTCGACATATTTGAGGCCGCGCGCGATCGCAGCGTCAATTGCCTGATAGTAGCAAAGCTCAAAATGCAGAAACGGAACGTCGCGAGTACAGCCCCAATAGCGGCCATATAACGTTTCTTCCCCGATTATATTCAACGCACCAGCAATCGGAACACCATCTTGCATTGCCAAAATCAGCAGCAATCTGTCGCCCATTTTCTGATGAAGCAGGTCGAACGCTGCCCGTGTGAGATAAGGCGTCCCCCATTTGCGAGCGCCAGTATCTTGATAGAATATCCAGAAATAATCCCAATATTCGTTGGTGATATCAGGGCCAGAGACATGGATGATATCGACCGTCTCTTTGGCTTTGCGCCGCTCTTTTTTGATCGCTTTTCGCTTGCGGGACGACAGAGCGGCGAGAAAATCATCAAACTCGGAATAACCATCATTGCGCCAATGAAATTGGCTGTCTGATCGGATCAACCACCCGGCTTCGCGAAAATAATCAAGCTGGTTCTCGGCAACAAAGGTCGCGTGAACGGATGAAATCCCGTTACTGGCAGCCAGCTGCTCGGCTGCACGCAAAAGCGGCACGGCCATGGCCTCATCGCGTAACAACAGGCGTGGCCCGGGCACTGGAGAAAAGGGAGAAGCAATCTGGATTTTCGGATAATATTGCCCGCCAGCATTTTCAAACGCATGGGCCCACTGCTGATCAAAAATATACTCACCCTGACTGTGAGATTTCAGATAGCTGGGGAGGCAAGCCGCAATTTTCCCTGCCGCATCTTCGATCAGGATTGGCAGTGACTTCCATCCGGTACCAGGTCCGACGCTGCCTGATTCTTCCATGGTGGACAGAAAAGCATGGGAAACGAATGGGTTGCTGTTTCCCGCGCAATCATCCCACTCATCCTTCGGCAGGCTCGCGATATCATCAGCTACGCGTGCAATGATCCCATCTGGCCTGTCAGTTGATGTTGAGGGAGAATCAGACATGAACCGCCATGCTATCAGGTCTGTGGTAACTCATAAACCGGTTCATCAGCATGAATCTTCGCAATTTTTTCCTGACTTGCGGTACGAACGGTCCAGGTGACGACCGGCAGACCACGGGCTCGGTTGGATGCGGCGAATGAGGAAGGAAAGTCCCGGACATCATAGGCGAGAAAATCAGGTTTTGCCGTCCATAAGCTTTGATGCCGTGCAATCCGCCCTTTGAGGTTTTTATTGCCTTCCTCCGTGACCACCAATCCACGCACGATATGCGCCGCATTTTTGCGAAACCACGCAGAGACAAGTGGATTGAATGACATGATGGCTGCCTTGCCGGTATAGCCTTCCAATGCGCGCCGCACCGAAAGACATAGCGGACCGACTCGCCTGTCCTTTGACTTTATCTCGATCAGTATCGGCACCTGCCCGGCTATCTGCATGAGTGAAGCGCGGAGGCGCGGAATCTTGCCATGGCCATCCTTGAGGTTAATCTTGTCAATATCTGATGCGCGCAAATTGGCCAGCATGCCTTTTTGCGCCGTTAACCGATCGAGCTCAAAATCATGAAAGACGAACGCGGTGCCGTCTTCGGCAGCCTGGACATCACATTCGATGCCATGACCAAGCTTTATCGCAGCATCAAAGGCGGTTGGACTATTCTCTAAGACGCCGTTTCCATGCAGCCCGCGATGGGCGTAAGGTTGTCCTTTGAGAAACGCTACCCGAGCTGGTTCTGGCGCCGGTGCCAGCAGCGCATCAAGCTGGCTTGATAGCGACAATTGCATCCACCTCTACCGCAACGCCAAGCGGCAAGGCAGCAACGCCAACTGCACTGCGGGCATGTTGTCCGGCAGCGCCAAAAATGACTTCCATCATGTCGGAGCAGCCATTGGCGACTTTCGGATGATCGGTATATTCAGCGGTACTGTTCACGAACACACCGAGCTTTACGATCCGGTCTACCCGGTCCAGCGATCCAGCAGCTTTTTTGATCTGTGCAGCAATCATCAGCGCACAGGCTTTCGCGGCATCCTGGCCCTCTTCAAGTGTCATACCATCGCCCAATCGGCCCGTGATCAGTTTGCCTTCCGTCATCGAGACCTGCCCGCTAATATGGAGCAAGCCATTTATTTCGACTGCGGGGACATAGGATGCGACCGGTGCCGCCGCTTTGGGCAGTTCTATGCCTTTAGCGTTCAATGCTTTTTCTATATTATCTGTCATGGCCTCGAATCAATCACGTCTTTGCAAACTGGTCAAGTTCTTCCGGCGGTAAGTTGATAACCGGCGCCGGTTGACCGGCTTCGAATTTGTCGGTGATCCAATCCAGTGCTTCGGACCATAGATCGATCCGGTCATGGGCTGCGGGATTGGTCTTGATATGTTTAGCAAGGATGGGTTCGCCAACCATGTGAAGGCGCCAGACGTCCGGAGCATATTTGGCGACGCTGCCATGTTGGTAGCCGAGATCATCAACAAAGACAGTTACACTGGGATCATGATCGGCAACAATCTGCGCCAGGGGTTCACCTTTACCGCCTTGATTACAATAGACCGGGAAATCGATCCCGACAGCGCGAAGTTGCTCAGCGCGCGCTTCTCGGCGATCATCTAGCAGGTTGGTCAGGATGACGACATCAGCGCTTTCCGCCAGCTTGTTTATCGCATCCACAGCGCCATCAATTGCCCCTTGCCGATGCATCTCACCGGCAAAAAACTCTTTGAGCATCGGCCAGACGGCATCCTGAGGCACCAATGTGCCATCATGCTTGTGACGCAGTGCATCAACAAAACTACCGGATTCCAGATCGAAATGGATATGCTTTTCGGCATCCAGCCACTCACGAAACGGGACGACCATATGCAACAAAACTTCGTCGCAGTCGCTTATCAAAAGCGGCTTTTGACTCATAAAACATCTCCGGAATTGTTCAGATATTGGGCGGCTGCCGCCAGTTTTTCGGGCGGAACACCGATCGATTCTGCGCAGGCGACGAGATCGGGTTCATGATTGGCGAGAAAACCAACGAGCGAGGACAGCATTGCAGGATCTTCCAACCCGGACCTCAATTCTCTAGGATCCAGCCCAGTCAACGCCAGCAAACGCTGGGCACGATCTTCATCCTGCAACACCCAGCCGAGCGCCTGCAGCGCCAAAATTTCAGATTCTGCGGAGATATTGCTGTTTGTTTCCATTTCGGCTTTCGCCTAAAGGGTTAACAGGGCGTTTGGAAGGGGCAAGTCATCTCGTGGCGAAAAGAGTTTTAGTTGTTGAGGATAACGAGCTGAACCTGAAACTGTTCTGCGACCTGCTGCGTGCGCATGGATTTGTCGTCGAACCGGTCAAGGATGGACGCGAAGTACTGGAAAAGGCCCGCAATTTTGTACCCAATCTCGTGATCATGGACATTCAGTTGCCGCATGTCAGCGGGCTGGAGCTAATCGAGCAAATCAAGAAAGATGTTCAACTCAAGATCATCCCGATCATGGCGGTGACGGCTTATGCCGGCAAGGGTGATGAAGACCGGATTTTAAGTGCCGGAGCAGAAGCCTATGTTTCAAAGCCAATATCGGTGGCGAAATTTATCGAATCGGTACAGGGTGTCCTGCAACGCTAAGATCACATCAAATTTTCAAATTTTCGATGAAAAAGCGGTTTACTTGATTTTCGCTTCTTTGAACTCGACATGCTTGCGCACAATCGGATCATATTTGCGCTGCACCATTTTTTCGGTGAGATTGCGCGGGTTTTTACGGGTTACGTAAAAAAAGCCGGTATCCGCCGTGCTGACGAGTTTGATTTTTACATTGGCTGGTTTCGCCATGGCGCATTCCTTAAAAGCGATTTTCTGAAATAACGGCCTGGCCAATAATCCGGCGCAATCCGCTGTAATTGAGCGCGCTAATGCTGAAAACGACGACGATTGTCAAGAAAAAGCGAAGACATCTCGCGACCGCAATTGCCTATCGACCATTTACGGCCCTTTAACCATATTTTTGCATGGTGATCCGGTAATTTGGGACTTTGTCTATGGATCACGATCAAAATATGTTGGTACAGGCCGAAATGCTGGCTCTGCTCGAAGGCATGCCCGCTTCTCTGGTGGAAACGCATCCGGTACAATTTTTGATGCATCTCGATCAGGTGCGGCAAAAGGCTGCTCAACATCATCTGACCGCGCTGCATGATCTCAGCTGTGCTTGCGAGGCTGCGCTGCAACGGGCCCTGCAAGGCGGTTCTGGCGTGGTTGTGGCAGATTCCTATATCGCAGCGATGCAGGAAGCACTGACATGTGGTCCGATTAATCGCGCTATGTCTGAGGCTCTCCTGGCCAGCGTGGCTCTGCGGCTCGGCGGTCAGCCCTAACGGCCGCCCTTGTGGATGCATTTCTAACCTCCCTATTCGCCTTGCTTCTGGCGGAAATTGGCGACCGCCCGCAGATATTATGTGCCGCTCTTGCCATCCGTTATGGCCGAGTTGCTCCGATCATCTGGGGGCTGGGCTTGGCAACATTGCTCAATTGCCTGATTTCCGCGCTCGGCGGTTCGGTTGTGAATGACTGGATCAGCGAGGAGCCATTGCGGCTCTTTTACGCCCTCTCCTTGCTTTTTGCAGGTATCGGCATGGTAGCATGGCGGCGGCCGGTTGATTTGCTAGAGAGGTGGACATTGGGGCCGTTTTGGACGTCGTTTCTTGGGCTCTTCATCCTGCAATTTGGAGATAAGGGGCAGTTTATTTTGGCGGCAACCGCAGCACGTACCGACGCCTGGGCGTTCGCCGCAGCGGGTGGTTGGATAGGGGTCATGGTGGCTTGTGTTCCGGCATTGATATTACATGAAAAACTGGCCGAAATGCTTCCAATGAAGGTTATTCGCAACACAGGGGGTGCGCTTTTCCTCATCATTGGCACGGTGATGGCCTTGAGCGCATGGGGTATTGTCTAAATTCGAATAATCGATCTTTAGGCAAATTAAATATCGATAAAAGCGATTATTCAAACCCGTGTTTTGCGTTGGCTTTGTCCCGGCTGGCTTCCTATTTCTTTCTCATGATGCAGATAAAGCGATGGAGATTGATATGACCACTGGTGACAATGCAAGAAAAGCACTCGCCGAAGCCCTGAATGGGGTTTTGGCTGACAGTTTCGCCCTCTATTTCAAGACAAAGAACTTTCACTGGCACGTGTCGGGGCCCCACTTTCGTGAGTATCATTTGTTGTTTGACGAGCAAGCTGCGCAGATATTGTTGACGACAGATGCGATTGCCGAGCGAGTCCGCAAAAATGGTCAACGGACACTGACATCCATTGGCGACATATCCAAACGACAGAATATCACCGACAATGACGCCGAGAAACTGTCCGCTACGCAGATGCTCAATGAGTTACGCCAAGATAATTTGACACTGATCGCCAATTTGCGGGCAGCGAAGGAGTTGGCTGGAGATGCCGGCGACAATGCCACTGACGGAATGATTGATGATTGGACGGATCAGGCGGAACAACGGGCATGGTTTCTGCTCGAAAGTGTTCAAAACGACTGAACCGGTTGGAATGAGTCGCGAAAGAGCCGATAGGATTATTGCCTGTCGGCTCTATCGCGATGGCATATCAAGAGGCAAAAAAATAGCGGACTTTCGCCCGCTATCTCTATGTCTGACTTCAGAAAGCAGAATCTGTTATTTGGAAACCAAATTCACGGCAGCAGTTTTGCCGCGGCGATCCACTTCCAGTTCAAATTCCAGTTTGTCGCCTTCTTCCAAGCCTCGCATACCCGCGCGTTCTACCGCTGAAATATGCACAAAAGCATCGGGCTGACCGTCATCACGCTGGATAAAACCAAAGCCCTTCATACTATTGAAAAACTTGACCGTGCCAGATGCTTTTTCACCAGTCAGTTCACGCTGAGGTGGTCCGCCGCGATCTTCGCGGGCGGCTGGTTCGGGCACTTCAATGAGATCACCATCAATTTGAATGTCCGACGCTGATACTTTGCCACCACGATCAACCAAAGAGAAGCGCAGGCCCTGGCCCTCGGCGAGACCTTTTAGTCCGGCCCGTTCAACCTGGCTGATATGCACAAACACGTCTTCGCCGCCAGCATCCTGGACAATGAATCCGAAGCCTTTTTGGGCATTGAAGAATTTTACTTTGCCGCTGCTTTCGCCAACGACCTGATCGGGCATTCCGCTGCCGCCACCTCCGCCGCTACGCTGTCCGCCACTATAACCTGTATCTGGCCGTGTATATCTTTCTACCGGAGGTCCGCTATCGCCTTGATATCCGTCAAAATTCTCATCACCAAAGCTATCACGCTTGTCCCGGCCTCTGCCACGCCGGTTTCTATCAAAACCCATTCTTGAATCGTCTTTCACTTCGTCCGATAAATCAAATCCAATGTCGTAGCGGACGATGGCACGAGCATTTTCTTACGCGAATCCCGATATTGCGCGGTGTAACCATATAGAAAAACCAAAGCTTATGCGAATAAAAATCCGCACAAGGTTAATTTCTGCCAAATTCTGATTGTGTTGAATAAGGCTGATCAGAAGAGCCAGGTCTTGGGATCGGCGATCGGTTCCTGTCTCTGGGCCTTCAACAGTGCC
Organism: uncultured Sphingomonadaceae bacterium; assembly: GCA_947497455.1. Taxonomy (GTDB): domain Bacteria; phylum Pseudomonadota; class Alphaproteobacteria; order Sphingomonadales; family Sphingomonadaceae; genus Parasphingorhabdus. The sequence continues at coordinate 234,301 of CANMGU010000002.1, read as the reverse complement.
ATTATTGAACGCACCAGAACCCAGACGGCCAATGCGATTAACAATGGGATGCCAATAAGAACAATCGACAGAATTACGCCGATTACACTGCCGATCAGACCAATAACAAATGTCATGATATGAAACTGTAAATGACTCTCTTCCCACGTACCGGCGACCTCATCCTTCCAGACAAACGCCAAAATAACGCCTACGATTCCGGTAACGCCGACAAAGAAACTGGCAATATAAAGCAATGATATAATCGTGGCCTTGTTCATGTCGAAACCGCTTGATGTCGGCTGTGGTGCTTGATCTGTCATCTGACTCTTCCCCTTTTTTCCTTCGCCCAATCTGCACTTGGATTGTAATCTAATTCTTGCTGTTTAACCGATGCTGCGGCACATACCACAGCTATGAACAGTTTTATTGAAAAATTTTCAAATGCATCAGCGCGGAGCGATAGATAATGGCGGTATTTTTCCACGAAGAAGATCTGCCCGCAGATGTATTGGCAGACGGGCCTGTTGCGGTCGATACAGAAACCATGGGTCTTCAAACGTTGCGCGATAGATTATGCCTTCTCCAGATATCGGACGGCAATGGTGATGAACATTTGGTCCGTTTCAATCCCGGAAGTGATTTTGCCGCACCAAATTTGAAGCAAGTTTTGGCCGACCCGGCACGGACCAAGCTTTATCATTTTGCGCGGTTCGACCTTGCTGCTATCGAATATTATATGGGCGTAATGGCGGAGCCGGTATTCTGTACAAAAATCGCATCTCGTCTGATCCGAACCTATACAGATCGCCACGGATTGAAGGAGCTGGTTCGTGAACTGCTTGGTCAGGATATTTCCAAACAGCAGCAATCAAGTGACTGGGGCGGTCCTGATTTGAGCGATGCACAACGAGACTATGCGGCGTCCGATGTTCGTTTTCTGCATCGCTTGAAGGACGAGTTGGAAGTGCGTCTGGAACGAGAAGGACGCACCGCGATGGCGCAGGCCTGTTTCGATTTTCTTCCTCATCGCGCACGGCTGGATATTGCTGGCTGGCCGGAAACAGACATTTTTGCGCATGCCTGATACGGGTTCCAATTCAGCGATGATAAACTTTAACTGGTGCTTTGCACTCACACATAAATGACCGTCACAACTGAACATATAAAGAGCAAAAGACAGCAATTTGCATCCCCGGGCGGCAGTCATGATCGCAACATCCGGTTATTGCGGGTTATATTGCCGCTGGGCGTTGGGGCCTTGGGCGCCGTGCTCGCGCTTGCGCCATTCACAACCAGCGGCGAAATCAGTTTCGTTCTCGACAAGAATAGCGTCGATGTGGCCAAGGAACGCATGCGCGTAACCGAAGCACTATATCGCGGTGAGGACAGCCAGGGGCGACCATTCTCGATCAAGGCCGGTTCGGCGGTCCAGAAGAGTTCACGCGAAGCGGTCGTCGAACTGAAAGACCTATCGGCTCGTATATTGCTGGGCGATGGTCCAGCACAAATCCGCGCGGGCGCAGGTCGCTATGACATGGATCGTGAGGATGTCATGGTGCCCGGTACGGTGCAATTGGAAAGCGCGGGCGGTTACCGGCTGACCACCAATAATGTAACCGTGGATCTAAAGAGCCGGACATTGAAAAGTGATGCTCCGGTCGAAGGTCGCACGAATATCGGGACTTTCCGTGCTGATAACCTGATGGCGGATATGGCGAATCGAACCGTCACATTGGATGGCAATGCAAAGTTGCGCATCGTCCAAAATGGATTAAGAGGACGATAGATGATCAAAGGTTCTTTTCTTGCTGCCTCTGTTGGGGCGTTGATAGCCACAACGGCTGTACTGACATTTGCCGGTCCAGCACCGGCTCAGGTTTTTGGCGGTCATAACAGCAATGCGCCGGTTAATTTCGATGCCGGACGTATTGAAGTACAAGACCGGGCAGACCGCGTTGTGCTGTCTGGCGCTGTTCGGGTGGAGCAGGCAGGACTCGTCCTGAATTCCTCACGTATGACGGTAGCCTATCGGAATACGAGCGGCATTGAAGTGGACAGGATTGATGCTTCCGGTGGAGTGACCATCCGCAAGGGTAGCGACACGGCCAGCGGCGATGTTGCAATTTATGATCTGAATCGGCGCCTCATAACATTGGTCGGTGGTGTTACATTGACACAGGGAACCAACCGGTTGTCGGGTGGTCGTGTCATTATCGATCTGGCCTCAGGGCGCTCCACCATTGATGGCAGGGCGGCAGGCGGTTCGACACCCGGAACGCAAAATTCCAATGGCCGGGTATCCGGGACCTTTACCGTGCCGCAGCGCACCAACTAGATTTCTGGCGATTTCATAATATTAATTTTTAGCGAGTGGATTGCTGCGCATATTTGACGTGTTGCTCACAGATCAGCGTTAAAACACGTCTCTATCGCGCTCAAAAGAAGCATTTTCGAACAATCATGCATAAAGCTTGCCAATTTCGAGTAAATTGGGCCATGTTGTTAACCATTATACAATCTAATCGGGTTCAAACAGGACCTGAGTTGAAGGACTGAGATGAACGACGCGACCACTTTTGAGACAACAGCCATGGCCCAGACCGGTTCTGCGATGGCCAGTGATGCCATGGAACATGGCCTCGCGGTCGTGTCCATTGCAAAAAGCTATGACAAACGTTCGGTTCTGTCGGATGTGTCCCTCTCGGTTGGTCGGGGCGAAGTGGTTGGCCTGCTTGGTCCCAACGGCGCCGGCAAGACGACATGCTTTTATTCCGTGATGGGACTGGTGCGTCCCGACGCGGGCCGGATCATGCTTGATGGCGAAGATATCACGCCGCTTCCAATGTATCGTCGTGCGATATTGGGCCTGGGCTACTTGCCACAGGAAACATCAATATTTCGTGGAATGACGGTGGAGCAGAATATCCTTGCTGTGCTTGAGATGGTCGAAAATGATAAAAGCGTGCGAGCAGAAACATTGGACCGGTTGCTCGATGAATTCGGGCTGACGGGCTTGCGCAGTTCTCCGGCCATGGCTCTGTCCGGCGGGGAACGGCGACGCTGTGAAATCGCGCGAGCTTTGGCTGCCGATCCGTCGATCATCTTGCTGGATGAGCCTTTTGCCGGGATTGATCCGATTTCAATCTCCGATATTCGCGACCTTGTGGTGCAATTGAAAAACCGGGGGATTGGGGTTCTGATCACCGACCATAATGTCCGCGAAACTCTCGATATCGTCGACCGTGCCTGCATCATTTATGACGGGCAGGTTTTATTTGCCGGTAGCCCGGAAGCCCTGGTCAAAGATGAAAATGTCCGACGGCTCTATCTCGGTGAGGGTTTTGCCCTATGACTAGGCGGGATCCCGCATAATGGCTTTGGGGCCGCGTCTTGATTTAAGGCAGAGCCAGTCGCTGGTGATGACGCCGCAATTGCAGCAGGCGATCAAACTATTGGCGCTGTCCAACCTCGAGCTTGAAACCTATATTGCCGAAGAGATTGAAAAAAACCCATTGCTCGAAACCGGCGATCTCGGTGCTGAGGCGAAGAGTGACGAAGGTGGGGATGCGGGGGCTGACCTTCCTCCCGAACCGGGGACGCAGGGTAGCGACGAGATATTATCCTCTGGCCCGGCCGAGGCCGAATCCACGCTGGATATGGCAGGCGATGCTGATCAGTTTTCCAATAACAGTTTAAGCGAAAGTGACGGCGCGCTGGATGGCGCTCTTGGCCTGAACGGTGCCAGCAGTTCGGGCAGCGGTGCAGTGGGCGGTGAAGCGCCTGATTTCGAAAATATGCTGGTCGCAGAAACCACGCTGGCGGAACATCTGATGGAACAGGCGGGCGCTATCTTATCGGGCAAGGACCTGTTTATTGCCCAGCATCTGATCGACCAGATTGACGAATGCGGCTATTTGCAGGCGGATCTGCTGGAGTTTGCGCATCGGTTAGGCGTACAGCTAGATGATGTGAAGCGGATACTGGCCGAGATCCAAACCCTCGAGCCGGTCGGTGTGGGCGCGCGCGATCTGGCTGAATGTCTGGCGCTGCAGGCGAAGGAAGCGGATCGCTATGATCCAGCAATGGCACGGCTGATCGACAATCTCGACCTGCTGGCCAAAGGTGCCCTGCCACAATTGAAACGCATGTGCGGTGTCGACGATGAAGATCTGATGGACATGATATCGGAAATTCGTGCCTATGATCCCAAGCCGGGATGCAAGATTGGCGGCGGCGATGTGCAGGCGGTGGTACCGGATATCTTCATTGCGGAACGCGGCGGCAAATGGCTGATTGAAGTGAATAGCGCGACACTGCCCAAAGTGCTGGTAAACCGTACCTATTTCACCGAACTCAAAGACGGAGCGCAGGACAAGGCCTCGAAAGAATGGCTCAACGACTGCCTTGCCGATGCCAGCTGGCTGGTCAAAGCGCTCGACCAACGGCAACGGACAATCATCAAGGTCGCCACTGAAATCGTGAAGCAACAGGAAAATTTCTTCCGCGAAGGGGTGGAGCATCTGCGCCCATTGACGCTGAAAAATGTTGCCGACAAAATCGAAATGCATGAATCGACTGTGAGCCGGGTAACGTCGAACAAATATCTCTCTTGTTCGCGTGGAACGTTTGAGCTCAAATATTTCTTCACCAGTGGTATCCAGTCCTCAACCGGAGGAGAAGCGGCTTCGGCGGAAGCAGTGAAGAGTCATATCAAGGCGCTGATCGATAATGAGGACCCGAAGAAGATCTTGTCGGACGACAAGCTGGTCGCGTTGCTCAAAGAAAAAGGCTTCGATATCGCACGGCGGACGGTTGCCAAATATCGCGAAGCGCTGGGACTCGGTAGTTCGGTGCAGCGCCGTCGGCAAAAGGCGCTTGAGGGAAAAGCCGCCTAACCTGCTCTTATCTCTTTGCGCAGGACCACAAATTCCAGTTCCTGTGTCTTTGGCAAACCATAGCGCGGGTCATCGAGTGGGAACGGACGCCGCTCGCCGGTCAAAGCATAGCCTCGCCTCTCATAATAGGCGATCAGGTCGCCACGCTGGCGGATGACGGTCATTTCAATGGCTCGGGCCTGCCAGTTTTCGACAACATAATGTTCCGATCCATCCAGCAATTTCTTGCCCAGCCCACCCGCTTGGCGGTCGGGATCAACGGTCAGCAAGCCCAGATAAGCGAGTCCTTCGCTGACGTGCATCAATTGCACGCAACCAGCAATGTCAGGGCCATCCATAGCGAGCAGAATGACCTGATTCTCATCCGCCATCATCTCTTGCAATGCCGCCAGATCGGTTCTCTGACCGCCCAGCAAATCTGCCTCATGCGTCCAGCCGCGCTTGGCACTGTCGCCGCGATAGGCACTTTCCACCAAACTGTGCAATGCGGCTATGTCCTGTTCTCCAGCCGGACGGATCATCATGTCTTTCCCCTCCACCGTTCAGCTTCCGTCCGCTAGTCGCACGCCTTCGGCCTCGATCTGGTCATCACCGATCAGAAGCCCAGTAACGATGACGCGCTTTTCCACTTCATCGATTGGGGTGCGCAGCAATTCGAGACGATAGCGCCGACCATCGTCAGATTGGAGAACGAAACCGGTGCCGTCGCGAACCAACAGCCCAGCATATTCGCTGTCGATCGGGTTGTCTTTCATCAGGCTTCTGCGAGCAATCTTTCACTCAAATCCCACAGGCGTTCGGCCCCATCTTCATCGCAGGCATGCGGCGCGACGCAGCTATATGGTGGCGAATTTTCGTCCATCAGCTGGGCGACATCGCAATCTTCGCAATAGAGGCCGTGCTTGTCATTCAGCAGCGGTGATGTTGCGGCCCACAGGCTAGTGGTGCAACCTTGTGCCGGGGTTTTAAATCCGTTTTTGGCCATTTCCGACGGCTCACCATTTTTGTCCAGCCAGCCAAGTGCGATCTGTTCTTCGACCGGCAAATGGCGTTGCAGCGGTGTGAAAATACCGCCCGGATGCACCGAAAATGCGCGTCCGCCAAAGCCTGCCATCCGCCGACTGAGCGCATTGGCGAATAACGCATTGGCGCTCTTGGCCTGCGCATAAGATGTCCATTTATTATATTCACTCTTCTCGAACTGAATATCGTCCCACAAAATGCCATTGCGTTTATGGGCGATCGAGGACAGCGCAACAACGCGCGGCGCATCAGCCTTTTCGAGCAAAGGCATCAAGCCGCTGGTCAGGGCAAAATGGCCCATATGGTTGACTCCGAACTGGCTTTCCCAGCCGGGGCCGACACGTTCAAGCGGACAAGCCATGATGCCGGCATTGTTGATCAGCAAGTCAAGCTGGCTGAGACTGCCACACATTGCATCAGCAAATTTGCGGACCGAAGCAATGTCGGACAAATCCATCGTTGCCGAAGTGACATCGCCTTCCACACCCGACAGATTGTCAGCAGCCTTGGCCTCATCGCGCACCGGAACAATCACTTTCGCGCCTTTAGCGGCCAGGGCTCTTGTCGTTTCCAGGCCAATTCCGGAATAGCCGCCAGTGACAATTGCGGTCTTGCCGGTAAGGTCAATGTCAGCCAGCACTTCATGGGGCTCGCTCTTTGCTCGAAATCCTGAGCCTAGCGGTTTCTGATCTGCTGCTGCCATATCGTGATGTCCTTCTATTCGGGTTTATGTCCCACTATCTCTGACACCGGCATATATTCATAGCCCAAATCTTCGGCCACCGCGCGATAGGTAACATGCCCGTTCCACACGTTCAGTCCCTCGGCAAGGTGGACATCATCGCGCAGCGCCGCCTCCCAACCCTTGTTCGCAATCGCCAGCGCATGGGGCAGGGTGACATTGTTGAGCGCATAAGTGGATGTCCGCGATACCGCGCCTGGCATATTGGCCACACAATAATGCACGACATCATCGACCACATAGGTGGGGTCCTGATGGGTGGTGGCTTTGGACGTTTCGAAACAACCGCCCTGATCAATCGCCACATCGGCAAGCACCGAGCCTGGGCGCATGGTCGACAGCATTTCGCGGGTTACCAATTTTGGAGCTTCGGCACCGGGGATTAGCACTGCTCCAATGACGAGATCGGCTTCAGCCACACATTCGGCAAGATTGGCTTTATTCGAAAAGCGCGTTTTGGCACGGGCTTCAAAATAATTGCCGAGCGTTTCCAGCACTTCGGGATTGCGATCGAGAATAGTGACATCGGCACCGAGACCTGCGGCCATTTGCGCGGCGTTAAAGCCAACCACACCGCCGCCGATGACGGTGACCTTCCCAGGGGACACGCCGGGAACGCCGCCGAGTAAAATGCCGCGGCCGCCATGGGCTTTTTCAAGCGCAGTGGCGCCGGCTTGGATCGACATGCGCCCAGCCACTTGGCTCATGGGTTTGAGCAGCGGCAGGCCGCCGGAACCTGTCACGGTTTCATAAGCAATGCAGGTCGCCTTTGACTGAACGAGGTCAGCGGTTTGCTCGGGATCGGGCGCGAGGTGGAGATAGGTGAATAAAATCTGCCCTTCCCGCAGCATCGCGCGTTCGGCAGGCTGGGGTTCTTTGACCTTCACCACCATATCGCATTGCTCAAAAATATCGGAGGCCTTGGCAGCAATGGTTGCGCCAGCCGCTTCATATTCCGCATCGTCTGCGCCAATACCCAGACCGGCGCCGGTTTCGACCAGCACATCATGACCATGAGCGGACAATTCCCGCACCGATTCCGGCGTCAGTCCGACGCGATATTCATGGTTTTTCACTTCCTTCGGGGTACCGACACGCATGGGGAGGCTCCTGTTTTTGCCGAGTCTTATCCTTGTCTAATATCAGCAAAATATGACATGCGCGAGTGGGTTGCGTAATAAAATTACATCACTCCGCAACTTTTCTTATCGGCACTGGTACCGTGCAAATATTGCCGTAGCCGCCATGGGCTTCAATATATTTCAGCTGAGAAGGGCTGTAGCTGGCAAGATATTCATAGCGCGGCTGCTGTGCCACCGGCAGTTCACTAGCCAGTCGGATCGAGGTAATCTTTATATGCTGAGACTTGTCGGCATAGAACCCGCCCGCTGCGGTGCCGAGTGGCAGGTTGGTGACATGTTCCAGCCCGTCAATCACCCGCCCGACCATGCCGAATGTCATATCGAGGCTCCGCGCTGCTTCCCCGGTAACGATGGAAATTTCCGCACCTGTGCCCGCATCTGGCGGATCATAATGGGCAGGCGATAACGACCCGCGACAGGTCAGCGGAAAGGCTTTGCCATCCTTGGTGCCAATCGGCCAGCCGGCGCCAAAGCCGACTTTCATGCCATAGCTTTCATAGATCATCTTCATCAGCGGCCTGATTTCCGTGCTTTGATATTCATTGCTATAGTCAACCGCGGCGTCCAGCGCGGCCATATCGGTATCGCGTCTCGCCTCCAGCGCGGCATTGAAATAATCGCTTTCCGGAACCGTCTCAAGATTGTCTGGCAGTGTCTTGTTATCGGGATTGCCGCCAAATTGAGTGACGAAATCCTTGGCCACGCGATAAATTTTCGTGCCATCCCACCAGCGTTGGGCGGCGAATTTGCGAACATTGCGCACATGCGCGCCGGACATTTCGGTCGGGATCAGCTGGATGACCGCCTGCCGCTTATTGCCCTCTTCATCATCGGGCAGCGTGAAGATCATCAGATCGCTGACCGGGATGGGGAGCCAGTGATCGGCAGGCGCAGCGGTTAGCACTTGTTCTGGCGTGGGCGGCGGCGCTTCTTCCTCAGGCACTTCGTCCTGCGCGTGGGCGGGGAGGGCTATCAGCGCCCATCCGGCTAGCGAGAGAAAGAGGAGCTTTGTGCTGTAAAAGGGTCTCATCTCAAGCAGTTCCTTTTTTAAAGTTCACACAATTCACAGCCTGATATTCGCACTGAATCTCGGACTGTCCTTGGGCATCAGGGGAGCGAATATCAGCCCATGGGTGATCCTGATCCGGCGATCCATCGTGCCAAAGTTCACACAATTCACACCCCAATAATGGTCGGCTAGCAAGAAACAGTTTGGAACAAGGGGTGCGGCAATCGGCATAGCCAGAATTTATCGTTTTCACCTGCTGTAGGAAAGGCAAAATTCACACATCTCCGCTCGTTCGGTTTACTCTGCCTTCACCCGCCGCACCGGTACCGGAATATTGCAAATATCGGCGCCGCCTGCCGGTTTAATAAAAAACGGATCGCGGCGATTGGCGCGGGCATCTGCATATTGGGCAAAGGGTTTGCTTTCGGTGTCGAGATATTCGAACCGAAGCGGTTCGGTGTCGGGCAAGGCGCTGCCCAGCCGTATCGACTGGATCGGCACGCGTTTCTTTGGATCGGCATAGAAACCCAACTGTCCCTTGCCGCGCGGCAGGCTGGAAAGATGGTCTATTCCTTCGATAATCCGCCCAACCACCGCAATATTGCGATCAAGATGGCGCGGTGCATGGCCGATGACGGTATAGAGCTCTGCACCGGTGCCAGTGTTGGGAGAGAGATTGCGGCCGACGCCGACGGCGCCATAGCAGTGGATGGGCCAGAATTTTGTTTCGCTCGTTTCATCGTCGCGTTTGCCACCCACGGCCCAGCCGCTAGCGAAGGAGTTTATGTCAGAGTAACGATCTGCCATTCGAGCCATGACAAAATTTTTGACGTCTAGATCCGGGTCTCGGTCTTCTCTGAAGATATCCAAATGGCCCATATGGAGGCGCGCTATAGACATTGCATTCTTGATAAAAGCAATTTGTTGCTCGTTAGCTTCTTCAAATCCTATTGGGCCAGCGAAATCGGGGAGTGTCGAGGTGGTGTATTCACTCTCCGGCACTTCAACCAAACCTTCCGGCAAAGCCTTCTGCTCGACTTCCCCAGATTCCGGATTGTCGTATCCCGCATCGCCCCATTGCACGACATAATTATCCTGCACCCGATTGATACTGGTGCCGTCCCAGAATTTCGCCGCGGCGAGTTTGCGGATATTGCCGATCCAGCCTTGCGAGAAAGGTGGCGGCATCAGCTGGATGATGATGCGGCGCGCTTCGCCCCTGGCATCAGGGGTCAGATCCATGACCAGCAGATCGCTGGCAGATATGGCTTTCCAGTCGCTCGCCGGGGCCGCATCCACTATCGCATTGGGGCTGGGATATTCCTTTTTTTCAGGCTCTTGCGCAGAAACAGGCGAAAGCGCGAGCAGCGCGGCGAGGGGTGTGATCAGGATGTTTTTTCTCATCTGAGCACCCTAACCATCATCAAGCTCTTGCGAAAGAGCGTTTCGCGCACTAGGGGAAGCGGCGCTGTCAGAGTTTCGAACCACTTATGATTCTGAATAGCATTGCGGAGCCGTGGCAGAGTGGTCGATCGCGCACGCTTGGAAAGCGTGTATAGGGCAACCTATCGAGGGTTCGAATCCCTCCGGCTCCGCCACTATCCCGTAACTGGCAATTCCTGATGATCACAAATACCAAGGCTATGCTAAGGCTTTTCAGGCCTTTCCTGTAACTCACCAAGCCTTGCTGTATCTCACTAACCCCGTTATAGTGTGGGAAAGGATGTGGGAAAAGAACTATGGGCAGTTTGACAGCAACGGCGGTAAAGGCAGCAAAAGCGGCTGGACGCTATGGGGATGGTGACGGACTTTACCTGATAGTTGGCAAGACTGGCTCGCGCTCGTGGATGGTTCGCGTGCAAAAAGACGGTCGGCGGCGCGACATAGGCTTGGGAAGCGCAAAGAAGGTGTCTTTGGCATTGGCACGTGAACGGGCGGCGAAGGCTCGGAGCGAGATTGAGGCGGGCATTGATCCTGTAGCATCGCGGCGCAAGTCGGCTGGCATTCCTACGTTTAGAGAGGCGGCTGCGCTGGTTTACGCAGAACAGCGCAAAGCTTGGAAAAATCAAAAGCACAATAATCAATGGATTTCTTCGCTGGAGGCTTATGCTTTCCCCGCCATTGGCGATAGAGCGGTAAATCAGATTGACGGTCCAGCCGTTCGCGATGTGTTGGCTGCTATCTGGCTAACCAAGCATGAGACTGCAACTAGAGTGCGGCAACGAATCAACACAATATTGGATTGGTCCGTTGCAAAGGGCTATCGGGATGCACCGTTGGCAATGTCCGTTATCAACAAGTCACTTCCTAAATTGCCCAAAGGTCACAAGAAGCATTTTGCGGCGATGCCCTATGCCGATGTTCCTGCATTCATGGGGCAGCTTCAAGAAAAGAACAGCATTGGCGCTTTGGCATTGCGCGCTATAATCTTAACGGCGGCGCGGTCGGGAGAAATCCGGTTGGCAACATGGGATGAAATTGATTTTGAAGCGGCAATATGGACTATTCCAGCCGAGCGCATGAAAGCAGGGCGCGAACATATCGTGCCATTGTCAAAAGCGGCGCTGGAGATTTTTCAGGCAGCCAAGGGCCATCGCATAGCTGGCAGCGATTTTGTGTTTCAGGGAACCAAAAAAGGTAAGCCGCTTTCCGATATGACGCTCACTAAAATACTGCGATCTAGTGACCTGCCGTTTACCGTTCACGGTTTTCGTTCCAGCTTCCGCGACTGGGTCGGAGAGGAAACTAGCTTTGCCGGTGACGTTGCTGAAATGGCATTGGCCCACACCATCGCCAACAAAACCGAGGCCGCATATCGCAGAGGGAGTATGATGAGTAAGCGTGTTGTTTTGATGTATAACTGGGCGGATTATTGCGCTCAAAAACCTAGCAACGTGGTCAATCTAGTAGCATGAATAGATGGGAACGTTTGGGAGACGGTCTAACCGTGTGGAAATCCGGCCCATTGCCTAGAAGTTTTTTGGATGCACTATCTCGACAACTGCCTTCGATAGACATTGAAGCGGTCGAAGATGCTGTTGATGCTTACGAGTTAGTTGGAGTATTAGGCGTTAGCAACCCAAAGGGAGATCGCGACGCGCTCAAGCAAATTTCAAACTTAGCGGGGCAACTGATTTACTCTCTCCAAACCATGTCGCCGGAAGGTCGCTCTCAGTTAGATTCAGAGATGCAAGCGGTCGGCGTCGGAGCGAGGCTCAAAAGTTGCCGCCGCGAACTTTCTGCTCTCTGCTCAGGTGCAGTAGGGGCACATGCCAGAATTGTTGTGAGCAAAGGTCGACCGGAGACAATCAAGACTCAACTTGTTGCCACTCTGGCAAGAATTATTGATGATGCTGGGTTAGACGTTAATGCTAAAAAGAACGGACCACTGGTCTACTTAACAAGCGAAATCCTTGGTCGTTTGGGCGATCAATGTGACTATCGAAGTCTAGTTCGCAACTCTTTGGCAAAAAAAGGCGTGGACAGATGAGCCTTTTTGCCGCGCATTATCTTTTGCACCGATCATCTTTTCTATATCCCTATTTGTGCAACGGCATTTCTGCATGTTGTCGCAATGTCCTGCGGTTGGGGCAAAGGAGAATAGATAATGACACCAGAATTAATAACGGTGCCGGATTTTTTGGCACGCTATTCGATAAGCCGGAGTGAATTTTACCGGCAAGTGAACAAGGGCAATATCATCTTGCTCAAAATGGGGTCCGCTAGCCGCGTAAGGCGAGAGGATGCAGAAGCATGGGCAGCCAGCCTTCCCACTTATCGGGGAGAGGCCGCATGATGTACCAAGAAGAAACGCCACCGGACACGGCAATGTCCGGCAGCGTGTATTCCGCAAGTCTCTCAACATTTGGAATGGTCTCACAATACACGGCCAATTGCCGTCGTTGCAAGTATCTATTGGGAGAGATCAAATGACCTTTCCCGTCGACAAAGAGTTCATTTTTGAACAGCAATTCCGAGGGCATATTTGGCGGGTGCAACTTTGCGAGTATCAAGGCCGCGACAAAGTTTCGATTTGGCCATGGTACAAAGCGAAGGATGGCCAATTGCATCCATCCAATCCCGACCATATCCGCAACGGACTCCAGATGCCCCCAGAACGGCTCTGGGCGCTTGGCGATGCCATTACGGTAGCGAAGGCCGAGATCGAGTCCAGCGGCGCTTAAATCGCTTCGAATAGCGTTGTTTGGGGACGTGACTCCTGCCTGTTAATACAGGCGGTTAGCAGGGCGGCTGGTGAAGGCCGCCCTTTGCTTAAATCATCAAACTTGAAACTTGGGAAAGCAATTTCAGATGTTAGCTTTTGTTAGCCTCGGCAATCTGCGCTGTTTATCTATTTTTCTCTATTTTAGAGAAAACTGGCATGGTCGTTGCTATTATACCCGCGCGTTTAGAGTGCGGCTGGTTTTCTCATGAACGGCGATAGTTGGGGCGGTGCGCGCAATCGAAAAGATAGGTGTTCGGAGTCCATAAAGCTGGAGCAATGCGAGAAGATACTGGAAACCGTTAGGGCATCCTTAGGGTTGGACATGCCGTTCAATCGCATGCTGACAATCCATTGGGAGAAACTGGGCGTTGTTCCAGCCGATGGTTTGGCTGTTCTTACAGCGTTTAATAGCCTCGCTAGAGACTGGGCGCGCAAGCGGGGGCATCCAATTGCATATCTCTGGATACGGGAAAACGACTTTGGCGATGGAAGCAAGGGGGAGCATGTCCATATCCTGCTACATATCCCCGAACCGATCTTGCAGGAGTTTGTTCAGCCGATGACGCGTCGATGGTTGTTGAGAGTGACTGGCGGTAAATACCGCAAGGGCGCAGCAAGGTTTGACACCATCGGCCAACGGGCCAGCGACTATCGCAACGCCCCGGAAATATATCGCGAAAATCTGGGCAAGCTGGTGGCTGGGTATTTGCTGAAAGGGGCATCCAAAGAGGCAGCACCAGAATTAGGCTTGCCGCGCTGGAACAATGGGGGCAGGATTAAGGGAAAGCGATGGGGCCGGTCGCAGAACTTGGTTGGGGGGTAACGGGAATAGGTGTTCTGATTGTCGTATCGAACTAATCAGACTGCGCCTGGACAGGTTTCAAATATATCCAACGATTCTCGTTCTCGTCTCGCGATATAACCATCGCCGTGCCAGCCTCTAAAACTTCCACGGAAGCAGGCGCAACTTGGCCACCGGTTGACAGGCAAGCAGCGGTGTCTAAAATCTTCTGTTTGTTAAACCCGCTCAATTTATCCCACAGCTCCCGGTCTACTCCGGGCCTCGCTCCACCATGTTTCCAAAGCCCAGCTTCCTGCCAGTGTTCATAGATCGCGGTACAGGCTCCGTATCGCGCTTCCTGCTCATCTGGAGACAGTTCTACATTGGGTAGCATGTGTCGGGAATATCCTGCTGCATCCTTTGAACCAGAATCTTCGAGGATTGATGAGCCGTTTTCAGGTTGACCGCATCCAGAAATAGTGATTGTGGCAAAGACCAAGCTAACACTGACTAATCGCATTTTCGAGTGCTCCAATATTTAGTAAAGCCCACTCTAATCACATCACTTTTGCATGTACCACCATAAATTGAATACTGACGGGGGCGTCGAATCTCCCAACCGCAAAACGCGGACGACAGTGCAAATCATCGCTTATCATTCGAGATCAAGAAAGAAACCGTGGTTACTAAACGCTTTTGCTTGATTCACATTTGCCACCAAGTTTGCTATCGATTTAGGAAAATCTAACGGCGGGGTGCGACTTATGGGCGGATGGAACTCGGGGAGACATGGCGGGCGACCAACGGCGGATATGAGCCTCCGCATTGATATTGCATGGATGGTGAAAACGCGTCGCGTGGTTCCCGGCTTAATCATTTCGGGAAGCCTGCATTGGAGCTACGGCGATAACCCAGCCGGTTCGATTAGTTACAAAGCCAATATGGTTGATCCCGAACTATCGCGGCTGGATTTAAGTTATACACGCGGCTCTGGCGAAAACACCGAAAGCGTAGAACAATGCATTTGGCTTACCTATACCCAGCCGCATTATGGCGGAAAGCGTTGGTGGATGACTTGTCCCTACAAGGGCATTCGTGTTGGCAAACTTTATAAGCCCAATGGTGGCGACCGCTTTGCATCGAGACAGGCTTGGCGGCTCGGCTATCATTCGCAGCGGGTTGCCCACCGCGACAGAGCATTTGAGAGGCTGTTCAGGCTGCAAAAGAAGCTGGGCAGCCCAACCGGCGTTGAATCCCCTTTATATCGCCCCAAAGGCATGTGGCAGCGAACCTATGAGAAGCATCTGGAACGCTATTGGGAGCTTGATGAAGAGTGCCATGGTGAAATGGTGCTTATGATGAACCGGCTGGGCATGTTTCGAGATCGGTTTTCAAAGTGACAACGAGTGTCCGCTATATCCCGAAAGCGGACACTAAACTTAGCAATGTTAAATCAGCTGCAGGTAATACAAGATCAAAACCACGACCATGAAAACCTTAGCTATCGGGTTGCGGACAAACATGATAGTCACTTCGCAGGGTCGCTGATCGGGAGACAGCGAAATGACGGAGCAAGTGAACGAAGCCGAATTAGAAGCACTAGCCGGAAAAGTAATCGGTGATGTAGCCGGAGCTATGAGCCTTTTTATGTCCTATATCGGCGATCAGGCCGGGGTATACGATATTATGGATGGCGCAGGCGCGTTGACCGTGGATGAACTCGCTGCGAAAACCGGACTCAATTCAAAATATCTATCGCAATGGTTGGGCTCAAATGCTGCGGCCGGTTATGTCACTTATCATGCTGATGAAGACCGGTTTTCATTGTCGGAAGAACAAGCCCTTATTTTTGCGAGAGAAGGACAGCCAGCCTGTATGCAAGGGTTTTTCCAATCCGTGGTTTCGCAATATGAAACACAAGCCAAAGCAGTCGAGACTTTCAAGTCGGGTGAAGGACGGCCATGGGGTGATCATAGTGAGTGTTGTTTCTGCGGCACAGATCGCTTCTTCCGCCCCGGCTATGCTGCAAACCTGATCGACAATTGGATACCATCGCTCGGCGGGGTTGAAGAAAAGCTCAAGGCTGGAGCAAAGGTTGCGGACATTGCCTGCGGACATGGATCATCCACAATATTGATGGCGGAAGCCTATCCAAATTCGACAATTGTCGGAATTGATTTTCATGGACCGTCTATCGAGGAAGCAAAAGCCAAGGCCAAAAAAGCAGGCGTCAGCAACGTGGAGTTCCAGGTTGCCCGGGCTCAAGACTTTGAAGGTGATGATTTCGACTTCGCATGTATTTTTGATGCACTGCATGACATGGGAGACCCGGTTGGGGCCGCGTCACATATCAAAAAAGCGCTGCGGCCGGATGGCACTTTCATGCTCGTCGAACCGCTCGCAGGAGACAGCATGAGTGAAAACCTGCATCCACTGGGTCAAATTTTCTATGCTTTCTCAACCACGATTTGTACTCCAACATCGGTAGCGCAGGAAGTGGGCCTAGGTTTGGGTGCACAGGCGGGTCAGAAGCGGCTGACTGAAGTGCTCAATCAAGCCGGTTTTGCGAATGTCAGTCGTGCAACGGAAACGCCGACCAATATGGTGCTTGAGGTAACTGGCTAACAGTCCCGCCTAGTGTCCGCTTTTGCGCCCAAAGCGGACATTAGCGATAGAAACTTATTCGCTTTTGAGATTGTCGATTGCGAAGTTTCGCTATACCAAATGCCTATGATCTCAGCTGGCTATCTTTATAAAAACGTTGAGCAAACACCTAACTGGCTGAAACCTGGACTTGATCACGTCCTCGAAGTTTGTAGTGCTTCATCCTGTGTAAGTGAAAACACCATCTCCCCCGATGACGGGTGGAAGCATAATGGATTTGGCTTTGCAAACAGTGAGCAAGTGCTCATCGAGTTGAATAAAAAGAATCAAGTCGATTTGAGTGAAGCACGTTTGTTTTACTACGAAGCCTATGAACAGGAATTGGATTCTGATGGCCGCGAGTTCAAAAAAACATCATGGCGACCAGTATCACCTTTGCCTTCTGCAGGTGTTGAGACAAATGTGGAAGAGCCGATAGCAAGCGCAAGGCTTGAATTATTGGGTTACGATGTTGTCAATGGCGAGGACTATCTGTTTTGCTCTCCTCTCTCATGCAATTCCATGGCGAAGGAGCTTCTCGTAAACGAACACTGCTTATTCGACGATCTGGCTTCGGCAATCAGGGCCACAGAAGATGGTAGCTTTCAAGGCTGCTCGCAGGGTATCTACAGAATATTCTCCGTACATTCTGTCGCAAAGCAAAAGACCTAGTGCCCAAAGGGGATGTCCGCAACATCCCGAAAGCGGACACTAGCTTAGGTTGTTTTTAACGACAGCAACTGGGCCGAATTCGGACTGTCCGGTTCTGACCTCTTTGGGCGCGAAAACGGACATTGGGAACGTTTTGATGAAACGTTGATCCAGGAACTAGCAGCTCGTCTTTTGGGTGGAAGCTTCGGGTTCGCGGCGAGCCGCTAACCGAAAGTTGGATCCTAGAGTTTAGTGGCCGCTGTACTGCGAATTTTCCGCCAATTGGTTTCAGCCTTTTTGATCGCCCCGTCAGGGTCTTTGAGATAAGCATTAAAAATGTCTTCGCTCAAGAATACATAAAGCCTTCCGTTGCGTACATCTGCCCAACGGGGATCGCCATCAAACTTTTTTCCAACCGATACATCGAACGTGCAAAAATCGTCATTTTGAGGCAGAAACTGGCTTGGATTGCCATTAAACTGGTCTAGATTTGGTTGGTTGGAAAAATAGTAAGCGACGCCATCGCGAACTGCTGAATATCTTGCCGAGCCTTCAATTCTGTTGCCGGTTTGAATGAATGCAACCGCATCGACACCATGCCTTCCTGATAATAAAATTTGTAACCAATTGCAGCACACCAGCATCCAATAGTAAGCAAAACCCTTTTTCTAGAGTTCGACGCCTAGATTCTGGACTACGGAAAATACGGGCGCACCTCTAGATCAGGCGAACAACTATCGAATAGCGGCGGTTGAAAAAAGGATAGAAATTGAGTTTATCGGCGCTAAATCTAGCATTGGTTTTGGCCAGTTCGCCACCAGACTTGGATTGTAACCCAAGCGGAATTGTTCTGGAATCGGATGCCCCATCTTCAGTTTATCAAAACAATCCATTGCTGGCATCACCGGCCACAATCACAATTTATGATGTATGGACTCCTTTGAACGCAATTGATGCAAAAGAGCAATTGTCTGATATTTCATCACCCCCAATCTTGTCATCAAGATCGGACGCACCAACTCAGTTAGCCTCACCCGCATCAACAGCAGCCTTTGAGCCCCAGTCGACAATTGATCCGACCAATTTGACAGCTCCTCAGGATGTAGGACAAACTGAAGCCGAACAAGATGATTCTAATACTATCATTGTGACCGCCCGACCGCGCGCTCCCAAAATCGACCCCTTGCAGGAATTGAATGTAGATTCTTTCGAAGTCATTCAGGGTGTTGATGAAGCTATAGTTGGCCCTGTAGCTCTCCATTATAAAGAAACCATTCCGGAACCGGTTCGAGATGGCTTGCGCAATTTTATCAGCAACCTTGGCGAGCCGGTCGTCTTCCTGAACTACTTATTGCAACTTAAACCGGGCAAGGCCGTCGAAACACTTGGTCGTTTTGCACTCAATACAACAGTCGGTATCGGCGGTTTGATTGATGTTGCGAAAAGACCTCCTTTCAATCTACCAAACCGCTCAAATGGATTCGCGAATACCCTAGGCTATTATGGCGTAAAGCCCGGACCGTTTTTGTTTCTGCCTTTGGTCGGGCCTACTACCCTTCGCGATGTTTTTGGCGGCGGCCTTGATTTACTTGTTTTGCCATTTTCTGTCGGCAAGCCGTTCAACCAACTTACCTATACATTGCCGGGTAGCATAATCAGTTCACTCGATAGCCGGGCGGAATATGATCAACAACTGGTCAAGTTGCGAGAAGAGAGCGGCGATTTCTACACTGCGACGCGAGCATTCTATCTGCAAAAACGTCAGAATGAAATCAATGAGTTGCGCGGAATAATGCCGCAAGAAACCGAGCCAAATCCGATTATCATTACCCCTGAGGATAGCACAATAAGTCCACCACGCACTCCTCTACTGGATTATCAACTAAATTATGAATGTCTCTAGATTTGGCGTTCTTTGATACTGAAACGGAGAGATAAAGTTATGAAAATAGGTAAAATGGTAATACTATTTGGGGTGACGGCGGCAAGCGCTTCGCTAGCTCAGGCGCAGACCGGTGCTCCGGAACAATCGACGAAGAAGCAGGTAGGAGACTCTGTGTCCCAGCCTTTTGATGGCAAATCGATACCCTCCAAACTGAAAAGCGTTCAGAAGAATCCTTATTCGCTTAAAGGGCTCCAAATCTGTTCTGCAATTCAACGGGAAATTCGCGAACTTGATGCTGTTCTCGGCCCGGATGTGAACCAAAAAGTTTCCAAAACCAAGGGCAAGAAAAGAGAAGAAACCGCCGGGCGCGTTGCGAGTGGCGCGGTTGGGTCGATTATTCCCTTTGGTGGCCTGATCGGTGAAGTGAGCGGGGCCAATGCCAAACGCCGAAAGTATAACCGGGCTGTATATGCCGGAACGGTTCGCCGGGGATTCCTAAAGGGAGTAGGCCTGGAACGGGGATGTTCATCGCCCGCCAGACCCTAGAAGAATATTAGGGCGACATTCGCAGAACGCATTGATCTACTTCGGTAGTGATTGATGCACAGCAGTTGCCAACTCAGCCAATGCGGTGTTCATTGCTGCCACGGTATCTTCCGTCCCCAGCCCCAATATAGGCTGGGAGAAGCTGACTGATCTGACCATTTTCGTAGCGTTGGCACCATCTCTTATCTGCCAGCTGGCGGCCAGCGCGACCTTGTCTCCGGCTATGCGATCAAACTTGCTAATGTGTATTTTGATAGCGTAATTGTGGTCAGCGGAAAAATTGGAATAATAATTAAAAACATTGCCGGGGCCATGTTTCTGTTGCAAAATCTCAGTCACAACATCGGCGATGTTCTGATCCAAAGCTCCAGCCCATCGATCAAAGGGATGAATTTCTACGCGGCCCTGCTTTTCGCGCGACGCGATGCCCCGCCGTTTGAGATGTTCGGCGACCGTTATTGGCCCAATCATCAACATCTGCCGACTATCGCCGGACACGATCTGGTCGGAGACCGCGGGTGCTTCCAGAATGAAATAGCGGGGTTCGGGAGAGGAGGCGCATCCCGCGATTAAAACCAGGCCAGCGCAGCTTAAAGTTTTCCGTGTCTTTGATAGTGGGCGTGTCATTCTTCAGCTCCCTTGCCGGATTTACCTCTGATGAGCGTTTCCGGATGTTCTTCCAGAAATTCGGTCAGCCTGTTTATCGATGCCGCTGCTCCCGAAATTTCACGCAAGGCGTTCACCAGCTCAATCGACACGGGATCTTCGCGGTCCAATCTTGTCTGCGCCAATGCGAGGGTCTGATCTACTTTTGCCAGTGTGGCATCGAGCCGGACCAGAGTGTCCTTGTTTAGCTTATTAGAAATGGCTGAGACTGAGTTGCCGCTTGTAGCCAGCATCTTTCGCATTTCTGCTGTTGTTTGAGGAAGGTCCCTATCGGCAAAGCGCCCAAAGCTGTTTGCACTACGGGTGATACTGTCCGCTAGCGCTGGTAGTTCGGAGAAGGCCATTTCAAGATCATCATTTGAGAGTAGTCCATCAAGCGAACTCAAAGTGCTGTTCAGTTGATTGACAATCTGGTCGATTGGCAGTTTCTGGATCGAAGCCAAAAATTCTCCCAGTCCAGTTTCCACAGTGGGCATCTCAGGGTATGGGTCGCGATCATTTCCCAGTTTTCGTACTGCCTGATCCTTATAGAAATCCAGTGAAACATATAGCTGGCCCGTTAACAGACTCTGCGATTTCAGCGAGCCTCGCATCCCACTTTTCACCAGCGGCTGGAAAAGATTATATTCGCCTTCCTGTAACTCTGCATTCTTCATGGTTTCGGGATAAATGACAAGTATTACACGCGGGGTCAGTGACATTTTCTCGGGATCATAAACACCTTCAATCGATTCAACCTGACCAATCTCGATGCCACGAAATTTTACGGGCGCACCAATGTTGAGGCCATTTACCGAACTGTTGAAATAAGCAACAAACCTTCGTTCTTCCTTGAAGAAATCCTGACTTCCGAAATAGAAAGTTGCGGCAACAACCAGCAGGGCGGCGGCTATCACAAACGCTCCGATTGACCTTACATTTGCTTGTTTCATGACGTTTCCAATGTTTCAGATGGCGCGGAGCCACGACTAAGAAATTCAGCAACTTTGGCTGTGGGCGGTGCACGCCGTAACTCGGCGATCGAGCCCAACGCGGTCTGGGTCCTTGCGTCGGCATCGACAAAGATCCCGCGATCACCAATCGCAAAGATGCTCGCGAGTTCATGAGTTACCATAACAATAGTCGCACCGAGCCCGTCCCTGAGTTCCATGATCAGATCGTCCAGCCGTTTCGAGCTGATTGGATCAAGACCAGCCGATGGTTCATCAAAAAATAAAATTTCCGGATCAAGAGCCATTGCCCTGGCAAGGCCAGCTCTCTTTTTCATGCCGCCGCTAATCTCGGAGGGGTAATATTCTTCAAAACCTGCCAGTCCGACCAAGGATAGCTTGAAGGAAGTGATGTCGGCAATCTCGGTGGCGGAATAATCGGTATAAGTCGACAATGGCAATGACACATTCTGAGCCAATGTCATCGAACTCCACAATGCTCCGCTTTGATATAATACTCCAAATCGCCGAGAGAGGGATTTTCTGGTTTCTTCATCCGTACTCCAGAAATTTTCCTCACCGTAATAAACTTCACCTTGCTGCGGAGAATTCAGCCCGATCATATGTTTCAGCAAACTGCTTTTGCCGCTGCCGCTGTCTCCCATGATGATGAAAATTTCGCCCGAATTTACGTCAAAATTCAAATCGCGCTGAATGACAAAATCTCCATAAGCCATGGTGAGATTTCGGACGGAAATTTTGTAAGTTTCAGAACGCATATTATATCCCCAGCGCGTTGGTGAGGACCGCGAACAAAGCCGTTGCAAAGATGATTGCGACTATCCCGCTGACTACTGCGCTAGTCGCGGCATTGCCAACTGCCGAAGCGCTCCGGCCGCTGCGCATTCCCTGCAGGCAGCCCGTGATGGCAACCAGAACGCCATAGAATGAACCCTTGGCAACCCCGAGCACAATGTCACCAAGGTCAATTGCGTTGCGGGTTTGGGTGGCATATTCAACTCCGCCAATATCGAGTAATAATACTCCCACGAGATAACCGCCAAATATGCCAATCGCATCAGCGAAAAGCACCAAAAGCGGTGTCATCAGTGCCAGAGCAACCATTCGTGGTAACACCAGAAATTCAATGGGAGAGAAACCGAAAGTTTGCAGTGCATCGATTTCTTCATTGACCTGCATGGTGCCAAGTTGGGCCGCATAGGCCGCTCCCGTCCGGCCCGCCAATATGATTGCGGTCATCATTGGCGCAATCTCTCTTGTCAGGCCCAGTGAAACCAGGTTTGCTACATATAGCTGTGCGCCAAACTGTTGGAGTTGAACTGCGCCCATAAAGGCAAGAATGACACCGAGCAGAAGATTGACGAGACCAACAATTGCCAGAGCTTGCGGGCCTACGGCGTGGATGAAGGAAAGCAAATCAGACTTCTGATATTGCGCTTTTCCTCTAATCATTTGCTTCAACGCAGCCAGTGACTCGAGAAGAAATTTGAACACCTCCTGCGCTTCTTTCAATGCAGCAAGCGTTTGTTCTCCAACCAATGTTAGAAAGTCAGCACTTGTTTTTCGGTCGTCCTCCTTATCCGCGTCCACTGTCGGCTGCGAAATGGTCAATATCTTTGACACGCCAGCTGGGAGTTTCGAATAGTCAGAAACGGCTCCTTCTTTGCGAATAGCTTCATCCACGATCCGGATTGCCGCCAAAGTCCGGCTACTCCAATTGTCGCCATCCAATGTGAACCGGATCAATGACAGCTTCTCAGTTCTAATTTTTTGAACCAGTTTTGCGCCCAGTTCACGTGCATCAATCACTTCACTGCTGATCACTACCGACAGCGCACTGTCTGTACTCGCAATACTATAGACCATTTTACGGACGCCGCCGCAGAATGACTATGCTGTATGACATTTAAGTCGCCGAGCAAGCGTATAACTACAGCTCGTCTGATCAGGTCCGTTCAAATTTTGTAACTCCAAATATTTTTCCATTTGGAATTAGATGCAACTGACCGTTGAAAGGTTACATCACCAAAACTGAATGTAACCTTTTTCATTGCCCTTGCATCCAATGAAAAGTTCGGAATTTATTTGGACCTCCGAAGTGCGATGAATTTTGATCGCCAAACCCGTTTCATCCATACCCATAACTCTTTGAAAGAAATCAAAAAATGACAAAGCGTGTTTGCGAAATCATACTGGATGTTATTGCACCGGTAAGTACCCGGCAATTTTTCGGAATGACCGGCGATACCCTTAACCCATTACTGGACGCAATTCGCCGCGACGGTCGGTTTGAGTGGATGGGTGTTCGGCATGAAGAGGCGGGGGCCTTCGCTGCGGGAGCTCAGGGAAAATTAACCGGCAAACTTGGACTGTGTGCCGGGACAACTGGTCCAGGCGCTTTGCATCTGATTAACGGACTTTATGACGCCAAGCGTGATCGCGCGCCAGTGCTTGCCATAACGGGACATATCCCAACTTCCGAACAGGGTTCCACATATTTTCAGGAAACCAATCTAAAAGCGATTTTCGAAGATATCTGCGTCTATAATCAATACGTCAGCAATCCCAATCAAATGCCCCGCATGATCCAGCAGGCGGTCCAGATGGCGCTTACCGAAGGCGGTGTCGCACACCTTTCGATCCCCAGCGATATTATCAATCAGGAAATACCCGCATCTGATCTTCATCGCGACGTTTTGGTCTCCACACCGACGATCATGCCTTGCCCGGGCGAGCTTGAAAAGGCTGCTGACATTTTGAACAAGGGCGGCAAAATAGCGATACTTGCTGGCGATGGCTGTCGCGGAGCGCGTGATGAGTTGCTCCAACTGGCCGACAAGCTAAATGCGCCGATCATTCGAACCTTGCGGGGCACGGATGTGATGGAGAATGACAATCCGCATTGGATTGGAGGGCTCGGCATGCTCGGCTCTCCGCAGGGTGTGAACGCGATAGAAGAATGCGATACATTAATCATGCTGGGAACAGATTTTCCATATGGCATGTTCCTGCCTGGTGGCCGGAACATCATTCAGGTGGATGTCAAGGCAGCTCATATTGGCAGACGCTGCGCTGTAACTGTTGGGATAGTCGGTCATGCGCGTCCGACCATTGTCGAATTGAACAAGCTGATCAGGCCTAACTCGGAAACCGCCTATTTGGAAAAACTACAACGCCGCCGCGAGAAATGGGATAATACCATGGACAAAAAGGCGTCACTGGAGAATCGCAAGATGATCCCACCGCAAGGCCTTACCCGGCTGGCTGCTGACCTTGCTTCGGATGATGCAGTGTTTGTGGTTGATGTGGGAGAGGTTACGGCATTTGCTGCACGCCATTTACGTCTCCGCGGTTCTCAGAGGTTACTGGGGTCGTTCAATCACGGCTCATTGGGCGTAGGTCTGCCTGGTGCAATGGGCGCACAAGCACTCGATCGCAATCGGCAAGTTGTAGCGCTCTGCGGAGACGGCGCTTTCGGTATGATGATGCAGGATTTTGTAACGGCGGTTCGCTATGAAATGCCGCTAACATGCATTGTTTACAACAATGAGAAACTCGGTTTCGTCGAACTGGAAATGCAGGCGACAGGCTTCCCCAAATATGGCACGAAGTTAGTCAATCCAGACTTTGCCGCTTATGCCAAAGTCTGCGGCGGAAAAGGCATTACCGTCACCAAGGCCGAGGATCTGGAAGCCGCGATCAATGAAGCTTATGCATCGAAAGTACCGTATATACTGGATGTAAAAGTCAATCCCGACGAATTGATATTGCCGCCCAAAATCGACGCTGCCCATGCCTGGGGATATAGTTTTGCAAAACTCAAGGAACTCTTCGTAGAAGGAGAGGATCAATAATGGTCAAAGAGAAGTCAGCGAAAAACTCCGGCGATCTGCGCGGCCAGGCCTTGTTACATAGCGGCGCGCATAACAAATCAACGGCCTTCACCATTCAGGAAAGAGAAGACCTGGGATTGCGCGGCCTGTTGCCACATAGCGTCTGTTCGCAGGAAATACATCAGACAAGGGCGTTAAAAAACATGCGCCGCAAAGCCTATGATATTGAGAAATATATATTTCTAAGCGGCCTGCAAGACCGGAACGAGAAACTATTTTATCGGACAGCAATCGACAATATCGAAGAAATTATGCCGCTGATTTACACACCGACTGTCGGTCAGGCATGCAAGGAATTTGCGCATATCTTTCGAAGGCCACAAGGGTTTTACATCACCCCGGACGACAAGGGGCAGATTAAAAAAATGCTGGATAACTGGGATACGGATGATGTTAAGGTCATCGTCGTCACTGACGGTCAACGTATTTTGGGTCTGGGTGATCTGGGTGCCAATGGCATGGGCATTCCCATAGGCAAGCTTGCGCTGTACACGGCTTGCGCTGGCATTCATCCTCATCAATGTCTCCCAGTGATGCTCGATGTGGGAACCAACAACGAAGAACTTTTAAACGACCCGCTTTACCTTGGATATCCACATAGGCGACTGGAGGGCCAGGCCTATCTTGATCTGGTTGAAGAGTTTGTTGAAGCGATTCAGGAGAAATATCCTGCGTCCCTGTTGCAGTTTGAAGATTTCTTGACACCCAACGCCTACAGGCTTCTTGATATCTATCGCGATAAGATATTGTGCTTCAATGACGATATCCAGGGAACTGCTGCGGTCGCTTTGTCGGGGGTTATTGCCTCTAACCGCATCACAGGCAAAGATTTCAAAGATTTACGGATCATGTTTCTGGGCGCTGGCTCCGCCGCCACTGGGATAGGCGATCTGATGCTCGCCGCATTCAAGGAAGAAGGTCTGAGCGAAACAGAAGCTGTTAAGCGGCTCTGGTTTGTGGATCAACACGGCCTCGTTGTTAAGGGTCGAGATGATCTGATGGCTCACAATATTTCTTATGCTCACGATTATGATCAGCTTGGTTTTGTAGAAGCGATTGAGACGATCAAACCCGATGTTCTGATCGGGGCGACCGGTGCGCCGGGCACTTTCACTAAAGAGGTGATTGAAGCCATGACACGGATTAACGAGCATCCCGCCATCTTCGCCTTGTCCAACCCTACGTCGCGGGCCGAATGCACCGCCGAGCAGGCCTATGAATGGAGCGACGGTACAGCAATATTTACCAGCGGCAGTCCATTTGACGCGGTTGAACTTAACGGCAAGACGCACCAACCCGGTCAAGGTAACAATGCCTATGTATTTCCTGGAATTGGTCTGGGTGCCATCGCCTGCGACGCCCAAAATATTGATGATGGCATGTTTCTGGCAGCGGCAAATTCTCTCGCCAATCAGGTGAGTGAGAAAAGCCTTGATGCGGGAACCCTGTATCCGCCGTTATCGAAAATCAGGGATGTGTCCTTGAATATCGCCGTTGCCATTGCGGAAAAGGCCTATGAATCGGGTTTAGCGAAATCCAAACGGCCACCGGATCTAGTCTCACATATTAAAACCATGATGTATCTACCAGACTATTGACTCGGAGTGATCATGTCTAAAAGCGATGCCCCCGATCTAGCCACTCTTACTGTTGCAGCCGATCAATCCCGCGCCGCAGACCGGCATAGTGATATCCAAGGTGTGGCCGACGATGTTTACATGGTCCGGGGTAAAATGCGATCTACCCCCAGTCGGCCCTTGTTCGAGCGATTATTTGTACATTTTTCACGTACAATGACAATTGTGCGTCAGAGAAATGAACAAGGAAACTATGAACTGACCTTGATCAATAGTTTGCGTCTAAACGCCCAAACACTTTCACAATTAGCTGAACTAGGTGAAGTCAAACATATTGTGAGGCTGGGGTCTTTCCACGGCGTAGATGATGCCTTCTATGTCCAACATTACGACGCCAAATACTGGGTCGTCAATGGTATGAAGAGCGCTCAGGGCTTGAAAATAGATCCTGAAATTATGTCCAGTTCCTATCTTCCAATTGTTGGCGGCCAGTTTTTCAGTTTTGATGATCTGGCTTATCCGGAGGCCATTGTCATCCTGCCGCCGACACTGAAAAGAGCAGGTTTAGCAATCACGACAGACGCAATTCAGAACCACAGATCCATATTTGATATCAATAATTCTCCTTTGGTTTCGCTGGCGATTTGGCGCATCGGCCTTGCTGGGGAAGCTCGGTTGGGACCTATGTGGATGAGAGAACAAACACCTGCGCGCCAGGATTTCAAAACTACCTCCGGGGAAGAAAAGAAGCGCGATATTATCGCATTTTTTAGACCACAGTTTGAACGTTTGTTATCGCAATATGATTTTGATATACTAATACCCGGTCATGGCTGGCCAATTCCCAAAAATGCAAAAGCTGCAATCCGCGCAAGCCTTGATAGCCAGCTACCAGTGATTGAATGGCGTTAACAAACTCACGTTTTCTACTCGCAATCCTCCAATATAGATCTCATTTTCTTCCTCGCACGGAATACATTTTGTTTGATCAGGGTTTCGCTTTGTCCAGTGATTGCAGATGCCTCCCGCAATGAAACTCCTAGAGTTTTGGTCAGCAGCAGCGCCTCTCTTTGTTTTGGGGGAAGTTGAGAGACAGCATATTTGACAGATAGAATTAGCTCAAAGTTATCCTGATAATCTCCGCAAACATCTTCAAGGTCATCATGGTATTGAAGAGATAATTGCCGGTTGTCCCACCGCAATTGATCTACCCACTTGTAGTGAGCAATAGTCTTTACCCAAGGCCAAATTGGCCTGCTCGCATCAAATTTCAGGATCTGCTTGGAAATTGCAAACAATACTTCCTGGCACAAATCTTCAGCGCCATGCGTTGAATAGCGCTGCCGAAAATATCGCAATATTGTTGGCCGTAACTTCTCAATCAAACCTTGAAGACTGCCGTCGCAACCTTGCGATGCGGTATGTGCTAAATCGTCTAGGGATGTAACTCTAAAACTCCTTCATGAGATGATCTGATGACGAGGGCGGCGTGTTATCCTGACTGACAAATCAATAGGATCTGTACATAGATGCCCTCCAAGCCAATTTTGTTACAAGAGATTCAATTTTTCGATTGGGAGTTGGACTGATTCAGCAAGGTTCAAACCGCTGGGTCAAGAAGAAACGCCTTTTCCGCCGCCAAGGTGGTCAACCAATATGTTTCTGCTATCATCAATCAACAAGAAGGCGAGTATTGAGAAAGCCATATCAGCAAATGTAACAGAATGGGGATGTGCTGCATCTAATTCTGTCGGTCTGTTTATGCATGTTCCTATGCGATGAACAAAGGCTTGGAAGGGGACAAAAAAAATGTCGGAAACCGGGATACTCCTGTTATGCGTTTCCACCTTCGCATTCACTTTAATCGGTCGCCGGGTTTCCTCATCTATCATCACAGCGCCCATGTTGTTTCTTGGGCTTGGATACCTTTTGGTTTCCCTGGGTGTTTTTGACAGCGAGGCGGCCGAAGGGTCGCTACATCTTGTTGCAGAAGTCACATTAATAATTCTGCTCTTTCTTGATGCTTCGCAGATAGATCTCAGGCTTTTGAAAGAACGGCATATTTGGCCGCAACGAATGCTGACTATCGGCCTGCCTCTTGCCATATTGATCGGTACCTTTGTCGCCTGGTTATTTTTACCGGGTTGGCCACTTGTTGCTCTCGCACTGATAGCCTCCCTCCTGGCGCCCACCGATGCGGCGCTTGGCCAGTCAGTGGTGAGCAACAAGCTGGTACCTGACAGGGTAAGACGCGGACTAACGGTTGAGAGCGGGTTAAACGATGGGCTGGCTCTGCCGATAATTCTACTTTTCGCCAGCCTGACCGGCGAGGTCATGGACGCTGAATCACGTAACTGGGTTTTGTTCGGGGCTGGACAGCTCATATTGGGGCCAATCGCTGGTATATTGATAGGGGGATGTGGGGCTTCGGCAATGCTGTTCGCCAATAGACGCGGATGGACGTCCGACGTGTTTGAGGGTATCGCCGCTTTGACATTGGCAGGCACTGCATATCTGCTCGCTACTGAAATTGGAGGCAACGGATTTATCGCAGCCTTTGTTGCCGGCCTGACCCTTGGCAACATTATCAAGGGACGCTGCAGATTCCTGTTTGAATTTACTGAAAGTGAAGGCCAGTTGTTGATGTGGGCCGCGTTCTTCCTCCTGGGGGTGGCGCTTCTCCCCGAAGCATTGGAAAGACTTACTCCCGTTATATTTGGACTCATTCTTATCAGCCTATTCATTGTCCGGCCAGTTGCTATCTGGATATCACTTATCGGAACCGATGCTGCTCCGGCAACAAGGCTTTTCTTTGGTTGGTTTGGCCCCAGAGGTCTGGCGACCGCGCTGTTTGCCTTGCTAATTTTGCCTCAGATTGGCGGCGAATATGCCGAAACAATATTGGCGATTGCGATCAACGCCGTATGGATAAGTGCGTTGTTGCACGGCATCAGCGCCGCACCGTTAGGCCGCCTCTATGGCGAAATGGTTGCCAAACAAGGCGATTGTGCCGAGAAGCAACCAGTTGCCAGACCCTTCGAAGACATCCGCGCCACACAATCCCCAGAATTACCCGGAGAAAAAAATGACTGACACCATTGTTGCCAAATTTGATGAGCTTAAAGACCGCGAACCGGCCTATGCACTTGTCGGAAACGTTGATCTGGTTGTCGTTCGGTTTGATGATGAAGTTGGTGTTTTTTATGGACGCTGCCTCCATCGCGGGGCGTTGATGTCCGATGGCCATGTCGATGCCAACGACAATTTGATCTGCGGCGTGCACAATTGGGATTACCGTCTGGATACTGGGGTTTCCAGCTATGCGAACGAGGAGAAACTACATAAGTTCAGCGCGCGCGTCGAAGCTGGCAATGTTCTGGTTGACGACGATGAAATCGCGAAATGGCATGATGATAACCCGCAGCCCTTTGATCGCGATGCCTATCTTGGCCTTTATGCAGACACCAGCCATGGCACCACCGAAGAACCTTTAAACGGTCTTATCCAGCAATATGCCAAAGACGGACTGACCAAGGTCGGCCATCATGGGGCCGTAGATTCGATGGGTGTTCCCCGCGATCAATTGCCAAGTTGGGATGACATCCAATTGCTCACGGCTCAGTTGCACAAACCACCTTTGCTTGATGACGATGCAGTGGGGACTGAGGTGATTATTGGACCGAATGCTCAGAAACCACTTAAGCTGAAGATACCGCTCTTTGTATCGGATATGAGTTTCGGTGCCCTGTCCGAAACCGCGAAAGTAGCTTTGGCACGCGGTGCGGAAATGGCTGGCACCGGTATCTGTTCCGGCGAGGGCGGGATGTTGCCCGAAGAACAATCCGAAAACACGCGCTATTTCTATGAACTCGCATCGGCTCGCTTTGGCTTTAGTTGGGATAAGCTAGACCGGGTTCAGGCTTTTCACTTCAAGGGCGGTCAAGGCGCAAAAACCGGCACAGGCGGACATTTGCCGGGCAATAAAGTCAAGGGCAAGATTGCTGAAGTGCGCGGTCTGGACGAGGGGCAATCGGCCATTTCCCCACCACGGTTCCCGGAATGGACCGAAGTCAGTCAGATCAAGGAATTTGCAGACGAGGTGCGTGATCGCACCGGCGGAATCCCGATTGGATACAAACTGTCGGCACAGCATATCGAAAAGGATATCGATGCGGCACTGGAAGTTGATGTGGATTATATTATCCTTGATGGCCGTGGCGGCGGCACGGGTGCCGCACCCATTATTTTCCGCGACAATATATCTGTTCCTACGATTCCGGCACTGGCCAGAGCACGGAAGCATCTCGACAGTTCTGACCGGAAAGATGTCACTTTGGTAATCACCGGTGGGCTAC
The DNA here is from genome assembly GCA_947497455.1 of uncultured Sphingomonadaceae bacterium. Classification (GTDB taxonomy): domain Bacteria; phylum Pseudomonadota; class Alphaproteobacteria; order Sphingomonadales; family Sphingomonadaceae; genus Parasphingorhabdus. The sequence continues at coordinate 203,336 of CANMGU010000002.1, read as the reverse complement.
GCAAACCGGCAGACTTTATCAAGGCGATGGCGATGGGTGCAGATGCCATTGCAGTGTCCAATGCAGCCATGCAATCCATCGGTTGTATCGCGATGCGTGCCTGTCACACAAACAATTGTCCGGTTGGAATTGCAACCCAGAAACCACATCTGGAAAACCGGCTGCTGGCGGACAAATCAGCAGCGCAGCTCAAGAACTTCTTCGAGACCAGCACTGAGCTTATGCAGGTGATGGCACGCGCCTGCGGCCATGACCATCTGTCCAAATTTGAACAGAGTGATTTGACGACGTGGAAGAAAGATATGGCCGCTTTGACCGGTGTTGCTTTTGGCGGCGTAGCCTGAAGCACAGCGGTGATATTATTGGAATTGAGGTAAGATAATGAGCGAGAATAAACTGGATTGGGTCAATATAGGCAAAGTTGGCGACCTACCGGAAGGACGTGTCAAAACCGTCACGGCACGAACAGTTTCCATCTGCCTGTCGCACTTTGATGGTCAATATGCCGCAATGGACAATCATTGCCCGCATCAAAACGGACCGCTTGGCGAAGGCTCGATTGAAAAAGGTATCGATGGCAAATGCTGGATAAGATGCCCCTGGCATGGATGGGACTTTGATCCGCTAACAGGCAAACCGCCGGGTGGGCATGAGGATAGTGGCCAGACAACCTACCCGGTTGAAGTTCGGGGAGACGAAATTCTCGTTGGCCTCGAACCCGAATCACCACATCAGCGCACCGCGACCGACACCATGGCGGAAACAATGGTTAATTGGGGCGTCAAACGTGTGTTTGGTATGGTTGGACATAGTAACCTTGGACTATCTGACGCCATCCGGCTGCGAGCAGAAGCAGGTGAAATGCACTTTGTTGGTATAAGGCACGAGGGCGTTGCCTCTTTTGCCGCGTCGGCTTATGGAAAGCTGACCGGAAAACCCGCAGCCTGCCTTACTATTGCCGGCCCCGGTGCGACCAATTTGATGACCGGTTTGTGGGATGCCCATGTGGACCGGGCGCCCGTTTTGGCGCTTACCGGGCAGGTACAAACACAGGTGTTTGGTCCTGGCGCGTTTCAGGATATTGATCTGGCTTCTGCTTTTGATGCGGTGGCGCATTTCTCACAGACGGTGCTGCACAGTTCCAAACATGGCGAACTCATGTCGCTAGCCTGCAAGAACGCGCTTGATCATCAGCATGTATCCCATCTGATTTTCCCTGATGATGTGCAGACCATTCCGAGCGACAAGCCTGCGGGTGATCCAAAGGGGCGGATGGGTCGCGCTTTGATTACGCCTTCCGCTGAGGACCAGCAGGAAGCCGCAACGCTGATCAACGATGCCAAACGTCCAATCATCATTGTTGGTCATGGCGCGCAAGGATCGCGTGATCAGATTATTGCGCTCGCCGAAAAATTGGGTGCGCCGGTGTTGACCACCTTCAAAGCCAAGGGTCTGATCCCGGATGATCATCCCAATGCCGCCGGTGTGCTTGGCCGCTCGGGTACGCCTATTGCCAGCTGGTTTATGAACGAGACGGATTTGATCATTGCGCTGGGTTCTTCCTTTGCCAATCACACAGGTATAGAGCCTTCCAAACCGATTATTCAGGTGGATTATGATCGGGCCCAGTTGGGTAAATTCCATGCTGTGGAACTTCCGATTTGGGGAGAGATTGGTGCGTTTTGCGATGTTATGTCGGGTCAAGTTGACCGGGCACCGAACGCTGCCGATCAGCTTGCCGATGTAGCTGACCGCTGGCGGATGTGGCGTAATGAGAAGGCTAAGAGAATTACCGAAGAAGGTGGAAATGGCGTGCACAGCGCCGCGATTTTTGCTGCGCTCAGCAAACTTGCTCCTGACGATGCAATCATCGCGGTAGATGTAGGCAATAACACCTATAGCTTTGGGCGTTATTTTGAAACGAAAGGCAAGCAACGCGTCCTGATGTCTGGCTATCTTGGTTCAATCGGCTTTGGATTTGCCGCCGGAATCGGTGCTTGGGCGGCAACACAGGATTTCGAGGAATTTAAAGGCCGCAAAGTCATTTCCATCTCCGGCGATGGTGGCTTTGGCCAGTACCCAATGGATTTCACCACTGCCGTCAAATATGGAATGAACATTACTCATATTCTGTTGCACAACGGTGAGCTGGGCAAAATTTCCAAAGAACAAAAGGCGGGTGAATGGCCAGTCTGGGAAACCGGCTTGCACAACCCCAGCTTTGCTGCATTTGCCAAATTATGCGGAGGTCACGGACAGAAAGTGACCGATAGCACAAAACTTGAAGAAGCGATTGCAAACGCACTGACAAAAGATGGCCCCGGACTGGTCGAGATCATGTCCGATGCTGATTTGATTTGATTTGATTTACTAACCATTGAAATGAGAAAACAATGACTTCTGACGCGCTTCTAAAAAATGTGAACCCGGAACGATTGGTTCCAGCGAGGGTGATTGCCCACCGGGCCGCGCAACATCTAACAAAAGCAGCAAGAGCCAATCTGGAAGCGAAACCCGATGACAGTCATTCCAATCTCGGCTGGGACTCTACGCAGAATGCGTTTCTAACCCATCCGCTTGATGGTTGGTTTGTCGGTCTCTCGCTGTCCCCGCTTCGCATTTTCCTTTCGGAAGGGAATGAAGTTCGCGAAGACCTTCATTTGAATGGTGTGAGTGATACGGAGGTTGGTATTTGGTTGGATGCGCGATTGACATCGCGGGGTCTTAGCGCTGGTTCTGTGATCGATCTACCCTATGCTCTTCCTGCGGAGGTGGCGGGAATCGATAGTTATCACGAGGTGGAGCATGAACAGGCACTCGGTGCGTTGGCGGGTTGGTTCGATGTTTCAGCAAATACGCTGGAAAAGATCGTTTCCGACAATACGGACATAAAGCCGGGCCCAAGTCCTGTGCGCTGCTGGCCGCATCATTTTGACATTGCCACCTATGTCTCGCTTGAGGTAGGCGATCCGGAAACCGCACGAGGTATTGGAGTTGGCCTGTCGCCAGGCGATGAGGGCTACAATGAGCCCTATTTTTATATCAATCCGTGGCCGTATCTCGACAAGGACAATCTACCGGACGTCGTCAAACCTGGTCATTGGCATATTGACGGCTATGTTGGTTTGATTGCCACAGCCAGTGAGTTGATCGATGCTGAAGATATTCAGTCAGCCATAACCAGGTTTGTGCAACAATCTTTCGCCACTGCAAAAGCGGCTCAAGGAATGTAACGACGGTGGCAGCTGCACTCACCCTGCTTGTGTTGCTTGCTGGTTCGCTATTCATCGTGCGAATTGCTTCTGTAGCGCTGCGTATCACCGGACTGCCCGATCATGTCGCACGGTTCCAGTCCATCTCGGCGCTAACCGGAGCCGGTTTTACCACCTCTGAATCTGAGTCGATCGTCAATTTTCCGGTTCGCCGGAAAGTGATTGTCAGTCTGATGATCTTTGGCAATCTGGGGCTAGTTTCAGTGTTGTCCACCTTCATCGTCGCCTTCAGCGAAAGCGCAGGTGACACGGATGCAATGATCCGTCAGGGGCTGATGATCGTTGCGGTGGTCGCCTTCACTGCCTTTGTGATGACCAACAAGACATTGGACAAGTTCTTGTGTGATGCCATAGCCCGGATTTTGTACCGATTCATGAAATCGGATCAGCAACATTTCCTAACTGTGCTCGCGCTGGACGATCTTCATAGTGTTGCGGAGCATGTTTATCGGGGTAAAAAGGATCTTCGCCTGACAGATATCATCCCATCCAGTCTCGGCCTGAACCTACTGTCCGTTCGCGGGACGGAACACACTCACTTTGATGAATTTGGGCCGGATTTTCTTGTCGGACAGAATGAGACTCTGGTCTGTTTTGGCAGCAATAAAGACCATCAGAAACTAGCCGACCATTTGGCCGGGACTTTTCCCTTTCAATCTGGAGCAGGAGATATGCGATGAACCTGAAATCACGATTTCTGATTTTAACCTGGGCGATTTGCTCAGTAACATTATCTGCCTGTTCACCCGCAGAACTTGAAGAACCACCGAAGAGCCAATCCTATCTGGATCGATTGGCTGAAGAAAACCATGTGTCTTTCAACTATGACGCCGGACTTCGGGTGGGTGCAAGAGTTCCGAAACGGATCAATATTGTATCTGAAGCCGGAGAAACCAATCTGGAGCAGTTGCTGGAAGATGGGCCAGCGGTTCTTGTCTTTGTTCGCTCGGTTGAATGGTGCAGCCATTGCCAAGCGGAATTGGTCGAAGTGAATACGGAAGTCGCGCTGGCTAAAGCCAAGGGTTACCAGGTTTATGCGATCAGTTACGACAAACCTGCAATCCTGACCAAATTTGCCGAAAACAAGAAATTGGATTTCACACTATTATCTGACGAAGCGTCTGCGCTGATAGATGCATTTGACTTGCGTGATCCTCAGTTCACCAGTGGTCGCGGCGTGGGCGTCGCCATTGCGACTGTCATGGTTGTCGACAAGGAAGGGGTAATTCGGGGCAAAACAATTTCGGGGGATCATGATGACCAACCACCCAAAGATCAGATTGCGACAATGCTAAACTCGATATGATCCACAGCGACCGCAAGTGATCGGAATAACAATGGTGTCAGAAGAAAAATTGGACGACTGGAAGTGGATAACTGGCATTTTCGGATTGCTGGCGGCTCTGATCACCGGAACCGGAGAGTTTCTGCTTCACTATGATCCGCAAGCGCGGTTTACAGACGGACTGGCATTTTTTGAAGGGATCAGCGACGGTCGGACCAATTGGGGACATTTTCTGGGTGCCATGGGTGCGCCACTCTATGCAGTCGGCGGATTCCACATTTTTCTGATGCTACGCACTGCCAACTATCGCTGGGCTTTTATTCTGTTCATTGTAATGGCCTATGGCTGCGCATTTGGCGGAGTTTGGATGGGTTCAAGGGCATCGATCAGCGCCATTGTAAATGCGCCTCAATATGCCGAACTTGGTCATCTGGTCGAACTTTATGATCTTCGTTACGAAAGCCTGCTGAATATCACCCGAATTGCGGTGCTGCTGGTATCGGCAATCTATATCTGGCTCACGGCAAGCGGGCGCAGCGCCTATCCACGCTGGATGGCCTTTTTCAACCCGATCATCTTGTTGTTATTCAGTTTTGCTGTGTGGCTATTCTTGCCGGAAATAGGAAAATATATGATGCCGATTGCCCTCAATCTGGGCTTTGGGGTGTTTTTCATCTTGTCGCTTATACTAGTCAGAACAGTTGATGCGACAAAAACTTAGCGAAGAGGTTGGCATGGGAAAAGTTCTTAAACGCGTCGGATTTGGCTTTATTCTGCTGATTGCCACCATTATGTTGATAGTGGTCATAATGCAACGAATGGATGCGCAGATCGACTATGACGTATCCACAGACGGCATTGAAATCCCGACATTTGATGCCGTCGATATACCCTATGACCAAAGTCACGACAACAACACAACACTGCCCTTTGCCGCCAGCGGTGTCATCGATATCGATGGTGACGGCATCGAAGAGCTATTTCTGGGTGGGAGCCGATCACAACCGGATGGAGTATTCCGTTATGACAATGGCAATTTTGCTGAAGTCAGCAACAGTGGAATCACCAAGGAAAATGGCGAAGCAAGTCATGGTTCAACAGTTTTGGATGTCGACAAGGACGGGGATGATGATATCCTCGTAGCTCGTAGCGATGGAATCTGGCTTCACCTCAATGAAGGAGGAACTTTTTCCAATCAGAAACTCGATGCCATCATGCCCGGAAACACAACTGCTTTGGACATTGGCGTCGCCGATATCAATCGGGATGGTCATTTTGACATGTATGTTGGCGGCTATATTCGCAAAGACCAGGTCGAAGGACAGAATATTTTCAACCGGCCCGGATATGGCGGAACAAGCCAGATGTTTCTCAACAATGGCGACAACACATTCAAAAACATCACAAGGGAAAGTGGCCTAGAATATACCCACAACACATTTTTCGGTATTTTTATAGACGTAGATGAAGATGGTTTTGAAGATCTGGTTGTGGTTCATGACACCGGCCAAGTGAGAACCTGGAAAAACAATGGCGACCTGACATTCACCAACATGCCTAACCCCAACAGCGATTTTAACAGCTACCCAATGGGCATCGCAGTTGCCGATTATGATAATGATGGCTTGGTCGATTTCTTCTTCTCAAACGTCGGCAGCACTCCGCCAAATTTCCTGATTCGCGGCGATACAACTGAGGATCAGGAAACCCATTGGAAGTGGTTGCTATTCAAGAATGAGGGGAATTTCACATTTTCTGATCAGGCTGAAAAAGCGAAACTTGCCGACTATGAATTCAGCTGGGGTGCAGTTTTTGAAGACTTGAACCTTGACGGCCGGGAAGATCTGATCGTCTCGGAAAATTATATCGGTCTGCCATTCCATAATTTTGAATTTCTGCGATCTCCGGGTCGCTTGATGATTCAAAATGCCAATGGGGAATTCGCCGCACGCGGAAAAGAAGCGGGTGTGGTGAACAGGCGTTATTCCATTGCGCCGGTTACTGCTGATTTTAATGGCGATGGCAGACCGGATCTTGTGCACGTCAATATCGCAGGACGTTCGCAAGCTTTTCTATCGAAGCCGGGCGGCGGCAAATCACTGAAAGTCAAATTGCCTAACCAGATCGAAAGCATCGGCGCGAAAATCTCGGTCATGACGAACAGCGGCAAAACCTATTCAAAATGGTTTATCCGGGGAGAGGGTCTGTCATCTGATAGCTCGCCAGTGTTGATATTTGGCCTGGGCGAGGAAGTGGCCAAATCGGTGAAAGTTCGTTTTCTTTCAGGCGAAGAAAGAGAACTAGATGGCCCGTTCTCCAACGGGCAAGCCTTGTTTAAGGCCCAGACGCAAGAAGCTGGATCTGACAGGGTAGTAAATGGAACGGAGTAGTGTCCTGCAGCTCTTGGCTGGCACCTTGGCGCTCTATGGAGCCTATGCTGCCTTTGGAATTTCTCAAGTGCACCTGGCCGGGGTTGAACCCTGTCCAACCATTGGTCCCGTTCCAGCCTGCTATATAGTGTTTGCTGGTTATGTTGCCATGTTGTCCGCCATGATCCGGTCCACAAAATGGCTATTCCTGATAGGATGGCTTCCCGTTTTCCTGCTGGCGGCATCTGGCGTGATGGCAGAGATAATTTCCGATGTTCCGGTATGTCCACAAACCGATGGAGGAATTCCGAAATGCTATTTCTCATTCGGAATTTCTCTAATCCTCGGATTGTTGGGCTGGATGGCACTTCGATCCAAAGAAGAGGCGGAATAGCATGACGAAGACTTTTTTAACATGGCAGAGAGGTAAATTTGGAAAATCATATGCCGCAAAAAATAAAAGCATTAGCGGATCATGGGGGGCTATTATACTCAGCCTGCATAGGCACCGACGGCGCCAACATGCCAATGGATGTAAATGGTATCCCTGCTTACCGACCAGAAGAGCATTATTATTGGCTCCATATGTGCGCATCGCACGAAGATACCCGTACTTATCTGGAACAGCATACAAAGCTCGATGATCTCATTATCGACGCTCTGTTAGCCGAGGATACCCGTCCTCGCACTTTGGGCCGTCAGGAAGGGACGCTTTTGGTGTTGCGTGCCATGAATTTTACGTCTGGCGGTAAGCCCGAAGACATGATTTCGTTACGTTTATGGGTTGAACCGGGCATGGTCCTGACAACCCGGCTGCGTGATGCAAAAGCGATAGAAGATCTAAAGACGATGATCGCCGAAAATGATGCACCCAAGCGGGCCGGAAAATTCGTCACCGCAATCACTGATCGCGTTTATTCCCGGATGGAACCGGTGCTGGATGATCTTGAAGACGATACCGCGAAACTAGAAGAGCAGATTGCGAAGAAAGAAATCGAACACGCGTCCGAGAATGCATCACCGTTACGCATCAAAGCAACTATTTTACGACGCCATATTGTGCCTCAGCATGCTGCGCTGACAAACCTAATTCGAATTAGGCCTGAATGGCTGAAAGACGAAGATGTTGAACAGTTGCTGGAAAGCGAAGATCAGATTACCAGATATGTGGAGAGTTTGAACGATATTCGTGATCGATTGATCATATTGAATGACGAAATTTCAAGGCAGAACGATCAACGCATGTCTGCTACAAACTATTTGTTTGCACTGGCTGCTACAATTTTTCTTCCACTGACTTTCATTACCGGATTACTTGGCGTGAATGTCGCCGGAATTCCGGGCATGGAAAATGATTCTGCATTCGCGACCCTGGTGGCTTTCTGTTTCGTCGCTGTGGTCATTCAGGTTGCTTTCTTCCGCAGAAAAGGTTGGTTTTAGGCTCTTAAGGTGATTCAGGAGTAAATTTGCCAAGATCGGTATTGCCCCTACTTTTTCACACTGGTTGAAGACCGACCAATAGCCTGATACTTGTCGTGCGAATGAGCCAACGTTTTTCAAAAAATTTATCCGACAAAGACGGTGTAATGAAAATCGGAGACTCTGATGAAGCAGACTTGGTCTCGCGACTGGTGCGCGGTGACGAAGACGCTTTTGCAACGACGGTGAAAGAAAATGCTGGCTGGATGCTCAATCTGGCAAGGCGGTTCACGAATTGCGATGCCGACGCGGCAGATTGTGTGCAGGAATCTTTTGCAATTTTGTTCAAGAAAATTGGCGAGTTTCAAGGACGTTCTAAACTTAAGACCTGGCTGCACCGCGTAGTCGTCAATCAAGCATTGATGAAGATAAGAAAAAAGACAAATCTGCGGGAGCAATCGCTCGACCAATATCTACCTGAGTTTGACCGCAATGGGCTAAGAATTGGTCCGGTGCGCATTTCAGATGAATCGGTAGAATCGCTGATTTCCAACAAAGAGATAGCCATGAAGGTCCGGTTGGCAATCGCCGAACTTCCAGATATTTTTCGGGTAATATTGATCTTGCGTGATCTGGAAGGATATTCAACGGCAGAAACGGCAGAGCTGCTGGAAATTGAAGAAGGTGCGGTCAGAACCCGTTTGCACCGGGCGCGCCACGCCTTGCGAAAAATTCTTGAACCCACATTGGGTGCCAAATATCTCGGAGATATTCTGTAGTGCCCGAACCTAAGAAACCCAGCATATTTAGAAAGTTATTCCGTAGCTTGCTCCGGAGCCCGATAACACGTCCGGTTATTCAGCGGATGGGTGGGTCGATGCTGCGCCATATGCCCGGCCAGATTACCTGCCGGCAATTTGAAGATTTTTTGGTTGATTATCTGGAAGATCGACTGACGGCTGAGCAGAAAAAATTGTTTCAGCGTCACATGAAAGTCTGCCCGATGTGCCGAGCCAGTTTGCATAGCTATCTAAAAGTGATCGAGATGGGACAAGCAGTATGTGCGGAAGATGACAAGGATCATGTGTTTGACGCTGCACCCCAGGAACTCATCGATGCGATTATCGATGTTGCGCGGAAAAATAAACCCAAGTAGCCTTTATTTTTGGTAAACAGCTTTGATCTGTAAAAAATCAATGCCAAATCGTTAGGCGTCAATAGAGAAAATTCTGTCTATTCATTTAGTATCTCGCACTCATCGCCTTTATCTGCACTTCTCCAGTTCGTTCAACGCCTACGAGCAATGGGCCCAATCAATGTTGATGCCTGATGAAGCGATCAACAGATTCGATAGCTTTGTAGTTTGGTCGCGATCAAAGTTTACAACTGCAATAACGGCGATCGAGTGATTGTAATTTGGCCCAGAAGATCGAACCTAGATCCGATTTCGGGATGTTGCATCTCGTTGTAGCAGCTGAAGGATATTCCGATCCGAATCGTCAAATTTTTCTATTTAACTTTCCTTTAGGCGGAAAATATTATCAATAAAGGAAGGTTTACGCGATATTTTAGAATTGTATTTCACTCCGAGATCAAAGATAATTTGCATTAAAGGAGACACATTCAATACAATCCATTTCAAATCAGGCACTGTGCATTCAAGATCGTTTTTCTTCGTTGGCGAGCATGGTGGGGAACAAAGGTTGGCGTCGCAACTCGGTTTCGCCGTCGGTATTTCATCTGGCGCCAATGTAATTGGTGCGCTGCTGGCACAGGACCAGATTGGCCCAGAGGCGACCGTTGTGACTGTATTTTGTGATGATAATAAAAAGTACTTGTCGACAGATCTTGTCCGAACAGGGCCCGTCAGGCCGGATTACATTTCACCGGACTTGGAGCTGTTTGGCTTTCAGTCCATCACCGGCTAGCTGTATAGCCCTTGATTTTCCACATTTGCCTTGAGGGAATTTCGATTGATCAACCAGAATGAAGCTTATGGAGTTTTCTGCGAAGAATATTCGGGTGCCAGGACAGAATTCTGTGATCTTGCTCAGAAGCTGGGTGCGGAAGTTCACCGTTTTGAGCACCCTTTGTCCGAAACTTCGCAGGATGGGGGCTTTGGCATAGATACTGCCCGCTTTGGTCCGCCGGACGCAACAAAGCTCCTTGTTATGATAAGTGGAACGCATGGGCCTGAACTCCTCGCTGGGACAGCCATGCAGCTGCACTGGATGCGCAATTATTCGAGCGAACGGGAAGATGACGAGGCCGTTTTGCTCATTCACGCGGCCAATGCCTACGGCTGTGCGCATGTTAGGCGAACAACAGAGAATAATGTCGATCTGAACCGGAATTTTTGCGACTTTGCTTCCTCGCCAAAAGGCACAGAACTTTCACGATCCGTGCAACACGCTCTTTGTCGCTCAAGCAAGACTGGCCCAAACACAGTGCGGGCCATGCTGGACCTTCGATACCTTTCAGTCAGGCATGGCAAGCAGGCCGTAGTGGAAGAGATTGCCAGCGGGCAGTCCTTTAGGCCAGACGGGATCGGATACGGTGGGACAGAGCCGGAATGGGCAAATAAAACGATCAAATTGATTTGCGAGGCTCATTTTACCAAAGCGCGGAAGATCGCAATTATCGATTGGCATACCGGCATCGGCTCATACGCAGAACCCAGTTTTCTTTGCTTTGATGAGATTGGATCTCCTGAAATCGAACGTGCCAGATTATGGTTCGGTGAGCGTGCAGCGAACAACAATGCCGACTTCGCCTCGGGTGAGCGGCCAAGTTATCGGGGGCTCTTGGTGCGTGCAGTACAGGACATCGCCAAAAGGTTGGGTGCCGAAACCACTGCACTGGTGATCGAGTTTGGAACCTACTCCAATACCAAGATGCTCACCGGCCTACTGTACGATAGATGGCTTCAAAACCCTCCCAAAGGTGCGAAGAGCAGCGCAATCGCCGAGATCGAAAGCCAGCTTTCAAAGCTCTTCTACCCGACCGATCCCAAGTGGCGAGAAAGCGTGCTGCGCAATGGTGATCAAATCATCTCTGAAACACTCAATGGACTCGGAAAATGGTGAGCGAAGAGCGCGCGGTGAACGGTTTTGAATTCGACCACTTAGTTGTGAAGGTCGCATCACTTGAGCGCGCCATTCAGGATTTTCGCGCCGCTGGTTTTGCTGTGGCTCCAGGTGGCTCGCATGGATTGACTGAGAACGCGTTGATTGTCTTTAAGGACGGGACTTACATTGAATTGCTAGCGGTCCAGAACAAGCTCAAATCTAAGTTGATGCGTTTGGCAAGTGCGGTCGGCTTTTTGAGCTTTCAAGCGAGCCGCAGGAGTGACATTTACTCGCGTTTGATACCATGGATGGGGGCTCGGGTAGGGCCTATCGATTGGTGTGTGCGAGTGACCAGCCTTGAGCAAATACGCAGGGCTTGGGAAAAGTATGGCGTTGCTTGCTTGGATAGCCAGAGCTTTCATCGCGCACTGCCTGACGGGAGAAGTGCGAAATGGCTTTTGGGAGGAGGAAAAGATTCGGAGCTCCCGTTCTTACTGGAGGACATCAGTGAAAGAACAATCAGAGTCCCTGACAGCTCAACCGATCATGAGAACGGTGCGACGGGAATTCGGCGACTGATTATACACCCCAAAAACCACTTCGGCCTGTATCGCAGATTGCAGACAGTCTTTGCATCACAAATTTCGGAGACTGAGGGCAAGGTCAACTTATCCCTTGGATCGTCGATTGTTCAATTTTGCCAAAGTTCCGATGCATCAGAGCGATTTGCTGTAGAGATATCTGTTGCTGATGCAGATACAACGAAGTTGGAGATTCTACGAATCTGCAATACGCAGATCCTCATTCCTCGCTCGGGTACTGTCAGAGCGAATACACCGTGAATTCCTAATAGGTTAAACCGGAATTCGACATTTAAAAATACCTTTCTGTTCTTTCTATGCTCCTCCAATGTTCTCCGCGAAGATCCGCTCGAGCGCCGACAAACCGGATGGTTTGAAGGAAGACGAACCAAAGTGCGGTTAGTCTGACAAACATTACCGAATTAAGTTAAAGTGATCAGAAGAGCATCACGCTGCATTTGAAGAACCCAGAACAGTTTCCAGGGCGCGGACTGGCCGCAATTTTGGATAGAGTAAATCGCAAGTTTACCGGGTCTGATCTCATCATCTCAGTCAACGGTACAAACCGAACACACGAAGAAGCGATGGCGACCATAGCTCACTTTCGAAGTGGGACGCTGGGCAACCTCCAATGTCCGCTTTCGGGATAAAGCGGAATGCATGGGAAGGTCGGAAATTGGGGCGCTTATCCGACCGATAGCTTCCGCATTCCTAATGTCCGCTTTTGCGCCCATAGCAGACACTAGCGATATTCAAAAAGGGGTGGGGGTGTATCTAAACTCTCCAATCAAAAACGCGGACAGCAATGCAAATCATCGCTTGTAACTCAAACCCCGATTTTGTCTGGAGCAAGAACAGCGGAAACTCTGAAGTCATATTGTTAGTTAGCGGCAACAATCCAAAACGATAACGCTAGTGCAGTTTCTCGCCCGCGCGCGCGAGACCTCTTGTTAATTCAATGTCGCAAATATCGTATGTGTAATTAAGGCTTTCCTGAGCGGGTCGATTGTGTTCATTTGCTTTCAAGCGTCGGGGGACGTTCTGATTCGTGGAGTGTCCCTTGAGTACAAAGCATCCGAAAATCCCATTGATGGCCTTAGAGGCTTTGGAGCAAGTTGCACTTCAAGCCCATGATGGACCGATTGAAAAGACGAAAGCAATCGCAACTTGCTTGGCCTATCTTTATTCACTGCAACCATGCGAGCGGTGGCCATTTTATGAGTTTTGGAAAGGGCTTGGTTGCTTGGATGCAAAAACGCGGTCAGCTAGCATTAACGCGAGCCTGAACGGCATTTGTTTATAGCTTGGCGTCGATAGGGAAACAAAGAAAAAATTGTCCGCAAGAGTTCGGTGACGGGGCGATACTGTGGGTATATATGTGGGAGAAACCAATCTGTATTTTGTTATATATCTTATATTCAATAGCTTATATCATATATTATACGGACTCCGGCTCCGCCATTACAATTTGGCAACATAAACAGCGCCAAGTTTTGCACGCCTTTTATCACCGCTCGACAATGGCGATCGCATCGGTCTCTAGCAGCACGTAGGGATCAAAGAGGCTTGCCACTCCGCTGAACGCAGAGGCTGGCGGTTATTCAAGATCAGTGAACTGATCCCTGACCCTGCGAATGATTTCCACCTGTTCCGTCAGCGTTGCCAGGCATATGGCCGGATTCTCTGGGCAACCTGTGCCCCGCCCAATGATAGGGACAATTACGGATTACTGTGCCGGGCGCGCAACGTCATATGTGCCGGACCATCAAGATCTGGAAGAATAGCCCAAGAGGAAATTCAACATGTCCGTTTCGACAAAAGGCCCCACAGCCCCCACTCCTAAAGAGCGCCACAATTTGATCGTGAGCAAGAGCATTCCCATGACCACCCGCACTGGTTTTGAATTCCATGTGCGGCCGGTTGCACCATCCGATGAAGAGGCTCTGGCAGAATTTTTCAACCATGTGACCAGAGATGACCTGCGCTTCCGCTTTCTCTCGCCGATCCCCGAAGTGGGTAAGGAGTTGCTATCCTATCTGATCAATGTGGATCACGATCATAAAGAAGATTTTCTGGCACTCGACATTGATGACAAGACCATCATCGCCAGTGCAATGATTGGCGCCAACGAGGACAAGTCGATTGCTGAAGTCGCGATTGTTGTACGCAGCGACTACAAGCATCGCGGGATGAGCTGGACCTTCCTGGAATATGTCATCAGCGAAGCCAGGCGCAGCGGCATCAAGAAACTGCAATCGATTGAAAGCCGCGAAAATCACGCGGCAATCGAGCTGGAACGCGAAATGGGGTTTACCGCAAAAAGCTATCCCGGAGATGCGACGCTGATGCTGCTGGAATTTGACCTTACGCCCAGCAGGCCCGAAGTCTGATAAACGGTCAAGGGCGCGATCGGCGTCGGCGCGCGGCAACCGGAGCTTAGTCTACGGATATGGATCCGGTTGCTTCGCAAGCCCCTTCACTCATCATGTTTTTCTAGCATTTTGGCCAGTGGTTCTGCCTCGTGCGGTCCAAAGGCCTTGGCGATTTCTGCGCGTAGTTTCTGGCTTGTTTCAGTCCTCAGATTTTGACGGATAACGCCCAGGGCTCGCGGCGCGGCGACCAGCACCAGATCGATTTTGGCATCACGGGCGATCTGATCCATACGCTCCGCCACCTCGCGCGCAAAACGATCCTCTGCTTGCTGATGCAAGTCAGTCTGTTCATAAGCGCCTTTGCGCGGACTTGTGCTTTGCGAGCTGCGGCCTGGCCGATCTGTACCCAGTTCGGACGACCGGGGGGATGGATTCTGATGCTCTTCCAGAAGCTCCAGGGCGGGCTTGAAAGCCTCGCCGTTATTGCGGAAAATCGACATGCGCGATCCATCGACCGCCACGATCAAACTACCATTGCGTATCAGCACTTCTGTTTCCTGTTTTTGAGTTTAAGTCTTATGCTGCATGCAAGATACAGCATGTTACAAGCGACGTCACGATAACATATAATTACGACGACCGGGGCCGCTACTGCGATAGGTATTGTTACGGATGAAGCCTTTGAAAGTGCAGGATATCAAAACGGCTCAGTATCCCCGAAGGCCATACTCCGAACAAATACGTAAAGACAATTGACGGCGGCTTCTTGAATTTGGGTCATCTGGTTTCAACCCATAACATGATCCGATGGGAGTTAATCATGCCCCTTATGCTCGATTTTCGCGAACATTTTGCCAAGGCCGTGGCTTTGATGCTGACCTTCGTGCTTGTCGCTTGCGCGACCGCCACGCCCTATCAACCGAATATCTCCGGACAAAAAATCTCTGGCGGCTATTCCGACGAACGTCTCGCCGATGATCGCTATCGCGTAGACTTTGCCGGCAATTTTCTCACCTCCCGCGACCGTGTGGAAGGCTATCTGCTCTATCGGGCGGCCGAGCTTACGATTCAAAATGGCTATGACTGGTTCATGCTGATCGATCACCGGACCGAGCGCGACCGGCGGACCTATGTTGATCGCTCTCCGCGCTATGACCCATGGTACGGGACTGGCTATCTCTACTGGCAACCGCATTGGCGCTATTATCGCGGCGGTGGGTGGACCACCTGGCATCCGCATTATGGTCGACGGTTCTGGACCTATGACGTGGACGTCAGGACAGTCGAAAAATTCGAAGTCCATGCCGAGATAAAAATGGGCAATGGACCGATGCCGGAAGATGGTCAGAAGGTGTTTGATGCCAAGCAGGTCATGGTCGATCTGGGGCCAACAATCGAATGGCCGAAAAGCTGACCCTCGGGCCGTTCGGCCTCGTGGCATTTACGTAATGACCAAGAGTCTCGAGAGGCATATTTTCACTGGCAGCAATGAAGAAGGAGTGAAAGACATGAACAAAGAAGCAACCTTGAGCCATCCTCAGCATGACCATGACTATGGCAGCCAAATTGCGGTTATCCGCAGCGATCTGGAACGTCTGCAAGGGGATATTCGCAAGTTGAAGGATGATATTGCTGAAGACGCCCAGGAACGGTTAAAGCAATTCACGGAACAGGCGACCGAAACTCTCAAGGAAAAGGGCGAAGAGTTGCGAGAGCGTGGCGCAGAGCTGCGCGAAGCGAGCGAAGAAAGAAAAGAAGCAATTGTCAACGAAGTTCAGCAACATCCTTTTGCCAGCGTGTTGGCGGCAACGGGCGCGGGATTGGCCATTGGTGCGTTGGCCATGTGGGCTCAAAATGGGGCTAAACCCTAAAGTCTATCAGACATAGATTCTGGCAGCCGATAGATATGCCAGCGCTGCGATATGAAGGAAGCTAGACGGTATCTTTACCCGGTACCGGATATTCCGGTGGATGCTCAGCTGGTTGTTCAGGTTCGGGAGACGGCGTTTCCGGTGATCCCGGGTCGCTTATCCGGTCCGGATCAAGGGGCGGTGTTTCCGATGGCTGCGGGGCAGGGAATTCATCCGGTCGTCCGGGCTTTTGTTGCTTAAAATTGGTCATGGGGGCTCCTTGCATTGTTTCGCCAATGTCACCCCCGGAGTCAAAAGATGCTATCCGCAGATTTACCTAAATCAGTGCTGTGTAGGTTTGGCAGTTATTGAGTCACCCGCCTCGGCGGCGAATCCAATCCGCAGCGCTTCGGCCAGACTGCGAACGCGAAGTTTTTCCATCATATTGGCGCGATAAATCTCCACCGTACGGGGCGATATACCAAGATCATAGGCAATGGTCTTGTTGGGATAGCCGGTCATCAGGCCATCCAGCACGTCCCGTTCGCGGCCGGTCAGACAGGCCAGCCGAACCTGCGCTTCGGACGAGGCCATTTCCTTGAGTTCACTGTTTTCCAATCGCTCAAAAGCTTCTTCCATCGCAGCGAGAAGCGCCTCTTTCTCATACGGTTTTTCGAGGAAATTTATTGCTCCAGCGCGCATCGCCTGAACGGCTATTTCAACATCGCCATGGCCGGTCAGGATCACCACCGGCATGTCAATGCCTTGCTTGACCATCTCTTGCTGAACTTCCAGACCGTTCAATTCCGGCATCCGGACATCCAGCAATACACAGCCGCGCTCGGCATTTTTTGCAAGCTTCAGAAAGGCGACTCCCGACTCCACCGGTCGGACCTGAAATCCGGCATGGCGCAGCATGAACGCAGCGGAACGGCGTACAGCATCATCGTCATCCACAACATAAACCAGGCGTTCACTCGACATTCAATTGCTCCTCGGCTGCTTTTAAGAGAAATATGCGGAAAATCGTGCCCCCTTTCGGATTGGGTTCGGCGAATATCTTGCCTTCATGTGCCTCGATAATGGTACGGCAAATAGACAGACCTAGTCCCATGCCGCCGCCCTTGGTCGTGGCAAAGGGTTGGAAAAGCTGGTCGGCCATTTCCGGATCAATGCCGCTTCCGGTATCGGAAATTGCGATTTCAACACGGTTATCAGGCGCAGATTGAACACTGATACCCAGCTTTTTGACGGGACTATCAGCCATGGCCTCGATCGCGTTGCGCATCAGATTGACCATGACCTGCTGGATCTGCACGCGGTCGGCAAAAACATGATTGGTATCGGGATCGATGTTGGTCGTGCATTCAACGCCCTTGTCATAGGCGCCAACCAGGCCCAATGTCATGGCATCTTCAACCATCTGGGCGATCGACAATATCTGTCGGTTAATCTCGCCCTTGGCGACAAACTCGCGCAGACGCCTGACTATGGTCCCCGCGCGCAAGCTTTCCGACACACTTTCCTGTAACGCCTCATAAAGCAGGGCCTTGTTGGTATCTGCTCCTTGATCCAGCAAATCGCGCGCTGCCGACAGATAGTTTGCAATCGCAGTGAGAGGTTGATTAACCTCATGGGCGAGCGCGGAGGCCAGAGACCCAACCGCGCTGAGCCGAGATGCATGCATAAGGTCCTCTTGCAGCGCCTGCAATTCCGCCTCGGTTGTTTTCTGTTCTGTCAAATCAACGATGAAACCAGTGAACAAGCACCGATCAGCAGTTTTTGCTTCTCCGACTTCCAGTCTAATGGGAAATATCGTGCCATCCTTTTTTTGGCCTTCGACGAAACGGCCGATGCCGATAATATGTTTTTCGCCGGTACGCAGATAGCGCTCCAGATAACCGTCATGTGCGTCACGGTGGGGTGAGGGCATTAGCAAGCTGACATTTTTATCCAGCATTTCTGTTTCCTGATACCCAAACATAGCCTCGGCGGCGGTATTGAATGATTTGATTAGGCCGCGCTCATCAATGACCACCATGGCATCGGGAACGGTGGCGAGCGTCGATTCCAGTATCGCATTGGACCGTTCAGCAGCATTTAGCGCGCTCTGCCATTCCGAAACGTCGCGTGAGGTTATCACCACCGCGTTGACCGCTCCATGTTCGTCCAAAAGCGGCGCCAGCCGGCATTCCATAAGGTGGACGGCACTGTTGATTGCATTGAGCTCTACGCGAAAAGGTTCGCTAATCTCGCCGCCCTTGCCGCTGAACAATTTGTTGAAGGCGTCTCTATATATACGCTGATAGGGTCGGGAAATCAGGGTTAGCGGCGCGCCTTCGGGCAGGTCTTCAAAGCGCTCGACTCCGATCTTCGCCAGACCCGCTTGGTTCATATCGATAAGTTTGAAATTGCGATCCACAATTGCGATGCATTCCGGAAGAGTGGCCAGCACAGCTTCCAGATATTCCTGCCGGTTGGCCGTGACAGTCATGTCCTCGCGCATCGCGCAAATTCCTTATGAAATTCCAGCCTTTGTACAGGCCCGATAGTACATGATTTTCTGGTCATTCCCATCTCCAAAAACCTTCAGAAATCTACGCGCTAGAAACCAAAAGCGGGAAATACGTAAAACTACGTAGGGAACACCACTGATTTTGCCCGCCTTATAAAGATAATATTTCTTGTCGGTGAAACGAACAGAGAGATTCGAGACCAAGCAAGGATGAGCAGATGACCAAGAAAAAATCGAAATTGCCGACACAATCAAGCGACTCAACCAGCGGCGCCAGGCGCATCAATGTTCCGGTTCAGGCGAGCAATGTCTGGGAACCGCTTAACCGGTTACGCGACGAGTTTGACCGGATGTTTGATGAAACCCCGGGCAATGCTTTCGGCTCCAGAATGTTGCAGAAATTCTATGACAATGCCGATCCGGCAGTCGAATTGCGCGACAAAAAGGATGAATATGAGCTGGTCGCAGAAGTGCCCGGCATGAGCAGCGATGACATTGAAATCAAACTTTCCGATGGCATGCTGCGCTTGTCCGGTGAAAGATCTGAGAGCCATGAAGAAGAAGGCGAAAGCTTCATGTTCTCCGAGCGGCATTATGGCATGTTTGAACGGGCAATTAAATTGCCCAACGGCATTGACCATCAAAAAATCAGCGCAGACGCAAAGGATGGCCTGTTGATTGTCCATCTTCCCAAAAGTGCCGAAGCGCTGGAGAAAGAACGCAAGATCCCGATCAACGCCGCTTAGCTAGCGGGTTGAGGAGGTACGCAGGTCGCCTTTCCATCCCTTCAAGCGCCCTTCCCCCCCACCCCCCCCGGGGCGCGCAACAAGGAGGGAGGGCGGCCTGCACCCTTTTTTCTGATCTGATGGGACAAGTTTCTAAACATGGCTGACACAAAAATGACGAGCAAACCCATCCTTCTGGCGACCGATATGACCGCGCGCTGTGACCGCGCTTTTGACCGCGCGCTAATGCTGGCGAAGACATGGGATACGCGTTTGATCGTGGTCCATGTACTTGACCCCAAACAAGCGAAGAAAAAGGGGTTGGTGCCGAAAGAGGCGCGAGTCCAGCTGGAAGAGGAATTACCGGAAACCGACGTGGATGTGGAGTTTATCATCCAGATGGGCAATGTTGGAGAATTGGTGATTGAGACCGCCAAGCGGGAACGCTGCGGAATGATCGTGACCGGCGTTGCTCATTATGACGGTTTTACGGATGTCTTTCTCGGGTCGCCGGTAGACCATATTGTGCGCCACGCCGATGTCCCGGTCCTGATCATCAAGCGCAAGCCGGTCAGACCCTATAGCAGCATATTGATCGCGACCGACTTTTCCGATTGCTCGATGACCGCTCTCAACAGCGCCGCAGAATTGTTTCCTGAGGTGCCGCTGCACCTCGTCCACGCCTATAACGTGCCCTATAGCGGCTGGCTCAAATCCGATCAGGTCGCACAGGATATCGGCTCGGAAGAGGCCAAATCAATGGAGCGGTTTTTGGCCCAGACCACGATCGACAATGCCACGTTCAACCGTCTGGAAGCGTCCAATGAAAAAGGGGAATTGGGCGTGGTTCTGTTCAAAAAGATCAAGGAAGTGAAATCTGATCTGGTGGTATTGGGAACACACGGCAAAAGTGGTTTCATGCGCGCCAGCATGGGCAATAATGCACGGGTATTATTGGGATGGTTGAAACAGGATGTGATGATGGTACGCGACCCGCAATAAAGCGAAGCTAGCGATCCGATTCAGCCATTATCTGCATACAAGAGCCGCCCGCTTCCGAGTCGGTGGAGAATCTGGTCGAGGTCGGATTCCGAAAAGGCAAAACAGCCCTGGCTACGGCCTATCTTCCCGTGTTTGCTTACCATCTTGTTATCGACATACCACGCGCCGTGGATGACTATGGCGCGCTGATAAGCCATGTCATTGCTTGGTTCGAGACCATCCAAACGGCGTGATCGGCCATGTTTCCCGACATAGGCGGCTGCCGTCCTGTAGCTGCCACCGGAAGAAGCCTCGGAGCCCGGCACATTGGAAAATTCTTGCAACCATCCGGTATGCTTCTTGTCCGACCCCTTGCCATGGGCCACCAGCAAAGAGGTCGTACGGCCATTCATCATATCAACAAGGTGGAAGCGGGGTTTGGCTGAATGCTGACCATAGTCGGCAATTCCGATAGTGTCTTTATGTTTTATAGATGCATCATGCGTTGCCAGCGCCGCTTTTGCCTTTGCAAGCAATTTGGGATCAAGCAGGGACGAGGTCTTGGCTATTGCAGGCAAAGCTGGTGACAATAATGTGCCCACACTTGTGCCGAGTCCAATCAGGCCCGTCTGTAATAGTGTTCTGCGTTTCATCATAATATTCTAACAAAATCCGGGGTGTTTGGGATTATGTAGATATACCTATTGTGGGAAAGAACCGCTGCCGAAACAAGGGAGGGATGAGAAAATTCCTGATTTCCATGGCCATGATGCTGATGTTCGGAACAGCTTCGGCACAGCCGGTAAGCCCGCCACAATCGCCGCCGCCACTGCCTTGGACTCCGGCACAGGTGGTTCATTTACAGGCACTGATTGATGATATGCCAGCCGAGGGGCTTGCTGACTGCCAGATTTCCAGCCGCTTTGGCCTTACGGATGCAAAAGCCGCAACGGCAGCCGCAAAGCAGCTTGCACAGGCCTATCTTCAGGGATGTCTCAAAGGCCTGGGTCGTGCGCGCTGGCATATCAAAAGCCGCGACAATTTGATCGACAATGACCGGCTGTTGCGATTGGCCCTGAGCCGCAACGAGCTAGGGCCGTTGTTCGAAGCCTATAAGCCGCAAAACCCGCATTATGAGATGCTTCGCCAAGCGTTGGCCAATGAAGTCGATCCTCAAAAGCGTGCGGCAATCGAGCTGAACATGGAGCGCTGGCGCTGGATGCCGCTTTATCTTGGTAAGACCTATCTGATCGTCAATGCTGCGAGCTTCGAAGTGACGCTGTGGAAGAACCACAAAAAATTTGGCACCTGGCCAGTGATCGTAGGCAAGACCAAAACGCCGACGCCCATTTTTGATACAAGAGTGGAAGGCGTTGTCCTGAACCCCTGGTGGGAAATTCCTTCCTCGATCGTCGCCGAAGGGATCGGTGCGATGGTACGCAATCGACCAGCGACCGCTCGCCGCAAAGGTTATGTGTTTCAAAATGGCCGCTATCGCCAGCGTCCGGGCCCCGGCAATGCCTTGGGATTGATGAAGCTCATCATGCCGAACTCTTATTCGGTTTACCTGCATGACACGTCTAACCGGAAGCTGTTCGGCAATGCCGTCAGAGCATATAGCCATGGCTGTGTACGGGTGGGCGATGCGATTGGTTTTGCCAAGACGCTACTGGCCAATGATCACTCGGGTGAAGCCGTGGATATGATCCTGGATGAAGGCAAGACGGAGAGGCTGAAAATGAAGCAAACCATCCCGATCTACATCGCCTATTTTACCGCCGAGGGTAATGGTGATGGCGGCGTGACTTTCTATCCTGATATTTATCGTCGTGATGGGAAAGCCGCTGTCGCGACGGTTTCCAAAAACAGATCCGAAGAAGATGTCTGTTATTCGTAAAAACGGTCAGCGTAGTTTTTCTTGCTGATAACTTTCGAGGGCCCGTTCGAGAGCCTTCAGCATTTTCTCGCGATCCTGATCAGATGGCAACGCACGAACCTTCTGCTGCACCGAGGAACGCAACGCCGCGAGCCGCGAAGTCCAGTCTTGTGGTGCGATGAGCTGGTCAGCATCTCCGCGCGCTGGCGATTGCAATCGCGCCTGCTGATGCGGGTCCAATGCCCATTGCTCGCCGAGCGCTGGCAGGATTGGTTGATTATACCGACCTGTGGCGATGAGGTCTTCCGACAGAGTGTGCAGGCCTTCCTCCTCGCCATGGACCAGAAATATGGTTCCTGAAATAGGGCTGTGCTCCTTGATCCATTGGGCCAGTCCTTTGCGATCGGCGTGATTGGAATAGCCCTGAAGCACCGCGATATCAGCGTTGACGCTGACATCATTGCCCGAGATGCGGACCAATTTGGCACCGTCCATCAGGACAGATCCCAATGTGCCGGCGACCTGAAAACCAGTAAACAGGACCCTGGACTGCCGTTTGGGCAAATTGCGAACGAGATGATGACGAATCCGCCCGCCTTCACACATTCCCGATCCGGCAATGATCACTGCTCCGGTCATCCGGTTCAACTGCTTCGATTCTGCGACCGACTGGATGAATCGGATATTGGTACGTTTGAGCAGATCTGCTCCGTTATCGCGATATTTCAGCACCGCCATCGTCACTTTTTGAGCAAGCGGCGCATCCAGAAAAACATTGACCGCCGACAATCGCCCGGAGTCAAAAAGGGCGAGAAAGTCTTCCAAGATGATCTGGGTACGCTCTACCGCAAAGGCAGGAATCAGGAGATTTCCGCCGGACTTGAGCGTGTCTTCAACGAAATGAGCCAGCGTCTCCCGGCGTTCGCTGATCAGCGTCTCTTCCCGCTCTCTCGCACCATAGGTCGCCTCGCAGACGATATGATCATATCCGCCAAGTTCCAGTCCGGGGCAGTTAATCGCCGCCCCCGAACCAATATCACCCGAAATCATCAACCGCTGGCCGCCAATGTTTATTTCCGCCGAAGCGGAGCCGACAATATGCCGCGCGTCCCATAGTCGGAATGACACGCCATTGCCGAGATCAACCTCTTCGCAATAGTCCAGCGTCTTGATGCTTTTCATTAAGTTGGTGACATCCGGTCCGCTATAAAGCGGCACGAAAGGCGGAAGGCCTGCGCGGTCTGCGCGCCGGTTGCGGCGCTCGACCGATGCGGCTTGCAGTTTCGCCGAGTCAAGCAGCAGCGGCTTCAAAATATCAGCGGTAGGACTGCTGCAGTAGGTTGGTGCTTTGCAACCGTGCGCGTGTAGACATGGCAATTTCCCGCTATGATCGAGATGGGCATGGGTAAGAATGATCGCATCGATCTTGCCAGGATCGAACGGTAGCGGTTCATAGTTAAGCCGTTCGAGTGAACGGGTACCTTGAAACAAGCCGCAATCGACCAGAATGGTTTTGCCGGCACCGCTAATTTCGAAACAGGACCCTGTAACCGTGCCAGCTGCACCGTGAAATTTGATATTGGTGGTTTCGGTCATTACTCAACCCCGAAAAACCTAATGGGAAACGATAAGCGGTACCGGGCAATCCCTAAACAAACTTCGTGTGACGCCGCCAAAAAGAAATTCGCGTGCACGGCTATGGCCATAGGCGCCCATCACCATATAGCTGCCATGCAAGGCTTCGACGGTGGATAGCAACACGGCCTCGACAGACGGTTTCTTGGCGGACATGCTATGTATTTCCGAGGTGATGCCGTGACGTGAAAGATATTCTGATGCGGCTAGCGGGGGCAGATCGTGATCCTTATCTTCATCCACTGTCAGGATGTGCACAGCGCTCGCCAGATGCAGCAATGGCACGGCAGCACGCAGGGCATTTCCGGCTTCAAAGCTACCATTCCAGGCGACCACGGCAACGCCCGCAGCATCGAATTTCTTGACGCTATCGGGCTGCACTAGCGCCGGCACATTGGTGTTGAACAGGACATCGCCCAATATGCCCATCGGCAAAACATTATCCTTGTCACCGCTTGCAGAACTCAAAACCATGATATCAGCCAGAGCCGAGTTTCGGGCCAGACCCCGCGCGGGACTGGCATTGACTTCATGATAATCCCAGGAGACATCTTCATCCGCCATGCGGCTCTCGATTTCGATGCGCAGTTTTTCGTCGGCGTCCCGTGTAAGCTTTGCAACGTCATAGACAACCGACATGCCGGTTACGCCATCAAAGGCCATTTGCGGATTATAAGGATTGGCGCGCAAGCAATGGAGATGGCCTTGAGTTGCACGAGTGACATCCAGCGCCGCCTGCAGTCTCGCTTCCAAACCGGTGTCATCGTTGACGTAGAGCAGCACGGATTTCATTATTTTTCTCCTATTTTTGATGACCTTCTGCTTGGAAGGCATCAACTGGAGAAGTGTATCCCCATCGTTTTTGGCTCTGTATAAGGGATAATACGGAGCCTCGGCCGAGATTCTCAATCGCCATTGGCACCATGATCGATCATCTTTTTCAGCCAGCGTTCGCGATGCTTGGCGCTGCCATCGACATTACCGATCAAGGAGGTTGCAACCGGGTCGACACCGGTCAGAGCGAGAATATTGCGTTTGAAACTCCGCACGCTATGCGAGGCAAAATAGGCCCGATAAAAAATCGCTGGCATACCCATGGTGACAACCAGGCGGGCTGATCTTCCCGTAAGCAACTTCCTGGGCATTTTTCGATCGCCCTCTTCGCCATAGTCTAGCGCGAAGCCGGGGCGATAGGCCTGTTCAATAAAGGCTTTTAGCAGTGCCGGCATATCACCCATCCAAAGCGGGTAGAAAAATACGATATGCTGTGCCCATTTTATCGCATCCTGACCGGGTTTGACGCTGGCTGGAAGGTCTTCTTCCATCCATTGTTGGCGGCTTTGCAAAATTGGAATATCCTGTCCGGCTAGGCGGATTTCGCGAACCTCGTGACCCGCTTCTTTGGCGCCGTGCGCATAGGCGGAAACAAGGGCATGACCGAACCGGGCCGGATCGGGGTCTGGATGGCCGTCAATAATCGCGATGCGTTTCATGGTGTTTCTCCGCTATTCGTCTTCATCCTTCTCTTGATCGGCCGGACTTTGCCATTGGAAGGCCGCGACCAGTTCCATCAGCGCTTCTTGTGCGGGCACATCGAGTTCGTGGGGATAGGATGCGATGAGACGCGCATCCCAATAGCCATAGTCGATCGCAGTTAGACTGACATGCCAAGGCACCTTATCTCTCTGCCCATCAAATATGCCTTGATAGGCGGACAGGTCTTCCCGGCCTGAAATGAAATAGTCGCCTTCTGACTCAATGGACGCGCTGGCATAGTGCGACATAACCGTGGGCTTGATAATCCGATAATGATCGCGCGCAGTCAGGTCTTCAAGGTGGACGACCGCGATATCGACGGCCACCAGTTGCTCATCAAACATACGCTCATAGCGAATCTGGAAATTGTCGCCGGAAAAATCGGTGGTCATTTCACATAGCCGTCTAAACCCGGCTGACTCGGCTGGGAACACAAAACCGCTGTCTTTATGGACGATGGCGGAACCACCCTTATAGGGCGCAAACGGATCGAAAAGCGGCTCCGAACCGATCACACATTCGGCTGCGGCTGGCGTGCCGGCGAGGCAAAGCAGAGCTGCACCGACCAGAAGGTTTCGGGAATATCGTGCACGAAAAATCATGGTGAATCCTCCATTTTACCCCTTTATCGATCCGACCCTATTCGTGGCTGCGGATCACTCTGAATGGCAATTCGCTGCCATCGGCCTCGGTAATCGTCAGATATTCGCCGACCTTGATCGGATGATTTTGCAGTCCGAATATCACTTCATCGTCATCATCGCCGACCTTGTAAGAAAAGGCCCAACCCTTGTCGCTGGATATGACAACACCATTCTGATCTTGTTCGCCCGGCCAGAAGCGCCGGACCACTGGTCGTTTTTCTGCTTCACGAAGCGCCACTGGATCAATCAGTCCTTCGTTATCAAGCGGAACACGAAATACATAAGCGTGAGCCGACGATCCATTGGGATGATCGGCAGTTCGGGCCAATTCAAGGCGTATTGTTTTCCAAGTCATGCTCGATATCTGGCGCGTGATCGAGCGCAGCGCGATACGCAATATTGCGTAGTTCAGAAATGCCGTATCGAAGAGCAGCATCCCAGACGGATTTCAGAAACGAACCAGGTCGTGTCTGAAATCGGTATAGCTGAGAAGATTTGGTGCGGTCGAGAAGACTCGAACTTCCACGGGAGATTAATCCCACAGCGACCTCAACGCTGCGCGTCTACCAATTCCGCCACGACCGCACTGTCATCCGAACCGGGCCATGAGCCCCTGGTAGGCGCGTGCCCTTAGCAAAGGGTGGATAGGCCCGCAACAGATATTGTTGATGCTGATCAAACACGCTGCTCGCATTAAGAGCGCCGTGAAATATGTCCCCATCTCATACAGTCTGGCTCGTTTCGTCCGTTTTTTGGGTGCAAAGGACGGAAATTTGCCGCGTTAACCTTCTATTTACCTTGTCAGGCAGCGGTTTTGCGGGCTTTTCTTGGCCTATGCAGTGCAGCTTGTTTCCTTTAACCCTGTTGGCCGCGACCATATTGGCGGTCACGCCGGCAGTCGCGGAGCGGGCAATCCCCGCTGGATCATCGGTGCAATCAGGCTCGCGGGTGCAGGTCACCGCCTCGGCGCGCATTGTGAGTGGAGAGGCTATATATTTTGGCAGTGAAGAGCAGCGTGATGCTGCCAAACCGCGATTGAAAAACCATGTTGCGCCAATGGCCTGGACGCGTGGGGAAATCACTCTGGATGATCAGCAGCGCGTTGGGCTCACCGAATTTCACTAGTCGCAAGCCGGTCTATATAATATTCACTGGCGGGTGGTGTCGGCCCAGCCCACTTCCAGCTGACTTGCCGAACGCGGCACGTCCAGCTTGGCTTCGTTGAAGTTGATCCTGGCACCGGGGGCCAGCTCTTTGGTCGGAGCCTTCATCTTCCAGCTATAGACAATCCGTCCGCTCGCATCGCGCAGGATGACCAGCATCGGTGGTACCGATTGCTCGGCATCGGTCGGATTGATAATGGTTCCGCTGGCGGCAAAATATTCGGTGCCGTCCTGCAGCGTCCGGCGATCCTGTTTCTGGCTCAGTTCGATCAGTAGCGGGGTCTCGTCCACCGAGGCCATTTGATAGCCTTGAAACCAGTTTGGCGTGCCGAAAGCATAGAGCGCGCCGCCGGCCAGAATGACCAGGCTGGCAAAGGCCACGGCAGCGATCGTCCATAATTTGGCAGGATTACGACGCGGTTTGAACGGTGGTTCGTGTGCGAAACTGCTGGTTTCCGACACAAAGGGCGGTGTGACTGGTTCGGTTGGCGGCGCTGCCGTTGTCGCCGGGGTATCTGGTGACGCTGCTGGACCTTGCGGAGATGCTGCTTTGACAGGCGGTACGGGCGGCGCACCCGCGGGCGCCTGAGCCGCTGGATCTTGTGTTTTAACTGGCTCTGGCGGGGCCGGTTCCTGAAACCAGCTATGACGACATGAGGCGCAGCGAACCGACCGGCCGGTAGGACCGATTGCACTGTCGGGCACGAGATAGCGTGTTTTGCAGGCCGGGCAATTCAATATCATGACGTCCCTCTAAACACGCCAAACCATGAAACTGCAAGTCTGCGGTTCATGCTTTTGAGACAAGTGCCTTTTTTTCCACGTTTTCATGTCCCTATGCCAGGTCGATAGGCACGCGGCAGTTGATTTTTCCACTGGTAAGGCCCTAATGGAAACAGAAATTTAGTGCGTCCCAACCCGATCAGGCGATATAACCAAACCCGATGAATGAAATTGTTCAATTTGAAAATGTCGGTCTGCGCTATGGAGCGGGTGTCGAGACGCTGTCGGACCTTAGCTTCACCCTATATCCCGGCAGTTTCTACTTTTTGACCGGCGCCTCCGGTGCGGGCAAAACCTCACTGTTGAAATTGCTTTACCTGGCACAACGGCCCAGCCGTGGTTTGATTCGGCTATTTGGCGAAGATGCGGTGACCATGTCACGGGAACGCCTGCCCGGATTCCGGCGCCGCATTGGTGTGGTGTTTCAGGATTTTCGGCTGGTCCCGCATCTTTCCGCTTTTGACAATATTGCACTGCCTCTGCGGGTTGCGGGGGTGAAAGAGAAGGACTTGGTTACACCGGTAGCGGAAATGCTCGACTGGGTTGGCCTCGGCGACCGGGCCGAAGCCCGGCCAGCAACCTTGTCGGGTGGAGAGCAGCAGCGTGTTGCCATTGCACGTGCGGTCATCGGCCGTCCGGAGATTCTGGTTGCCGACGAACCAACCGGCAATGTTGATCCGGATATGGCGGTGCGTTTGTTGCAGCTGTTTGAAGCGTTGAACACACTGGGCACGACCATCGTTGTAGCAACCCATGACATTCACTTGCTCAGCAAGGTGCCGGGT
Organism: uncultured Sphingomonadaceae bacterium; assembly: GCA_947497455.1. Taxonomy (GTDB): domain Bacteria; phylum Pseudomonadota; class Alphaproteobacteria; order Sphingomonadales; family Sphingomonadaceae; genus Parasphingorhabdus. The sequence continues at coordinate 174,477 of CANMGU010000002.1, read as the reverse complement.
GCCCAGATGATGAAGCTCGAAAAGGGCGGCCTTTCCGATCCCACTGGTTCGCTGCGCAACCCGCCCCTGCCCCGTGATAGAGCGCAATAGGTAGCTTTATGCTTAGCCTTTTCGTCATACCCGGTCATGATCGGAGGTTGATACCCGAAGGCCGGCTGTCGGGTCCCATGCCGTGGGTTATCGCGATAATGATCTTTCTAACGGTTTTGGCGACAGCAATGGGCCTTGCTTTTGCCGAGGCGGGGCAGAAGGTGTCGGATCAGCTGTCCAGCCGCGCTACGGTGCAGATCATTGAGGCCAATCCCGTTTCCAAAGCACAACAGGCCAAAGACGCGGCGGCCCGGCTGCGCGGGATGGAATTGGTCGACGAGGTCCGGGTCTTGCCGCCCGAAGAGATTGAAGAACTGATCGCTCCATGGTTGGGTCAGACAGGCTCAGCGCAGGGCGGTTCACAAGCCGGTAGCCTGCTGGAAGACATCCCGCTGCCGGCTTTGATTGACCTGAAATTGGTGCGCGCGGCAGGTGCGCGCGAACTGGAGGCCTTGCGAGGTGCCATTGGCCCACTCGCCCCCAGCGCTCTCATAGAACCCAGCAGCGGTCTGATCGCACCCGTTATTGCATTGGTCCGCTCACTCCAATGGATTGCGTTCGGCCTGGTGATATTGCTCGCTATGGCCACAGCAGCAGCGGTGATCATCTCAGCTCGGGCGGCTCTGAACACGCATAAGGAAACTATCGGGGTCATTCACTTGCTAGGCGGAACAGATCGCCAGATCAGCCGTCTTTTTCAGCGGCGGATTGCGCTTGATGCTTTGCTTGGCGGGATATTGGGTTTGATTTGCGGGGCCGGTATCATCCTGTTGCTTGGGATGCAGCTTTCTGCATTGGGTTCGGGGCTGGTGCAATCGCTGGAGCTATCATGGTATAGCTGGTTGATTATCGGGTTCGTTCCGATATTGGGAATGATACTTGCGATGGTGACTGCGCGAATGACGGTCATGGGCGCGCTGAAAAAAATATTGTAGTCACATTATATGATCTTGCGTTTCTTCTGTTTTCTGTTGCTTTTCTGGATGATCGGTTTCGCCTGGTTCGCGATTGATTTGCCGCGTGCTGCGGGGGATGACGTGCGCACAGACTCTATTGTTGTGCTGACCGGCGGCCCCCAGCGCATCGAACATGCCTTACAGTTGATCGAAGCGGACAAAGCGCAATATTTGCTGATTTCGGGTGTGGACCGGGATGTGAAACCCGGAGAACTGGCAGCCGCATATGATCGTTCGGAGGAGCTTTTTGAATGTTGCATTGACCTTGGCTTCCAGGCGGTTGACACGCGATCCAATGCTCTGGAAACAGCGCGCTGGGCTGCGGGACGGGATGACAGTTCGTTGCGCCTAGTGACATCCGACTGGCACATGCGACGCGCGCAGCTGGAACTGGAACGAGCAGTACCGACGGATATTGTGATCATTTCCGATGCCGTGGCTACCGCACCGTCGCTGGGCACCCTGTTCAAGGAATATAATAAATATCTGATGCGCCGTCTCGCGTCATTGGCAGGGGTTTAACGATGTTGGCAGCCATTCGCTCATTGGTGTTCATTCCGGTCTTTTATGGCGGCTCGACACCGATCATCATCTTGTCATTTCTGGTCGCGTTATTTTCGGAACCCGGCACCCATTATATGGCGCAGTTGTGGAGCCGTTATCACTATTTCTGTGCGCGATATATTCTCGGCATAACGGTCCAGATCAAGGGTGAAATCCGTAACGAGCCGCTTCTTTATGTTTTTAAGCATGAAAGCATGTTCGAGACGATCGATCTGCTGCGCATATTCGATAAGCCGGTTGTGATTGCCAAAAAGGAGCTGCTGGTAATTCCTTTGTGGGGCTGGATTGCGAAGAAACACGGGCTATTGGGAATCGACCGCAATGGTGGCGGGGCGGCAATGCGCCAGATTATCAAACAGGCGAAAAAGGCGGTTGCCGAGGGTCGCCCGATTGTGATTTTTGCCGAAGGCAGCCGCGCACATCATGGCGAACGCCCTGAATTGCAGACCGGTTTTGCCGGCATCTACAAGCTAATGGGCATACCGCTCGTTCCGGTGGCGCTGGATAGCGGTATCATCTCGCCGCGCGATACTTTTGTGCAGAATAGTGGTGTGATCACCTATGCGGTACAAAACGAGATTGAACCCGGACTCGACCGTGAGGACATTCGCAACCGGGTCCATAACGCGATCAACATGCTGAATGACTGATCGGCTGCTCTAGCCAAAGCCAATGCCGGTGACTTTCAATGCTATTCTTGCCAACCGGTCGCTGCTTGTCACGTACAGCATTTTTCCGTCGTCACCAAAGGCACAATTGGCAGTCGCTTTTTCCGCCAGTATACGACCCAGTAACGTTCCGGAAGGCGATAAAATCAATATGCCACCGGGACCGGTAGCGAAAATATGCCCTGTTCGGGCAACGCACATTCCATCCGGCAAACCCGGCGCATCAGCGCCGGCCAGCGGCTGCGCATCGAAGAAAAGGCCTTTGTCCGCTATGGTTCCATCGGCGGCGATGGCATAGTTTTTCAACAGCTGTTTCTGCGGGTCGGATTGCGCAACGTAGAGTGTGCGTTCATCCGGTGACAAGGCAATGCCATTGGGTCGGGTCAGGCCGTCATCGATCAACGACAGGCTTCCATCTGGGCTGCGCCGGTAAACGCCATTGTGCGCCAGCTCCTTAAGCGGTGACTGATCGCCATCTTTCAATCCATAAGGCGGATCGGTAAAATATATGGTCCCGTCCTTCGCTTCGACCAGATCATTGGGGCTATTGAACTTCTTGCCTTCAAATCTGTCCGCTAGGATGCGGTCCTCTCCACTTTCAATGTCAAAAGCGGTCAGGGCCCGTTTGCCATGATTGGCGGTTAGCAGCTCACCATTTTGGCCCATAAGCAAGCCGTTAGTGCCGTCGCCTTCGGCTAGTCCGGATGGCTTACGAAATATCGTCAGGCCTTCCGCATCGGACCAGACATAAGCAGTGTTTTGTGGAACATCGGAAAAATATAGCTGCTGACGCTTGCTGTCCCATGCCGGTCCTTCTGACCATTGAAAACCGTTGGCAAGTTGCTCCAGCTGCAGGCTGCTATCGATCACTTCATCAAGTGCGGAATCGAGTCGTTCAACCTTTCCGAACATTGGTCGCTTTCGCCGGGTCTCCGATTGAGCGGTGACAGCACCGGTGCAGGCGGTCAGCGCGGTTGCGGTCGAAGCGGCGATAAATATCCTGCGGTTCAATTGCGTGCTGTCGGTCATTTAACCTCCGTTTTCGTGGCAATGGCGGCGGCGGGAACGGCGCTTTCGACTCCCCCACTTAAGGTAAAACTACCACGCTGTCTGATGTCCTCGGCCGATGCTCCGATCATGATATCAAAACGCCCGGCTTCGGCGCGCCATTTACCGTCTTTGGCATAGTAAGTCAGCTGCTCAGGCGTCAGGGTGAATGTCACCATACGACTTTCCCCAGGCTGCAGGGTCACACGCTTAAAGCCGCGCAATGTCATCTTGGGCTGAGCTTGCCGCGACACGACATCCCGCAGATAGAGCTGCGCTGTTTCATCACCCGCGCGCTGTTCCCGGTTGGTCAGCTTGACCGAAATGTCAATGCTGCCACCCGGCGACAATGTTGCGCTGCTCAGGGTCAGATCGCTGAACAGGATATTCGCATAGGATAATCCATGACCAAAAGGATAAAGCTGCGTGATCGGCAGGTCCTTGAACCGGTTGCTGTCTTTGACCGAATCCGGATCGGCCGGGCGACCGGCGGGATATTCACCGTAGCTATAGGGCACGGCTCCGGTGGTTCGCGGAAAAGCAATGGGGAGCTTGCCTCCAGGCGCAAGCTTACCAAAAATAATATTGGCGATGGCCGGGCCAGCTTCGTTGCCCAGTAACCAAGTCATCACAATGGCGTCCGCATTCTTGTCCAGCTCTGGGATGGCCAGTGGGCGGCCGCCGGTCAGGAGTATGATCACAGGCTTTCCTGTCGAAAAAATTGCCTCGGCGAGCGCCAGCTGTGATGGCGGCAAAGCGAGCGAAGAACGGCTGCGGGCTTCTCCTGACAGGTCATAATCCTCGCCGATGACGAGCAGCACGATGTCGCCGGCCTTCGCCGTTTCCACTGCCGCAGGGATGCCGCTTTCATCCGCGCTCTGTGGTGCGGCCCCGGATGCAAATGTGACCAGCGATCCCTCCGGCGCTGCAGCTTTGATCCCGTCCAATATGCTCACGACCTCTGTCTTGTCGCCGCGTGCACGCCAGCTTCCTAGCTGGCTCTGCACGTCGGTTGCCATGGCGCCGATCACCGCTATTCTCTGCGCATTTGCTGGGAGAGGCAATATATTATCGCTGTTTTTCAGTAAGACTATCGAACGCTCGGCCACCTCGCGAGCTGCAACGATATGGGCGGCGGCGCGGATATTGGCTTTTTCGACAGCCAGATCATGATAGGCCATCGGATCATCAAACAGACCAAGCCGTTCCTTAGCAGTCAGCACGTTGCGCACGGCATTGTCGATATGCGCCACAAGTCCGGGATTGGCCGTGACAGCCTTGGTCAGGTCATTGGCATAGACGAGGCTCATCATGTCCATATCGACACCCGCAGATATGGCGAGTGCGCCAGCGTCAGCCCGGCTGCCCGCTATGCCATGATTGATCAGTTCGGCGACGGCATTCCAGTCGCTGACCAGCATGCCGTCAAATCCCCATCGGGCGCGCAGCGTGCCGTTGATAAGATCCGCATTCCCCGTTGTCGGCTCCCCGCCAATATCGTTGAACGCGGTCATGTAACTGCCCGTGCCAGCCTTCATCGCGGCGTAAAATGGTGGCAGATAAATCTCGTGCAGTGCGCGTTCGCTAATCTCCGCTGTGCCATAATCTCTGCCGCCCAGCGGAGCGCCATAGGCACCGAAATGCTTGGTCGTTGCCATCATTGTACCGGCACCGCTTAGCGATTTTCCCTGATAGCCGTGCACTTGTGCAGTGGTCATTATGCTGCCGAGATAGGCATCCTCGCCTGCCCCTTCGACGACCCGGCCCCAACGCGGATCGCGCGTGACGTCAACCATCGGTGCAAAAGTCCAGTGGAGTCCCGAATTGCTTGCTTCTGCGGCCGAAACCGTCGCGGTGCGGTGCCACTGCTCGGGCTCCCAACTGGCCGCTATTGCAATAGGCACAGGAAAAATGGTGCGATAACCATGCACAACATCCATCGCGAAGAGCAGCGGAATCCTGAGGCGACTTTCCTCGACCGCTACTTTCTGCAATGCGCGCAAGGGTTCGGCGCCGGCCACATGCAGATAGGATCCGACTTTGCCAGCCCTCACGCGGTCAAGTTCGCTTGGGGTCAGTTTGGAATTGAGCGTCTTGGACCGTCCTCCCGCTGCCTGAGTCAACTGACCAAGTTTTTCCTCAAGGGTCATCCGGCGGAGCAAGGCTTCGACCCGCGGGCTGGCCTTGGTGGCAATGGCCGTCGGTATATCCATGACGCTGGCCGTGTCGGTGACATGGGTAGGCAGCGGACCAGGATCCTGGTCCTGCGCCTGCACTGCGGGCGTCGATCCCGGCATGATCATCGCCAGAGCTATCGCCAGCGCCGCAATCGGGGTGAATCTCATTGGTCTCTCCGTTGGTCTTTTTGCCACTCTACTCACAAATTCAGGGTTATGACAAGGTTGTCAATCATTGCCGTGAAATGATAGGCATCGGAACGGGAGAGGAGGCCGATCAATTGAGACAGATGCATGCGCTGCTGGTTATCATGGGTGTATCCGGCTGCGGTAAATCAACCATATCCTTATCGCTCTCCCGGCAGACCGGCTGGCCCGTTCTTGAGGGTGACAGCTTCCATCCGCCGGAAAACCGGCAAAAAATGGAGGCTGGTGTAGCGCTCAACAATGAGGACAGGGTCCCTTGGATTGATGCAATGGCAAAGGCGGTAAATGCTACGGGCGATGGTCCCGTGCTATTGGCCTGTTCGGCGTTGAACGAAGCTGTGCGTCTGCGGCTATCCCGTGCCGTGGAACGGCCCTGCCAATGGATATTTCTCGATGTGCCGCAAGAAAAACTGAAGCAGCGCATGGCCGATCGCTTCGGCCATTTCATGCCTGCGGCCTTGCTGCAGTCGCAACTGCAAGCGCTGCAATTGCCGCCGGACCGGTTGACGGTGGATGGCATGCAGACGCCTGATAGGATTTGTGATGCAATATTATCCGCTTTAGACAAACGGATAGAGTAAAAGCGCAGTGAGGAACCCCGTCATCCCGGTAAGCGTGGAACTCACGCTCCAGCTTTTTAAAGTCTCTGTCGTGGTCAGCCCGAAATAGCGGTTGATCAGCCAGAAGCCGCTGTCATTGACATGGCTGCAGGCTGTCGCACCACCGGCAATGGCAACCGCAACCAGCGCCAGTTGCGGCTGGGTCAGCGCAGCGGCGGCAGCGATCGGGAAGGTCAGGCTGGCGGCGGTGATCATCGCTGCTGTGGCGGAACCTTGCGCAATGCGCACCAGCAGCGCGATCAAGAAGCCGCAGACAATTGGTGCAATGCCCAGCGCCAGGGTGGCATTGGCCAGGGACTGGCCCGCCCCGGTGTCGACCAGCACTTGCTTGAACGCGCCGCCGGCCCCAGTCACCAGCAAGACGACACCGACTGGCTCTAGCGATTTTTCAATCGCCTGACGCAAGGCTGCCCGGCCATCCGCATCGCTTGGACGCATCGCAAGGAAAGCCGCACCGCAAGCAATCAGCAAAGCAATGACCGGCAGACCAGCGGTTTCCACGATGTTGCGTAACAGGCCTTCGGCCAGGCCCAGTGGTCCGGCAACCGCGCCCGCGATGATCAGCACCAGAGGCAATAAAACCAGTCCGAGTGCGATTTTAGCGATATGGGGATCAAAGTCCCGCTGCGGCGATTTGTCCCCGGCAAGCGACAACGGATCTCCAGCTGCAAGCCACCCTTTGCGCAAGGCTATGCTAGTGTAAATCGGCCCGCCAACGAGAGCAGCAGGGATACAGGCGATCAGGCCGAATAGCATGACCCAACCCAGATCAACCTGCAATTGCTGCGCCACCGCGATCGGCCCAGGCGTCGGCGGGATGAACGCATGGGCACCTGCCAACCCGGCCAGTAGTGGTAAAGCAAAGGCCAGCGGCACCATCGAAAACCGGCGAGAAAAAGCCATGATCAATGGGAAGAGAATGATGAAGGCGACGTCGAAAAAAACCGGGATGGCAATGATGATACCGACTAACCCGAGCATCCAGCGGGTCAGTTTTGATCCACTGCCGCGAGTTACATATTTTGCCAGAGCAGTCACGCCGCCGCCATGTTCGACCAGCACACCAAACATCGCTCCAAGACCGATAACTGCAGCAATCCCGCCAAGCGTCCCGCCCATGCCTTTGGCGACAGCGGCAATGGCCTCTGCGGGTGCCAGACCCGCGCCCAGTGCTGCGGCGATCCCCGCGATCAGCAACGCTGGGAAAGGGTGCATTTTTGCGCGCATGATCAATATCAAAAGCGCTAAAATGCTCAGCAACATGGCCATCAAGGCCCGGTTTTCAATGATCCAGCCGATTGTTGCCTCCCCCGAACTTGTTTTCAGCCTGCAAATATGACAACGTTGTAATGACGATCATAAGCAACCGGGCAATGGCTTGCAATATGGTTGTCTGGAAGCGGCAGCGGGCCAGAATATGGAGGAGGGATAAATATGCCGGCGAGATCGGAAACTTGGAAATCTACCCTCTTTCTGTGCCTTGCGATTCTAACCGCCTGTATGACATTTTCTGCCAACAGCGCTGCGGCCAACGCTGCAGCGCCAGAATGGGAGACTATATCGGCGCGCGGCGCACCGACCGCCCGTCACGAAGCCGGCCTGGTGGCTTTCAAGGGCAAGCTTTATTTAATCGGCGGACGGCGGATCAATCCGGTTGATGTCTATGATCCGGCCACCAACCGCTGGTCCGAAAAATCCGGACCTCCGGTTGAAATTCATCATTTCCAGGCAGTGACCCATGGTGATGCCATCTACCTGATGGGGGCAATGACAGGTGGCTGGCCAAATGAGCAGCCGCTGGACCGGATCATCATCTACCATCCGGAGCAGGACCGGTTTGAATATGGCCCGGTCATTCCGGCAGCTCGCCGGCGCGGCGGGGCCGGGCTAATCGTGCGGGACGGAAAATTCTACATGATTGGCGGGATCACCAACGGGCATATGAATGGTTATGTGCCGTGGTTTGACGAATTTGATCCGGCGACAGGTGCATGGCGTGTCCTTCCCGATGCCCCGCAGGCACGTGACCATTTTCAGGCGGCCTATGGGGATGGCAAGCTTTATGCCTTTGCTGGTCGCCGCACGGAACAAGCGAAGCAGCTGGGATTCGAACAAACAGCGGTCATTGGCGATGTCTTTGATTTTGCCACCGGTCGCTGGCAAGCGATGAACAGTTTGCATGCCATACCCACCGAGCGGGCCGGCAATATGGCGCTGGCGTGGAACGGCCATATCGTTGTCGGTGGCGGTGAAAGCGGCGCGCAAGAGCGAGCGCATGACGAGGTTCAGGCGTTTCGTCCCGATACCGGTAAATGGCATGCTTGGCCGTCCCTCAGGAGGGGGCGTCACGGATCGGGTTTTGCGATCATTGGCGACTATCTCTACACCGCGTCCGGCTCCGGCAATCGCGGCGGTGAACCGGAGCTGACTAGCATCGAACGGCTCAAGCTGTCGTCCGCTCTCAATCAGATGCCTGTGATTGAAACGGCAGCGACAGCGCAGCCGGTCGCCATGCAGTGGCACAAGGTGCAATTGTCCTTCGCTGGTCCGGCTCTGTCTGAAAATTCGCCAGACAATCCGTTCACCGACTATCGCCTGACCGTAACCTTCATCCATGACGGCAAAAGCCGTACGGTTCGCGGTTTCTATGCCGCCGATGGCAATGCCGCCGAGACCGGAGCGAAAAAAGGCAATGTCTGGCAAGTGCGGTTCACCCCCGACGCGCCGGGGGCATGGCAATGGCAGGCCCGGCTGGCCAAAGGCCGGAATATAGCGATCGACCCCGATCCCATGGCTGGCGAAACCGTGGCGTTGGCTGACAATAGCGGCGGTTTTCTGGTGACCGGGTCGGACAAGCCGGCCCCTGACTTTCGCCATGCAGATCGTGGCTTGCTGGTTGCTGATGCCGGCTATTTCCGTTTTGCCCGGTCGGGGCAATATTGGCTGAAGGGCGGGACAAACAGCCCGGAAAACCTGCTCGGTTACGAGGATTTTGACGGCACCTATCGCATGGCGGATAACGCTCGTGACGGTGAATCCGATGCCGGTGGCAGCATCCACAAATTTGCGCCACATCTGAAAGACTGGCGGCCAGGCGACCCCAGCTGGCGCGGCGGCAAAGGCAAGGCGATTATCGGCGCGATCAACTATCTCGCGGCACAACGGATGAACAGCGCCTATTTCCTGACCCTGAATATTCTCGGAGATGGCAAGGACATATGGCCCTATCGGACCCCGGATGATTTCACCCGGTTTGACGCCAGCAAGCTCGACCAGTGGGAAATCCTGTTCAGTCACATGCAGGCCAAGGGCATCTTGCTGCATATCGTGACGCAGGAGACCGAAAATGAACTGATGCTCGACGGCGGCGAAACAGCCTTGCACCGCAAGCTCTATCTGTCCGAACTTATTGCCCGCTTTGGCCATCATAATGGTCTGGTTTGGAATCTGGGCGAAGAAAACGGGCCGGTCCACTGGCGTCCCGAAGGACAGAATGATGATCAGCGGCGGCAGATGATCGCCTATCTGAAAGCCGCTGATCCCTATCAGCACCCTGTCTTGCTTCATACGCACAGCGAGCCTGCAGACAAGGATGCAATAGCGGGGCCGTTGCTTGGCCATCCCGGACTGGATGGGCTGTCTTTTCAGGTATCAGAACGCACCAGCGTGAATAACGAAGTTCAGAAGTGGCGTGGTAAAGCCGCAAAAACCGGGCGGGACTGGCTGATCACCATGGATGAAATCGGCAAGTGGGACACCGGCGCCTTGCCCGATTCTCTCGACCCGACCGATCATGAAAGCCTGCGCCGTCATGCCTTATGGGGCCATTTGCTGGGCGGTGGGGCTGGCGTCGAATGGTATTTTGGCGCGAAATATCCGGCCAATGATCTGTCGTCCGAAGACTGGCGTCTGCGGGCCAGCCTATGGCGTCAAACCGCCAATGCGCTGGATTTCTTCAATGAACATCTACCCTATTGGGATATGCAGCCATGCAATGATTCAGTGGATCGCGAGGATGCCTATTGCCTGGGTCAGGCGGGCCAACTTTATGCGGTTTATCTACCGGATGGCGGGACAGCGCGTGTCGATGTCGGTGGCGCGGGGGCTTTTGATCTTCTCTATCATGATCCGGTCTCTGGCCACCGGGTCAAAGGCAAGACGACTGAAGCGAACGCCGACGGAAAGCTGATGGTGGCGGCGCCATCAGCAAAAACCGGCACGGATTGGGTCGTGCTCATTCGGTCGCATTGATGTGGCCAGAATGCCGCCGGATCAGCGGCCCGGAATCGGATGTAGCATGGTCAGGAATTTCAGCTCCGTTCCCGCCCGGCGGTGTTCCGACAGGGCCTGATAATCAGGATCATTATACCAGGCGGTGGCCGCCTCGGCGCTGGGAAATTTGAACAGAACGACACGGCCCTCTGGCGGCGCGCTACCTTCGAAAGTGGTGCTGTTGTCATCAAAGGTGATGAACGTCCCGCCATGCTTCTTCAGGATCGGGAAAAAGCCCTTTTCATAGACGCGGTATTTTTCCGCATCATGAACGGTGAAATTGGCCATGACGTGAACCGGTGCTGTGTCGCTCATGATGCGTCCTCCGTTTTTGGTAAGCCGATTGAACCGCGAATCTCATCATTATCCGCGCCCAAGGTTGGCGGGTCGGCATAGACATTGGCCGGGCTCGCCGAATAGTGGACGGGATGTTTGATGGAGCGATACTTGCCCATTTTCTCACCTTCGCGCTCGTTCCAGAAGCCGACCTGCTGGAGATGGGGATCTTCGAGAACATCGGCAATCTGGTTGTAACGCATCGCGGGAATATTATTCTCGTCAAGCAATGCCAGCCATTCATCGGTGGTCTTGGTCGAGGCGATTTCCTCGATCAGGGCATAGAGTGCAGTGATATTTTTGGTGCGCTCGGAATAGGTTGCAAAGCGCGGCTCCTCGAACACACCCGGCTTGCCGCCCAGCTCAAAAAACTTTTCCCATTGGCCGTCACTATAAGGAACCAGACCGATATAGCCGTCCTTGGTGGGATAAGGTTTGCGGTTGGGATTGACCGAGCGGGTGTAGGCGAGACGGCCATTGCCGGGGATGAAGGTCTCACCCCACAAGTTTTCGACCATGTTGAACCAGGTAAACGCCTCGAACATCGGCACCTGGACGAATTGACCCTCGCCGGTTTTTTCCTTGTGATACATGGCTGCGAGCGTCGCATTGACTGCGAATAGTCCGATGGTCTTGTCGGCGACCAGCGACGGCATATAGAGCGGCCGGCCGCTGTCACCGCGCATTTCAAACAGCGAGGCAAAGCCGGACGAACACTGGATCAGGTCATCATATGCTTGCCGATGCGAATAGTCTCCGCCTTTGCCAAAACCCGCGCAATGAACATAGACAATGCCGGGATTAATTGCCTTCACCGCCTCATAATCCAGTCCCAGCCGTTCCATTCCGGCCATCCGGACATTATGGAAAAACACATCAGCATGTTTGAGCAATTCGACAATCACCGCCTTATCGGCTTCCTCTTTCGCATTGATTGTGATCGACTTCTTATTGCGGTTCAGGGACGCAAAGATCGGACCCAGGTCGCCGGTGGGGCTGTCCCCGGCATGGCGCATCATGTCGCCCGGAAACTTGCCCTGATCATTTTCAACCTTGATGACTTCGGCACCCATGTCAGCGAAATTCACAGTGGCAAACGGGCCAAGAACAACCGTGGACATGTCGACTATTTTCAGACCCTTTAACGGCCCGGTTGGTTCGACATCCCATTTCAGTTCCGGCCATCCGCTCATCTGTCTATCCTTAAATTATTAGGTGCATGAATATGCCCGTCTGTTATCAGCTTTAATCGATCGATGAACTGTTTATTTTGAGGGACCTTCACGCATGACAATTTCGGACCGCCAAGCGCCGGTATTAATTGGTGTAGGGGAAGCAAGCGGGCATTCCCTGAAGCAGGCACTGGGACTGGAATGGCCGTCTCCGGTTGATCTCGCTTCGGCTGCAGCGAAAGCAGCGCTAACCGACAGCGGCGTGGCGGAAAAGCTCGGTGCATCGATTGACTGTTTGCTCGCAACCCGTCTTTTCCATGATAGTGGTGTACAGCATGCCTATGGCTCACCCGACAACTTCCCGGATGCAATCGCGCAAGCCGCCGGCCTCACACCCGCGCAACTGATTTACGGTGATGTTGGCGGTCAAAGCCCACAAAAGCATATTAACGAGCTGGCGATCCAGCTTCATGAAGGCAAAATCAAGGCTGCTCTCCTATGCGGCGCTGAATCCATAGGAACGGTCAAACGGGCCAAAAAGGCTGGCCATGAGATGGATTGGAACCAGTCGTCTGATCGCGACTTTATCGACAAGCGCACCGAATTTCCGGTTCTTACCATGTACGAATTCCGGCACGGAATAATATCCATGCCAATGGCTTATGGCCTGCTCGAAAATGCCCGGCGCAGCCGTCTCAATATGGACCGCGACAGCTATGCTGCGGACATGGCGGAACTGTGGTCGGCATTCTCCTCGGTTGCGTCTTCACGGGAACATGCGCAATTTGCCAAAGATTGGAGCGCGGAAGAATTGCTGCAAGATGACGGCGGCAACTATCAGCTCAATGATCCCTATCGCCGCTGGATGGTAGCACAGGATGCGGTTGCTTTAGGCGGAGCTGTTGTGATGACCACAGCTGGCCATGCCGAGGATCTCGGCGTTGCGGAAGACAAGATGATCTATCTGCATAGCGGCGCGGATGCGAGTATACCCATCATAAGCCAGCAAATGGATCTGTCGCGGTCTCCCGCCGTCGAATGGGCGGTGGGCAAAGCACTTGATCTGGCCGAGCAACAAGCAAGTGATATAGGCCCGATCGATATCTACAGCTGTTTCCCGGTCGCCGTCTCTCTGGTGATGGAAGCATTGAACCAGCCACATCGGTCGCTGTCGAGCTACACCTTGACTGGCGGGCTGAGTTTCTTTGGTGGTCCAGGGAACAGTTACAGCACTCACGCGATTGTCGCTTTGGTACAGGCGTTGCGCCAGGACGGCAGCAAGCCCGGTATGATTTCCGCCAATGGCGGCGCGATCAACAAGGAATCAGTTGGCATTTACGCTGCACAGCCCTTGGCGGGTGATTGGACACCGGATCGTATTGCAACGCCCAACGCATTGCCGGCGGATGAAGGGACGAAACCTGACCATTTCGCGTCGGGCAAAGGCGTGATCAAAAGCTATGCCTTGCCCTATGTGAAGGGTGTCCCCGGAGCAGCAACGCTATGGCTCGCAGATGAAAATGCTGTACCGTGTATCGGACTGCTCGAAGATCCGCCGGAAGACGCGGATCTGATCGGCGAGGCGGTCACAATTACCACCGATGGTAAGCGCAATCATGTGGTGCTGGGATAATCCAGGCGAGGGCCGCGCTCTCTATGTAATCACTGCCGAAAGGTGATGATCATTTTTTGATCTCGACCCGCACTGAATTTCTTATGCGCGTTTGCGTTCTTTGTCTTTGTTATCAAGCACATTGACAGGCTGCGGTAGACTGGTGTCGCCAATTGGAAGCACAGTGTCAGTGGATCGTAAGTCAGTGTACCAATTGAGATTTTCTGCCTTACCGTAGAGGAATCCCTGTACCTGATCGCAACCTTCCAGACGCAGTTGCTCTACCTGATCCTGGCGTTCAACCCCTTCCGCTGTGGTTGTCATGCCCAGGTTTTTTGCCAGACCTATGATCGAACGGATAATCGCTCGGCAATCTTCACGCGAATCGATTTCATTCACAAAGCACCGATCGATTTTGATTTTGTCGAAAGGAAAGCTGCGGAGATAGTTTAGGGAACTATATCCGGTACCAAAGTCATCCAGCGATATTTTTATGCCAAGGTCACGCAGTTGATGCAGCAACCGGATATTGTCTTCGCTATCCTGCATCAATACGCTCTCGGTGATTTCAAGTTCCAAACGGCCAGGATTCAGGCCCGTTTGAGCCAGCGCATTGACAATTGTTGATATCAGACTGGGACTGCGCATTTGCGAAGGCGACAGATTGACCGCAACAGTGAGGTCATCCTTCCACGAAGCCGCATCTTCGATGGCTTTGCGGATTATCCATTCCCCTAATTGTATGATCATCCCGGTCTCTTCTGCCACCGAAATGAAATCATCGGGCATCACCGTACCGCGTTCTGGATGTTCCCACCGCAACAAAGCCTCATAACCTGTTTTGTCCAGTGTATTTATATCCACCAGTGGTTGATAATGCAGATGCATTTCTTGGAGGCCCAATGAAGCGCGCAGGTCCAGTTCCAAAGCGCGGCGCTTTTCAGCCGCTATGTCCATGCCCTCCTCGAAGATAGTCACGCGGTTGCGGCCAGCGCGCTTGGCCGAGTAAAGGGCAAGGTCAGCATATTTCAGGAGCTTGTCAGGATCATCGATCTCCGGCTTCCATTGCGCAACGCCGATGCTGACGCCGGTAACAATATTATGGCCATCAATAACGAATGGCACACCGACTTCCTGTACGACTAGATTCGCAATTTCTTCTGCTTTGACAGCCTGCTCGCCAGTCAGCAGAAATGCGAACTCGTCACCACCCATCCGGGCTAGCAGATCTCCCGATTGCACCAGCGTTTCCAGCCTTCTTGATATTTTCTGGAGCAGTTTGTCTCCGATGGGATGACCCAAAGTATCATTAATAGCTTTAAAGTGGTCGAGATCGAAAAAGGCCAAGGCAATATTATCACCTTCTTTCGCTCTGTGAATTGTCCGATTGAGTGTGTCATTGAAAAGCCGCCGGTTCGGGAGGTCGGTCAGGCCATCAAAATGGGCCATGTAGCTGACTTTTTCTTCGGCAGCTTTTTGGGCTGTGATATCGGCTATAACACCGCGCATAGCTATGTTTTTTCCAAGCGGCGTGGAATTGGTGGCGCGCGCACTGATTGTCCACCAGCGTCTTTCTCCGTGGACATTGACGGCAACGGATATGTCCCGGAAAGAACGTGTTTTGGTAATCTGGTTGGTAAGATGCCAACGGTCTTCTTTATCGTCTAGAAGATTGATCAATTGATGACCTTCCAGCTCCTCCCTTGACCGACCAGCGGCCTGAGTAAATCGATCGCACACATCGATCAGGAAGCCTTCTTGATCCAATGAAAACAGCCAGTTTGCTGATTGCTCTTCAAAGTCATTCAACAGCAGTTTCACAGTCTCTGCCGATTGGCTGCTTTCCTGACGCGTCAGCAATTGATTGACGAAGGCGTTAAAGATATCGACGCTGTTCTTGTATAAGACGATGGCAAACATTGTCAGCAAGACCAGTGCCGCATAGCTGTCTATCCCACCGCGGGCGATCAGACCGACCGCAAGGCAGGTGCAGATGATCAAAATCCAAGCTCGGGATGCTTCCGAAAGGTGACGATAGGTGAGAGTGCCAGCGCTCAATTGTCCCGCGCCAATGACCGCTAGCAATCCAAATTGAGTGCCGCCCGCTAGGGTCAGCAGACAGGCAATAGCAACGCCCCATATCGAAGCATAAATTGCGGCGTTAAAGGTCAAACGCTTTTTCAAACGAAGCGCTTTGCCACGTGATATGGTCGTTTTCCGTGCCTGTTTTCCCAATTGCAACCGATGAATTGAGGCACCTGCCAAAACAAGGTTCCAGCATATCAGCGCCGCGATATGGAGCTGGTTAAAAAACAATGCAGATACAACGAGAGCCGTGACCGCATTAGACAAAATGGCGACCTTTATGGACTTACCATGTTCGCCCAGTTGCTCCCGCGAAACGAGATCGCGGTCCGATTGCTCCAGATAGCGCAGATTATTCTTTTGATCGGCGAGGTTCCTCATCGGATTTATTTGGCAGCAAGAGGTTTATAAACCATTATTCTGCATGGCTTTGTTGACTTGGATGCAAACTCTTCCATTTTCAATATTTGTTCGACTTTCACACAGGTTAGCTTCCAAAAGAAGGACCCAAATCCCAATATCCAATCCCATTTCAGTCCCACCCTTCAGTGCGATAAAAATTTCTTGGAATGGAGAAAAAATGTGATATTATTTTCACTATGAGTACAAACAGCAAAAAATTTGATGATAATGACCGTAATATCCTGAAGGCATTACAGCAAGATGCCAGCCTTTCTCTGGAAAGCCTGGCGGCGAAGCTTAGTCTGTCGACCAATGCCTGCTGGCGACGGGTCAAGCGGCTGGAAGCCGAGGGTATTATTGCGCGGCGCGTCGCCATTGTGGAGCCGGAGGCCGTCGGTCTGAGCATGACCGCTTTTGTGGCCGTGCGTACCAATGACCATAGTGACAAATGGCTGGAGAAATTCGCAGCAGCCGCGTCTTCGATAGAAGAGGTGGTTGAATTTTACCGGATGGCCGGGGAAGTGGACTATATGCTGAAGTTACTCGTGCGCGATGTCGCGGATTATGACCGGGTGTACAAAAAGCTGATCAAGGCCGTGCCATTGTCAGATGTATCGGCGAGCTTTGCTATGGAGCGAATAAAATATGAGACAGCGGTGCCGTTATAACTAAACCTCAACCACATCCTGACGGATCGCGCCAAAGATGGAATGCCCTTCCTCGTCCAGCATCTGGATTTTGACCGTATCACCAGCGCTCATAAACGGTGTTTTCGCTTCGCCATCAGCAATTGTTTCGATCATCCGGATCTCTGCGATGCAGCTATAGCCGAGACCGCCTTCGGACACTGGCTTACCCGCGCCGCCATCGGCATCCTGATTGGACACCGTGCCCGAGCCGATGATCGTACCAGCACATAGCGGGCGTGTTTTTGCCGCATGGGCGACCAGTTGGGCCAAGCTGAATGTCGCATCGACACCGGCGTTGGCACGGCCAAATGGCTCGCGATTATAATCGACCTGCAAAGGCAGGTGGATCACCGATCCTTTCCATGCCTCACCCAGTTCATCGGGTGTAACACAGACTGGCGAGAAAGCGCTCGGCGGCTTGGACTGGAAAAACCCGAACCCCTTGGCAAGCTCTCCGGGAATTAGGCCGCGCAGCGACACGTCATTGCACAGCATGACCAGTTTGATGTGATCCGCAGCCGCTTCTGCACTAATGCCCATCGGCACGTCATCGGTGATTACGGCAACTTCGCCCTCCATGTCGCAGCCCCATTTCGGATCACCGAGCGGGATATCATCACGCGGCCCGAGAAACGCATCGGATCCGCCCTGATACATCAGCGGGTCGCTGTAAAAGCTTTCCGGAACTTCGGCACCGCGTGCTTTGCGGACCAATTCGACATGGTTGATATAGGCGCTGCCATCGGCCCATTGATAGGCACGTGGCAGCGGAGAATGCGCATCATTTTCATGAAAGCGTTCGCAGGGAACAACCTGATGCTCGACATCGCGGTACAAGGCTTCCAGCTTGGGCGCGCAGTCTTCCCAATTGTCGAGGGCAGCTTGCAGGGTCGGGGCTATGTTATTGGCTTCGCAGCAACGGGTCAGATCTTTCGAGACAACGACCAGCCGGCCATCGCGTGTGTCATTTTTCAGCGTCGCGAGTTTCATAGGTTTCCCATCTTTTGTTGAAAACGGATAGTGCGCCGGAACGCCTCAACAATCAACATGCGCGTTTAATGTTCGTCGCGCGCTTTTTCGTGCAGCCATGCGGCATGTTGCGGAGCCTTTTTGGTGCGGCTCCATTCTTCAAGCATTTCAGGTGCCACGCGGCGTAGCTCCTTCATCTCTTCGTCGGTGCCGATATCGCAGGCAATTTCGAGCCGATGACCATTGGGATCGAAGAAATAGATGGACTTGAAAATACCGTGGTGGGTGGGGCCCAGAACCTCTAGCCCCTCGGCTTCCGCATTCGCCTTGGCGGCCAATAGCTCATCCAGTGTGTTCACCTTGAACGCAATATGTTGCACCCATGTCGGGGTGTTGGGGTCCTTGCCCATATCCGGCTGCTCCGGCAGCTCGAAGAATGCGAGTATATTCCCGCCGCCGGCATCCAGGAAGATATGCATATAAGGATCATATTCACCTGTCGACGGAACTTCGTTTTCCGCAAAAGCAAGGTCAAAGTCCATGCCCATGACGCGCTGATAAAATTCGGTGGTCTCCTTCGCATCCTTGCAGCGATAGGCGACATGATGAATGCCGGAGAGATTGGGTGCAGAGGTCATTCTGCTGATTCTTCCACATTAAGGACGCCGCGCGCAACCTGATCGCGTTCAATGCTTTCGAACAGTGCCTTGAAATTGCCTTCGCCAAAGCCATCATCGCCCTTGCGCTGGATGAACTCGAAGAATACCGGGCCGACTTGCGGCTCTGCAAATATCTGTAGCAGAAGTCGAGGCTGGCCGCCTTCAGTGGTGCCATCGAGCAAAATCCCGCGACTTTGCAGCGCGCTGGCATCTTCACCATGGCTTGGCAAACGCTCATCAAGCATCTCGTAATAAGTATTTGGTGGGGCGGTCATGAACGGAACGCCGAGCTTTTTGAGGCGGTCCCAACACGCAATCAAATCGTCACAGATGAGGGCGATATGCTGAATGCCTTCGCCATTAAACTCGCGCAGGAATTCCTCAATCTGGCCTTTTCCGCCTTCACCTTCTTCATTGAGTGGGATGCGAATTTTGCCATCGGGAGCAGTCAGCGCTTTCGACGTCAGGCCGGTATATTCGCCTTTGATGTCAAAGAAGCGGATCTCGCGAAAATTGAACAGCGTCTCGTAATAATCGGCCCAATAGGCCATCCGCCCGCCATAAACATTGTGGGTCAGGTGATCGATAATGTCGAACCCTGCACCAACTGGATTGCGGTCAACACCGGGCAGATATTCAAAGTCGATGTCATATATGGAAAGCGCATCGCCCCGCTCTTCATCGGCATAGCGATCGACCAGATAGAGGATCGCACCACCAATACCGCGGATTGCTGGGATATGCAGTTCCATTGGCCCGGTTTCGACAGCCACAGGCTCAGCACCTTTTTCCAGCAGATGCGCGTAAGCTTTTCGCGCATCCCGGACCCGGAAGGCCATGCCGCAGGCTGACGGACCATGCTCGCGGGCGAAATACCAGGCCGCTGATTTCGGCTCATAGTTGATGATCAGGTTGATCTGACCTTGCCGCCACAGATGCACATCCTTCGAACGATGTTGCGCAATGCGGGTAAAGCCCATCACTTCGAAAACAGGTTCGAGCACGCCTTTTTCCGGCGCACAAAATTCCACAAACTCAAAGCCATCAAGGCCAGCCGGGTTTTCAAAAAGATCAGCCATGGATGCATTCCTTACAAATAAGAGCAATATAGTTACAAATGAAACTATAGCGGAGCCGCCGGCAGAAGGCAAGAGCGGCAAAGCGGTCAATCGTTACTTGATCCGCCGATGGTAAATCGCCAAATGGCAGAAATCAAAGTCAAAAAAGGTACGAGTAGTGATCCAGAAGATCAAAGTCTTGATCGAATCCTCCCTGTTTCAAAATGCGATCATGGCGGTGATTGTCATCAATGCCATCGTTATTGGGCTAGAAACATCTGCTGGAATGATGACTTCTTTTGGACCAGTTCTGATTGCCTTGGACCAGATTGCCATCACTATTTTTGTGATTGAGATTCTTCTCAAGCTGCTGGTTTATCGATTGCAGTTTTTCCGCAGCGGCTGGAACAATTTCGACTTTGTCATAGTTTCCGCCGCACTGTTGCCACTAGGGGGAAATTTCGCAATCCTCCGCGCGCTGCGCATTGTCCGGGCTTTTCGGCTGGTTTCCGCCATGCCCAAGATGCGTCAAGTGGTGCAGGGATTGCTTTCTGCCATTCCGTCCATGGGCTCGGTTATCCTTTTGCTGAGTCTGATTTTCTATGTCGCAGCGGTGATGGCGACAAAATTGTTCGGTGGCTCCTTTCCGCAATGGTTCGGTTCCGTCGGGGCATCGCTTTATTCATTGTTTCAGATCATGACGCTGGAAAGCTGGTCCATGGGCATCGTCCGCCCGATCATGGAAGTCTATCCATGGGCCTGGGCATTTTTCGTACCCTTTGTGCTGGTGACGTCCTTTGTCGTGCTCAACCTCTTCATCGCGATCATCGTCAATGCAATGCATGAAGAAGCGGATGAAGAACAAAGCGCTCAGCGTGATATCATATTGGATGAGATACGTGGACTGCGTCAGGAAGTTGCGGCGATGCGCAGCGACAAAAGCGGTTGATCAGTCGCCTTCGATCTCCGGCTTCTGGCGATAGAAATGCACTTGCATCTGCATGGGGCCAACCAGGGTGACATGATGCAATTGTTGCGGCTCGATCAGTTGTCGATCGCCGGTTGTCATCAGACGCGTTTCCTGACTGTCTTCAATTATATAGTGAAGACTGCCGCTGATTATCTCCAATATGCCCCAGCTATCTGCCTTGATGCTGTGGGCAGCTTGCAGGGCCGCCGGCAAGCTGGTTTCATCAAAGACGGGTGTTGATCGATAGGGTGTCGGTTCCGCCATTTGGGTCACATTACTACCGCGCGGATGACTGCAATGCTGATGCCAAAGAAAGCGAACACCATAGGCACGATCAACATCTGTCCATAAACAGCGCCAAAGCTCATTCGGCCGGTAAAAGTATCAAATTTCCCCTTGATCCACTGGCTCTTTTCGTGCCGCCCAGACGCGCTCAAGCTGTTCAGAGCAAAAGCAGTGCCAAAATACATAAGGGTATAGAGCAAGCTGATAGCGATCATGAACATAGCACGTCCGTCATGACCTGTGCCGAGGATCAAACCGAAAAAGAATAATGCATAGCTCGCCGCCATACTGCCCCAGATAATCGCCGGAATGCCGAAGGTGCGGGCTTCCGGTTGAACTGGAGCGGTGAGCGCGGCCAGCTTATAAGGCGCAGGCTCATGGTAATAGTCCTCACTTAGGACGGCTAGTTCATTCTCATCAAGCAACATCATTAATCTCCTTCGTCTGAGATATTTTGGGTAAGCCATCGCGGTGGATGGAAATGCCGGTCATCAGGCTGTCAGCAATACGAGCCGCACGTTCGGACAGAAATTGACAGGCAGCGGCGTTGGGCATTACCTCAGGCAATGTCTGGTCAAACAGCGCAAGCCAGTGATTGAAATGGGCGCGCTCGATATCCGGAATCGCCAGATGCTTGATCATTGGATTCCCGCGAAACCGGCCCGATTCAATCGCGATCGATGTCCAAAAGTCTTTCATGCGTGCAAGATGAGGCGGCCAGTTGGTAATCGTCTCATTAAATATCGGCCCCAGCAAAGCGTCGCTGCGGATCTTTTCATAGAAGCCCTCTACCAGATCAGAAATCCGTTCTTCGGTAATTCCAAGAGCTTCTGCATAAGCGGCTTTTTCTTCTCTGGCAGCAATAGTGTGAGCGTGTGGCATCAGGCGACTCGTATAAAGAGGTATATAATATGCCTCTTATATCGGCCTTGAATTTAAAAGCAATATATAATATGCATGTTTAATGAGATTAACCACACAGACCGACTATGCGTTGCGGACATTGATGTTTTTGGCATCACAAGAAGGTAGCCAGACGATTGACGATATTGCGTCCGCCTATGACATTTCAAAAAACCATCTGATGAAAATCGTGCAGCGTTTGGCCAGTGCTGGGTTCATCATCAGTCAGCGCGGGCGTGGTGGAGGGTTAACGCTAGCCCGCGATCCCGCAGAGATTAACATTGGTGCGGTTGTTCGCGCGCTCGAAGAGGTCAGCCAGTTTGTTGAATGCAGCCCTGGCTCGACCAACAATTGTATTGTGACGCCCGTTTGCGGCCTTTCCCATATGCTGGCCGACGCAGTGGAGGCGTTTCTCAGCCATCTTGATCAATTCACCCTGTCTGACGCGATGGGCAAGAAGAATAGATTCGCTGATATATTTGAGGTCGCTTTGGCTTGATCCTTGGGATCTCAAGCAAATTTCTGTCCAAGCTCATACATGGCAACAGCCGCCTTTGCCGCTTCTCCACCTTTGTCCTTCTGACCTTTGTCTGCACGAGCAAGGGCCTGCGCTTCATTTTCAACAGTGATGATCCCGTTTCCAATTGCAGCGCCATCTAAAGTGAGCGCCATGATGCCGCGCGCGCTTTCATTGGAGACAATTTCGAAATGATAGGTCTCGCCGCGCAGCACGACACCGAGCGCGACAAAGCCATCATATTCTCCGCTATCAATCGCTAGGGAAATGGCTCCGGGTACTTCGAGTGCGCCCGGGACTGTCAGCGTTTCCTGATCATGACCAGCCGCCTTTAGAGCTGTCTTTGCGCCATCGAGTAGCATGTCATTCAAATGGTCGTAAAAACGCGCTTCGACGATGAGAAATTTTGCCATCAGACGGTCTCCAGTTCTTTGGCTGCATCAGCTGTAGGTATCGCGCGTTGGCCGACAATGCGCAGGCCATAGGCATCCAGCCCAACCAGATCATGACTGGTATTGGACAATAGCTCCATATCACTTACGCCCAGCTCGGTCAGGATCTGAGCGCCGACGCCATAGTCGCGCAGCTGATCCATATCGGCTGGCTTCTCCCCTTTTAGTCGGGCTACCTGGCGGGAATAGAAATCCGGTATCCGCGGGCTGATGAACACGATGATGCCGGAGCCCGCATCGCCGATAATCTTCATCGATTCGGACAAGGTGCCGCTATGCGCTCCGGTCTTGCCAAACACGTCGCTGAAAATGGCGGTGGCATGCATACGAACCAATGTTGGACTGTCCGGATCGACATGGCCTTTTTGCAGGACAATCTGCTCCGACTCCGTTGCAGTGTTGAAGAAAGTAATCGCTTTCCATTCCCCACCCCAACGGCTTTCAAATGTCGCTTCGGCCCGTTTCTGGGCGAGATGATCATGCCGGAGGCGATAGGCGATCAGATCGCGTATGGTTCCAATCTTCAAGCTGTGATGTTGGGCAAATTCAATGAGATCATCAAGCCGCGCCATCTCGCCATCATCCTTCATGATCTCACAGATAACACCGGAGGGATTGAGGCCGGCAAGCCGGGACACATCGACCGCAGCTTCGGTATGACCGGCGCGCACCAGGACACCGCCATTGCGGGCCTGCAAGGGGAAGACATGACCGGGTGTCACAATCTCTTCCTTGCCCTTGGACCTGTCAATCGCCACGGCCACGGTGCGGGCTCGGTCTGCCGCTGATATGCCCGTCGTCACACCATCCCGCGCCTCGATTGAGATGGTGAAGGCCGTCTCGTGCGCGGTGCGGTTATTCTGGCTCATCATGTCGAGACCGAGTTCCTCAACGCGGTCCTTCGCCATCGCCAGACAGATTAGTCCGCGACCATATTTCGCCATAAAGTTGATCGCGTCCGGTGTCGCCATCTGCGCCGGAATGATGAGGTCACCCTCATTTTCACGATCCTCGTCATCGACCAGGATATACATGCGGCCATTGCGTGCCTCGTTGATAATCTCTTCTGCTGTCGCCATCACACCACTGCCGCCGCGCGCAAGATAGGTTTCAAGCTTACCGAGCGTTTCAGCTGTCGGGTTCCAATCGGGCTGTCCCAAAGCACGCAGGCTGTTTGCGTGAAGACCCGCTGCACGCGCCAAACCAGCCCGTGTTTCCTTGCCCGAATCGATCAGTTCGATCAGTTGCTCTATCAATATTTTGCTCATATTCGGGCCCTTATCTGCTAAACATAAGGGTGCTCTATCACACTAGAATGTGATGAGTCCAGAGTTATATCACATCAAATGTGATAGGATGGGATCTGTCTTTCCGGAATCAGTTAACAGCACTCAGGATAAGCGCGGTGAAGGCATATCTGGTCCTCAATTGGCTCTACAAAAACGCCCGCAATTCGCCAACAAACTGGTCAAACTGGTCATGATGTAGCCAGTGGCCGGCATCGGCAAATTCCTTCACCGATACATTGTCGCCGAAATACTGGATGCGTCCATCTTTCTCGGGATTGCTCGCCCAGCTGTCCGCCCCATAATGCAATTGTGTGGGGCAACTGATACTGCGCCATAGCTCGTGGATATTATCCTGTGACAGATCGATGGAGTCCCAATGCTGCACATAAGGATCGAACTTCCAGCTGTAGCTGCCGTCCTCGTTGCGGATGACTGCATGGGTTGTCAGATGGCGAGCCTGTTCATCGGAAAGATGGCCATTGGCATCCTGCATCCTTTTGAGCGCATCTTCGAATGTCGGATAGCGCTTCACTTGCCGCCCGGCTGCTTTGCGCTTTTCCTCGATGCTGTTCCGCACCCGTTGCAGTTGGCCGATCTTTTCCCGCTCGGCGAGCATCTCCGGCCCGGGACCAAGTCCTTCGATAGCGACCAGCTTGCGCACGGTATCGGGGTATAGCCCGGTGTAGCGCAGCGCTATGTTGCCACCCATGCTATGCGCGACAATCGTCACTGGCGACAGGTCAAGCTGATGGATAAGCTGCGCCAGATCAGTGACCATTGCCATGGTCGTGTAATTTCCGTCCGTGCTCCACTGGCTGTCACCATGGCCGCGGACATCGGGGGCGATGATATGCCAGTCGTCGCGCAGCTCCTGCGCCACCCAGTCCCAGTTGCGGCAATGATCTTTTCCGCCATGGAGCAAGATTAGAGGTGGCTTTTCCCCATTGCCCCAATCGGCATAGTGCAGCCGCAACCGCTGAGAAAAATAACTATGTGCCGCGGGGCCGACCAAATCCATCTTCGTTCCTCGAAATGCTATATGTGTTGCGGCTCTATAAACCGCTGACCGCGCATTTGTCGAAGGGTGATTGCTCGAAGGTGGATGCTACCCTCTGTTACCTGCTTCATTCTGGAAGCGGGTGTTAGAGTAGTCCTAATTTTGCCCTTCCGATCATACTCTCTAACCGAGTGAGTTTGACCTCTCCCAAGTTCTGTCCTCTGTGATCAATAAACCGAACATCAAAATCTTCGGATTCGGTTGCGCGTAACTCGATTACACACTGATCTTGAACATATAGGTCCGCAACGATTTGCTCTTCATCAGGCGGTGATGCAAAAATTACTGAAAAGCTTTCTTCTTGATCCATCAGTTTCTCATCTGTTTACAAATATCTGCATGGAGATGCTCTAAGCGATCGGATTGGATATGTCTGCAATATCCCGAAAGCAGACTTGAGCAGTTCCATCAGAGCTATGAGGACTCATTGCACCTCTTGCTTTTCTCCCGATCAAACGACCGAGACAGTTTAGGCCTGAATTTCAATCTATCCAGGACCTGCTGTTCTGTAAGCAGCACGTGTTCAACTGCATAGATATGGTCGATTACATAATACTCACATGGGCCGATACGCGATTCAAGATTGGTAAGCTGCTTTCTTATGGCGACAATAAACTTTTTATCCGACCGAATCGAAACGACGCGCATAGGGATTGAGAAGCCGGTCTTCTTATTGTGAATCTCCCTGTAAGTGTCGCTCGTTGCAATCTGAAAATAGTCTCCAGCTATATTGGTTTCGAAACCAGCGTGTCGTACTTGATCAAGAACCTTTGGCAGACCGAACCATGCGACGACGACAACGCCAATAAATGAAACGCCAACGATAGTGATAATCTTCATTCGCTTAATTCTCTCGACATCATTTGTCGGCGTCAAGTTTCGCTTCCTGCCATTCTCAAACAAATCTGAGGTTCGCTTTTGCACCCAAAGCAGACGCCAACCGATACAAGCAACACCCCGCGATAAAGTTCGGGCCTTTGCTGCCCCTGTTTCTGCAGCCAAAACCGGTCAAGATTGCCTAAGTGTCAAAACCGACAAATGTGGCAGCCTCGTCAATCGACTTGCGTGTCGAAATCACTCCATTTGCAGGGAAACTTTCGTCCGGCCAACCGAGTGCGATGCTTTTCATTATCACTTGATCATCCGCGATACCGGCATGCTCTCGCACGACGGGTGATTGCATGATGCCTTGACTGTTAATGACCGTACCAAGCCCGCGCGACCATGCCGCATTGACGAGCGCGGTCGCCACCGCGCCGCAGTCAAAGGGTGTATCGTCGCTTCCATCAAGGACCCGGTCATAAGTAATGATCACGCAAACCGGCGCGTCAAATTGGCGGAAGCCTCTCATCACCCAGTCCTGGCGCGCGTCTTTGTCATCGCGTTCAATCTTCATGGCCGAAAAGAGCTGCTTGGCAACGCCGATTTGCCGATCGCGATGGTGGCCAGCAAAGGCTTCACCCGTGCGAAATTCCCGGGATTGTGGAACACCAGCCAGCATTCGTTCGGTATTGCCGCTGCGAATTCTTTCCAATGGCTCGCCAGTGATGACGTAAAAATTCCACGGTTGAGTATTCATTGATGACGGCGCGCGCATCGCCAATCCGATAATTTCTTCGATCAATGTTTGTGCAACCGGATCAGGTTTATATCCGCGTATGCTGCGGCGTCCCAGGACAACTTCATCAAACTGCATGCATTGCTCCGTCATAAGTTAAGCGTCGTTGGCTAGAGTATAAACACGCCTATGCAAACCCCGATCTCAACGCATCGCGGCGCCTGGGTCGCTTCAGTGCAGCGGCACCCCTGCCACTGTGATGCGGTTTAAATATCGCCGGTGCCCCTGATAGTCGTTGAGCGCATAGTGCCAGGTCGAGCGATTATCCCACATCGCTAGCATGCCCTCTTCCCATTGCAGACGGAAATGAAATTCAGGTTGGGAGGTATGAGCATAAAGTTCCGCCAACAGGGCCTTGCTCTCATCATCGGGCATATCGACAATATTCAATGTGAAGCCCGGATTGACATAGAGGCCTTTCGCACCCGTTTCGGGATGGTTGAGCACGACCGGGTGGACTGCCTCTTGCACGGCAGATTCGGTGTTACCAAAACGACCACCAAATTTCTTTTGATAGTCGCTGTCAGATCCAAAAATATGGGCATTGCCGTGCCGTGCCTTCAACCCATCAAGCCGCGCTTTCATCTCATCGTCCAGAGCTTCATAGGCCGCGTGCATGCCAGCAAATAAGGTGTCACCGCCGCTGGGCGGGATTTCGAGCGCATAGAGGATTGAACCCATGGCGGGTATCTCGTCATAGCTGTGATCCGTGTGCCATCCGCCACCGATATTCATCTGCTGATCCGGTTCTTTCAGGACCTTGGCGATTTGGGGATAGCCTTCCACGGGGGTGAAAAAGCGATTGATGTCGATATCGTTCCAGCGCTCGGCAAAGGCGATATGGTCTTCCGGAGTTAATTGTTGATCCCGAAAAAATAGCGCGCCATGGTCGAAAAATGCTTTGCGCATTTCGGCAAACTGGTCATCGCTCAGGGCGGTGAGATCGATATTCTCTACAATCGCGCCGACCGCTTCGCTTGCTTTCGATATTTGCATGATGCTCCCCTAATTATCATTATGCGATAGCTGTATAGCCTGTTTTTATGATATTAGTATGCGCAATTCAGATAAGGAGCCCACCTCGATGACCGACCCAAAGTTTAATCGCCGCCAAATGCTCGCCGCAGGGGCAGCAACCGGAATCGCACTCACTGCTTGTCAGTCAGTCGCGGCACAGGGCGATGTTGACCTGACCGGCAAATCCGTGCTGATCACTGGTTGTTCTTCCGGCTTTGGCTATCTGGGTGCGCTGCATTATGCAGAGCAGGGCGCAAAAGTCTTTGCCACCATGCGCAACATGCCCCGTGCGGAAGCCGACAAGCTGAAATCCGCAGCGAAAGACGGTGCTGATCTGACGGTGTTGGAACTCGACGTGTTGTCGGATGAATCCGTTGCCAGCGCAGTGGCCGAAGCTGAGCGGCTCAATGGCGGTGCTCTGGATGTTATCGTGAACAATGCCGGCGTTGGCACAGGCGCGCCGGTTGAGCTGCAGGATGTCGAAGCAACGCAGCTGTTGTTTGAAACCAATACTGTTGGACCACACCGGGTGGCACGTGCTGCATTGCCAAAGATGAGGGCCAAAAAAGCAGGATTGATTATCAATGTATCGTCTCAGCTCGGGCGGGTGATGGTGCCGGGCATGGGACTCTACTCATCAACCAAATTTGCGCTGGAATCGATGAGCGAGCAGATGGCTTATGAGTTGGTCCCGCACGGCGTTGACGTGACCGTGGTGCAGCCAGGTGGCTATCCGACCAAGATCTGGGATAATGGCAACAAGCTGACCGCGCCAATGCTGGAACGGGCGACGGATGAACGCAAGGCTGCCTATCCCGAGTTGGTCGCAGGCGCGCTGCGCGATGGTGGCGGATCCACCGATCCGATGGATGTGCCGCGTGCGATTGCGGGCCTGATCGCCATGGGGCAGGGTAAACGGCCGCTGCGCGTTCCTGTCCATCCGGGGCGCAAACCGCAGACGGCGATTAACGAGGTCAGCGCCCAGACCCAGGTTGCCATGCTCGGAAATTCGCCTTTTGGCCCCTGGATAAAAGACGTCCACGAACGCTAGCCAAAAGGCACTAGCTGGCCTTCTGGCGTCCGATTATTGCGGCGCAGGTCATGAATAGCGCAACGCCGAACAACAACCATGCCGCACCATTGGCAAGGTGATCACCGGCTCCGCCATAGAGCTGCGGTACCCAGGTGATCGCCACGCCATCAAGAAACATCGCCGTGACCGCGCCGACACAAGTTGCCGAAAAGATATGCTCGCGCTGCACGCCCGTCACTTTCATCATCAGATAGACGGTAACCCAGGTTCCCGGGATAGAAATCAGGAACAAAATCATTCCAGTAATGCCGCCCAGGAACATATCCGGGAAGAACTGGATGATCATCGCGGCGATAAACCATAATATCGCACCAATCAAAGTGAAGGCGAAGAAATAACCTTTAGACATGTTGACCTCCTCTTATGCTGCGACGGTTTCGGGTGATTTAACCCATAGCAGTGGCAGCAAAAATAATATTAGAAAGACACTGTTCGACAGGGCGTTCAGTGCGACGCCGCCGGCTATTGATGCGCTGCTATCGACGACGAACCATATCAAAAGGGCATAGAGGCTCGCGCGTTTAATCACGGCGTTGCCTTCTTCAATTGCCGGTGCGGTGATCAGGAGCAACATGACCATGAAGCCGGCGAAAACACCGCCAGCGATTGCGAAGCCGACCTTGGCTTCCGGTGTAGCAATGCCGCTAACACCCTCTGATCCCGGAATGATGATCGCAAGAAATCGGCTTAAACTGCCGGTTGGATCGCCAATAGCCCCCAGTGCAAATATCAGGGCGGATAGCAAGGATATGATCGCAACGAAGCGCATGAAATTAGCGGCTGTTTTGGGTGACATAGTCAATCTCCTTTTCCAGTTGGTGAGATTGAAAGCCGATCCTGATAGGGAAAACAATTACCTGATAGGTAAGTGCGCGGCTTGTGCTGCGCTGGCATGATGCCATAATCCAGACAAAGGGAGCAGGTGATGGCATCGGAATTGGCACGGGAAATGGTACACACGGAATTTGGCAGCATATTGAAGGAATGGCGCAAGGTTCGCCGGTTCAGCCAATTGGATCTTTCGCTTGAGGCTGACATGTCGGCACGGCATCTCAGCTTTCTTGAATCCGGACGTTCCAAACCAAGTCGTGCGATGGTACTGCGCTTGTCCGATGCTTTGCAGCTCCCGCGGCCGATGGCCAATCAGGCCCTGCATGCGGCCGGTTTTGCCGCTGTCTACCCCAGTTTGCCGGACGACGCGCCCGAACTTGCACCAGTGCATCAGGCCATTGCAACGATGCTCGACCGCCATGACCCCTATCCCGGCATTGCGGTTGACCGGTACTGGAATGTGGTTCGCTCCAACAAGGGTGCCGAGATGTTGTTGGCGGTCGCCAATCCCGGTGACGGCGTGAATATGATGGACATATTGATCAATAGCGCCGGCCTGGGTCTCATCGAAAATTGGGATGAAGTGGCGATGCTGTCCCTAACCCGGCTGCGCACCGAGATATTGGAACTGGGCGGAGATGAAAAGCTGTCCGCCCTGATGAAACGCTTGTCTGATCTGGAGCAAGTCAAGAATGCCGATCTGGCGGCGATCAATCTCAATCAAGCCGTAATACCAACGATCTTGCGGGTTGGCGAAAACCGTCTGTCCTTATTCTCCACCATCGCACAATTCGGATCCGTGCAGGATACCCAGGCGGGCGAAACTCGGATTGAATTGATGTTTCCGATGGACGACGAAACGGTTCAGTTTTTTGAAAGCTAGCCTCTGTCATCAGCGCTCCAGGATGTGCCTGGGAGTGGAGCTTTAAATATGAATGCAATGCGTTTTTCGATCCTGCCTTTTCTGTTGCTTGCCGCCTGTGCGCCGGGTTCTGAAATCGCAGATGCGACTGGTGTAGAGAACAATCAAGCCCAATCCGATCCCTTGCCAGCAAGTCGGGTCACAAACGAAAACCTGGCCAAATGGCGCAAAGATAATCCAAGCTGGTATGCCGCTGTCGAACCCTTCCGGGTGATCGGCGAAGGCGGTGCGGGAATCTTCTATGTCGGCACCGAAGGCCTCGGCATGTTTCTCATACCGACCAGCGATGGTCATATTGTCATTGACGGTGGTATGCCCGATCAGGGTCCGATGGTTGCCGAGGCCATTACCAAACTCGGTTATGATCCCAAGGACATCAAAATCCTGCTCAACAGCCATGCTCATCTCGATCATTCGGGCGGACTGGCCGACCTGAAAGCGATCAGCGGTGCCGAAATGATTGCCAGCGAAGGTGATCGCTCCGCTTTGGAAGGCGGCTTTTATCTTGGATCGGAAGACGAGGACTTCCTGTTTGCACCGCCAGTGAAAGCCGATCGCATCATTGCCGACGGAGAGACGGTAAGTCATGGCGGCGTTACGCTGACAGCCCATATCACGCCCGGCCATTCCCGCGGCTGCACATCCTGGACAATGGATGTTGAGCAGGGCGGGAAAACCTATGAAGTGCTGGTCTTCTGTTCTGCCACTGTGGCAGCGAATCGGCTGGTGGATCCGCCGCAATATGAAGGCATTGTCGAGGATTATCGCAATACGTTTGACAAGACTCGCAACTGGACACCCGATGTGTTTCTTGCGAACCATCCTGGATTTTTCAGCATGGCAAAAAAACGCGAACGGCAACAGGCAGGAGATGCTCTCGCCTTTGTCGATGATCAGCATTTCGGAAAGTTCATTGCCCGGGTGGAGGGTTGGTTCAAGGATGCACTGCAAAAACAATCAGCCAAATCAGCGCCCTAGGCTAGCCAAAAGAGGACTTGCCGTTGAACCGCCATCGTGCCTATTTCTTACGGACTAGCTGATCGAAGGAGCAGGATATGACAACCGCCAAACAGGTGATCGAAAAATTCTGGGAGATCCAGAACGCGCATGATTACACAAAGCTCAGTCCCCTATTTGCCGACAATGCGGTATTTGAAGATCCGGCCATTGGTCGTGTCGAGGGCAAACCGGCTATCGAAAAATTGCTTGCTGGATTGACCAAGGAGCTGGCCGACAAAAAAATGCATTTTGAAGTTCTGGAGATTGCCGGTGATGACCATGTCGCCTGGTCGCGCTGGCTCTGGAAAAGGCCTGAAGGCGATATTGAAGGGGTCGGACTATATAAGGTCGCGGATGGTCAGTTGATTTCATACCGCGACTTTTATGCGGTGCCCAACGGCTAACCTGGCACAGAGCATTTAATCCTTCGGCTGAATATCTTCCGGATAGGGATTGCGCGAAATCAGACCCCATGAACTGTTGTTCGACAGGCTTTGCCTCGCGTCTATCTCAATCAGCAATTCCTTTGTCTTGATAATATCCGCACCGACAGCAGAGGATAATGTCTCAATATTGCGCCATTTATATTTTTCGCCGCGCAGCAATAATATCAACCGCTCTTTGCGCTTGTCATCCAGCCGATATTCACGCCGTTTGGCCAGCCAATGGGTGAGAAATACGGTTGCAATCGACGCTACCGCGCCAACCACAGCGCCAATAAGAACAGCAATCTCTGCACTAACGGTCATTCCGCATTCCTCAAAATTCGATCATGGTTGAACCCGTTTCAGCGCGTCTTCCATTTCTGATTGAATGGCACCAATCAAGTCCACGGTACTCGGAATATTGGATATCATACCAGCAGATTCGCCGATACCAATATGTGCCCGGTTATAGTCCGCCTGACGCACGCCTTCATCATAGGTGGCGCGGCCCTCGTCCGGATCCTTTTTTAACAGGTCAATACGGTCTTCCCATGTCCGGTGTAGATCATTGCGGATAGCACGAAAATCAAAAGAGGCGGGCCAGTTTTTCCGCCGTAAAATATCAAAAACTGAACTGCGCGCCGTATTGTCACCGTCAGTCTCGGTCGCCACTTGCTTCGCTTGCGGGTGGGCGAGACATTCTTGGGTGGCCCAAAACCGTGATCCCATCATGACACCATCTGCGCCGAGCATCAATGCCGCTGCCAGGCCGCGGCCGTCGGCAATACCCCCAGCTCCGAGCAAACAGATTTCCGGTGCCTCGGCGGCAAGCCAATCTGCTGTTTCCGAAATGAATGAAAATGTTCCCCGACCGATATTTTGGGTGGCACCATGCCCTCCCGCTTCAGTGCCCTGCGCGACGATTATTTTTGCGCCTGCTTCGACTGCCAGCGGCAGGTCTTTCAATGAATGGACTTGGCATATTAAAGTGGTACCGGATTCAACGATCCGTTTGGAAAAGGGCCGCGGATCACCAAAGGATAGCATGATCGCAGCAGGACGATGATTGTCGATCAACCAATTGAGGGCGTCAGAATTTTCTGCCAACTTCCAGCTTATAAACCCGCAGCCAAGGCGTTTCATGGCCGCAGCATTATCTCCGATGGCATCTACAGCAATCTGATATTCCCGGCTTGTCCAGTCCAGATCGCCATAGCCGCCGCCGACCAGTCCCAGAGCTCCGGCCTGCGCGCAAGCCGATGCCAGATCACCACCAGACGCCAGTGCCATCGGCGCGAGGGCCAAGGGGAGCGCCAAATCGAACTGATCAGCAAAACGGGTCATTGCTGTTCCTGCAAAAACGCGATGATCGCGCCGGCTATCTGATCGGGTTGCTCGGGTAGCATGGCATGGCCTGCGTTCAGTTCATGATCTATCGATTTCTGCTGACCCACGGCTTCGCGGGCTGGGGAATCAGGCAAGGGCATCCAGAAGCTGTAGAATATACCGCCAGCAATGGCGACAAGCGCCAGGACGCCAAGGAAATATTTCATCTTGCCCTCTCGAAATGACGTGCGTCAAAAATCGATTGCAAGTCCTTTATGCTCCCAATCGCCATAGCGGGTGGGGCCATCCTTTTCCAAAATCGCGTCGGCTTTGTCGAGCGAATCAGGTTCCGGTATCGGTGGGCTTTTGGACAGATGGGCCGGCGGTTTTACATGGTCAGGGCGGACACCAGGTTTTCGCTCACCGGATTTTCTATCTTGTTTGGCCATATTTTCTATTTCCTGCACGTTTGAAAAAGCCCGCCTCAATCCCTATATTGAAGGAGAAATAACGATAATCAAGCGAGTAGACGCATGAATTTTCTAAAGACGACTATGTTGCTAGCGGCGCTGACCGCCTTGTTCATGGTTATGGGTTTCTCGCTGGGCGGACCGCGCGGTGCGATTTTGGCATTGCTGGTAGCAGCAGGGATGAACCTGTTCACTTACTGGAATGCCGATAAAATTGTGCTGAAAATGCACAAGGCGGTAGAGGTGGATGGCAGCAGTCATCCGGAATTTTATACCATGGTACAGCGATTGGCGCAGCGCGCGCAGCTGCCCATGCCGAAAGTCTATATTGTCGACCAACCACAACCAAATGCCTTTGCAACCGGCCGTGATCCCGAACATTCTGCAGTCGCGGCGACCACCGGGCTGCTCAACATGCTGAGTTATGACGAAATTGAAGGTGTGATGGCGCATGAGCTTGGTCATGTGAAAAACCGCGACACGCTGATCATGACAATGGTTGCGACTATTGCCGGTGCCGTGTCGATGCTCGCTAACTTCGGACTGTTCTTTCGTGATAACCGCGGGCTGGCCGGGATATTGGCGGTGTTTATTGCACCCTTCGCGGCGATGATCGTACAAATGGCGATCAGTCGGACCCGCGAATATGGCGCTGACCGATCGGCCGCTGAGATTAGCGGAAAGCCATTGGCGCTTGCATCTGCTTTGCACAAGATTTCCGGACAGGCGCAACGTATTGCCAATCCGGTGGCCCAGCGCAATCCAGCGGCGGCGCAACTTTATATCGTACCCTCTGGCGTTAAACAGATGTTCTCCACTCATCCCGCGACCGAAGACCGTATCGCGGCGCTACAGGATATGGCCAGTGGCGGCGGCTCAGACGGGTGGTCGAATAATGCCGATGAGATTGGCGATATGGGCAGACTCAAACCAAAGCGCAGCGCGCTCGATCCGACCCGGTGAAATAAACTGCTGCGGGCTCCGGACTTGATCCAGGGGCGTAGGCGTCTATGGGGGAAGTTTGCGAGAGCCACCCCGAACCAACTTTACGGTTGAATTGGTGTTTCCGCATCATGTGCGGAATGTAAGATATATGAACACCCAAAGCCCTTCCAAAATCCCCGGTCTTCCCGCCCGTATGGCAGCATTGCGTTTGCTTGATGCGGTTTGTCGGCGTGGCGAGACACTGGATCAAGCCATGGCCGCGGCCACCGCAAAACTGGGTAATCCATCCGATCGGTCGCTGGCCCATAATATTGCAGCCAATGCACTGCGCTGGATGACCGCGCTTGATATAATGATCGATAGCGCGACCAAAAAACGCCTGCCTGATGATGCCAAGGCCCGTATGGCGCTGCGGATAGCGCTGGTGCAGGTGCTGATATTGGAAACGCCTCAGCATGCCGCAATCGCCACTGCTTTGCCGCTGGTTCATGGCGGGCCGCGTCGTCTTGTGCACGGTGTCTTTTCAACCGTGATGCGCGGTCTGGAATCGGGCAAGCTCGCGCTTCCCGACTATCCGGAAATTCCAGGCGAAACGCTAGATCGTTGGACCCATATTTGGGGCGAGAATATCGCGGTTGCCGCAGGACAGGCTTGGGCGCAAAGTCCGCCGCTCGATATCAGCTTCAAGACTGATGACGTCGGCGAATTGGGTGGCGACAAGCTGGCACCCAGACATGTTCGTATGCAATCAGGTGTTTCTGTGACCGAACTGGAGGGCTTTGCCGAGGGTGCCTTTTGGGTGCAGGATCTGGCGGCCTCTTTGCCAGCCCGATTGCTAGGGGAAGGCAGTGGCAAAACCGTCCTTGATCTTTGCGCTGCGCCGGGCGGGAAAACCATGCAACTTGCAGCAGCAGGGTGGAAAACCCTGTCCGTGGACAATAGCGAAAGGCGAATGGAGCGGTTCCAGGATAATCTCGCTCGAACAAAACTCGATGCGGATATTGTCATTGCCGACCTGATGAAATGGCAACCATCCGGGCCAGCGGATGCCATCCTGCTGGATGCACCTTGTAGTGCAACCGGAATCTTCCGGCGTCATCCCGATGTT
Organism: uncultured Sphingomonadaceae bacterium; assembly: GCA_947497455.1. GTDB lineage: Bacteria > Pseudomonadota > Alphaproteobacteria > Sphingomonadales > Sphingomonadaceae > Parasphingorhabdus. The sequence continues at coordinate 138,667 of CANMGU010000002.1, read as the reverse complement.
CTCCATTGTATTGGTTCACGTCAGATAACTGAGCGTGCGGAATTGCAGAAAGCCTTGCTTGATCGGATAGCGCCATGGGTCAAACCGGGCGGCATGCTCGTCTATGCAGTTTGTTCGCTGGAACCGGAAGAGGGCGAAGACCAGATCGAGCAATTTCTGGAAAGTCATCACGATTTCGCGCTGGCTGCGGTGAAACCCAATGAGCTTCCTGAGGGCATTGAACCGACCGAAAATGGGAGCGTCCGAACGCTGCCCGATATGCTTGCCGAGAAAGGGCGTCTCGACGGCTTTTTCATTGCGCGACTGCGGCGGAAAGCCTGACCAGACGAGAAAATTGAGCCTGTCCCCAAATTGTCCACAGGCCATTCCAAAATCCGCTGATTCGCGCCTTGCAGGTGCAAAATAAAAATCCTAGACGCAGGATATTAAAGGAACCGCCATGACCAGCCCGATCCGTATCGCTCCCTCTATCCTTTCCGCCGATTTTGCGCGGCTGGGCGAAGAAGTGCGAGCGATTGACGAAGCGGGATGCGACTGGGTTCATGTCGATGTGATGGACGGTCATTTCGTTCCGAATATCACCATTGGTCCGGCTGTCGTCAAAGCGCTCCGCCCGCACAGCGAAAAACCTTTTGACGTGCATTTGATGATTTCACCGGTCGATCAATATCTTGAGGATTTTGCGGCGGCTGGTGCTGATATCATTTCCTTCCATCCCGAAGCAGGCGCCCATCCTCACCGCACTGTGCAAACGATCCATTCGCTGGGCAAGCAGGCCGGACTGGTATTAAATCCCGCGACGCCACTAGATGTGCTCGATTATCTGATCGATGACCTGGACCTCATATTGGTGATGAGCGTCAATCCCGGTTTTGGTGGTCAGAGCTTTATCGACACACAATTGCGCAAGATTGAGGCTATCCGCCAGCGCATCGATGCGACTGGCAAGGATATCCGTCTGGAAGTGGATGGCGGTATTGATCGCAACACGGCCCCCAAGGCAATAGCGGCGGGCGCCGATACGCTGGTCGCCGGGACCGCAACTTTCAAGGGCGGGCCTGATCACTATGCCGCAAATATCAGCGCTTTGAGGGGTGAATGAGCGTAAACCGTCCTGAGACTGATGATCCAGCCAGCGATCCGGGCAGCGGCGTAGAGCGCTATAGCGGCGAGGAGAGCGTGGCACCGGAGGGCCGCAGTCTGACCTTACGTGCGGCCGGCGATCGTGGACAGTCGCTCGCCGAACAAACCGCGCTGCTTTACTATCGCATGACCTGGCGGATGCCGCTGCACCGTTTGCGCCTGTCGGGCAAGTTGCCGCTGCGTCTGCTTGCCGTTCCAGTCGACCCGGTTGAAGGCAGCCGGGTGCAGGGCATGGCCGTGCGGGCTGGTCATTTTCTGTTTCGCGGTTTGAAGAAAAAGCTGGAAGGGGTCGACTTTGCCGAGTTGAAACTGCCACCTGCTTTTGAGGATTATATCCACCGTTTCGTCTGGTTGCGTGATCTCGATACGGCAGCGTCGCGGGATCAGGCTCTGCCGGTGGCCGAAAAGCTGATGGAAGAATGGCTCGACGCCAATGGTAAGAAAATCAGACAACCAGCCTGGCGGCCGGATAACTGTGGTTGGCGGCTGCTGATCTGGGCCAGCCATGCGCCGTTGATCCTGTCGTCGAGTGATCTGATCTACCGTTCGAAGGTGCTCAATAACATCGCCCGGACTGCACGCCATCTCGATCGCACGGCCGACAAGGCGACATCGAGCCTTGGCCGGCTGGTCGCTTGGAGTGGTGTCGTCGCGGCCTCGCTGCTGATCCCTGAAGGCCGGGTGCGCCGGATCGTCGGCGAAGCGGGGCTGGAGAAGGCTATGGGTGAATTTTTCTATGCCGATGGTGGGTCCGTATCCCGATCTCCGCTTAATCAGATGGACGCTGTCATTCTGTTGTCGATGCTCAAACAGGTCTATCTGGCACGCAATGAAGATGCCCCTGAATTCCTTGAAAACGCTCTGGCACAGGCGGTCCCGCCGCTGACCGGCCTCACCCATTTCGATGGTAGCATGGGCAATTGGCAAGGCGGCGGTGCAACGCCGGGAGAGCAGGTAGAGCAAGTTATCGAAGCCAGTGGCGTCCGGGCTCGTCCGCTACGCCAGGCGCGTGACTGGGGCTATCAGCGTGTGGCCTCTGGCCGTTCCGTGCTGATTCTTGATGCGGCCCCTCCGCCCATTGCGCGGATGGCGGTGGCTGGCTGTGCGTCCACGCTGGCGTTTGAATTTTCCAACGGTGACAGCCGGATCATTGCCAATTGCGGCGGCGCTGGTCTGGTCGGTGCGACCATTCCTGCGTCACTGGCGCGCGGACTGCGAACCACGGCGGCGCATAGCACCTTGTGCATCGACAATAGCAACAGCACCTCGATCCTGCCAGATGGCAAGCTTGGCCGCGGGGTCAATGAGGTGGAGTTGTTCCGCCGGGATGTTGAAAACGCGACCCGGCTGGAGGCCAGTCATGATGGCTATGCCAAGCGTTTTGGGCTGGTTCACAAGCGCCTTTTGTTGCTGCGTTCTGACGGACTAGAATTGCGCGGTGAGGATATGCTGATCCCCGATGGTCGCAAACGCCGCCGCAAGAAAAAGGACATCGAATATGCGCTGCGTTTTCATCTCGGCCCTGATATTGAAAGCGATCTGATATCAGACGGCAAGGGCGTATTGCTGCGTCTCAAAGACGGAAATCTATGGCAATTCCGCTCGACTGGTGGAAAAATCATGCTTGAAGATAGCGTCTGGGTCGACGGTATGGGTATCCCCCATAGTGTCATGCAGATGGTGATAACGGATCAAGTGGGTAGTGGTGGCGGTGCGACCGGCTGGCTGCTCAAACATATGGGATAGACCAATCATGACCGAGAATATTAAAATCAAACGGGCGCTTCTTTCGGTTTCCGACAAAAACGGCTTGGCAGAGCTGGGCGAGCAGCTTGCTGCAATGGGCGTGGATTTAATCTCTACCGGCGGCACCGCAAAGACCTTGCGCGATGCTGGACTAGAGGTTTCCGACATTTCTGATGTCACCCATTTCCCCGAAATGATGGATGGTCGCGTGAAGACACTGCATCCTAAAGTTCATGGTGGCCTGCTCGCACGGCGCGATGATGCGGGCCATGTCGCGTCAATGGAAGAGCATGACATTGCCGGAATCGATCTCGTGATCGTCAATCTCTACCCTTTTGCCCAGACCGTCGCCAAAGGCGCCGAGCGCGACGAAATTATCGAGAATATCGACATTGGCGGACCCAGCATGGTGCGCAGCGCCGCGAAAAATCATGATTTCGTGACGATTGTCACCGACCCGTCGGATTATGATATGCTGCTTGCAGAGCTCAAAGAAAGCGATGGTGCAACGAGCCTCAACTTCCGCAAGAAAATGGCCGCCAAAGCCTTTGCTGCCACCGCCAGCTATGATGGGATGATCGCGCAATGGTTTGGTTTTGCCGATCAACAACAGATGTTCCCGCCGACCCTGCCGCTGACCATGAGTCAGCCAACCGAATTGCGCTATGGCGAAAATCCGCACCAGATGGCTGCGCTTTATCTGCCGGATGGTCCGTCTGCGAAAGGCATTGCGCAAGCCGAGCAACTGCAGGGCAAGGCGCTGAGCTACAACAATTATAATGACGCCGATGCCGCGCTGGAACTGGTCAGCGAATTTCGCGAAGGCCCGCCGACGGTGGTGATTGTCAAACATGCCAATCCTTGCGGCGTAGCCAGTGGTGACAGCATCCTGGAAGCCTATCAGGCGGCTTTGGCCTGCGACAGTGTCTCGGCCTTTGGCGGGATCATCGCGGTCAACCGGCCCCTGAACGGAGCGGCAGCCGAAGCGATGACCGGAATCTTCACCGAAGTCGTCTGCGCGCCTGATGCCGATGCGGATGCCCGCGCGATTTTTGCGAAGAAGAAAAACCTGCGTCTGCTGCTCACCGGAGACCTGCCGGATCCGGCGCGCGGCGGCATCGGTCTGAAGACGATCGCGGGCGGCTATCTGCTGCAATCGCGTGACAATGGCCAGATAGTGGAAAGCGACCTTAAATGTGTGACTAAACGCGAACCAAGCGCCCAGGAAAAGGCGGATTGCCTGTTCGCGTGGACCGTCGCGAAACATGTGAAGTCCAACGCGATTGTCTATGCCAAAGGCGGCTCGACCGCCGGTGTTGGCGCAGGGCAGATGAACCGGCTCGAGTCTGCCCGTATTGCCGCATGGAAAGCCAAGGACGCGGCTGAGAAAGCTGGCTGGAGCGAAGCGCGGACCATCGGGTCGGCGGTGGCATCTGACGCTTTCTTCCCCTTTGCGGACGGTCTGATGGCAGCGGTCGAAGCAGGCGCGACTGCGGTGATCCAGCCAGGCGGATCGATCCGCGATGATGAGGTTATCGCAGCGGCGGACGAAGCGGGTCTGGCGATGCTGTTTACCGGGATGCGACACTTCCGGCATTGATAGGAGCTAATGTTCAGGTTGACACGCATCCGCTTTGGGCGTGAATGCGGGCGGTAAGAATGGCATCTATGAAATAGTAATATAGTCAGTTTGGGAGGCGCGTTCTCTTGCCCTTTTATGCCGCAATCGAAGCTGCATTGATTGCGGGTCCGAGACTGAGACTTGCCAGGATCAGTGCTGACGAAACAGCGGCAGTGGCATTCATAATTTTGGCGCGGATTTTCAGATAGGACATGACCGAAGTTCCTTTTACATATGAGTTATTGCTTAAATCACTGGTGCCGCGGAGTTGATCGCGGGGACTATGCTGGCGCTAATGACCAGGATCGCAGAAAAAATTGCGGCGAAGGCGGATAGAGTGTTGGCTTGAATATTGTGCGTAAACATTGTTCGAATCCTTTCATTCTGTGTTGATGGATCTCATATATCTAGCCATATTTGATTTGATAATTCCAAAAATCTGACTAAGCTTATTCATTTATGGATAGATAGCATGGTCAAAGGGCTTGATTGGAATCTTCTGCAGTCATTTATTGCGGTAAGTGAGCATGGCTCGTTTTCGGCAGCGGCGCGCGCAACCCATGGGAGCCAAGCCACGCTGAGCCGACATATCTCGATGCTCGAAGGCCAGCTCGACACCCATTTATTTGATCGCGCCGTCGGTGGAACGGAGCTGACCTCCCGCGGGATGGAAGTCTTGCAGCATGCGTTGGCCATGGCAGATGCCGCCGGCAGGTTGTCTCTGGACATAGAGGGCCATAAAACCAACCTTTCAGGCACTGTACGCATTACGGCTACCACTGTGACATCAACGTTCAACTTGCCTTCGATACTTGCCGAGCTGAGGCGTGAAGAGCCTGAAATTGATGTTGAGCTGGTGGCTTCGAACAAAACCGATAATCTCCTCCGGAGAGAGGCCGATATTGCAGTCAGAATGTACCAGCCGACGCAAGCGGATTTGTTCGCCCGCAAAGTCGGAGAAACAGGATTTGGTCTGTTTGCTGCCAATGCCTATTTGGAACGGAATGCGTCGCCTACGACTCCAGAGGAACTTCTGAATCATGATTTTATCGGATTCGACAAAAGCGACCTGATAATCGAGGCTCTCAAACGGTTTGGTCTGAATGTCCAACGCGAGTTTTTCGCGTTCCGATGTGATGATCAGGTGGTCTGTTGGAATATGGTTCTGCAGGGTTACGGGATTGGGTTCAATCAATTGGAAATTGGCGAAAGAGAACCAAGGGTTTCTCGGATCAATGTATCAGTTGAACCCTCTCCGGTGCCGGTTTGGCTCGCTGCTCATTCAGAATTGAAAACAAATCCCCGTGTCAGAAGGGTCTTTGATTTTCTTGCGGATAAGCTTTCCAGCATGGGTCGTTAAACTGCAATTAAAGCCAGATGGATTGCATCAAGGGTGGAAAGGATAGGCGGTGGTATTTACTCCGCCAGCGTTTCCCTTGTGTCTGATGGCTAGCATGGCCTAGGTTGCTCCCGGGAGGGCCTCGCGATGAATGAACGCACATTTGATCCGATCGCAAATATTCAGATGATGATCGACGCCACAGCGAAAGCCGAGGGACAGGAGCCGGATATGTCCATGGCTCCCCCTTTCGTCAGGGGCATGGATTTGAGCGGCCTGAAATTTACACGCGTGTCGGAGGGGGAGTTCGACATGGAATGGACCATTGGTCAGCATCTCACCCATTATGACGGAATGGTCCAGGGCGGCATCGTAAATGTAATTGCCGATACCGGTCAGTCCTTCGCCTATTCGACAACGAGCCAGGAACCGGAGGCCTTTTCAACAGCGGATTTTGCGACCCGCTTCTTTCGACCGATGAAGGCCGGGGATGTTATCGACGTCAAGAGCCAGCTCGTGAACCGCTCGCGCCGGCTGGGCGTTGTGGAGACGCGGTTTATCAACCAGCTAACCGGGAAACTCTGTGCGCTGGTTGTCGGATCATGGATGATCGTCAAGCGAGACCTTGGACCAGACCCGTCGGAATGACGTGTTTCTTTTTCTGAGCTGGCATCCGAGCGATTGCCTGACGTTTGCTTCAGGGCTGCTGCAGCCATCATGCTGGTTTTCGCTATGGGCGCAAAAGCGGACATTTGAATTAAACAACTAAAAGTTCAAGCAATATTGAACTAGAGTTGCAATCTGCTACTGATAATTATGCCCAAAAAAATGCTCTGAGGATTTTGATATGACTGATGCGGCCCAATCTATGAAACATGAGTCTATGATTGACGGCGAAGTTATTGCAGACCCCTACGCGATTCCTCTTGATCAAATTAACATGGCTCAGCCCACGTTATTTCAAAATAACCTACATGGTGAATATTTCCGCCGGCTGCGAGAAGAAGATCCGATCCATTATTGCAAGGAGAGCGACGTCGGACCTTTTTGGTCGATCACCAAATATGATGACATCGTAAAAATCGATAGCAATCACAAACAGTTTTCTTCCGAACCGGCCATTTCCATTGGCAATCCGGCGGAGGATTTCACCACGCCAATGTTCATTGCCATGGACCAACCGAAACACGATGTGCAGCGTAAAGCAGCGAACCCCGGTGTAGCACCTGCCCGTCTTGCCGACCTTGAGGGGCTCATCAGAGAACGCTCAGGCAAGATTTTGGATGGACTTCCTGTTGGCGAAGAATTTAATTGGGTTGAACGCGTGTCCATCGAACTGACCACTCAGATGCTAGCAACCTTGTTCGACTTCCCCTTTGAGGATCGTCGCCTGCTTACCAAATGGTCGGACATCGTGACAGATGTGAACATGTTTGTCTCTGAGGAGAAAATTCAGGAACGGCGTGAAATCCTTCGTGAGTGCCTCGCCTATTTTACCCGACTTTGGACGGAACGCGCGGAACAGCCGCCAAAGTTCGATTTCATTTCCTTGTTGGCCCATAATCCGGACACAAAGGACATGGTCAAAACCCCAATGGAGTTGCTCGGCAATCTGATACTCCTGATAGTCGGCGGAAATGATACAACCCGCAACAGCATCAGCGGTGGCGTTGTCGCGCTCAATCAAAATCCGCTGGAATATGACAAGCTGCTGGCAGAGCCCACATTAATTCCGAACATGGTCTCGGAAATTATCCGCTGGCAAACACCGCTCGCTTACATGCGTCGCACCGCCAAGGAAGATGTCGAGTTTGAAGGTAAGCAGATCAAAAAAGGCGACAAAGTTGTCATGTGGTATGTTTCGGGCAACCGCGACGAGACCAAGATTGAAAATGCAGATTCCTTCCTGATCGACCGCGCCCGTGCCCGTCAGCATATGTCATTCGGCTTTGGTATTCATCGCTGCATGGGCAACCGCGTTGGCGAAATGCAGGTCCGCATCCTTTGGGAAGAAATCCTTAAACGCTTCGATCGCATTGAAATGGTTCGTGACCCGGTCCGCGTAAAGAGCAGCTTCGTAATGGGCTATTCAGAAGTGATGGTCCGCGTCAAACCAAAAGGATAAACGTTAAATGCCGAAAATCACCTTTATCGAGCATGATAAAACCACTCATGAAGTTACTGTAGACAACGGCACAACCGTTATGGAAGCCGCATTCGACAATATGGTCCCCGGGATTGATGCCGACTGTGGAGGCGAATGTGCCTGCGCAACATGCCATGTTTATATCGATGCCGATTGGGGGACGAAAATCCCGGCCCGCGAAGAAATGGAAGAATCCATGCTCGAGCTTGCGGAAGGCGTCACCGAACTCTCGCGTCTCGCCTGTCAAATCAAGATTAGCGATGTCTTAGATGGATTGACCGTACAAATGCCAGAGGCGCAGCACTAGGCAAAGAGCGTGTGAGCCGAGTCTCGATCAAACAACATGACGTTAAATTTGAAAGCATGAAATTTGATTGTGGGCTCATGCCCGCTTTCGGGATAAAGCGCGCACCGCCAAAGGAAATGCGCGCCTTTTTTCCGCGCTTATTCCGGCGTCGCAGCCTGTGCGGCTTGTCCGTCGCCTTCGGGAGCAGCGATGATGTCGCGGGTTACGCTGCCCTTGTCGACGGTGAAGGTCTCCTTGTCGCCGACAGAAGAGCGAATGCCGGGATCGGCATCACCGGCTTGGCCGACGATTGCGGACTCGGTCACGCTGCGCGCCTGCGCACCTCCGAACATGGCTTCCAAAGTCTGTTGCTGGACACCACCGGTTTGCGGGCGCGGTTGGCCCGGCTGAGGTGGATTAAGACCAAAATCGGGTGGAATCACCAGAGGTGGTTGGCGCGAAACAGCAAATTCGTCAGGACGGTCACGGTCAAACAGACCGCTCGATCCGCAAGCGGACAGTCCGACCAGCGATACCAGGCTGATGCCGATGATAGATTTACGCATATTCACTTCCCTCAAAATTACTTGCCCTGCACGCCCTATTGGCTTTGCGGGCCCTTTGCCATGGGTCAACTGTCGCCAAGCTGAACATTTTTTTCTTCATCAGGCTTCTCGCGCAATAACAGCGCGCGTGCAAGCAGGATTACGACACCAATGGAGATACAGGCGTCGGCGACGTTGAAAATCAGAAACGGACGGAAACCGCCGATATGCAAATCGGCAAAATCGGCAACATAGCCGAGCCGCGCCCGGTCCAATATATTGCCCATCGCGCCGCCAAGAACGAACGAAAGCGCAATAATATCCCACTTCGCCGTTTCCCGCCACATCCAGATCAACACCGCAACGGCGATCAGCGCCGTTAACGCGACCAGGGCCCAGCGTTGAAAATCGGTCGATGCGGTCAGAAAGCCCATCGACACACCATAATTTTCCGCCCAGGTCAGGTTGAAAAAGGGCAGCAATTCAATCTGGCCCTTGGAGCGCAAGTCGAGTGGTCCCATCACCATATATTTGGTGAACTGGTCGATGATGAAGATCAGGAACGCGACAACAAGGCCGGTGATCCGGTATTTTGATACGGCTTCGGTCATGCGTTAAGAACCCCATCACAACGGCCGCATAGCGCACCGTCTTCTTTTACATCCGGTAGCAGGCGCCAGCAGCGGCCACATTTGCTGTGTTCCGTCTTGGTCACGGTAATTTCGCTGCCATCCTTTACATCCGCGACGATGCACAGTTCGGCAAACTCGGCTGCATCAATCGGCAGGTCGGCCATCGGATAGGTAACCTCTGCTTCCAGACTGGAACGGATGGTTTTTTCCCGGCGCAGCGGTTCAATCGCCTCGGTCACATTAATCCGTGCTGTTCGGATATTCCCCCATTTGCCGGCAAGGGCGTCATCTTGCCATGTCGCGTCCACTTCGGGCCACTCTTTCAAATGAATGCTGTCATTCTCATCCGGGAACCGGCTTTGCCAAATCTCCTCTGACGTGAAGACCAGTACCGGCGCGATATAGCGGGTCAGCGCATGGAACAGGACATCCATGACCGTACGGTAGGCCATGCGCTTGGGATCATCCGGTGCGTCGCAATAGAGGCAATCCTTGCGGATATCGAAGAAAAAGGCGCTAAGGTCATCCTGCGCAAAGGCGGTTAGCTCGCGTATATAGGGGCCAAAGGCGAAGTCATTCACATGCTGTTTCAGCTTCGCATCAACCTCGGCCAGGCGGTGGAGAATATAGCGCTCCAGCTCCGGCATATCGGCGACGGCCACCCGTTCGCTTTCTTCAAAATCGCTGAGACCGCCGAGCATATAGCGAAAGGTGTTGCGCAATTTGCGATAGCTGTCGGTGACGCCTTTCAGGATTTCATCGCCAATCCGGTGATCCTCGGTGAAATCGACGCTCGCGGCCCACAGGCGCAGGATATCCGCACCATTGACGTTGATAATCTTCTGCGGGTCAAGCGTGTTGCCGAGCGACTTCGACATTTTCTTGCCATTCTTGTCGAGCGTCATACCGTGGGTCAGTACGGCCTTGTAAGGCGCACGGCCGCGCGTGCCGCAGCTCTCGAGCAGGCTCGACTGGAACCAGCCGCGATGTTGATCGCTGCCTTCCAGATAGAGATCGGCTGGCGTCTGGTGATCCGGCCATTTGCCGCTCTCCAGCACAAAGGCGTGGGTGCAGCCGCTGTCAAACCAGACGTCGAGAATGTCGGTGATCACTTCATAATCGTCGAGGCTATAAGTGTTGCCGAGAAATTCCTGATGATCGGCATTGAACCAGGCATCGGCGCCGCCGGTTTTGAACGCTGCGATAATCCGTTCGTTAACCGCCGGGTCATTGAGATAGTCGCCGGTCTTGCGATCGACATACAGCGCAATCGGCACGCCCCATGCGCGCTGACGGCTGAGCACCCAGTCGGGGCGGCCTTCAACCATGGATTGCAGGCGGCGATGGCCGCGTGCGGGTACGAAGCGGGTCTTGTCAATTTCCGCCAGCGCCGTCTCGCGCAGGGTGGCGGCAATGCCTTCGGCATGGCCGACGACAGTCTCGCCCTCTTCGTCTTCAATCGGTTCGATCTGACTGGGCGCGGTCAGTGGCTCGTCCATCGGCACAAACCATTGCGGCGTACAGCGATAGATAATCTTCGCCTTGGAGCGCCAACTATGCGGATAGCTGTGCTGGAAATCATCGCTGGCCGAGAGCAAGGCCCCCGCTGCGCGCAGATCTTCACAAATCGGACCGGTGCTGCTGACAAATTTCTTGTTGATCACCCCGCCCGCGCGCTCATTGCCGCGCGGCAGCCAGTCCCAATCGTCACGATACACGCCGTCCGCATCGACCGCGAAAACTGGGTTGATGCCATTGGCCTTGCAGAGGTCAAAATCATCCTCGCCATGGTCAGGGGACATATGGACGAGGCCGGTGCCGGCTTCAGTGGTGACAAAGTGCGAGCCGTCGAGGAACGGGCGTGGCTTGGTGTAGAATTCGCTGTCCGGGAATGTATCGGCCATGGGGTGTTTGGCGATGGCTCCGGCGAGTTGGGAGCCTTTGCCGCGCCAACCTCCTGCATTTAGACCCATCGAGTCCTCGTCTGCACTAATGCGCATAAAGAAGTCGTCGATCAATTCCTCAGCCACCAAATATTTAACTTGTGTGTCTCGATCTTTGAACAGAGAATACTCAACATCCGCACCATAAGCGAGCGCCTGATTGACCGGAATGGTCCAAGGCGTCGTCGTCCAGATCACCGCATGGGCACCGACCAGCTCCGGCGCATTGGGTGCTTCGGTAATCTCGAACGCCACATCAATCTGCGTGGACGTAATATCCTCATATTCCACTTCGGCCTCGGCCAGCGCGGTCTTCTCAACCGGTGACCACATCACCGGCTTGGCGCCGCGATAGAGCTGTCCGGCTTCTGCAAACTTCAGCAGCTCCGCAACAATCGCCGCTTCGGCGTCAAAATCCATCGTCAGATAGGGCTTGTCCCATTGCGCGAGGATGCCGAGCCGCTTGAATTCCTCGCGTTGGACATTGACCCATTTGTCCGCATATTCGCGGCATTCGGCGCGAAATTCGCTGGCCGGAACCTCGTCTTTGTTGCGCTTTTTCTTGCGATATTGTTCCTCGATCTTCCACTCGATCGGCAGGCCATGACAATCCCAGCCCGGCACAAAAGGTGCGTCCTTTCCGAGCAGATTCTGTGACCGTACAACAAGATCTTTCAGCGTCTTGTTGAGGCTATGGCCCATATGGATATTGCCATTGGCATAAGGTGGACCATCATGAAAAATGAACTTTTCTCGGCCGGCGCGCGCTTCGCGGAGCTTCTCATACAGCCCAATATTCTGCCAGCGCTCCAATATGCCCGGTTCCTTGTTCGCAAGGCCGGCTTTCATCGGGAAATCGGTTTTCGGCAGGAAAACCGTGTCTTTGTAATCGCGCTCTTTGGCGGGTGTATTATCGGTCATGATTGGCGGGGATTAGGCGAGGCAGCGCGCGGGCGCAAGCGGGATTTCACGGTCGCTGGTTCGCCCCGATACACTAGCGAATGAGCGCTGGTCCGACCTTCCGGATATCCTCGACCATGACATAGCCATTAAAGCTCGCCGGGATTTTGGCCAGCTGGTTGCCATAGGTCAGGCCGCGCGTCGATTCGCGATCGTTCATCGGACCGATTATCAGCGTGCGCGCGCCGACCGCTTCCATCCGGGCCGTGGTGCGATTCGGCCATCCGGCAAAGGCCCATTGATAGTCGAGCGGGACCACCAAAGTGCCGTCCTTGCAGCTATCCGGAGTGATACCGAACCAGCCCATCCACAGATAATCTTTGGTACAGGCTTTGACGCCTGGTTTGGACCAGGCCCAGATCCCGGGTACCAGCTGCTTCATGCGCTTGACCGGGGCTTCGCCGCCGTAAAATCCGTCCCCTTCCTGCAAAGGGTCGCGCCCTGCCGCTTTTAGAATTGCAAAGAGCTGATCGGCCTCGTCCGGGTTTTTGCTTTTGAAGTTGAACAGAAATGGTTTGAAGGTTTCCGAGGCCAGCGCCTGTTCGACCGTCGGGATCTTGCCAATGCCTTTGCCGCGTAAGGGGAATGTCTGGCCGCCATCGGACGAATAGCCATAACCGATATCAAGCGCTTGCAGTTCCGCCAATGTCAGGTCTCGCGTGTTACCCTTGCCCTCTGTCCGGCAATCGACCGTCCAGTCATGGAACAGCACCATTTTTCCATCCTTGGTCGGGGCAATGTCGACCTCCACCATATCCGCCTGCATGTTGACCGCCGCGCGAATGGAATGAATCGTATTTTCAAAAACTTCCAGATCTTCCTGTCCCGGGAGCATGCGAATGGCGGTGCAGTCATCCCTGCCCACACCCGTCGGATCATAGATATGGTGGACACCGCGATGGGCGATCATCTTGAACTGGCCTTCGGGCGCCGCTGCCCAACGAGAGGAATTGAGCAACATTACAGTCAGTAAGATCATCCAGATGATCCCGAGTGACCATAGAATTTTTCGCTTCATGTGAGTATGGCTCGGGCCTTGTCGCAGTCTATTGCCATTTGCGCCATCAGCGCATCGAGATCATCAAACTTCGCTTCGCCGCGCAAGAAGTGATGCAATTCCACCTCGACTATCTGGCCGTAAAGGTCTTCCGCAAAATCAAAGAAATAGGGTTCGAGCAATTCCTTGGGCGGGTCAAATGTCGGCCGAATACCAAGGTTAGCAGCCCCGTTGACTAAGCGGCCATCGGGTAAGCGCCCCTTGACGGCGTAGATTCCGTATTTTGGCCGCAGATAGTGATCAATGTCGATATTGGCTGTCGGATAGCCGAGCTTGCGGCCATTTTTGTCGCCGTGAATGACAGGGCCTTCAATAGCAAAAGGCCGCGTGAGCAGTTCGGTTGCCGTCTCGCAATCGCCTGCCTTGAGCGCATCGCGGATCCGGCTGGAGGAGATCACTTCATCTGCATCGCTGACCGGGCCTACTGCCTTGGTCGATAGGCCCAATGGCGCACCGAGCTGTTTTATCACGCTTACATTGCCTGCGCGGCCCTTGCCAAAGGTAAAGTCTTCGCCCGTGACGATGCCTGCGGCACCAAAACGCTCGACGAGCAATTTGGTTACGAAATCTTCTGCGGTGGTTCCGGCCAATTCACTGCCAAATTCAAACACCAGCATTGCGTCTGCCCCGGCGGCGGTGAACAGCCGTTCGCGCTGGTCGAGAGTGGTCAGTCGAAATGGCGGCGCATCGGGCTGGAAATGGCGGACGGGATGCGGATCAAAGGTCGCGATGATCGCCGGGCGGCTTTCAGCCTTGGCCCAGTCGATCGCGGTTTGTGCAACCACTTGATGGCCTTTGTGAAAACCATCAAAATTGCCCAGCGCGATGATCGCACCGCGCAGTTCATCCGAAATCCTGTTTTGCCCACTCAACCGCATGATTTGGGCTATTGGCCAGTTTCGGCGGTTTGTTCAACCGCTTGTTTGGGTAAATCTTTGAAAGGGATAAGACCCTGCTTGAGCACCCGCATGGCGTTCCCGCCCATTACAGCGCGAATTTCATCTTCCGTGAAGCCTGCATCCATCAACGCCTGGGTTATGTGGACAATGCCGCTGGTATCGAAGCGGGTTGTCACTGCGCCATCAAAGTCGCTGCCCAAAGCAGCATGTTCAATTCCGACCAGATCGCGGACATGTTTGACGGCTCTGGCGACGCTTTTGGGATCGGTGTCACACATGGCTCCGTCCCAATAACCCAGTCCGATAATCCCGCCAGTGGCTGCTACGCCCTTGATTTCTTCGTCTGTCAGATTGCGATTAACGCCGCATACTGCCTGCACACCACCATGGCTGGAAACAACAGGGCGTCGGGCTATCTTCAGGGTGTCGGCAACCGCCTCCCGACTCGAATGCGCAATATCCACAATCATGCCTTTTTCTTCCATGTCGCGGACAATCTGTCGGCCGAATTCGGTGAGCCCACCTTTCTCCTCACCATGCATGGAGCCGGCCAACTCATTATCGAAAAAATGCACGAGGCCTGCCATACGCATGCCAGAATCATACAGTTTTCCGAGATTTTCACGCTTGCCTTCCAGCGTTTGGAGACCTTCGGCTGAGAATAATGCACCAATAATTTTTTCATTCCGCGAACGCGCCAATGTCAGACCATCGACATGTTCAGATGTGCCGATTGCGACCAGAGCGCCATCAGAGATGATGACTGCCTGATCGAGCTTTTGAGCATGATAAAGTTGCCGCTCCAGCAAAGAAAACCACGTCCGAATAGGCTGTAACTGCGCGATCGTCAGGAGGGTGATATTATCCGTATCAGCACTGTTACGGTCATAATTCTGATCCTTTGGCGTCTTGGTGACGCTGGAAAAGATTTGCAGGCCAACATTGCCCTTCTGCATCCGTTTGAGATCAACATGGCCATAGTCGACCGCATCAGTAATTCGGCGTTTCCACAACAAGGTATCGGCGTGCAGATCAACAATCATAAGGCTGTCATGCAATTTCTGCGCTTCTGGTCGTATCGGAGGTAATGCCTTATTGTCTGTTTGGTTGATTTGCGCTTCGATGGCGCTCGAATCACGGCTCATTTCTGGCAGATAACCTACGACAACCCTGTTTGTTTGTTTTTCAAATATGGCCGGTGCAAAAATGAAAAAGGCGGCCGCACCGACAATCAGGACAAGCAGCATTCCAAGGCCAAGTTTTTTCATGCCTGTTTCCGTTTCAACGTGACAAAGGAAAAGGCCGGTCTGCCATTTTCGGCATCATGGCCTTCCCGTTTGCTTTCATGCCAGACGGCAGGATCAAAGCCATCCATGACTGTGTCGCCATCCACATCCATATGCACTTCAGTGAGTGCAATACGATCAGCTTGCGGCAGAAAGAGTTGGTAAATTTCCGCACCGCCGATGATGGCGATATGCG
The DNA here is from genome assembly GCA_947497455.1 of uncultured Sphingomonadaceae bacterium. Taxonomy (GTDB): domain Bacteria; phylum Pseudomonadota; class Alphaproteobacteria; order Sphingomonadales; family Sphingomonadaceae; genus Parasphingorhabdus. The sequence continues at coordinate 122,868 of CANMGU010000002.1, read as the reverse complement.
GGGCATTGGCAATTTTCAGTGCATCCCGAATATCATGAACCACAACCGCGCCCTCGGCTTCCCACTCTGTATCACGGGTCAGGACGATATGCCGGCGACCGGGTAAAAGGCCGGGCAGGCTATCAAAAGTCTTGCGCCCCATGATCATCGGTTTGCCTTGAGTCAGCGATTTGAAATGCCGCAAGTCGGCTGGCAAGTGCCAGGGCATCGTGCCGTCTTTACCGATGACCCCATTGTCGGAGCGTGCGAGGATCAGGATGATTTCCGGATGGTTCATGGGATTCGCCTAGCTCAGATCAAATCCTGTGGAAATCAGAAAAATAATTTCGTGACATGACCCATTTTTCGTCCCGGGCGGCTTTCGCCTTTGCCATAGAGATGGAGGTGGTTGGTCGGGACTGATAGCAACGCCTGCCATTGGTCTGCATTGCCACCAATTAGATTGGTCATCTCAACTTTACTAGCGGCCAATCCGGTATCACCGAGAGGCAGTCCGCAGATAGCCCGGATGTGATTTTCAAACTGGCTGGTGATCGCGCCCTCGATAGTCCAGTGCCCGCTATTATGCACGCGCGGGGCCATTTCATTGAAAACGGGGCCGTTGGCGGTGGCGAAGAATTCGCAGGTCAGCACGCCAATATAATCCATCGCCTCTGCCATTTTTGCTGCCAGCGCCCGTGCGGCTTGTTCCTGTGCGATGATCTCGGCCGGCGCGGGAACCAGCGATTGGGCCAGAATCCCGTCTTCATGGATATTATGCGGCGTATCCCAATAGCCGATGGCGCCATCCTGTCCGCGCACCAGGATGACCGAAAATTCGTGAGAGAAAGTGACAAAGCCTTCGGCGACGCACGGCTGATGCCCTACGGAATCCCAATGGGCTGCTAGATCATCGCCTGGCTTTATTCTGGCTTGGCCTTTGCCATCATAGCCCATGCGAATGGTTTTCAAAATGGCGGGTGCACCGACTTGATTAATCGCTCTGTCCAAAGACTCACCATCCGTCACTTCGGCAAAAGGAGCAGTCGTGCCGCCATGAGTGCGGGCAAATGTTTTTTCCGTGACCCGGTTCTGTGCAACATCAAGTGCGGCTACCGGCGGATATAGCGGTGCGCGGTCAGCTATCGCGGCAAGCGGCGTGACCGGGACATTTTCAAACTCAAATGTGATGACATCGCAGTCATCGGCAAACTTGCCCAACGCCTGAACATTGTCATCTTGAGCGCAGGTAAATTCGGCTGCAACATCGGCGGCAACGCTGGCCTCATCTGGCGCGTAGATATGGCAGCGATAACCAAGCTGTGCGGCAGCGACCGCTAACATGCGGCCGAGTTGACCGCCACCCAATATGCCAATGGTTGAACCGGGAGGAAGCGGAGTCATCGCGGTCAACTATTCCGGTTGCTCTGCTACGGCATCGCTTTGTGACGCGCGCCAGACATCCAATCGCTCAGCCAAAGCTTCATCTTCGTTGGCGAGGATCGCAGCGGCGAGCAGTGCGCTATTTTTCGCACCGGCGTCACCGATAGCCAAGGTTCCAACCGGAATTCCGGCAGGCATCTGAGCTATGGAAAGCAGACTGTCGACCCCGTTCAGGGTTCGCGATTGAATCGGCACACCGAGAACCGGAACGCGTGTCATAGCAGCGGCCATACCGGGCAGATGCGCCGCACCGCCAGCGCCCGCGATAATCACTTTCAATTTCCGTTCAGCAGCGCCTTTGGCATATTTATAGAGCCGATCAGGTGTCCGATGAGCCGAAACAATTTTTACCTCATGGGCGATATCAAGCTGCTCTAGAATATCGGCGGCAAGGGACATGGTTGCCCAATCGGACTGGCTGCCCATGATTATCCCAACTTGCGGTTCAGTGGGCGGAGTGGCTTCGGTCATGCTTGCACCTGAATAGTGTCGCGGAAGCAAATTCGTTTAGCCATGAAATGCTGTAGGCGCAATGCGGCAATGGCAATGTGCGTTCTTTTGTGTTTGTAGTTTACAATAACGGACTGCAGATCGCATTTTTTGCTATCACTATTGACTAACAAGGCTATTGCAAACTACAGGGCCGTATTACGTAAATACTGGTAAATAACAGTATCGCGGCGGGGGATAGGGCATTGTTAGACGAAGTCATCAATAGAAATGAAGATAAAGAAAGATGCAATCATTGTGCAGCTCTTCAGGTAGAGAATTTGCGACTAAGCAAAGAACTTGCTGAAATGGAGAAGCGTGCCAATCATGACGTTTTGACGGGTTTGCCCAATCGCCGTTTTTTCATTGAGAGTTTGGAAAAAAGGATCATGCGTTGTCAGCGCTATGGTGATAATACTGCTCTGCTTTTCCTCGATGTGGACGATCTCAAGAGGGTCAACGATAGTCATGGCCATGCTGCCGGTGACTTGTTGCTGGTGCGACTTGGAAAGATATTGAAAGATAATATCCGGGCCTGTGACATGGTGGCGCGGATTGGCGGAGATGAATTTGCGTTGTTGCTCGACAATCTGGATGCCGATCAGGTCGAAAACAAGATCTTGGCATTGATGGATCGATTCAAGTCAGCCAATCTGGAGCATGCGGGCCAGGCCCTGCAATTCGGAGCCGCCATTGGATATAGTTTTGTCGGACCCACAGATACGGTTTCGGCTCTGATGTCCCGGGCGGACGAGGCCATGTACAATTCAAAAGGCGATGATAACTGACTGACCTAGAGTTATCTGGCCAAGAATTATAAGATCTTCATCGCTCCGACAGATAATAGCGTTCCTGTTCCTTTAGATCGGCATCAAGATCGTAGATAATCGGCTGACCCGTCGGAATTTCCAGTCCGGTGATCTCATCGTCCGAAATGCCCGAGAGATGCTTGACCAATGCCCGCAGGCTATTACCATGGGCGGAGATCAGGACACGCTTACCGGATTGCAGTTCCGGTGCGATCCGGCTTTTCCAATAAGGCAGCACGCGGGCGATTGTGTCTTTCAAACTCTCGGTCGCTGGCACTTCAATTCCGGCATAGCGCGGATCGGATGACATCTGATACTCGCTGTCGGCGGCCATTGGCGGTGGCGGCGTATCGAAACTGCGACGCCAGATATGCACCTGTTCATCGCCATGTTTGTCGCGAGTTTCCTGTTTGTTGAGACCGGTTAGCCCGCCATAGTGGCGCTCGTTCAGCCGATAGTTTTTCTCGACTGGCAACCAAAGCCGGTCCATTTCTTCCAGCGCGAGATTAAGCGTCTTTATCGCACGGCTTTGTAAGCTCGTGAAGCAAAGGTCTGACTCAATACCCTTTTCCTTCATCATGCGTCCGGCTTCCTTGGCTTCTTCGATCCCCTTTTCGGTGACATCGACATCCCACCACCCGGTAAAGCGGTTTTCCAGATTCCATTGCGACTGGCCGTGACGAAGAAGAATGAGCTGAGGCATGTAATGTCCTTATTTGATGTGATGCCGCCTCCTTAGCGGTGAAGGTGTTTCACGCCAAGGTGCATATTTGTGTTGTATGCGGCGATCAACGCTAGAATATTCGGCTGAGCGTGTAGAATGCGCCCAATCCACCGACCAGATAGAGAGCCGGGGCCTCGATCCATTTGCGCTTGTTCAGCGATATTTTGCCCGCCAACCACAAGACAGCGAGAGCTAGGCAAACAAACATAATCTGTCCGACTTCAACGCCAAGATTGAACAACAGCAAGGCCCATATTTCTTCGCCCTTGGGTAGGCCAATATCCGCCAGCGCGCCGGCAAAGCCAAGCCCGTGGAGCAATCCGAATCCGAGTGCGATCAACCACGGTCTGCGGATTGTGATGCTTGTCATTCCTGCCCATTTGCGCACCACCTCGATGGCAAGGAAGAATATCGACACAGCGATCAGCAATTCGACCGGTTCGCTAGGCAGCGTAAACAAACCCAGGGCGGTAATGGCGAGAGTGATGCTGTGACCAAGGGTAAAGGCGGTGATAACCCATAAAAGCTGACGCGGGGCAGTGAGCAGCAACAGGCCGAGCACGAACAGCAAATGATCCCATCCGAACAGCATATGCTCTGCTCCGATGCGCAGATAAGCGCCGGTCGGGGAGCCAGCGGGATCGCCGAGCGCAAAAGAAGCGCTGGCGGGGCGCAAGACATAGGTGCTTTCTATGCCCTCTTTCGTGCGCAAGCGGACAAAAACATCGGTGAGCGTGCGGTCCAGCCCTGCGATGGATATACGGCCTTCATTCAGACGACACGGTATCTGCCAGCTTTCTACAATCGCATCGCCCGACACAACCTGATGTACCGTCTCCGGTTCCGGGCATTGATCGGGCAAGATGGGTCGCAACTTTAGCTTGCGACCAGACAGGATTGGCTGTTTCCAGACGACTGCGATGGTGCCGCCGGATTGCTCGGTCAATTCTAAAGCAGCGGGCCGGATTTCATGGGCGCTGGCAGCCATACTGCATATCCACATAAGGATGGCCCAGGAAACGCTGAACCTTATGATCGTCACTTGCCAGATCCTTCAATCACCACATCATAGCCACGCACAAGTTCCCTCAATGCCGCCTGCTTGGCTTCGGCGCTCTGATCTTCCTGCCAGGCGGCAGCAACCTCCTCTTTGATCGGTTCAAAATTCGCCTCAACAGCGTTGTCGATGGTTTCGATCCGGACCAGATGTAACCCGAAGGCAGAGCCGATGGGTGGACTCCATGAACCGGATTTGAGTTTAAAGATCGCGCCAGCAAAATCGGGACCGAATAATCGGGTGACCTCACTTTCCGGTATCGCCGCGTAGCTGCGTTTCTGGATGAACGGATCACCGAGACCTTTCCAGTCAGCGCCCGATTGCAGACGCCCAAGCGTATTAGCGGCGAGTGCATCGATCGCGTCGCCATGCTTTTCCGGGCTGAAATAAATGTGGACAAAACTCCGCCGTTCGGGCGCCGCAAACTTATCGCGATTTGTATCAAACCATAGCTTTAATTCTGCATCGGTTGGATTGATCGCTTTACTGTCATCGCTGACCAGAAAGTCCATTTTCTGCGCCAAACGGCGTTTGATAATGGTGTCGTCATCGCCAAGACCAAGCCGTTCGGCCTCGCGAACCAAAACCTCTTGCTGCACATATTGATCGATAATCTGTTGTCTATCCTCACCGGTGGGCAAGCGACCAGCGGTGTTGGCCCATAGCGCGCTGAGCCTATCAAGCTCGGCGGCGCTCACTGTTATCGTACGGCCTCGCTCACCCTGATAGTTGGACCAGAGATGATTTATCGCAACCAGAGCCAGCCCGATCAGAACGAAATGCGCGATCGGATCTCGAAATATTCTCACAGATTATCCCGTCATTCAGGCCTTGGTCGGCACATACCAAATGGGCGAAGACCAAGCGCGTTCCTGTATCGTTTTTTGCAAAGCTGGATTAGGCGGCACACCCGCGCGAATGGCATCCCATGTTGACCAGCGGCATACCGGATTTTCCAGCACCCTGACATAATAGGAGGCACGTTGCCCCGCCTGATGTTCCGGGTCACGCCAGAATGTCTTAAGTTCCGGTGCACCTTTGTCCGTTGAGATGGAGCAATCAGACAGGTTGACCTTAGCGCCATTGTCCGGACAGCGGGCAGTGGCCGAATCCACTGTACCGCCATCAGAACAGGCGACATCGAACAGCTTTTCATTGGTCTTACCGCCATCGGTCCAGACTTTGACAATCTGGATGCGTTGCAACGGCGCGCTCATAGCGTCGCGCATGGCCCAAACAATGAAGCCGGGAGCTTCTTCGCCCTCACCAACCAGGTCACCACCCATGGAGACTCCATCCTTATACGCTTTGGACACCATTTCGGGATCATCCAACATTGCGGCATCAAATCCAAAGCCCCCGAAGAAGCGCAATTTTATCCGGGTGCCGGTGGTCGCATAGGTTTCCTTGCGCCGCATCGCATCAAATATCGCCTCGCGAGTATTCTCCTCGGCCCAAACGGCTGCATAGCCCGACGCGCCCCAGCGCGAGAACCAGCTCGCCGCGCGCGGGTCGACCGTCACGCCTTCCCAGCTTTTGTTTCCGCCTGGCGGGACCGCACCGCGTGATTCTGGGGTGCCGTCGACGACACCGATTTTGGACCAGAAATTCTTTTCGTCAAATGATCCACCCGCAACATGGCTGTCGGTGGAACCGATCAATCCAAATTGAAATGGATTGCTGCCGATTTTATCTTCCAGCATCAGACCGTTGGCATAAGCTTGCCGAACATAGTCGCCGCTGCTTGTCTTGGATTTGATCTGCGACGACAGAAGATATTCGTAAATTCCGAAATCTGCCCATTCATCATTGGGCGATAGGGAGGGATGGGTTTCCGAAGTGCCTTTGACCTGTGTGATCTCGACAATGGGTTCGTTGCGTATCCTCTGATCGGCATAGGCCTTGGTCAGTGGTTGGCCATTATAGGTTTCCAGCTTGAACATCTCGCCATCCGACACGTTGCTGTTATGCGGAATTGAAAGCCCATCGATCCCGGCTGCGCGCTGTTCGTCCATCCATGTCCACAAATCTTCGGGATTGCTGGACTCCAGCGTGCCAAAGGGCATGTCAGGGGCTGATCCGCGAAACACGACATTGCGATGCAGATTGCCGCCCGCAAATCCGCCACCTTCACCCTGTGTCACCCGCGTCGCGGTATATTCATAGGCGGAGAAGGTCGTAAATTTGCCCGGTTTGTAATATTTGTCGGCCGCAGCAACCGTTGCTTTCCAGACATCGCCAACGATTTTCGGATCATAGACCCCGTCCATCTTGCGGCCATCGCGCACAGCGCCGCCGATCAACTGGAATGCTGCGATAATCTTGTCCGGATCAGCGCTGAACATGTCCTTCGCCATATCGAGCTTGGAAATGTCAGTGCCTTCGGTATCCATCGCCGGCAGATGGCCCAAATAGGCCGCATGATCGGTAACCGCCATGAAATCCAGCGCCGGTCCTTCGAGTTTCAGGTCATAGCCAGACGGATGCGTTATGCCTTCACCCATACCGAACTTATAGGCATCCTCTGGCGTCGTCCGGACGTTGAAAATATAGGCGTCAAAGCTGTTGCGGGTATGAATATGCAAGTCACCAAAATAGACATTGCGGTCGGGATTGGGTTGTTCTGTCGTTTCGCCAGGTGCCAATGCTATATCGCTTTGGCTATCCATCTTGTCCTCGCCAGAGCAACCCACCACCAGCGCGCCAATAGCCGCTAGTCCTAAAAAGTTGCGTTTCATATTCCCCCTCCTGCACGCCTTATTGATTGGGCGCATCGCTTTTATATCTTATTTTACAGCGCCCCGCCATACCGCTTTACATCCACGGGAAACGCCTGTTTCCCTATTATCACAAGACATTTTATTCGACTGCAAATTCTTCTTCTTCGGTTGATTTAATGACCTGATTAAATGACTTATGCAAGCGTAACCGCGGCAGATTAAGTCCATCCCCCACTCCACCCCACGATGATGGCTATGCCGCGGTTACGATCAACTGGAGAGAATCACTATGAAGAGCTTAAATCGCGTCCTCTTGGCGGCCCTTTGCAGCACGGCCATCGCCACCCCCGTTTACGCACAGGATCAAAGCGCTGAAGAAATAGCAGATGACAATATTATCATTGTGACCGCGACCCGCCGGGCCCAGGATGTTCAGGATATTCCTCTGGCCGTGACTGCTGTCAGTCCCGTACAACTGGATCGGCAAGGCGTGGTGAATGTTCAGGATATCACGCAGGTCTCGCCGAGTTTCTCAACCTCGAATGCACAGGCCGCATCGGGCACAGTCGTGCTGCAGATCAGGGGCGTTGGTACGACGTCCAACAATATCGGATTTGAAAGCGCGGTCGGTATCTTCGTCGACGGCGTCTATCAGTCTCGCCCCGGGGTTGCTCTTTCCGAATTTGTTGACGTAGAACGCGTCGAAGTTTTGCGTGGTCCGCAAGGGACATTATTCGGTCGCAATACCTCTGCTGGTGCATTGACCATCACCAATGTCCGACCGAATGTCAGCGAATTTGGCGGTTTTGTAAATGCGACCTACGGGAATTATGATCTGATGAACGTGCAAGGCGCGATCAATGTCCCGATCGTTCAAGATACATTGGCAGTGCGTCTAACTGGCGCCTATCGGAAGCGGGATGGCTTTATCGATGTGGTTGATGAAACCGGCAAGATCGGCGAATCCAATGAGCTTGACCAATATCTTGTTCGCGGTCAGCTTGGCTATGAAGGCGATAGCGGTCTGACGGTAAGGCTGATTGCCGATTTTTCGAAAAGTACGGCCAATTGCTGTTCAGCGGTGGAATTGTTGGCTTCGCCTCTTGAGACAGGTGGTGTGTTTGAAGCTGTCGGTCTCGGTCCGCGAGGTGGTCAATTTCAGCCCAATACCGGACAGGAAGCCGCTGATGATCGCATAGCCTCGGCCAATTTCGCCCCACGTGGTAACATCGAGCAATGGGGCGTAACGGGAGAGATTGAATTCCCTATCAGCGACAGTACTGACATTATTTATATTGGCTCCTATCGCCAGTTTGATAGCCGGGAATCCTATGATTCCGATTTTACTGCGCTCGATATATTCGATGTGGATCGCGCCCGGGCCAGTATCGACACAATGACTCATGAACTGAGAGTGCAAGGTGAAGCATTTGACGGTGCGCTGAGTTGGCTGGTGGGCGGCTATTATTCTGATGAAGATATTCAGCAGGATGTCGATTTTTCGTTAGGGACGGATTACGACGCTCTCGTCGGCGCGCTTCTGGGTGGAGCCTTGGGTGCTAATCCGTTGGAACAATTGTCAGGCGGGATCGACCCATCGGTGGTCACCGCAACCAATAGCTATTCGCAAAGCAGCAAAAGCTGGTCCCTGTTCACTCACAACACGCTGGAAGTTGTCGATGGTTTGAAACTGACGGTTGGTCTGCGTTACTCTGATGAAAGCAAGGATGGAGGATTTGAACAAACCGCGAGCAACAATCCGCTATGCACAAATATCCGTGCCGCTTTTCAAGCCAACCCAGCGGTTGTTCCGCCCGCAGTCGTTTCTCTGGGTTGCTTTGCATTTCTTGCACCAGCCAACGGATCGGACGTCACGGATACGGAGATTCCTTTCGCCTTTTTACCGCGGCCATTTGATGGTGAATTTAACGACAGCGAGCTTATCTATACCGGCAAGATAGCCTATGAGTTTGCGGCTCCGGTCAATATCTATGCCAGCTTCACCCATGGCTATAAATCGGGTGGGTTTAATCTCGACTCAACCGCTGCGGCTGGTGGTGCGGATCCCCGTTTTGATTCGGAAGAAGTGGATGCGTATGAAGTGGGCCTGAAGGCCAAGCTTCTCGACAATCGGGTTACTCTGAACATTGCTGGTTTTCACGAAGAATTCACGAACTTCCAAATTCTTGAGTTTACCGGGGCGCAGTTCCAGACGTTCAACGTGCCAAAGGCGAAAACTACAGGAGTGGAAATCGAGACGGTCGTTCGCCCGGATGACAATTTCACCTTAAATGCGGGTTTGACGTATACCGATGCGAGATATCCCAGTGACTGCGCAGGCGATCTCACCGATCTGCAGGTGTTAAACCTCTGCGGTGCCTCCCTTACCAACGCGCCGGACATCGTGGCCATTGCGGGGGCGACTTATGAGAATGATCTTGGCAATAATCTCGACTTTTTTCTCAACGGTCAAATCCGTATGGAAAGTGATCGCCGGACTTCGACACAGCCGTCGGATTCGACCGATCTGACGGACCAGACGCCGCTGCCGTTTGATATTCAGGATGGCAATGCCAAGATCAACCTGCGCGCAGGGATTGGTAGTCAGGATGATAGCTGGGGTATCGAAGCCTGGGTCAATAATCTAACCAACGAGGTAACCCGCGGAGTTACCTTTAACACCGTATTGCGATCTGGTTCACGCTCGGCTTACTTGCAAGAACCAAGAACATTTGGGGTAACGCTCCGCGGAAAATTTTAAGATTCATGGGGCTTTAGCGGGCATTTCGTCAGCATGAACCGGGGGCTGGTTTTCCGGCCCCTTTTTTTTACCACCTGTAGGCTGACGCTCGCTGGGTGGTATGCCGATAGCATCAAATATACAACAGATTGTGGTTTGATCTATCGATTATCGCCAAAACCCTTGTGGTTTTCATTGTATCATTTTTACCACGGCCCGGCATATTCTACACAAACATGTGTATATCCGCTTGATTTAGCGGCTTAACTGCACGACCTATAGGTTCGAAACCGCCATGATAAGATCATTGTCCTTCCCCAAATCAATGGGACAAACTGGCAAGTGGTGGTGAAGTTCAACGGGAGAGAATGATTATGAAAAGCTTGAATCGCGTCCTTATGGCAGCCCTGTGTACCAGCGCTATGACAGTTCCTGCCTACGCACAGGATACCGGTGCTGAAGAGTTTGATGACAATGTCATCATCGTGACCGCGACGCGGCGCGCACAAGATGTTCAAGATATTCCGCTCGCTGTGACCGCGGTCAGCCCGGTTCAGCTAGAGCAACAAGGCGTTGTCAACGTGCAGAATATCGGCAGTGTTTCGCCCAGCTTCTCAACCTCCAATGCTCAGATCGCATCCGGGTCGGTGGTTTTGCGTATCCGCGGTGTCGGCACGACTTCTAACAATATTGGCTTTGAGTCGGCCGTCGGTATTTTCGTCGATGGTGTTTATCAGTCTCGTCCAGGCGTTGCGCTTTCGGAATTTGTTGACGTTGAGCGGGTTGAAGTTCTGCGCGGACCACAAGGTACGTTGTTTGGACGGAACACCTCTGCTGGTGCTTTGAACATTACCAACAAGCGTCCTGACGTTTCTGAATTTGGTGGGTTTGTTAATGCAAGTTACGGCAACTATGATCTGATTAGCGTGCAAGGTGCGGTTAACGCGCCAATTGTCGAAGATACATTGGCTGTTCGTCTGACCGGTGCTTATCGCCAGCGTGATGGTTATATCGATGTGGTCGACGGCGCGGGCAATGACATTGGCGATACCAATGACATCGATCAGTATCTCATTCGTGGCCAGATTGGTTATGAAGGCGATAGCGGTTTGACCGTTCGTCTGATCGGTGACTATTCTAAGAGCACATCCAGCTGTTGTGGTGCAGTTGAGCTATTGGCTTCTCCGCTTGCGATTGGCGGAATGGCTGCGCCCAATGTTGCTACGACGCCATTTGATCAGACCGCGGCTGAACAGGCATTGGATGATCGGATCTCAACCCAGAGCTTCTTGCCAGAAGCGGACGTAGATCAATGGGGCATCAGCGCTGAGGTGGAATTCCCGCTCGGTGATAATGCAGACGTAATCTACATTGGTTCTTATCGTGATTTTGAATCTGTCGAATCCTATGACTCTGACTTTTCCGGTTTGAGTGTATTCGACGTGGATCGTCTGAATACCGAAATCACCACGATGACACATGAATTGCGGTTCCAGGGTGAATTGTTCGATGGTCGTTTGAATTGGTTGGTTGGCGCTTATTATTCCGACGAAGAAATCCGGCAACAGACTGACTTCTCGTTGGGTGCTGACTATGATGCGCTGGTTGGTGCTATCTTCGGCGGCGCGGTAGGACCAGCACCGCTGGCACTATTCTCTGGCGTGAGCCCAGCCACGGTGACGGCAACGAATGCTTATGCGCAAGATAGTGAAAGCTTCTCTTTTTTCACGCATAACACGCTTGAGATTACCGACAGTTTGGATTTCACCGTTGGTCTACGCTATTCCGATGAAAGCAAGACTGGTAGCTTCAGTCAGCCTGCATCCAATAATGGAGTGTGCCCAGCGATTGTCAGCAATCTTGGTGGTGTAACACCTGCAGGTGCTGCTCCAATACCGCCTGCATCACCGGCTACTGCTGCATTGCGTGGTGGCCTGTTCGGACTGGGTTGTTTCGCCTTCGTTGCTCCAGCTGATTTGCCAGGATCGGCAACCGCACCAGGTAACGGTCTTCCTCTGCCGCGGACCTATTCGGAAGATTTCAGTGACAGTGAGTTGATCTACACGATCAAGGCATCTTACGAGTTCGCCGATCCGATCAACATTTATGCCAGCTTTACGCATGGTTATAAGTCAGGCGGCTTCAACCTAGATTCTACGGCAGCAGTTAACGGCGCTGATCCTAGCTTCCTGTCCGAAGAAGTTGATGCTTATGAAATTGGTCTGAAAAGTAAGTTCCTTGATAATGCTATCACCTTGAATGTGGCAGCTTTCTATCAGGAATTCTCGAACTTCCAGGTTCTGGAGTTTACCGGCGCTCAGTTCCAAACGTTCAACGTACCAAAAGCAGAAACGCAAGGTGTGGAAATCGAAGCTGTTATCCGTCCTGACGATTATCTCACAGTCAATGCTGGTGTAACCTACACGGATGCAAATTATCCGAGCGATTGTGCGGGAACGCAAACGTCAAACAACGTGCTTTCACTTTGCGGAAACTCGCTGACCAACGCGCCTCAGATTGTTGCCATTACCGGTGCAACCTATGAGCGTGATCTTGGCGACAGTCTCGATTTCTTCCTGAACGGTCAGGTACGTTTCGAAAGCGACCGTCGGACGTCCACGCAAGCGTTTGATCCATCGGATCTTACAACGCGGACGCCGGTTCCATTTGATGTTCAGGATGGCAACGTCAAAATCAACCTGCGCGCGGGTATCGGAAGTCAGGATGATAGCTGGGGCATTGAAGCCTGGGTTCAGAACCTGACCAATGAGACCACTCGCGGTGTTACCTTTAACACTGTGCTGCGCGGCGGATCACGCTCTGCTTTCCCGCAAGAGCCACGGACATTTGGTTTGACCCTTCGCGGTGCATTCTAAGATTTAAACAGTTTGGGGGCATTTCGTCACCACAAGGAGGGGCCGGTTATTCCGGCCCCTTTTTTGTTGCTGTGCGCATATGCCGGTTGCGCAGTCGGCGGATCGGTGCAAAACTTCTGTCATGAGCAACTATAGTTTTCAAACCGTCCCGATCCTGCATTTTGGTGAGGGCTGTCTTTCTCTATTGGCCGATCAAGTCGCGGCTCTTGGCGGCACCCGTCCGCTAATCGTCACGGACAAAGGCATTGTCGGTGCCGGACTCGTCGCCCCGGTGGAGCAAGCGCTGGCCGAGGCAGGTCTGACAGTTCAGATATTTGATACGGTGGTCGCCGATCCACCTGAGGCAATTGTCGAGCAAGCGATAAAGTTAGCGCGGGATACGGATGTTGATATTGTCATCGGCCTTGGCGGCGGCAGCTCGTTGGATACAGCCAAGGTTGTTGCCGCGCTCGCCATTGAAGGTGCGCAAAGTCTTTCCGATATCTATGGTGTAGCGCAGCTGTCCCGCAAAGGTCTGCCCACCATTTTGATCCCGACGACATCCGGTACCGGTTCGGAGGTTACCGCCATTTCCATTCTTACGACCGGCGAGACGACAAAGGCCGGAATTGTCTCACCGCATCTGTTCGCTGACGCTGCAATCCTGGATCCTTGTCTAACCTTGGGCCTTCCCGCAGACGTCACCGCCGCAACCGGTATTGATGCAATGGTCCATGCGATTGAGGCCTTTACCGGCCGCAATGCCAAAAATCCGGTGTCAGATATGCTAGCTATCGAGGCGTTGAAATTACTGACAGCAAATATCGAGACCGCCTGCTCGGATGGTACTAACATGGCTGCACGCGAAGCCATGCTGCGCGGTTCGATGCTGGCGGGACAGGCCTTTGCCAATTCTCCTGTCGGCGCCATCCACGCACTCGCCTATCCGCTGGGTGGCATCTATCATATCCCGCATGGTCTCTCCAATGCGCTGGTCATGCCACATATCATGCAGTTTAACCTCGAGGCGGCAGCAGCGCTGTATGCGGAGTTGGCAGAAGCGCTGAACATTTCGAAAACCGGTCCAAATAGTGCGGAGGCACGAGCACAGGAGTTGATCGACTATCTTGAAGGCTTGGCGGTGAAGGTCAACGCGCCCCGGCGATTACGGGAGGTCGGGATTGCGGAAGATGCCGTCGACGAACTGGCTGAGGCAGCGATGTTGCAAACCAGACTGCTGGTAAATAATCCCAAAGAACTTGATCTTGCCGATGCCAAGCGGATTTATGCTGATGCCTGGTAAAGAGCGCACGGCGCCACCAGCATGGGATGATTACCGCGACGGTTCGTCGATCACTACGCGCTGGAATGATAATGACCCCTATGGCCATGTTAACAACGCGGTTTATTATTTCTGGTTCGATTCCGCGGTGAACCGTTACCTGATCGAGCAAGGCGCACTCGACATTGAAAAGAGCGATGTCATTGGGCTGGTCGTCCAGACATCATGCGAATATTTCGCGCCTATCGCGTTTCCCGATCTTGTTGAGGCACGCATCCGTGTCGAGAAGCTTGGCCGGACCAGTGTGACCTATGGCGTTGGTCTGTTTCGCGGTGAGGAAAAAAATGCTTCGGCGGCAGGCAGCTTTACTCATGTCTATGTTGACCGGGAAAGCCGGCGGCCAACCCCGCTGTCCGCACCCTTGCGTTCTGCGCTGGAATTGATAACCCTTTAACTGAGCAGTTAAAGGACCAAGACCATGCGCCACGCCGCTGATACCGAGGAACGCCAGCAATTTCGGGACATGACCCGCCGTTTTATCGAAGCCGAGTTGCAACCTCATGCCGATGAATGGGATGAAGCCGGAGAAATCCCTTGGGAAGTCCATCAAAAAGTGGGTGCGTTAGGCACCTGGGGATTTGGCGTCGCTGAGCAATATGGCGGGCTTGGCTTTGATGATATGTATATGCGTTGCATATGGGGAGAGGAAGCAGCTCGGGCCCATAACGGCGGCACATTAGCGGCGCTCGGTGGACGCAGCATTTCCATTGGCCCGATCGAGAAGCTGGCATCTCAAGATATCAAGGATCGTATTCTTAAAGATATTGTTCAGGGACGTGTCGGTTCGAGTCTCGGCGTAACCGAGCCGGGTGGCGGATCTGATGTCGCCAATATGAAAACAACCGCGCGGCAGGATGGCAATCACTGGGTCATCAATGGTTCAAAGACTTTCATTACCGGCGGTATGACCTCGGACTATTTTGTTGTCGGCGCGCGGACTGGCGGCGAGGGGCTAAACGGTATTTCGCTCTTTCTGGTCGAGAAAGATATGGACGGTTTTTCCCGTACTGCGTTGGATAAGAAAATGGGCTGGTGGGCATCGGATCAGGCGACACTCTACTTCGATGATGTCCGCGTTCCAGCTGGCAACATGCTCGGTGATGAAGGGCGTGGCTTCATCCAGATCATGCATAATTTCAACTATGAGCGGCTCGGCATGGTCGCGCAGTGCCTGGGTATGATGCGGGTCTTGCTGGAAGAGTCGATTGCCTATGCACAGCAACGCGAAACCTTTGGCAAACCGTTGAGTCAGCATCAGGTGATCCGCCACAAAATCGCAGAAATGTCAGCCCGCGTCGATGCGACGGAGGCCTGGGTCAACCAGATTTGCTTTCTTGCCGAACACGACCAGATGCCAGTTGATCAGATCTGCAAGGCCAAGTTTTTCAGCACCAAAAATCTTGAATATTGTGCAAGTGAGGCCATGCAAATCTGGGGCGGCGCTGGTTATTTGCGCGGCAATGTCGTGGAGCGTTTTTATCGCGAGGTTAAAGTTATGGCCATTGGCGGCGGATCGGAAGAAATCATGCGCGATCTCGCTGTGCGGCAAATGGGACTTTGATCCGGGCGGGATTATTCCTGTCTGGACATGGCTTCATCATGGGCCGATAGAATGTCGGTGACTGAGCAACCGGAAATCACCAAGCCAAATAATGCACTTTTGCTGCCGACAGGATCGGTCTTGTTGGGGCTTGCGTCTTTTTCAGCCATGGATGCCGTTATGAAGAGCCTAAGCCTGAGCTTGGGTCCGTATAACGCGATATTGTGGCGTTATGCTGTGGGCCTTGTGATCATCGGTGTCCTCTATTTATGGCAACGACCGAGTTGGCCAGATCGTCAGATCATGAAGATCCATGTCTTACGGAGCGTCCTGATAATTTTCATGGCCTACCTCTTCTTTTGGGGGCTGACCCTCGTGCCGCTCGCGGAAGGCGTTGCGCTAAGCTTTATAGCACCGTTGATCGCGCTCTATCTCGCCGCAATTTTCTTGAAGGAATCGATCCACCCAAAAGCGATATGGGCATCTCTCTTTGGCCTGTCAGGCGTCGCTGTCATAGCTTATGAGAAACTAACCGGTGACTATCCGACAGAAACGCTCTGGGGCTTTGCTGCGATATTATTCTCGGCGATATTATACGCGGGAAATCTGGTGATCCAGCGTTATCAAGCCTTGCGTGTTGGTCCAATAGAAGTCAGCTTCTTCCAAAATCTGATTGTCTTTCTGGCCTATCTGATGGTTGCGCCATGGTTTGCAATTGTGCCTGCAGCCTCG
This sequence comes from uncultured Sphingomonadaceae bacterium, assembly GCA_947497455.1. Classification (GTDB taxonomy): domain Bacteria; phylum Pseudomonadota; class Alphaproteobacteria; order Sphingomonadales; family Sphingomonadaceae; genus Parasphingorhabdus. The sequence goes on along the minus strand of CANMGU010000002.1, from coordinate 106,438 downwards.
GAATGGCCTACGATAATTTTGGCTGCGACATTGGCAATTATCTCGATCCTGTTGATCATGTGGGGCTATGCGCGTGCCGAAGCACAGTTGCTGGTCAATCTGGAATATAGCGCCTTCATCTGGGCGGCTCTATTTGGTTGGGTGTATTTTGATGAGCCTGTTACTGCCTCTACCGTGTTTGGAACGGTTTTGATCGTTGCCGGGTGCATCATGGCTACCCGCCGCGGTCGGCCCGTCGCTCATGTAGAAACCACGGCTATTTGATATGGCGCTTCGGATCAAAAACCGGGATGCGCGTCGCTTGTGGTTGGATCGTCAGGGTTTGGCACGGACGCCAACCGGGACGCTAGATTTGCTCCAGATCATAACGGATTTGGGGTTTGTGCAACTCGATACGATCCGCAATGTTACGCGCGCGCATCATCATATTTTGTGGAGCCGCAACCAGAATTATCGTGAGCCGATGCTGAACAAATTGCTGGCTAAGGACCGGTCTATATTTGAGCATTTCACCCATGATGCATCCGTGTTGCCAATGGAATTTTATCCCTTCTGGCAACGCCAGTTTCACCGCCTTGGCCAGCGCGTTGGTAAACACAAGGTGATGGATGACAAAGACATAGCGGCAATCAAGGCACGGATCACAGCAGAGGGTCCGCTATCGACTCATGCGTTCGATACGAAAATTGAAGGCAAGAAAGAAATGTGGGCGCGGCCGCCGCATAAGCGGGTCTTGGACCAGCTGTGGTATGCCGGGCAATTGGCGACGTCCCATCGGGAGAAGTTTATCAAATATTATGACCTGACGGAACGGGTCGTACCTGCTGCCCACAGGGAAGTCGAACATAGTGATGAATATCAGATGGACTGGCTATGCAGGGCCGCACTTGAACGTTTGGGATTTGGTACGTTGGGCGAGATACAGAGATTTTGGGCTGCCCTTGATGCTCGGGAAGTGAAAATTTGGGCTGACCGAACTGCCGATTATTTGGTTCCGGTTGAGCTGGAAACAGTGAACGGCGATTGGATTAATATGGTCGCAGCGCCCGAAATCGAGACTCTCTTAGAAGAAACTTCTGTGCCAACATCCCGGCTGCGAATATTGAGTCCATTTGACCCTGCGGTTCGGGATCGGACACGGCTCGCACGGCTTTTCGGCTTTGACTATCGCATCGAGATATTTGTACCAGCTGCCCAGCGGCGCTGGGGCTATTATGTCTACCCGCTACTGGAACGGGACAGGTTTGTCGGTCGGATCGAACTCAAGGCCGATCGCAAGGGAGGGGTATTGAAGATTATACAGATATGGCTCGAACAAGGCGTCAAATGGACCGGCGCCCGCTCCAACAAGCTTGATGCAGAACTGGCGCGTCTCGCCCGTTTGATCGGTGCCGATACGATCGAATGGCAATGCAACCCCGTCAAGGGCTAAGCAAAGCTATTTTACAATACCGCTAAAACGTAACTCGCCAGATGCACCGGCAGCGATAGCTCTATCGAAGGACCAGCGAATGTGAGTTACATCGCTCGGCTGCGCGGCTCGAGTTATGTTCACACTTTCCGATTCTGCGCCGTCTTTGTTCATCTCGGTAATAGTCAGTCCAATCAGTTCACCATAATTTTTTCCGCCATCTACGGAGAGCATGGCCCAGTCTTCATTGACGCCTGTAAAGGCAACCGCTGAATGCACCGGATTGTTTACGACAAATCCGGTCACGGCTGTGCTGCCGGTATTGCGATAGCTGTTGATGAAAACCAGTTTATCACCTGGAATGACTTTCACGTCTCCTGGCTGATATAATTTTGTTGCTGTCTGTCCGGTTGCATCCTGTTCGGTGCGTTCAACCAGAACTTTACTTTCGATTTTCACGTTGGCGCGAGGATCAGCGGCCTGGATAGATGCTTGCAGAGGAGAAGCTTGCGCCGCTTGGGCCGCGACCATGCCGGTCGTCAATATGCCTACGACAATCGCGGCTTCGATCATTATGGTCCGTTTACTCGACATGATTTTACATTCCCACATTGTTTTGGCCCCAGATACGCAGGGGCATTCATATCATTGGACAAAATATGGGCTAACTTGGTTAACAACGGGTTAAAAATAATGATGACGGTCTGTCGAAAAACTGTTCTGGAGGGTGCTTCAGCCTTCGATTTTCTGCAAATGGTCGGGATAATTAAAACATCCGCCCGAATCGCCGCCAATTTCATTGGCTTCCGCCATTCGGACGGTCTAAAGAATCCGTCATGGGCCTGATCGCGTATCGTTGCCGCCTGTTGATGTTGCAGGTTGGCTTAGTCCTTGTGGCTACACTGTTAGATGTACCTTCACCCCTCCTTGCGCAAACGCAAGACAGCCAAAGTGCTGCCGAACGATTGGACGAGGCGATTGCTGAAGACAGTATCACTGATCGGGAACCGCTGGATCCGGACGTACCGCTCACTGAATTTCCTGACTTTGGGGTTGAATGGCCGGAACTTGATTCTTCCACTTCTGATGAAGGCAACCAACAGAGGCCAGATACAAAGACGCGGGAAGCTCTGGAAATGGATCGGCGTTTTGCTGAAGAAGAGATTGCCGAAATAGAGGATGATTCGATCCGACAGGAGGCCGAGGCTGAACTTGAAGACGGTCTCGCCGCCAATTTTCGTCCCACCGACGCCATGGCTGAGCGGGACTATGCGATAGCATTTACCGGCTTGCCTGAAGGGCTTGATGACAGCTTTGACATTCGTTTCAGAATTCTTTCCGCCTTGAAGGAATATCAGAACGAGGAGGCCAATTTCGCCCAAATCAAACGGCGCGCAGAGACTGATCGGGAACTCGTGGAACGGTTGCTACGGATTGATGGCTACTATGATGCGATTGTGGGAAGTCGTTTTGCCGAGCAGGCGGATGGAGATATTATCGTAACGATCGCGGTAACCGCTGGACTACAATATAGACTGGATGACATTAGCATTGCCGGCGTCGAGCAGGCGGAAGGCGACGACCCTGTAAACTTCCGTGAGGCTTTCGGTCTGCAGTCTGGGGATGTGGTCAACAGTGACGCAATTGTGGAGGCTACGACAAGCCTAGCGTCAAACATGACCGAGAATGGATACGCGTTCGCAGAGACCGGCGAACCGGAACTGACTATCGATCATGCCGAACAACAAGGTGATCTTGATATCATTGTCACTCCCGGCGGGAAATATGTGTTTGGTTCGGTCATGATGCAAAGCACTGAGCTTTTTGGCCCGGAGCATGTCGAGTTAATTGCGCGGTTTGAAGAGGGCGACCTCTACAGGCAGTCTGACGTCGAGGATCTTCGCAGAGCACTGATTGCAACCGGTTTGGTATCAACTGTCACCCTGGAACCGGTCGCATCTGATGACGAAGCGGGTGTCGTCAATCTCGCCGCCAATGTGACACCGGCACCGCTGCGCACAATATCCGGTGCGATTGGCTATGGTACCGGCGAAGGCCTCCGCTCCGAAGTCAGTTGGGAACATCGCAACCTGTTCCCACCAGAAGGGTTGATCCGGTTAACTGGCGTGCTGGCAACCCAGGAGCAGTCGGGCAGCATTACCTATCGTCGCAACAATTTCCGCCGCCGCGATAATGTACTTAATGGTCAGGTTGCCCTTAGCAACATCGACAACTCTGCTTTTGAAGCACGGACATTTTCCGTTTCCGCCAATATCGAGCGACAAAGCAATCTGATTTTTCAAAAGAAATGGAATTGGTCGGCCGGAATCGAACTGCTCGCATCGCAAGAGCGTGACATTGACGGTGAGAATCAGACAACTTCGCGAGATACTTTTTTTATCGGCGCGTTGCCGGTGAACCTTGCTTATGATGGGAGTGATAATTTACTGGATCCAACTACCGGTTTTAGGCTGAGCGCTCGTGTATCGCCCGAAGCTTCGCTGCAATCCGGGAGCTTCTTTTATGCGCGCAGTCAATTTGATGCCAGCGCCTACTATCCGGTGTCCGAGAAGATCGTCCTTGCAGGGCGGACCCGGTTTGGTTCCATTGTGGGCGCAGGGAGCAATCGCATTGCTCCTTCCCGACGTCTCTATGCCGGTGGTGGTGGTTCAGTCCGTGGTTTCGGATTTCAGCGTATTGGCCCACGCGACGTAAATAACGACCCGGCAGGAGGACGTTCTCTTGTCGAGTTTTCGCTGGAGGCACGCGTGCGACTTGATTTTTTTGGCGGTAATCTCGGGGTCGTGCCATTTGTCGATGCGGGCAATGTCTATTCTGATTCCTTGCCCGATTTCAGTGGGTTGCGGTTCGGAACAGGCTTGGGATTGCGATACTATAGCGACTTTGGCCCGATCCGGGTGGATGTCGGTACTCCGATTAATCCGCAGCAAGGTGATTCCCGGATCGCGGTTTACGTTTCGCTGGGCCAGGCTTTCTGATGGTTGACAATATACCTCCGCCGGATGCCGATCCTGTCAAGACACGTCGCTTGATACCCCGGGCTATCTGGGCCGTATTGGGAACAATGTTGCTGGTGCTTGCTATCGCTTTGGCCGGCGCTGCCCTTTGGCTGGACAGTGACAGTGGTCACGACTTTATCATTGGTCAGGTTGAGGCGCTGGAACCGGAAGATGGATTGCGCGTTGCCATTGGTGGAATTGACGGATCGATCTACAGCGAGATGGAGATTGTCGATCTGCGTCTATCGGATCCGAAAGGGATGTTTTTTGAAGCTGACCGGGTTGCCGTGGACTGGAATCCGCTCGCCTGGATTTTCAATGAACTGAACATTTCTGAGGCTGTGGTTGCCAAAGCCCGTCTCCATCGTCTGCCCGAACTTATCGACACACAGACAGACAGTCCGCTCTTACCGGGTTTCGATATTTACCTTGGTGCTTTCCGGGCGGATAGCCTTGTACTCGGCGCTCCCGTTACTGGCGAAGAACAGCGCGCCGATGTGAGTGGGGCCGTCGATATTCGATCTGGCCGGGCAATGGTTTCTTTGGACGCGGCGACCACGCGCAGCGGTGACAGAATCAACATCATGTTGAATGCGGAGCCAGAGCGGCAAAAGCTCGATCTGAATGCCGAGATCACAGCCCCCGAAAGCGGTTTGATAGCTGGTTTTCTGGGTTTTCAGCAAGATTATGCAATCACCCTTTCCGGTGATGGTGATTGGGCAAAATGGGATGGCGAGCTGTTGGCAAATAGCGCTGATCAACAGATTGCAGAACTGACCCTGGAGGCGCGCGAAGGGCTATTCGGCTTTGACGGCAACATCGCATCTATTCTGTTTCCGAGCGGGCTCGCACGAAAACTGACAGCACCGCGCTTAGCCATAGCGGGCACTGCGTCGTTGGAGGATCGGCTGATTGCGCTTGATCTGACAGCGCGATCCAATGCGGCGGCGGTGACGGCGAATGGCGGTATTGATCTGGCGCGCAATGCGCTTGATGCGTTGCGTATGGAATTTGATCTGCGCAATCCTGGCGCGTTGGTGACCAATATGAAAGCGCAGGATCTGCAACTTAATGCGCTGCTCAACGGAAAGTTTTCCGAACTGCGCTACCAATATTTGCTGACCGCTCCGCAATTGGCCTTTGGCAAGACCCTGTTGAGCAATGTCAGGGCATCGGGTGAGGGCAAACAGGATGCCGACGGTTTTGATATTCCGATGGACCTCACGGTGGCGTCTTTGATCGGAAATGGAGATCTGCTCAAGCAGCTTTTGTCTGGGTTTGACGGTAAAGCTTTTTTGCGCCTGGAAGACGGACGTTTATTTGCTGAGAGTGCTGCGATCACCACCGATGCGGTTCGCGCGACGGCTGATATAGAGGCGCAACTGGCGACTGGTGATTATCGGATTGCCATTGATGGACAGGCGCCGGGCTTTGGCATTAACGGAGTTGGGGTCGCTGACGTTATCGCAACCGTGGTATTAGGCCCTGGTGCTGGCGGGCTCGCTATTACGGGTGATGTCACGGCAAACTTGCGGCGGTTCGACAATGAGTTCCTGCGGGAACTGGGCGGCGGACTGCCAGAAATCAAGACCGGTTTGCTGCTAGGTGATGACAAAAAACTGCGCTTTCCCGATTTGAATATAAAGGCTCCGAAGCTAAGTTTCAGCGGCAGCGGTATCCAGCAAACTGCGACGATATTCGAGTTTACCGGTAGCGGCGAACATAACCAATATGGCAGCTTCGATCTGGCACTGGAAGGCCCGCTGGCAAGGCCGCAAATTACTGCCTTGCTTGACAGTCCGTTACCGGCGGCCGGCTTGTCATCGGTGCAACTTAACCTGGATCCTGCGGAAAATGGATTCGTCTTTACTGCTGCAGGCGGATCAACCCTCGGGCCGTTTACTGGCAATGGTGCTATTGTCACGGTGCCGGGTGAAGAGACAAGAGTGCGTGTGGACAGGCTGTTGGTGTCCGATACTATGGCAACAGGTACCATCCGCCCGACGAGCGAGGGGCTGGCTGGAAGGTTGGCGATCAGTGGCGGCGGTGTAAATGGAAATGTCTCGTTTAAGCCTGATCCAGGTCGACAGCTTATCCAGGCGAAACTAATTGCAAATAATGCCCGCTTTGATGGCGTACCACCGATTTTCATTCGAACCGGTACCTTGGATGCTGACATTGTCCTGATTGAAGGCCAGTCTGATATCACTGCGACGGTGCAAGCACAGGGGATCAGTCGCGGCGATCTGATGATCGGCCGGGTTGCTGGCAATGCGACACTAACCAACGGAACTGGAGAAGCGGTCTTCTCGATCGCCGGTACGCGCGGAAGTACATTTAATTTTCAGGCCAAGGCTGAGATCACGCCAGATCGCTATGTGATGACCGGTAATGGTTTGTTTGAAGGGCGAACGTTGCGGTTCGCGCGTCCGCTTGAATTGCGACGGATCTCCGAAGGTTGGTCAGTTTTACCGACCACTTTGCGCTATGGCTCCGGCGCCGCTCGTTTCTCTGGACAGTGGAGCAGCGGCACCTCGCGGCTCGATTTGACCTTGTCTAGAATGCCGCTGGTACTAGTGGATATTGCCGCTCATGATCTCGGACTGGGCGGAGAGGCCAATGGCACGATCAAGCTGACACAGACCGGTTCGCAAATGCCGACCGGTGAGGCGAAATTAAACGTTAAGGGGCTCACCCGTTCCGGATTGATCCTGACCTCTACGCCGATAGATATGGGTTTGAATATCGCGGTATCAGAGCGTAATGCTGCAGCGCGCGGAATCATCCAGTCGCAGTCCAAGACAATCGGTCGGTTTCAGGGACGCATAGCCGGTTTTGGAGAGGGCAACTGGCGTGATGAATTGCTGCGCAGCCCTCTATTCGCACAGGCTCGGTTCAATGGCGCTGCCGATGCCTTGTGGCGACTGACCGGGGTTGAGACATTTGATCTCACAGGGCCGCTGGTGATGAATGCTGATGTTGGCGGTACGCTCGCCAATCCGCAAATCAGCGGGCAATTGCGGACCAGCAATGCCCGTTTGGAAAGCGCTTTGACCGGTACGGTCATTTCCGGGATTAAGGCACAGGGTGACTTTGACGGTTCGCGTCTGGTGCTCCCCAACATCATTGGTGTGACAAGAGGCGGTGGTTCAGTCAGTGGTTCGGGTAATTTCAACTTTGCGGTTGCATCAGGGGAAGGCATCGGAATCATGCTCGATCTCACCGCTGAAAATGCACGATTGATTGCGCGCGATGATTTCGCTGCGACCGTTAGCGGACCGATTCAGATTCGCAGCTCGGCCGATGGCGGTCTGATCTCCGGCGATGTCACATTGAATCGCAGTTTCTTTCAATTTGGTAATGCCAGCGAGACCGTTGTCTTACCGCAGGTCAAAGTGCGAGAGATTAATCGCCGAGCCGACGAGCGTCCACCGGTCGTGCGCAGTCGCCCGTGGCGTTTTGCGCTCAACGCCAATGCTCCCAATCGCTTGCAGGTCGAGGGTCTGGGCCTGGACAGCGAATGGCGCGCAAATTTGAGGGTTTCCGGCCCCGTCGATAATTTTGCAATGACCGGAAGCGCTGATCTTGTCCGCGGGAACTACACTTTTTCCGGTCGCCGGTTTCAACTTGAGCGAGGCAGGATCCGTTTTGTCGGGAGCCAGCCACCCAATCCGATATTGGATATCGAGGCGGAAGCGGATCTGAGCGGTCTTAACGCCACGATCAATGTTACCGGACGTGGTAATAGTCCGGAGATCGCCTTTAACAGTGTGCCAGCTTTGCCAGAGGACGAGCTATTGTCTCGGGTTCTGTTCGGAGCATCAATTTCTGATCTCTCGGCCCCGGAAGCTGTGCAGCTGGCCGCTGCAGTCGCATCGCTCAACAGCGGTGGCGGACTGGATCCGATCAATCAGTTGCGCAAAGCGGTTGGACTGGATCGGCTGCGCATATTGCCAGCGGACGTTACAACCGGTCAAAGCACTTCTATTGCAGCTGGCAAATATATCACACGCAGAGCCTATGTAGAGCTGATTACCGATGGTCAGGGATATAGCGCAACGCGATTGGAATTTCAGATCACCCGCTGGTTGTCGATATTGTCCAGCATCTCCACCATTGGTCGGCAGAATGTCAATGTGCGGGTGTCGCGCGACTATTGAGCCTTTTGTTTGTTACAATAGATGAAACAAAAAACCCGGAGCAATTGCTTGCCCCGGGTTTCAGTAATTATGACCGTCGGTTTTAGGCTGAATAATACATGTCAAATTCAACCGGGCTCGGCGTTGTTTCCAGACGGCTGACTTCTTCCCATTTCAATTCGGCATATGCGTCGATCTGATCCTTGGTAAACACATCGCCTTTGAGCAGGAATTCGTGATCGGCTTCCAATGCTTCGAGCGCTTCACGTAGCGAACCACATACGGTGGGCACTTCGGCCAGTTCTGCCGGCGGCAGATCATATAGGTTCTTATCCATCGCCTCGCCGGGATGAATTTTGTTCTCAATGCCATCGAGACCAGCCATCAGTAGCGCCGCAGCGGACAGATATGGGTTAGCCAAGGCATCGGGGAAACGGAATTCTACACGCTTCGCCTTGTCACCTGCACCATAAGGAATACGGCATGAAGCAGAACGGTTGCGGCTCGAATAAGCGAGCAGCACCGGTGCTTCAAAACCAGGAACCAGACGCTTATAGCTGTTGGTTGTGGCGTTGGTAAACGCGTTACACGCCTTGGCATGTTTGATGACACCACCAATATAGTGAAGGCAGGTTTCGGACAAACCGGCATATTCATTGCCTGCAAATAGTGGCTTGCCACCTTTCCAGATCGACATATGGGTATGCATGCCTGAACCGTTATCGTCCTTGATAGGTTTCGGCATGAAGGTCGCCGTTTTGCCATAAGCATGAGCGACTTGCTGCACGACATATTTATAAACTTGTGTGCGATCGGCGGTTTCGACCAGCGTGCCAAAGGTAATGCCAAGCTCATGCTGCGCCGCGGCTACCTCGTGGTGATGCTTGTCCATGGGCAAGCCCATTTCCATCATTGTGGCAACCATTTCACCGCGAATGTCCATGGCACTGTCCACTGGCGCAACGGGGAAGTAACCGCCTTTGGCGCGTGGGCGATGACCCATATTGCCAATGTCATAATCACGTCCGGTATTGGTCGGCAGTTCGACATCATCAATTTTAAAGCCGCTGCGGTCATAGCCATCTTCAAATTTCACGTCATCAAACATGAAAAATTCTGGCTCTGGGCCAACATAGACGGTGTCGCCAATGCCGGTTGATTTCAAATAGGCCTCAGCGCGCACTGCGGTCGAGCGCGGATCGCGGCCGTAAAGCGAACCATCACCGGGCTCAACAATATTGCAAACAAGAACCATCATCGGCGTGGCTGAAAACGGATCCATATAGACCGCATCCAGATCGGGTCGCAGGATCATGTCGGATTCGTTGATCACTTTCCAACCTTCGATGGATGATCCGTCGAACATGAAGCCTTCTTCCAGTACGTCTTCGTCGACTACATCAGCGCACATGGACAAATGCTGCCATTTCCCGCGCGGATCAGTGAAACGCACATCGACCCACTCGATCTCGTGCTCTTTGATCATCTTCATGATGTCTGCGGTAGTATTGCCCATTATTTCGTCCCTTGGTTTGTTTTGAAGTTTGGTTTTAAAATTTTGAAATTTGAAGAATATCTGCTGGTTGCAACACCGCCCTAGATCGCATCGCTATCACGTTCACCGGTGCGAATACGAAGTGCGGATTCGACTGGAATGACAAAAATCTTGCCATCGCCAATACGGCCCGTTTGCGCTGCTGTAGAAATCGCTTCAACAACCCGTTCCGCAAGATTGTCATCGACAACAACTTCGAGCTTTACCTTGGGCAGGAAGTCAACGACATATTCGGCACCCCGATAAAGTTCCGTGTGACCTTTCTGACGGCCGAAGCCTTTTGCTTCAGTGACAGTTATGCCGGATACTCCCACCTCATGAAGCGCCTCTTTGACTTCGTCGAGTTTGAAAGGCTTGATGATCGCTTCAATCTTTTTCATTTTTGTTCGTTCCTGTCCCGTTTACTCACGTGCTGGCGCGCTTATGCAGCACCAAAATCGGGCGCACTTGCCCGGTACAATTCAATTACCATGCCAGATTGGAATCGTGAAAAGAATCGCCGGTAAACTGCTAAAGCCAAACGGTGACAGTTTCAATGCCGCCCAAAAAACAGGCATTTTTTAGCACTGCCGCCTAAAATTTAGGCAGAGCTGAGTCGCTTCAGCTAACGTCCTATCGGGGCGGTTACATCTGCGACATTGGCCTTGGTCCAATTGGATCGGTCAATAACATAGTGACGCAATGCTTCGACCTGGCTTTCCTTTAGCTGTGAGGAAAAACTGACCATACCATGCTGTTTGAGCGCACCGCCGGTGATGATCGAGGCCCATGCTTCCTCGCTTGCCAAGGTACCGGATATACGCAGATCGGGCGTGAAGCCATTGCCGACTGCGCTGTCGCCGTGACAGACGAGACAGAAACGACCGTAAAGCGCTTTGCCATCGGCAATCTGTGCCGGCGTGCCCGTTGGTTCGGGCGGGTTCCAGACAACTTCACTTTTCTCTGGCAGCGCTGGCAAGCTAGTCCTTCCGCCCAATTTCATTACGACCAGCCGCGGAATATTCGGAACCGTCCGCGATGCGCCGCCTGCCACTCCGGCAACCAACGGAAAGGCGCCGCCCTTGCTGGTCAGGAACGCGACATATTGCTCATCATCTATCATGTAAGTGGAAGGCGCAGCGACAATACCCGATTGCATATCCATGCTTAAAAGCTCTTCGCCGCTATCCGCCGCAAAAGCTTTGAACAGCCCAACACTGGTGCCCTGAAACACGAGATTGCCCGCGGTCGTCATGGTGCCGCCGTTCCAAGCAGCAGGATGATCAACAGTCCAGGCAACTTTCCCTGCCTTGGGATCAAAGGCCACAAGCTTGCCTGTTGTCGCGGCAATGGCAGCTTTGTATACATCCTTGTCATCGGGCAACTGGCCGATAGCCCACCCGATGCCGACGTTAAAACCGAGCCGCTCACGCTTGCGATCAAGATCAGAGGTGGGCACTTCATAGCCCTGCGGAATCTGCTGGGCAGGAATATAGACCAGACCGCTTTTCGGATTATAGCTCATCGGGTGCCAGTTATGTGCGCCCAGAGCGCCAGGGATCGAAACAAATGGCTTGCCTGTCTTGTAAAAACGCGCCTCTGGATTTTCGATTGGGCGTCCGGTTTTCAAGTCATAGCCCTCAGCCCAATTGATATTCTCGACAAATGGCTCTGCACTCATCAAACGGCCATTGGTTCGGTCGATGACAAAGAAAAATCCATTTTTCGGCGCGTGGAAGAGTACCTTGCGCCTTTCTGTTACGGCGGTGGTTTCGCCTTCCTCGGTTTCTTTGGGCCAATCTATTTCAGCAATGATGATATGCTGCGTCGCTGTATAGTCCCATGTCTCCGCAGGTGTCTCCTGATAATGCCAGAGATATTTTCCCGTATCCGGATTGACCGCGACGATTGAGGAAAGGAACAGATTATCCCCTTCTCCTCCGGAACGCAGCCCGTGATTCCAAGGATTGCCGTTGCCGACACCGAAGTAAAGTTGGTCAAGATCTTCGTCATAGACGATGCTATCCCAGACCGTGCCGCCGCCTCCCGATTCCTTCCACTCACCTTCGCCCCAGGTCTTGTTTGCTGCCTTGGCAAAAATCTCGTCACTGGCCGCTCCGTCGGCTTTGCCCTCCGGATTGGGCACCGTGTAGAAACGCCATTTCTGAGAGCCATCGGAAACGCTATAGGCTGTGACATAACCGCGCACACCAAATTCAGCGCCGCCATTGCCAATGATAACCATATTTTTGACCACGCGCGGAGCGCCGGTAATCGTGTACGGCTTTGAATTGTCGGTGGTCTGAGTCTCCCACAACCGTGCGCCCGTGTTGGAATCCAGCGCGATCAGACGGCCGTCAATGGTTCCGAAAAATAGTTTGCCGCGGGAAATTGCAATGCCGCGATTGACGACGTCACAACAGGCATCCACCGCTTTCTCGCCGGGAACTTCGGGATCATAGGACCACAATTCCTCACCGGTTTTCGCGTCATAAGCAAAAACCTTTGACCAAGCTGTGGAGATATAAAGCTTGTCGTCGACAACCACCGGAGTTGCCTCTTGTCCGCGCGCATCTGGCAAGTCCTTGAACCAGGCTATGCCAAGCTCGGCAACATTGCTTTCATTGATCTGATCGAGGGGGCTGTGACGCTGTTCTTTCGCACTAAAGCCGATATTGCTCCATTCAGAGCCATCGCTGACGGCTGATGTGCCGCTGCCATCGGCAGTCTGATTCTGGCAGGCGGCCAGCAGACATGTTGCTAAAAATAATCCAAAACGACGCATCGTTACTTCTCCCGACCCGGCTGAACCTTCATGGGTTAAACCTGTTTTAACTGACTAGCTAAATTTAGGCGTTACGGTCAAGGCTGATGCATGTTTACGCGTAAGGCGGGCAATCCAGACCAGCGGGGCTTTTCGTGAAAATCTCACAGCCGGTTTCCGTGATTCCGATACTGTGCTCGAACTGGGCGGACAACGAGCGGTCCCGGGTGACCGCGGTCCAGCCATCTTCGAGCATCTTCACTGCATATTTGCCGATGTTGATCATCGGTTCGATGGTGAAAAACATGCCGGGCCTCAATTCGGGGCCGGTACCGGGGCGTCCGGCGTGAACAACTTCTGGCGCATCATGGAACATCTGGCCAAGACCGTGGCCACAAAAATCGCGAACCACGCTATAGCGATTCCCTTCTGCATGAGCCTGGATAGCGTGAGCAACATCGCCCATTCGGTTACCCGGCTTGGCTTGCTCAATACCCAGCATCAAGCATTCATAAGTAGTTTGCACAAGCCTCGCGGCTTTAACCGGTGCCTTGCCGATCAGGAACATGCGACTGGTGTCACCATGCCAACCATCGACGATAACGGTCACATCAATATTGACGATATCGCCTTCCTTGAGTTTCTTGTCTCCAGGAATTCCGTGACACACAACATGGTTGATCGAAGTGCAGCAACTATGGGTAAAGCCGCGATAGCCCAGAGTTGCGGGCACAGCGCCTTCACGCAAGGCATGTGCACGAACCATATCGTCCAGTGCGCCTGTAGTAACGCCCGGCACCACATGTGGTACCAAAGCATCGAGTATTTCGGCAGCTAGCCGCCCAGCTCTACGCATACCCTCAAAGCCTTCAGGTCCGTGCAGTTTGATCGCGCCGGTCCGGCTTTGTGGAGTGGCATCTTCTACGGTCAGATAATCAGTCATGAGCAATATATATGATCAATAACCGCATTTGACGAGGGGAATCAGCTCCTGTCCCTGTTTAACGGAACAAAACTGCGTGGCAGACGGTTGGCACCGTCACCGAAATTGCTTCCGTGCTGTGCGTTTTCATTCATATGGCGGTAGATATAGTCGACTGCGATTTCGACCTCATATAATGCTCCCATCAACAACAGGCCGCCGCGCGGTCCGTCCGGTGCTCTCACATACAGACCCGTATAGGTCTGTTCGGCGCCGATTTCGGTATGATCAACATAGCCGGTATTGAATCTGTCGGTCTGATGATAATCGAAAACACCCTTTTTTCGGTACTGCCAGTCGCCATTTTTTCCCGGAACCATTTGACCATATTCAACGGTTTGAGCGTCGCAATTTGCAATCAGTCGGCGGATTGTTTTCTTTCGGCTAATCGCCAGCCACAATAAACCGGCGCCGATCAGTGTGAACAAACCAGCAATTGGAAAGCGCAGGGGCTCGCTGGCCGGTTCCATTTCCCAACTGGCAACAAAAAGGCCGAAAGCAACAAAAGACAGGGCAAAAGCAAGACCGGCGATCAGGGATGCGGTGCTTGGTGGTGCATCGACTTCTTCAATGATCAAGCACGGGCCGTCTTGTGAGATGGCCAGGCTGGCAGCGGTGTCATGCAACGCCGTCTGAAAACCAAATTGCATGTTCATAATATTCTCCTGTTGGAGATGATAAAAATGCGCCCCATTTCAACTTAGTTGCAGGACCTTACCAAATTACAAATGGCCGTTGATGATTTCCGGAACTGCTCTATATCCCAAGGACATGAGCAAATCCCGCATTTACACCGCCGCCCTTATCGTCATCGGTGACGAAATCCTCTCCGGTCGCACGCAGGACAAGAATATTGCACAAGTGGCCAAATGGTTGAACGTGCAAGGCATCAGGCTGGGCGAGGTGCGGGTGATAGCTGATGATATGGACGCGATTGCCGAAGCGGTAAATATTTTGCGAGCGCGTAATGACTACCTGTTCACCACTGGCGGCATTGGTCCAACCCATGATGACATTACAGTGGATGCAATTTCCAAGGCTCTGGGCGTCGATGTCGTGATCCATCCGACTGCGCGTGCGATATTGGAGAGATATTATGCTGATAAGGGCGGGATTAACGAAGGCCGACTGCGTATGGCCCGCGTGCCAGACGGCGCCGAACTTATAGAAAACCGGATGTCCGGTGCGCCGGGTATCATGATTGACAATCTTTTCCTGATGGCTGGAGTGCCCCATATTACCGCTGGGATGCTGGATGCGTTGACAGGGACATTGGAAGGCGGTGCACCGCTATTATCTGACACGCTTGGTGCTTGGGCGCCAGAAAGCGAGATTGCCGATGTCTTGAGCGCGGCTGAGAAGGCCCATGAAGGGTGCCAGATTGGCAGTTATCCGTTTTTCCGCAATGGCACGGTGGGAGCGAACTTCGTCGTCCGATCAACGGATGCAGAGGAACTGGCGACGTGCACGGCAGCACTGAAGACCGGCTTGGAACAAGCCGGTTATGAGGTTACCGAAGGCGGGATTTAGGCTTATTCCCGAACGGCCCTTAACGCGGCTCCAGCCGCAAAAGGCGTGATCGCAACAAGCAGCAGCGAAACCGCGCTCAGAAATAATAGCGCACTGCCGCTTTGATCGGCCAAGCTGCCGGCTCCAAAGATCAGCAACGGAATCGCAAGGGGCACTAGCAGTAATCCGCCCAAAGCACCTGCGCCTTTCAGGCCAGCGGTCAACGCCGCGATCATCACTGCAAGGCCAGCAAGTGCCGGCGTGGCAATGGCAAGGCTAGCCAGCAGAATGATCAGCTGCGGTCCTTCCAGACCCATCAGACCGCTAGCCAGAAGAGCCGCAAAAAGAAGCGGTGGGCCAAAGGCGAGCCAGTGTGAAATCAGACGTGCAAAGGCAATGAGTTCATCGGTGACGCCGCGCACCAGCAACTGATCAAACAGGCCATTATCCAGGTCAGGCTGCACCAATCGGTCGAGCGGCAACAGGGTTGCCAGCAACGCCGCGATCCACAATATGCCGCCGCCAGTTTGGAGTAACAAATCACGATCCGGGCCAACCGCAAAAGGAAACAGAGTCGCTGCCGAGAGATAGAAAATCACAGGTAGCCAGGTCCCGCCGCTGGCATAGCTTTGCCGGACATCCCGCCAGATCATTGCTTTAAGTACGCCAATCACAGCGGCGTCTCCATCTCTTCCAGCACATCCAGTTTGAGCGATACGTCAAAGGCAATCGGCAGGGCGATATGGCTTGCGGCTAATATTATGCCGCCGCCGTCAAGATGGGCTTGTAAAGTGCGGCCCAATAATTCCACCGATGTCATATCGAGGCCATTGGCGGGTTCATCGAGCAGCCATAGATTGGACCCGGTGAGAAAGGTGCGGACCAGCCGTGCACGCTGCCGCTGGCCGGTTGAGAAAAAGCGGACGGGCACTTCGGCGAGATGGCTCATGCCAGCTGCATCCATGGCATCCGCGATATCTTTTTGTGTTCGGCCATCGATTCTAGCCCAAAAACGGAGAGCGTCTCGCAACGGCAAATTTTCATCGAGAGCCATGCGGTCATCACATAATGCAATTGATGTCGGAACATGGATCGTGCCGGAAAACGGCTGGAGCAATCCGGCAATTAATCGCAACAGGCTAGACTTGCCGACGCCATTGGGGCCGGTGACCAGCCCCGCTTGTCCTGGCGTCAAAGCAAAATTCAAATCACGGAACAACAAATTATCGCCGCGTACGCACGCAAGGGCTTCGGCGCGCAGATTTTCACTTCCTTCTTCCCGCATTTTGGTTGACGCCCCTCGGTTCATGGGGAAGACTTAAGCCATGAAACGGCGGTAAAGCCAAGCAAGGAGTATCGAAATATGGTTGCTCAACTGAATGATGCTGAGCGGCAGGCGGCTCTCGCGGCCCTGCCTGACTGGGAATATGACGGCATACGTGATGCGATTAGCCGCAAGTTTAAATTTGCCGATTTCACTGAAGCTTATGCATTCATGACCCGCGTCGCGATTCACGCCGAGAAAATGGATCACCATCCCGAATGGTTTAATGTCTATAACAATGTCGATATTACGCTCACCACCCATGATGCCAAAAGAGAAAATGGCGAGAATGGCGGGCTGTCACAGCGTGACATTGATCTGGCCAGAACCATAGAGGCGATACTCTAGTCTTTGGCTTCGGCACCGGCGAGAACATTGCCAAGATCAGCGAGTTCGACGGCCTGTTTGCGTAGTCGACCTGGCATCCAGCGCGCCGCGAAAGCCAATTGTTTGGCCATTTTGTTGACCGGCGTATGGACCTTCTTGCCGTGAACGGCTTCCCAGGCCGCCGGGCCTATAATCGACACTGGACTGACGAGCACACCGCTTTCTTCCAGCCGCTCCTTGCCGGTTTGATTGGTGCCTTCGACCACGTCCGAGATAATGTTCGTGTCAACAAAGCCGGGCATTAACGAGCGAGACTTGATACCATATTTGTTGAATTCCAGATCATGCGACTCGGCCAGGCCGCGCACCGCAAATTTCGTCGCGCTATAAACGCTAAGATCCGCCACGCCGTATATACCGGCCGCTGACGCGGTATAGAGCACACAGCTGTCTGCCGTGTTCTTGAGCATCTCGAAACAAGCCCGCGTTCCGCTGATGCAGCCAGTGAAATTGATCGCGATCATCAGGTCGATGTCCTCGTCGGTCATCTCCTCAATCGGGCCACCTTCTCCAATGCCTGCATTGTTGAACAAAACGTTCATTGTGCCGCCGGTAATTTCACCAAAATCTGCCACTGCGGATGTCCAGTTTGCGCGGTCAGTGACGTCAAGCTTGTGAACAGAGCTTTGTCCCTCGGGCAGCAGTGCAGCGGTTTCAGCCATCCCGGTGTCGTTGATATCGGCTATACCAACAAACCAGCCCTTGCCGGCAAAGTAACGGGCGACTTCACGGCCCAGTCCCGATGCACCACCAGTGATGAAAATTGATTTCTGTCCGCTCTGATATGCCATTTTCTTATCCTTGCCCTCTCATCATTGTCTTATTGACATTGATGTTTGTTCCAGCGGTTTTTCCCCATCAGGTCAAGAGCGATTGGACATATGAGATAAAGCTGGCCAATAGTAGCCATAATGATTTCAACCCCTTCTGCCTCTGGTCCAGCGATCAGCCTGCAAAATGTCAGGCGCACCTATGGGACTGTTACGGCAGTCGACGATATTTCGCTGGAGATTGTAGCGGGCAGCTTTGTCGCGCTCGTCGGTCTCTCCGGATCCGGCAAATCTACTTTGCTAAAGATGATCAATCGGCTGATAGACCCAACGATGGGAGAGGTCTTGATCGCTGATGATAATGTCAAAGCGATTGACCCACATATATTACGCCGCCGGATCGGTTATGTGTTTCAGAATATTGGTCTCTTCCCGCACATGACGATATCACGCAATATTGCAATCGGGCTGGAACTGGCTGGCGAAAAAGAGGTGCAGAGTGAACGCGTGGCCGAGTTGCTCGATCTCGTAGAGCTGCCCCAAGAGATGGCGAGCCGGTTGCCGCATCAACTCAGCGGCGGGCAACAGCAACGGGTCGGTGTTGCCCGGGCGCTTGCAACCCGCCCCGGCTTGATGTTGATGGATGAACCCTTTGGTGCGCTGGACCCGGTGACAAGAGACAGTCTTGCGGGCCAGTATAAAGCGCTTCACGAAAAGCTCGGCCTTACGACGATCATCGTCACCCATGATATGGCTGAGGCGCTCTATCTCGCGGATCGGATATTGGTTATGGAGGCCGGTCAGATCAAAGCGGACGCCACACCTGCAGAGCTTTTGTCCGGCGGGGTCGGCGCCGAAGCCGAAGCTCTGGTTGCTATCCCGCGCGCGCAGGCAGCCCATCTCATCGCGCTTGGTGAAACAGATGGAGTGAAAAAGGCGTGACGGAGGCATGGCAACAGGCTTTTTCGCGCGTGCCTGAATTGCTGGCAGCCCATGTACAGCTTAGTTTCTCGGCGTTGCTGCTCGCTATGGCTTTATGTCTGCCGCTCGCGATCTGGGCGGCGCGCGCTCCGAAAGTGGCAGCGGTCATTCTTGGCTTTGCCAGTCTGGTCCAGACTATTCCGGCATTGGCCTTGCTTGCGCTTTTCTATCCAGTTCTGCTGGGGCTATCCGCCTTGCTCGGCGGTGGAATATCGGCATTGGGGTTTCTGCCGGCTCTACTCGCGCTTACTCTTTATGCCTTGCTACCGATATTGCGCAACGCGGTCACCGGACTAACCGGTGTGTCACCGGCGGCGAAACAAGCGGCCGATGGATTGGGCATGACCACAGTCCAAAAACTACGTCTGGTTGAAGCCCCTTTGGCCGCGCCAACGATCATGGCGGGCATCCGAACAGCCGCTGTTTGGACCATCGGGGCGGCAACGCTATCCACTACGGTGGGACAAGCCAGTTTGGGTGATTTGATCTTCGCCGGTTTGCAGACACAGAACTGGACGTTGGTTTTGACCGGCTGTCTGGCATCGGCAGGATTGGCGATCATAGTTGATTTGCTTCTGGGCGTAATTGAGCGTGCCATTCGTGAGCGACAAAAAATGATGGCTTGGGGAGCCGCCGTCGCACTTGGCATCGGACTGGTGATCACAGTGTTGCCTACACTCAATCGGAGCGATGATGTCGTCGTAATTGGTGCGAAAGGTTTCTCGGAGCAATTTATCTTGGCGCGTCTGATCGGTTCGCGGCTGGTCGAGGCGGGCTATGAGGTTCGTTATCAGGATGGCCTTGGCTCGGCGGTCGTGTTCCAGGCGGTAGCGTCAGACGATATCGATATTTATGTAGACTATTCCGGTACGATTTGGACCAATCAGATGAAGCGCACCGATACGGTTTCCGCTGAAGATATGGTGCAAGAGATAGCCAAGTGGAGCCTATCGGATCATGGTGTGACCATGTTTGGAGCGTTGGGATTTGAAAATACCTACGCTTTTGCCGTTCGCCCGGAAGACGCTGAAAGCAAGCGGCTCAGAACGCTCGATGACTTGGCGCGTGTTTCGCCTGAATTCACTTTTGGCACCGACCTTGAATTTCTGGAACGGCCGGAATGGGATATGGTTCAGGCCGCATATCCGATCCGATTTAAGGAATCCCGATCGTTTAATCCAACCTTCATGTATCCCGCTTTATCGAGCGGGGATGTGGATGTTATTTCGGCCTTTTCCTCCGACGGACGGATCGCCGCCAATGGCTTTGTTGTTCTGGAAGATGGAAGGGGGGCGGTGCCGTCGTATGAAGCGATGATATTGGTTGCTCCCGGACGCGGTGGTGATGATAATTTTTTGAATGCAATCAAACCTCTGGTTGGTGCAATTACAGTGGAAAATATGCGAGAGGCCAATTATAAAGTCGACCGCGAAGCGGCCAAGCAATCGCCCAGACAGGCGGCGCGCTGGCTTGATGAGCAGATCAGAAACAGAAAGATCAATAAGTGACAAGACAGGTTTTTGTGATGTTCCGGCTGCGTCTTCTGGCCGTTTTGGTTCCTCTCTTCATGGCCGCCATGCCTGCGCATGCGCAAGTGGCGGTGACCTTCTACTCCCATGATTTTGGCAAGAATTTTCCGCACGCCTTTTTTGTGATGAAGGGGAAACTGGAGAGCGGTGAGACTGTGGACACCAGCTTTGGTTTCACTGCGGTCAATATCTCACCCGGCATTTTATGGGGTTCGGTCAAGGGCAAGGTTGAAACGCCCAAACCCAAATATATTACCAACAGCAATCCGCATTTCACGGTGACGATTGGCGACAACAAATATCGTGAATTAATGGCGTTAGTTACAAAATGGCGCAACAAACCTCAGAAAAGCTATAGCCTCAACAAGCGCAATTGTGTTCATTTTGCCAGCGAGGCAATTGCGATATTGGGCTACCAGTTCAATGCGAAGACCAAATTCTGGAAAAAACCGCGATCCTTCATGGAAGAAGTGATGGCGCTGAATCCCATGCTGAAGAAATAGCTACCGGTCCCGCGAAAGCTTACATCACCATCGTATTATAGTGATGCCAGATGAAAATGGCGACCGACCCGCGATGTGGTGACCAGGGTAGAGCAATCTCCCGCAAGTCCTGTTCCGAAGGCCGCGTGTCATGGCCAAATATGTCACCAACGCCGGCCTGGATCGCCAGATCACCGGCGGGCCAGATATCAGGGCGGCCCAAGGCAAAGAGCAGATAGATTTCCGCCGACCAGCGGCCAATACCCTTTACCTGAGTGAGTCGGGCAATGGCTTCCTCATCGTCATCCGGTAAGTTATCGAGGTCCAATCCGCCGGACAAAATCAGCTCTGCCAGACTGCGGGCATAGCCTTGTTTCTGACGCGAAAGGCCGCAAGCTCGCAATTCGTCAAAGTCGGTTGCGATCAGCGCTTCGGCCGGGCAACCAGCGCCCAAGCGCGCCTCCAGCTTGTTCCAAACCGAAGCTGCAGACGCCACACTGACCTGCTGGCCGACAATCGTGCGGAGCAAGGTTTGATAACCCTTGGGATTGATCCGTGGTTCGGGGTAACCGGCCGCCTTGATAGCCGTGCTTAATGACGGTTCGACTTTGCTGATCGCATCGAGGCTGGTCTTTATCGTCTCTTTTGATAGGCCCATTGCGGCTTCGCCTTAGGTTACTGGCCTTGAGGCCTCTTGATTCTTTTTAATCGAGCGGACATAGCGTGCCGGATTTTGAATGAAAACAGCTTAAGGGATTTATATGCCAACCATCCACGTCACCGGTCGTACCGGAGAAGAAAAAGCGGTTACCGTCGATAGCGGTATGAACGTCATGGAAGCGATCCGCGACAACGGATTTGATGAACTGCTGGCGCTTTGCGGTGGATGCTGTTCATGCGCAACCTGCCATGTCCATGTTGATGCGGATTGGAAAGACAAGCTGCCTGCGATGAGCGAAGACGAAGATGATCTTTTGGAAAGCAGCGACCACAGGGATGAGTTTTCCCGCTTGAGCTGTCAGATCGAGCTGAATGACGATCTCGATGGTCTGAAAGTGAAAATCGCCGAAGAAGATTAAGTCGGACGAAATATTATACAAAAAGGGGAGCCGCAAAGCTCCCCTTTTTTATGCCGGTCAAACAGCGGTCAGAACCTGATGAGCGCTCGCGGCCCCTCTGCCGTATCTGCAGCATTCTTGCCGATTTTCCAGGTCATCACTTTCAGACCGTTCTTCTCAACAAAACCGTCAACGCTGTTGTTGGTCGCGACCGTGCCATTGGTTTCGATCGTCAGAATACCGTCAATTTCAGAAATTTTTGGTGCTTTACCGCCACTTTCTTTCATCATCATCATGTTAAAGAAGCTGCCCTGTCCTGCAATGCTAGGCGATAGCAGTTCCACTGCACCATCGCTGCGCTGGATTAGCTGGAAGAACGGATATTGCATCTGTGCATCTGGAAGCACCGGAAAGCTGAAGTAATTTCCGATAGTACCGGTTTCGCTATACTCAACATCGAAAATATTCCCGCCCGCATGCTCGATTTTCTTCCAGCCGCGATATTTGCTCATTGTTTTCGCAAAGGCGATCATGCTTTCATCATCGCCAGGAATAGGGCCCCCGAAAAATGCACCTGCCATGGCTTTTTCTTCTTCATAACGCTTTTTTCTGCGCTCTTGGCTGCGGACATATTGGTCTTTTCTTTTTGTGACTTCTTCTTCAGTGCAGTCACGATCAACCACGTCATAGGTGCGAATGCTGATATCAACATCAGGATTGGCATCTTTTCCATAGGCGTCATAGTCATCCCCATAGACAGGTCTGACAGGATTGACCTCACCATTGCTCTTGTAAACACGGTCCCGGCAGATCAGCTTCGCCGGATCAAACGGCTCGTTATTTGGTTTTTTCAACTTGCCGTCGTCTGGCATCGTCATCTGAATTTGCCCTGTATAGCTGAATTCATAACGATCACCGTCAAGGATCTTGAGGTTCGCATCGAATTTTCCAGGCAATAGGAAGCAGCCCGATAGCAACAAGGGTGCAGACAGCGCTGCAACAAATTTAAACATCTGTTTCATTTAATTCTCCCGGTCTCGTGTATATTCTGCGTAAAGAGCTATGGCTGCGGCGTTGGATACGTTTAGGCTTTCCATCTGCGGAGCCATCGGCAACCGCGCGAGGGCGTCACAATGGGCAGCAACATTCTGACGCAGACCTTCCCCTTCTGCACCCATTACGAGCGCCAATTTGCTTTGCCCCATGATGTCACCCAGCGTTTCTTTCGCTTCACCGTCCATACCAATGCGCCAATATCCCGCCTCGGCAATTTCATCGAGCGCACGGGCCAGATTGACCACCCGTACCCAAGGAACAATCTCCAGAGCACCCGAAGCTGATTTTGCCAGTGTCCCGGATTCGGGCGGCGCATGGCGATCCTGGGTCACTATGGCTGCGGCATTAAAGGCAGCGGCCGAGCGCAAAATTGCACCGACGTTATGAGGATCGGTCACTTGGTCCAAAACCAATATCGGCCGCCCTTTTTCGGTTGCTTTGTCGAGCATATCGCCAAGCCAGATTTCAGGCAGAGGATCCACATCAAGCACCATCCCCTGATGTGGTGCGTCGCGCGGTATGGCGCGGCCCAGATCGGCCACGTCGCTATATACGACCGCAAGATCCTGCGGAAGGTCAAGTGAGGCGAGGGCCTCTCGCGTTCCTGATATTTTCTTGACGAAGCGATGCGGGTTGGCGAGCGCGGCTTCCACCGCATGCCGGCCCCAGAATTTCAAACCGCCGCCGGTTTTCTTCACAGATCTGTTTTTACGTGCCATATCGCTCCTTAACGGCTCGACCGTGATGGCACATCCTTTTTTTTGCACGGTAAATATGTGATTTTGAGTGGGCAGGCATTGACACTGGGCGATGCTTTCGTCATTGAGCCGCATCTTGCCGAAAAACGGTCAAGACAGGCAACCAAATGGACAGGTGGCCGAGTGGTTAAAGGCAGCAGACTGTAAATCTGCCCGCGCAAGCGTACATAGGTTCGAATCCTATCCTGTCCACCATTTTTGCTGAGCAGATTCGATCTGCGCTATCAGCGTCAGCAAGGGCGGTCTGACTAAGTAAAAACGTCTTCCAAACAGCAGAAACGTCTCTTGGCCGATATGCCAAATTGTTAGCGGAAAAACTCTGTGCCATTGCCGAAACGGGCCCATCAGGCGTCACTAGGTCTCGACATAGCTCCAGTAGGTGCGATCCGTTTCATATGCATCCCAAACGCTCATCATAGGTGACAAGTTTGTCCGGCTGTGGAAAGGAAGCTTCAAGTGAGATCAGGATACAGGAGAGCATATGAAGAACCTATTTGACGTGAGCGGAAAAGTGGCGGTTGTCTCGGGAGGATCAAGCGGTATCGGCGCTATGATGGCACGTGGTCTGGTTGAGAACGGCGCCAAAGTCTATATCACCGCCCGCAAGGAAGAGCGGCTGATGGCGATGGCCGAAGAGCTTTCCGAACTGGGTGAGTGTATCGCCATTCCGGCTGACTTATCCAATGTCGAGGGTATTGAAAGCTTCGTTGCGGCCGTGAGCGAGCGAGAAAATAAGGTCGACATCCTGATCAACAATGCTGGCGCCAACTGGGCTGCACCGGTCGAGGACTTTCCTGAAAAGGGCTGGGACAAAGTCATGGATATCAATATCAAGGCGATATTCTTCGCAACCCAAAAATTCCTGCCGCTACTCAAGGCTTCGGGCAATCCAGATGATCCTGCGCGGGTAATCAATATCGCGTCGATCAATGGCATCCGAAATTCCGGCATGCCCACCTATGCCTATTCCGCAAGCAAATCCGGAGTGATTCACTTGACCGAGCATCTTGCGACCGATCTTGCATCCTATAACATCAATGTGAATGCCATCGCGCCGGGCTTTTTCCCAAGCAATATGACCAAACAGATAGTCGAGAATGACGGGATGACCAAAATGGCTATTGCCCAGATTCCTAGAGGACGTATGGGTGCACCGGAAGATATTGCTGGCACGGCGCTTTATCTGTGCTCCAGAGCATCATCATGGTTGGTGGGGCAAACAATTGCATTGGATGGCGGGATGATCTCACGACCCTAGTGCGCAGTTATTGCCATATCATATAAGCATAAGAAAGGCGGCCGTGAGAATAACGGCCGCCTTTTTCATTTCCAGGCGCGCTTAGAAAGTAAGCTTCGCGCCAATTGTATAGCGACGTCCCAGAGCATCATATGTTGATGGATATGTATTGCCGCTGTTAAACTCGGTTGCTCCAATTGTATTGCCAACCAGCGGCGGTTTCTTGTCGAACAGATTGTCGACCACGAATGTCAAATCCAGCGTGTCCATAAGCGTTGTCTGCAGCACCAGATCGAAGATATTATAGGAACCGATGCTTTCGAATTCGGGAAGAAAGCTGCCTTGCAAAGACGTCTCGACTTCCTGACTGGAAATATATTTCCAACCCAAGGAAATGGAGCCTTCCTCGCGCGATAGTGAAATCCGGCTGTTTGTCTGGAATTCCGGCTGAATGCTTTCACAATTGACACTGTAGAAGCCGACACATTCGCGATTTACGCTGTCCGGTGTGGCCTGGAACTTTCGGTCGAACGTGTAGTTCCCGTTCACTTGCAATCCGAGGGTCGCGAAATCGAGATCCCGGCTATAGCTGATGTTGAAATCAATTCCCGATGTTTCCAATCGTCCCAGATTGGTCAATTCTAGCAGAAGGCCGGGCGTATCGCTTGCCCCGCCGTTCAGACTGCCGTTCAGGGGGTTGCGAACAACCAGCGCACAGGCAGGATCACTGGCATTGGGCGGATTGAAACAGGGCTGGATAACATCCCCCACTGTTGTCCGCGAAATGGCGTCTTTGATCTCAATGTCGTAATAGTCGACCGACACTGTCAGGCCAGGAATTATGGCGGGCTGGATAATTGCGCCAAAAGTAATGGTCGTGGCTTTTTCAACATCCAGATCGGGGTTACCGCCGCCGGTAAAGTTGATTTGGCTCGCGGACGGGGCTGGAATGGAACCAATAGTGCCGGCGGGGGCACCTTGCGCAATACATATAGCGGTGAGTTCAGCATTCCCAACGGGATTGGCACCAGCACACGGGTCAACAGCGAGATTGTCCAGTCCAGTCACCGGAGGCTCAAAAAGCTCTTCGATATTGGGAGACCGCACCGCGCGTTGATAGATGCCGCGCAGTTTCAGACCATCCACTGGTTCCCAGCTACCGCCGGCTTTCCAGGTGAAATTACCGCCCGTATTGGAATAATCGGAATAGCGACCGCCAAGCTCAAGCGTCAGGCTTTTGAAAAATGGCCGATCTTCGACAATGGGCGCAACGATTTCCCCAAAGACTTCCTTCACGCTATAGCGACCGGATTGGGCCACAAACGCTTCACCATTCCCAAGGACTTCATCGACCGTCCCAGTCGCAATATCCGGGTTAATCGATGCAATATTCTCACGATACTCAACGCCAAGGGCAAAGTTGAGGGGCGTACCGGCCCAAGGTAAAGCAAAGCCCGCATCACCGGAAACCGAACCGGTAACTACGGTCAATTCGGTTTTTGTCGTCAGAGATACTGGCGGCGCCGAGAAAGCGGCGAAATCCGGGGAGATATCCTGACCGGTTGGTCCGAATAGATTGATCGGTACACAGCCATTGGATGGATCCACACAATTATCCGCATCAATAGCGAAAAGCGATTGCTGAACGCGAGATCGCAAGCCATTATTCCTCTGACTACGGACACGTTCGGACTGGCCATGCGTGGCGTGGACATCCCATTCGATATTATCGACTATCGTACCGCGAACACCGGCTTCAATCTGAAATACGTTGGATTCGATGGTTTCCTCGCGATTGCCCTGTTCAACCAACCGACGATTGATTGTCACCGCCGGAGCACGAAATGCAGGATCGCTGGGATCGGTAACACCAGCCGCTGCGTCACAGTCTGCCTGTGAGATTCCGACGCCCTGCTGGGCACATATCTGGTTGCGGAGGTTGTCGGTCAGGAAAGGATTGCTGAGCGGGAGATTATAGGTCGTACCAAAGAGTCCTGATGGCGCTGCCCGAATATCAACCTTATTGTTGGAAAACAGCCCTTTGCCGTAAACTTCAATGCCATCAGCAACTTCAAAATGAGCAGCACCGAATATGTTGATCCGCTCCAGCGGCGTTTGATAGAGATTGAACGGATTGAAGTTGAACGTGTTGAACGGTGCGACCAAAGAGTCTGTATCTGGATCATATTGCATCCCGTTGATGGCAGTTGGAACCGATGTTCCGGATCCGAGAGCATTGCCGGAGACCGAACTGATCGAGTCGACACCAAAGCTGCGATCGGCCTGGAACAGCGGATCGGAACTGTGATATCCGATGTTCAGGACAGCATTGCCGCGATCGTCTGCAAAATTGCCGCCGATGGTCAAATCGGTGCGGAATACACCAGCATCACTGCTTTCTGTAAGGCCATAGCTGGCTGAGATTTCAGCGCCTTCAAAATCCCGTTTCAACACGAAATTGACCACACCGGATATCGCATCCGCACCATATACCGTCCCAGCACCTCCGGTCACGATATCAACTCGCTCTACTAAGGCCAGCGGAATAACATTGGTATCGGTAACACCCGTTAGTCCGGCTGGTACCACACGGCTATTGTCAATCAGGACAAGGTTGCGATTGCTTCCCAGTCCACGAAGGTTGACCTCCGACGAACCGTCATTGCCATTATTGACTGATGAGCCAATGCCAGCAACAACTCCGGGCAAATCCCTGATCAACTCTTCCGCTGTCAATGAGGGGGCAAGGTCAATTTGATCGCGACCCAGCACGGTAACTGGACTGGACAGCTCCAGATTGGGATCGGTAATTCTAGACCCTGTAACGACAATCACGTCTGTGGCTTCATCGCTTTCTGCACCTTCCTGATCTTGCGCTTTGGCTGCCGTTGCTGAGATAGCAACAGCGACTACCGCCGCTGAAGTTAGGCATTTGCGTAAGGTTTGAGTTCTGAAATTCGGCCGCATCGCTGGCTCCCATGGTTAAATACAGGGGCAACCAAATAAATAGAAAGAGCGGTTCAGCAATTAAATATGACAGAAATTTGAATATTAATAAATAGATGGCGAATTGTTGCAACGGTGAGTGCACAATTGTGTGAATATATATCGCTAGCTATGAAGAATAAGATCTTACATCACTGATAATAAAAATATTGTTATTCGATATCCGGAGAGATAATCGCCATCAATTCTTTGGCATATTTTCGGCCTACCGGGACTTCATCGCCGGTGCTTAACCGCACTATTCTAGCGCCATTGCTGTTTCGTCTTATGGCGACGATACGAGAGACGTTTACTGCTGCGGAACGGTGTACGCGCAGAAAGCCAATGGCGGCGTTGCGGGAAACGAAGTCTCCGATCATCTGGCGATACAGATAGGATTTTTCTTCGGCATGGAGGCGCACATATTCGCCCTCGGCTTTTATCCAGTCTATCCGGTCACAATCCACGCGCACCGTTTCACCGTGACGAGGGACCCAAAGGTAATGATCATCATCGAGCGCTTTGGAGCGTTCCTGCCTCAGTTCGTTGAGCGTCTTTCCCAAAAGTGCGAGCCGGTTGCGTGCTTCGCGATCGGCATAAGCAACCCGGGCTCGGTCGATGGCTTCGACCAAGCGGGCATAGCGCACAGGCTTTGGAATAAAATCAAGTGCCCCGGTTTCGAACGCACGGACGGCAAATTGCGGATATGCGGTTATGAAGATGACGAGCGGAATGCGGCTGGCTTGATCGTGGAGAGAGGATGTAAGATGTTCAATGACATCAAATCCGTCCAGAAGCGGCATTTCAATATCAAGCAAAATCACATTGGGATTTAGTTTTTCAATGAGCGCCAGGGTTTCCCTGCCATCAGCGGCTTCCCCAATCAGAGACACCTCGTCCATCCTGTTGACAAGTTCCGCCAAGCGGGAGACGGCCAGCGGCTCGTCATCGCTAATCAGCACAGTGATCGGGGTCATTGTCTGAGCCTGAGGGAATTGTTGGTCCACGGAAAGACAGAGGATAAGTCCGCGGGGATTACACTTGGCTGAACAACAGCGGGTAATTCATCACAGATTCCGGTATGATGACGGGATATTGCCCACAATTGGATCATCCCTACAATTGCAGAGTATGTTCGGGCCCCGCCATTGGCGTCAGAAGAAAGAACAGGGCTCAGAAAATCAATTCTGCCGCTCCGATATCTACGCACTGTGCCCATGACCGTCGTTATGCATCCGGACGAAACCTAGCGAAACCATCTGCGCGGGTCGTTCATTTGGTTCAGCAGGTCGTTTGTTGCTACTTTGTGATTTTTGTCGGTTCTTGGCCGCTCTTCGTAGAATAGCGCAAGAAATTTTACATCATTTTACGTAACCTCATTCGTGCAGTTTAAAGGCCGACCCCCCGGCCGATAGTGATACAGGAGCGTAAAAAATGGCAACCAAAATGAAATCAATGGATCCGAAGCTAGATGTGAGTGCTGAGGGATCAGCATGGCGTCCAGCATCCTCTCGTCGGTTGATCCTGGATGCCGCGCGGCGAAAGCTGCGCCAACAGAGCTTTAACGAGTTTGCAATGGAAGCTGTCGCTTCCGAAGCCGGTGTCTCCCGTCGTACCGTCTATAATCAATTCGCCAATCGCGAAGAGCTCTATTGCGCTTCACGGCTGGAATTATTTGAAAAAATAGATCTGGCTATGGTGTCGATCAAATTTGATACGGATCAACCCGTCGAAAAAATGCTGCACCGGTTTTGCAAGGCTGGGATCGCAATTTTATTGTCCCCGGAGAGCTTTGAGCTTAGAGCCTCTCGCGCTCGCGACCGGCGGGCCTTTCGGTGGATCGAAGAACAATATGCGCACCGGATCGACGAACCGTTGCGACTGAAGATTGAGCATTTCTTGCTTAGTCTCATGCTTAAGGGCGATATTGAAAATACGGATCCAGAACCGTTGGCAGAATCGCTTTTGTCTGCGATTAACGCCTGTGTCGGCGATGATGGCAAGGCAGAGGCCAACCTGAAACAACCACCGGTATTCACCCCAAAGGAAATCGCCGATATCTATCTCAATCGGTTGCCGCTGGTCAGCCAAGAAGCCGCATAACGCATTCGAAAATTTGATTTGGCTGGACAAAGCTCAAATCCGTACACCATGCGTAAGGACGATTTGGACATGCCGCTGTCAAGAGTGACGGCGGCATGTTCGTCAATGGCCTCGCTTGACGCCTGCCGATGCTAGCCTAAAGGCTGAATCAACAAATTGACCAGACATTAAACCAATAGTTCCCCTTGATTTTGGAAGCGCGTCTGCGCATGAGTTGACCGAAACCACGGATCAACAAAAGGCCCTTTATGTCCTCTGAGAAACAAGCGCGAACGGGAACCGATTCAGCGCTGCGCAATTTTCTGGAAAGCGAAGCAGCGGGCGGTATATTGCTGATGTTCGCCGCCGCTTTGGCGATGATCGTTGCGAACAGCCCTCTTTATGACATGTACCACCACTTTCTGCATGAATTGAAGGGACCGGTATTGTCGAAAAAGCTGGGCCCTATGACCCCGCATTTATGGATTAATGATGGCCTGATGGCGATATTCTTCCTGCTGGTCGGGCTCGAAATCAAACGCGAATTTGTCGACGGCCGCCTCAATACATGGGAAAGGCGGCGCTTACCCGTCTTGGCTGCAGCTGCAGGTATGGTGGTTCCCGCGCTGATTTACCTCGCGATTGTCCGCGATATGCCGGCACTCTATAATGGCTGGGCGATTCCGGCAGCGACGGATATTGCATTTGCCATTGGCGTGCTGGCACTGCTTGGACCGCGGGCGCCGACGTCACTGAAGCTGTTCCTGGTCACGGTTGCCATAGTTGATGATATGGGTGCCGTGGCAATTATCGCGCTGGTCTATACGGCGGAAATTAACGGTGCAGCCTTGCTCGCTTCTGCTGTGATATTGGGTATAATGTACACGATGAACAAGGCTGGCGTGAAGTCATTGATAGCCTATCTGTTCTTCGCCTTGTTGCTCTGGTTTGCGGTTTTGCTATCGGGTGTACATGCCACCATCGCCGGCGTGCTTGCGGCCATGGTGATACCGATCGTTGTGACCCCGGGTGCGCCGGATGCAGAGGATTCACCGCTGCATAGGCTGGAACATGGAATCGCGCCGTGGAGCGCATTTATGATCGTCCCGATATTTGGCTTTGCCAATGCCGGGGTGTCGCTTGAAGGGCTTGGACTAGAGCAAATTTTTGCACCGCTACCGCTTGGTATTGCAGCTGGCCTGTTTCTGGGCAAGCAGGTCGGCATTTTTGCGAGTGTCTGGATTGCGGTAAAGACCGGCTTTGCACAGCGCCTTGGCGGCACCACTTGGCTGCAAGTCTATGGGGTTTCGATGCTCTGCGGTATTGGTTTCACCATGAGCCTTTTCATTGGTGCACTTGCCTTTCCGGGCGAAGCGCTGTTGATAGAAGAAGCCAAAATTGGCGTGTTAATGGGTTCATTCCTGTCTGCAATCGTCGGTTTCTCTATCCTGCGTTTTGCGCCTCAGCCCAATGAGGATGAGGACGAAGTGGCAGTGGCTGAACCAGTCAAAGCATCCTGATGCGGATCGGCTGCATAGCCGCCGGGCTAATGGCGATATTGCTGAGTGCCTGCAGCTACGCGCCGCCGTCGTCACAAGCTGCGCCGACTTCGGCACCAGATTCGGTCATGGATTTGATCAGCCGTGATTATGTCGAACTTACCTTAGAGCTCGGGGAGCAAGAGGCCGGCTATGTCGATGCTTATTATGGCCCGGTCGAATGGGCGAACGCGGCCAAAGCAAAGCCCCGCGATATGCGTGAACTGGGCAATAGCATCGTAGACCTGATGCTGCGTCTTGATGCGCTGCCGCCGAGCGACGATGCTTTGATAGAGGCCCGAAAGCGCTTTTTGTCGGCACAGCTGGAAGCAGCCTTGACCCGGCATGCGATGATGCAGGACGAGGTTTTTCCATTTGTAAAGGAGGCCAAGGGTCTGTTCGGCGTAACGCCTGAATTTGCTCCGCTGAGCAGCTATGATGCGGCGCTGGCAACAATTGAGTCACTGGTTCCAGGCACGGCGCCATTGCACGAAAGGGTCGAGGCCTATCAAGACCGTTTCACGATACCAACCAATCGCCTGAAACCGGTTTTTGACGCGGCGATTGTAGAATGCAAAAGACGGACAGCGCAGCATATCACACTTCCGCCAGACGAAAATTTCAGAATGGAATTTGTCACCGGCAAAAGTTGGAGTGGCTATAACTATTATCAGGGCAATTATCAGAGTCTGATTCAGATCAATACCGATCTACCGATCCGCATCAGCCGCGCCGTCGACCTGGGTTGCCACGAAGGCTATCCGGGGCATCATGTGTATAACATGTTGCTCGAACAGCGTCTGACCCGCGAGCGTGGCTGGCAGGAATTTTCAGTCTATCCGCTTTATTCACCACAATCGCTTATCGCCGAAGGTTCTGCCAACTATGGCATCGATCTCGCATTTCCAGGTGAAGAGCGTCTTACCTTCGAGCGCGACATATTATATCCGCTGGCGGGGCTGGATCCAGCCACTGCAGCCGACTATTTCAAGTTGCAACAGGCTTTGAGCGAACTGAAGGGTGCGCGGTTTGTCATTGCTCAAGGTTATCTCGACAAGACATTGGCGCGAGAGCAGGCGATTGCACTTATCCAGAAATATCAACTCGTCAGCCGCAAACGGGCTGAACAATCTCTTGCCTTCAACGATCAGTATCGCAGCTACGTGATCAACTATGGACTGGGTCAGGATATGGTGAAAGCCTGGATTGAGCGACAAGGTGATGCACCGGTGTGGCGCTGGAAGGCCATGGAAAAATTGTTGAGTGAGCCGATGCTTCCGGAAGATTTGGTCGAGTGATTGGCCAAAATGTCCAACCCATCGCGAGACAGGTTGGACCTTTTTGACCAGAGCATTTTAAGTCCGGAAGGATTTCCAGAACGTGATCTTGTCATCACCATCTGCATAAAAGTCGCGGATACGTGATTCCTCATCATATTGGCACTTACGATAGAATTCCCGGGTATTGGCCAAGGCTTCCGTTCCCGATGTTTCAACGATCAAGACGCGTTGGCTCAAGCCAGCGAGATGGTCTTCGATATACTGCATAAGCGCGGTCCCGATGCCTTCGCCCTGACGCTCTGGATCAACCGCGATGAGAAGCAGATTCCATGTCCTGTCGGTCATTTCCTCTGGTCTGCAAAAGGCAACGGCTTTTGCACCGTCATCATTATAGGTCAGCCAAATTTCTTCGTTGCTGCCATTGCGGAAATATCCGGCGATCATATCGTCCAGTAATTCCGACGGGAACATATCGGTTGCGTCGACTATCCGCTTCAGGGCGGGGATATCATGAGGTACTACCGGTCTGATAGATTTCTGTTCAGGTGAGTTCATTGGTTTTCCTTTATCGATTGTCGAGCTGAGGCCGTACGGACACTCTGCCGAGATGAGAGATGCGGTAGGGACTGCCCTTGCGGGACATGATCAGGCGCCTACGTTTCAGGCGCGCGAATATGTCGAGCGTGCAGTCTGACAGGATATAGCCATCCCGGGTTACGCACATCACTTCGTCTATCTTGCTGTTCTTGTTACGTTTGTGGCGGATATGCCCACCTTGAGCGAGCGCGTGAAGCACGCGCTGCTCAGCTTTTGAAATATTCATTATCTTTACTCGGAGAATAAACCATAGGATGTGACGAAAAAGCCTGTGCGCTAGGCGCACCGGTTTCGTCGTTGCTCTGATTTGAACCGCTAAACGGGTTTCAAATCAGTTGGTTGTTACATTCTCTAACAAAAAAGCTCCGAGTTTTGGCAAAGGCAATTTGCCGTTGCGAACCAAAAATTAGTCGAGCTTCCCCAGAAATTCAACATCTTTCCGTCACTTGTGGCCAATTTTACGTGTCCGTTAACTTATCGCTAACCAATTTCGTTCACTCCGGTTTCTGAAACATGAACTGGTGCTGTCGAGTGCCGTGTTTTTGAACAGGGACCAAATATATGACTGAAGCGACCAACCCCGTAGATGTGGCCATTATTGGCGCAGGACCAGCGGGCCTAACCGCAGCCTATCTGCTCAGCAAAAAAGGCTATACCGTCAAGGTGATCGAAAAAGATCCGACCTATGTTGGCGGAATCAGCCGTACGGTCGAATATCAAGGCTTTCGTTTCGACATTGGTGGCCACCGGTTCTTCTCCAAATCAAAAGAAGTCGTTGATCTGTGGAACGAAATCCTTCCCGATGACTTCATTCAGCGGCCGCGGATGAGCCGCATCTATTATGAAGGCAAATTTTACAGCTATCCATTGCGCGCTTTCGAGGCTCTTTGGAATTTGGGTATCTGGCGTTCGACCTTGTGCATGATCAGCTATGCCAAGGCGAAGGTCTTTCCGAACAAAAATGTCAAAAGCTTTGAAGACTGGACCGTCAACCAATTTGGCTGGAAGCTCTATTCGATCTTTTTCAAAACCTATACCGAGAAAGTCTGGGGCATGCCCTGTGATGAAATGTCTGCGGATTGGGCAGCGCAACGGATCAAGGGCTTGAGCCTCTGGGGCGCCGTCGTTGACGGTCTGAAACGCTCTCTGGGTCTCAACAAAAAGCCCAATGATGGCATGGAAACCAAGACTTTGCTTGAGACGTTCCGTTATCCTCGCCTCGGCCCTGGCATGATGTGGGATGCGGCGCGCGATTTTGTGCGGTCCAAGGGCAATGACGTGCTGATGGGCCACAGTTTGAAGCAACTGGCGCAGGACGCTGACGGCAATTGGCGCGTTTCGGCTTCAACCGAAGATGGCGAGACTGTTATCAACGCAAAACATGTGATCAGCTCTGCACCGATGCGCGAACTGGCGACCAGAATTCACCCGCTGCCTCAGTCTCTGCCGGAAGCGCAAGAACTCAATTATCGGGACTTCCTCACGGTCGCTCTGATGGTCAAGTCCGAAGATCTGTTTCCAGACAATTGGATCTATATTCATGATGACCGGGTTCAAGTTGGTCGCGTGCAGAATTTCCGCAGCTGGTCACCTGAAATGGTACCGGATGAATCGATTGCTTGTGTCGGACTCGAATATTTCTGTTTCGAAAATGATGGCCTGTGGTCTTCAACCGATGACGACCTGGTGGAACTGGCCAAAAAAGAAATGGCAATACTAGGTCTGTGCAAACCGGAAGATGTTGTCGGCGGCGCGGTCGTCCGACAGGAAAAAGCCTATCCGGTTTATGATGACAGCTATGAAGCAAATGTCGAAACCATGCGCAGCGATCTCGAAGAGCGTTTTCCGACACTCCATATGGTTGGTCGCAACGGTATGCATCGGTACAACAACCAGGATCACGCGATGATGACTGCGATGCTGACGGTCGAAAATATCGAAGCCGGATCACGCAAATGGAATGTGTGGAATGTCAACGAAGATGCTGAATATCACGAAGCTGGTGACGAAGGCGCAGAAACCGTAATTTCTGAAGACCGGGCTGCTGCGCTGGAAAGCATGCGCGATGTTCCGACACGGATTGACGACGACACACCAGAAGCCAAGCCTTCCAAAGCGGCATAAGCAACATGGAGCGCAGCGGTCAGGATAGGCGGTCTACCGTCGGAATCTGGGTAGGAAACCTGCCCGGACCGCTGGGCTTGCTGAACCGCTTCTCGATTACGCGCTATTTGCTGGCGAGTGTTGTCAGTCTTGCGTTTGATGTTGCTTTGTTCATGGTCCTGGTTGCTTTCGCTACGGACCCGGGTTGGGCATCAGCGGCGGGCTATACCGCCGGTATCCTGGTCCACTGGCTTATTTCATCGAGCTTTGTTTTTCCAGGCAAGACCAGACAGGGCGCTGCGCTGCAACTCCAACGTATCGGCTTTGTTGCCACTGCGGTCTTAGGTCTTGGAATTACCGTCAGCATCGTCAGTTGGTTGACCGACATGGGTACCCTGCCCGTCGTTGCCAAAGGCGTAGCGGTTTTTGTTAGTTTCTTTGCGGTCTACCTGACCCGTAAGTTTGGAGTATTCCGGTGACAGCCTCAACTACAGCTATATCAGTTGATCGTAATCCTGTTTTTCCGAAAGCAGAACTGAACCGTTTTCTCAATTGGGCCTTTGTCTGGATATTGCTCGCCAATGCCGGTTTCATCGCGATGTGGTTTGTCGGCGCACCTCCTCGTTACCTTGAAATTGGAATTATCGGTTTTACCGGATTGATCGTGAAGCGATTTGCACCCTGGGTTCAGTGGCTCGCCTTCGTCGCCGTAATGAGCTATTCGATGCTTAGCTTTGTCGGTGGTCTGTTTAACCTCAACATTTCATCGTTGATCTACTCGTTGCAGTTTTTTGCCGAACTCAAGCCCGACAGTTCGATTGAATATATAATCGTATCGATATTGGCAGTCGTCACAATGGTGATGGCATTCTGGCTGCTCCGGCGGCCAGGTAATTTTTCTAACCCTTGGTTGATAATCCTGTCGGGTGGCCTGATCATGGGTCTCGCTACCGCTGATTTTGCGATGGGACAAGGCATGCGGGGTCACTATAAACGGTCAGCACCTGCGGGAGCCTTTTTCGAATCCGCAACCGGACAAACCCAATTTGCCGCACGGGCCGACGGGAAACGCCATCTGGTGTTGATCATGGTCGAGTCCCTCGGTGTACCGCAAGACAATCAGGCTATGTCGGACAAGCTGTTCGCATATTATGAGAACAGCGCGATTCAGCAACGCTATGATGTGAGCAAAGGGACCAACCTGTACTATAACAGCACGACCGCGGGTGAAGTGCGAGAAATGTGCGGCCGTTGGGGAGATTATTACGACCTTGTCGAAACCAAGGATGACAGCTGTATGCCGGCACAATTGGCGGCAAAGGGCTATGCGACTCAGGCCATGCACAGCTTTCAGGGCGGATTTTTCAAACGCAACGAATGGTATCCCAATATTGGCTTCCAACAGCAGGAATTCTGGCCTGACTTGCAAAAAAGAGGTGCGGAATGGTGCGGCGGCGTCTTTGCTGGAGCTTGTGATCGGCAGATACCAAAACTATTGGCCGAAAACCTCAAGCAGGCGAAACAGCCAACCTTCCTCTACTGGCTGACACTTAATGCGCATTTGCCGGTACCTACTGGTCTGAACCTGAATGTCGACGATTGTCAGAAAGTTTCACCCGCCCTGGCCAAGGATTTCCCAATGATCTGCCGGCAATTTGCCATATTCGACGACATCGACAGCGCTCTGATCGCAGAAATTACGGCAAGTGATTTTCCGGAGGCTGATATTCTGATCGTCGGCGATCATATGCCGCCCTATTATGACCGGCACCATCGCTCTCAATTTGATCCCGAGCGCGTGCCTTGGCTATATCTGAAGCACAAAGGGGCTGCTACGCCAGAGTCATGAATATCACTGAATATCTGCGGAAATCGGGACCGCTGCTTTTCATCTGGGTAGCGATTTGCGCGGTACTGGTTGCAGTGTCGTTCGAGCAGATTGCTTCGGGCATTGGCTGGGGCCCAGATGACCAGTTGCGACAGGTTCAACTGCGAGACTGGTTAGCCGGCCAAAGCTGGTTCGACACCACGCAATATCGGATTGGCACGCCTGATAGTCAGCCAATGCATTGGCCGCGACTGATCGAGCTACCATTGGCGATAGTGGTGCTGGCGCTCGAGCCGATAATCGGGTCCAGTGCTGCAGAAACCTTCGCAATGACGTTGATTCCACTGGTTGCACTTGGCATCGCAATGTGGCTGGTGGGAAAGATAACAGCACAGCTTTTCGAACGGAAAATTGCAATATTGTCAGCTGCGTTAACGGCGACCGCAGTGCCCGTTGTAGCGCAACTCAGACCGATGCGGATCGACCATCATGGCTGGCAGATCATACTCGCGTTGGTAGCGCTATGGACAATGTTCTGGCCGGACAGACGTAAAGCGGGCTTGATCATGGGTGCCGCTTTGGCCTTGTGGCTTACCATCTCGCTCGAGGGCTTGCCGCTATCGGTAGCTTTCATTGCTCTATTGGCCTGGCGCTGGATTATTTCCCTGGACGAAGGGGTTCGGCTATTCTGGACTCTGACAGGTTTTCTGGGAAGCAGTTGGGGGCTCTATCTGGTCAATCATGGCGGTATTGATACAGCCTTGGCTTATTGCGATGCAATAACGCCAGCGCATTTATTCGCCTGTGCTGCTGGCGCCATTGTGATTTTGCCAGCCATAAAATTTGCGCCAGGTTCCTGGCTGTTACGCCTCATTGCACTGGCATTGGCAGGAGCTGCAGCACTCGGTATTTTTTATTTCAGCGCACCGCAATGTGTTGGGGGAGCCTTTGGGCAACTGGATCCTTTGGTGCACGACTATTGGTTGGTTCATGTCCGAGAAGGTTTACCCATCTGGGATCAGCCAGGTAGGGAAATTATCTCTCTATTTGGTGGGTCGATCATCGTTGGTCTCGGCTGTCTGGCTTACATCAAATGGCGCCGATCAGATGTGATGGCCGAGGATAAACTGTTTCTATTGGCTTATGCCTTTCTTTGGGCACTTATCGTATCGCTGATGGTTCAGCGCGCCGCGTCTGTAGCGGCTGTCTACGCTTTGCCACTCGTGGGTTGGGCCGTACATCATGCATTTCTGGGTGCACGGGAACTCAAGAGCCCAATCATCCGGATATTCGCGACTGCATCAGTTGTGTTTCTGATCTTGCCCGGCCCCCTGTTTTTGGGGTTGGTCAATGCCATCGACAGCGGTGACCAGGATAACGAAGCTGAGCAGGTCGCATCTTCGACCGACGAGCCGGCTTGCGATTCATCATCGTCACTGGCCAAGCTTAATGCGCTACCACAATCCACCATCCTTGCCCCTTTCGATTTCGGCCCTGAGATACTGGTGCAGACGCCGCATAATGTTCTTGCCACCAGTCATCATCGCAACGACGCGGCCATGGCTGACCAAATTCGTATTTTTGCCTCAAGCCCCGAAAAAGCACGTGATATTCTGGAAGCCAGAAATGTCCGTTATATTGCGATATGTCCCGGCGAGTCAGAACTGAACATGTATGCCGCCAAACATCCTGACGGCCTGTGGGCAAAATTGTCCAAGGCGGAACCATTGGACTGGCTGCATCCCGTCCATTTGCGGGATAGTGGCCTGTCAATTTGGCGAGTTGTGCCGAAATAGCCGCGTAAAGGAACGTAAAATATGATACCCGCATTTATGCGATCATAAATCGAGACCAGGAGAAAAAAATGGCGGGGATAACCGGACTAGGTGGTGTTTTTCACATCGTAAAAGATCCAGCGGCAACGCGAAAATGGTACAAGGAATTTCTCGGTCTGGATGGCGAATATGGTCCGATGCTTAACTGGTCCGATGAAAAAGGTGATAGTCCCTATAGTCTGATCAGCCATTTCTCTCAGGACACAGAATATCTGGAGCCGAGTGAGGCAAAATTCATGATCAATCTGCGGGTTGATGATCTGGACGGCTATGTAGCGGAGTTGAAGGCCAAAGGGCTTGAGATCCTCGGCCAAGTTGACGAAGGTTACGGGAAATTTGCATGGATCCTCGATTGCGATGGGATCAAGCTGGAATTCTGGCAACAGATGGAAGCCCCGGAAGCCGGTGGCTGATCAATCTAGGCTGGAATGAACTTCAGCGCCAAGCCGTTGATACAGTGACGTTTTCCAGTTGGTTTAGGTCCGTCGCTGAATATGTGACCCAGATGCCCACCGCATCGGCTGCAATGAACTTCTGTCCGTGGATAACCGATTTTATAGTCGGTGGACGTGCCAACGCGGCCCTTTATCGGCGCCCAAAAACTTGGCCAGCCAGTGCGACTATCAAATTTTGTCTTGGATGAATACAAGCCGAGGTTACAGCCCGCACAGGCAAATACACCTTGGCGCTTTTCCTTGTCCAGCGGGCTGGAATAGGCGCGCTCTGTTCCAGCCTGACGCAAAATGCGGTAACGCGCTGGGCCGAGCCGCTTCTTCCACTCTTCCGGCGTGCGATTGATCTTGAATTTCTGACCGGACTTTGCACTCGCACTGCCGCCGAAAAAACCGCTAACGCTTACCGCGCTATAGAGTCCTGCACCGATCAAACCAGTGGTAACTATTTTGCGTCGGCTGAAACTCGTCATGGTGCGTCTTCCTGTGCTATTCACACCTTATTCGGTGTGTCTTGCCAGATAGT
Source organism: uncultured Sphingomonadaceae bacterium (assembly GCA_947497455.1). Classification (GTDB taxonomy): domain Bacteria; phylum Pseudomonadota; class Alphaproteobacteria; order Sphingomonadales; family Sphingomonadaceae; genus Parasphingorhabdus. Next base: position 66,271 of record CANMGU010000002.1, on the reverse strand, counting down.
TACATCATGCCGCCTGAATGGAAACTGATCAATATTTGGATAGCTTGACCTGCATCTTGCGGAACCCATGCACGAAACAGGCGTGAACCCGTTTGATGTCGCCGGTGACGTTGACCTGCATACGTCGCGCAGCCATTTCTTCGAGCAATATTCGGATCTGCAATTCGGCCAGACGTGCTCCCACGCAGCGGTGAATACCATAGCCAAATGCAAGATGACGGCGGGCATTTTCGCGCTCGATATCAATCTGGTCTGCATTTTCAAATACACTCTCGTCGCGGTTGGCCGAGATATACCACATGATTAGCTTATCGCCCTTCTTGATCTCGTGGCCGAACAGATCGGCATCTTCGGTGGCGGTACGTCTCATATGAGCAAGCGGTGTTTGCCAGCGGATAATCTCCTGAACAGTATTGGGAATCAGGTCAGGATTGTCCTGTAGCTTCTTGCGCTGATCAGGGAATTGATCGAGCCCGTAAGCCAGACCGGACATGGTGTTGCGCGTGGTGTCATTGCCGCCGACGATCAGCAAGACCAGATTGCCCATAAACTCCATTTGATCCATATCTTTCATAGCTTCACTATGGATCATCATCGAAATCAGATCAGGTGTCGGTTCTGCATTGACGCGCTGGTTCCAGAGGTTCTGGAAATAGGCACCCATCTCATAAAGGATCTTTTGGCGCTGGTCATCCAGTTCAGGTGCGAGAGACAGTTCCACGTCACCGGCCCAGTCCGACCAATAGGTCAGCAAGCGCCTGTCTTCCCACGGGAAACCAAAGAGAATGGCAAGCATGCCCGTGGTCAGTTCAATCGAAACCTTGTCGACCCAGTCAAATTCCTCGTCCCACGGCAGGCCGTCAAGAACTTCCGCCGTGCGATGACGAATTTCTTCCTCCATCCGCTTCATTTCGGTGGGTGTGAATGCAGGCGCTACCGTGCGGCGCTGCCCGGTATGTTTGGGGCGGTCCATTGCGATAAACATCGGTAACTGGAAATCAGAATTGTCGCGTTCCTCCGCGATTGTAATGCCGCCGTTGTTGACATCGGAGGAGTAAAGCTCGGGCAGGGCCTCGATATGCTGAATCGCCTTGTGATTGCAGATATTCCAATAGGGTCCATAATCCGAATCTTCGACCTTGTTGATCGGAGCATTGGCCCGCATCTCGGCAAAAGGCGCTCGCCATAAATCTTTGCTGTAGAGACTGGCCTTGCTGACATCGCGCGGATTGGCATCGGCATCAGCAACCGGAGGATTCGCCTCATACCACGCTTCCAGCGCCTCCGAAGCCGTTGGCGAAGTGGTTAGGGTTGATGCGTCTAAGACGGGACTGGTGGCCATTTTTCTCTCCTGCCGTTGCCTTTATGGGCAATCGGTTGCGTTTCAAAACCCGTTTAATCTGCCTTTATTGACAGCAATGTCAACGGGATTCCGCCAAATGGCGAGAATCGCCGGATATTTTTGGCTGATAGCTTAGCCGCGAATCCGAGCCAATAAGCTCTTTTTCCGCGCACTATTGCCGGACTTCATGACATTGCGGCGAAACAGCATCACGCTAAACCGGATGATGATCAGGGTGAAGATAGCTTGCCAGATAAGTGCTAAGCCATGCTGCCAGATATTATCCATCTGCGCCGCGCGTGCGATCATCGCGAAGGGTGAGCTGAACGGAAACACGACTGCGAACCACTCGAGGGGTTCACCCAATTTGGTCACCGTTAAGGCCGCGAGAAAAAACACCAGAAGCTGTCCCATGGTGACGGGCATGGATAATGTTTGTACCTCCCGGACCGTAGTGGCCATGGCGCCAATGCCAAGGAACAAGGATCCCAAAAGCAAATAGGCCATGGAAAAATAGAGCACCATCAATACACAAAATAGAGGCCAGCCGATGGCCGGCGCCGGGAGATTAGGCATGCCCGCGCTAATCACTGAAACACCGATGAAGCCGAGTGATGACCACACGGTAATCCCGACCAAAGCCATGCCAAGCATCGCAAAAAGCTTACCCAGGAAAATCGCATCCATCGGAATGGCCGCCGCAAGAATTTCGATAATCTTGTTGGTTTTTTCTTCCACCAGATTGGACAGGACCATCCCCGCCAGGATCATGGTGAGCAGGATCAATATGATTTGACCGCCTTGCGCCGTCGCGATTTGCGTCCGCTTTTTCGAGCTGCCTGTCGCTGCGACAAAGTCGGTTTTGACGGCAACAGGATCGGATCCTGACAAGGCTGTCTCGGACAAGAGCGCGACTTTGCCCCTCCACCGTTTGACGTCCTGTTCCGATCCGGTCAGCATCGGTGCCTCCAAAGACCCTGAAATAATCGCGGTGAGCGGCTTCGCCTCCGTGTCTAGCCTAGCTCCTATATCGGGATCCGTCGGATTTACATCGGTTAACAGCAACAGTTCGGGAATGGCATTGTTACCTAGATTTTTGGCGAGCGCGGCGCGTGCGTCAACCAGTTTTGCCGACTGGCGCTCGTCCAGTGCGACACCAATAACCGGTCGATCTATATCCTGTCTCACCTGTTGGCCCAACCCGCCAGCAGCGATGCCGATAATCAAAGGAAAGAGGGGGCCCAACAGAAAGAAGAAGAAAGACTTTGAGAAGATGATCGCGGCGAAATCACGGCGAGCGATAACGAAAGCGGCGCGGATGGTTTCTATCATGCGGCTTCTCCCTGCAATCCGGCATCCGCTGCGAGATCTTCTTCCATTTTCTTCGCGACCGCTTCGCCTGCGATATGGACAAAGGCATCATGGAGGCCAGGGCGTTCTATGGACAAGGACTGGATTCCGGCATCACCCTCGATAAGCGCACGGAGCAGAGGCTCCACACCGCTTTCCGGCAAAGTGAAATGCCAGTTGTGCCCCAATGGCTCGCAATCTGCGGGAATAGCGGACCGCCAGGCGCCATCGAGGTTGCGGGTTTCCAAATGTACTTGCGGCCGCAGCCTATCGCGCGCGGTGGACACCTTGCCTGTGAAGGGGATTTTCCCATTGGCGACAATCGCGATTTCTTCACAAAGCCGCTCGGCATGGGCAATCACGTGAGTGGAAAAAATGACGGTCACTCCCCGGTCGGCCTGTCCACGGATCAGACGCTCCAGCTTACCCTGATTAAGCGCGTCGAGGCCGGAAAAAGGTTCATCAAGGATGATCAGATCGGGTTGATGTACAATCGTTCCCAGCAATTGCACAGTCTGCGCCATGCCCTTGGATAATTGCCTGATCTGCTTGTCGACGGCGTCGCCGAGGCCATGATCTTCCATCATTTTCCGTCCGCGCTTTCGGCCTTCAGCCAGGGGTAAACCGCGCAGAGCGCCCATGAAGGCGATCGCATCATAGGCCTTCATTGATTGATAAAGGCCACGTTCCTCCGGGAGATAGCCGACCTGATGCGCTTTGCTGATCGGATCGGGGGAGCCGAGCAAGAATCTCTCACCTTCGTCGGGATCGATAATTCCCAGCAACATGCGCAAGGTTGTGGTCTTGCCAGCGCCATTGGGTCCCAATATCCCAAAAATACTGCCCTTCTTGATCGTCAGGTCGATGCCATCAACGGCGGTTTCGCCGTCAAATCTTTTGACGATATGGTGGGCCTCAATAGCATTGACGGGGGCATTAACTTGTGCGTGGGAAGTCATTTACGGCTTTCCTAATGGGACGCGGTGATTGATAGTGGCCTCTTATGGCTGATGACAAGTTAAGATTAACCCAAAGGCTGGAAAAAATGGCACGGGAGCAAGGTTTCGCTGCCTTTGGGGTCGCGCCTGCAGTGCTGGCACCGGTCACAGCCCAACGTCTGCAGGATTGGCTGGCCGATGGTCAGCATGGCGATATGATCTGGATGGAAAGCCGGGCTGATGAGCGGGCGAGTCCACAAAGTCTATGGCCGGACGTGCGCTCGGTCATCATGCTGGGCATGAGCTATGCGCCCGCCCGCGACCCGTTTGCACTGGAAGGCGTATCTGATCATGGCCGAATCTCGGTCTATGCACAGGGTAAGGACTATCACGATGTGGTGAAACGCGCACTAAAGCACACCGCGCGCTGGCTGGTTGAAAATGCCGGCTGTCAGGTGAAGGTATTCGTTGATACCGCGCCGGTTATGGAGAAACCGCTAGCCGAAGCTGCTGGTCTTGGCTGGCAGGGAAAGCACACCAATCTTGTGAGCCGGGATCATGGCAGCTGGTTGTTCCTGGGTGCGATTTACACGACTTTGGAGTTGGAATCATCGGCTGGCGGCAAAGACCGCTGTGGCAGCTGTTCCGCCTGTCAGGATATTTGTCCGACCAATGCATTTCCAGAGCCCTATCGACTGGACGCTGGGGCTTGTATTTCCTATCTGACAATCGAGTCCAAAGGCCCCATACCAAGGCAATATCGCAAAGCGATCGGCAATCATATCTATGGTTGCGATGACTGTTTGGCAGTATGTCCGTGGAATAAATTTGCCGAAACCGCAGCGGCGCACAAGGCCTTTCTTCCGCGCGCGGAATTGGCAGCACCAGCCCTGGCGGATCTTTTGGCGATGGACGATTCTGGTTTCAGAAAGATATTTTCCGGCTCACCAATCAAACGGTCCGGTCGCAACAGGATGGTTCGCAACAGTTTGATTGCGGCTGGTAACAGCGGTGATAGGTCGCTGGTTTCGTCCGTTACAGCGCTGCTGGATGATGAAGACAGCGTCGTGCGCGGATCAGCAGTGTGGGCGCTGTCGCAGCTTGATTCGGTTTGTTTTGACCAGGAAAAAGAAAGCCGTCTGCCGAGAGAAACAGATGCGGATGTGCGTCTGGAATGGCAATCAATATAGTCTAACGGACCCGCAAAGCATTGACGCAAGAGACCCTGTCCACCTCAGCGCCATCGCTGCGCCGCGTGTCGATATGCGTGACACGGCCTTCTCCCCCGCTCTTCTCAGGGTAGAGATAGGCATCCAATATGCAGGCGCCGCTGGAAAACTGCAGCTTCCTGGCGGGCGGTTCGGCGACATCAGCCTGCGGATTGCCGAACAAGCGTTTCAACTGACCGGCCGTCTTGCCCATGACCAGTTCCAGACCCTGCACTTTACTCAGCGGCGAAGCTGCAGCAGTGGGCAGTGCAGGCGTATTGACGACCCCGGTTGAGGCACAGGCGGCAAGCGCAGGCAGAGTGGATAGGATCAATAGCTTGCGGATCATGTCATTTGCTTTCAACAGGACTGTTTTCACGTGTCTTATGAACCAGATGGGTAGCCATAGCGGCTCCCACTATGGGCGCAAGAAAATTGACGATCGGTACTGCAAGCAATAGCGCAATGGTCAAGCCGAGCCCGAAACGGGTCAGCTTGTTCAGCCGCCAATCATCGCCGGCCTGAGCCAGATCATCGACATGCCTTGCAGCCACCATATCCTGTAAATCGCGGCCGATGAGGATCGCATTGATCGCAAAAAAGGCCATTGGAGCGCCAACACCGGTTACAAGAAGCACAATATAAACCGGCATGGCCAGCAGATTATAGCCAATGGCACGGCCGACCGAGGCCAGCCCCATCTTCACGCCCAAAACATAACCCGGTGGCTTGGCCAGTTCAGCACGAGCGGGATAATGGCGTGCCTCCACGGCATCGACAATATCGTCGGAGAAGATATTGAGGACGAATATTGCAACTACCCGGAACAGAAAGATGGCCGTCAAAGCCGTTATAATGGCTGCTGCTGCGGCTGCGGCAAAACCGCCATTGTCCAAGCCTGAAATCGAGATTAGCCACGCCAGAAGAAAATAGGCGCCGACCCCAAAAACGACCAGAAGCATTAGCGAGATCAAAAATACCTTCAAAAGCAGAGATATTATGCGCCGGTCTGATAGCTGGCCGAGTGAGAGAAATAGTGCATCGATCATGATTGGTCCATGTCATGAAATCACGCATCGGGTCAATTCCGCTTGAACCCTGTGGCACTTGCCCCTAACGCACGGCGGTTATCCGCTTCCATATAAGGACATCTTTATGACTACCGAAGCCCGCTACGATATTGTTGCTGTTGGCAATGCCATTGTTGATGTGATTGCCCAGGCCGACGACGCATTTCTGGAAGAGGAGCAATTGAACAAAGGCTCGATGACATTGATCGACGCAGAACGCGCTACACAACTCTATCGTGACATGGGCGTAGCACGCGAAATTAGCGGGGGTTCCGGTTCCAATACATTAGCAGGCGCATCTACCCTTGGTCGTCAGTGCGCGTTGATCGCACAGGTTGCTGATGATCAGCTTGGTGAAGTATTCACCCATGATATTCGCGCCACCGGAATTGATTTCGATGTGCCTCCACTCGGCAAGGAACCGCCGACCGCGCGCTGCCTGATCCTAGTGACACCCGATGCACAGCGCACGATGAATACTTTCCTCGGCGCGTCGCAGTTTCTGCCGCCTGCATCTGTTGACGCGGATCTGATTGCCAGTGGTGCCATCCTTTATCTCGAGGGCTACTTGTGGGACGCAGAAGAGCCCAAGGCAGCAATGGCCTTGGCGATCGATATTGCGCGCAAAAATGACCGCAAGGTTGCTTTCACCTTGTCGGACGGATTTTGCATTGAACGGCATCGGGATGATTTTAGCCGTTTGATCAAAGACGGGATGATCGACATATTGTTCGCAAATGAAGCCGAAATCAAATCGCTATGCGAGACCGATGATTTTGATGCAGCAGTAGCGCAAACCGCTGCGCAAGTGGAAACCCTTGTCGTGACACGCAGCGAACAAGGCGCAATTGCGGTGCAAGATGGCAAATCCTATGCAGTGGATGCAGAACCGGTCGAGAAAATCATCGATACGACTGGCGCAGGTGATTTGTTCGCATCTGGTTTCTTAAGCGGTTACATCGAAGATCGGTCTTTGGAAGACTGCCTGACCATTGGCGCGATTGCTGCAGCAGAAGTCATTTCCCACTATGGCGCGCGGCCTGAAACCGATTTGCGGGAATTGGTAAAACAACGTCTGGGATAAATCGGCAGAATGTTGGCCTGCTTAACTCTTCATCTTGAATAATTTGCGGTCTTCCGGCCCAAAACCCCATTTCCAGATGACCCAGGCATAGCTGCCTAAAATCATTGGAATGCCAATGATCAGTTCTGCCCATTCCGGTAGATAGGTGGCGAGATAACCCACGGCTGTTGCCGCTATGACGGCCAATATCAATGACCAGCGCCAGCCGTTGACCGGTGCTTGAAGCAGCTTCGACAGGAAGATCGCCTTGACTACAGAAGCATAGGCCAGCGCTACCATCAACGCAGCGGCTACGGATGCGGCCTGAAACAAGGGCGGCCAGCCCATACGCATGCAAATCTGGATGAAGGCAACGCTCAATGCGGCTTGCAGAAGCAGCATGGACAGCGATATCAACAGATTACGATGCCGAGCAATATAGACCAGGGCCGCTTCGCTGACCACGGCTGTGGCGGCGATGGCCTCGGCCACCAACAGGAAGGCCAGCGCGCCGGTCCCGCCGACAAAATTGGGGCCGACCAGTCCCATGACCGCTTCGCCCGGAATCGCCAAAGCCAGAGCAATGCCGGCCTGGGCGGCTATGATCCAGAAGCCGACCTGGCTGACCTGGTTGGCAATTGCCTTCATATTGCCCGCTTCCAGATTGCGGGTAATCACCGGACCCAAAATGGGGTCAAAGCTGGTCTTGAGTTTTTGCGGCAGGCTAGCGACTTGCTGCGCGATATAGTAAATTCCGACAATGGCCGGCGACGCGAATAGGCCGAGGATTGCAAGGTCCAGCCTTCGCGAACCCCATTCAGCGGCATCGGCAGCTGCGAGCGGCATATTGTGCCGGGCGAGCTTGGCTATGGCCAGCGGCTTGGGGCGCCAACCCCAGGGTAGCCCATAGCTTTTAAACAAAGGCCATAATGATGCGAGCAAGGCCGCGATCATCGATACAACATAAGACAGGATCAGTCCGTCACGCAGCGAATAATAGGAAAACAGAAAAGCGGCGATGCTGATGGTCCATGGTTCGACGATTGAACGTGCGCGTACGGTGGAGGCAATATCATATCGATAAGCAAGCGCCGCCAGTGCGATATCCGCACCCGCGATCATGAATATCACCAATGGCAAGAACCGGTCGAGACCGTTTATCTCGCTGTTCGGAAACATGATTTGGGGCACTAATATCAGCAATATGGCAGCAATTGTCGACGCAAACAGGCTCACCAGCAGACCGTCCCATACGACATGGACATGTGGCCGCTCGGTTCGGCTGAGCTGTTCGGCCAATCCGCGTTTTAGTCCCAGTGTTGCGAGCTGTGCGGCAAATTCTACGATCAATATGGCATAAGCAAACCGTCCCAGAGCTTCAGCGCCATAAATACGCCCAGCAATGAACAAGAACGGCAAGCGCGCGGCCAAACGCAGCAAAAATCCGAATATATTGGTACGACCACCTTTGGCCAATGCGGCAATGTCTTCTTTGCTTCCATCTTGCTCCGCCTCTGCCTCGCTGGTCGGCGATTTTGACGCGATACCTGAAGATGTGCCTGAAGATTCCGGGCTGGTCAAAAACATATCTCCGGCTGGTGAAGCTATTCAAAAAAAAGGGTCAAAATTTCAAAATTCGCTCTTACCGCACTCCATCCAGCTTGTCATCTTTTGTGCTAGCGTTGCTCCGCGACCAAAGGCCGCCCCATTAGCTGTGCGACAACGGATCGAGAGTCTGTCTGCCCGGCCAGTAGCGCGCACACCGCATCCACAATCGGCATGTCGATACCGCGCGCTTTGGCATCACGCTGGAGCACGGCCGCGGTCGATGCCCCCTCAGCAACCGTGGCGCGGTTCGACAACAGTTTGTCCGCCGATTGGCCTTCACCAAGCCCCTTGCCCAACGAAAAGTTTCGCGAGCTGGTCGAAGAACATGTCAACACCAGGTCACCTAGACCGCAAAGACCGGATAGTGTTTCCCTGCGTGCTCCCCGCGCAGCGCCATAGCGTAGCATTTCGGCAAAGCCGCGGCTGATGATGGACGCACGGGCATTCTGCCCAAGACCAGCACCCTCAACCACTCCGCAACCAATGGCGAGGACATTTTTCACCGCACCGCCGATCTCGGCTCCGGCAATGTCATCGGAAAAATAGGGTCTGAAAGATGGTTTCGAAATGAGCGGATTAAGCTTGTGCCAAAGCTCCTCACTATCGCAGGCCAGCGTCAGCGCAGTCGGGAGCCCTTGCACCACTTCATGCGCAAATGTGGGGCCAGAAAGCACTGCCAGCGAGTTGTCAGGTCGTAGCTCTGTCACAATGTCGCTCATCAGCTGCTGCGTCGCTTCCTCAATGCCCTTGCTGCAGAGGATCAGGGCAGCGCCGTTCTTGGGGAGATTGTTAATCGTTGCACGCAAATGCTGTGCTGGCGTGACGATCAAAATGGCTTCACATGCCTCCAACGCGTCCATATCCGCAATCGCACGGATATTGTGCCGCAGCGGGTAGCCGGGCAGAAAAGCCCGGTTCTCGTGATCGCCGTTAATCTGATTGATTACCTCGGGCTCGCGCGCCCAAAGCAGCAATTCTTCGTGCCCTTCGGAAAGTATATGCGCCAGAGCAGTGCCCCACGCGCCGGCCCCTACCACGCCGATTTTCCTCGGCCCTTCACTCATGCCTTAACTCCAGCGCCACGGGCCTTTTCCGCCGAAGGGTCCAGTGGCCAGCGCGGGCGAGCCGCGAAATCCAGAGGATCGGTCAAACCAGCGGCAAAACGCTCGGCACCGGCCCAAGCAATCATTGCTGCGTTGTCTGTGCAAAGCCAAAGTGGCGGCGCAGTAAACTGCATATCATGATCGCTAGCGAGCTTTTCGAGCATCGCGCGAATAGAGCCATTTGCCGCAACACCGCCGGCAACAACCAGGTGAGGCACGGTTCCATGGTCGCTTAACGCTTTTAGGAGGCGGTCCTTCAGGCAATCAACGGTCGCTTGCTGAAAGGATGCAGCAATGTCTTCGGGCCTGTAAGCACCTCCTTGATGTGCACGAACAACGGCACTTTTCAGTCCGGCAAAAGAAAAATGTGGCTCTTTTGATCCTCTAAGCGGACGCGGCAGAGGAACGGCATCGGCGTCGCCGGTTTTGGCCAGAGTCTCCACCTTGGGGCCACCAGGATAGCCAAGGCCCAATATTTTTGCTGTTTTATCAAACGCTTCGCCAGCAGCATCATCTATTGTAGTGGCGAGGCGGCGATATTGCCCGACACCGTTAACGCGTAAAATCTGGCAATGTCCGCCCGAGGCCAGCAAAAGCAGGTAAGGAAAATCCAGATCGGGATTGGCAAGCCGTGGGGACAGCGCATGGCCTTCCAGATGATTAACCGCAATCAGCGGTTTGTTGGCGGCCATGGCGAGCGCTTTGCCGGTCACTAACCCGACCATAACACCGCCTATCAATCCTGGCCCGGCCGTTGCGGCAATCGCGTCTACATTATCCAAATTCAGATCAGCTTCGGCAAGCGCCGCTTCGATGAGCGGTGTGATTATCTCGGCATGGGCGCGCGCGGCGATTTCCGGGACCACGCCGCCATAGGGGGCATGCTCTTCCTCTTGGCCCGCAAGTTTATGAGCCAATATCTCGCGATCCGACGTCACCAGCGCTGCCGCTGTTTCGTCGCAGCTCGATTCAATGCCCAAAATTATACTCATATTCCTTTTACTTAAGCCATGGCGGGATTAGGACAAGTGGCATGACAGCGAATATTGACCCGAAACAGAAATTATTGGCCGGCATTGATCGGCCGTTGCGGATTGGAACACGGCAATCTCCTCTGGCCATGGTGCAAACGGAATTGGCAGCTGCGGCAATATTGGCTGCACATGGGTGGCATCCCGATAAGATTGAGTTGGTGCCCATGGTGGCAACAGGCGATAAAATTCAGGATCGAGCTCTGGCAGAAGTCGGCGGTAAGGCCCTATGGACAAAGGAGCTCGACAGAGCGCTGCATAAAGGAGAAATCGACTGCGCTGTCCATAGCATGAAGGATGTTGAAACGGTGCGTCCGAATGCGTTTACAATCGCAGCTATAATGAAGCGAGCGGACGTTCACGACCGGATCGTGGGCACGGAATCGATTACCGCCCTGCCGATCGGAGCAGTGGTGGGCACAGCTTCGCCGCGGCGCAAAGCACAATTATTGTGCCAGCGCAGTGACCTTGATATCCGACTTATTCGCGGGAATGTTCAGACCCGTTTGCAGAAAATCGAGGATGGTGAATTTGCAGCGACCATGCTGGCCGCCGCCGGACTGGACCGGCTGGGAATGGGCGATATCGGGCAAAAGATTTCCAAAGATGTTATGCTTCCTGCCCCGGCGCAAGGTGCGGTCGGCATCGAGACGCTGACTGATAATAATCATGTGCGCCGCCTGGTCCGGGAAATTTCGTGCTCCAACACCTCTCGGGCGGTGACAGCAGAACGCTTGTTTCTCAAAGAATTGACCGCGGATTGTCACAGCCCCGTTGCTGCTCTTGCCTCGGTAGAAGGACTTGAGACCCAATTGCAGGCCGAAATCCTGCTACCCGACGGGAGTGAGCGTGTCTGCGATTCGTCCAGTTTTGAAAACGGTGACGTGCGAGCGCCTGCCCGTCTAGCCAAGAAGATGCTGGGAAGGGCGAGTCCCGCATTACGTGCTGTTTTTGGCCGATGACCTGTTCGGTTCTCATTCTGCGACCGGATGATAGTGCTCGTGAAACAGCTCAGCGCGCCGCTCTACTGGGTTTGACAAGCATTATTGACCCACTATTCGCCGTTGAACCATTGCAATGGTCAGCGCCGCCAGCAGAAGAATTTGATGCCTTGATGCTGACCAGCGCCAATGCGGTGACCTTTGGTGGCCAAGCGCTTGATGCCTATAAATCCTTGCCCGTGCTTGCGGTCGGTTCGGCAACCGCAGCTGCGGCGGAGCAAGCGGGTTTTATTGTCGCCGAAACCGGGAATCGCGGCGCGGATGATCTGTTGCGCGCGTTAACCGGCGATCAATTTACCCGCGTTCTCAGGCTCACCGGCAAGGACCATGTCAAGCTTATACCATCAGGTCGAAAGATTGCGCTGCGGCGCGTTTATCAAGCGCGCGCATTGGCCTTGGGTGACATGGCACAGGCTGCCTTGAGGCAAGGTCATGTGGTTTTGCTTTATTCGGTCCGTGCAGCCAAAATACTGAGCGATGAGATGGACCGCGGCCACCTTGATCGCTCGGTCAATCATATTGTCGCGCTGTCGGCCAATATCGCTTCCGCCGCCGGAGAGGGGTGGAAAAGCGTCCAGGCAGCGGATCAGCCAACCGACGACGCTTTACTGTCTCTGGCGGGGCGACTATGTCTGGATAAAGAAAACGGGACGGGCGAAGCGCCCACAAATAGCATCTAAGGAACTGGAATGAACCGGGACTATGAAAAAATTGCGTCGTCAGGCGGTAAGAGCAATTTGACGCGCAATGTCCTCGTCCTGATGGTTGTCGCTTTTGTTGGCGGCGCAATACTGACCGGCTGGGTTTTCTCCCGCTATAATCCCTTTGAAAGTGCTGAGGCGGAAAGCACAGCTGTTGAAGGGGTGGCGAAAGAACAAACGGCTGTTCCCGCCGATCCAGCTGCCGCGTTGGCTAAGCGGATCGATGCGGATGGCAAGGTGCTTCCGCCGCCAGTAGAGCCGGTACCAACCGAGATTCCATTGATCACACCGGACAAGGAACGGGCGCTGGCTGTCCGCGTGGCTGATCTTGAAGACAGGTTATCGCGCATCAATGTCCAGGCCCAAGCGGCATCAGGCAATGCCGCACGGGCAGAAGGCCTGCTCATCGCCTTTGCAGCACGTCGGGCGCTCGATCGAGGATCACCGCTGGGATATATAGAATCGCAGCTGAGACTGCGTTTCGGTGATGCGCAGCCCAAAGCGGTGACGACAATCGTCAACGCATCGCGCGAACCGGTTACGCTGGAAGAATTGGCAACCGGACTTGATGATATCGGCCCTGCCTTGACCAGCGGCTCAAGCGGCGAAGGTTTCTGGACCGATTTCAAACGCGAAATGTCCGAGCTATTTGTCATCCGGCGGGATGGAACCCCATCGCCAATCCCTCAGCAGCGGCTGATACGCGCCAAACGCTATGTGGAAAATGGCAATGTCGATGCTGCGATTGCCGAGATTGATAAAATGCCCGGCAGCACAAATGGCGATGAATTAACCGGCCAATGGGTAGAGAAAGCCAGACGCTATAACGAAGCGCGCCGTGCATTGGATGTTATTGAAACCGCCGCCATATTGGAGCCGCAGCAATTGCGAACTGCCGAAGGCGAGCGGGTTGATCAACCCTCGCCGCTGGCCCCAGTGACCCCGATTCCTGCCCCCTGATTTTCAGCCTTCGGGCAGAAACAGTTCCGCCAGTTCAGCAGGCACGCGAACGGGCCTGCCGCTGGTCTGGTCGATAATCGCCCAATTGGTCTTGGCGGATACTTTCAATTTGCCATCAGCCCCGGCGAAACTGACATTGCGCCAGAACCGAGCACCCTTGGGCGGCTCTGAGATCCAGGTTCGTCCGGTGACGGTTTCGCCAGCGTTGACGTTGCCGCGATAGTCAATTTCGTGTCGGGTCACGACCCAGATATAGCGGTCAATATATTCCTGTGGCGCTGTCGCCTGCCAGTGGGATGTGGCCATTTCCTGTATCCAGCGCACCCAAACCGCGTTGTTGACGTGACCTAGCTCGTCAATATCTTCTGCCTGAGCGGTAATTTCGAGAAAATGTTCACTCATTTCACAGAATTGGTCCCATTTATTTGCCACAGAATAAATGCAAATTCCTCTGCTACCTCCTCAATCCGATTCCAGCGTCCTGACTTGCCGCCATGGCCCGCGCCCATATTGGTTTTGAGCAACAGAATATTGTCATCCGTCTTGGTTGCGCGCAGTTTGGCTGCCCATTTGGCTGGCTCCCAATAGGTTACGCGCGGATCGTTGAGGCCGCCCGTGATCAACATCGGCGGATAGTTCTGTGCGCTTACCTGATCATAGGGGGAATAGCTGCGGATATATTCAAACGCTGCTTTATCGGTGATCGGATTGCCCCATTCCGGCCATTCGCCAGGCGTGAGCGGCAGGCTTTCGTCCTGCATCGTGTTGAGTACGTCGACAAAAGGCACATGTGCGACAATAGCGCCCCATAGATCGGGATCGCTGTTGACGATTGCACCCATAAGCTCTCCGCCGGCAGACCCGCCAGAGGCACTTATGCGGCCCTTGGCGGTATAACCGTTGTCGGCGAGGCCTTTGGCGACGTCGACAAAATCGTTGAACGTATTGGTTCGCTGCATCAGCTTGCCTTGCAGATACCAGTCACGGCCAAGATCGTCGCCGCCGCGGATATGGGCAATGGCGTACACGAAGCCGCGATCGACGAGCGATAGTCTTGTCGTTGAAAAGCTAGGCGGGACCGCATAGCCATAAGCGCCATAGGCATAGAGATGCAGCGGCGCACTGCCATCCAGTTTGGTGCCATTTTTATAGACCAGCGAAACCGGAACCAGCGCCCCGTCCCGCGCCTTTATGCTCAGGCGTTCGGTGGTGTATTGGCTTGCATCATAGCCCGATGGAATTTCCTGAATCTTCAGCGTTTCGAGACTTTTGTCGGCCAGCGTGTAGTCATAGACCGTATCCGGCGTGACCATCGATTCATAACTGAGTCTTAGCTTGCTGACATCATATTCAGGATTATCATCGAGCCCGGCATTATAGCTGGCCTCTGGAAAAGCGATGCGCTCTATCTTCGTCGGATCGGTATAGGAGCGAATCTCTACTTGATCGAGACCATTGTCGCGGCCTTCGGTGACAAAGAATTCTTTGAATGCCGTCATGTCGGTCAGGTAAAACTCATCTGATCCGGCAATAAGTGTCGTCCACTCGCCGGGCTTGTCCAGCGACGCTGTCGCTAACCGGAAATTCACATGATCATCATTGGTGAGAATATAGAGCGAGCCATCATGCTCCTCGATCGAATATTCGCGACCCTTTTTGCGCGGGGAAATCAGCAGCTGCTCAGCTGTCGGATTATCGGTTGGGACCAGCCGTACTTCACTGGTTTCATTGTCGCCGGTTGCGATGACAATGTATTTTTCCGATTGGGTTAGTCCAATGCCAACGGTAAAGCCGTCCTGATTTTCCTTATATAGCTCGATATCGTCTTTGGGGTCACTACCGATGACATGCAGACGGGCATTGTCGGTGCGCCAGTTTTCATTGGCGAGGCCATAAAGAAGGTTGTTGGAATCCGCCGACCAAACCAGACTAGAAAGAGTGCCGGGAATGACGTCCGGCAGCATTTCACCGGTTTCAAGATTCTTGATACGCGCTTCAAATCGCTCGGCACCGGTATCATCGACGGAAAAGGCCAGCAGTTTGCCGTCAGGACTAACCGCCATGGCGCCTAGCCGGAAATATTCCTTATCCTTGGCCAGTGCATTTTCATCAAGGATCAGCTGGTCTGCGCCACCGGAAACCGCTTTCCGGTAATGTTGCTTATACTGCATGCCCTCTTCAAATTTTGCCCAATAGAT
Organism: uncultured Sphingomonadaceae bacterium; assembly: GCA_947497455.1. GTDB lineage: Bacteria > Pseudomonadota > Alphaproteobacteria > Sphingomonadales > Sphingomonadaceae > Parasphingorhabdus. The sequence continues at coordinate 50,698 of CANMGU010000002.1, read as the reverse complement.
CCAGTCGCCATCTTTTTGCGGGACAGAGCTTTCATCCTCCTTGATCCGTGCCTTCATCTCTTTGAAAAGAGCGTCCGTGAGGGTCTTCTGCCCAGCCATATTCTGTTCAAACCAACGATTCTCGGCCTTCAGATAGTCAAGCACATCCGCATCATCGACCTTGGGATAGCTTTGATCCTTCAGCCAGTGATAGGGGTCGCTGACGGTATAGCCATGGCGCTCGTAACTATGGGGCCGCTGCTCTGCGACAGGTGGTTTCTCGAGTTTTTTTGTCATAGTCTCTTCTGTTGTTTCAGATGCGGCAAAAGTGGATGTGGCGGCCAGGCTGATGGCCAATATCAGGGGACAAATAATCTGTTTCATAACGCCTCTTATCTGGGAAATTGGTGGCGGAAATCGTCTGAAACACCTATGTGTTTGCTCAGCAGCTAATTCAAGGAGTTTTACCGCCGATGTTGATGTCCACCTATGAAGCAAGGCTCGCTGCCCTGCGCGAGCAAATGGCAAAAGACGGTCTTGATGGTTTTGTCGTTCCAATCTGTGATGAACATATGAGCGAATATGTCGGCGACTATGCCCAGCGCCTAGCCTGGCTTACAGGCTTTGGTGGCTCCGCTGGTTCTGCCGTTGTGCTCAAGGATAAGGCCGCGATTTTCATAGACGGTCGCTATACGATTCAGGTGCGCGATCAGGTCGACGGAAGTCTCTATGAATATGTCGGCACGGCTGATCAAAGTGTGATTGACTGGCTCGGTGCCAATGCGCCTGAAGGTTCGTCAATCGGATATGACGCATGGCTGCACACGCAGGATTGGGCCAATTCGACAGAAAAGAAACTGGTAAAACAAAAGGCAAAGCTGATCGCAGTAAAGTCCAATCCGATCGATGCGGTTTGGGAAGATCAGCCAGAGCCGTCATTGGCCAAATTGGATGTGCAACCGGATGAGTTTGCCGGAAAAAGTGCGGCAGACAAGCGTGCAGACATTGCCGGATGGTTGAAAGAAGAGGGACTCGATGCAACCGTTATTGCAGCGCTCGACTCCGTCGCTTGGGCATTTAACATTCGCGGCAAGGATATTAGCAATACGCCGGTTCCGCGTGGCTATGCGATCGTCAAAGCGGACGGCAATGCAGAGCTGTTTGTTGCCCCAGAAAAATTGACAGACGATGTCCGCGTGCACCTCGGCAACGCAGTTGCATTGCGCGATTATAGCGAATTTCCCGATGCGTTGTCCGAATATGATGGCCAAAAAGTCGGTGTTGACCCGGAACGGTCTGTAGCCGCAATATTTGAGCAGCTCGCAGGGGCTGGTGCCACAATCTTGAAGCGGCGCGATCCCACCATACTCGCCAAAGCGATCAAGAATGAAACCGAAATCAACGGTCACAAGGCCGCGCAGGCGCGCGATGGCGCCGCGCTAAGCCAGTTTCTTCACTGGTTTGCACAAGAAGCCCCCAAAGGTGGTCATGATGAATTGTCCGTCGCCGCCAAGCTTTTCGAGTTTCGCGGGCAATCCGACAAGCTTATGGATCTGTCCTTCCGCACCATTTCGGGTGCCGGTCCAAACGGTGCATTGTGTCACTATAGCGTGAACGAGGAAACCAATCGCGAGATTGAAACCGGTACGCTCTATCTTGTCGATAGCGGTGGGCAATATCGTGATGGCACCACCGACGTGACCCGGACCATGGCGGTCGGCGATCCTTCTGCAGAAATGATCAAGCGCTATACGCAGGTATTACAGGGCCATATCGCACTCGCCACAGCTTTGTTTCCCAAAGGGACTACAGGCGGACAGTTGGACATATTGGCGCGGCAGTATCTTTGGGCGGACGGTGTCGACTATGCGCACGGCACTGGCCACGGTGTCGGTGCTTATCTTTCCGTTCATGAAGGCCCTCAGAGAATTGCCGCATTCGGTGGTTTCAACGAGCCCCTGATTGCTGGGATGATCTGCTCGAACGAGCCGGGCTATTACAAGACCGATGCCTTCGGGATCCGCATCGAAAACCTTATTCTGGTCGAAGAGCGCGAAGTTCCTGGTGCGGAGCAGGATATGCTGGGTTTTGAAACGCTTACTTTTGCTCCACTGGAAAGGTGCTTGATTGATGTCGGAATCCTTTCCGATGCACAGCGTCAGTGGGTAGATGATTATCATATGCAGGTGCTTGAAACAGTCGCTCCTCAATTGGAGGGCGACGCACTGCATTGGCTTGAGGAGCAATGCGCGCCTCTGTAGAAAATCTATCAACACTGACTGTCTCGGCGTCCTGAAATCAATTCAGGATGATGAGCGACTATTTACCAAGGATTACGACCCCTAGAATGAAAAATGAAACCAATGATCCTCGCGCCGGCTTTCGTCTGATCACGCCGGTACGGGTGCGCTATGCCGAAGCGGATATGCAGGGCATCGTGTTTAACGCAAACTATCTTGCCTTTGCCGATATCGGTGTGACCGAATATTTTCGTGAACTGGTCGGTGCGCAAGGCAATGACGATTCTCCCGGCAAGTTCATGGAACTATTTGGCGGCGACAACTGGGTGCGCCATGCCGAGGTGGATTTCCGTGCACCGGCCAAGGCCGACGATCTGATCGACGTCTGTCTGCGCATTACCCGATTCGGTCGGACCAGCTATTCCGCCATCGCGCATATAGTACGTGAAGATACATTGCTGAACGTCGTGAAGCTGACCTATGTCTGGTTTGACCCGGCGACGGAAGAGGTAACACCAGTAGCGCAGAGCTTCATTGACGCGGTTACCGATTTTGAGATTATCGAGCCGGAAAGAGCTGTGGTCGCCGTCTAACCCGCCTTTAATCCGCGTTATCGCCCTGCAAATCCTTGGCTTGCGACTTGCGCCGCCGTAAATTGGCGCGCAACTGTTCAGCAAGGCGCTCAGCCTTTTCGGCTTCCTTGCGTTGTTTCTCGGACTTTGGTTGCGGTTTGGGCATGGATAATATTTGCCAGCCTGCAATCAAAAATGCAACTCCGCTTGACAAGTCCTTAGCCCTTTCGCCATAGGCGCGGGGCTTGGAGCAGATGGCTCCTCGCAACTAAAACAGTGCTGCTGTAGCTCAGTGGTAGAGCGCGTCATTGGTAATGACGAGGTCGGGAGTTCAATTCTCCCTAGCAGCACCATTTCTTTCCCCGATTTCAGACGCCCCCGACGATGGTGGGCAATGTCTCTTCGATGCCGAAATGCTCTGCAAACAAAGCGCCTGTTATGAATAGGCCGCCAAACCCAGCTGGAACCAGAAATGCAGGAACGCGTGCCGATGGTGAAGACATCACCACAGTCATCGAAGCAAACACGGCCATCACAACCATGATCCAATGGAGCCATTCCGCCTGTGCAACGACCGCTAAGAAAGGAGATGAGACCGCCAGGACAGGCAAAGCGATGCAATGCACAACACATGCGGCGCTAAGTGCAATTGCTGCACGATCTTTGTAAAAAGCAGACGGCATTGGAGAATCCATGTAATGATATAACGTCCCAATATTGTTGCAAGTTGACTGAGTCAACGAATTTTCAGATCGTTCGCAGACGAAACGCGGGGAGTAGTGGTTGTATCGCGGGTAACGGCGAAAAAGATAAATGCGAATCGTTGAAAACCAGCAAATGCAATTCGCATCTGTCAGGCCTGCCCATACACCTGTATTTTTGGGTAAGCGCCTCTATTTCGAATCAATAAACTCTAAAATCTCTGTGTTTGTCGGTCGAATATCGTGGACGCCGGAGACCGTTTTAGATTCTATTCTGCCATCTGTATCGATAAGCATCACCGTTGCGATGGGAACACCCTCCGCACGACCTTCTGTAAACTGCGGATCACGCAGTCCGAAGCCATCAATCAAGGTGGAAGAGGCGTCCGACAAGAGAGCGAAACCGATCTTTTGGTCGTCGATAAATTTCTGCTGGACTACTGGTTCGTCATAGCTGAGTGCCCAGATTCGGTATCCGCGTTTGGCGATATCGTCCTTGATCTGATTTACATTTTTGAGCTGAACCTGACAAAATCCGCACCATTCAACCGATCGGGTGAAGAATAAGATAATAGGCCCATCCTTCAGGATTTCTCCCAGCGTGGTTTCGACCTCATTCCGCTTCACTGTAATGTTAAGCGGAACTTTGGCGCCGACATCTAATCCTGCATCTGACGTAAAGACGACATTATTCTGTTCCAAATCCGCAGCGTTCACCGCAGACGCCTGATTGTCCGTGTCGTTTGCAGAACAGGATGCGACACAGGCTAGCCCGATCAACAGGGGCAAGATCTTTGTCCGGCTCATATCCATCTCTACTCGCATCCCATTCTCCCTGCTTCAGAACACAGCCATTTTATTGGAACCATGTAATAGCCACGATCCACCAACTACTAAACCATGATTTGTTTCACAATGGCTGGCTTCGGGAGCAACTCGGTACGAACGGATGGGAACAAGGCCGAGCTGTTAGACCGCTTTGCTCTCCGCTGGCGCGGTCGCGTCCGTTTCCGACAGGGCTGCGTGGATATCGCTCACCACGACCGAACCTTCGCCCACCGCCGAGGCGACACGTTTGACGGAACCAACTCGGGCATCACCAACGGCATAGATGCGCGGCCAGGATGTTTCGAACCGTGTGGGCATGCGCTCCAATGGCCATCCGGCCCTGACTAGGTCGAGGTTGGCCAAATCCGCGCCGGTTTTGACAAAACCGGTTTCGCTGCAACTCATGTCTTTGGGTAACCATTCGGTGAACGGAGCGGCACCCAAGAACAGGAAGACAAATGGCGTTTCCAGGCGCACCGGCTGACCTCTCGTTTCCAGATCAATGGCCTCAAGCCTTTCCTCTCCGTGCAATTTTGCAATCTTGCTGGCGGGATGGAGATGAATATTGGGTGTCTCTTCGAGCCGCCTAACCAGATATTCCGACATGGTTTCGCGAATATCCTCGCGGCGGTAGACGAGATGCACAGCCTTGACCGTCTTGGCCAGAAACACGGCACCTTGGCCTGCGCTGTTCCCAGCACCGACCATCGCCACTTCTGATCCCCTGCATAGCTGGGCCTCCATCGCGGTCGCACCATAATAGATCCCGCGCCCTTCAAACTGTTCGAGCTTGTCGAGTGGCAACTTGCGATATTGCGCACCGGTGGCGATCACCACGGCTCTGCTATTGAGCTTGCGTCCGTCTTCAAGACTGAGGCAATAATCATCGCCTTTGCGATCCAGAGAACAGACCTTCACAGGTGCGGCAATGCGTGCACCAAATTTTTGAGCCTGAATGGAAGCGCGATCGGCCAGTTCCTGTCCGGAAATACCCATCGGAAAGCCGAGATAGTTTTCAATTTTGGAAGACGTCCCCGCTTGTCCGCCGGGGCCGCGAATGTCGAGTGTCAGCACAGACAGTCCTTCCGATGCCGCATAGACTGATGACGCAAGACCACCAGGCCCGGCACCCACAACGATAACATCCGCGCACGCTCCATCGGGCAGCAAATCAAGTCCAAAAGCTTCGGACAAATCCGAAAGACTGGGTTTCTTCAACACCAAAGATGCGCCGCGCAGGACTACGGGCAGATCAGCCGCTTCAACGCCACGTGCGCGCATCACTTGATCGGCCAATGCATCGCCGGTTGGGTCAAGCCACATATGGGGGACACCGTGTACAGCAAGCAGATTTCGGGAAACAAAAGTCTCGCGGTCATAGCTTTCGCCAATAACAACGACTGTGCTCATCCCTGATTCGTGACCAAATTGACGGCGGGCGGTAAAGGTGCGCACGAAAACATCCGACAATCCGGAATTTTCGACCAACACGCGTTTGAACTTGTCATGCGGTATGTGGAGTACCTCTCCAGCATTACCCATTTCCACCCGGACCAGTGATGCCTGTCCGGTTAGCACTGTAATGTCGCCAGCAAACTGTCCTGCCTCCATCCATCCCAGTCTTCGTGAGCCTTCAGATGTTTCGGCGATGATGTCGGTATGACCGGAGAGTGTGACAAGACAATCGAGATTGCGTGCGCCTTCTTGGATCAGAACGTCACCGGTGTCATGATGGATGATCTCGCCATAGGGCTTGAGTTGTTCCAACTCGGCGGGTGACAAAGAATAGTTTACGTCAGGGGGAGGGACGGCCATGATTATGTTTCCTGCTGGCGGGATAGCCACAATAACTAGCTATGGAACTGCGCTGAATAATCAACCCCACAGTGTTGATCGACGCCATTTGAAAGTTTCACCGGATGACTGACCATTGTTCGTATCATAGTCCCATGCACATATAGAGGTTTTAGACCTGCTTGATCATGCCTTGCGACCTACGGAACAGGAACCAACCGATCCAAAGAGACAAATAGAGAAACAGCATTCCAAAGATCGCAGGTTCCGGATTTTCCAGGCTGCTGATTGATCCGGCGTAAGAGGCAATGAGAACATAGGGCAGCGTACTGATCGAGAAAAACAGAACATATCGCCAAAATGGCATCCGGGTAGCGCCAGCCATGCAAGCCGTTACTTCGGTTACTATAGGCGCGGCGCGCGACAGAGTGATCATCACCGGACCATTGCGATAGAAAGCTTCTTCCAGCTCGGTTCGCTGCTTCTCATCCTTGATCAGAAAACCAATGGCGCGATCTCCCCATTTTCTGCTCAGGCCATAGCCAGCAAAGGCGGCCAGAGCAGATCCGGTAAATGCCGTTGCTGCACCAGCAGAGAATCCCAGAAAATAGCCGGCTAATATCATTATTGTGAGCGTAGGAACCGCGACAAACAGATCGATGAAGAGAAGCACCACAACGGTGCCGATGACATATAAAGGATCAACGGTTTGCGCCTGTTCCAACCAGAACTGGACATTTTCGACCGTCAAGATCCCCAATACCCGTCCCAATATGAATGTGGATGCAAATATTGCACCGAGAATGAGCATGACTTTGAGTAAAGATTTCATTGTGACTTCCTTTCAGAAATTCGGGATATCAAATTCAGCGTTATTGGGTTCGGCTTCTGGTGCTCCATCTCGCCGTGTTAGAGCTCTATGTGCCGCGAAGGATTCGGAAGCCCAGGCTCGGGACGATGCGCATGATCCATGCAAAGAGCTTTGCTATGCCAACATGAATGGTCTGTTTTTCGCGGCGAATGCCATTCACAATGGATTGCGCCGCACCTGAAGCGGTCATTTTGTTATTGCCACGTCCTGCAGTCATATCGGTTGCGACAATGGGTAAGATCACGTCGGCCACTTTGATATGCGGAGCGTCTTTTTCGGTCTGATAGCGGAGGCTGCGACTGAAACTGCTGAGACCGGCTTTGGCTGAGCAATATACCGGCGCTGCTGCTTTCGGTGCGAGGGCGAGACCAGAGCTGATATTGACGATCATCGCATCATCGGAGCGCTTCAACAACGGCATCAGTGCGGCGCAAATTTTAACGGGTGCAATAAGATCAATGGTAAATTCATCGGCGATCTTTTCGAGGAGCTGGTCTGAACTGTCATTGATGAAATCGAGGCTCTGCTGGATAGCCGCATTGTTAATTAGGATGTCGAGACCATTCCATTCGGACTGGATTCTATCGTGGAGAAATTGCGGGGTTCCCGGATCGCTAATGTCGGCGGTGATACCCAGAATATCGCGATCAAGCTGCATGCGTGCTTGGTCGATGGTCTGTTCATTGCGACCGCAAATCGCGACCTGCGCACCAGCGTCGACACATAATTGCAGCAACTCCAACCCGATTCCTCGAGCTCCACCGGTGATCAGAATTTTTTTGCCGTTCAAGTCCATTTTTTTGATCCACAGAATATTTATCTATGGTCGAACCACTGGACGATCGTGATGCCCTTGTATTGAATATACGCGCCAATCTTGTGAGTTGGCTATTAGTTACCAGCCAGAGTGCGATATTCAGATGGCTGCATATTATATCTCAGTTTAAATTCACGACTAAAGTGAGGCTGATCGGCAAACCCGGATGCATAGCCGATTTCGGCATAATCACTTCGGCCACTCAATATCATGGAAGCCGCTGCCTCCGCGCGCGACCGACGAAGCAGTTTTTGGAAGGTTTCATTCTCCTTTTGGAGCATGCGCTGCAAACTTCTTTTGGACTGACCGATGATGGTTGCTGCCGTATCAATTTTCCAGTTCCGGCCGGGATCACTGCCAAGCATTTGGGTGATCCGATCCACAATCGAATCATTATCTGACGTGCTATCGTTCTCACTCGCACTCGGTGCTGCAGAAGACTGGTTATGCTCTTCTTTCCAGTCAAATTGCCAGATACGGGTGTCGCCGGTTTCCTGAAGATTTCTCCACCCATCATCGCTGCTCACAAATGCGTCATTTTTCATGACCAGTGTTGATGCTTGGCCTATTCGGACTGTGAGCTGTCGGCAGCCTACCAACTGCAGCAAGCTGGCGATTAGTCCGGAAATAACCAGATCCTCTCCTGTGGTTGGTAGAGATTCATCGGTGGAGAAATGCTCAAGTGTCACGCTGAGAGACGACTGATCAATAACCCTGACTCTATGCCGGCCATGAAAATAGCGCTCGAGTCTCGTCCAGCGATCAATAAGGTCATGTCCATCGCAAGCGTTCAAAAGCACTTCAAGTGTAGGATCAAAATCAACAGTCTTGAGCGCTTGACCAATCTTGAAAATGGATGATGGCCCTAATGAACGCATTGCCACATTCAGCAAGTCACGTTTTGAGACGGCTTCCGTCTTGCCTTCAAATCCAATCGGCTTCGCAGCTTCCAATCCCTGAGATTTCAACTGGCCTGCAATCAGATTAAACAGGGCGGAGCTTGCAAAATTGGTCATATTATCAATCCAAACTGCTTTTCAAAAACGCCATTCAGAGTTTCATCAACACATCGGTTTTGGCTTTGTTTCCGGCGGATTTGACATCACGAAAATATTCAATCGCAGCATCGATCCGATGGCTGAGTTTCTTTAGCTTCGTGATATGCAACTGAACATTTTCCCGTTTCTTACCAAGCTCGTCGATAATCCTGTCGCAACTCAGTTGTTCTTCAATTGCACTCGGCAATATCTCCCGAATTTCGGATAGGGAAAAGCCCAGGCTTTGGGACAGGCCGATGATTCGAAGCCTTTCAACCATGTCATGACCATAGTCCCGATAACCATTGTCTCGTCTCGTTGCCTTGGGCAACAAACCATGGCGTTCGTAAAATCGAATCCGGGATGTCGCGATACCGGTCTGCTTCGCCAGCTCACCAATTTTCATATGGCTTGACCTTTAACATTGGTTCAAGGTTTATAGCATCCAATTCCAAAATAGACCAGAAGGCAAATATAGTGACCGGAATCGCAAATCCTTTGTTCGAACCGCTTCTCCTCCCGAATGGAGCGCGCATCCCCAATCGTATATGTAAAGCCGCAATGGAAGAGAATCTGAGTGACCTTGGTCAACTCCCCGGCGAAAGGCTTAACCGTCTGTATCGGCGTTGGGCCAAGGGAGGAGCCGGATTACTGTTGACCGGGAATGTTATGGTTGCAGCGGATGCCTTGACTGGGCCCGGAGGCGTCGTGCTGGAAAAACACACCGATTTAGAGCCGTTCCAGCGCTGGGCGACGGCCGGTAAGTCGGGCGGGGGTCAGTTCTGGATGCAAATCAATCACCCCGGACGTCAGGTCTACGCAAATATGGGAGAGGATGCCGTTTCAGCTTCGAATGTTCCCGTTGATCTCGGCGACTATTCAAAGCTTTTTGCAAAGCCAAGAGCATTGGAAGAGCAGGAAATTGAGGCCATTATCGAGCGCTTTGCTGAAACTGCCTTTCAAGCAGAAAAAGCGGGATTTACCGGTGTTCAGATTCACGCAGCGCACGGCTATTTGATCAATCAGTTTCTATCTCCCCTGACAAACAAAAGGACGGATCAATGGGGAGGCACATTGGAAAATCGAGCGCGGCTGCTCCTCGCTGTTGTGGCAAGGGTCGGATCGAAAACATCAGACGATTTTTGTCTTTCTGTAAAATTGAATTCTTCGGATTTTCAAAAGGGCGGATTTGATCAATCCGACGCAAAATGGGTGGTTGAGCAGCTTAACGACATGCGGGTCGATCTCGTTGAGCTATCCGGCGGCAGCTATGAAAGTCCCGCGATGCAGGGCAGAGCTTCGCAAGATAGCACAGGTCAAAGGGAAGCCTATTTCATTGACTTCGCAAGGGAGATATCCGCGGCGGCAAAAATGCCGATCATGATTACTGGTGGAATTCGTCGTTTGTCGGTTGCCGAAAAAGCACTGGATCATGGGCAGGCTGGCTCTGCAGTGGACATGCTTGGCGTGGCCAGGGCATTGGCATTTAATCCGGAATTGCCCAATAACTGGCTGAATGCAGAAAAAGTCGACGTGGCCATTCCCGAGGTCAAATGGAAAAATACAACCCTTGCTGGGGTTGCGACCATGGCGGTTGCCAAGGCACAGTTGGAGCGGCTTGCGAAAAATCTGAATCCAAAACCAAATATCTCACCATTACTTGCGCTTGTTGGAGATCGATTTCGGACCAACAAGCGGTTGAAGCGCTATCGTGGTTGGCGGAACCAAAGGGACAATTGACAAGGGCATTGGATAGGGGGAGGCCGTTTCGGGGGGAGAGATGGCGATATCCGCGTGTTGCTAAATGCCCTTGTCAGCTAGGACGAATAGCAGAGCTGTCAGCAAAGGGCGTAGTGCGATTGCAAGGTGCTGGAGTAGTTCATTTGGACTATACACTTCCCCTGTGCTTGACCTATCCTGTCTTGCAATCGGCACAAGGGAACTGACTTGATCATGCGATCTGCACGATATTCTGATCGGATTCGTCCCATAAAAGCCATAAACGCCTTTTTCCACTCAACAATAGTCTGCTTTTGCCTTCTTTTGTTGGTGTATCCCGCTGATATTGCAGCGCAGACCGAAATTCAGGACCAGCATGGCGCCCTAATGGAAAAAGCCGACAGCTTGCTTGAACAACAGCGGTTTAACGAGGCAGCGCGTATTTTTCAGGAGGCCACTCAACGGGCAGTGACATCCAGTGAAAAGGTTGATGCGATGATTGGTGATGCCTTGGCCCGAATCAATGCGCCGGACAAGGTTGAAGCCAGGCGACTGCTGCTGCAGGCAAAAGATCTCACCCTTTCCAGCGACGATCTGATTAGCTCGATTGATGTTCTGTTCCTGATATCGGTTACACAAGCAGAGTCCGGTGACGTCACATCGGCAATCGAAACATTATCCTTGGCCGTTGACCGTGCAGGCCAAATTGAAGCCGGAACCAACCAAGCCTTGGCGGATTTTGTTCACGCCTCACTCTATCTGGATCTGACTGATTATCATATTGAGCTGTCTGAATATTCCAGCGCGGCCCGGATGCTGGATCAGGCAATGCCACGTCTGCAATCTTTGAATGATCCGGTTCTTTGGACGGTCTACCACTATAAAAGAGGAGTCGTCGCAACGCAGTTGAACCAGCTGGAATTGGCCAAAAGGGAGATTGGGGAAGCGATCCAAAATCTTGAAGATATAACCGAAACCGATGTCCAAATTTCGATATTACTGGCGGCAATAGATCTGGCTGAAAGGCGTTCCGAGCAACAAAGTCAGGAACTGCTGATCCGGAAATTACAGCAATATGTAAGCAATGTTGAGGAGCAGAGCGGGTTCGCTGCGAGGCCGGTCATGAGGCTAAGCGAAGCCTTTGAAAATGATCCGAGAAGCGCCGCTTTTGGATTGTCGCGCGCATTCCGCCGCGATGACAATTTTCGTGCTCCAACTGAAACATTGCAATTGGCCAATACCGCTGCACGATTGGACCAATTTCGAAACGAAGCTGAAATCAGGTCGCTCTACGCAACAGTTGCGGCGCTAATAGCCATAGCGGTTCTGATTGCCGGATTTGCAATATCAATGGCGCTGCGCAGGAAGCAGCAGTCGGAATTCGAACGATATTCTCTGGAAATGAAAGCAACGCTGGCCGAACGCATGCGCATTGCGAGAGAGTTGCACGATACATTGCTACAGGATTTCACCGCTACCGGATTGCATATCGAACTGGCCAAATCCAAAATTGAAACCGATCCTAAAGTTGCGCATGAAATTCTGGAAAATGCGCTGATACAATCGGATGAGGCTCTGCGTTCCGCGCGATTGTCGATAATCGGTGCCCGCAGCGATTTCGGGAATGATCTTTCAGCCGCCGTGTCCAATATTGTGGACGCATTTCGGTTAAAATCCGATATCAATATCACCCTTGAAAACAATCTTAATGGCCCACCCATTGACACAGAGACATGCGCTGAGATCTGCCGCATTGTTGACGAAGCGATTTCCAACGCAGTCACGCATGCGCAAGCCGAAAACATTCGTGTTGAAACGTTCCGCGCCGCCGATTTGATCAAGATATTTGTCAACGATGATGGAATGGGATTTGATCCGAATTCATCGCTACCGGGGCATTATGGGCTGACCGGCATGCGTGAGCGCGCAAAGCTTATCAATGCTCTGTTCTCAATAGAATCCTCGGCCGGAACAGGATCGGTGGTGCGTCTGGAAATACGCCAATCCTGAAGCCTACCAAAATGCTATTGAATACGGATTATACCTCTCTTCAGAGCTGTTAAAACCGCTTCAGTCCGATCGCTTGCGCCCAGTTTGTCGAGAATCTTGCCGAGATGAATTTTAACCGTGGATTCGCTGATATCCAATTTGTAGGCGATCGATTTATTGGAGTTTCCGGCCGCCAATATCTTGAGCACATCCAGTTCGCGCGGGGTTAGATCTTCCTGCATCATGGCATCTGCCAGCCGTTCAGCGACCTCACCCTTGAATACCCGCTGACCGTCATGCACGCGTTTTATGGCATCTACAATTTCCCGCCTTGCAGTATCTTTCGTCAGAAAACCGCGTGCTCCGGCAGAAAGCGTCCGCTTGATCGTGTCGGCACCGTCAAAGGTAGTCAGCGCGATGATCATAGCGGCCGGATGATCGGCAACAATCTGTTTGATAACCGTTTCGCCATCCATATCTGGAAGTTGCAGATCCATGATGGTCACATCTGGCTTCTTGTGGCTGTAGAGCTGCAGCGCACTTCCGCCATCTGGCGCTTCTCCAATCACTTCCAGGGTAGGGTCATCATCGATCAATGCCCTTAGCCCAGCTCGCATTGTCGGATGATCATCAACAATGATTACGCGCAATGGCTCTTGATGAGAATCTGGGACCATGACAGTCTTATAGGCCACAATTGGCAATGTGATTAGTCCATTTGGATTATACGATCAGAAAAATGATGTCCGGCGATCCACCTTCGGGACAAGGCGGCAGCAATTGGTTCAACCAGATAGTCTATATGTTTGCCCTACTTTCGGATGAATGCAAATCTGGCTTTGCGCCTAGAGTTCGGATGCTCTTCAAAAATCGACAGCGAAGGATGACATATGAACGGATTGGATGATAAATCGGCACTGATCTTTGCTGGATCGCGCGGTATCGGACGGGCGACCGCTTTACGTCTTGGCCATGAAGGCGCGGCTGTTACGGTGGGATATGCTGGAAATGAAGCAGCAGCGGATGAAGTTGTGAAGCTTATAAAATCGGCCGGTGGTGATGCGCATAAAGTGAAGGCAAATATAGCCGAACGGTCAGAGGTAAACAGCGCATTTGACGATGCGAACGATCAATTTGGTAAAGTAGATATAGTGGTCAACGCCGGAGCAGCATCTATATTTGCGCCCCATGCCGTGTTGCCGTTGGAAGATTTTAGAAAGTCGGTGGCTGTCAATGTCGAAGGAGCGTTTAATGTCCTCCAAGAAGCGGCCAATAGAGTAAGCGATGGTGGTCGAATCATCCAGTTCTCAACTGGCGGCACAAAAATGCCTGTCCAAGGCGGCGGTGTCTATTCCGGAACCAAAGCCGCAGGAGAACTGATGGCGCTTTCATTGGCCAAGGAACTCGGCCAGCGCCAAGTGACAGTGAATGTAATCTCGCCTGGTGTCACAAATACAGATGGGCTGATCATGCCTGCGGACCAAATCGACATGCTCGTGGCTCAAACGCCATTGGGCAGATTGGGCGAGCCAGAGGATATCGGAAATGTCGTCGCCTTCTTGGCATCCGCTGACGCCGGCTGGATTACCGGCCAGAATATTCAAGCCAATGGCGGAATTTTGTAAAAAGGGGTTCAATTTTCTACAATCCGGGAGGAGTTCGTGACTCCCAATAAGGCGTCCCCCGGTAGCGCTCAACCAGGAAGTCGACAAATGTTCGTACGCGGGCCGATAAGTGCCGGGTTGGTGGATAGACGGCGTAGGCAGTCAACTCTGGCCACTCATAATCAGGCAGGATTTCGACAAGAGAACCGGCTTCAAGATGCTGGTACACAATGAACCGGGGCTCAATGATAACGCCTTCACCAGCAACTGCTGCATCGCGCAGAAAGTCGCCATTTGTCGCCAGTAACCTTGGCGCCATTTCCACCTGACCTTCGCTCTGATCGGGCGCCCGATATTTCCATGTTGGCGTTCTGCGATAACCGTAGCGCAATTCCTTGTGATTCTTCAGATCGTCTGGCGTTTTCGGATATCCATGTTGTTCAAGATAGGACCGGCTGGCCGCAGCGACCATGGAAACCGAAGCGATCTTGCGTGCGATTAGACTTGAATCCGGAAGATCACCGATGCGAATGGCCATATCCATACCTTCGGCAACAAGATCCATTTTCCGGTCGTTGAAATCAATGTCAAAGGTGACATCTCGATGCGCTTTCATAAAATCAAGAATGGCGGGGCCCAAATGAGCAACACCGAACGATAACGGCGCAGCGACACGGATAATACCGGCCAGCGCAGTTTGCGCATTTATGGTCGCCGATTCCGTTTCCGCCCAGTCCGCCAACAGGCTTATCGACCTTTGATACAGCGCTTCTCCCGTATCGGTAAGCGACAGCTTTCGGGTCGTCCGTTGCATCAATTGAACACCAAGTCGTGTTTCCAATTCCTTGAGTCGGCGACTGACTGCCGATTTGGCAATATGCAGCTGTTCCGCCGCTCCTGTTATTGATCCGGCCTCCACGACCCGGACAAAGGTCTCTATCTCTTCATATTTGCTCATTGTTCTTCTTATCAGAACAATGATTTCTAAAATAGCCCTCTAATTCTCCAAACCGATCTGATCTAGGAATTGGTCATCGAACAAATGGAGACACGACATGACATCAATTAACCGCATTCTTCGCATCGATTCCAGCGCCCGGAAAACGGGTTCTGTCACGCGCAGCCTCGCTGATGAAACACTCAACCGCCTTGCTGAACTCACACCCGTCAACATTGTTGATCGAGATGTTGCAAGCGGACTGCCCTTTGTTGACGAAGCCTGGGTCAATGCCAACTTTACGCCAAGCGAAGCGCGCACCGCTGCCGACAGGGCCAAGCTCGCTTTTTCAGACGGTCTTGTGGAAGAGCTTATGACGGCTGACACGGTTGTTATCTCGACCCCGATCTATAATTTTGGTGTGCCCGCAACACTCAAAGCCTGGATTGATATGATCGCCCGGGCGGGGGTCACTTTTCGGTATACGGAAAACGGTCCCGTTGGGCTGCTTGAAGGAAAACGGGCCATCATATTGGTTGCATCCGGCGGAACACCGGTTGGAAGCCCCGTCGATTTTGCCACTCCGTATCTGAAACAGGCGCTTGCCTTTGTTGGCATCACCGATGTGTCGGTCATCGCTTCCGATGCGATGAGCCAGGATACCGAAGCAAAACGTCAGGACGCTTCCAATCAGATCAAGGCCCTGAAAGCCGCATAGCCAAGTCCACGAAAGGAACAGACCCATGATTAACATACTAACCAAATATGCTGACCTTCCCGCAAGAGCGGCACTATCTGCAATCTTTATCATCTCGGGGATTGGTAAAATCAGCGCGTTTGAGGGCACTCAGGGTTACATGGAATCATTCGGCGTGCCCGGCGCAATGCTGATCCCGACAATCCTCGCCGAACTGCTTGGTGGTCTCGCCATCTTGATCGGATTTCAAACCCGTTACGCAGCATTGGTCTTGGCATTTTTCTCGATCGCCGCTGCCGTTATTTTCCACGCTGACTTTGGTGATCAGATCCAACAGATTATGTTTCTCAAGAATATTGCGATCGCCGGAGGATTATTGCTTCTGGCAAAAAACGGTGCCCCACGTCTAAGCATCGAAGCTTTGGGCGAGCCATCTGAAGCGTGAGCAATCCCTCCTCTATTCCCCTGAAAAACGCGACAAATGGATAGAGGAGGCAATTCGTTCTTGAGGACAGCAAACTGACTTTAAACGAGCGCCATAAGACAGCTGTTTATTCGTCGTTTCGAGAGGTTAGTTCCTTCTCGACGCGGTGCGCCATTGCCGCACCTTGCAAGGAAGCTGAGACATCGGACGCGGAATTGTAGAGAGAACTGAGCAGCACCAGATCCATTTCACTGACAGCGTTCGGTGTTTTCTCGTCGGAAATTGGGGAATCGAACAAGGCCAGAATGGAATATTCTGGAGTTTGTCGGGATTTGCTATCCTTGGTGTCAATATAAGAGCGCATCGCCGCATAATCAGCAATCTGAACAGTGGTCAAATCGACGAGTGCATCTTTTTCGAGCAACAGAAAGGAGTGTGTCATGGTCTGTTGTGTCGTGCGTTTGATCTTTGATTTGACTTTGGAGTACATGACCGGAACTTCCGTGGTGGCTCCTGTCGTCGGCAGAACGGTCACTTCATCAGAATTTTGTAATGCCCCGGTTTCGGCAGAACCTGTTTGAATACGCTTCCATGCATAAGCAGGGCCGCCGCTCCTTGCGATCCGCTCTCGCTCATGATGCTCGATACCGCCAAACAGGCGGGACCTTTTCTTGCGAATAAGCGCCATGGCTTCCTCACCATCGGCGACGATCATGACATAAACATTAGGCGAGCAGCCCGGTCCCGCAACCTTCATGTCGGCGGCAAGGGCAACACCGCGCATGCGTTTTTCTACCTGCTTGCTGTTGTCGTCAGACAAACCCACCACATGCGGGCAAACCGGGTCAGAAAAGCGTGCATATTGTCCGTCATGACGTCCGCCTTTTGGAGTTGCAATTGTTGTCCGGATAAAATCCACAATGGCAGCTTTCGTGGTCTTATTCCCAGTCACGACAATATCTGCATCAGATGACTGTGGATCGGTTAGCGTCGCTACCGACGGAGAGGGGAAGAGTGCTGTCCCGGAAATTGTTAGACTCAGGGCGACCAGAATATTCTTCTTCATTTCCATCGGGAACTCCTTGTCGACGACAAAGCTCGCACAATACCGGCCGAGTGTAAAGAAAGCCGCTCGGAAAGGCGGTCATGCGGCCAAGAGCAAAAGCAAATCTCGACGAATATCAGGATCGCATTTTTCAGTTCACACTGTTTTTTGCAATATATTGCACTGCAACATTGATCATCTGGCCAGAAGCTTTATGAGGCGCTCTATGTATGATCTGGCAATTATTGGTGGCGGGATAAACGGTGTCGGCATTGCGCGTGACGCGGCGGGCAGAGGGCTGAAAGTCCTGCTTGTCGAGCGTGATGACCTGGCGGCGCACACATCTTCGACGAGCACCAAGCTGGTCCATGGCGGTCTGCGCTATCTGGAACATTATGAATTTAGTCTGGTGCGCAAAGCGTTGCAGGAGCGTGAAGTGCTGTTGCGCAACGCGCCCCATATTATCTGGCCGATGCGCTTCGTGTTGCCAGTGGATCAAGGCATGCGTCCGGCCTGGTTCTTGCGCCTTGGTCTTTTTCTCTATGATCATCTTGGCACGCGATCGCTGCTGCCGGGAACAAAGAGCCTCAACCTGCACAAAGATTTGCGCGGAGCCCCTCTGCAAAAGCGGCTAAAAAAGGGTTTTGCCTATTCTGATTGCTGGGTAGAGGATGCGCGGCTTGTGTCGTTGACGGCACGCGATGCGAAGCAGCGCGGCGCCGATATCCGGATTCAGACAGAATGTGTCGGTATCGAACGCAGCGCCGATCACTGGACCATGCAGCTTGACGGGCATGATGGTGAAGCAACAGAACAGGCCAGAGTATTGATCAATGCCGCTGGACCCTGGGTTGATCCGGTCACCGCACTCTATGACCAAAGCAGCAATGCCGCGAAACTGCGGCTTGTCAAAGGCAGTCACATTGTGATTGCGCGCAAATTTGACGGCGATCACAGCTATATCTTCCAGAATAAAGACGGCCGGATCATCTTTGCCATCCCCTATGAAGGCGATCACACGCTAATCGGGACGACCGATCAGCCATGGAGCTATGACGAAGGTCCAGCAAAGATCAGCGATAGTGAGATCGACTATCTCTGCGCTGCAGCAAGTGAATATTTTGCCGACCCGGTGACCCATAATGACGTTCAGTGGACCTATTCCGGGGTGCGGCCCCTGTTTGACGACCATAGCCAATCGGCCTCGACGGTCACCCGCGATTATGTGTTTGACTATAATGATGATGGCGGCGCACCGGTGCTATCCGTTTTTGGTGGCAAGATAACCACCTATCGGGTGCTCGCGCGGCAGGCAATGAAGGCGCTGAAGGGGGCCCTGCATGTCGAGACCGATGACTGGACCAGAAACGCGCCGTTGCCGGGCGGAGATTTTCCGGCGGACGGTTTTGATGCTCTGGTCGCGGAATATACTCAGCGTTGGGCGTTTCTTGGCAAAGATGTCATGATCAGGCTGGTGCGCGCTTATGGCACCGATGTGGCAGCCATGCTGGGCGGTGCCGGAGACGAGGCCGCCCTGGGACATCATTTTGGCGCCGGTCTTTACGAAATTGAGCTGCGCTGGCTGATCGCCCATGAATTTGCCACGACCGTCGAAGACGTGCTGTGGCGCCGGTCGAAGCTTGGCCTGCACATGAACGAAGATCAGAAAGCGGCGGTTGCGGACTGGTTTTCCAAGCAGGATATAAGAACAAAAAAGGCCAGCACCGTTTCCTGATTGACGCGCCGCCATCGCGATGGCAATAGGCGCGCTTGGAAACAGGCGGGTGTAGCTCAATGGTAGAGCAGAAGCCTTCCAAGCTTACGACGAGGGTTCGATTCCCTTCACCCGCTCCATTTTCTGTCCATCCACCATTGCCAATGCTTTTGCCGCCTGATCAGCTGCCCAAAGTCAAAGGGTTGTGCAGTGTGCTTGCGGAATAGTATCCTTTGTAACACTGTACCTAAGTCTGCTCTATCCCAAAAGCGGACGCTAGCGGCTGCCGAACTTTAAGATGATAGTATTTCGCCAGGTCGAAAAATAGCGATTTGGTAGAGATGTCCTGCCGCAACGAGGCGAGGCTAAAACAGCCAGTATGCGCTCAGCCAGCTATCTAGAACATCGGTGACTTTGAGCCATCCCTTATTGTCCCACATTGCCATGGCAGTGAATTGATAAAAGAACAAAATGCCGCATCCTATAATAGTGGCTCGGGATATTCTCCCCAATTGCCTCCAGTCATAAACGAACAACGGGATCAACATCAGGTTAAGATATACATATTGCGCGTAGATAAAGGTTGCATCGTCCGCCAATCCGGGAAGAAAAGTTATCCGGCTAGCTGCTGCTTCGATAAGAAAGAACGTAAGCAGCAACATATAGCGCATATGGTCCTCTGGCGCGCGACGGCGCTCTCGAAACCCCAGCCAAAAGAACAATGGCGTCAACACGAATGCCCATAGCTGCAAGAAAAAGATACTGTCCAGACGCGCCTCAATTGGTTGTGGTAGCTCTTGCAAAAAGTTGGCGACAGAGAGCGTTACACCAGAAATCATGATCGATACGAATAGTAGGAGCGATGCTGTTCCGAGATATTTGTGCAATCGGCTCGGGCCACCACTTGCAAGTATTGCCTGTATTATGAACAACCCAAGCCAGCCGAACATAATGATTGCATGAACGAAAACGGCCCGCGGGAAACTAAAATTGCCACCCCAGAGCGGAAAAAGAAAAGATGGACCAAACCCCGCCACTGCCACCGCCAGGAAAAACACCCCCATCATTGCGAAGAACAGATAGTGTCGCCTTGAACGCAATGAATCACCTCCTCCGAACAACGAACGCTCTGACGGCAGCCGTTTCGCGAAGTGCCCGCATATCATCTGGCACACCATACTGTCCAATGCGTCGCTCACACATCACTTGCGACCGAGCAGTGCGAACATCGAGAATTGGATAGAAAATTGAAACAACCGCCTCTAGTTGCTTAATGTCCGCTTTTGGGTCCAAAGCAGACGCTAGCAATTTATGCGGCTTCGGAAATACCAAGCTAGCCAATGAGCATTAGACTATTTATCAGCTTCATCTTTGTCCTTTTTCCCAAAGATAGAAGAAATAATACCATAACCTATAAGGGCTATAATTAGATAGGCTCCCCAAATATATTTCCACGGTGAGAAACGATAGTTTTCGGTTGGATCACTACCTAAGGCGGTGATAATTTGTTTGCGCTCTTCATCCCGTATTTCGGTATAGGAGATCATATCGCTGGATTCAGTGTACAGAACGAATGGTTCCACTGCGGCTTCTGCCCAAACCGGTGCAACTATGATACTGGTCGTTTTATAGAGAAAGCCAACATTAACATATTGCCCGTCATATTTGAATATCTCTGTCTCCGGCAAATCGGCGATTTTCTCAACCTCAAAGCTCTCTGTTCCACGTTTTCGCGCTTCTGCCGGCTGGCCCAGTGCCAATATCATGCAGGATAGCAAAATTGTATGGAAATAACGCATATTTTGTCCCATTTTTGGTTGGTTCTTAAACTCAAGTGTAGCCAGCTCTCCTAAGTGGAATGGCCGGCATAAACGCAATGCTGTTCATTCCGGATCAGCAGCGCAGTGCGATGAGAGACTGATGGCTAGCAGTCCGAACGTAACTGTAGCCCGATGATTTTTAAGATTATTGCCACTTTTTGATCGACGTCTTTCGGCTTTTATCATTCGCGATTTCAACGGATTGCAACATTTCATCTAATCTAGACCGCGAAAAAGGATTGCCGTTTACAATAACCATTTCGATCGAATCTGTTGCTGCGATATCCAGCAAAGGATTCTCTCTTAATAGAACGAGATTTGCCTTAAAGCCGGGGCTTATCTGTCCCGTCTTCCAACCCATCCATTGCGCTGGAACAGATGTGGCCGCTGCAAGAACTTGAGCAGGAGTCATGCCTGCATCATTTAAGGTTTGCATTTCCTCATGTATCGAGAAACCGGGAACCATAACAGATACGTTTGTATCGGTACCCACTAGGATAGGAACGCCCTTTTTGAGCATTGCTTCAAACATGATATGGAGCGCAGCCGAATAGTTTTTGAAATACTCCACTTCCTGTTTTCGTCTATCATTGTCCCATTCGTCTTGAAATCGATAACGATTGACGTCAGGCAACCACCCAAGCGCACGGTCCGCGAGACTTGTACCTTCACTAATGCCCGGGTTTACATATTGTAGCTGGGAAGCGCTTAATAAGGAGTCGAGATCTGTAACCTGTTCGGGCAGGCTATCGATCAGTGCCAGCGTAGACGTAACATGGATATTTTTGTTTTTAAGCCGTTCAGCAATTTTATCGCTTCGCTCGCGCACAAAATCAAGAAAACCGTGCGCATTCTCGCTGGTATATCCAAATTCGGTTCGTAGCGGCTTCACAAATTCCTCGATATGCGCAACCTCAGTTTGATCCACCATCCAAAAATCATCCAGCGTTGCGAAATAAGGAATATGTCCGACCAGCGGAAGGGATGTTTCTTTCATAGCTTCGTTTAGCGCTAGATAATCCTTACTATCCAAGAAGCTGCTCGCCTTTATCGCATCATAGCCTTCCTTTTCCAGTGATTTGACTAGGTCTTTAAGGGCATCTGGCGATGTCGCATTGCGCTTTCTCTGCGTCCATGCAGCAAACCAGCCTGTCATCTTACCAAAATTGGCTACCTGCGGGGATACAACAAATATATCGGGGCCGATCCGGCCTGCTTCTATCTGATTTTTCCAATGAATATTCTCTTCACTACCGTTCATTTCTCGGATTTGCGTAACGCCATTTGCTATAAACAGCAGAAGATCATTTTCGCTTTCCCAAAGATGCGCGTGAGAGTCTGTATAGCCTGGCACAAGATACATGCCGTCGCCGTCAACTGTTTCTATATCATCCGCAAGCACTGCCTCCGACGAGACTGTTTCGATATGTCCATCTCGGATTAGAACTGTTTGGTTTTCACGAAAGCGGTCTGATGTTGCAGCTAGCACGTTGACATTAGTTATGGCCAAGACATCTGGTTGCTCCGCAATCACCGGAGCTTCAGCCAATTTGGTATGGCCTCCATACATGGCCGTCAGATGATGATCCGTGTAAAAGTAGAAACTGAAAGCTGACATAATGGTCAGCGCCGTAAGGCCGGCAGCCCAGCGCTTCAGGCTGAAAAAACTTCTGATAGTCATTTATCATTCCCGGTCGGTTAGATTAGCAATTTCATCAAATATTCGCAGCACTCAATATAGTCACTGTCTATATCCATCAATGCTCTTAATTGTAGACACTGTCAATATAATAGAGTTACATCTGCGCATGATCACAAAAAAAGGTCTGCTATGAGTAGCTATCATCACGGCAGTTTGGCTTCTGCGCTACTTGAAGCGGCTGAACTCGAATTGTCGCAATCTGGAACCGAAGCCTTCTCTCTTAGGGCTGTCGCAAAGCGCGCTGGCGTAAGTCACGGTGCCCCCGCGAATCATTTCAAAGGCAAAAAAGGTCTACTAACCGCCCTTGCTGCTCAAGGATATGAGCGCTTGATCAAAGTGCAGAACGATCATCAGCGAAAGGCGCAATCAACACCGGAGGCTCAATTGGTTGCTTCCGGAATCGGATATATCAACTTTGCGATCGAGAACCCTGAGCTGTTTCGGTTGATGTTTACGTCCAGCCAGCCGGATAGAAATGATGATCATTTTGGAGAAGCTTCGATGGCAGCATTTAACAAACTCGTGGTTGAAGTTGAAAATGTTCTCAGCGCCGATCCTTACTCGGATCGTGCGGCTATGAGGCAGGTTATGGCCTCGTGGTCGATGGTTCACGGATTAACAGAATTGGTGATCTCAGGTCGCACAGAAATCCCGATGAATCTTAGCCAAATGACGAGCAAAGACCGTGAGGCGATGCTGGAAAGTATCCTGCGAATGGCACTGCGGAAAAACTGACCACTATTTTGCGGTGTTCCGTCTTTCGAATTGCAACAAATGTGCTGCTTTCAAATCCAATTTACTTAGCTTACCTTTAAAAATAACTACAATGGATCTGCAATCCGCAATTGCGCCCAAAGGACACATCAATGTTAGGGCTGCTATATTCCGAAAGCGGACTTGGCCAGCTCACCTGATTTCGCCACTTATCCCACCATTCGTTTCAATGCGGCCGAGTGTCTGTCGATGAAATGGTGTTTCAAGGCGCCGAGAATATGAGCTCCGAGAACAATGTAAAGCACATAAGGGAGCACATATTTATGGAACGTACCCCAGATTATGTAGGCATCGCTCTTGTCCCAAAGCGGCTGAAGTTCCAACCCAAAGAAATAGGTCGGAAAGCCGTGATAGCTGGTCATCATATAGCCGGTTATCGGCATCGCGAGCAGCATGACGTAGAGAATGATATGCACCCGATGCGCCCAGCGCCGCTCGCCCGGCTTGAGCGAGGGATCAAGTTCGGGACGCTTTGATTTGCGGTTCCAGAACAGGCGCACGAACAGCAAGATGAAGATCAGTACGCCGATCGACTTGTGGATCACGTAGTAGTAATTTCGGAACCACGCCTCCTCCGGGATCATTGAGGCGAACATGCCAATCGGGAACAGCGAGAGGAACAGGATCGCAGTGGTCCAGTGGAGCATGCGTGAGGCAAGGCCGTAACGCTCCTCCTCGTTCTCAACCGGTAGGTCCAGCTCAGCGACGTCGCCGAGCTGTTTGAGTGCCGCCCATGACAGCAGCAGACCTGCGATCAGAGCAACTCCGGCCTGGATACACATCAGCGCAGGCTTGGCCGAATCCATCGGCGTCTGGTTGGGCTTGGGGTCCTCCAGCACGCCGGTGCCGAGCACACCAACGAACCATGCGTCTACGGTAAAGCACCCCAGCGCCGCCAACATCGTACCAAAGACGCGCACCCTGGGTGCTCGTGTGTTCATCAGCTACGCGGTCAATACCGATGCAATGACAATTACGATCCCAATCCATGCATCGATGTTTTCAGGACCTCCGTTTTCAGTGAGCATATTCGCCTCCCCAGATGTGTGTTGAATGCAGCGGCAGGACTAGTCGACCTGCGTCACCATGCGCTCGCGCGCCTTGCGCACCTTGGCCATCGGCAGCAGCCAATCACCTGTTGGATCGCGGTAGCCCAGCGGCAGCAGCACGACCGAGCGCAGCCCCTTCTCGCCAAGCCCCAGAATAGCGTCAACCGCAGCCGGATCGAACCCTTCCATCGGGGTACTGTCGACCTCCTGTTCGGCCGCTGCGACCAGACCAATGCCGAGCGCGATATAGGCTTGGCGCGCGGCGTGGGCGTAGTTCACCTCCGCCTGGCGCGGGACATAGTTGGCTTTGAGATTGCCGTAATATTGGTGGATCAGCGGGATCTCCCCGCGTGCATCAATGTTGAGTTGGGTCACCTCATCGATGCGGTCTTCCGTGTAATTGTCCCACGCGGCAAATACGAGGAGGTGTGAGCAATCGGTGACCGGGGACTGGTCATTGGCCGTCGCACGGATCTGGGCAAGCACATCGGGATTGGTCACCAGGATCAGTTCGAAGGGCTGAGTGCCGCTGGAAGTTGGCGCCATACGGATCGCTTCGACAATTGCATCGACCTTGTTCTGTGGTACCTCTTTCGCAGGGTCCATCTTTTTGGTCGCATAGCGCCAGTTCAACAGTTCAAGCAGCGTCTTGTCAGCCATTCTCAATAACCCCCATTGTCTCCACGGAAAATCTACAGTATAAATTTGTAACTGACTAATTATTCGGAACCGAATCGATTGACAAGAAGGCACATGTTTGAGCCTCGGTCACAAAAGGGGAACCACCATGTCCGAGTGCCAACCATCCACTCAAGCTATGACTCATGGGTCCACCCAATGCCCCGATTGCCAGCGCATCAATGAGGTGCTGACCCGTGTTGGCGACCGCTGGAGCGTGCTGGTGATCATCTCGCTCGCGCAATATGGCACTTTGCGGTTCAACGAGCTGAAGCGGAATCTCGGTATCTCGCAGCGCATGCTCAGCCTCACTCTGCGCGAACTGGTCCGCGATGGCCTAGTGCATCGCACACAATATCCCACGATCCCGCCCAAAGTGGAGTATACACTCACCGAAATGGGCAAGAGCTTTCGCGAGCCGGTAAATGCTCTGGGAGTGTGGGCGCTCGAAAATCTCGGCCATATCGACGCCGCGCGAGCCAGTTACGATGTCGACAACGCCCAATAGTGCTCGGAAACAGAGCGTAAATTGGGTCGATAACCAAAATACAGATTGCTATATTCTAGCGCCCGCTTTTGCGCCCTAAGCGGACACCCGCTCTCGCTGGAAACCGGTTCGTGAGTGCAGACCTCACCGTGATAGGTGTGCCTTATGCCCGCGCTAGACATGCCTCCCGCCATTGGTTAGCCTGCTGTGTAAACAGGAGGCTGCCCTATGTATGACGTTGCGCTAACCGAATCCTATTTTCCAGCGCAGGGCGGACCGGAACCGTCGCCGACGACCGTTGGCGACATGCTGCGGCAAGCGGCGACACAGGCGCCAGATCAGGCGGCACTCAAAGAGCTGACCTATGACGGTACGATTGATCGCAGTTGGACCTACGCCGAACTTTTGCACGACGCAGAGCGACTGGGCCGGGCGTTGGCCAGCCGACATGCCGAGGGTGCGCGGGTCGCGGTCTATGCGAATAATGTGCCCGAATGGGTGCTTCTGGAGTTGGCTTGCGGCCTTGCTGGCGTAACGCTGGTGACGGTCAACCCGGCCTATCAGAAGCGCGAGCTGAAATATGTGCTCGAACAGTCGCGTTCCGAAGCGATTTACTATGTCGCCGACTTTCGCGGAAACCCGATGCAGGAGATTGCCGACGCGGTCTGTGATGAGATACCAGCGATCAAATACCGCATATTGCTGAGCGATCATGATGCCCTCTACGCCGGAGAAGATGAAGGCGCGCTGCGTAATCCCAAGCCGCAAGATGCGGTGCAGCTGCAATATACATCCGGCACGACCGGCTTCCCGAAGGGCGCGGTGCTCCATCATAACGGTCTGGTCCGCAACGGTGTTGATACGATGGCTCGGGGCGGGATGGAGCAAGGCGATATCTTCATTCACACCATGCCGCTTTTTCACACAACAGGGTGCGCGATATTGGTGCTGGGCGGCTTTGGTCGGTGCGGCACGATGCTACTTGCCCCGATGTTTGATCCAGCGATGATTGCCAATGTCATCGAAAGCCAACGCGCCAAGTTCATCCTTGGCGTGCCGACCATGTTGGTGGCCTTGATCGACGAAGTGCGCCGATCCGGTCAGGATGTTTCCTCGACGCGGCGGATCATGTCCGGCGGAGCGATGGTCGCGCCGCAGCTGTGCCGCGATGCCAAGGACGTTTTCGGCGCACCGATCCAGATTGTTTACGGTCAGACAGAAACATCACCGGTGCTGACACAGGCCTGGTACGAGGATTCAGACGAGGACCTGACCCAGACCATCGGACAGCCAGCCGCCCATACGGAAATTTCTATCCGCGACCCGCAATCCAATGCGGTGCTGCCGATTGACGAACAGGGCGAGATTTGTGCGCGCGCCTATAGCGTGATGCTCGGCTATAATGACAATCCCGACGCGACCGCCGCCGCGATCGATAGCGAGGGCTGGCTTCACACCGGTGATCTCGGACGCATGGATGCCCGTGGCTATGTCAAGATTACTGGCCGGGTCAAAGAGATGATCATTCGCGGCGGCGAGAATCTGTTCCCGGCGGAGATTGAAAATGCGATGCTCGAGCATGACGCGATAGACGAGGTCGCGGTCGTCGGCATTCCGGACGACAAATGGGGCGAGCAGGTCGCCTGTTTTTTCCGTAATGGGTCCGGCGAGACATTGTACGCGGATGATCTGAAAGCCTTCATCCGCGATCGCCTGTCACCACAAAAGACGCCCGCCTATTGGATAAGCATCTCGGAATGGCCGCTCACCGGCTCCGGGAAAATTCAAAAATTCAAACTGGCCGAAGCCTTTGAAGCGGGTGAGTTTGAACTGCTGAGCTAATCTTGCTGTTCAATATCTCGGTTCCCGGACTTGTCTTGGCGAGCGGAATACCAGATAGCGCAGCCGACAAAAAATGTGGCAATGGCTCCACTGGCTCCGGCCAGTGGCACGGCTCCCAGCCCCAAACGGAGCGCAGCAATGTTCAGGATCATTGCGACCAGTCCGGTGATCAAACTGACCAGACCGAGGATGCGGCCAATGGTGTCGGCACCCCGAAAAAGCGACAGGCCGAAAAATATGGCAGCCAGACCGAGGATGACCTTGGCGAGATAATAGAACAGAAATGATCCTGCGAGCACCGTAGTCATAAGGGGAGCAAACTCTTCACCAGCATTGCTCGCCGGTAGAAACATCGACAGTCCGATGCCCGACTGTACCATGTTCATCAATCCGGCCACTACAAGGGCCGACCAGCCCAACTGCATATCCTGCGTCCGCACCAGGCCAGCAAGAGAAGCAATTGCAATGGCGGAAAATATCACAAGTTCGGCGGTCCAGATCGTCGATCGCAGAGGCCAACCTTCGATTATTCCGACACCGCTGAGGGTGGCCGTATATACCAGCTGTGAAATAACGGTGAGTATCAGCAGGGCTGATACAAATATTGCGATAGGACGCGTCTTCGGTGGCATGTTTCCTCCATAATCTCCCGAGTATCGAGTCTATTCGATCTGATCTGTAAATTGGTTACACATAAGAAGAAAATAGATGAGGGCCGGCCTCATGAAGAACAATATGCGAATGTCGGGAGATTGGCCATAGCCAAAGCCAGCTAGCCATGCCAAGGCGCCGTGAGAGCAATATACATTCTGTACCGATATCCGAAACTGTAACGGCCGCTATGGGCGCAAAAGCGGACATTAGGTCCTAAAGTGACATTATCTCGACCAACTCCGCCAACTAGGTTTCTATGGTATTCCAAGGATCGCCTTGTGCTTCCACACCGTCCGCTCTTTGAGAGTCATTTTTGGCAGCTCAATCAAATGGCGTGACCCGGAATCGGGCAGTCGCTGCAAGTTTGAACGTCGCAGAGTCGACAAATGCGGTGCTTTCCCATTTCGGTCTCTGGTAAGTTTGTCAGAACCTTTGCAATCAAGTCAGCAAGAACCCGCCGTTCATTAGTCGTGATCCCCTCAAGTGCGGCTTCCAATGTATCAAGGCGGCGCATCATAAGCTTCTTACGCATGATGGTTCCTTTTCGCGTCAGATGTAGTGCAACGGCTCGAGCATCTGTTGCACTGCGTCGTTCGACAAGACCATCCTCTTCCAACCGATCGGCCAAACGCACGGTACCGGGATGTGACAGATCAAGAACTTGACGAAGAACCTGAACGGATATTCCTGGCACATACCCGATAACGACAATTGCTGCCGCGGTCTCGCCGGAGCGATCAAATATGTCTTTCAGCCCAGCGCTAATTTTGTCGGTAAGCGCCAAAGCAAGAGCGCCAAGTAGGTTTGTGGTTCTATCCATGGCAGCAATGTATGCGCTGTGCATAAAAAACGCAATTGTCGGATTGACGATTATGTATGCGTTATGCATATATTATTGTAGCTATCGAATCTACAACTCTTGCAAGAGGAATTGTCATGACCCACGAATGGAATCGTTCCTTCCTGATAACTGCTATTTTTGGCTTGGGCGCGATAAGTGCAGTATCGGCTCACGCGAAAGATAAGACACCGGCATATCGAGCGACGGCAATCGAGCCAGTCAGTGACACCATAATTGCCAGGGAAACCGTCTGGCGTTGCACCGATGGTGAATGCCGTGCGAAAAAATCTAGTAGTTCCGCTCGTCATGTTTGCGTTCGTTTGGTTCGTGAAGTCGGGAAGCTCGAAAAGTTTAGCTTTCGCGAGACATCATTCGATGCCGACAAACTTGCACAATGCAACCGTAAGGCCAGGTGAATCATTCTCAAAAGCCGACCTCGCCAATGCTGGCGTTAAGCGTATCAGCCTCGCAACGTCGCTTTACACCTATGCGATCACAGCAATGCATGAAGCCGCTAAGGAAATACAAGACAAAGGCACGTTCGAATATATTGACCGGACAACTAACGTAGACTTTAATACCATTCTTAAGGATTGATGGTCTTGGAAACAGTGCAGTTTACTCTTTTCCCGACAGCAGTCGGCGACTGCGGTATCGCGTGGCGTGGCGATTCGGTCGTTGCCACGTTTTTGCCAGAGAAGACTCCCGCTGCGACAGAAGCCCGCCTATTGAAGCGAACAGGAGCGAAAAAGGGCAAGCCGATAGCGGCTATAGAGCTCGCCATTCAATCGATCTCTGCGCTGCTTGAAGGTGAAAAAGCAGACTTATCATTTATCACCTGCGACTTTCATGGAATCGACCCATTCTCATTGGAGGTCTACTCGGTCACTCGGACAATTCCGGTTGGCGAGACGCTTACTTACGGCGATGTCGCCTTGCAGCTTGGCGACAAACTGTACGCACAAAGAGTTGGTCAGGCTCTGGGACGTAACCCTTTTCCGATTATTATTCCTTGCCACCGTGTTGTTGGCGCAAACGGCAAGCTTATCGGTTTTTCAGCGCCCGGAGGAACTGAAACCAAACTCAAGATGCTCTCAATTGAAGGGGCACAAATTGCCGATCCACCATCTTTGTTTGATGATCTTCCACTAGCGACTAAGCCGCAGGACTGATCTTCAATAGCTATTGATCATGTGATGGTTTTTACCATCACCCATTTATGCTTTCCGATCTGCCTTGATCTCTTGAAACCTTGTCGTTCGAACATATGTAAAGCACCATTAAACAGAAAGGCCGACGATGCCTTTCTACCCTCAATATCCTCCGGATAAGCCTCGACAATTCCACCGCCAAACTTTCGAATTTCTTCGATTGCACCTTCAAGCGCCGCCGAAGCAACGCCGTTTCCGCGATGTCCCTTGCCGGAGAAAAAGCAGGTGATCCGCCAGTCTGGTAATACCGGATCGGTCTTTTGATAGGCACGCTGGTTGTGGATTCGCGGGAGCTCATTTGGCGATCCAAATTGACACCACCCCACGCAATCCCCGCCTTCATATACAAGCGCGGCATGCGCTCGGCCTTGGCGAACAAGACATTCTTTCGCCTTGCGCTTTTCAGCTGCATCTTCTGCACTTGCACCCTTTCCGTGATACCACATACACCAGCACCCACCCCAGACGCCGTTGTTTGCGTCAACTAGTCGCGCGAAGTCCGGCCAAGTTTTTTCGTTGAGCGGTTTGGTCTTAAAGTCTGTCACGAGTCGTTGCTAAGGAGTTGATGATCACTGTTCAATACCGCCTCGCCCCTCAGGTGTGAGCACCGCTGAATCGAAAATCACATGCTCTTCTATCGCCATTCCATCTTTAAGGCGGAAACGATCTACGCCCCGATAGGTACGCCGCTCCCCATGGATCAAGGCCGACGTTTCCCAAGCAATGTATAACATCTCTCCATTCCCAGCGCAGTCGAGCGGAGTCACTGTCATGTCCTCCATCGTGGCCAATGTCTCGGTCATCCATTCTGCATAGGTTGTACCGGACATTGTTCCTGCGCCAGTGAAATGAATTTTCGCGTCAGGCGCAATCACTTCAGGCACTCGAGCACCTGAAGGTTCGGCCCAGAACGATTTGAAACGCTCATAGAAATCGTGCTGTTCAGGGGTGAGGTTTGTGCCGGTCATGTTGCTCTCCGCAGCGGTTGTTAATTACTGCTCCAGTTTATATGCGTCGCGCATGTATAGCAATCGAAAAATGTGCGCGGCGCATATATCTCACTTTGATGATTGATCGTACTGACCATCCGTTAAGCGCTGTTGGACTTTCTTTTGCCGACCGCTGAGAATCGAACTGGCATAGAATTAGTCGATGAGGGTTGACGAGCTAGAAAAGAAGAGGGCAGAATAGCACCAATCCCCAACGTCCGCTTTCGGGATAAAGCAGTCAGAGAACCCCCACTGGCACACCGCCATCTTTAATCCGCTTTGGCTTCATTCAGGGTATGCGTCATACGCACTGTCGGCTTCAAGTTTGGGGCACCATTTTGGCCGATATTGGTTTTGCACAGTGCTTGTTATTTTAAACGCCGATGGATCGTCTAAACATCCGAGAGACACTAGTCGCATCTCAGGATACGCTTTCGGGTTCACCCAATGCACGTTCGAATAGCACTTGGGACAAAGATATCTTTTCAACCCCGGCCATTTTTCCATTTGGGGATCGAGTTCAAGAGCATCTGAAAGTGCCACAACGTCCGTTTCCCGGAAAATCGCAACAGCGTTTCCTATAGAACCTGTCATTCGCTGGCAGTAATCGCAGTGGCAAACGAAACACCGAAGTGGATCACTGGCCAATTCTATTGAAACAGTTTTGCATGCGCATGTTGCTCTGAAAGACATCTTTTACTCCAGCGTTGATCTAACCGATATTGGCGTTATCCTTCAGGACATCGTTCAATAGCTCAAGCGCTAAAGGCCAGTTCTCCTCGTGTCCGAGACGGGACTTTTCATCGATGAAACCGGAATGGGTCAGGCGGACTTTCGTCGCCGGTCCTTCGGGAATGAGCTCGATCCTGAGAATCGTCTCGGCGCCTTCCGTGCCAACCGCTTCTCCGTTTCCCGTTATCCAGGTCAGCTCAATGAGCCTATTCGCTTTCATATCGAGAAAACGTCCGTAGTGGGGATGTCTGCCCCATTCGTCTCGATTGTAGAAGAAGAATGGCCGCCCCGGCTCAGCGACCATCAAAAGTGTTCCGGGTTGAGCAAACCAGATATCCAGTCTTTCGGTCCAGGCGGCGTAGACTTTATCTGACTCCGCTTCAATCGAGCACTCACACGTCATCTGGAGTGGTCGCGCTGAAAGGTCAGGACGGGGAATTAAGCTCACAAGTATCTCCTGAATCTGCTCAGATTTGGTGGCTCACTATAACCCAGAACATCACGCTGGGCTATGATCCGTGTTGGTTGAATTTCGCGTCCTGACCAACAAATTCTTCAACGTTCTTTCCTTAAGACCAGCGAGCAATTGCTATAAGGCGACAAGTTAACCCCAGCTTGCAGAACGAATCTGATAGCTGTTTAAGCTACATTCATTTTGGCCACGTTAGGCCGTGCCATACGAACGATGGAGAGAGAATATGCGGTTTCTTGCTTTCACAGGCCTGGCCTTGGCTACCCTTGCAACTCCGGCGATTAGCCAGTCCTCTGGTCAAGGTGAAATAGCCGTGACGATTTATAACAACAATCTGGCGCTCGTGCAGGATACAAGGCGCCTCAATATTCCATCGGGGCGCTCGGTGCAGACCTTTCCCGGGGTTTCCGGACAAATCCGCGCAGAGACCGTTGGTTTTAATGCTGCGAACACCGGAATTGTTGAACAGAATTTTGACTATGACCTGTTGTCCCCGCAGAAACTGATGGAAAAGGCCGTTGGCGAGACGGTTACCATCGTGCGGATCAATCCCGCCACCGGTAGGGAAACTCGCGAGCGCGCCAAAGTGTTGGCAGCCAATGGCGGCGTCGTCCTGCAAATTGGTGGGCGTATCGAAGTGTTGCGCGATGACCGCCTGCCAACACGGGTTATATTTGACAAGGTTCCCAACAATTTGCGCGCGCGTCCAACTTTGTCCGTTACATTGAACAGCACGCGTAGTGGCACTAGGCCCGCGCAGCTCAGTTATCTGACTGGTGGCATGGGCTGGAAAGCCGACTATGTCGCATTGTTCGATGAAAGCGCCGGCAAGATGGACGTCCAGGGTTGGGTGACGTTGACCAATAATACTGGCACCACCTTCAATGATGCGAAAACCCTGCTGGTGGCTGGCACGCCCAGCGTGAATGGCCAGCGCAGTTCGAACCGCCGTAACAATATCCGTCGCGCCGGAACAGAATCTGCCAATCGGGAATCGCTTGGCGATTTTTATCTTTATCCGTTGGCGGCACGGACCACGATTGCCAATGCCCAGACCAAGCAGGTCAGCTTTCTCGATGTAACCGGTGCTTCGGCCCAAAAAGCCTATGAATTTACCAACCGCTGGCTTGGCACACAAAACGAACCGCAGAGCGCGGCGACGGTATTGCAGTTTAGCGCATCAGCTGATGGCGGCCTGGGCGATGCGCTGCCCGCCGGCACGGTTCGGGTCTATATGAAGGATGCCTCTGGCCAACCACAATTTATTGGCGAAAATAATATTGGCCATACGCCAATGGGATCCGAGCTGGGTTTGAAAACTGGGGAGGCTTTCGATGTGAAGGTCAAGCCAACCGTGACCGAAAGGCGGCGGCTGTCATCCACCAAATGGCGCAGCGCCATGTCCTATGAGCTGACCAATGCGCGCTCGACGCCGGTGACGGTCTCACTGATTCAAGACGGATTGGATTTCTATTGGAGTGATACTCGGATCGTCGACGAAAGTCTCAAGAGCCAGCGGCGGTCTTCCAACAGCATTATCTGGAAGGTCCCCGTACCGGCCAATGGGCGGGCAACCGTGACCGCGACCTTTGAGACGCGGTTCTAGATCATGATAGCGCGGGCGCTCATAGCGTTCCTTATGTTTGCGGTCGCGGCCCCAAGTGCGGCGCAATCGGTTTGGGCACGTCAGCTTGTGATCTCAGATGGCCCGTCCTCGGTATCGGTGACCGTTTATCGCGATCCGAGGCGCACCGGCGACAACGGGATGAACCTGAACTATCTGGGTGGCTATGCCTTGATTACCGAGCAACGCACGATCACCCTGCCCGCGGGGGAAGTGGATTTGCGTTTTGAAGGTGTCGCTGGGGGCATCATTCCGCAATCGGCTATTGTGACTGGCTTGCCAGATGGTGTGATCGAGAAGAACCGCGATGCGGCGCTTCTGTCTCCCTCTGCTCTGCTCAACGGCTATCTGGGCCGCGGCGTGACAATTCGCCGGACCAGTGCAGTGACCGGTGAGACCAAAGAATTCGATGCGCAGATCCGCACCGATGCCAGTGGCGGTGTGGTGCTGCAAACCGCAGAAGGCTTTGAAGCGCTGCAATGCACAGGACTCAATGAAACGATTGTATATCCGGCGGTTCCTGAGGGCCTTTCCGCCAAGCCCACTCTGTCGGTCAAAAGCCGGGTGGCGACGCCAACACGCGCAACCGTGACGCTTTCCTATCTTGCTACCGGCTTTGACTGGCAGGCCAATTATGTCGCCGACGTGAGCGCTGATGGCAAGAAGTTGAACCTCTTCTCGTGGGTTACCTTGGCCAATGCCGACGAGACAAGTTTTACCAATGCCCAAACTCAAACAGTAGCCGGGCAACCGAACAAGGGCCGAGATAATGTTGCTCGTTCAACTGGCGGCAGAATTTCGCTGCGTTGTTGGCCCCAAGCCACGACCAGCGACATAATGGTGAAGCGATTTGATCGCGCGCGCAACGAGTCACGTTTTGCGGGCAGGGCATTGCCGGCTCCGATGGCGATGATGGAGGCTGAAAGCGATATGGTCGTCGTTACGGCTGCGAAAAGCGTCGAAACCAAACAAGAAGATCTCGGCGATCTAAAGCTCTATCGCATACCTGTGCCCGTGACAGTCGCTTCGCAAAGCCAGAAACAGGTGGCAATGTTTGAGAAGTCCGCGATCCCCTTCGTGCAGATCTACGAAGCTGAGATCTGGGCGGATGATTATCGTGATGCTACGCCGCTTGTGACGACATTGCGTTTTCAGAACAAGAAACGGGACGGCCTGGGACTGGCGCTTCCGGCTGGGAAGCTGGTTGCGTTCAAGGCTGCGGGCGGTGAACGTCTGTTGCTCGGAGAAGGCGGCATCGATGACAAGGCGATTGGCGAAGAAGTTGAGGTCAGCATCGGAGAAAGTCCGCTGGTCCGCTATCAACTCCAGGCCCTGGAGAATGTCGATAACGAGAATAGCAGCTGGACGGCGATGGAACTGACCATCACCAACGCTTCACGCACTGCCGCGCAGATTGAAATCAAGATTGATCGAGATGATGAAGATAAACTGAGCAAACTCAGCCACAAGCTGGGGCGCAAGGACGGTAAGGATTTCTGGAAGGTCACGGTGCCGGCCAATAGCAAGCGTATGCTGACCTATCGCGTGGTGCGGAGATAGCAGGGCGCTGCGCTCTGTTCCGAATTTGCTGAAATTCAGCTGAGATATTTGGTTTTCGAACTTTCCGGGATTGATCGCGGGCGATGATCTTCATCAAGAGCCACAAAAGTGAATAGCCCGCTGGTCACCGGCACATGTTCTTCGCCGCGATTGCGCTCGGCGACGACATCAATACGCAGGCTGACCGATGTGGTGCCGATGCGCTCGACCTGCGCATAGACCGAGACAATATCGCGGGTCAGGATGGGAGCAAGGAAGGACATGGCTTCAATCGCAACGGTTGCTGTCGATCCTTGTGCCACACGAGCCGCCATGATGCCGCCAGCAATATCCATCTGTGAGAGAACCCAGCCACCAAAGATGTGGCCATTATTATTAAGGTCGCGCGGCTGCGGTGCCACCCGCAACACAGGCTGTAGGGCGATCAACTTGCTCAGCTCTTCGTCACTCATCAGGTGAAATATCCTGGCTGACCGGATCATCGATACAGTCATCATGGCCGGTACCGCTTGACAGGAACACCAGTCCCATGAGCGCGGCAGTCAATAATACTGCCAATCCAACACCCGCTGCGGCTGCTATATACATGTGAACCGAAACCAGTCCGTGAAGATAATATAGAAAGCCCAGCGCAGCGGAGATGCAGATGAAGGTGAGCGCACTCATCCAGCGCATCAGCCGCCAATAACGCGACCAGGCGATACCGGCATATAGAGGGTCATCTAACTGTGAGGGACCAGGCAAATTTCGTAACTCCGTTGGGGCGAATCTTCTTTGAACCCTATTCGATTTGCCATCAAGTCCAACTTCGACGAAATCTGTGCTATATATCATGCTCTAAAAAGGAATCAGGGAGATATTTTGGATATGGGGAGAGGGCGCAAATGACAATTCAGGCGATATTACAGGGTCGTGAAGGACCAATTTTCAGTTGTACAGCAGATCATAGCGTTGCCGACGCTGTTGCTATTTTGGCGGAGAAAAGGATTGGCGCTTTGCCGGTAATGAATGGCGACCAGGTTGCCGGGATATTCTCCGAACGAGATGTTTTGCACTGCCTTCAAAGCTTGGGGCCTGCCGGCCTGGACAAACGCGTCGCCGATGTCATGACGGCTGATGTGATTTCGGTCGACTTGCAAAAAAGCGCCATCGGAGCGCTTTCGCTGATGACCAAGCGCCGCATCCGCCATTTGCCAGTGGTCGATGGCGGCAATCTGGTTGGTTTCATATCAATTGGGGATTTGGTTAAATATCGGATCGACAAGATTGAGAGCGAAGCGGCGGCGATGCGCAACTATATCCAAAGCGCCTGATCCCATCGGTCTGTCTAGCGAATCGCTACACCCATAGCGTCAAGATTGGCGAGAGTTTTCCGGCGGACTGCTTTGGCTCGTTCCACCGGATCGGGATAGTTCTCGCGATAAGCTTTGGACCGGACTTCCAAACTGAGCGGAATATTGGTGGGCAGCGCAGCCAATATGTCCGGAATGGGTAGCTCGCCTTCACCCGGCACGCTGCGCAAATCAATTGCGTCTTCCAAATAGCTGTTGAAATTATCCGCGCATTGCAGATTGCCATCACATATCTGGCTATAGGTTAACAGGCTGCGGTCAACGGCCTTGAGATCGGCCGGGTCATGGCCGGCACGCTGAAAATGAAGAGTGTCGATCAACATAGCGGCGGAATCATGATCGCAAAGTGCTATAATATCTAGAGCAGTATCGAGCGACTGCACCGCGGTAATCATCAAAAATTCAAGCGCGACCCGTATGCCGGCTGGCGCGGCCCATTCGCAGAGCTGGTGCATCGCGGCTGCGGTGCGCTTGGGGTCGGGTTCAGCGCTGACCACCAGAACGTTCGATGCGCCGAGCTGCGCGCCTGCATCGATTATCAGTCGGTGGTCGTCGGACAATTCGCCGCCTTCGGGAATCCATATGACCTCGACATCAAGTACCTTCAGTCGATACTGGCGGAGCGTTGCCATAGTCGCTGTGGCTTGTGTCGTGCTCCAATGTTCTGGCTCAATAGTAAAGCCGACATGACTAAATCCCGATTTACCGGCAGCATCGGCAACCTGCTCGGGCAGAAATTCAGGAAGAGTGCCTGCGGCTAAGGACAATGTCTGGGACATGTTGTCGGCCTAGCCGATGCTCGCCGCCATGCAATGCACGCTTTTAAGAGGGGCTTTGGGATGTGGCTATTTCTGCCTCCGGCTGGGGAGGCTTTCTTCGGATAATAAGCCGGATGACTTCGAGCAAAGTCGGTTTGGCCAGCAACCACAACAAACCAACATAGGCCAGTCCGCCAATGGCCACCAATATCGCCAGGCGTCCGTAGACGATCATCTCGGGCAAGAACTGATCGGCGAAATAGACAATCGCTGCCATTGCGATGGACGTCGAAAGACCGGGCCAAATGGCACCTGCCAATTGGCGACCGGTAATTCCGATGTGGCGATAAGACTGCATGAAAGTAAACGCCGTGAGGAGCGGGAAAGCGATCACCCAGCCCCATGCAAGACCCAAAGCCCCCCATTGCAAGCCGATCAAAAAGGTGATCGGCATCAGAATGGCACCAACAAAAGAGGCTCTGGCGGTAATCTGTGGCTTGCCGACCGCGTTATTGGCCGGTGCGAATAATATCTGCAGCGTCATCACCGGCATCGCCAAGGCCAATATGCTGACAAAGGGAGTCATCTCCAGCCATTTGGGACCAAATAAGGTGCCAACCAACGGCGCCGCGGTAACCGACATTCCCAAATAAAGCGGACAAGAGATCAGCATGATGAGGCGCAC
>CANMGU010000002.1:0-7500 GCA_947497455.1 uncultured Sphingomonadaceae bacterium | reverse complement strand
TTCCTGCTTAAAGCTAATCTGAGCAGGGTGAGTCGGCCCCTAAGACGAGCCCGAAGGGGGTAGTCGATGGGAACACGGTTAATATTCCGTGACCTGGTGGAATGTGACGGTTCACGTGTGTTGTCTGATCTTATTGGATTGATCAGGCTTCGAAGTGGATCCAGGAAATAGCTCCACCATATAGACCGTACCCGAAACCGACACAGGTGGTCAGGTAGAGTATACCAAGGCGCTTGAGAGAAGTATTCTGAAGGAACTCGGCAAATTACCTCCGTAACTTCGGGAGAAGGAGGCCCTGCATGAAGGCAACTTTTTGCAGGGGGCACAAGCTGGGGGGTAGCGACTGTTTAGCAAAAACACAGGGCTCTGCTAAGTCGGCTTCAAGACGACGTATAGGGTCTGACGCCTGCCCGGTGCTCGAAGGTTAAGAGGAGGAGTGCAAGCTCTGAATTGAAGCCCGAGTAAACGGCGGCCGTAACTATAACGGTCCTAAGGTAGCGAAATTCCTTGTCGGGTAAGTTCCGACCTGCACGAATGGCGTAACGACTTCCCCACTGTCTCCAGAATATGCTCAGCGAAATTGAATTCTCCGTGAAGATGCGGAGTACCCGCGGTTAGACGGAAAGACCCCGTGCACCTTTACTGCAGCTTCAGAGTGGCATTAGGAAAGAATTGTGTAGAATAGGTGGGAGGCTTTGAAACTTGGGCGCCAGTCCGAGTGGAGCCATAATGTGAAATACCACCCTATTGTTTTCTGGTGTCTAACCTAGATCCGTTATCCGGATCAGGGACCCTCTGTGGCGGGTAGTTTGACTGGGGCGGTCGCCTCCTAAAGAGTAACGGAGGCGCGCGATGGTGGGCTCAGGACGGTTGGAAACCGTCTGTTAGAGTGCAATGGCATAAGCCCGCCTGACTGCGAGACTGACAAGTCGAGCAGAGACGAAAGTCGGTCATAGTGATCCGGTGGTCCCTCGTGGAAGGGCCATCGCTCAACGGATAAAAGGTACGCCGGGGATAACAGGCTGATGATTCCCAAGAGCTCATATCGACGGAATCGTTTGGCACCTCGATGTCGGCTCATCACATCCTGGGGCTGGAGCAGGTCCCAAGGGTTTGGCTGTTCGCCAATTAAAGTGGTACGTGAGCTGGGTTCAGAACGTCGCGAGACAGTTTGGTCCCTATCTGCCGTGGGCGTCGATAATTGAGAGGAGTTGACCCTAGTACGAGAGGACCGGGTTGAACATACCTCTGGTGTACCAGTCATGCCGCCAGGCGTGCTGCTGGGTAGCTATGTATGGACGGGATAACCGCTGAAAGCATCTAAGCGGGAAGCCTCCCTCGAGATAAGTTATCATAGAGTCGTGGAAGACCACCACGTTGATAGGCTGGGTGTGGAAGTGCAGTAATGCATGAAGCTAACCAGTCCTAATTACTCAATTCGCGCTTGTAGAATCCCGCCATCAACAACAATGTTGGAAAACAATGTCGTTGATGCTGGACATTATAAGCTCAGCCCACGGTAATATGTGCATGGATTTATACGTGCATATCTTACCAACCAACTATCGATTAAAAGACCCGTGATTACAGCTTATGCGCTTGCTTCATTGCTTGGTGGCCATAGCATCTGTGCCCCACCCGATCCCATCTCGAACTCGGCCGTGAAACCAGATTGCGCCGATGGTACTTTGTCTTAAGGCATGGAAGAGTAGGTCGTCGCCAGGCATTGCAGCAGGCGCATGAAGATGTAGTCACGAGGAATTAACCCATTCACTTTTTCAAAAAGCGGCCTGTCCATTGATTGGGCCGGCCGCTTTTTTAGTTTTGGCAGTCGTTGCAACATGACTTCCATTGGTGGCGCGGGATGGAGCAGTCCGGTAGCTCGTCAGGCTCATAACCTGAAGGTCGTAGGTTCAAATCCTACTCCCGCAACCAAAAAGACTAATGATATCAAAGCATTACAAGCCTCACTGTTACCAGTGGGGCTTTTTTTGTGCCATGCAGTAAGCACACAGTAAGCAATGTAGTGAGTGCACGTGCGTATTGGTGTGTGATCTCAAGGATTTGCTGATTTTTAATTGGAAGCAGGGATATACGCTCTAGATGCTTAAATTCGGCTAAACCTAAACCGGTGCGTCAGGTAATGTGAAACCTTCAGGTTTTGAAATGTTTATCATAGGAGTGTGGAGGACCCAACGCTAGTGTCCGCCATGGGCGCAAAAGTGGACACTAGAAATGCAGAAGTTGTCGGTCGGATAAGCGCCCCAATGTCGGTCATACAAGAATTGTAGCATGCAATCCAAAACGGACTTTGCCAGAGCTTATCTAAGCAGGGTGGATAGTCGGATATTCTGGAAATTCCATCG
The DNA here is from genome assembly GCA_947497455.1 of uncultured Sphingomonadaceae bacterium. Taxonomy (GTDB): domain Bacteria; phylum Pseudomonadota; class Alphaproteobacteria; order Sphingomonadales; family Sphingomonadaceae; genus Parasphingorhabdus. Next base: position 5,134 of record CANMGU010000002.1, on the reverse strand, counting down.
AAAAAATGGCATATTCGGACCAACACTAAAAGTAGAAGTAGCCAAAGTATTACGATACGGATAGCATTGTGACAATGCTTGGAGGAGTTCCACACTTGCCAAACGCTTCTTCTATTACAATTAAGGAAACACTTGATCTTTTGGATGGCGACTATGCGGGTGTCGCCCATGGTGTTGTCGAGGGTTCATACGCATTGTGGCTCGGTTCGGCAATTTCGCGCGAGCGGGTCATCGGTCTCGACGGTGTTCTTGCAAAACTGCTAGAGTATCTGCGAACGCAAGCGACCGACCAAGCCCATTGTCGCTTTCGTCAGGCGCTCGACTCAATTATCGACAAAGCCGCGCTCCAAGAAGCGGAGCGCGCGCAGATCGACTATACTGTGCCCACGACCGATTGGGACTGTATAAAAATCCTTTTGAGCCGCTTGTGGAAACAATACTCATCAGTCCTATCAGTCGAAATCGATGGCGAACCGCTGGACTTCCTCCTTTGGGATGGATTGGACTTTCCTAACACCTTTTCCGCACAAGAACCCGATGCGGAGCATCTTGCAATCGGCATGCTCGCGCTCGAAGGCGCCGCGACCGAACTGGCGACAGCCAATTGGGATGGCCTGATCGAGGCAGCCATGCGCGAACTTGGCCACGACGAGACTTTTTATCGCATCACAGTTACCGGAGCGGACTTGCGCAATCCTGCCGCAGCTGCGCGCCTATACAAATTTCACGGTTGCGCGCTTCGTGCGATCGCTGAAGAAAACAAATATCGACCGCTGCTCATCGCGCGGTCATCACAGATAACCGGCTGGAACACAGATAATCGTTTTACAATCGCGCGCAATCAACTCGGCGCTCTTGTTCAGGCCAAACGCACTCTCATGATCGGTATGTCTGCGCAGGATGAGAATATCAAACATCTCTTCGCGACGGTAAATCAGCAAAACGGTTGGCAATGGACCGACGAGCAGACACCAATTGTATTTGCAGCCGACAAGATTGGGGAAGATCAACGCGATTTGCTAATCGTCGTCTATGGGCAGGAGGTATATGAGGCGAACCGCGAAACCATTTGCACAGCGGCGCGCCTGCGAGCCTACGCCAAGCCGCTTCTTCTCGCGCTTCTGCTTGAAGTACTCACAGCCAAGCTGAGCGTGCTTGCAAGCGACGCCCATGCGCCAAATCTCGATGATGCTGCACATGACGCGGTCGGCGCGGGGCTTAGGGCGCTGCGCGACCGCGCCGCTGAAGCTGGTGACACCGACAGGATCGGATTTACGCGAAAAATCGCATCGAGCGTAGCCCGCGCTCGTCACCAGCTCCAGAACGGCTCCAGCGCGGTCGGTATCCAGCCTTATTTCTCACTCTCCGACCAACCCGCGCATCTGATGAAAGGAAAGCTCGCCCTGCAAAGCTCAGGGCAGCGCGAAGCTGCGGTCGCGCTTGGTTTGATCGGCCTTGAGGAGGGAAGCGCTTGGACGACCTCCGTTGACGATCCGGCTGACTCGCGATCGGGAGCGCTGCGTATCTCCACCGATGTTGCAAGTGCGCGTGTGTTCCTGGCTGCGAACGATGTAACGATTAACAGCCTCCTCAGCTGTGGAGCATTCGACGAAACAGACGCCGATACGGTAGTCATATGCTCAGGCGAAGTGACCTCACGCCAGCAACGCAGCCCAAGTGCTTCGCGGCGGGGAGCTTCATCGCCTGGGCCGCGCTATGTCGCCTTTGGCCCCATGCTCGGCAATACGGCAAGTCTGGACGAACTGCGCGAAAGTTTCCGTGGCGAGGTCGGGCTATGAGCACCAGTGATCGCGTCGTCGAGATATTGACCGGCGAGGGCGGATATCGTTCGCTGCCGCGCCCTTTCAAGATCGGAACCCAGGCATTCGATTTTACTCATGCACTAATCGCCGCCGATCGGGCCAACGATATTGTGATCGTGATAGAGGTCAAGGGCGACACCGCAGATGAGGCCGTCATTCGCAAGCTGTTAGCGTTTACTCGCGCTCTTGATGTGCAAGGATCTAAGCGACCGGTCACTGCGGTGCTGACAGCCGGGCAGGCTCGCGCCAATACAGTCCAAACGATCAGCAAAGTCTGCCGCGTTCTTCCCGTCGGTTCACCGCACGGACCGGACGCCAATGCGGCTGTTCGTGATTGGCTGGCAGTGCTTCTTCCGCTTACACAACCGCCGGCCGTCGATACGATGCTCGACTGGGAAGCTGACTTACGTGCGGCCGTTCCGGCAGGTGCCAAAGGCGCGTTGATGGAGGGACTGGTCGAGGCCGCGCCGCGCGGCAAGGGCGCCATCGAAACGGTGCTGGCGGAAGAGATTGCCACAATTGCCAAGGCAGTGATTGACGACGATGGACAGGCAATATGACCGGGCCACGCCTAAAATCCATCGTCATAGAAAACTTTCGCAGCCTACGTGGAAAAGTCGTCATTCCGCTCGACGCGCAGGTGGTGCTCATTCACGGCACGAACGGTATGGGAAAAACCAGCGTGCTTTCAGCACTCGAATTGGGACTTGCTGGAAAGATAGCGCATCTGGCGGCGGACGGTGATGGTTATCGCCGCTATCTTACTACTCTCGACACCGGCGGCGGCTCGATCGCGCTCACGACCACCCAACCAGTCGCGGAGGATGGTCGGATTGATGGCGCGCTTGAATTCAGCGACAACCGGTTCACCCCAACGGCACTTCTGGAACCTGCGAACGCACGCTTCTTCGCGGAACGCTGCTATCTTCCCCAAGCTACGCTTGGCCGACTCTTGGAAATATATGACGATCAGAAGGTGGGTAGCACGTCACCGCTGACTTTGTTCGTCAAGGAATTGCTGGGGTTGGACCCGCTCGATGCACTTGTCGATGGTCTCGAACCAGCTTTCCATGTCGCTCGTATACGGAGGATCGCACCCGATCATCGGCGGCTCGAGGCTCTTCAATCATCGTTGAAGCAGGATATCGCAAAGAGTGATCGATTGATTGAAGAGGCGAGCGCGACAGCTGAACAGCGTCTGACTGACCTCAATGCGAAACTTGCTGGTTTAGCGGGCGAGGCACCGCCTCACCTCGTGACAGAATCAACTGACCTTGCGGCCCTTAGAAAGGATTTTAGTGAGACATATGACCAGGATCGCAAGCTCGCCGAACTGACCAGCGCGCGCTCCGAGTTACGTGGCCTTAACGAGCGATGGCGCGCAGTACCTTCCGAAGATGCGAGTCGCGACCAAGCAGGCAAACAGCGGAATGACCAGCTCGCAACCCAAGCCTTCGCCGATTGGCGGAGCGGGATCGGTGCGTCGCTGGACCGCGCCATCGGGCAGGCGCAAACTGAATTTTCTGACATTCCGTCGCTCGATGATGGTCCCGAAAAAAGCCGTGAGGAAGCCCTCCGCCGCGCCGAAGGCGAACAGGCTCGCACGAACACACTGCTCAAGACCCACACTTCCGCAGCCGAGCGCGTTACTACATTGCAGGCGATCGTTGAGCGGGCGACGACAAAAATCGACGAATTAAACAAGGACCTCGCTGGCGCTGCCAAGGACGCGAAATCCTTGGCGAATGCACTCGCCGGGGTCGTCCCGCATATCGACGGTGAAGCCTGCCCAGTCTGCGATCGTGACTTCAGCGAAAAAGGTGTCGTCCCGCTTTCTGCCCATGTCGCGGCAAAGATCGCGTCGCTGACTGGCGAAGCCGGCCGTCTTCAGGCACTTACCGCCGAACGAGCGGAGGAAAGTCGGCGGCTTGCCGATGCAAAGAGCGAATTGCTCACTGCTGGCAACGGCCAGCTTTCATCCGAAGAATTCGCTGATCTTAGCATGCGACAGACGAGTATGAGCGATCTCGTGAGAACATTGCGCGAATGTGAAAAAACTGCTGCCGAAGGCACTCAACTCCTGGCGGCGTCCGTCGCTGCGCGCAACACGCTTGTCCTTGCACGCCGACGCGATCAGTTATCCGTTTCGATGGTGCCAGAAATCGAAGCAGCCATACAGGCTACGCTGGGTCGAGAAGCCGCCAACTTCCCCGATCTCGAGACGGCACTGGCAACAGGGATTGGCCGCTTAGAAGAAAGTATCGCAGCCGCCGAAAGAACGGCCACTCTGCGCATTGAAACGCTCTCCGCGATCGACCTACGTATTCGCGACCTCGACCAGATCGCGCAGTTGCGAAAACAGCGTAAAGCGAGCGGCAAGCGCTTTCAAGATGCCGATAAAGCGCTCGCAAAAATCGAAACCACGCGCACGCAGGCCAAGAAACTCTCTGCGGCAGCAGACGGCGTCCGTTCGGGAATAGTGACAAAGGTCTTCTCGACGTCCCTAAACAAAGTTTGGCGGGATCTTTTTGTGCGCCTTGCACCGTCGGAACAGTTCGTGCCGGCGTTTCGTCTACCGCCAAGCCAAGGCGGCAAGGTCGAAGCAGTCCTGGAAACACTACATCGTAATGGTCAGGCTTCAGGCTCACCCGGTGCGATGCTGAGTCAGGGCAACCTCAATACTGCAGCCCTAACGCTGTTTCTGGCTCTTCATCTCTCAGTACCGGTTCGCATGCCTTGGCTCGTGCTAGATGACCCTGTCCAATCTATGGACGACGTCCATATCGCGCAGTTTGCGGCACTTCTTCGCACATTGTCTAAAGGCATGGGTCGACAAATTGTGATCGCGGTCCACGAACGCGCGTTGTTTGACTATCTAGCGCTAGAGCTTAGCCCAGCTTTTGCCGGCGATAGTCTGATTACCGTCGAGATTGGCCGTAATTTCGATGGTGATGCCGTGGCGATCCCGCGGGTTCTTGGGTTCGAAGACGACCAAGTCATCGCCGCCTAGTGCTGATGTGAATACGACAGTCGGAGGCATTGAGAATAAGGCAACTATAGTCGGTGCCATCTATGTCTGCGTGAGAGCGCTATTGAGGGCGACAACTGAATGGCAGTTATTTGCCGATCCGCCCTCAAAAACTGCCAGTCCGCATTCGGCCCAATAGCTGTCGTTAACAAACAACCTAAGCTAGTGTCCGCTTTCGGGATATAGCCGCCACAAGGCTAGTGTCTGCTTTGGGCGCAAAAGCGGACGTTTGAAAAACATTAGCAGTCGTTCTGCTAACGACCCAGTTTCGGCTATTAAACTC